>CAMBZZ010000028.1 GCA_945872615.1 uncultured Clostridia bacterium | reverse complement strand
CCTGCAGCGAGCTTATACGCCTTGAATTGTTTGAGAGCAAAAGCACCCATTCGCCGTTGTTCGGCATCGGGCTTTGTTTCAAACAGGTCAGCATAGTCCTCCATAACATCAGGATCATCGTGCTTTGTGCCGTTCAGCCAGCACTCCACGATCTCAAATTCAAGGTCAATGCTGTTCTTGAACTCCTCATCGTCCTCACGGCACTCCGAATTGTTGATCATGTCGATCAGCGTTTCAAAGTTCCATTCATCTTCGGGATACATAGCGAAAATCAGAGCAATATGATTGTCCATTTCCATTCCTCCCTCAGCTTATCTGCCGTACACAAATTCCATGTTCGCTATGTACAGCTTATTTACCGCATAAACACAGCCATACGGCTTATCCACTTTCAGGAGAAACTTTCTGCCGTTCAGCTCAGATACAGCATTTTTGATCTCATCACGGGTGAACTTCGACAGCTCATCGTGGTCACACAGTTCATCGACAGTGGAATAATCCTTTTCGACCTTGTTGAGCATTACGGTAAGAACCGGAACACAAGCCTTAGCATCGAAGTTGTAGTTTACCCTCGGTAAGCTGATTCTTGTAGGGTTTGGCATAGAAAAACCTCCTTGACATAGTTCATCTGAAATAAAAAATCGCTCCTCATTGCTGAGAAGCGATGTACGGTATTCAATTTTGGGCATAAAAATAGCGGACAGCGCTTCTGTTATGAAACACCGTCCGCTTTTGTCCATTATCCAGTTTGATTTGTCAACAGGCTTTCTACCGTTTTAAGGCTGTTTTCGGCTTCTACCAAGTTTCTACCAACTTTTATCCAGTTGGTTTTCTACCGAGTTTCTACCAGAATTCTTCAAAATGCTTGTATTTTCAGAACAGCGCTGTTACGCTGTTTTTGGGCTTTCTACCACCAAAAAGCCCCATGGAATCGGAGTTTTAGTGTGACTCAGTGTGACACGGTGGTACTCAGTGTGAAATTGGTTTGGTAATACCATATTATCAACAAAAAATCAATTCGTATTATGACGTAACAGACAATTACAGATTAAAAAATTGGCACCTAAACTTCCCCCCAAAAACCTAATTTCACTGTTTGGCACTTTGGCGGGTGCTTGACATATACAAGCGCGGAGCAAAGCTCCGCGGTCAAGCACCCGCCAAAACAACTCACTTCAACTCAGATCAAAAGGGCAACTCAAAGCCGAGCGGATCGGGGCGTTCGCCGCTAAACCGCTCTGCGAATCGCCCCGTAAAACCGCAGTCGGCATTTTTGAGTTTCATGCCTTTTTAATTACTGAGTTTTTTTCGTTTCGTATTGTTTCGGGCGGCGTGTTTTTCACGTCGTTCTTTTTTTGTTTCAACGCATCACAAATTGGTCCTTTTTTGTTACACGGACGTTCTGGCATCCATTTATTCATAATGGTATTTTTATGTTGCTTCTTAAAAACCCAATATATTTTTTTAATTCGGACAAAAGGTGTCGTAATTAAAAGTTAATCTATAGGCAAGAAAAGTTTTTAATTGTTGCAAAACCTGCAACGTGAGACATGTAGATTAAAAGCAAATACAAAAATATTTTTCAAAGTCGCAAAGAACTTGCGAGTTTGAAAGATACAATCTCAATCAAAAAAGGAGGAAAACAATGAACAACCAAGATATGAAAATCTACTTTGACGGCAGTCACTACATAGGAATCCCCAAAGGGGCGTTCCCAAGTAAAAAAGGACGAAAAAGACGTGTCGTCAAACCAATGCAACAAACGCAAAAAGAACAGACGGTTGAAACACCGCCCGAAAGCACAAAAGAACGCTTTGAAAAAGCATACAAGGAAAGCCAATCTCTACCCAAGCGAGAACGTAAAGCTCATATTAAAGAGAAATTGAAAGACCATTTTGATAGCAAAGAAGAATTGAATGCTTATGTGGACGAAAACGTAGAAAGAGCAAAGACCAACGCAATAAAACGTAAGGTACGGCTTATGCGTAAACTTCGGCTACAAGATTGGGATTTCTTTTGTACGTTTACTTACTCGGACGAACTTCATAGCGAAGAAACGTTTAGGAAAAAGTTATCCAACACCCTAAAACACCTTGTCGCAAGAAACGGTTGGAAGTACGTAGGAGTTTGGGAGCGTGGCAATGAAACAAATCGACTACATTTCCACGGAATATTCCATATCCCTAAGATGATTGGAGAGTTGGAAAAAGTAAAAGATTACGACACACGCAATCACCGTATGCAAACAACCTACCAAAACACCCACTTCCTCAAACACTTTGGCAGAAACGACTTCAAAGATATAGCTACGCAAGATGATGTTGCCGATGCTGCAAAGTACATAACCAAGTATATGGAAAAGTCCGGCGAGCGTTTAGTCTATGGTGGAAAATTACCGACTTATTTTCTTTCGGACGTGTTGGACGAAGATGTGGCTTGTCCTTATGGAGTGGACGATAGAAAAGTATTGCTATTCGACAATTTTACCTGTATGAACGAAGGCGAAATACTTGGCAAAGTAAGCAAAGAAGTCATAGAACAATTGCCTAAGAGCAACTAAATATAATCGTCTTTCGCTACGGGAGCGTAAACGAAAACGGCTTGTCCGTCAAGGGTAAAGTGCATTGTTATACAACCCTTGACGAACAAAATAAAGCAACGAAAGAAACAGACAATAAACCGTTGTCGTTTATCTCGTTCCCGTCGAAAGACAAACCGAAAACAAAAAATAAAAAGGAGGAAAAACACATGGAAACAAGCGTTAAGAAAGTATTTATCGAAAATGCAGAAGACTTCGAGAATTGTTATTTCTTTTCTCCGTCTATCGGCAAAAAGAAAAATATAGACGGCAAAACCTTTCACGTAAAAAGATACTTCCACGGTGAGAAAGATTTTGAAACGTCAATGAAAAAGTTTGCAACGAACAATTATTACAAGAAAGGAGAAAAATAGTATGAAACAAAAGAAATATATAGCGGGACTTTATTTTAGATTGTCCCAAGAAGATGAGAGACAAGGTGAATCGGCATCTATCGACAACCAAAGAACTATTCTTCGCAAATACGCCGAAGAACGTGGCTTTGAAATTCACGGCGAATATATCGACGATGGTATCTCAGGCACAACATTTCAACGCCCCGAAGTGCAACGGCTTTTAGACGACGCTAAAACGGGAGTCATAAACACGATTATCGTCAAAGACTTATCTCGTTTTGGAAGAAACTACATAGAAGTGGGACAATATATAGACTATGTATTCCCCGCTTTCGGTATAAGATTTATTGCTATACAAGATAACGTAGATACGGAAAATAGAGATAGCGGTACAATGGAAATGATGCCTATTATGAATGTTTTTAACGAATGGCATGCAGCAAATACGAGTAAGAAAATTCGTGCGGTAAAAAGAGCGCACGCAATCGAGGGAAAATTCAGCGCGTCAAGAACTCCATACGGATATATAAAAGGAACGGACG
>CAMBZZ010000027.1 GCA_945872615.1 uncultured Clostridia bacterium | reverse complement strand
ATTATATCAAAATATGATAAAATTTACTTAAAGTAACTATTAATTATTGGAGGGACTATGAAACGCAATAATTCAAAGATACTATCTGTAATAATTGTGGCTTTAATAAATTTAGTTTTGCTACTATTTATGAAATTTAACACATCAGACACGTCTTACTTGGTTTTATTTGCAGCAATAGCAGTAGATGTAATCACTATTATTTACAATCTAATAAATTCCATTTCAGATATAAATAAAGTGCCTTTTATAGAAAATTCTTATATGGTTGCCGAGCCGTTTGGCAGAAAATATATTGTCGAAGAAATAGTCAAGCGCATTGTTAACGATCCCGATAAACACGTCATTTATATAAATTGTTCTTCAATAAACAAAACCGAGCTTGAAAATTTGAAACTAACAATTTATACACAACTTGGAAAAATTGAACATCCAAATCTTTCTATAAGGAAAACGATATCTTTCGATTGTTTCGATTTAAACGAATTAAATCGTCAGATTTTTAATGGAAAGAAGAAAACTCTTAAAAATAAAATAGTTGCCAACGTGTATATTTACGATTACTTAACAACAAGCGCATATTATATTGAGAACATAGACAAAAGATACGCTAACAAACAAAAAGAAGATGCAAAAGCATTAACTACTTCTTATTTTATTTTCTTTACTGATTTGAAACATGAAGACGAGATTACGTTGGAACTTGACAACAAAGCGATACAAGACATGATCACCGTTGCTAGAGCAAATAATGAAGAAAGCGAAATATTTAACCTAAAAGAAGGCTCTATTAATTCCGTTTTGCCATTTCAAGAAGTCTTGCAAAATAAAACTTATTTCAATATAGTTAAAAACAACAACTCCTATATTATTCCTTTATACTTTATGCATACGGGTGAGTATGAGAAAGCATTAAATATTTTACTCAATGACTATGAACTGAACTATCAAGATGAATATTTGTCGTATCTTCTTGCAGATTGTTTACATTATCTAAATATGTACGATTTTGCTTCGTCTGTTATTGATATGTGTACTCAATCAACATCCAAATTAAGTTTGGAGTTTGAGCTTCTCAAGATACACGTTTTGAAACATCAAGGCGAGTTTGTACAAGCAATAGAAGAAGGCAGAAGATATAATAAAAATAAAAGTGAAATTGACGACAAGTTGCTTAGTATTTATTATCTAAATTATTTGCAAAACTGCACTGGGGACATGACAAAAGATAGCGATTATATTCAATTTAAGTCGCTTTTGGAACAACCTATCAAAAGCCAAAGAAAGCAGATTTATAAAGCGGTTTTGTATGCTCATACAAATATACATAAAGCTTTGACAACAATAGATAATTGTATCTTTTATTTTGAAAAAACTAACGACAGATATAGATACAATGCTTATTATATCAAGGCGGAGATATTACGAATAATGAACTCGTTTGACGAGGCATATCAGTATTATCTCAAAGCCTCTGGAATGGAAGATGGTCATAATGACTTGAATTTGTTGGAACAAACATATTTTTCAACAAAGGCATTGGAAAAATTAGGTTTTGTAAAAGGTGATTTATCCACAAGAATCGTTAATTATAAGAATTTATTTTACAAAAATAATTATAGAAAACTGAAAGACGACACAATCGTCTATATTAAAAACAAACTAAAAATAAGCCAACCAAGTATCATTATGGAAGGTAATAAAATCCGATTTTACGATTATCTTAATGGCGTGTTATATGGACCAGACAATCAGTTGCAAAAAGAATTGGAAACCAAAATCTTTATAATACTATGACAAAAAGCTGTAATTGTTGTTTTTGAAACAATTGAGATAGTTGATTAGTTTTACGATTACGCTTTCGTTCGGAATAGGTTTTTTGATTTCGGACAACAAATTGGCTAACTGTCTCAACTGCTTTTTGTCCCAGCCGTATCTGGTTATCTCTTGCACACCAATACGTATACCGAAACCGCCGAAGAGCGGTTTTACTTTTTTATTTAGAGTAATTCCAAAATTTCTAGCATTGTTATAGATTGTATTCATTTCATCTTCGCTTGTCAAAAGAAATAACTGGTGAGTCTCGGTGTACCTGTTTTGATTTATTTTGGCGACAGTATATCCGCACTTCTCTAATTCCTTTCCAAGATAATTAGCGTTTTCCATCGTCTTTTCCTGATAATCTTTACCAAATTTTTCTTGCTCCAAAAGAGAAAGTAACAGTGCCGCAATATTATTTGGTTGAACGTTGCGCAATATTTTTGGACCAATTGAATTGTCTAATGCGTTAATATAATCACTATTATTGGTTAAAATCAAGCCACAAGTCGGACCCGGAAGAGTTTTATGTGTGCCTCCTATCAAAACCAAGTTGTCTTTTATAGACAGCGGATTTGGATGTACCTTTGACGCAATCATGCCCAATGTTTGTGTCGCATCTAAAATAATTAACATATTATTTTTGTGTATTTTTGATAAATCTACCGCTTGCAATAAATCAGATTGAGCAAAATACAATGCGTCGTATTTTTTTTCTGATAACAACGCATTAAGTTTGTTGTAGTCTATAGTATATTTTGCATAGTCATAAGGCATTTCATCAAACGTAATGCCGCTTAAAGATAGCAAAATAGGGATAGAAGAATGCCCGCCTTGCTCATGTGTGGTCAACAAAATATGTGAACCTCTCTTTAACAACGACGAAATAACTACCGCATTACAGTTCATTCCTGTTAACGTGCGCGCGTCCGAATATTCTGCGCCGAACAAAACTCTGCATTCATAAGAAAGCAATTCGAATAATTTATGTACATAGTTACTACCTATGAAATCTTCGTTTTCATCATAGTTTTTGTTGCCCATGCAATATTTGCCCTCAAATTCCGAAGATAGTATGTTCTTGACAAAAGGCGACACATAGGTTTCGGCGGCACAAAGCGGAATTTTCTTTTCATTAAAATTTTCCAAACTATTTAACAAATATTTTAATTCTTCATATACGTTGATATAATTATTCATTTTTTCCTCCAAGGGAACGAATATTCTCCGTCAATTGTTTCTTTTTTTATGTAATAAGCGGGAAGCCCCGTGTTGGCAAAAGCGTCTTTGTCGACTATATATGCCAATGTAACTATATTTTTTGGATTGATTCCAAATTTATCAATCAAGTGATCATGGATTTTTGTTATCGTATCGCCGGAAATTACAACATCGTCAAGTAACACGACCCTGTCTTCTGAGTTAAATAAAAATTGATCGAATAACAATAAAAACTTATTGGTTACAAGTAATTCTTTATCAGACAAGTTCATATGTAATTTACAATCGAATTTCTCCAAACAGGTCAATCTGACCACATCTTTTTCTAAAAAATAATTATATTTTTTTATATATCTATCGTATAGTTTGGATGTGTTTCCTGTTACAAAAACGATTTTTGTCGGCGAGAAAGCAGCTATTTTTTCAGCTAATTGCTCTCCGCCTTTCTTAACTTGTCTTTTGGAACAGTGGTCACCGTTAATTAATTTCTTAAATACTATAATAAAAGACAACACGCCTATGTATAAAGACACCAAGGCAACAACCCAAGTCAAAATTAAGTTCCACTTGTCCACTATCGTTGTGGTGTCTCCTATAATATTTCCAAATATAATCGGGAGAAAGATACAAATCAATAAAACAAAAATTATTGCCGCTATTTTTTTGTTGTTCATTGATTTCCCTCCAATAATTAATAGATATTTTAAGCAAATCTCGTAATTAGACTATAAATT
>CAMBZZ010000026.1 GCA_945872615.1 uncultured Clostridia bacterium | reverse complement strand
GATTCATACGCCATTCTTTAACTTGTAATAGTGTCCATAAAAACAAACAGCAGTAATATATGCTCGCTATTCTAGCGACAGCCAATCGGAGCAATCCATAGAAGGACAACTCCGTGTTTGCAACGAGTATGCCAAAAACAACGATATAATCGTACTCAAAACCTACATAGATAGAGCAATGACGGGTACTAACGATAATCGCCCCGACTTCCGCCAAATGATTGAGGATAGTAAAAGACACGATTTCAATATGGTCCTCGTGTACAAGTTCGACCGTTTCAGCCGAAACAAATATGAAGCCACAAAACACAAGAAAACTCTCAAAGACAACGGCGTAAGGGTTGTATCGGTTACCGAGTATATGCCCGATTCTCCCGAAGCCATAATACTTGAGAGCGTGCTTGAAGGCTATGCCGAGTACTATTCCGCCGAACTATCTCAAAAGGTAAAACGAGGCATGAACGAAACGCGATTAAAGGGTAATTTTACAGGTGGATTTATCATGTACGGCTACAAGGTTGTGAATCACAAATTAGTGATAGATGAAGAACAAGCAGAAGTCGTACGCTTTATCTATGAACAATACGCCCAAGGCATTTTCGTAAAGGACATAATAAAAAGTCTTACCGAAAGAGGGATATACAATAGAGGCAAGAAATTCGCAAACAATACCGTGTATAATATTCTAAGAAACGAAAAATACTCCGGCGTGTACCGTTTCAACGGGGAAGTTTTTACCAATATCTATCCGCAAATTGTGCCTATTGACATATACAAAATAGTCCGACAAAAATGCGAATTAAACAAATACGGCAAACGTAGCGTGGAAGTGGTTTACCTTCTTCGCAACAAAATTAAATGCGGGTACTGTGGTAGCACAATAAATGCCGAATGTGGAACGGCAAAAAACGGACAAAAGGTCCGCTATTACAAATGTTTGGGAAGAAAACACAAAAACGGCTGCACAAAATCGCAAGTGCGAAAGGAGATACTCGAAAAGTATGTTTTGGATAACGTTATCGAACAAATGAGCAAACCTAAAACAGTAGAGAAAGTAGCCGAATACCTTTTACAAGTGCAAGAGAACCGCATAAATCAAAACTCGGCTCTCGCAAATCTCATAAAAGAGAAACGGCAGACCGAAAATGCCATAAACAATATTATGGACGTGATAGAGCAAGGCAGACAGAGCCTAACAATAGTAAAACGAATGAGAGAACTTGAAAGTAAACTAACGGATATTGAAAAACGGCTTGCCATAGAGAAATCTAAAACAGCGTTTAGACTGACAAAAGAACAAATAATAGAGTATTACAAAACCGCGCTCGAAAAAGAACCGCTACTATTAATAAACCAATTCATAAAAGAAATTCAACTTTACGACGACAAAATGATAATTATCTACAACACCCCAAACCCGATAAACCTTGACGAAAGTCAGGTTTTTTCTTTTTACGACAAGAATGTAAAAATGCCGTATACGACACAAAGCAAGAAACACTACGGTTTGAAAGATTTTCGCCTTGTTATGCGGCTTCAATAAGTTGCTTTACTTCCGAACTTTTCTCCTTTCGTCGGCTCGTTGTAGCACAGCGAAAAGCATAAGTCAACGGCAAAAAATTCTTGCAGAAAGCCATTAAAATAAAATACGAACGCAACAATTTTTTTGCTTTTTCGTTGACTTCCGTTTTTGCAACTTTTATTTTACAACTTCAATCTTTTCCCAGTGCTACCTCGTCTTTGCCGAAAGGCGAAGAAAATACTTCGGAGGTAAAGAAAATGGAAAAAGAAAAGAATGGTTTTAGCATTCTTAAAGAAGAAATCTCTCAAAACAACGTACTTGCTATGGCGGAACTAATAGCTATGGCTGAAACACGCTTTCTCATAGGATATATGGGAAGTTGTATGCAGAAAATGCACGCAGATTTATATGTGGATATACTGCACAAAAATGAATTAGGCTATGCATTTAGTGATAGTTACGATTTAGTCCAAGAAGGTGCGTTGTACCTTTGCGAACATTACGGAAAACGCTTGAATGACATAATAGGCTATTCAAAGAAAGGCAAGCCTATTACTATAGAGATTGCTTGCTGCAGGCAAATGATAAAACTGATAAGTAGAAAAATACGCGACAACTACCGAAACGTATGTTACGATGCTTTAACGCCCCTATACGACGAATTACAAGAAGAAACAACACAGGACTATACCGCCTATGATAAAATCGTAGAAAGCCTTAATTTGACAGAGAATATGCGTATTGCTTTGGAGTGCCGTATAAAAGGTTTGAGCTTCCCCGAAATAGGTAGAGTGCTTGAGCGCGCGCAATCCACCGTATTTGAATACTTTATTAAAATGCGACAAAGATATATGGCTATTTATGGGTAAAATGTAGGCTTTGAGGGAGTTTAGATTTGCAAAGAACAATTATTCAGACTAAAATTTGGAAAATTTTGATAGCATTGCGATATGATGAATTAAATCTTCAAATGATTCTTTGCTCCAAAATCTAGGATGCATATGTCCGTGCATAACTTTATTCCTACCATTTTCATCACATGTATTATTTATGTGTGTAAAATATTTCTTTGTGTCATTAAGTAGGTCTACATACTCAATATTATTGGAGTTTTCTTGAATTGCAAGACTTATTAAAGGCATGCCAACTTTTATTCTGATAGGTTGACCATTTTCATCAAACAAAGACGCCCCGTATTCAGAAGTTGTTGTTCTAATTAATTCTTCTAAATATGTATATGCAAAAGGAGTTAAAACGGAATATGATTCGGGTATTTTACTATAAATATCTTGGACAACAATCCAATCTGGAACCCAATTCCAATAATGGGCGTATGCAAGTATTTCATTAAAATCATTTGAGATTGACATATTACCTCTATTTAAGATGCAAAGAAAACCAAACGATAGTTAGATTCTCAGATAACAATTTTATTATATGAATGATAAAAAAAATCAAACGTCTTTGAGAATATATCTCTTGTATTTAATCAATTTCATCTCCATATATCAACTTGTGAATTGTATATTCATTCATAGGGTATATTGTTTGAGCACCTTTACAATTAGGATAATTGGAGCAACTCCAAAATGGTCCATAGGGACCAATTTTCAAAATCATTTCTGATTCGCATTTTGGGCATTTATGTATTAATGATAATCGGGTTTTGACTGCGTCATTAATATAATCTGGAAATACATAAGAAAAAAAGCCAATGTTTCCATCAGTTTTTGAGTTCATTATTTTACAAAACATATCATTGAAAAACACCCTATATGTTTTGTCGTCTTTTATTTTGATATATGAAAAATATTCTGGAATAGTGATATCATAAATGGTTGAATGGTGCTTATCCCCACAATAGAAGGCATTAAAAAACATTTCTTTTAATTCTTTACCTGTTAGAAATTTTTCAGTATATCCATTGTATACGGCTCTCATTTGTTTGCCTCGCACATTCTTATATAATAAAACCTAAACCAAACTATGTTCGATTTAGGTTTTATTTGGCGCAGGAAGAGGGATTCGAACCCCCGTGGGCTTGCACCCAAACGGTTTTCAAGACCGCCTCGTTATGACCGCTTCGATATTCCTGCAAAGATTTATTTGTTTTCTACTGCCGATTATAGCAAAAAACCGCGTTATTGTCAATAAAAACGTCCTACAAACGCACGGGCAGTCTTAGCCCGTAGGCATAGGGCATATCGAGAATCGGCGCGCCCTATGGGCGCACCGACACGCTGTGATTAAATATCTTCGTCGTCGAGATTTTCGTCCTCGTCGTCCTCGCCGTCGTCGGGCACTTCGTCGGGGTCAACCTCCTCGAAGTCGTCGTCTAGGCAATCTTGAGGCGTAGTTTCTTCCTCTTCTTCCTCCTCAAGGTCAACGTCGTCCAGCATCATGTCGTCCTCGACGCCAAAGTCGGAGAAGTTTTCTTCGTCGTAGTGAATATCGGTCGAATCAACCCATTCTTCCTCTTCCTCTTCGTTTTCCACGTCGCTGAAAGAAACCTCGATACTATCCTCGTCGTCTACGCTCTTACTATCTTCCTCATCGTCCTCCTCGATCAAGCGTTTTGCTTGTTTCTTTTCGCGGCACTCGGCGCAGAGTTTCTCGCCCGGCTCTAGGTAATTTACTCCGCAATAAGGGCAGAGGTTGTCCTCGTCCTCCTCTTCCAACAACGATATTCCGCCTTCGAGTTTAAGTTCGGCTTTGCACACGTCGCAGTACTCTTCGCCTTCCAGCATCCAGTTCAGGTCGCATCTTGGACATTTAACGTATTTTGGCATAAAATCTCCTTTGGGACAAGCGTCCCTCAACGCATAGTATTATATGCATAAATTAGACATTTGTAAATACCTTTTTCAAAAATTTTTTTGTAATATGACAAAGAGCCCTACAATCGGCGTTTGACTGCAAGGCTCGCGGCGCAACCTACAAGGCTTTTATACGCCTCAACCCACCCCTTCCATAATCATTTTGTCGGCGAGCAAAGCGATAAATTCGCCGTTGGTCGGCTTGTCGTGAGAAGAGTAGACTTTGATACCGAAAATTGTATTGATATTTTCGATTTTACCTCTATTCCAAGCAACTTCGATGGCGTGTCTAATTGCGCGCTCCACCTTAGAGGCGGAAGTGTTGAAGTTTTCGGCAATGGACGGGTAGAGTTTTTTGGTAATACTATTGATAATGTCGGGCGTTGCGATAGCCATTTTGATAGCCTCGCGCAAAAACTGATAGCCCTTGATATGTGCGGGAATACCCACCGAGATAAATATGTTGGCAAGTCTTTCGTCCAACTGTTTTTCCGAACGCTTGATGGCGTTTTTGACGGATTGGTCGTCAAAAGCGACTTTGGTAGGCTTGCTCTCTCCCGTCAACTCTTTGATGCGCGCTTTCAGCGTGTCGATATTGATAGGCTTGAGCATATAGTAGCCCGCGCCGAGACCTATTGCTTTGGACACGAATGCGTCCGAGCCAATCGACGACGCAACGATAAAAATCGGGCAGTTGGACTTATCCACGCTGCTCATCAATCCAAACCCGTCAAGCCTAGGCAAAATAAGTTCCGTCACCACCACGTCGGGATGGAAAGAATTGATTTTGTCGAGTGCCGCCATGCCGTCGCACTCACAGCCTACCACTTCAAAACTTTCTTCTTCTTGCAATCCCGATTTTATAAACTGTATATTCTCCATATTATTATCCACTAGTAGAATTTTGACTTTTTTCATCAACAGTCCTCCTTTTTTTCGTACAAAAATATTGTAGAACAACAAATATTGTCGCACAATCAACAATTCTGTCAAAGCAAGCGAATTTTGCATTATTTTATACCAAAAATCGTAATAACGATAATATACCTATATTTTTGATTATAGTTGCGATAACGCTAAAATTGTGTTACAATAGAATTATGAAAACGCAAGAGATTTTGACAAGACTACGCAAAGAAAATAATCTGAGCCAACAACGCTTGGCTGAAGGTCTCGGCGTAGGACAAGCCACGATATGCCAATGGGAGTCGGGCGCAAGTATGCCGTCTTACGACATGATAATCAAACTGGCGCAGTTTTACAACGTCAGCGCCGACTTTTTGCTCGGGCTTAGCGACGAATACGGTAAGTCGTTGACGATATACAAGAACGTTAGCGACAGCGAAAGCGCCTTACTCAATATGTACGGACTTTTGAGTGGCAGACAAAAAGAGATAATCATGCGTTTACTGGTAGAATTCGCAGGACAAGCAAATTGACAAAAAACTTGACAAAACCCAAACTTGTGTTATAATACCATAGGACAAAAAGCAAATAATAAAAGAAAACGGAGGCAAAAATGCAATACGACGTAATAATTATCGGAGCGGGACCTGCGGGCATATTTACCGCACTCGAGATGTTGAGAAGGGATTACAAAGGCAAAATTATAATTGTTGAAAAGGGAAAAGCTATCGAAAACAGAAACTGTCCGAAGTCCAAGACCAACAAGTGCGTCAACTGCAAGCCGTACTGCCATATTACCACGGGCTTTTCGGGAGCGGGCGCCTTTTCGGACGGCAAACTGTCGTTGAGTTACGAAGTAGGCGGTCAACTGCCGGAACTTATCGGCGAAGAGTACGCTCAACAGATGATAAATTATACCGACAAAATCTATCTTGAGTTTGGCGCGGATACGCACGTAGAGGGCGTCGGTCAAGACGAAGAAGTCAAGGAAATAAGAAAGAAAGCTATACAAGCCGACCTCAAGTTGGTAGACTGCCCGATTAGACACTTGGGCACGGAGAAGGCTCAAGAGATATACTATTCTATAGAGCAATACTTACTCAATCACGGCGTGGAGATTTTGTTTGGTTACCAATGCTCCAACATCACGCTGGAGGGAGAAGTTTGCACGGGCGTCATCATCGACAACGGCAAAGAAGAGAAGGTTTTGCAAGGCAAAAACGTCGTCATCGCCACGGGTAGAAGAGGCGCGGATTGGCTCGAACATCTCTGCGCCGAGCACAATATCCTTCATGAGCCGGGTACGGTTGACATCGGCGTGAGAGTAGAGGTGCGCAACGAAGTTATGGAAAAGGTCAACAGAGTACTGTACGAGTCCAAACTCATCGGCTATCCCGCACCTTTCCGCAACAAAGTCCGTACTTTCTGCCAAAATCCCGGCGGTTTTGTAGCACA
>CAMBZZ010000025.1 GCA_945872615.1 uncultured Clostridia bacterium | reverse complement strand
AAATTGCTGTAAAAACATACGATAAGTGTGCATCAAACAAAATAATTGATGCACATTTTTTATTAATTATAGCAAAAATTCTACAAAAAATCAATATTCCATATCAATATATATGGCAATTCTTGTGCCTAGAATTTTTGGACGTAGACTTAGATTAATTTTGTGCATCAATTATTTTGTTTGATGCACTAAAACAAAAGTTGAGGTACATCCAATAAATGTCTACCAATGTTTCAAAAGAAAAGCGCGAAAAACTTGTTCAAAAGATAACTGCTATAAAGCAATATTTGCAGTCTGCCCCGCAGGATGAAAACACGTCGCAATTACTTGCCTACATTGCCGATATAGAAAATGATGTCAAAGGCAAAAAATACGGTCTTGTTTTTGAAGAACACCGCGAAAGTATCGACGAAGTGCTTGAAAACAATTTGCCCGTTCTAACGGAAGATACCAAGCTATTCATAGATAACGGCGGACAAATGAACTTCCTTATCGAAGGCGATAATCTTGCCTCGCTTAAACTCCTTGAAAAAACGCATAAAGGGAAAATCGACCTTATTTACATTGATCCACCTTATAATACGGGTAAAGAAGATTTTATTTATAATGATAAATACATTGATAGTGAAGATACGTTTCGTCATAGCAAATGGTCTTCATTTATGCAAAAAAGGCTTTTAATCGCACATAAATTATTATCTTTAGAAGGTGTCATCTTTATTTCAATTGATGACAATGAGTACGCTCCACTAAAACTAATTTGCGATGAAATTTTTGGTGAACAAAATTTGCTATCTGTTCACCACATTCAAGTTAGATATGGTAATAAAAACCTTAACGAAAAAAAAGATTTCCAAGAAGTTTGCGAGTATGTGTTAATATATGCTCGAAGTATAAATTCATTTCATGCTAATAAACCGTATGAAGAATATGACCTAAATAAATTCTGTTATGAAATAAAAGAATTGTCAATAGGAACGAAAGAGAAAATAGGTGGACGAAACGTTACAATATTCAAAAAAGGTACTTACAAAATTATAAAACATGAAGTAGGAACAAGAAATTTATTGAAAGCAACTTGGGCTTCCGGAAGTGTCGTAAAAGGAAATGCCTCTGGTAAATATTTTGAAACTTATATAAAACCTCGTAGGGATCTCGATGGTCTTGGAACACTTTATAAGGTTGAAGGAATTGGTGAAGACGGACTAGGCTATAGATATTTTACAGGTCCATTAAAGAGTACTGCAACGCAAGGACAATTTTATTCTGGAGTTCCACTTTCACGTTTAGACGAGATAGAGCTTGGTGAAGCAAAAAAGTATAGACCTATTCAAAACTTTTATGACTTTAGTCCTGACTTTGGTAATATTCGACACGAGGGTGGGGTTGGCTTCAATAGTGGCAAGAAACCTACAAAGATGCTGAAACAATTTTTAAACTATCATACTCGAAAGGATATTACTGTTTTGGATTTTTTTGCCGGTTCCGCGTCGACAGGACATGCCGTTTTAGATTTAAACAATGAAGATGGAGGGGCGCGCCGATTTATAATGTGTACGAGTCCCGAGAAAAACATCTGTCGAGAAATTGCATATACTCGGTTAAAAAATGTTATATCGAAAACTAATAATGCAAGTCTGAAATACTTCAAAGTGGATTATCTGCCCATATCGGACAAGTTGTATTACGAATATGCGGACGAACTTCTTTTGCATATACGAGAACTTGTAGAACTCGAAAACGCTATCAATTTTAACGGCAATAATGAAATTGCAATCGTTTTGACGGAAGCGGAACTCGATAAGTTTGTGGCAAATATTCCCGAAACATGCAAGGCAATTTATGTAGGGCACGACGTACTCCCCACCGAGGAGCAAGAAAAGATTTTTGCAATGAAAAAGATTAAAGTAAACGTGATACCCGAATATTATTACCATGATTTGGAGGGCTAAAAGATGAATTTAATGAATTTTCAGTTAAAAGCGATAAAAAACCTGCTTGAATGTATGGAAGACGATTCTATTCGCGAAATCGTCTTAAAAAGCCCTACCGGTAGCGGAAAAACCATTATGCTTACGCATTTTATGAACGAGTATACCAAAGAACACGCAAAAACCGTGTTTGTATGGCTTACCCCGGGCAAAGGCGACTTGGAAACGCAAAGCAAGGCTAAAATGGACAAGTATATCCACAATGCGCAAACTAAACTGCTTGCCGACGTAATGACGTGCGGTTTTGAAGAAAACGACGCTTGTTTTATCAACTGGGAAAAACTCACGAAAAAAGGCAATAATGCCTTAAAAGACAGCGAACGCATCAACTTCTTGGAATGGATAGAAAAAGCATTGAACGGCGGTTTGTCGTTCAAAATCATCATAGACGAAAGCCACCAAAACTTTACGGATAAAGCCGATGCTATCGTTCAACTTTTCAAAACGGACAAGATTATCCGTTGTTCGGCTACTCCTATCGTGGATAAAAAGGCAAAACTGATTGAGATTGCCGAAGAAGATGTTATTGCCGAGGGACTTATCAAAAAATTGCTTGTTATCAACGAAAACTTTCCGCAAACAATCGAAACGGAGAATCAGACGTGGTATCTTCTGGAGCGCACTCTTAAAAAGCAACGTGAAATACGCTCTTTGTTTTTGCAGAAAGGCGTGGATGCCAATCCCCTCATTGTGGTGCAACTGCCAAACAACAGCGATTTTTTGTGTGAAAGCGTTGAGCAGTATTTTGCCGCACAAGGAATAACGATTGAGAACGAAACGCTTGCCGTATGGATCTCAAACAGACACGAAAATATCGACAACATATCGGATAACGATGGGAAACAGATTGCCGTCATTATGAAACAAGCAGTTGCAACGGGTTGGGATTGTCCGCGAGCGCATATTCTTGTAAAACTGCGTGAGAACATGGATGAAACGTTTGAAATTCAGACGATAGGGCGTATTCGTCGTATGCCCGAAGCTAAGCACTACGACAACGATGTTTTGGACTGTTGTTATCTATATACGTTTGACCAAAAATTTACGGCGGGTGTAAAAGCAGCATTAAATAAGGGCGCATTCGAAGGGAAAGATATTTTTCTGAAGAACGAATATAAATATTTTACCCTTACGAAGGAACAGCGTACGATGATTACGGATTTACGAGATCCGCGAAAGGCATTATCATCTATCGCAATCTATCTAAAAGAAACATACGGCTTGACTGGCAATAAAAAAGAAAACAAAATTCGTCTTGAAACGGCTGGCTTTGTGTTTTCTGATTCAATAAATACTTACACGCAATCGGGTAGTGTGGCAACCATTGCGGATTTAGGTGATAGGGACAAATTTAACACAATCACCGTAAAAGAAACGGTAAACACGCATAAACTCGGGCGCGACCGCCATCATTGTATCGGCGTTATAGGGCGAGAAATCGGTATGGAATATAAGTATATGCAAACAATTATCGGCAAATTGTTCGGGGATAAATACGATTATTCCAATAAATTGCTTTCTCTTTCCACGAGAGAATTGTATGCGTTTATTATAAACAATGTGGATTTATTGCGACATAGTGTTCGCGAGGCAATGGCGGTGCAACTTGCGCAAGGAGTTATCTCGCCCGATATGGTTTCTACGAAAGAATTTATACTGCCTCGCACATGTAAGTTTACATACGACAGTGCAAGCAAGGTGCAAACTGAAAGCGTGAAAAATGTTTATCGAGGATATTTGATGTCTGCCGAGCCGCGCTCGTCTACTGAAAGAAAGTTTGAAAAATTCTGCGAAAACTGTTCCGCCGTCGATTGGATTTACAAAAACGGAGATAAGGGCGACGAGTATTTGTCTATCGTTTATCTTGACAACGGCAACCGTCAAAAATTGTTCTATCCCGACTATATCGTGTCGATGCGCGGTGAAACGTGGATAGTGGAAACAAAAGGTGGTTTCGATAAAGCCGGCAACAGCGAAGATATAGATATTTTCTCGCCGAAGAAGTTTGAAGTTTTGAAAACGTATCTTGAAAAACACGGCTTAAAAGGCGGGTTTGTGCGCTTTGATAAATCAAGCGAGGAACTTTGCATTTGCACCGACAATTACAATGAAGATATACACTCTGACAATTGGGAAATTCTAAGAGAAATTTTCAATTAAGGCGGTGCAATATGGAATAAAAGAAAAAACTACTCAATGTACGCCGACTTAAAATTCAAGTTATTGGTTTGACTATCTAATAGTCTTCCCAAATAATATACAAGATTGTTTTTATCGCAATATTATGAATATATTTTAGAGTTGCGAATAGCAAAGAAGACGTACAAAATGATACTATTATCAGCAAAACCGAAAATTAACTTTGGCTTTATCATTGTTTCTGATTATTTTACCTCAACAATTAAGCCAAAATAATCTTTTGTAAAAAATAATACGAACTCAAGATTTTCTCTCGGGTTCGTATTATTCTTTTTTGGTGCACCAAGTCTTAATTGGTTGAACCTCTTTACCGTTGGTAAGACGTTCGGCCTATTTTGTTTTATGGATGAGTTTAATAAAGTTTATTTAATTTTCATAATACAAAAAATAAAAGGTTGTGACCACATCACAACCTTTTTATTATACAACTGCAGCTCTACGAATAACTTTTGAAAACTCTAATGCATCCAACAGACCTTGTGTTCTTTTGTAATATAGATAAAAATATATTTTCTTGTCTTCATTTAAGTTAAAAGGAACTGCTGAAACATCTTTCATTTGCTTTATTTTATTGGAATCTTTATTAAAACGAATAGGCAACTCTTGGAAACTTGGTTTGTATAATCCGCTTTTAAATTGTTCTTGAGTAACTATTACCAAATCGAAAGGTACATTGTTTTTTTGTAAATAATCTTTAATTTGTTTTAAAATATCAAGCTCATTACTTAAAGTATCCAAGTTGGACTTTATTGTTGCTTTTTTTGACGGCGAAACGATAGCATCATATTGATTTTTCAACTCTTCGTATTTATCGCTTAACTGTTTGTAAAAAACGTCATTGAGACTATATACTCCAAATTGTCCTTCCAACAACATTTTTTCCCATTTCATTAAAATTTTCACGAAAGCATCATTATGTTTAAATTCAAACAACGAAGAATATTCAGCCTCAGATTTCCAAATAGGATGTCTACGTAGGCTTCTATCACAATACTCTTTAACTGCATCACTTTTATTATAATTTCGTTTTGCTAAGAATAAAATATCCGAATCGGAAAGCAACCGAATAGTTCCTATTTCTTTTAATTCCTCTCCTTGTGCGGTAATTGAATCATAGGAAAACAACTTTGTTTCATTGTCAGCTTCTTTGTCACTATTATATTGGGAATTTAATTCACGAATAATTGTTTTAAGCAAATAACCTTCATATTGTATAATTGGATGTGATTGTACCCAACGTCTTTCCATATCGTGCGCGGTTAGTACATTTTCTAAAACACTTAGTGAACTTTTCTCATAACCAATTGGATATTTACCATCGTTAATAAATATTCCACTAAGAAGCCTTTTATAATCTATAGAAATTGACGAATAACCAGACATGTAACTGTCTCGTATTAAATAATCTAATTTATCTACATCAATAATGCTTGAATTAAGAAGTTCAATACAGGACTTATAAAGAGGGAGTCTTCGCTTTTCAACTTTAGTTAAACATTGTTCATTTTTGTATTGTAACCCTATAATACATCTAGCAAAAAAAGAATGGTCTGGGATAGTATTCCCAAATTTTTTAATCGCCAAAAGGGCACTCATGATTTCGTGTTGTTTACCAACAATTATTTTACCATTGTCCAAATCCTTTTTATATGATTTGCGAGGAATGCTATCCATCAATAATTTGCTGATTTTAGGATAATCATAAAAATTTTCTCCGGTATGCGAGAAGGGGGAATGTCCTAAATCATGACACAAACAAGCCATAATAAAAGTATGTTTTGCATCAATTTTATCTTTCGTTGTTAAACGTTTAATTTGTTCTGAACTGTTTTTAATTAACGAGTCAAAAGCAATATTTCCTAGCCAAAACACGCCTAAAGAATGCGTAAATCTATTATGTAATGCTGATGGGTAAACTGAAGTATAACTTGTTTGAATAATATCTCTCAAACGTTGAAACTCAACAGAATTAATAATAGGCAAATACTCCTCTTCTATTATTATATAATCATAAATAGGATCCCGAACTTTTTTAGACATGGTACAACCCTATGCAACATTAATAGCTTTTAATGAGTTTTCATCTAATAAAGCCAATAAAATATCAACTGAAACATATGACAAAATATGATTTCTTATATCATCTATAGTGACACCCGATTTTATTTTTATGTAGTTGTTTTCAAAAGTAAAATAATCGGAATAATCTTGTAAAAATTCTTTAGTATATTGACTAGAATATAGAAGAATGGCTTGCGTACCTGATTTGTTTAAAACTTTCTCAACTTTAATACCATAATTTTGGATAGAAGCCAATGATATTTTATCGATTTTTTTGTTTTCATATAATTCCACTAATGCATTTGCTACTAAATATTCCATTTTTATAAAAGTACACATGCCGATTGTTTTGTATAGTTTTGCATCTATACAAGCCTCCATTTTTCTTTCTTTGTATATATAATAACCTATTTTTTCCATTTTTGCAACCTCTAATAGTCCTTTACTTGTAATTATTTATATCCAAATGAAAATAAAATATTCTAAATGGAAAATAAATATCCACCCGCCTATGATATGCACCCCAAAAGTTAGACACTTTTGGAGGTGCATATTTTTATGTGTA
>CAMBZZ010000024.1 GCA_945872615.1 uncultured Clostridia bacterium | reverse complement strand
CCTTTGAATACCTTACAGAAGAAAAGTTTTGCAGCATTACAAAAATAAAAGCCTAGGGTAGAAGAAGAAAAAAAGATTTCTAATCTATTAAAAAAAGAAATACATTTGATGGGTTATGAAGAAGTTTGCACTCCTGTAGAAATGTATTCAAGTGGGAAAGCAAGTTACGTTGAACGCAACTATAAAATGATTGATGACAGTGATATTTGCGTGTTCTACTATGATAGGTCGTATTCTCCAAAACGTAAGTGCATATCACGAAAAAGCGTATCAGGTTTATGGACGAGTGAAAAGAGCGGAACTTCTTTGGCGTATAAGTATGCAATTAAAAAGAAGAAGCAGATCATAAATGTGTTTGAATAGCATAAAAAAGCCGAGAGTTCAACTCCCGGCTTTCGATTTTTAATAACCTTGTTTTTCTGGAATATAGTATCTATCTCCAACTTGTATGGCCTTGTACGTAATACCGTTAATGGTTTTGCTAACATATTCCGGTTTTCCGCTTGCATTGGCACGAAGAACATACTTGTCCGTTTCTTCGGTTAAACGAGAGATGTTCCCGTCAAGGAATTGCGTACCATCGGATACTTCAATAATCTTCAAACCACGTTGGATTAAGTCGGCAGAGAATTGCCATTTCTTTTCAAATAGACCAAACGAGTCCATAATAAAGCAAAAGTTTTCTTTTTCGCAGTAACCTGTAATTCTAAAGTAATTAGCCATAGTGTTTTCTCCTTTGCGTTAAGCCGCCGCTATTTGTTTTATTTGTCTGTTGGCATAAGGGAGCCACTTTTTGTGAACGAAATCGAGTATTTCTTCCGTCGGTTTGCTATCGTGGTCGCCATAGCATTGCAACACTTTCTTTTGTGTTGGCGAATATTCCACCGTCACAAGCGGAGTATCTGGTTGCTCTTTTGTTCGGATAAAGAAGATAAGCGTTTCTTCACGAGCGAACTTTTGGTCATAGCCCATTCGTCCAACGCAGTGGTGCAATATTTCTCCTTCGTGGATAAGGTCGGACGGTTTTTGTGCAATAATCGCTACATAGACGGACTTTTTGTTGTATTCAAGCCCCAAATACTTGCTTGCAACGGCGGCAAACTTCTCGTATAATGCCTTTCGTTTTTCGGCGTCTTTCTTTGCTTTCAAAGAGTTGTATTCATCAGCTCGAATATCGTGCCAATGTTTGAAATCGTGCGGATAGCGGTTCTTTTCTTCTGTCATATCTAAACCTAACTCGTTGCAAGCTTTCCAATAATCTAAATAGCTATATGCATTCGTTCTTTGTTTAGATAGATAATGGAAAAACTTTTCGAGGTCTTTCTTGAACGCTATTCTCAAAGGTTCAAGGGCTGTATCCTTGCTCATTTTAAGTTTTGCGGAGTAGTACGTTTGCACTTCAAGCACGTTGCGGTTTTTCTTGTATGCTTGCAACACGACAGGAATATACAGCGAAGATTTGTTCAACGTGCTTCTGTTCTGCGCAAGCCATTTGCAAAACCGTTTGTCTTGTCCGCATTTCTTTAGTATTTGTTTGGACATAGCAAGGTTGTGCAACCCAAGTTTTGTGAGATATTCTATTTGCGGAAACTGCTCAAAAAGCCGTAGATATTTGAGTACGTCAATACCCGTGTATCTATCCATGGCACTGTATTTGTATTCGGGGAACTTTTCCAAAACATATTCACGGTTGACTATAGGAGCGTATGGATCGAACATATCGTCAGTAGTCCAACCCCATTCACCGTATTCATACCAACAACGTTGATTTGTTAAGCCTTCCGAATGCCAGCCAACAGTATATCCTGCTATGTAGGTGAAGTTCATATCTTTCACGAAACACTTTTCCGAGTGAACTCCGTGAACGGCAACTTGTTTGCAATACCACTTGTTCTTTTTCTCTTTGACGGCAACGGTTACTTTTACGAGTTCACCATCGTTCTTCGTCAGATACGAGTAAAACCGAGTGTGTCCGGGAACGGTAATATTGTTTTGTTTGTCCGCTCGTTCAATTCGAGCAATTATGTATTTGGGAATAGGTTTTATCTTTTCAATTTTCATTTATCTCACCTCCAACTTATTGCCAAATATGGCTTTGAGTTTATTGATTAGCGGAGAATCGTCCGTTTGTCGCGGTTCTTCTAGCTCGTCAAAGGTGGGTTCTTCTATGTCGCCGTCAAACTCCCGCATTTCTTCTTCGGACAGTTCGTCAAAGTCTTCTTCGTCTTGAAGCTTATTCAACACGCTTTCGAGTTTTTCTATAAACTGCTTTTCTTCATCGTTTTCAATTATGTATAGGTCGTGTTCCTTTACAATCTTTGCAAAGTACATTTCGGCAGCGTGGTAAGGGAAACCTATCATCGGAACACGGTTTTCAAGTCCAACGTCTCGGCTTGTAATGGTAAGCCCACTTTCGTTGCCAACCGTTACGGCGTTATCTCCGAATACTTCGTAGAAATCTCCAAGCCTATAAGCAACTATAGCGGAAGGGTGTTCTGCCTGATATTCCAAATACTTCAAGTACATTGAATTGCCTTTCGGCTTTTCAACAACGGGTTCTTCTTTTTCTTCAACTATAGGTTCGGGAACGTCCGTCTCTTCAAATTGGTCGAAAAGAGAAAATTGGAAATTGTTCTTTGGCGGTTCTTTCTTCGGTTCGGGTTTGGGAATAGGTTTGCTTGCCGTTTTCTTTGGCACAGGCTTGTATTCTTCGCCGTCTATCGTGTAAAGCGTTCCTTCGATAGAATCTTCTTCAAAGTAGTGAATAGCCCATCCAAACACGACTTTATCTTCAATGCAAGCGCAATTAGCGCCTTTCTCGGCAAGTTTTCTCGCTTCTACGCAAGCGTATTTCATAAAGCCCGAAAGAGTTTTCAAGTTGGTTAACGGTTTACCATCTTTTACAAACGGTGTACCGTTGTTTATTTTCTCTGCAAGAGTTTCACTCGCATTTTCTTGTAAGTATGCAAGTATTATTTCTTCTTGCTTGTTGTTTGCTTTTAGATTTAACTTAATCATTGTTTTAACTCCTTGTAGTTTTTATAAAAGAGAGATTGTCTAAAACGGACAACCTCTCCAAAGCAGTCTGTATTCTAAGTAAGTTTTAATAGGAATAATGAGCCATATAACGTTTCGTATCGGTTCTTTTGTTTTTCTGTCCGGCGGAGAGTGTGTTTCATACCACCGAACGTTCCAACAAGCACCATCGTAAGTGTTAGTTACAAGATAAAGTTTTAGTTTGTTTTTACCTTGTTTTTTGTAGCAAACCTTGTATCCGTATTTATTCATAAGCCGTATATCCTTTTGGCAAGCCAAGGCAATGCAGAGAAGAAGTTGCAAGACATTATTTTGTTGTGAAGCGTTCTGTCGTGAGCAAAACAGTTTTTGTCTGCATATTCATATCCTTGTCGGGTAAGACGTTTCAACTCGTAGCGATCGTTTCCGTCGTGATGATATCCTTCCACAATCAAGTGTCCGTTTTTGTCCGTAACTTTGATATGGTCTAGATGACGTATCATTTGTTGGAAGTCGTTAAAACTCTTGATAAACGTTCCGCAACCGTAGTTGCCATCCCATCTACCGCAAGTTCCTGTCATTATGTAGTAGTGTGTGTGAAAACTCTTTTCGAGAGCGTATTTCAAGTCCAGCCAAGATTCTTCGTTTTCTTGGGATATTTGCTCGTAAACACGCTCATCCGGGATGTTTTCTTTGCACGCCCAGTTTTCTTCTTCGCCGTATTCGGCAAAGAGATAGTGTCTTGTTTCATCGTATTTTTCGTAATCGTTGGTGTCGTCATAAAGGACTATTTCTTTATTCTTCATTTGCAGTTTCTCCTTGGTTTAGATTTACAATTCTTATGTGTTTGTTTGAAAGGTTGTTGTCTTTTCGGAACTTGCTTATTGCTTGCCGTAATGTGTAAAACACATATCTGTATCGCTTTTCTGTTCCGTCTCCGACGTAATGTAGAGTAAGAACACCCACGTCATTAAAAGAATAAAATATGTATCTCATTGTTCAATTCTCCTGTATACGTCGTCCGCATAGTATTCACATACGAACCAATTAAAAAGAGCGTGACATTTCACGCCCTTGTAATCTACGATGTAATCGTTATCGCCGACTTTTTCAAGTACGGTTATTTCTTGCATTTCGCCGTTAAGCGAATGAATATGTGCCATTGCTTTGTATGCTTTCATTCTAATACCTCTTTGATTTCGATTGAGATAAAGGTGTGGACTCCGTAATTCCAAGTATCTGTAATCAGCCAATAACACTCCGTTTCATCGGTGTCATTCCTTTGGTCGAGAAAGTCGAATTCAATCTTTTCGTCTTGAGGAATGCCGTCTTTCCATTCAAGTTCGCCCACCCACGAATTATGAGGGTTCATTTCATCGGCGATCAGTTCTTTGAATTTTTCATAAGCCTTTTTGTATGTGCTGCAAACGATTATTTCAACGTCGTTAGTGTCATCGGTAGACCAGTCAAGTTTTACAATATATACTTTCATATTCCACCTCACGCAACTCTTTTAATTCCGCCACCGAAAGAGCGGATGCCGATAGTGCCAAACTCGCTGCACCAATCGTCTGTTTTGTTCCAAACGTAAGCAAACACGTAGTACGTATTGCCTTGCGGATAGAGCATTTCATCCCAATCTTCTTCGTAGTCGGATATGTAAAGGAAGTCGTAACACTCGCCAAATTCAAGATACTCGTGAGTGACAGCGTACACAAGGCAATTATGTTCTTTCTCAAACTCTTGTATTTTTGCCATCAGTTCAGGCTCTTGTTCAGTCCAGAAACCGCCGAAGTTCTCGAAGAAGCATACTTTATTGTTCTCTCTAAAACCCTTTATATACGGCTTGTAAATGTCTAATTTGCTCATTAGTTCGATTGCTTTTTGTTTCTTGTTTTCCATTGTAATATTCATAGTTTTTCTCCTTTATATGCAGTTTTCTAATTGTTCGAAGTTGTATCCGATTTTTCGCATGGTTTCTTCAAAACCAAACCACGCAAGTAGGTTTTGATTAAAGTCGTCTGTAGCCAACGGATCTTCTTTATCCCATTTATCTCCGAATATTTCGGACGGAGCGTATATACCTGTTTCATACATTAGATCGTGCAAAAGAGAGTTGATTTCTTCTTGATAACGTCTGTAAAACTTGGTCGTATCGCTGTAATAAATAAGAAAGCCAACCATTCCTGATTGGCATCCGTAATTTAGCACATCCGTAAAGATATTCTTTTTGTCGTCATAATTTCCCCATTCGTCCGTTATGTATTGCAATACTCGCTTTTCAAGTGGGGTAGCAGTGCTTTTCAATTCTTTGATATTCTTAAGCGTAAGTTTCATTGTCTACCTCCTCAAAGTCATCAACTTTGACTCTCTCATAAGTTGGACCGTATTCGAAATACAGTTTGCCTTCTTTGTCGGTGAAAAGGTCGTAAGTGATAAGACTTATTTTGCCTCTATCGGTGACAGCCACCTGTATTTCTTTCTTTTCCGTGTCTATGTGAACGATATTGAACGTGATAAATTCTTCGCCATCATAGAGCTCAAACTCAGAAAGATAATACTTTCTAAATTCATTTGTTCTTGAAACGTCATGTTTCATCTTGGATACCTCCATTTTTTATTTGTTTGCCTTTCGGCAGGGGCAAAGTAGCATAAGTCGAAACGCATTGAAATGTAGATTTAGTTGCAATGGAGAATATCAACGACCAAAGACTTTTGAGAAAAAATAGTGCCGTAATAAAAAGAGCCAAACTCATAGTCGAGCTTGACTCAGTTCTTCAATATGAAATGTTTAAGTGCTATTTTTTCGCGCCGTTGATATTCTCGCTGACTTATGCTACAACAGACGCAACGAAAGGCTATAAAAAAGGATTATTTTTTTGTTTTGCATACCTAAAAATTGGTATTATTTTGGTATTATTTTAGTATGAAAAATACTTTTCGAAATGAAAATTAGCTTGATTTTTGGAGAAAACAGCACAAAATGTATGCAAAATATTGCTAAAAATGCGCGATATTGGCGTTATTTATCGATTTTGAACCTATTATTGCGCATTCCCAAAACTCCTAAGCGGAACGCCGTTGGTTCGACTCCAATCAGGCAGGCCAACCGTCAGTCACTTCTTTCGTGGAGTGACTGATTTTTTTATACCTAAACGCTTCATATATGCTTTCCAAACTTTACTCTCACAACGATTCATTTTCTTGAGATGAGGCAAAAGTTGGCTATAGTTTACAATCCATTTATTGCTGTATCTATACTTAAACACTGTCGTGTCTGTTTTCAAAAACTCGCGTATTTCATCGGCGTGTATAAAACGGTCGCCCGTCTTTCGATGCTTGTTCCACTCTCTCGCACAATCTTTAATACATCTTAACTTGGGTATCTTGTATTCGTGTGCCTGCAAATCATACGGGTTCACTTTCTCAAAGAAATCCTTTGAGTCAATCAAGATTATGTTTTGCGTAAGCGTATTCTTAATCCCGTTTTCGAGAGCGATTCTGCGAACGTTATTACGCCTTATGATTGTGCCTTCGTCTTCTTGCTTAAACATTCTGTGAATGTCGCCTGACGTCATATATTTCATTTTACTTCTCCTTTTTGCCGTTTACAAACAACAGCAATTCATCCATATTAACAACCCAAGCGTTGCCGTATTTGAGTGGCGTTATAGACCTTGAACGCTAAGCCGAGAACATGGTGCGCCTTCTGCCCGATGGGAACGATGACACAAGCAATTTGCAAATTAAGGAACAGAAAAAACAATAAGTGATAATATCACAGAACCCTGAATTAAAATCGGATATAATAAAAACACAATAAAGCAAAGGAGGACACGAAGATGTCTGTAATTAAAATTAGTAAAGAAAATTTCGCAAGCGAAGTTTTGAATTCCAATAAACCTGTTCTTCTCGATTTCTATGCCGATTGGTGCGGTCCCTGCCGTATGGTAGGTCCGATCGTATCTGAAATCGCAAATGAGCGAAACGATGTTAAAGTCGGCAAAATCAATGTTGATGAACAGCCGGAGCTTGCAGCACAGTTTCAGGTAATGAGCATTCCCATGCTCGCTGTAATCAAAAACGGGAAACTCGAAAATCAGGTTGTTGGTTACAGATCGAAAGAGCAAATTGAAGCAATGCTGTAAGGAGAAAAAGATGGGACTGTTTAATTTCTTCCGCAACACCGCCGACATCAACACCGGTGTTGCGGAATACGAAACAAACGACGGCGCTGTATTGCTTGACGTTAGGACGGCAGAGGAATACCGTGACGGGCACATTGACGGAAGCGTCAACATACCTCTTGATAGAATTTCTTCCGTTGAGAATACCGTCAAGGACAAAAGCACACCGCTTTATGTGTATTGTTTAAGTGGTGGTAGAAGCGGACAAGCTGTATCCTATTTGAAGCAAATTGGTTACACAAATGCAAAAAATATCGGTGGCATCAGCAGCTACCGTGGAAAGGTGGTGAAATAAATGAAGGTTGTAATTATAGGTGGTGTTGCAGGTGGCGCTACTGCGGCGGCGAGAATACGCAGGCTTGACGAACAAGCGGAAATCGTTGTTTTTGAGCGTTCAGGATTTATCTCATATGCTAACTGTGGTCTGCCGTACTACATCGGCGGCACCATTGAAGATGAAAAAAATCTAACCTTGCAGACGCCTGAAAGCTTTTGGAGGCGTTTTAGAGTTAAGATGAATGTTCATCATGAAGCTACGGCAATTCATCCTGACAGTAAAACTGTTACCGTAAAAAATCTTGAAAACGGTAAAATCCTTACCGAGAGTTATGACAAGCTCGTGCTCTCGCCCGGTGCTAAGCCGATAAAGCCGGGGGTTGACGGTATTGACAGCGATAAGATATTTACCTTGCGCACCGTTGAGGATACGCTTAGATTCAAGAAATATACGGATGAGCATCAACCGAAGTCTGCCGTGGTCGTCGGCGGTGGCTTTATCGGAATAGAGGTTGCGGAAAATCTGCATGATCTTGGAATAGATGTAACGCTCGTGGAAGCGGCGGATCAGCTTATGGCTCCATTTGACAGGGATATGGCATCGTTTATTCATGCTGAAATCCGCAAAAACAGTATCCATCTAATGCTTGATACTATGGTTGAAGGTTTTGCCGATACCGATTGCGGTATTGATGTGAAACTCAAAAATGCTCCGACACTTCATACCGATATGGTTGTAATGGCAATCGGCGTCGCTCCCGAAACCACACTTGCGAAAGATACCGGCATAGAACTGGGCATTAAAGGCAGTATTGTGGTCAATGACAAAATGGAAACCTCTATTCCTGACGTTTATGCTGTTGGAGATGCGGTTCAGATCAAAAATTTTGTAACTGATACAGACACACTCATCTCTCTTGCCGGCCCTGCAAACAAGCAGGGAAGAGTTGCTGCCGACAACATCTGCGGCGGCGACAGCCATTATACCGGCGGACAGGGCTCATCCGTCATCAAAATATTTGACATGACTGCTGCTACTACGGGTATTAACGAAAAAACCGCAAAGTCCCTTGGTATTGCTACAGACAAAGTCATTCTTTCGCCGATGAGTCATGCAGGATATTATCCCGGCGGTAAAATGATGACTATGAAAGTGCTGTTTGAAAAAGAAAGCTACCGCATTTTAGGTGCACAAATTGTAGGCTTTGACGGTGTCGATAAGAGGATTGATGTGCTTGCAACCGCTATCCGTGCCGATATGAAGGCATACGAGCTTACCGAGCTTGACCTTGCGTATGCTCCGCCGTATTCCTCCGCAAAGGACCCTGTGAATATGGCAGGCTATATCAT
>CAMBZZ010000023.1 GCA_945872615.1 uncultured Clostridia bacterium | reverse complement strand
AAATCGGACGGTAACAACCTATAATCAAAAGTGTCCATAAAAATGTGTTACAACTGCTGTTTTGGTTTTGTTTTCCATAATTTATTTTCTCCTTATATTTAGTTTTGTTATTTTGTCTTTCGACGGGAACGAGATAAACGAGAACGGTGTAAGTTGTTTTCTTTAGTTGCTTAATTCTTGTTCGTCAAGGGTTGCCACAAAGCAATGCACTTTACCCTTGACGGACAAGCCGTTTTCGTTTACGCTCCCGTAGCGAAAGACGATTTAATTTAGTTGCTCTTAGGCCATTGGTCTATGACTTCTTTGCTCACTTTTCCAAGTATTTCGCCTTCGTTCATACAGGTGAAGTTGTCAAAGAGAAGAACTTTTCTATCGTCCACTCCGTAAGGGCAAGCTACGTCTTCGTCTAATACGTCCGAAAGAAAATAGGTTGGCAATTTACCGCCATAGACAAGTCTTTCTCCGGACTTTTCCATATATTTAGTTATATACTTCGCCGCATCGGCAACGTCATCTTGTGTGGCTATATCTTTGAAGTCGTTTCTGCCAAAATGTTTGAGAAAGTGGGTGTTTTGGTAGGTGGTTTGCATACGGTGGTTGCGTGTATCGTAATCTTTACTTTTTCCAACTCTCCAATCATCTTGGGAATATGGAATATTCCGTGGAAATGTAGTCTGTTTGTTTCATTGCCGCGCTCCCAAACTCCTACGTACTTCCAACCATTTCTTGCCACAAGGTGTTTTAATGTGTTGGATAGCTTCTTCCTAAACGTTGCTTCCGTATGAAGTTCGTCCGAGTAGGTAAAAGTGCAAAAGAAATCCCAATCTTGTAGTCGTAGTTTACGCATTAGCCGTACTTTGCGTTTTATTGCGTTGGTCTTTGCTCTTTCTACGTTTTCATCTACAAAAGCATTCAATTCTTCTTTGCTATCAAAACTGTCTTTCAATTCTTGTTTTATATGCGCCTTACGTTCTCTCTTTGGCAACGATTGACTTTCCTTGTATGCCTTTTCAAAGCGTTCTTTTGTGGTTTCGGGCGGTGTTTCAACCGTCTGTTCTTTTTGCGTTTGTTGCATAGGTTTGACAACACGTCTTTTGCGTCCTTTCTTGCTTGGGAATGCTCCTTTAGGTATACCTATGTAGTGACTGCCGTCGAAGTAGATTTTCATATCTTGGTTGTTCATTGTTTTCCTCCTTTTTTGTGTATTTTGTATATCTATTCATTCGCTATTCAGCGTTATTTGCAACATTATTTTGAGTTTCTTTATGCAGTTCAAGTATCTTTGAAAACAATGTTTCAAAGAACGCATGTTTTTGGCTATCGGAAATGGTTTCTATGTCAGGTTCGCCAACTGCGATTACGTTTAAGTTTGTCTGTAGCATTTTTTACGTCCTTGTTTTTTTGAGTGTATATTTCAAACTCGCAAGTTCTTTGCGACTTTGAAAAATATTTTTCCTATTGCTTTTAATTTACACATCTCACGTTGCAGATTTTGAAACGTGATAAAACCTTTATGTTGAATTTTTTCTTCAAACAATTTGTGTTTGAGAAAATAATACATACCAACTGTTGCAGGTTTTGCGACAGTTAAAATCTTTTTGTGTTTACTTTAATCTACATTGCTCACTGTGCAGGTTTTGCACGGATTAAAAACTTTTCTTGCATATAGATTAACTTTTAATTAGGACATCTTTTGTCGTAATTAAAAAAATTTTTTTACTTTTTTACCTATTTCAACTAGCTAACGTGGGAAGGGCAAAGACGGTTGAAAATGCAACATGAAAACACCATTTTGAAGTAACGGAAACCAGAACGTCCGTGTAACAAAAAAGGACCAATTTGTGATGCGAGAAAGAAAAAAGAACGACGTCAAAAACGCCGCATGAAAACACAACTGAAAACAAATACTTGTTGGAAAAAGGAAAACAACTCAAAAATGCCGACAACGGAAAAACGGGCGCGGTTCGCAGCGGTGTAGCGAGAACGCCCCGTTCCGTTCGGCTTTGAGTTGTCCTTTCCCAAAGTATTATTTAGTTGATTCACGGGTGCTTGACCGCGGAGCGAAGCGACGCGCTTGTATATGTCAAGCACCCGTGAGAGTGCCATTTGAATTTTTCTATAAAATATCGTATTTCCCATAATTTTGAATTTACAAATTCAAAATTTATGATATACTATAGCCAAGGTAGGTGTTGACATGGCAAATGTTAATTTTTCTAGAACAATTACAAATTTAATTGAACGCAATAGTTTGAATCAGATTACCTTTGCAAATGCAGTAAACGTAAATCAATCCCAAGTTAGCGACTGGATAACAGGAAAAAGTAAACCGAGTTTTGATGCGTTAAGAGATATTTGCATCAAATTTCAAATTTCGGCAGACTATTTGTTAGGATTAAAAAATGACGATGATATCACAAAGTTTAATATTGGAAATCGAAGATATACAGGCAGTAAATTAAAATTGAAAAATTGGATAAAGGAATTGATTTTGGAGCATTGTGCTAACGCTCATTCTTTTTGTGATATTTTTGCAGGCACAGGTATTATAACGGATGCTTTGCTCGACTGCTATGATACTTTTATAATGAACGACTTTTTATATTCAAATGAAACCATATATAAGGCATTTTTTATGAATGCGGAATTTAATATGCAAAAAATAATGTCATTTAAAAAAACATATGACTCTTTGGATTATGATTGCTTGCAAGAAAACTATGTTTCTATAAATTTTGGCGGTAAGTATTTTGAATATGGTGATGCAAAAGCAATAGGCTTTATACGTCAGGACATAGAAGATCACAAAAATGAACTAACAGAAAGGGAGTATTGTATTTTAATTGCATCTCTTATTTACTCTCTTGATAAATGTGCTAATACAGTAGGTCATTATGAGGCGTATTTCAAAAACAAAGAGCTATCTCGTCGTTTCGTGTTTGAACTTATTAATCCTTATGACACAATCAAAATGAAAAAGAACTTTTCTATATTCAGACAAGATGCGAATTTGTTGTCTGCCACAATACAAGCAGACATTGTCTATATTGATCCTCCATATTCGTCAAGACAATATAGCCGTTTTTATCATGTTTTAGAAAATATAACGAAATGGGAAAAACCACAATTGTCAGGTACTGCAATGAAACCACCTATAGAAAATATGAGCGCCTATTGTTCAAGTTCTGCAAAAAATGCTTTTTCAGATTTGATTGAGCATTTACAGTGCAAATATATTGTCGTATCATATAACAATACATATAATTCAAAAAGTTCTTCTTCGGAAAACAAAATGACATTGGAAGACATTGAAACTGTACTTAATAAAAAAGGAAAGACTTTAAAATATGAAATGCCTTTTAAGGCTTTTAATGCCGGGAAAACCGACATTAAAAACCACAAGGAAATTATCTTCATTACTGAAGTGAGTAAAACATCGAAATATTCGGACAAATGCATTGTTCGCTCTCCTTTCTTTTATGTTGGCGACAAATACAAACTAATGAAGCAATTGCTTCCGCTTTTCCCCAAAAACATAGAAACATATTTTGAACCATTTTGTGGAGGGGGTAGTTCATTTCTTAATGTAAATGCTTCAAGATATGTTTTAGGTGATGCTAATGATTATATGATCAAATTGCATAATATGCTAAACATATATGCGAATAATCCGCAACAGTTTTTTAGTATTGTCAAAGAACTTGAAAATACATACGGATTGAGTGCCTCTTATAGACAAGACATTATTTCCAATGAATTAAAGAAACAACATGTAAAAACATATTTCGCCGAATTCAACAAGCCTGGTTATGAGGCAATGAGAACTCAGTTTAATGTAGACAAGAAAAACATGGAATTGCTCTACTTGCTAATTATTTATGGCTTCAATCGAATGTTGAGATTTAACTCAAAAGGTGATTTTAATTTGCCTGTAGGAAATGTTGATTTTAATTCAAATGTAGTTAAGGCGTTAAATCATTATTTTGATTTTTGCACTCAAAATCAAATAATGTTCTATACGTTGGACTTTAGACAATATATCAAAATGTGGAATTATGGGGAAAATGATTTCATTTATTTTGATCCTCCATATTTGATATCTAATTCCGAATACAACAAAATGTGGTCTGAAAATGATGAGAGGGATTTATTAAGTCTATTGGACGAATTAAACTCAAAAAAAGTTAGATTTGCAATATCTAACTTAATTGAAGATAAAGGAAAAAGGAATTATATATTTGAACAATGGGCTCAGAAATACAATTTACATGAAATATCAAGCAACTACTTAGATTATCATAACAACAAGAAAGTAGAAGTTCATCGAGAAGTTCTTGTAACAAACTATTGATTTATCGGAGGTTAACGATATGCCAAACAAAGTTAAGCATGGGAAAAGACTTTATAAACAAATGGCAATGGAAGTTGCTGTTCGAAATCCTGAGCGATATCCTGAAATTCTTTCTGTTTTCGCTAAGCATGAAGGTGAATTTCTCGATGATGAGCGTATACTTGAGATATATAAGGATTTGTTCTTAAGCAGAGCTATTGAAAGTGACAAATTAGATGTGGATAATGCTACCGATGAGGACATAAAAGAATTTATCAAATTAAACCTACGGCATAATAATGAGTGGGGATTCCCTACTGGTTATCAAGCCGCATTTACCCGATATTTAAAAACGTTATCTGAATTGGGATTTATATATATGCAATATAATGATAAAATTGGTATATCGGAAATTGCAAAATGTCTTTTAGATAAAAGGATCGAAGTTTCAGAAGCGTTTGCTTTACAATGCATGAGATTTTGGCGCAAATCCCCTTATCGAAGAGTACTCAACGATTTTAATTACTTTTCGTTTATACTGAAGGTTCTTTTAAAATTAAAAGAAGAGGATCGCAGCCTATCATATCCGCAATTTGTATTGTCATTGTTTAGCGACAATGGCAATGTCGACGATTTTATAAAGACCATTTCGAAAATAAGATTAGGTAATAATATTGACGCGATGTATAACTATATTGTAAAGAAGTATAGTTGTATAGACGACTTACATACAAAAGTCAACAAGCAACAGACTGTGGTTAATGACTATGGCAACACAGTATTTAGAGTATTACAATTAACAGGGCTTATTTCCGTTGAAAATAAGTCTGGAGTTTTAATTATATCGATTAATGAAAACAGGAGAGATTTCTTATCATATTTGCTAAGCGAAAATTTTACAATTTCAGAAAATGCAAAAGAAAACGAAAAGCAATACTTCGATGAAACTGGAAATATAACGCCACAAATAATAGAGAGAATTGCCACGTATCGAGAAACGGAAAGTTTAGTTCTTTCTAATTATAACGCTGTTTTACATAAAGTCATAAGCGATTACTCAATTACAGAAGAGAAAATAGTCGATATGATTAAATCAATAACGACAGATAGCAAAGAAAAACTTTTTTGGTATATACAAAAGCCACTTAAATTAGAGTTTTTCGTGTCAATACTTATCTATTTAAAGTATGGAGATGAATATATTGTTAAACCAAATTATAAGGCGGACGATAAAGGAATTCCATATCAACATGCTCCGGGTAATATTGGAGATATAAATATTACATCTGCTACAACCAATTGGCTTATAGAAGTAACATTAATAAGAAACAAAACACAGCAATTAAATAGTGAAACTTCAAATTGTATTCGTCATTTATTACAAAGTGACAAGGAAGTTAATTACTTGTCCTTTGTAGCCCCTACTGTTTGTCCAGACACCGAAGAGTTTTATAGAAATTCTGTAATAGGAATGATTATTCATGACGAAGAAAACTGTTATATAAAGGCATATAGTATTGACGATTTTGTAGAAACGACGCAGAACCGCTCAAATATTGAGGATATGCAGGCCTACAAAGAAAACATTGTGATGCAAATGCGAAAAAAATTTGCATAATAACCAAGCTTAGTTGAGAAGAGACATATATGGAAGAAATTAATAGTTGACAAAATGAAATTCAATGCCAATATCATCAATATTTTTTCGACGATGAACAAATTACATATGTGAAATATTGAATTCTAATTTGGTAAAATCTTTGCTTTTATTCGATTTCTTGATCATCTCTCGCACTAAATAGGTGCTTAGCTCAAGCTTTTATATTGGAACAAATATCCTTGCTCTTAATTGTAGAAATGATGAAGTCCTAAAGGAGAGGTAAAAATACTTCTTCTTACAGAACATTCAAAGCAAATACGTTATATAGTATAATCATTTTAGGAGAAATGAAATGAAATATTTATTAATTGACAGCTGTATTTATATGGCAGAAAATTTCAAATTTAATACAGGTCTATTAAAATACATAACTAAACTTTGTCAGCAAGATAAAGTTAAACTCCTGTATTGTGATATTATTTATAAAGAGGTACTTTCGTTAATTGAAAATAGATGTAAAGACTTTCAACACAATATTTCTTCAGCTTTAAAATCCATTAACTTCCTAAACGATGAAAACGAATATAGATTTATCAGCAATATAAAAATGGACAATTTAAGCACATTGGCAAAAAATCACTTAGATGAATATCTAAAAAATTCTAAAGCAATTTTACTAGAACAAGATGTTAATATTAAAACGATATTAGACGATTATTTTGAATCAAATCCTCCTTTTTGTGCGGGAAACAAAAAATATGAATTCCCTGATGCCATAATTTTACACTCGTTAGAAAAAAAACAATTTGATGAATCTGACACCATCTTTGTTCTATCTACTGACAATGATTGGGCTAAGTTCATTTCCGGCAAATCTAAATATCAGTTCTATGATGACTTTTATAAATGCATATTAGAACTATCCTCTGAAGAAGATCAAAGTATGCTATATGATGATCAACTATGTACTTGGATTAAGAAAGATGAAAATATTAACGAAGTGAACAACTTGCTTGAAAATGAATTGTTTAGAAATTTTGATGTTAGCAATGTTATCGAAGATGCTGAAATTGTTGATAATAATTCTTCGATCTCTCTAATGATTGATCCACGATGCGTATATTTTGATAGGGAAAATAATATTTTGGACTTTGATATTTCATTTATAACGAATGTGGATTTTATAACAGAGGGATTAGATTACGAAAACGCATATTATGATAGAGAAGATAGAGAGTATTATAACTTAAATACAATAATGTTGCACTATACCGGAAAGGTTCAAGGGGTTGCGGTAATAAGCCTTGATGTTTCTTTCAAAAAAAAGCACCACAATATAATAAACAAAATTAGAGATATAGAGATTTTTCAAGACGAAATAAATAATAGCAAAGAAAACATCAATATTAAAATGATTAATAATGATTAGCCATGATTATATCTATTTTTTACGTCCCTTGGGTAAATAAAAAAGCTAGCAAGCGCTTGCGGGTTATGTTAGACAATAAGTCTAACGGGCCAATTATTTATGAAATATAAAAATCTCTTTCTTGTTCAACTTATATTGTTCGGCATCCTTCTCCATTTGATAAAGGTTGATTTTTTTACTTTTGCAGTATGCTTTTACTTTTGAGGCAAACTTCTTCGTTGCTTCGCAGCCCAAGGTAATAGAAGTCGGGAGCAACATATCCAAGAGAGCACCTTTTTTATCATAATCCCACAAGTCTCCACACGCTTTATTATCTCGAATGACGCGCCATTCTTTCTCGTAACTCCATTCTGACGATTTAGAAGACAACGCGCATATAATAAGAATTAACGAATCGCTTACAATGTTATCTATATTCAACTCTCTTAAGCAAACTCGATTGTTTGAATATATGACTGGAATAGGCGTAAATCCTAATTGCTTATTCATATCAAGCAAATTATATTCTACACACATTCCCTTGTGGTTATGTGCATAATGAGACCACATCAAGAGTGAATCTTCTAATTCGCTAAAACATGCTACGCCCGCTTGGCTTTTCTCTTTGTTAAATACCATTATTATATCTTGTATGCTTTTTGTTAAATTCTCATTTATTTTTTTCCACGTAGGGCTTCCGGGGCGAATAGGTATATCTTTAGGAGTCAATTTTAGTAATGAGTCTAAAATTGATTTCTTATCAACGGAAATATCACAGTCAAACACATCATTGAATTCGGTTGGAGAAGAATACCACATCTTATTATCAAAGACAGCATCCAAATTGCGCTGACTGTCGGAATAATATTTATATATGGTTTCAGGAGCAGAACTTTGGTAGTAAATCCCCGTATTTATTGTCGCGTTCTGTCGCTCTTCGTCAGTACCTGCAATACCTTTGAGTAATTGTTTCCTTAACTCTAGTTTCCATTCATCATTGTAGTCAATAATATCTTTTTCTTGCAGATTGTCCATAATAAACCTCATTTCTATTTCTCTCAAGTAGAGACAAGTTCTTCAACTTGTTTGACAATTCTTTTTTGCTTTGCAAGTAGTTATAACAGAACTGTTGAATTATATTAACATATTTTAACAAATTAATCAATAGGGAAGACTGTCAAGACAATGTGATAAATATTGTTCGTCTATTGAGAAGGACTATAAAACATAATTTTTTAATTAAAAACGTTGTTCGCTCATAATCCCGTTTAATTTAATACCATTCAACCACAAGAAACACTATAATCACCATACAAAAAAACGCAAGTCGTAAAAATTCGATTTGCGTTCTTATTGGCGCGCCAAATGGGACTCAGTTGAACCCTAAAAAGGTTCAACTGAGGCTTATTTTTTTGGAAAACACTTTTTAATCCCCCTCCTAATTTATAGTCTAATTACGAGATTTGCTTAAAATATCTATTAATTATTGGAGGGA
>CAMBZZ010000022.1 GCA_945872615.1 uncultured Clostridia bacterium | reverse complement strand
GCAGTACAGACTTTTGCTATAAAAAAGACTGCATCAAACGGCAAATTCAAAAAGAATTCAAAACAGAAAATGGATCAAATATTATGAGAATCGCAGTAACTTACAAAAACGGAAACATCTTTCAGCATTTCGGTCACACCGAGCAATTCAAATTGTACGATATTGAAGACGGCAAAATCATTAAAACAGAGCTTATAGATACCAACGGCTCCGGCCACGGTGCATTGGCCGGCGTACTCTCCGCTGTAAAAGCAGATGTACTTATTTGCGGCGGTATTGGCGGCGGCGCACAAATGGCGCTGGCAGAAAACGGAATAAAGCTCTACGGCGGGGTCAGCGGTAATGCCGATGAAGCGGTAAATGCTTTTGTTGCCGGCAATCTTGCTTTCAATCCCTATGTGCATTGTGAACACCACGATCATGAACACGGCGGGGAAACCCATATCTGCGGCGAGCACGGCTGCGGACACGGACAATGCGGGAATCATTGAAAAATGTGATAACATCACAGAATTGTAATCTGAAATATGCTATTATTTAATTAAAGGAGGCGGAAATATGAAGCAATATATTTGTACAGTCTGCGGATATATCCATGAAACCGAAGGCGAATTGCCCGATGATTTCAAGTGTCCGCTTTGCGGTGCAGGTAAGGATGCTTTTGTGCTGAAAGAGGAAACTGCTAAAGCAGAAGAAATCCATGAAAAGCCGCATACAGAAAAAGAATTATCCCCAATGGAGATGAGCATCATTTGCTCCAATCTTGCAAGAGGGTGCGAAAAGCAGTATATGCCCGAAGAATCCGAGAGCTTTAGAAAACTCGCAGAATTCTTCCATCAAAAAGCAGAGCCTGTCAGCAATGCCGGCACAGAGACACTGCTTGAATTGATTAATCATGATATTTCGGTAGGATTTCCTTACGGAAAATCAGCTGCGGAAGAGCAGCCCGACCGTGGCGCACTTCGCTGTCAGGTGTGGGCAGAAAAGGTAACGAGAATGTTGCAGTCACTTCTCACCCGATATAGGGTTGAGGGTAATAAGATGCTTGAAAACACAGGTGTGTATGTCTGCACAATCTGCGGATTTGTATTCGTTGGCGATGCACCGCCTGCGCTTTGTCCCGTATGCAAAGTCCCTGCGTGGAAGTTTGAAAAAATAGAAGGAGGTGCAAGATAATGGCAGATAAATATGCAGTACGAAATTTAAGGCTTTGCACAAAAGACTGTCTTTGCCTTTATGTGTGCCCTACCGGCGCTACGGATACAGAAAACAGCATCATTGATCCAAATAAGTGTATCGGCTGCGGCGTATGTGCCGGGGCATGTCCTTCAGGTGCTATTTCAATGATGCCAAAGGAATTGCCCCTGCAGCAGCCTAAAACGGATAAAGTGGTTGAGGCGCTGCGTGCTCTCGTTCAAAGCAAAGCGCAGGCTGAAAACATAGCTTCACAGCTGCCCGATACACTTTCGGAGGCGGTAGCAAAATCGTCTCGACTTATGGCAGAAGACCTTTGCCGGGAAGCAGGCTTTATGCTTCCGCAAAGCGCCAACACAAAAGAATTTTTAGAGCAGATAAAATCCTATCCCGATATTCCGACGGATGTGGTGGAAGCATTGCTTCATAACATTAATTTCAATGAAAATATAGAAAATAAAGAGGTAACGAAAATGGCAAAATGGAAATGCACCGTATGCGGTTATATTCACGAGGGAGATACTCCTCCCGAAACCTGTCCTGTCTGCAAACAGCCGAAAGAAAAATTCGTAAAGCTTGAGGAAGAATCCAAGAATCCCTATGCCGGTACCAAGACCGAAAAGAACCTTTGGGAAGCATTTGCAGGCGAATCTCAGGCAAGAAACAAGTATACATACTTTGCTTCTGTTGCAAAGAAGGCAGGCTTCGAGCAAATTGCAGCACTTTTCTTGCAGACTGCCGAAAATGAAAAGGAACATGCGAAACTGTGGTTTAAGGCTATCGGCGAGCTTGGCGACACTGCCGAAAACCTGCTCCATGCAGCGGAAGGCGAAAATGCCGAGTGGACTGATATGTATGATCGTATGGCAAGAGAAGCAGATGAAGAAGGCTTTCACGATTTGGCTGCTCAATTCCGTGGTGTTGCCGCTATTGAGAAATCACATGAGGAAAGATACCGTGCTCTTCTTAACAATGTTGAAACCAGATCAGTATTTGAAAAGTCCGGTGTAACAGTTTGGGAATGCCGCAATTGCGGACATATCGTTGTTGGTACTACGGCTCCCAAAACCTGCCCTGTATGTAAGCATCCGCAGGCCTATTTTGAAGTTCGTAAAGAAAATTATTAAGGTGAATGAAAAATGAGAGAAAAGTTTTATATTTGCCGCCATTGCGGAAATTTAATCGGTCTTATTCACGATGCAGGGGTTCCTATGATGTGCTGCGGACAGAAGATGGAGGCGCTGGTTCCTAACACCACCGAAGCGGCGGGAGAAAAGCACTTGCCTTTTGTGAATTTGGAAGACGGTTCTGTTTATGTCAGGATCGGCGAAACAACGCATCCGATGACTGAGGAGCATTATATTCAGTGGATTTACCTTGAAACGGAGAACGGAGGTCAGCGGAGAGCCTTTAAACCTGGCGATACACCGGAAGCTACCTTTTGCACCGGCGAAGATAAACCTGTTGCAGTTTATGCTTACTGCAACCTCCACGGACTTTGGAAAACTGAACTTTAGAATAAAAACAAATCGCCTGCCAAAACATCTTGGCAGGCGATTTGTCATATCTTTTCAATTATAAATAAGTTCAGCGTTTACAAGTTCAGTTGCTCGATTATGGATATTAGCAACGTTCCTTCTTCGTTAAGAAATCCGAGACCGGAAATCTTGTCGTCAGAGTTGCCTCTGACTTTCTTGATTAAGTAAACAACTTTTTTCATTTTTTGGAATACCTCCATATTTTATTTTGCCTTTCGGCAGGGGCAAAGTAGCACAGGTCGAAACTTATTTGACTTGTAAATAATGTTGCAATGGGCAATAGCAACTACAAACTCGTTTTGAGAGAAAAATAGTGCCGTAAAAAGAAAAGAGCCAAACTCATAATCGAGCTTGACTCTGTTATTCAATATGAAAAGTTTAAGTGCTATTTTTTCGTGCCGTTGATATTCTCGCTGACTTATGCTACAACAGACGCAACGAAAGGCTATAAAAAAGGATTATTTTTTTGTTTTGCATACCTAAAAATTGGTATTATTTTGGTATTATTTTAGTATGAAAAATACTTTTCGAAATGAAAATTAGCTTGATTTTTGGAGAAAACAGCACAAAATGTATGCAAAATATTGCTAAAAATGCGCGATATTGGCGTTATTTATCGATTTTGAACCTATTATTGCGCATTCCCAAAACTCCTAAGGGCTAGTTGTGGGTTCGATTCCCGCTGGGGGTGCCAAAAAATCACCTATTGAATAGGTGATTTTTTAATAAAATAAGGTAATTATATTCCGCTTTTGATAGTTTTTTAAAACGAATACGACGAGATAACGGCGTTTTTTAGACGAATATCGGCGTAATGACAGAGACGTGTATCAATTAAATTCAATATTGATTTAGAGTTTTTTGTATGTTATACTAATAAAAACAAATAAAAGAGATTGTTATGATAGAAATCAAAAACGTAACTAAGACATTTGGAAAGAATAGTGACGACAGTTTTGTCGTTGCGTTGGACGACGTTACTATTACTATTGAATCTGGAGCGTTTGTCGGTATTATCGGCGAGTCGGGCAGTGGTAAAAGTACGCTTCTCAATTTGATTGGCGCCTTAGATATTCCGACAAAAGGAAGCATCGTAATAGACGGCGTAGACGTAAGCACGCTCAATGAAAACCAAGCGGCAAAGTATCGCTTGAACAATGTTGGTTTCGTATTTCAAAACTTTTACTTAGAACAAGATTTTGACGTGCAAAAGAACGTGGAAATTCCATTGATTTTGCAAGGCGTTGACAAAGAAAAACGCAAAGAAATCGCCAAAGAAACGCTAATCTCGCTTGGACTTGAGTCCAAACTTACGGCAAAAGTCAACGAACTGTCGGGCGGACAAAGGCAGAGAGTGTGTATTGCTCGTGCATTGGTCAACAATCCTAAAATCATTTTGGCGGACGAGCCTACGGGCAATTTGGATACTAAAAACGGAAAGATGGTTGTCGAATTGTTGAAGAGTTTGACACAAAAAGGCATTACGGTCATTTTGGTGACACACAATATGAAGGAGGCTTCGTTATGTGATAGCCTTATCCGATTGCAAGACGGCAAGGTCGTGGAGTTAGACGATGAAATTTAAGGACGTCGTAGAATTTAGTTTATTCTATCTCAAAAAGCATAAATTACGCTTTTTGCTCAATACGATTACCGCTACTATAGTGATTGCGATAATTTTTACGCTTTTTTCTTTGTGTGCGTCTATTTCGGTTACGGTGGACAAGGATTTGGATTTGCATATCCAAGAAAATAACAATCAAGCCGTTTTTACTCTAAACGGAACGCAAAATGGACGGAAATATTATAGCGTTACGGAGCAAGAGATCGTTGATACTAAGGAGATTTTGTCACGATACGGAGAAGTGGAAATAAAGGAAGAAATTAGATTTATCGACGTAGCGATAAGCATAGGTAGTCAAAAGGTTTACGTAGCGTTGAATATAATGGGGCTTGTTAATAGCCCCGAGATAGTTGCGGGAGAGGAATGGAATTTAGATATTGATAGCCAAAACTATCTATGGGTGACGAGTGATATTTTCAACGGAATCAAGACGTTGAATAGTAGTTTTGAGATAGGGGACGCCTTGACGTTGAAGGTTGACGATGACAACGTTACTTTCAAAATTATGGGTATAGTCGAGGGGCGAAACGGTGTGTTTGCCGGCAAAAGTTATTTGATAAATAGCAATATTGCCTACGTTTCGTACGCCAATTTTTATTTGACTTTGCCTCAAGATAACGTCGTAGACAACGTGAAAAAGTTGGATAAAACGATAGAATCCTTCAATAAAGGTTTGGATAACGACAGTGGCGCCCAAGATAGATTGTCGAATTTTGAAATAAATCATTACCGCAATATCTCAACGCAAGTAGGGTTATATAATTTGTGCATTTTTGCTATCGTTTTGTTTTTGACGGTTCTCATAGTCGGGGTGCTAAAAAACAATTCCGTTATCAATATTTTTGACAATATCGAGGCGTTTTCTATTATGAGATGCCTTGGAATGAACAATAGGCAGTTGATGCATATATCGTTGACGGAATCTTATCTCAATATCGTCACGAGTTGCGTCGTGGGAAGCGGTGTTTCGGTTGCTTTGTTTAGCATTGTACGTCTATTGGCTAATAAGATATTGGCAAGTTATTTGATTAAGTCGACGGTTGCTGCTTACGATTCGGCGTGGTGGGCTTATATCGTATTTTGCATTGTTTTATTGTTGTTGACGACGATATATTTTTCGCTTACTTTGAGCAAAAGCCTCAAACGAAAAAACTTACTCAAAACGCTAAAGGGGGAATAGTTATGAAACTGAAAGATTTGATAACGTTATCTGCTTTGAGACTTAATAACAAAACCTCTAAACGAACGATAACTGCCATCTCGTTTGGTTTGGTTATGGTGCTTTTGGTGTTGTGGCTATTATTCGCCTTTCATTTTGATATGCGCAGCCAAATTGACTCTTCGCCTGTCAACAACGTTATGCTCGTAGAGAGTAACGCCGTGGACGATATATATCGAATAGGTACGAAGAGCCAAAATAGCTACCAATCCGACAAGGGAAGTCAGTTGACCTCGAGCCAAAAGGAGAATTTGCTGACTATGGACGAGGAAATCGTATGGACGGAGTTTTTGATCAACGTTCAAAATAAATTGAGTGATAGAATAAAAATGACTATCAACGGCGAGCAAGTCCAAGTAAATAGCGAGATAAAGTGTAAATTTATCCAAAATGCCACCACCAAAACTCACCCCGAAAGTATGGAAAATTATTTGATTGGCACGACGGGCAAAGGAGCGATTTTCGGAGAAGGTTTTGGAGAAGAAAAAAACGAATTGTATATATCCGAAAGATTGCTCAGCGCTATGGATATGGATAAGGAAAGCGTGGTTGGCAGTGTAATTTCTCTCGAAATTGACTATCTCAATATCGATATTGCCAACCAACGCTATATTTTGGATAATGACACCGTATACAACAACGCTCATATCAATTATGGGCAAAAACAAGATTTGGAAAAGATTGACGGTAGCGTAAAAATATTTTCCGATTACAAAATCGTGGGAGTAATAAGCAACCAATACTATGATATCAACGATTTGACTAGGACGGACGCGGATATTTGGTTGAAAGACGACTCTCTAATGAGCGAGCAAGGCACGTTATTTCCAAAGATTTCTATTCAAGACTTGTATATCTTTTCGCCTAATGCGACGGAAGCGAAAATCGTTTTGACTTATCCTACCAACGAATATATCGAATATTCTAAGACGGTGACCGAGCAAGGTTGCTTCTTCCCGTTTATGCTTGGCAATAGTTATATCGCCGAAAATCGCGGCTCGAATAACAACGTTATGCCGATTGAGATTGCTTACGTGCAATGCGATAGTTTTCAATCTGCGCTATCGTATTGGCAAAAGTGCGGAGATTATATAGCGGAGAATACTACCGTAGCCAACGCCAATTATTATTCGCCTTGTAGTCAAAATTTTTTGAAACTGACGCAACTATATAATACGATAAATATGGTTTGCATTATATTATCAATTTTGGGAGCGGTGACTTTGATTAGCGTGCTTGTCAATTACGGCAACGTCATTTGTTTCAACGCAAGAAAACGCAAAGATTATCTGCAAATGATGAAGAAAATAGGCATAACAGATAAGCAACAACGCACGCTCACCAATATGGAAACATTTGGTGGATTATTGATAGCCTTGGTAGTTGCTTTCATCGTGGGATTACTGTTGGCTTTGATAATCAAGGCAGTAGTGAGCAAGATTTTAACGTCATCAATGCTTTTTGCAGGTATGTCGCTAGCACTGTGGCCATTCTTTGTAGCATACCTGATAGTAGCGGTTGTGATGAACATTATTTTTGCTATCATCTCGGCAGGGGCAAGGTAGCATAAGTAGAAACGCAGTTGATATAATGAAGTCGTGCTTTGTATTGAAATTAATGTCGAAATATGATACTATTAGGATAAGAAGGTAAGGGGAACTTTATATGCGGATTGAAAGAATAAGAAAAATTAAAAACATTGGAACATATGAAAATGCTGGAAATGGACAAATCGATAAATGCAGTATTAACAAAAAACGATAATATATGTTTACACAAGGAGAAATACTAATGAGAAGTAAAAAAGTAGAAAATACAAATATTTTTTTGACATTATATAGTTATGCAAATAATGAAATAGAATTATTAAGGGATTATTATAGAATCACTTATAAAAATGTTGTATCTCATCGTTTATCGGTAGAAAAAGAATATGAGCCAGGTTACAAAATAAATGAATTGATAGAATCAATTGTAGATAAAAAAAATAATACAATAAACGAACAAGCTTTAGATGTAGCAAATAATACTGTAATCATGGGAGATGCAACATTTAAGGATATTGTTACTAATATTTCAATTAAAGAAGATAGTAAAAAAATTGTATTTACTTTTGCGCCAAAATACAAAGCTAAGAAGCAGTTTAATCCTAATATTGCACGTTTTAAGTATAAAGAAACACAACGTTATGAATCAATTTTTTCAAGGTCAATTGTTTCAGATATTATCGTTACATTTGAGTCTCTGTTAACTAAAATTTTTAATATTCTTATATTAAGAAATCCATTCCCATATTTAGAGGGAGAAACTATTCCTCTTGCTAATTATTTCATAAAAGATACACAAAAAAATGTCGCCGTAAAATTGAAAAAGTTGTTGAAAAAAAGATGTATGATTCAATATCAACTTTAGAACAAATACTCCAAATAGAAAAAATTGACATAGATAAAGATATATTAATTTCTTTTAAAGAAATATACTATAGACGAAATATTATTATTCATAATGACAGTGTAGTTAACAACCAATATTTAAATTCAATTCATACCAATATTAGAAAAAATATCAAAATTGGAGAAACATTAATATGTGATACCATTTATGTTAACAACGCCCTTAATGTTGTGCAAGAATTATTTTTCTTTTTATTCTATGGCATTTTTAAAAAGTATCAACCTGATACAAATTATTTGAATATAATCTCTAATTTTGCATTTAGAAAATTACAAGAAAAAGAATATAATGTGGCAAAAATAATTTACAAGAAAATAAGCACAAACAATGAAATCGAATTTATTGAAAAAATGATGTATAGAATAAATTATTTAAATGCCGTAAAACAACTTGGAGAAACCCAAATCTTTACAGAAGAAATAAAAGGGTTAGATGTTTCAATAGCTACAGAGAATTTTAAAATTGCGAAATTATGCTTGCTTGATGAAAACAAAGAAATATATGAATTATTAAACAAAACATATCCAACTTCTTTTGGAGCAATAGAATTGAAAGAGTGGCCTATATTTATAAATTTTCGTGAAACGGAAGAGTATAGGAAGTTTTGTAGCGAACATTCAGAGGACTTCTTAAATGAAGAAATAAAAGGCGAAGATGAAAATTAAGTCGATCATCTTTGGGCGAGAATTATAAAACTAAATATTAATTTATATAGCGTGAGACCTTTGGACCTACTCTTTATCTTTTGCAATAAAAAAGATAAAGAAATCTGTGTTCGATTTCTTATTTATCAATGTTTCACTAAATCACTCGAATAACGGATGATTTTTGCATATAAAGGCAAACGTTAAATAAAAATTTTGGCGTTGCAGTAAGTGCCAATATTTTAGCATTTATTTTACAAATACTTAATAAAGTGCTAATATATTAGCACTTTGGATATGAAGTTTGATATAAACGATATATAAACGTTAATAGATTAATAATCGCTTATTTATTATTAAAAGTAAGCGATTATTTTATAATCTAATTGACATATCGCTTATTTTTGACTATAATATAAGCGATAAATGCAAGAGGTGAGTGTTTATGCGTGAATTTAATTATGAATACTTGAAAAAGAAACAATGGGATAAAGACGTACTGGGCTATATTGGTCTTATTCACGAATATAAGGGCAAACAACAATTATATCTTAAGCAAAAGCCTATGGAATTGGATAGACTAGTTGAAATAGCGAAAATTCAAAGTACGGAATCGTCTAACGCTATTGAAGGTATTGTTACTACAAACGCTCGTTTGAAACAGTTGATGGCGGATAAAACTGCACCTCGCAATAGAAATGAACAAGAAATACTCGGTTATCGTGCAGTTTTGGAGATGGTTCATGAGAACTTTGAGTATATGCCAATCAGTGCAAACGTAATCTTGCAATTGCATAAAAAACTTTATTCGCTTTTGCCTACTCCGTTCGGTGGCAAGTTCAAAACAACGTCGAACGAAATTGACGAAATAAGACAAGACGGAACTATTGTAGTTAGATTCAAACCACTTGAGCCATATGAAACTCCGGAAGCTATTGATAATTTGTGCAATGCTTATAATAAGATTATTGCATCGGGAGAAGTTGATCCGCTTGTCATCATTCCTACGTTTATTCACGATTTTCTTTGCATACATCCGTTTAATGATGGTAATGGAAGAATGAGTAGAATTTTGACGACTTTGCTTTTATACAAAAGTGGTTATGTCGTAGGAAAATATATTTCTCTCGAAAAGAAGATACACGACAATAAGGTAGATTATTACGATGCCCTGCAACTTTCTTCAAAAGGCTGGCACGATGGCAAAAACGACGATACTCCGTTTGCAAAATATCTTTTGGGTACAATATTATCAGCATATAGAGATTTTGAAGAACGTTTGGAAATTGTGTCAGACAAGAAATCTGCTCGCGATATGGTAAAAGAAGTATTCAACGTAAAACTTGGAAAAGTCACAAAAAGTGACATTATGGAATATTGCCCAACGCTAAGTCGTTCGGCTGTAGAGAAAGCATTGCGAGAGCTACTTGCGATGAACTATATTGAGAAGCGTGGTAATGGTCCAACGACATATTATGTAATTTCACAATAAAACTTGAAATATTAAAGTGGGTTTTTCGTATGTCTATATTCTCGTCAACTTATGTTACAATAGACGCAACGAGAAAGGCTAGAAAATGGATGAAAATTTTTTATTGAATAGACCTAAAAAGTGGTATTATTTTAGTATTAAAATACTTTTCAAAAAATGAAAATCACCTTTGCGTTTTTTATTACTTCGTCGTAGTTTGATACCCATCTGTTGCCGTGTTTGAAGCTAAAAATCTTTTCGTTCTTTTTCAGGTTTTTTATTTACAATGCATTTTAACTTTCGTCAAGACAAGCTCACGCACAATGACCTATGTGATTTTACAAATAATAAGCTTTCAACTTCTAACTTGATTTGTATTGAACAAAAGATTGAAATATTGTTCTGTTGTGATATAATAAAATAAATTTATAAAGGAAATCTCTTTTATGACTAACTTAGATAAGTTAATTGAATTGTGTAACTCATCGATAATTGGATGTTGTAGGTGTGTTGTTCGTTTTGGTTTACATAGAATTAAAAAGAAAACTAATATATTAAAACAGAAATATGACACAATTAAATTTTACGATGTTACTAGTGGTAAAATTATTGCGAACAAGATTGCAAAAATTGAATCATCAATTGAAATTTGTCAAAAGGAATTAGATAAAAACATTTTTAAGCATAGTCTAGATATATTAGCTAGTCTAGAATGTGATTTAGAAGATATTGAAACAGAATATGATAAAGAAAATGTTATAGATATTTTTGAAATTTGTAAAGAAATTCAAAACGAATTTAGTAATTTAAATCATAAAAGTAAGAATGAAATAATACAATTAATTATTAAAACCACAGAATCATTTGATAAGATTACAAAATCAATAAACCAAACACTGGATTATGTACTACCAGAAAGTAAAGCAATATTTAATATTGGTGATACGCTTTATATATACAAAGGCAATATTCTTTGCCACAAGTATAAACATAAGATAATTCAAGCTACTGCAATTTTGCATAACCAATCAGACAATGAAATTAAACTCAATGTTGAATACTGTACCGAGTGCAAGAAATACTTTTTAGACTATACTATTTTTGAACATTATCGTGATAAATATGGTGCATTGATAGGAAATCTGCGTTTAGTAAAAAATGGTGAATTTACTGGTTCTTATGAATTAGCTCAAGAAAGTCCTCTTCATATTATTGGGTACAATGTTGGACAAAAAGATGGCTTTACAGAAATTGAACGTCATTACATTTTGGCAAAAGTGCTTTATGGAAGAATAATGACAAAAGGTGAAGTGATTAAATACTTATCTTTCTTCATTAGAAGAAATGGTGCAAAAAATGGAAATGAACTCGCTGTTTCAAAATGGAAATCAGATCTCTTATTTGTTCAAGAATATGATATTGATATGCAACCCAAAGCAATAATTACAGATATTAAAAAATATAAAAGATAAAAAACTAATAGCAAAGGAAATAATAAATGAAAATTAAGAACATACAGTTTGATAATCAAATTTTGTTAGATAACGCAGTTGATTCTTGGATACAAGCGATTAAAAATGTTGATGAAATTAAAAATGGACTTGTAACTTTAAAATATAAAAAAGCGTTTATTTCAAACCTTCATAATGCGGTTGAATTGTTTTTGAAACAAATAATGTTAAATCAGAATGATTATAGTGTTGTTAGAATAGATAAAAAAATATAAAAGATGAGCCTTACGTTTCCTTTTTAAAGGCTAAAGATTTAAATGATTATTTTAAAAACTTATCAAAAGAAGAGATAAGGAAATTTTACTCAATTAGCTTCAGTAAATTAATTGAAAACCATAGTAGATTACTAAACTTGCCGAACAAGAATGTTATATCATTTGAAGCCCAATTAAGTTTGTTAAAGCAATATCGGAATGAAGAAACTCATTTTTATATAAACGAGGATGATTATCTTAATGAAAAAGATTTTGTAATATTACACGATTTTATGCTGTCTTTTTATGAGATACTGAAAGATATAGGAATTTTCAATTATTGGGGCAGACCATCGATAACCTCTCATAAAATATTAGGTCATTTCGATTGTAAAAAACTAGATAACACTAATTTCACATATAGAGATGCATTAAAGAATTCAAAAAATGCAAGAAGAATAGCTGATCGTTTTGACAATTATCAAACTTCCTTGAAAGAAAGTCCTTACAGTTTAGCTTTTCAATATATGCAAATAGAACCTATCTATATGACAATTGAGCAGGTATATGGATATATTAAGTCTATGTTTTTTTACAAGTTGATTGAATTTGAAAGAAATGAAGTTGAAGGCAAAGAGTGGTATTTTTTAAATAATAAATTTGATAAATAAATTATTTAATTTATTGTATATTAAAATTATTAACCTATTAATAACATATCAATTTTTTAAAGGACGCCATCAATTGTGATAGCGTCCTTATATTGTTAAATGTTGTCAAGAACACTGAGAACTTGTTCTTGTGTGTCGGGAATAAAGTGGCTATAAACTTTTAGCGTAATAGTGGAGTCGCTGTGCCTCATGTACTTAGCAACGGTCTGAATCGGCACGTTTTGAGATAGTAGCAAACTACAATACGTGTGTCTAAGACCGTGGATACTTACTCTCTTAATTCCATTTCTTTCTTCAAAATCCTTTAGCCAAATAGCAAGAGATTGTGGGTATACAGGCTCTCGACTTATGTTGGATACAATATAGTATTGGTCTCGTTTTTTATCAAAATTTTCGTCAGCTTCTCTAAACCAATCCTCAAATTGTTTTAGGTCGGTTACAAGTTCCTTATTCATAGGCACATCTCTAATAGAGGTTTTTGTTTTTGGTTCTTTTTCGTAAACACCAATATCGACGTTGTATTGTCTATTTCTTCTTATATGTATGACGTTTCTTTCATAATCGATGTCGGACCAACGAAGACCGTGTAATTCACCATTTCTTATGCCTGTAAATATTAATATTTTTATCGGAACGGTGAATTATACTATCAAGTGCAACACCCGATAAAAAAAGATAGTTCATACAAAATCTGCTGTATAATGTAATTACCACAAAACAAAA
>CAMBZZ010000021.1 GCA_945872615.1 uncultured Clostridia bacterium | reverse complement strand
TTACACATAAAAATATGCACCTCCAAAAGTGTCTAACTTTTGGGGTGCATATCATGATTGGGGCGGTTTTTTAGTCGTACTCTCAAAGGATAGAATAGATTTTTACAACCCTTCCACCACTTACGGTGGTTTCCCCTCCCCTTACACAGGGGCGGCTTTAAAAGGAGAGATTCCCACGCCTTACAAGTAAGGCTCGGAATGACATAACAATGTTATGCTACACCGCAATGACGAAGACGACCTTTCCGTAATTTTACGCTTATAATTCGTTACTTAGTAGATAACGTTAATTACGCGTTGTCTATCTCTCTGTTTATCATCTTTTTGGTCTTAGCAAGGAAGAAAAGACTGAAGAACAAAGTCAAGGCTTCGGCAACCGTCAACGACCACCAAATATTGTCGATGCTACCCGTCTTGGCAAGAAGCCATGCGACGGGCAATGCGATGATAATTTGACGAGAGAGCGACATAATCAAACTGTAAAACGCGTTGCCTACGGCTTGAAACAATCCGCTCATAACGATATTGAAACCCGCTATCAAGAAAGACACGGACAACACTCTCAGTCCCACCGTGCCGATAGACATCATATCTTCGGACGCCTCGAATAGCGTGAGCATAACCCTTGGCATACTCTGTAGAATAATAAAGCCTACCAGCATTATACAAAACGCCACGATGACCGACAACTTGGTGGTCTTCCATATTCTCGACTTTTGTTTGGCTCCGAAGTTGTAGGCTACGATAGGTATCATTGCGTTGTTGATACCGAATACCGGCATAAATACGAAACTCTGCAATTTGAAATATATGCCTAAGAATGACGTAGCCGTATTGCCTATGAGGCTAGCCTCGGTATTGAAAGCAAGCAGTATTTGGTTGAAGCCAAAGACCGTGACCGACGTAATTGACGCCATAAGCATAGACGGAATAGCCACCTTGTATATTTTGGCAAGCAATTTGCCGTCGGGTATCATACCCTTGATAGATAGTTTGATCTCCTTGTTGAAGCATACGTTGAAGACTAAGCCCGTGAGCATAGAGAGGATTTGACCGATAACCGTTGCGACTGCCGCGCCCTTGACGCCCATTGCGGGCGCGCCGAGATAACCGAAAATGAATATCGGGTCAAGCACGATATTGGTGACGGCTCCTACCAACTGCATACCCATAGACAAGAGAGTTTTGCCCGTGGCTTGAAGTAATCTCTCAAACGTTACTTGAAAAAATACTCCGACGGAGATGACGCATACGATGACCGTGTAGTCGGTACCCATATTGACGATTGAGGTTATGTCGGTCTGTATCTCGTAATACTTGCGAGCAAAAAGTCCGCCTATCAAAGCTACGACAGCCGTGTTGACGATGGCAAGCAACAGCGCGTTGGACGCCACCTTGTTGGCTCTGTCGAAATTGCGTTGACCGAGCGACTTGGAAAGCAAAGAATTGACGCCCACGCCCGTTCCGACGGCTATGGCAATGATGATGTTTTGGATAGGAAAAGCAAGCGATACAGCCGTCAATGCGTCCTCGCCGAGTTTTGCCACGAATATACTGTCTATAACGTTGTACAACGCTTGTACAAGCATAGATATGGCTATTGGCAACGCCATAGAAAACAAGAGTTTGCCTATTGGCATCGTGCCCATTTTGTTAGGTACTAATCTTTGCGTTTCTTCCATTTTTGCTTCACCGCTACATATCATAACATACAAGAAATTATTTGCAAACGAAAAACAGCCCAAAAATAAAAAAATCACCCAATTACGTTTGCCGCGAGGCAAACGTATGTTTCGTAGTGATGCTTGTCTGTCGGCAAGTGACGTTTCTCCTTAAGGAGAAATTACGGATAATAAATCAACTATCGTTGGCGTAGCTAGCCTCACTTTGACTAAAAGTTAAAATATCACTATTGACATAGTCAATAACATCACGTTTAGCCTAAGGCTAAAACATTACTAAAAATAGCCCGACTACCTTATAAGATAGTTGGGCTAAACTTTTGTATTTGCGTAAAATCTTTACGAACTAAAATCACTCGGTCAAGCGATTTGCTCTATCTAAATTATTTGACCAACCCTTGGACGAAATCGTTAAGATACGGATTGAGATAACTCTCTATCTTGCCGTTATCCATTACCTTGGCTAGCGTTGTGTCAATCGGCACTCTGTCAAAGAGAGGAATATCGTACTGCTTGCAATACTCTTCTAGCTTACTCTCGCCAAAAATATACTCTCTGCGGTGACAATCGGGGCACTCGTAATATGCGAGATTTTCTACCGCGCCGAGTATAGGCACGTGCATAAGTTTAGCCATATTGACGGCTTTGGAAACAATCATCGACACGAGTTGTTGAGGTGACGTGACGATAACTATGCCGTCGATTGGCAAAGATTGAAATACCGTAAGCGGTACGTCGCCCGTTCCCGGTGGCATATCGACGAACATATAGTCCACCTCGCCCCACGCTACGTCCGTCCAAAACTGCTTGACCGTGCCCGATATGAGCGAGCCGCGCCATACCACAGGCTGTGACGGGTCGTCTAGTAGACAGTTGAGCGACATAACCTTGACGCCGTCCCTACTGACGAGAGGCATAATATTGCCGTCTTGTCCGTAAGCTTTGTCGGTGATACCAAAGGCGGTCGGAATGGACGGACCCGTTACGTCGGCGTCCAAAATAGCTGTCTTGTATCCCATCTGACTGACTTTGACTGCAAGTAGCGAGGTAACGCTCGACTTGCCTACTCCACCTTTGCCGCTGACTACCGCAATAACCTTTTTGATTTTGGAAGCCGAGTTGACGGGCTCTATAAGATTGGCGGAATCGCACTTCGATTGGCAACTTCCGCAATCGTGATTACACTGTGACATAATTTACCTTCTTTTGTTTTGCTCTTGCTTGACGACCTTCGTCTACGGATTGCGATATTATTTGAGCATCTCCAATATCGCTTCTTTTGACTTGACGCCAACCGACTGTGCTACGACGTTACCGTCCTTGAACACGATAAGCGTAGGTATGCTCATGATGCCGAATTTGATTGCAAGTTCTTCTTGCTCGTCAACGTTGACTTTGCCCACCTTGAGCCCCGTATATTGTTCGGCTATCTCGTCGACTATCGGGGACAACATTCTGCAAGGACCGCACCAAGACGCCCAAAAATCTACCAATACGGGCACGCCCGCTTGCAATACTTCCTTGTCAAAATTGTCTTTGGTTATCGTTGTTACTGCCATATAGACCTCCCAATTATTTGCTTATATAGCAACTATATCATATTATAGACTTTTTATCCATACTTTTTTGAATTTTTTTTGATAAAAATCATCTTTTGTGCTATACTCAATTTAGGTGAATTATGGTAGACGTGATTATTATCGGCAAAGGACCGGCGGGAGTATCGTCGGCATTATATACGGCAAGAGCGGGACTGACGACTTGCGTAGTAGGTACCGACAAGAGTGCTCTCAAAAAAGCCGAACGTATAGAAAACTATTACGGCTTCGAGAGCATTAGCGGACAAGAGTTGTTGCAATATGGCGAAAAACAACTGTCAAGACTGGGCGTCGAGATTGTGGAGGGCGAAGTGATGGACGTGGCTTACAGCGACGTGTTTATCGTGACGACTACCAGCGGAATTATGACTGCAAAAGCCGTGATTATCGCAACGGGCGCGCCTCGCAATACCGTCAAAATCGACGGCTTGAGACGATTGGAAGGCAAAGGTGTGAGTTACTGCGCCGTGTGCGACGCATTCTTCTATCGCAAAAAGAAGGTGGCTGTGCTCGGCAACTCGCACTACGCGCTGCACGAATATAACGCTATCAAAGACGTGGCAAGCGAGGCAATAGTTTTGACGGACGGCAAACCTTGCGAAGAGGACTTCGGCTCGGCAAAAGTAATAGACAAAAAAATAAGAAAACTCATTGGCGACGATAGATTGCAACAGGTGGTATTCGACGACGATAGTGAGATAGAAATAGACGGATTGTTCGTTGCCTTGGGGCAAGCCTCCGCCGACGTTCTTGCTCGCAAAATAGGCGCGGTCAGCGACAAAGGCTTTATCCAAACAGACAGAGATATGATGACGACGGTGCCCGGATTGTTTGCTTGCGGCGACTGCATAGGCGGTCTGATGCAAATAAGCAAAGCCGTCAGCGACGGTGCCATCGCGGGAACTGCCGCCGTAAGATACGTCAAGGCGAAAAAATAAAATCAACGTCAAAAAATAAATAAAAAACGGAGATAACTCGATACATATCTCCGTTTTTTGATTTTTCGTAGTTACGTCTTTATTCTTCGTCGAGGCTTCTATATAACACAGGCGGTTTACGCTTGTGTGCGGAGGCGTTGAACATTTTCTCAAGCCTAGGCTCGCGCTTGCCTTGCATCCTCTCAAATGCTATATATCTATCTAGGTCTTTGTAGGTGATACCAAGTTCCTTTTCGTCTGTTTGACCGTCGTATAACGATGCCGAAGGCGCCTTGTCGATGATAGACCTAGGACATCCCAGATACTCGAGCAACTCGTATATCTCGCCGACTGTAAGGTCGGCTATTGGGTTGAAGTCGCACGCGCCGTCGCCCCACTTGGTAAAATATCCAACAAACCTCTCGCTACGATTGCCCGTACCCGCTACCAGTCTTCCCTCCGCGGCAGCTATAGCATAGAGCGTCGTCATACGAAGCCTTGGCGCGATATTGACTATCGCCGCATCGTTGAGCTTAGCCACGCCCTCCAGCTGCGAGAGCATCTGAGCTCTGACGGGCGTGAGGTCTACGACCCTCGTCTCTATATTAAACTTGGAGGACAATTCCATTCCGTCTTGCTTGTCCACGGTATAATTGCGTTGACTAAAACAAGGCATAATTACGGCTACCGTGTCGGGGCAAGCCATTTTGCACAAAATGCCTACGAGTGCGCTGTCTTTTCCGCCGCTGTTGCCGAACACGATACCCTTGAAATGGCTGTCTGCAAGCACCTTGCGGATAAATGCTACTCTGTCTTCTATTTCTCTCTTTACGTCCATAGTTTGCCTCCTAAAATTAGGATACTATCAGCTATATAAAATGTCAAATATATCAGATAATTTTTTAAAAAAATACACCCCGTAGGGGTGTATCTTTGGACCAAACGTCCTCTTGGGGAAATTATGAATGCCTTATAGAGCGAATGCGGTCGTTTCTTTCTCGTCATCCTCTTCGCCGTAAGGCTGTTTGTCATACTTGTTGCCGTCACCGAAATCGTATCGGTAGGTCTTTTCTCCCGTGGCAGGATCTATCTCTACGCGGGCTTCGCACTTGATAACTTCGCCGTTGTCGTTGACCTTGACGTCGATATATTCGTTGCCGTCCTCATCAACTTGCACCTCGTATTTGATAATCATCAAGCTGTCCACGCCTTTTTCTTTGAGGCTGACTTCCGTCTCGCCGTCTTCGTTTTCTACCTCGAGGCTAAAAGACTTGACGATTTTTCCGCCCTCTACGATAGTATATTCGAATTCTTGCTCATCTCCTTCGATTTCTTGAGCAAACCTAACGTAGTTGTCGGCATCGATTTTGGCTACGAACTCAAACTCGAATTCTCCCTCTTCCACTTCTCTCTTGCCTTCGAACTCATACTGCGTGTCACCGATTACCATGATACCAAGCATAGCAAACTCTTGTTCTTCGTCGTCGGCTTGGGACGTATCTTTAAGGTCACTTTCTTCGGCGACGGTTTCGTTGACCACGTCAACGCTTTCCTCTTCCTCTTCGTCTTCATCTCCTTCTTCGACCAAAAGCGTTTCGTTGTAGTATAGAACGTACCGTTTGCTCTCTCCGAAAGACGTGGTTGTGATGACGTTTTTGATAGCGTACTCAGCTAGGTCGCTCTCCTCGAATACGCTCTCCGCCCCGCTACCTATCACGTTTTGAACGACGGTCATATAGTAGTTGATTTTGTCAACAAGTTGAGTTTGGTCGTTTGGCTCTTCTTGCTCGGCAAGGGCAAACGCCGTTACACCAACGTTTGGAGTGTTGATACCTGCCATTAGGTTGCCGACAGACACGGCAGACATCGTTACCAATTCGCCTTTATTCATTGTCTGCGCGGTAGGGGAAGTATTTTGTCCTCCTTGTTGCGTTGGGGGATTGACATTGGCGCAACCGACTAACATACTAGCCCCGATAATAATGGTAAGTAAAAAAGTAATTAGTTTTTTCATAAGCATCCTCCTTTTTGTGCTCGTTTGCTTATATAACAAACCAAAAGAGGATTTTGCCAACTTTTGCAAAAATATTTTTCAATTCTAAATTGGAATTAATATATATTACAGCAAAATCAATCGGACTTTTTTGCAGAATTTTTGTACAGTTGCTTTATGTTATCCCAGTAATCTTCGATTGTGTCATCGATTTCGTCGATTAAGTCTTCTAAGTCTTCTAGCACGTTCTCAAGGTGTGCCCCGAATGACGGCGCACTTGCCTCCCCGATATATCGATAGGGAGAATCGTGCTCCAAAAGCGCATTGAACTCCTCGATAGCCGTAGCTACGTCAACGAAGATTTCATCGTCTTCTTCCTCTTCCTCGTCCTCATCTTCTTCGTCTTCGTCGAAACATAACCTATCCATTATTTCTTCTATTTCGTCTACCAGTCTTTGATATTTTTCTATTTGCGTCTGTAGGCTGAGATAGTCTTGGTCGTTTTGCAACTCTTGCTTATATTGATTAAGTTGGCTTTCCGCCTCGATAATTCCTTCTTCTTCCAAGTCTTCGAGCATGTCGTTGAGATCGTCGAGAGAGAGTTTGACCGCCTTTTTTATACTAATGCCGGTCGCTTGACATACCTTTTGAATCAAAGCCATTTTGCCCTGAGATACGCCGTATCGTTGCGCAAGGCTAAGCGTATTTTCGTCTGTACAAGCAACTACGCTAGCATCAATGGAGTTGGTCTGAAGAAAACCGTCGATTTTGCCTAGCAATTCTTGCTCGATAGCGCGCTCTTTGTCCTTGTCGTCGCCCGCTACCGTAAGATTGACGTTGCCGCCCGACTGCAAATATCCTAGTCGCCATGATAATTGAATTATGCGGTCGCATGCCTCGTCGAGAGATAATCCCACGATATTTTCGCCAAAAAGCAATATCGCGCCGTCCTTGTTGTACGGCTTTACCGCAACTACGTTGCCCACGTCATCTAAAGTAATTGCCACACTTGGATTGACATCTATACACACGTACGTGTTGGTGGATAGAGCTACGGGAGCGTTTTGTCCCGACGAAGAAAACAACCAAAAGCCCACTCCGCCTACAAGCGCAATGCACACGCATGCGGCTACACACGCCCACGCAGCCCTAGTATAGTTAAACTTTTTCGTTTTATTTTCTCTGCTATAGGCAGGCATAGACTGCTTTAGTTGGGATTTGATGCGTCTATTTTCTTGAGCGGTAGGCAAAACAGATTTTGCTTGTCCTCTTAATATCTTTTTAATATCCATATTTTTCTCCCTCCTTCGTCAGTTTTTCTTCTATAATTTTGAGCGCGCTCTTGTACTTGTAAGTGACAGTAGATATTGGCATCGATAACATCTTGGATATTTCTCGCCGTTTGTAGCCCTCCACAACGACCAGCACAAGTATTAGATAGCTCTCTTCGTCAAGTAAGCTTTTTGCCACTCCGAATAAATCGCCCTCGTCTCTCTCGTCGGTGATTTGTCTATCGTATTTTTGGTCGCCAAAATCACTCAGTACCACTCTTTTGTTTTTGTTGTAACTGTTGTATGCCAAGTTCCTCGCAATGGTCGTCAGCCAAGCCATAAAATTGGTACTGTTGTAAGTTCCGATAGCCTTAATCATTGCTCTATAAGTCTCCTGCATTACGTCCAACGCACTCTCCCGATTGTTGAGTATGCCAAAAGCAACCATAAATACTACCTTATGGCTGACGTCGTATATGTAGTCAAATGCTTTAGAGTTGCCTAATGCAAACTCTTTGACTTTTTTCTCGAGTTTTTCGTTTTTCATCTTTCCCCTTATATTAAACAATACGATTTGCCTTTTTGACAACAAAAAATAAAATTTTTATAAAAATAGAAGATTGATTATAATAAAAGCTAAGAAAAAAGCAACCTTATCGGTTGCCAAAATTCATTATTTTTACTATAGTGCTACTATCGCGCGGCGGATACGAGCAAGATAAGTTGCATATACGCATCTTTTTCACGCCATAGGTGCACTTAAAAATACCAAACGCCGAAATTGCAAGTCAGGCGAGGAGAGTGAGGCTTTTGTGAAGGCGCGTACTTGGCGTACGTAACTGAACAAAAACGCAAACTCGACAAAGCATCACGCATCAATTTCGGCGTTTGGAGTTAGTTGGAGTCTTTAGCCCGCCTATCATTAACATTATCAAAACATACCGCAAACGCTACGGCAAGTCCCGCTTGAGAAGGGTCTTCGACGTCGACCAATATGTTGTCGGTCAAGGCTAAGAATTTGCCTCGTTTGAACTCCGCGAATTTGTTGCCGTTGAAAAATACGGTGTAGTGAAAAAGCACGCCATCTTTTTGGATTTCTATTTCGTCTTCGCTGTCTTTGACCTCATATTTGCCGACTGAAAAATACTTTTGGGTGACGGTGACAAGTTTGTTCTTTTTGGCGTCCATTATAAAGACGGTGGTATTGAAAAATCTGACAAGTTTGTTTTTGACGATAAATAGCAATTTACCGTCTTGGTCGTAGATTTTTTTGTATTTGGTCGGCGAAAGAATTCTGCCTTTGACCTTATATACGATATTTTGATCTTGGTCTACAACGGTAGAGCTGCCGCCTATGGTCATAAGTTTGTTTTTGAAATAGAGTTGCATATTTTCCTCCTTATTTAATCACTTTGATTGCCGTAATCGCCACGACAATCGCGATGGTTGCTATCCATAAAAAGACTTTGAGAATCTTGTTGCTTTTGATGCGTTTTTGAAGTAGTTCGTTTTTGCTAAATTCGTTTTCGACAGGTGTGGCGCAGGTGTCGCATTGCCAAACGTTGCTTCTAGTGCCGTTGTCGCTAACACCTATCTTGACTTGCAGATTGGCGTCGCGCGTGGTGTCCACGGAAAAGTTGCACCTAACGTCAAAGAAGTTGTTGCCGTAGCCCGGGTCGAAGATACCGAACACGCCGATGAAAAAGTAAAATATCGACCAAAGCCACCAAAGCTGAGAGGTAAGTTCGTTGACGTTGAAAATCTCTACTTTGGTCTCGGCGTTGTCGGTACCATAAGTATAAATCATATTGCCCGTCTTGTCGGACTTACCTTTGATAGGACGTCCGTCGACCGCAACTTGAATTGCATATTTTTTTAGGCTTCTGACTTTGATATTGAGTAAGCTCATTGCATCATCTCCACTATTCCGCCGGCAACGAATGCCCACGTAAGACCGCCGATAATTGCCAAAACCGTACTAGCGACCACCATCTTCTTGCGATTGGTCTGCATAATAAACATAACGGCGGCAAGTACCGCTACGATAGTCATAATAGGTAGCGAATACTCTACTATCTTGACGACAAAGCCTGCAATTTGAGTGACGTCCGACAAAGACGAAATGAGCCCCGATATAAAATCGGGCGCAATAAAAAATATCAACCCCAAGGTAAGACAAATGGCAAGAATTGCAACCATGCCTACTATTAGCATATATAGGGCGGTAACAAAAGGGGACAATAGACAAATAAGCGATAATACACCGCACGCTATCGCAAGGTTGAAAAATATCTTTCCTATATGCCCGAATCGGACTTTTAGCAACTCTTTATCCAATCTTTTCTCCTCAAGCTTATTATATAACATTTGTCATTAAAATGTCAATGACCCTAATAAAAATTTTCGTCTGCAAAGACAATTTGCAGACGAAAAGTCGATACGTATCGAGATTTTTGATTATTCTTGGCGGGATAACAGTTGAACAAGTCTGTTGGCGGTTTCTTGAGTAGCTTCTACGCTGCCAAAGGTTGAAAATCTAAAATACCCTTCGCCGCACTTGCCGAAGCCTTCACCCGGAGTGCCGACAATCTGAGCCTCGTTGAGAAGAAAGTCGAAAAACTCCCAACTTCCCATTCCGCCCGGGCACTTGAGCCATATATAAGGCGCGTTTTTGCCTCCCGTGTACCATACTCCTACTTTATCCAACGCTTGCATTAGGCACTTGGCATTGTTTTTGTAGATAGCGATATTGGCTTTGATTTGTTTTTGTCCCTCTGGCGTAAATACTCCGAGAGCGCCTCTTTGAATGACGTAGGATACGCCGTTGGTCTTGGTGGTACGGTTGCGCACCCACATCGCGTTGAAGTTGAGTCCACACCTCTCGAGTTGCTTAGGTATTACGGTGTAACCGAGCCTCGTACCCGTAAAGCCCGCCGTCTTGGACAAAGAACATATCTCAATGGCGCAAGTCCTTACACCCTCTATCTCAAAGATACTATGAGGCAACGCCTCGTCCTCTATAAACGCCTCGTAAGCCGCATCGAAGAGTATGATTGAGCCGTTGGCGTTGGCATAGTCTATCCACTTCTTGAGCTGTTCTTTGTTATATACCGCTCCAGTCGGATTGTTGGGCGAGCAAATATAACAAATATCGGCTTTGACGGAAGGGTTGGGCTAATCATCGCACTAGGTCTAGATAGCAAGAGCCCTATCGTAGGCAACTTCCCTTGTACGGGAATGCACGGCGGCAAGATGCTATTGCGCTCCGATTGCGCCGATATTATCTTTCCGACCAACGTACACGCAAAGCAGGTCAAAGGCGAAGAATTACAAGAGTTTTTGCCTTACCTTGACGAATTTTGCAAGTTGTTCGGATACGATAAGGATAAGGTTGTGGATTGTCCTTTTACGCTGGTCGAGCCCGACAGCAAAAATCCTTATAAGCAAATGTACGTAATGAATTGAGCAGGAAGGTGCTATATGAAATATACGAAACAAGAAGTATTGCAATTTGTCAAGGAAGAGGACGTCAAGTTCGTTCGTCTCGCCTTTTGCGACGTGTTCGGCAAGCAAAAAAACATCTCCATTATGGACAAAGAATTGCCTCGTGCCTTCGAATACGGCATTGCTATAGACGCATCGGCAATAGACGGCTTCGGCGATGAAGCACACTCCGACTTGTTTCTTCACCCCGACCCTTCTACCCTCGTGGTTTTGCCTTGGCGCCCCGAGCACGGAAGAGTCGTGCGTATGTATTGCGACATAACCTATCCCGACGGCAAACCCTTTGAAGGAGACACGAGACATATCCTAAGAGAAGCAATAAGACAAGCCGACGAAGCGGGATTTTCTTTCAAGTTCGGTCCCGAAATGGAGTTTTATCTCTTCAAGCTCAACGAAAAGGGCTATCCTACCCAAGAAACCTACGACAACGCGGGATATATGGACATCGCGCCGAGGGATAAGTGCGAAAATATCCGCCGCGAGATTTGCTTGACACTCGAACAAATGGGTATCGACCCCGAGAGTTCTCACCACGAAGAGGGATCGGGACAAAACGAAATCGACTTCCGCTACTCTTACCCTCTCGAAGCCGCCGACAACGCTATGACCTTTAGCGCAATGGTCAAAGCCGTGGTACACCGCAACGGTATCGCCGCAGACTTTAGTCCAAAACCGCTCGACAACGCACCCGGCAACGGTTTGCATATCAACTTTTCCGTTCGTTCTCGCGACGGCGAAGACGTAATCAAGCCTACCATTGCGGGCATTCTCAATCACATACGTGAGATGACGCTCTTCCTCAATCACGTACCAAAGTCATACGATAGATTGGGCAAAGAAAAAGCCCCTTCTTACGTGTCTTGGTCGGCTCAAAACCGCTCGCAACTCATTCGTATTCCTGCGGCGGTTGGAGAATTTGAGAGAGCCGAGCTTCGTTCCCCCGACCCATACGCCAATCCATACCTCGCCTTTGCGTTGATAATCTACGCGGGGCTCGAAGGTATCAAGAGAGGTAGCAGACTGCCAAAGCCTGCCAATATCAACTTCTATACCGCATCCGACGAGGTGCTCAGCAAATATCCTCGACTACCGCTTTCGATAGAAGAAGCAATACAAGTAACGGCAAACAGCAAGTTTATTAAGAAGTACTTGCCTGCAAAGATAATCGCGGCTTACTGCAACCAACGCTAACTTTTCGGAGAGCCTATGGCACTAAAAGAACATATCTACAGCGTCTTGGTAGTTTCTGCCTCGCAGTCCTTTGACGATAGTATCAGCGGGCTAATGCCCGTGTCTACCTTTATGCCGACGGACTACGTGCACAGTATCAATTCCGCGCAAAGAAAACTCCTCGAACGCTCCTACGATATAATAATCATCAACTCGCCCCTACCCGACGACTTCGGCGTAAAGTTTGCTATAGACACCTCGAGCGACAAAACTTCCGTCGTACTACTCTTCGTGCGCAACGACGTGTACGACAATGTCTTTGAAAAGGTGTGCGACTACGGCGTATTTACGCTTCGCAAGCCTATATCTCCGCAGACGGTTGCTCACGCATTGGACTGGCTGAGAGCTACCAGCGAAAGACTGCGCAGAATGGAAAAGAAGTCACTCTCCTTGCAAGACAAAATGGAAGAGATAAAACTCGTCAACCGAGCAAAATGGGCTCTCATCAATTCCCTAGGCATGTCGGAAGCCGACGCACACCGCTATATAGAAAAACAAGCTATGGATAGATGCGTCACGAGACGAGAAATAGCCGACCTAATAATCAAAACGTATAAATAAAAAGCCTTGTCCACATTCAGAACTAGACTTTTTATTTTTTTTGGCAAAAACATAGTCGTTTATAATTTATACTATACTATTTACAATATACTTTTAAGAATTATAGACTTTTCAATGGACAAAAAAAGAGATACGCTAGGTATCTCTCTTATGTATCGATATGCAAAAGCTAATCTTACTATTAGTCGTGTTCGTCCTCTAAGTCTTTGGACAATTCTTTTTGTTCTTCGACGAATTGATTGGCAACTTTTACGTCCTTTTTGGTAACTTTGATATTACTCTTTTCGTCTTGACCGATGACAACGTGAGGATATGAAATATCTATTCCCTCTGCCGTGATGATAGCACGATATTCCCTCAACAAGTCTCTCTGTACTTGGAAGCGATCGACTTCTTGGCAAGTGGCTACAATCTTGACGGTAACGTTGGAGTCCTTATATTCGGTCACACCCTTGTAGAATGGTCCAGTTATAATGCCCGGTATCTTGTCTTTGAGCCCCGCGAATTTTTCGTCAAAGAGCTTTTCTATAAATTCAATAGGTACGTCATACGGAAAATCTACGTCCACTACGGCTAGCGACGGCTCTCTAGATAAGTTGACGACGTTCTTAATATCGCTGTGATTCATGATTTTGATATTGCCCGCGGCGTCGAGAAGTTTGGTGGTACGTATGCCTATCTCTATTACTTCGCCTCTAAATCCGTCAATAGAGATAATCTCGCCCGTGTTAAACGTATTCTCAAAAATGATAAACATACCCGCGATAATATCGGCTATCAAGGACTGCGCACCGAGACCTATGATGAGAGCCAAGATACCTATCGACGCTATAAGTGCCTCGGTATTGACGCCAAACGCTTTGAGCACGTAGATAATCACCGCAATAGCCGCGCCGTATTTGACGAATCCGTCCAGGAGACTGACTACGGTCTTAGTTCTGTCGGACTTTTTATATCTTAGTTTGAACAGCGAGCGCAAAATCTTGGCAATGGACAAAATGAGCAAAATAGTAATCAAACTGTTGATTACGACTTGTTTCATACTTGGGCTTACTACGATAGTTTCGCCACCCTGCGTTATGGTTTCTTTGACAATCCTCACGTATTCGTCAAAAAACTCCAACGCGAATTGCGACTCGGGTGCGCTGAATTTGATAATAACCAGCACAACGTACGCAACGAGATAAATTGCCGCAAACGTTATCAAAGCAACGTTTATCGAGGCTTTTTTGTCAAGTTTTTTCATATATTATTCTCCTTTGTTACCTCAGTTTGTGATTTCTATCTTAAACGGACAATATTCGTTGCCCGTGACGTTCGTCTTGCTCTTGATTATATCGCCGTTACCGTATTGGAAGATTGCTTCTCCTATGATAGTCAGCGTAAAGGCGGTAAGTCCGTACGACGACAAGTCAAGCGTGCTTTCTGCCCAATAGTTACCCGTATTGATATTCTCAGGCGGTATAGTAATGGATATTGGTTGCTCGCCCGTAGGGGTAAGTACAAGTCTTAAATTCCCCATAACCTTACCCGACACGCTGATTGCCAATTCTCCCGTACCACTATCGTAATACGCACTACCGCTTTCGCCATAATAATATCCGTCTTGGTCAAGACCTACGTATATCGAGCCCGACGGCCATTGTATATCGTACATAGAGTAACAAGTGCCGTTGTCTTTGAGCATTGCGCCAACCCTGATAGAATACTGTCCCTTAGGAATATTGCTAAATACCGCTACGTCGTCACTGTCCGAACACTCGTAATATATCGAGTTGTCGACCACGTCCACCAAATACGCTTTGTAATACATATCGTACGTCGTCTCTTGCACGTTCATATACAGATAGACGTTGGAAGTACCGTCGTCGTTGTAGGTCACCAGCACGTCGCCCGGATTAGGCGTATTGCAATAATATGGAGGCAGGTCAAGAATTTCAATCATAGACAAAGTAGTAGTCGTTTCGCCTACTTGAGTTTCTTCTCCGTTTGCAGTCAAATAGAATACAAAAGAGTATTCCATATCGACTAACAAATCCGTCAACGTTATAGGCTTGTCCAACGACGTAATGCCCGTTACCGACGTTACTTCTCCGTCCAAGTTGAATACTTTGACCGAATAGTTGTCGCCCTCGTTCAAATATCCGTCAAAGTACAAGTTGACAGGAGCGCACAACGCATCGTCAACGCCCTTGAAAAGTCCGTTGTACGTCGTGTTGAAGATTTCAAACCTGGTGAGGCTAATCGTAGAAGTCAATACCGCATCGACTACTACGCTGTCGTATACATATTGATACTCGTCGCCCACCACGTCGGTAATAACGCCCATAGGGTCAAAATCATATATAGCCGCCGACGCGTAAATCTCAACGGTTGGATGCTGACTGAGGCTACCTAGCGTAATTTCGTAAGTATCGTCGACCATTTCGTCTGCGTTGAAGCTAAACTCCTCGATAGACGTATCGTCGTGAGTAACGATAACTTCTATCACGCCGTCCAACTTGTTACCAAAACTTAGCGTCAGTTTTTTGTCGAGGACGCTTGCACTCCATTCTAACGCGCCTTCGCCTATCATTATTTCTTGCGAATAATAGTAATAGTAGTTGCCGTCATTGACGTAATAAGATACAAAATTTGCCGAAAACTTCTCGCTATCGATATTCAAAACGCTACTAATATTCCCACTAATCACCGTTTCGTATCGATTACTGTCGACAAAATCGTCCACCATAGTGCTTACGTTGATAAAGGTAACAAATTCTCCCTCGTGAGCAGCCGTAAAGTGGGTGTATATATTGTAAGTACCGTCATCGTTGCACGTCGATTTATATACGTAATGAGAGTCGTTGTTTTGTCCACATAGATAGTGATCCTCAAAGTTTATCGTCTGCGACTCTACTACTTTGTCGCCATTGTATATCGTAAGTTCAAAGCTTCTATCTTTGTTGACGATATGAGAATATTCGACGGACGGGGCGTTGACTTCGATTGATTCTCCCGTCTCATTGTCGGTAAGCTTACAAGAGAAACCGTCTAATAGTTCCCCCTCGAAATTAAAGGTAATGTCGTCGTATACCGTTGCGGAATCCTCGTTGGTGGTATACTCGACCACGTAATTGTCGTACTTAAAGGTGCCGTAGTCGACGGTCTGTTCTATCACGTAAGGCGGTGTGGCGGTTTCTTCAAAATCAAGTCCCGGTACCGTTACCGCACCAACAATAGTAGCAACGCAAATAGTGGCGACGCTTGCCGTCAATAACGTGGTTGCCCCTACGCTAGCAGTTGCGCTTGCGGCTGCCGATGCGGAAGCCGATGCGGTGGAAGAAGCCGATGCGGAAGATGCGGAAGATGCGGAAGAAGTCGTCGCCGAAGTGGACGTTGAAGAAGACGAAGCCGTTGAGGTGGAAGTCGACTGCATCAATTCTTGAGCGTCGTCGATAGACATAGCTTCATTGTCAATTTTTGCAGAGTTATTTTGTGATAATGACGTTTCGGGAGCACTGTAGCTTTCTCTAGCGCAATTTACAGTCTCTTTGACACTATACCTCTCAGCAGGAAAATACTGTATCTCCGAAGACTGAATATATTCGTCGCAATCGAAAGTTTCTTTATCCAAAATACTTCTCCCAAATAGTATTAGAAAGCAGAATTTAGTTTTTTTAAGTATCAACTACAGATAAGCGTATATGACGCTTCCGCTTGCTTGTCGTACTCAAAAACTATAGTTTCAATTAAATTATAAAACTTTGTTTGCTTGCCGTCAAACACATTGTTTCCAAATGCACAACTTATATAATTCGACGGTTTATTGACTTTTCGCCTTCAATAGGGGCTTTGCCCTTTGGGCAAAAGACTTCGTCCGAACCTACCGC
>CAMBZZ010000020.1 GCA_945872615.1 uncultured Clostridia bacterium | reverse complement strand
GAACTCAATCTCAAATAATTTAATGTTTTCTGTCCAAACTTTTGGGTTCACATCATTTGACACGCTTTTTTATTTGCTAAAATATAACCATTTACAATATTAGTAATTTTAACCTCGCGTTTGTCGATGATAAATGCTACAAGCATTCGAGAGCTTAGTAGCAATATTTTGTATTCTAATTGATTTTTAGCGACTGTTTAGTTAGATTTTTGTGTTATAGCTAACGCTGTTTTGCACATTTTGGCGAGAGAGAGTTATATATGTCAAAAAATATCCTTTTATCATACCTTATCAAGGTTGTCCGTATAATATTGCAAGGAGAGATATGATAGCTGATATTTTACCCGAGTGGATATACAATGAGATACTAAGTCACGGCTATGTCGACGAATTGACCGAGATTAGACTTAGGGTTGGCAAGCCTATATTTTGCGCGCTTATGGGAAAGTACCGTAGACTTTGTAGCGATAGCGACGTGGCTACGTACAACGATTTAAATTACGTATTGGACAAGGCGTGTTCGGCGTCTTTATACGCATTCGACGACGAAATTATGCAAGGTTTCGTCACGACAAAGGACGGTATAAGGATAGGAATATCCGGACAAGGAGTAGTCAAGGCGGGGAAACTCGTCGGCATCAAGAATTATTCTTCGCTGTGTATAAGGGTGCCTAGAGACGTCAAGACGACTTGTCCCAAAGTCGAGCGCGTAGTCGAAGACTTCGACAATACGATAATTTTTTCCAAACCTGGGCTAGGTAAAACTACGCTACTTAGAAACGTGATACGAGAATTGTCCAATCGAGGCAACAACGTCTTAGTCCTTGACGAGAGAAACGAGCTATCGGGCGACTGCTTCGACCTAGGCGAGTGTTGCGACGTGGTATGCGGAGTGCCTAAAAGCGTCGTTTACGCCAACTATATCAAATCGATGCGACCGGATATTATTGCGACCGACGAGATATTTTCCTCGCAGGAAGTAGACTGCATATTAGATAGTGTTAGGTCGGGCGTCAAAGTGTTAGCCACCGTGCATGCCGACGACGTAGGCGCTTTGCTGTCGGATAAGGTGTACGGCGCGCTCTTGGACAAGTTTAGGTATTTTATCCATATAGACGCTATAGGACATGTGGACAAGATATACGACAAGGAGTTACCATGTCAGAAATGATCGTAGGCGGAGTTATTTGGATAGCGTGTTTTATCGGCGGAATGGGGATAGGCAACGGTTACAAAAAACGTAAGGACTTTTTCTTAGTACTATTAGATTTTGATAGATATTTGAATAGTTGCGTAACCAATCTAAAATTGCCTATCACTACGGTTATCGACCAATTCGTCGGAGAGCGAAACGGCGCCGAACAAGCATTTTTTAGTGCGGTAAGATTAAGTTTCGAGCAAGGCGATAAGGGCGTGCTGGAACAATGCGTTGCGCGCAGTCCTCTCTTCAAAAAAGACAAAAATACGGTGGTTTCATACTTTTCGGATATTGGCAAGACGGGTTTCGAAGCTCAAATCGCACTTCTAAAACATCACTCCGCAATGCTTGACGCGGCATGTAAAAAGGCAGAGAAGGAATACAAAAGTAACGGTAAACTTTGCTATAAATTAGGCTTTTTGCTAGGAATGGCAATTATGATTTTGGTAGTATAGGTGGGTTATGGAAATATCGGTAATATTCAAAATAGCGGGCATCGGACTAATCACGGCTGTGCTCAATATTATTCTCAAAAAGAGCGACAAGGACGAGATAGCCACGTTTATCACTATAGGCGGTTTGATTTTGGTATTGCTTATGATAGTAGATATGATAGGCGGTCTTTTCGACAATCTCAAAAACATACTCGGCGTGTATTGATATGGATATATTCAAAGTTATCGGCGTTGCGATAATCGGAGCGATATGCTCGTTGCTGCTCAAAAATTCGTCTAGCAGCTTTTCTTCGCTCGCCGTTATATCAACGGGCATAATAATCCTTATCATAGCTCTCAACTCGCTTACCGAGGTCGTCATAGCTTTTGAAGAAATCGTGGACAAAACCGGTGTTGACAACGCCCTTTTCGCTCTTCTTATCAAGATAATCGGAGTAGGTTATCTCACCGAATACAGCGTAAGCTTGTGCAACGATTTCGATTGCGCAAGTATAGGCAAAAAGCTTGCTTTTGCGGGTAAAATCGTGATTTTTCTCATGGCTTTACCCGTTGTAAAAACGCTGATTGATTTAGTCATCGGTATGATTTGACGCTAGACTATGAACAAAGTACGCTCCAAAATAGTCATTATATCGCTTTTGTTACTATCACTTATCCTAGTGGTATCGACGCTGTTTGGCTCAACGGTTGCAGAAAACGACGACCCGCGCCAAGAGTTGACGGATGATATAATTGACAACACTCAAGAGCTCGATTTAGACTTACTTCAACAATGGGTAGACGGCTTAGATTCTAGCTTTTTCGGCAGTCTCAAGGAGACAATAATCGCTATTGCGCAAGGTCAGCGACAACCTAGTTTCGACCAACTTATTCAAGTATTTGTCAATCAATTATTTTCGGCGGTTACTCGAGTTTTGCCAATTATAGTCAGCATAGTAGGCATATCGTTGCTTTGCAGTTTGCTTAGCAGTCTAACCGGCGGCTTTTTGTCCAATCCTACCAAGCAGCTTATCGGTTTTGTCAGTTACTGCGCGGTTGCGGTCATAGTGCTCACTCGTACTTTTTCGCTCGTCAAAAATACGAGCGAGGTCGTAGGTGGAGTTAAGCAATTTATGGAGCTTGTCTTTCCCGTTTTGCTTACCATTATTACCGTTGTCGGCGGAGCGAACAGCGGAGCGGTTTTTCAGCCTATGATGAGCGTACTGACAACGACTATTACGAGTTTCGTAGTAGAACTAATTTTACCCGCGGTAGTTGCAGTCATAGTGTTTACCATGATTTCTTCCCTCTCGGACGGCATCAAACTAAATAAGTTGACGGGATTTTTTAATAGCGGTATCAAATACGCGCTGACGGCGGTCTTTAGTCTATTCGTCACGTTCTTGACTGCTCAAGGCTTGACGGGCGGAATTATCGATACCGTGTCAATCAAAACAGCCAAGTTTGCAATGCAGAGTTACGTGCCGATAGTGGGCGGATATTTGTCCGACGGCTTTGACCTTATGATGGCAAGTTTTGTTCTTATCAAAAACTCGCTCGGCGTCGTTTCGCTATTTGCATTGTTGATTTTTATTGCTTCGCCAATCGTCAACGTCATAGTTTTTTCGTTAGGACTAAAACTTGCCTCCGGTATAATCGAGCCGCTTGGAGATACCAAAATCTCCAAAATGCTATACGACTTGTCAAAAAACGTAAATATTCTGCTTGCAATAATTCTCGGTGTCGCTTTTATGTTTATCGTAACGATTATGTTGATAATTTTTGCTTGCAACTTAGGCGTGGTGTGATATGGGAGGGTATATATGAAACAATGGGTATTGTCGATAGTGGGGATAGTAGTTCTCGGCGTATTAGTAGACGTCGTTATGCCTGAAGGCGAGAGTGCGAAATATATCAAAGGCGTATTCGGCGTAGTTGCGGTTATTACTATAATCTCACCTATAGTCAACCTAATGCAAAACGTCAAACTAAACGACTGGCAAACTCAAACAAGTAGTATCGAAGTACAAACTGAAACGTTGGACGCATTAGTGACCAACGTGAGACAAGCTCAAGAAAAGCAAATTGCTTCGACGTTAAGAGAGCAAGGATTTAATCCCCGAGATGTAAAAATAAAATATTATGAAAATTTTGATTATAAAATCGAAAGTATAAACATATATATAGCGTGTAGCGAGAGCGACAAACAAAGTATAGAGGCAATTTTAAGCAAAAAATATAAAGGAGCAAAGGTGAACTTTTATGACGGATAATCATTTTAGCGACGACAAAACCCCTATAGCGGAAAAACCTCGAACAACGTTGCAAAAGCTCAAATCTATCAAACATTTAGAAATTGTTGTCGCTTTTGTCATAGCGCTCGTGGCAATATTCATATACTTTATCACAACGGGCGTAGGAGTTGACGATGCGGCGATACAACATACGTCTTCGGGAGGCAACGAACTCAGCAGGCAAGTAGCGGGCGTATTATGTAACGTTGACGGCGTAGGAGATTGCAACGTGCTGATAACGTTCGACGACGACGGCGGTATCAACGGAGTGGTAGTTGTCGCGGAGGGCGGCGACGATACGTCGGTCAAAATCAAAATAATAGACGCCGTATGCGCCTTAGTGGACGTCAAAGCGGAAAAAATTAAAATATATAAAATGAACAAAGCATAATGGAGGTATCTTATGGCAAAAATTTCAATCAAGCCTTTGTCGGCAAATGCAAAAAAGGTGATTATCCTTTGCACTATGGTTGCGCTGTTGGTAATCACGGGCGTGCTCAACTTTGTTTTGACGCGAAAATTAGACGATGACGCTGTGTCGGGTCAACCTACCGAAACGACCTTCTTTTCGGCTTATAGAAGCGACAGAGAGACGTCGAGAGCAGAAGAATTTAGTTATCTTGACGCAATTATTGCTTCGGCTGATGCTACCGACGAAATCAAAGCGACTGCAACCGCTAAAAAGATGGAGCTTCTTTCCAATATCGATTGCGAATTGGTTGTAGAAAATCTCATCAAAGCCAAAGGCTTTCAAGATGCCGTAGTGACTATGAGCACCAACAATATCAACGTCATCATTCAACAAGAAGAGTTGACTAGCGAGCAAGTTGCGCAAATCCTCGGCGTGATATTGAGCGAAACCGACTATACTCCGTCGCAAGTGGTCATCGTTCCTTATAAAGTATAATATAATAATACTTGTCAAAACTTTCCAAATGTGCTAGACTAATTTAGCGGAGGTAAGTTATGGCAAGCAATAGTAGCGACAACAGCCAACAAGACTTGGATACCTATTTCGGAGTGCTTAGTTCTATAGCCGGCAGCAGCGCGTCTCTGGTAGACGGAGTAGCGTCGGTCTCCTACGAAGCAGGGCTCAACAACAAGTTTTTTGATTATGGCAAAAACAAACGAAGCAATGCGATAGACGTCAAGTTTTACAAAGACAATCTTGTGACTATCGACGTGTCAATCAACGTATATTACGGCTACAGAATACCTGTCGTAATATGCAATTTACAAGAAAAAATCAAAGAGGACATCGAAAAATCCACCTACTTCAAAGTAAAAGCAATCAACGTGACCGTTGTAGGTGTTGTATCGAGACATTAGTCAAAAACCCCTTTTATAGGGGCTTTTTGGCATATAAAGGAGATTTATGAACAAGAAAAACGGCGCAATGGACAGTAGAAGACGTGCACGAGATTATGCGTACAAACTTATCTTCGGATATTTGTTCAACAAAGAGAGCGACGAGCAGACCAGGGCGATTATGCTTGCCGACGAGACACTCACCGACGAAGACGTGGCATATCTCAATCAAGTCGTAGACGGCGTAACGGACAAGTATGACGAACTTATCGCCATCGTTTGCGACAACGCCAAAAATTTTAGACCCGAGAGAATTTATAGACCCGACCTCGCGGCGTTGCTATTGGCAATATACGAAATCAAATACGTCGATTATATTCCGCCAAGGGTATCCATCAGCGAGACTGTAGAATTGGTCAAGACGTATTCTACCGAGAAGAGTTACGTCTTTGTCAACGGCGTATTGTCGGGCGTTTACAAACAACTGGTAGAGGAATAATTATGTTGATATACGGAAAGCAAGTTTCGGCAAATCTTAGAGCAAAAATTGCCGACAAAGTAAATGATTTTGAGAGCAGTATGGGACGCAAACCATGCTTAGCAGTTATTATTGTAGGCGAAGACCCTGCTTCCAAGACGTACGTAAAAAACAAAATCAACGGTTGCGCAGAAGTGGGCATGAAGTCTTTGTCTTTCGAATATCCCGACGGCGAGCCGCAACAAAATATCGCCGATACCATTAATTCTTTGGCAAATGACGACGGCGTAGACGGCATATTGGTACAACTTCCTTTGCCTAAGGGTTATGACGAGAGTTATCTCTTGTCGCTGATTCCCGACAGTAAGGACGTGGACGGCTTTTCGCCTAACAATCTCGGCAGGCTCGCTATGGGCAATCCACGCACGGTATCTTGTACCCCGCTCGGCGTTATGAATTTACTTGCCGATACGGGAGTAGACCTACAAGGTAAAAACGCCGTAGTGCTCGGTCGAAGCAATACGGTGGGCAAACCGATGGCAATGTTGCTGCTCAATGCCAACTGCACCGTCACGGTATGCCATTCTCGCACGGTGGGGCTAGAGGAATTTACTCGCAAAGCAGATATTCTGGTAGTAGCTATCGGCAAACCAAAGTTTGTCACCGGGGATATGGTCAAAGAGGGCGCGATAGTCATCGACGTAGGCATCAATCGCGTAGAGGGCAAGTTGTGTGGTGACGTAGACTTCGACTCGGTAGAGCCTAAGGCGTCCTTTATAACGCCCGTTCCAGGCGGCGTAGGACCAATGACTATCACGATGCTATTGTACAACACGCTTTGTGCGGCTGTAGATAGAGAGCTTAACAAACGATGAGCGACGTTCTCAGCGTAACCCTACTCAACGGTTACATTCACCAGATTTTTGTTGCCGAAGACATGCTGCACGGCGTATCGGTTGCGGGAGAAGTCTCGCAATTCAAAGTGACGGGCGGGCACGCATATTTCGTACTCAAAGACGAAAATAGTCAACTAAACTGCACTTGTTTCAACTGTGCGCAAACGTATATACCCAAGGTTGGCGAAAGCGTTGTTATCAGAGGCGACGTCGACTATTACGCCAAGGGCGGTAGATTGAGTTTCAATGCCAAGACAATTCAACCGCTCGGCAACGGCTATCTCGCTTTGCTCTTCGAGCAACTCAAAAAGAAACTTGCCGCAAACGGTTATTTTGACGAAACCCACAAAAAACCCATTCCTCATTTTCCACATAGAGTATGTGTAATAACTTCGGCTCAAGGCGCGGTAATCAGAGATATTATCACTACTGTTCGTCAACGCAACAACTATCTTGACGTAGTTATCAGAGACGTCAGAGTTCAAGGCGAAAGTTGCGCTTCAGACGTCATAGGCGCAATCAAAGAGGTAGACCCGATGGGTTACGACGTCATAGTAATCGCTAGAGGAGGCGGCTCGATAGAGGACCTACAAGGTTTCAACGATGAGAGGTTGGTCTATGCTATATACGAAGCGACCACGCCGATAATCTCCGCTGTCGGGCACGAGACCGACTATACCCTGTGCGATTTTGTCGCCGATGTCAGATGCGCAACTCCTACCGCGGCTGCCAACTTAATAGCATTCGACGAGCAAACCGTAATCGACTACTTATCGACTGCCCGAGTTGCTCTTATGCAAAAACTCGAACGAAGGGTAGACGGCTACAAGAGCCGACAAAGTTTGCTTAGTATGTCGTTGGACAATTCTATAAGAACAAGAATAGACAAAGGATATTTGCTTTGCGAGAGTCTCTCCAATCGGCTTACCAAAGCCGCCACCGACGGACTTTACCGAGCCAAACTGAACGTGCACGATTTACTTGCAAAATTTAAGTCTCTCGACCCTATATCTATCGTACAAAAGGGACTTTGGAGTGTGTCTTGTGAAGGAGCGCCCGTTACTGATATATCGCAAGTAGAGATAAATCAAAGACTTAATATCAAGTCTGTCAAAGGAAAAATAACTGCTGTCGTCACGGAGGTGTCCGATGAAATTTGAACAATCTATGAAAGAATTAGAATCCATTATCGAAAAAATGGAAAACCCTGATACTAGTTTTGAACAACTCGTTCAACTATACGAAAAAGGCGTTGAACTTAGCAATTTTTGTATGCAAACCATCAAAAACGCCGAAGCAAAAATCACTCAGCTCAAAGAGGGCAAAGAAGAGGTAGTAGATTGACTTACGAAGAGACGATTTCGGCATACTTGCAGCGCTTCGAAGAGTTGCTCGATAGGTATGTTGCCGATTACGATTGCCCTATTGACAGCATCAAGCAAGCTGTAGCGTACAGCGTCTTAGACGGCGGCAAAAGGATAAGACCTTTGCTCGTATATTTAGGCGCTGAGTTTTGCGGTAGGGAGGCAGCAGACGTAGACTACCTTGCGCTTGGTCTTGAGATGATACATTCCTATTCTTTGGTACACGACGACTTGCCGTGTATGGACAACGACGTCTTAAGACGTGGCAAACCTACCACTCACGTAAAGTTCGGTCAAGATATGGCGGTTTTGGCGGGAGACGGATTGCTCAATCTTGCCTTCGAAACTATGCTATGCGACTGCAAGACGCCCTTTGACGTCAAGGCTATCAAATACGTCGCTGACTGTGCGGGCATTAGAGGTATGATAGGCGGACAAGCATTGGACGTAGTCAATACCGTCGACGACGTAAAGCTCGATGCAATCGAATATCTCAACAGCCTCAAGACGGGTCGACTTCTCAAGGCGGCTTTGGTAGGCAGTTGTATCAAATGCGGCAGCGATGCACGAGTAATTGGAGCGGTCGAGCAATATGCGGAGTGTATAGGAATTATTTTTCAGTTGGTAGACGACCTATTGGACTTACATTCCACTACCGACCAACTCGGCAAATCCGTAGGCAAAGACGCCGTACAAAACAAGAAGACCTATGTTGCGGTAGCGGGAGAAGAGCGCTGCCGTCAAACTATCTCGTCAATGCTTGACAAGGCGATAGAAGCCGTTGCGCCATACGGTGCACGCGCCGACAATCTTATCACTTTTGCCAAATATTTGACACAAAGGCTATACTGATATACAATATAAAATAATACAGTTAGCATATACTTATATCGTAACAATATGGATATTTTGCAACAAGTCACCCACGGTGGCGACGTCAAACAACTCAATAACGACCAATTAGTACGACTTAGCGACGAAATACGTAAGACAATCGTAGATTCGGTGCTTGTCAACGGCGGGCATTTATCTTCCAATCTCGGTGTTGTCGAATTGGTCGTTGCATTGCATTACGTATTTGATTTTCCTAAGGATCAATTAATTTTCGATGTGGGACACCAATGTTACGCTCACAAAATTCTTACGGGCAGACTTGACGGCTTTGCTCGTCTAAGACGTAGCAACGGCGTAGCGGGTTTTCCGAAGAGGGAAGAGAGCGTCTACGACGTAGTCAACACGGGACACGCTTCCACCTCATTGTCGGTTGCGTGCGGCTTATCGAGAGCTTTAGACCAACGCAACGTAATATCCGTCGTAGGAGACGGCGCAATGACGGGCGGACTTATTTACGAGGCTCTCAACGACGTTGCCGTCAATAGACAAAAACAAATTATCATCATCAACGACAACAAGCTTTCTATTTCATACAATCAAGGTTTCGTTTCTTACTATTTGTCTCAACTTAGCAAAAATCAAAATTCCGAGTCTTTGCAATCCATTGGCATTGACTTTTACGGCAACGTAGACGGTCACGACTTCAACCAACTTATACCGGCATTACAATACGCTAAGCAATCGCAGCATTCCGTTCTCATTCACGTCAACACAGTCAAAGGCAAGGGCTACGCACCGTCAGAGGCTGATCCGGTAGCGTATCACGGATATAGCACCACTTCTCCTCAAAAGACTTTTAGTAGTGCATTCGGGGACAAAATAGTAGAATTGGCAAGCAAAAATCCCGATATTTGGGCAATAACCGCTGCAATGAAAGAAGGAGTAGGTCTCAACGAGTTTGCTAGACTTTATCCCGACCGTTTCGTTGACGTAGGCATAGCGGAAGGACACGCCGTCACTATGGCAAGCGGTTTGGCGCTTGGCGGAAAAAGACCGATATTTGCCGTTTATTCTTCCTTTTTACAGCGTGCTTTCGACAATCTATTGCACGACGTATGTCTCAACGATTTAGCTGTGACGATATGCGAAGACAGAAGCGGAATAGTGGGTGGCGACGGTGAAACTCACCAAGGAATATACGACGTATCTTTCCTTGCTTGCATGCCTAATATCGTAATTATGCAACCTAAGGATTATATAGAGCTCGACGATATGATGGATTTTGCGATGACGCTCAATCATCCTACCGTAATTAGGTATCCAAAGGGAGATATTAAGGTAGATTACGACGTTCATACTAAGGTAGAATTGGGAAAATTCGAGGTTTTGCGCTACAATCCTGCCAACTCATTGACGCTTATCGCAGGCGGCGCAACCGTCGTTGAACAAGCTTACAATGCCGTCAAAGAGGCGGAAAAACAAGGTCATAACGTCAACTTTATCAACGCACGCTTTGTCAAGCCGTTAGACACAGAGACCTTGAATATGGTCAAAGACACTACAGTCATCATACTCGAAGACAACGTTCAAAGAGGCTCTTTGGGTGAAGCAATCGGCAATTATTATGCGGAGAGCGGCACCAATACCAAAACCGTTGCCGTCAATCTCGGAGACAGTCTTCATTCGCAAGCCGACAAGGCGGAGATTCTTGCCGACTACGGGCTCGATTGCGACGGTATCGTCGGTTTAATCCTCAACCACGATGCGCGTTGATTTATATCTGGTCCACAATCACGGTTTTTCTCGTGCCAAGGCTCAACAAATGCTCAAAGAGGGCATGATATTGTGCAACGAACAAGTATTAACCAAAGCCTCGTACGAAGTCAAGTCCGACGACGTTATATCGATAGTCGACAATTTTCGCTATGCTTCCGTCGGCGGGGACAAACTCAAAAAGGCTTTAGATGATTTTTCTTACAATCCTCAAGGCAAAATATGCGTAGATATAGGCGCTTCCAACGGTGGTTTTACAGATTGCTTGTTGCAACACGGCGCAAGCAAAGTCTATGCCGTAGACGTAGGCGAATGTGCCTTTGACGAAAGGCTAAAAAGCGATTGCAGGGTAGTTGTCAAAGATAGGACCAACGCGAGAAATCTCACTTGGCAAGACCTAGGTGAAAGGTGTGATTTTTGTTGCGTCGACGTCAGTTTTATATCTCTAAAATATATCTTACCTACGGTGTACAATTTACTCAAAGAAGGCGGAGAGGCAATATGTCTTGTCAAACCGCAATTCGAGGTCGGTAAAAACAATCTTAGCAAAAAGGGTATAGTAATTGACCCTAAAATAAGAAAAAAAGTATTGGACGAGGTATGTGATTTTGCCGTTTCTTTAGGTTATAATCTTCGCGCTACGACCGTTGCGCCTGTCAAAGACAAAAAAAATATAGAATTTTTGATTTATATTGCCAAAATTATTGTATAATTATGCAGTTTATTATATAATTACTGTATGAAATTAGGCATTTATTCCAATCTCAATAGAGACCGAGAGTGCAAAGAATGTTTGCGTTTTACTCAACTCCTTACGGAGAGAGGGGTTGATTTTTTGGTGTGCGACAACGCAGCCGATTATTTTCAAAAGCGATATATAGCCGAGATAGATTCGGTAGCGGCGTGGTGCGACGTGTTCGTGGCTTTTGGCGGTGACGGCACTATGCTTGAAGTCATCAACGCTTGCACGCTTTACGACAAACCGTTGCTTGGCGTCAATATGGGCAAAATAGGCTTTTTGAGCGCAATCGGTCAAAGCGATATTAGTATTGCTATAGACAAGCTTCTGAGAGGCGATTATTCGGTGGAGAGTAGAATGATGCTTCAAGTTTTAGCCGACGGCAATACTTACTACGCTCTCAACGAAGCATTGTTTTCCAGCAAGGACAACTGTCACGTAGTCACGGTAGATATAGCCGTAGACGGCAACTATACCGACAAAATGCGAGGCGACGGCGTACTAGTTTCCACTCCAACAGGCTCGACAGCCTATTCTTTAGCATGCAACGGACCGATTTTGTCACCCGACGTAGATGCAATTCTTATCAACATGGTGTGCCCGCACACCCTGCATTCTTGTCCTTTAGTCGTCAACGGCAACAGCACGATTACGCTTACCGGCAGAGCTAACAACAGCGCTATGCGTTTGCTTATCGACGGACGCATAGTAGACGAGTTTGACGGCTCTATTACCATCACCGTCAAAAAGAGTAGCAGACAAGCCAAATTTATAAGAATGAACAACGTCAACTTTTATCAAAAGCTTATCAAAAAACTTAGTTACTGGGGAGAAATAAATGAATAAAAAACACAGACAACAACTCATTTTGGACATCATCAACCAATTCGAAATCGACACGCAAGACGAACTTGTCGCTATGCTCGAATCCAAAGGCTGCGAAGTTACGCAAGCAACCGCTTCCCGTGACGTCAAAGAGTTGGAGCTTGTCAAGGTCGCAGGAAGAGAAAAACGCTACAAATACGCTCAAGTCGGAGGTACGATGCTTAGCGACCGTACCAAATACGGCAATATTTTTAGAGAGAGTGTCGTATCTTTGCAATACGCTCAAAATCTCGTAATAATCAAGACAGTACACGGTGGGGCCAATTCTGCCGCGGCTTTTATCGACAATCTTTCCATAACGGATATTTTGGGCTCTATAGCGGGCGACGATACTATATTTATCGCCACCAAAGACGAAGAATGCGCTAAGCGCATCACCGAACAACTAAAAAGTTGTTTTTGATTTATGCTTCAAAGATTAGATATAAAAAATTTTGCAATCATCAGCTATCTTCAAGTAGAGCTCGGCGGCGGGCTAAATGTTTTTAGCGGCGAAACGGGTGCTGGCAAGTCGATAATCATCGACAGCATCAACTTTGTTCTCGGTAAGCGCGCCGACAAATCTCTCATTAGATACGGAGAAACTCAAGCTAGCGTATGCGCAACCTTCGATATATCCGATTGCGCCGCTACCAAAGAAGTCTTGCAAAATATCGATATTGACAACGACGACGATATATTGTGTATCAAGCGTACTATGACCGCCGACGGCAAAAATACTTGTTCGGTCAACGGAGCCAAGATTACTTTGTCTATTCTCAGAGAAATCACGTCTACGCTCGTTGACGTCTACGGACAGCACGAATCTACCGCTATGCTCGACGACGACAACCATCTAGCCGTCCTCGACGAGTATTGCAAAGACGAGATAGCCGAAGTAAAAAATGCGCAAGTTATCTTATATCGACAATATCGCGATACTTTATCCAAACTACAAAAATACGGCTCTATGTCGCAAGTCAGCAAAAACGTTGACCTGCTTGCATACCAAATTCAAGAAATCCAAGACGCCGACTTGAAGCAAGGCGAAGAAGAAGAATTGTTGTCTACTCGCAAAATAATGAACAATTCCCAAAAAATCATCACGTCACTTTCAACGGCTTACGACATGCTATCTCAAGACGAGGGATGCGTGCTTGAAAGACTTGCGGTTTCTACCAAAGAATTGGAAAAAATAAGCGACGACGTCGGCGAGGTAGAAGAATATCTCGAGCGAATGGACGGTTGTGTTTCCGAACTCAAAGACTTAGCCGCATCGTTCCAAGACTTGGCGCAGTCATGCGAATTCGACGAGCGTCAATACGAATATATAGAACAAAGACTTGACCTCATACGCAGGCTAAAGAAAAAATACGGCTCGAGCGTAGAGGAAATTTTGCAATATAGAGACAAGTTGCAAGAAGAGTACGATTTTTATTGCGACGGCGAGGCTCAAATAGAGATTTTACAACGCAAGCTCGAGCAAGAGCAACGCTTGCTAATTGACAATAGCGTTAGCCTTAGCGTCTTAAGGCGCAAATATGCCAAACAACTCGGCGACAAAATTGTCAATGAGCTAGCCGAACTCGGCATGAAAAACTGTCAATTCGATACAAAATTTTTCGTCGAGCCTACCGACGACGACCTAATCGACAAAATTACTGCCGACGGTTTCGATCAACCTATTTTCTTATTCTCTGCCAATGCGGGTCAACCCGTAAGGGAACTCAGCAAAATAATATCAGGTGGCGAATTGTCAAGATTTATGCTTGCAGTCAAGTCCACCATGGCAGGCGCTGACGGAGTAGACAGCATGATTTTTGACGAAATAGACAGCGGTATCAGCGGTCGCACCGCGCAAGTCGTCGCTCAAAAACTATACCAAATCAGCAAGTGCAGACAAGTATTGGCAATAACGCACTTACCTCAACTTGCAAGCATGGCAGACCACAATTACCTCATAGATAAGAGCGTCAAGGACGGACAGACTAGCACCTCACTTACAAAACTCGACGGGGACGCGCTTATAGAGGAGTTGGCAAGACTAATAGGCGGCAGTCAATCCTCACAAGTTGCCATTGCACACGCTAGAGAATTAAAACAGCAAGCCGACGCTTACAAACGATAATAAAGAGCTAATTTAGGTATATTCTCCTTGCTTTTTCTTACACTAATCAAAGCAAGGAGATTTTTATGTCAAAAAGACTTAAATTTACAACTAATTTCATTCTTCTGACGGTGCTATTAAGCATACTTTGTTTAGGTTTTTGTTTTTCTCAAGACGTTGCCGCTACCATAAAAACTGCAAATTCTAGCGCGTTGGAGCAGACATCTTATACTAACGAGACGGCTATTAGAGGCATAGAGGATTATTTTTTACCCGAATTTTCATTTGAATCTCAATCTACGTCGACCGCAATCAAAACCGTCAACGTAGGAGGCTTTCCCGTTGGCATCAATCTCAAGACCGACGGATTGATTATTTTATCCAAGTGCAAAGTTGTGACCTCCAAAGGAGTAATCGAACCCGCACAATCGATAGACATCAAAAGCGGGGACGTGTTGGTCGCAGTAGACGACCTACCGATCAAATGCAAAGAAGACGTAGAAAAAGCTTTAGGACAAAGTCAAGACGAAGTAGTTTTGACAATTAGACGAGGAAACTCTACCAATCGATATACCATAACTCCTGTCGTAGATAGCGTCAACGGCAAAAAAAGGATAGGTCTCGTATTGCAAGAGGGAATACTCGGTATAGGCACGATGACGTTTATCGACGGCAATAGCGGAAGATACGCATGTCTCGGTCACCCCATCAAAGATAGCGAAAATAACGACGTAATATGCGGGGGAGGTAATATCTATACTGCAGACGTTTCGGGGGTCAAAAAGGGACAAAAAGGCAAAGCTGGAGAGTTGTCCGGCATATTCGACTACACCATTATGCCTATAGGCACGGTGACCAAAAACAACACTTTCGGACTGTACGGACAATATCAACAAAAGGTTTCTACTGGCGCGATACAAGTTGCACATAGAGACAGCGTCAAGGCAGGCAAGGCACAAATTCTAACTACGATAAGCGGCAGCAAGCCAAGACTTTATGACGTCGAAATAATCAAAGTAAACAAGCAGTCTCAGCCGTCGGATAAAAGTATGGTAATACGAATCGTTGACGAGCAACTTCTCAAAGTTACCGGCGGAATCGTGCAAGGCATGAGCGGCAGTCCTATTATCCAAAACAACATGCTAGTCGGCGCAGTTACTCACGTATTCATCAACGACCCTACCAAGGGATATGGACTTTTTGCCCAATGGATGATAGAGGAGTGCAACAAATAAAATAGATATTACAATCCGCTTAATAAGCGGATTTTTTTATGCTTATCAACCCATTTTTGACGCATTTATTGACATTTGCAATATGCAAGTGTACAATAATATTATTAATAAAATCGTGCGTGTTACTTTAATTTTAAAATAAAGGAGAAAAATGTGAAATACAATATTGTCAATAATAAAGTTTTAGTATTTTTGCTTACTTTCGTTATTATAGTTCTATGTGGCTTTTTGTTATCCGCATGTGATTACGATAAGGACGTAGAACCACAAATTCAATCTATAGAAGCTACGTACAAAAACGATACGTTTGATTTTAGCAGCGGACGTATTGAGCTTCGATATGAAGATAACGTTCAGTTTCAATCAACTGATTTTATAATTAGATTAATTTATGACAATTCTTCTACCCAAGAAATCACGTCCGGATTTACTTTTACAATATTCAAAATCGTGGGTACCAATGAAATAGCAACCGCCACGTTTGAAATCGGCGAGTACAAACTGCATTTTGAATACACAGATTTTACTTGTGATTATTTCGTTACCGTTACACAATCGGAACTTAGCAAAAATGATATAGTATGCAGTCTTCTAGATAGTTACCCTTATATACCTAACGCACCAATCACTCCTGATTTCACCTTGATTTATGACGATACAACACTCGTCCAAGGCGTTGATTATACCGTAACTTACGGTGAAAATAACGCTGTCGGAGACAATAGCGGTTACGTTTGCGTCAACTTTATCGGAATATATCAAGGAGAAATAACTTATTATTTTGACATCACGGCGATTGAAGCGGGCGACGTTTCTTTCGATAACGTAACGACAACCTATGACGGAAGCTATAAGTGGTCGCTTTGCGAAATTGATTTTTCAGACGTTGAGGGCATTGAAAATATTAATTATACTTTCTACGATAGTCTAGACAATTCCGTCAGTCCAATCGATGCGGGAACGTATCGTGTCGTTGCTCAAATCGAAGTAAAAAACGGCTATAAAGCTGTTGAAAATAAAGAATTTACCCTTACAATCAATCCATACGACATCAGCGACATTGATCTAAGCGATTATAATATGGACAACGTTGAAGTACCTTTCAAAAATCAAGAATATACGACGCAAGACTTTGAGAGCGAGGTTTCTCAAGCATTGTTGGGGGTAACTTTTGACCTTAGCATGAGTGTAGGTAGCAATATCGACAATCTCAATGCTTCTACCGCGACAAAACAAGGTCAATTCCAATTAACAGCTACGGGTAATTACAAAGGAAGTCTTATTATTCCGTTTACTATTTTACCTTACAACGTCCAAAATCTATTCGTAGCATTGAAGCAATATGAATATTATACCTACGACGGTAATGAAAAAACTATATCAAAGGCACAAGCATATTTTAACGAGTGGGTTGACCTCGAGCAAGGAGAAGACAACGATTACACAATATCTTACTCCAACAACGTAAATGCCGGCGATGCCACCTATACGATAACGGGATATGGAAATTATCAAGGCGAGTATAGTGATACTTTCTATATTTCAAAGGCTCAAATTGACTTTGATAGTAACGATTATCAGTTTGTCAATACAACTTCTACGTATAGCGGCGAAGACCAATTTTCAACGCTTTTGGCATTTAACAACGTTTTGCCCGAGCAAGTAGAAGCACTTTTCACAACGGGTAATTACGTTGATATGCCGTATGCTTTGCCTCTCGATACTTTGCAAAATGCAGGAACTTATCAAGTTTACGTAACTTTTGCAATAAAATCTCAATATACCAACAACTACAGCATGCAAGGCGGCAACTGGACGTTAAACGATACGATAACTATCAACCCGGTTGTGGTAACATCCGCTATATTTGATATTGCCAATTCGGCTTTTGACGGTGGAGACGGTACATACGAAAATAAGTATTATTACGTTTATTCGGGCAATCAACACGCTCCAAAAGTCATCGTAACCGCCACGTTAAACGGGCAACCTTACACACTTATAGAAGATCAAGACTACACAATTACTTATTATTCTACGAATACGGGTCTCAGAGCGGATGCACTAAATGCAGACGGCTATGGCGTAAAAATCAATTACGGCTCGAGCGGTTCGGGCAATTTTGCTTACGAATATTATAACGACGTATACGTATACGAAGACCTCAGTCTTTTGTTCAACGTAAATAAAAAGAGTATCGAAGATAGTCAAGTTGCTTGGCCAACGACGTATAGAATTGTTTGGGGTAGTCTTGCTTATTTAGACACCACCGATTTTACTACGACTAAAACGGAATCTATTACCATCGAAGGCAACTCGGTTGACGTAACTTTTGACCTTAAGACTACCGAACTTTACGGATATTACGATACTTACGTTGACTCTAACGACCAAATAGCAATACAATTTACGTCGCAAAACTATACGGTCGGGGACCACACTTCAACGGTGGTAATCGTCAGTCTCTTTGAAGAATTCAAACTTAACGGAACAATTCTTTCAGCAGAACAAATAGATGCCTTGACACAGTTTACTCTTGACGATAGCCTCGAAATAACTTTCTCGGATACTTATATCGTCAAGTATTCCAACAACGTATCAGGATATGGAGAGTATTATTTTGATAGCGATACAGGCTTGTCAAAAGTTATGGGTAGAGATACGCTAGACGAGGAGTATTGCAACGAAAATTATGCTTACTTGACTATTTATACTGCCGATGGGCAAAAAGCAATAGCTGGAAGAGAATTTTCAATTATTCGCTAATGGTATACGTAAACAAGTTGAGAATCTGCGTGCAAAATACAATATAAAAGGCAAATAAAGTGGAGAATCGCGTAAAAAAATCGACCTACGGTTAGTAAGTCGACCCACAGGGGAGACGCTATTCGTAAGGAGCCTAGCGACGGAATAGCGAACTATGTGAGCGTCACACGCAACC
>CAMBZZ010000019.1 GCA_945872615.1 uncultured Clostridia bacterium | reverse complement strand
TTCCAAGAGTATAAATCAACTGCTTATCCTTTTACTCTGTTTTAGTTGGTGTTTTGAGAGTAGGAATTTTCCTACTTTTTTTATGCCCAAATTTTACTTTTTTAGCATAAGTTATTTTAGTTAGCGATAGTTTATAGTTGAGTTTTCTTGCCCACTCGTGACCATTTGCTTTGCTATGTTTCTTTTGATATAATAACGTTATCAAATTTATTTACACTAAATCTAACCGATATTTGACGAGGTAAACTAATATGAATATACAATATAAAGACATTCATCATTTTGAGTGCAAGGAATTGGAAAGACTGTTTCTTTCGGTTGAATGGTCATCGGGACATTTTCCCGAAAAATTAGTCGTTGCTATGAAAAATTTTAATACGGTTTTTTCCGCTTGGGATGTAGACAAACTTGTTGGTATGATATGTGCAATGGATGATGGAATAATGAATGCCTACGTTCATTACCTTCTTGTTGATCCTGACTATCATGGCAAAACGATTGGAAGGACACTCGTTAATATGGTCAAAGAAAAGTATAAAGAATATATGCGTATCGTGGTCGTCGCTTATGATGACGAACTACATTTTTACCAAGCGTGTGGCTTTGAAAAAAGCAAAAATGCTTCTCCAATGTTCATAACGTCACTATGGACTTAATACTAATCGGTGTCGCATTGTGTGAAAATATATTCAAAAGCATTGCATAGTTATATTATGCGAATAAAGTTGTGAGTTGTCAACGCAAAAGAAAAAGGCTGACGAAATTACGTTAGCCTTTTATGTCGTCAAATAATCCCTATTGGAATTGTGCTTAGTGTGTCTATTTGGTTTTAAGTATATGATAATTTTACGCTATACCTAAATCCGCTAAGCTAAATCGTGCGCACGCTATATATGGATATGGGGTTGTAGCGTTGAAATAGCCGTAGGATACCAATACGAAGGTACCGTCAATACACACCGTGCCTGCGTATCCGCAATCTGCTCCCGTACCTACTTTGTTGTTGCCTAAAACTATTAGAGCGTCGCCTTTGGTGTCGTTGGACGGGTCGTCGTCGCTATAACTCATAAGGTCGTCGATTGTGCCTACCCAAGCCACCCAACTGTGACCGAAGAAGGTGCTTTCCGCAAAGGCGTTTTCTTTGACGTTAGGTATGACTTGTCTAAAGGTAACCAAAAGCTTACCCGTTGTAGAATCAAATTCGGCTTTGTGGCGGTCGCCAGACAATTCGTTAGGAAGTTCTTTAGGCTCGCTCCACGTAACGCCCTCGTCGTAGGAGAACAAAATCATAGAATTAGACTTTTTGCTATTGGCTCTTGCTAGCATTATCAAGCAATCGCCGTTGCGCAAGACTTCTATCTCACAGAGATTATATTCAATTTCCGCTTGCCTGTGTTGTTGCAAGATAGGGAATGGCTCGCTCCAAACTGCGTTGCCCTCCGTATCGAAGGTGAGGTAGGTGCCGTAATTGACGAAACTATGGTCGTGGAATAAGCCCAGCCACTTGTCTACCAATACGCCGTCCTCTTTGACTTGGGTGAGAGAAGCCATAGCAACTATGGCGTCGTAAGGCTCTTTGCCGCTTGCTTGTGCCCATTCTTTGCCGTACCAATTAGTAAATTGCGACCAACTATTGCCGTCGTCGTCTGAGATAGAACAGTTGAAGCCATTGGCGGAATATTCCGTGCCGTCACCCCATATAGGACAGCCAGAAGTCAACACGATTTTGTTGCTACCATCCGACAAATGCAAGTTGTATACTATAGGAGTTTCTTGCGAAGTCGTCCAACTGTCGGGTGTATTGGTGAGTCTCTCCGACCAAGTTTTGCCGTTGTCGTCGCTCGTCTTGGTGATAATTGCACCCTTGCCGTGTCCCGACGGATAGACGACTATCAGCCTACCGCTATCGGTACGCACTAGATCGGGGTGACCGAGATACGTATTGTCTTTGTCGACCACAGACATATATTTTTTGTCTAGTTGATAGACTTGGACGTCAACCAATTCATCCATAGTTACCCTTGTTGCGAGGAAAATTGACAAGCACACTATGCCCGCCAAAACCGCTACAGTTGCTAAACATATAAAAGAAATAAATATTTTTTTTCTCATACACACCTTCCACAGTTATTGTAACACAACAAAGACGCGTTGTAAATAATGATTTTGTATCAAAGAAGTCTACAAACTTGACTTATGTCGCCGTAGAATATAAAATAGTATTACAACGGAGGAAAAATGAAAACCGACATCGAAATCGCAAACAGCGTACAACTACAACATATCAGCACAATAGCGGCTAAACTTGGCATCGACCAAGAAGACTTGGAGTATTACGGCAAATACAAAGCCAAAGTCCCTGCACTCGACCAACCTAAGACCGACAAGTTGGTTTTGGTGACGGCAATCAACCCTACGGCGTTCGGCGAGGGTAAGACAACGACATCGATAGGACTTGCCGACGGACTTGCCAAACTTGGCAAAAACGTTTGCCTTGCCTTGAGAGAGCCTTCTTTGGGACCTGTCTTTGGCGTCAAGGGCGGCGCAACCGGCGGAGGCTGGGCTCAAGTCGCTCCTATGGAAGATATTAACCTTCATTTTACGGGAGATTTACACGCGATTACTTGCGCCAACAATCTTATATCGGCGATAATAGACAACCATATTCAACAAGGCAACGAACTTCGTATCAATCCTACCAAGATTTTGTGGAAGAGATGTATGGATATGAACGATAGAGCCCTGAGACATATCGTTTGCGGACTCGGCGGTAGCACTCACGGAGTGCCTAGAGAAGACGGCTTCAACATCACCGCCGCTTCGGAGATAATGGCAGTACTTTGTTTGTCTGCCGACATGGGCGATCTCAAGAGAAGAGTGGGCAATATCATCGTTGCGTACGACTACGACAACAATCCCGTATATTGCAGTCAACTCGGCGTAGTGGACGCCGTGGCAATCACGCTCAAGGACGCCCTCAAACCTAACCTTGTGCAGACCTTGGAAGGTACGCCTGCATTTATTCACGGCGGACCTTTTGCCAATATCGCACACGGTTGCAACAGTATCATCGCCACCAAGACGGCAATGAGTTACGCCGATATCGTCGTGACGGAAGCAGGTTTCGGCGCAGACCTCGGCGCGGAGAAATTTTTGGACATCAAGTGCCGTGCGGCTGGCATTCAGCCAAAAGCAGTCGTACTGGTTGCCACGGTTAGAGCGTTGAAGTACAACGGCGGTGTGGGCAAAGAGGACGTTGCTAAGCCTAACGTCAAGGCGGTTGAAGCGGGCATAAGCAACCTTATCGGACATATCGACAATCTCAAAAACGTCTTTGGCGTCAACGTGGTGGTAGCAATCAACAAGTTTGTCACCGACACCGACGAAGAGATAGAGTTTATCGCCAACACTTGCCGTTCGCTCGGTGCAGACTTTGCAATATGCGAGTGTTGGGCTAAGGGCGGAGAAGGCTCGATAGAACTTGCCAACGCCGTGCTGGGTGCAATGGACAAGCCTTCTAACTTCGAGTATTGTTATAGCGACGATATGACCATGGAACAAAAAATTGAGGCAGTGGCGACCAAAATATACGGCGCTTCAAGCGTAAAGTATTCGGCTAAGGCTTTGCAGTCGCTGAGTATGATTAAGAAGATTGGCAAAGAAAAATTGCCGATATGTATTGCGAAAACGCAATATTCTTTCTCCGACGATATGACCAAACTCGGTAGACCGACGGGCTTTGAACTCAACGTGCAAGACGTGGAGATTAGAGGCGGAGCGGAGTTTGCCGTGGTTATATGCGGCGCGATTATGCTCATGCCGGGACTTAGCAAAAAGCCAAGCGCGTTGGGCATGAGTATAGACGAAAAAACTATGGAAATCAAAGGACTATTTTGATAGGTAGGCAATATGGAAGAGACTAAATCTACTAACTTTATTGAAGAAATTATCAACGACAACTTGGCAAACGGTGATTGTGAGGAGATAATCACTCGTTTTCCACCCGAGCCAAACGGATATTTGCATATAGGGCACGCCAAGTCGCTGTGCATCAACTTCGGTATGAAAGAAAAGTACCACGGCAAGTGCAATCTTCGTTACGATGACACCAATCCTTGTAAAGAGGACGTTGAGTACGTCAACTCTATCAAAGAGGACATTAAGTGGTTGGGCTTCGAGTGGGACAACGAATTGTACGCTTCCGATTATTTTGATAGAATGTACGAGTGCGCCGTAGGACTTATAAAAAAGGGTCTTGCCTACGTGTGCGACTATAGTGCCGAACAAATAAGACAAACTCGAGGCACTCTCACCGAGCCGGGACAAAACAGCCCAAGCAGAGATAGAAGCGTAGAAGAAAATCTCAAGTTGTTTGAAGAGATGAAAGAGGGCAAATACGCCGACGGAGAAAAGGTGCTTAGAGCCAAGATCGATATGGCAAGCCCTAATATCAATATGCGCGACCCCGTTATATATCGTATCCTTAGAGCGACGCATCACCGCACGGGCGACAAGTGGTGCATTTATCCAATGTATGACTTTGCTCACCCTCTCGAGGATGCGTTCGAGGGTATCACGCACAGTATTTGCACCTTGGAATTCGAGGACCACAGACCACTATACGATTGGGTAAAATACAACTGTGGATTCGGTAAATTCCCACAACAAATCGAGTTTGCAAGACTAGGAATGACAAGGACTATTATGTCCAAGAGATACCTCAAAAAGTTGGTAGACGAGGGCAAAGTTAGCGGTTGGTCCGACCCGAGAATGCCTACCCTCAGCGGTATGAGAGAGAGGGGTTATCCTGCTCCCGCAATTCGCAACTTCTGCGAGGCAATAGGCGTAAGCAAGAGCAATAGCGAAGTTGACGTGGCAATGCTCGAACACTTCGTGAGAGATTATCTCAATACCAACGCCGATAGAAGAATGGTGGTCAAAGCCCCTATCAAACTTATCGTTGCCAACGCCGAACAAGACGAAGTGTACGATATAGAGGATAATCCAAACGCCGAAATTCCTACCACCCACAAGGTGACCTTTAGCAGAGAGCTTTACATTGATAGAGAAGACTTTGCGGTCAATCCGCCTCCAAAGTACAAGAGATTGGTCGTTGGCGGTAAGGTAAGGCTAAAAGGCTCTTATATCTTAGAATACGTATCGCATAAGTGCGACGAGGCGGGCAAGGTGACGGAAGTCGTATGCAACTATATCCCCGACAGTATCAGCGGTGGCGTCAACGCGGGTATCAAGGTCAAGGGCGTAATTCAATGGGTTAACGCCAAGGACTGTATAGACGTAGTATTGCACGAATTCGACTACCTCTTGTTGGAAGGAGAGGGCGACTTCAACGATAGACTAACGCCCGACAGTCACAAGGTTTACGCCAACGCCAAGGGCGAAGCCGAGCTTGCTAATTGCAAGGCTTACGACAGATTCCAATTTATGCGAATGGGATATTTTAGTGCGGTCAAAGACTATGGCAAGGACGGCAAATACGAATTTAATATGATAACGGGTCTCAAAGATAGTTTCAAACAATGATTAGAAAATAAAAGACAAGCCGAAAAGGCTTGTTTTTTATTGAATATTTACATACAAAAAGCAGATAAAAGTTGAATATTATCGTCTCCTATGGTACAATGTAAAATATGAAAATATGCAATCTTGCCAGCGGAAGTAGAGGCAACTGTACGGTCATAGTTACGCCCGATACGTCGATAATGATTGACAACGGCTTGACTATGAGACAACTCGACCAAAGATTGTCCGCTATGAGCCAACTTGATACCGGAAAACTTGCGGGTATTATTATAACTCACGAGCATAGCGACCACACCAAAGGTTTGGTCAAGTTGTCTAATACTTACAAAATTCCCGTATATATGCACCGATTGAGCGTTGACAACTTTTACGAAAGGGAAGACTTGAAATATCTGGTAGAGCAAGATATGGACAAGTCTTTTGAAGTGGACGGATTGCATATAGAGCCTTTTAGATTGCCGCATGATTCGGCGTACAATCTCGGATATAGGGTTAGCGACGGCAAATCGAGCCTTGCCATAGCAACCGACCTTGGATACGTGTCGACGAGCACTCTTGGTTGGCTTAAGGGCAACGATGCGGTGATTTTGGAGTCCAATCACGACTTGACAATGCTCAAATGCGGCAGTTACCCCGCCTATCTCAAAAAGCGCATCGAGAGCAAGAACGGGCATTTAAGCAACGACGATTGTTCTACGGCGTTGGTGGAACTGTGCAAGAGCGGAGTAAAAAACGTTATGCTTGCACACCTCAGTCAAGACAACAATACCCCCGAGATAGCCTTTGAGTGTAGCAAAAACAATCTAATGAGAGAGGGCATAAAGGAGGGCGACGACGTTATAATCGACGTTGCGTCGCAATTCCGCCCATCGAGGATAATAGAAATATGAGAAAGTATTACGGCAATTCCAATAGTTTGACGGTGCTGGAACTCTACGACGGTGGAGCAATGTATATAGGCAGTTACGTCTTGCAAATATTGTTGCAGTTCGTCTTTAGTTTCGTATTGATAACTACCGACGTCGGGGTATCGTTTACGAGTACGGCTCTCGGCATTTGTATCTTGTCGGTTATCAACGAATTTTCTATGCTGGTTACGCCTTTTTTGTACTCCAAAATCAAAGGCGAAAAGTTGTATCGAGGTGTGGGCTTAAATCGCAATCTAGGAATCAAGCGCATCGGCGTAGCATTTGTCGTAGCGGTGGCTACGGTTATGGCTTTTGCTCCTATTGCCAACGCATTCGTGGCACTTATAATCAAGTCGGGCTACGATACATCTTCGATGACCTCGCTGACGATAGATTCTTGGGGCACGTACGTAGTGGGCATAATCTTTTTGTGCGCTTTGCCCGCGGTTTGCGAAGAGTTCTTGTATAGAGGCATGATTTCGAGAGCACTCGGCGACAAGGGCATGATATTCGGCATATTTATGTCGTCGTTGTTGTTTGCGCTAATGCACGGCTCGCCTATACAACTCGTACACCAATTTTTCTTAGGCTGTGTATGCGCCGTTATATATTATTCGTCACGCAACCTGCGTGCTTGTATGATAGTGCATTTTACCAACAACTTTATCGCTATTACCGGCAACTTTATATTATTCAAGACGGGTCAAGTCGGTTTTGCGCTCAACTGGTGGCAATCATTGATTGTGACGGTCGTCGGGCTTGTTCTATTGGCGGCAACAATCGTTTTGTATTTCAAATTGAGCAATCCTCAAAGAGCAATCAACGTCAAGGATATTGAAGGAGAGCTGAAAGCAAGCTTTTATACGGAGCAAGAAAAGCAAGCATTTGAATGCGAAAGAGAGGCTCTGTCGGAGCAAGCGGCGCAATGCAATAGCGATGAAGAGAGAGAAATTCTCTTGGAAGCCAATGCCGCCGAAAAGAAAAAATTGAGCAAAAAGGGCAGATTGGCAATGATATACGCCTTGATTCTTGCAATCGGAGTTTGGGTACTCAACACCGTCACCAATTATCTATCATGAACGTAAATATTTTGTGCGTAGGAAAAATTAAGGAGTCGTTTTTTCGTGAGGCAGTGGCGGAATATGCCAAGCGACTGACGAGATTTTGCCATTTTGAGGTGATTGAAGTGGCAGAAGAAATGCTCACGGTCGAAGGAAGCAAGCAGATTGACAACGTCAAAGAAAGAGAAGGCGATAGATTGCTTGCCAAGTGCAAAGGTACGGTAGTGGCTCTCGACCTCAAGGGGAAGCAGCTGACGTCGGAAGACTTTTCTCATATGATTTCCGACTGCATGACGGCGGGGGAGTCGACGATAACTTTCGTTATAGGCGGCTCTTACGGTCTTAGCCCAAGAGTTATCGAAAAAGCAAAATCCTCGATATGTTTTGGAAAAATGACCTATCCGCACCAACTAATGCGCGTCATTTTGGCTGAGCAAATCTATCGCGCTTTTATGATAAAAGAGGGCAGCGTGTATCATAAATAAAATTAAAATCATAAAATTAAATATGTATGATTTTGAGGATTTATATAGAGATATAGAATGCGCTAAGCGCAAAGGAATGCACGTAGAAAAGATTGGCAAGAGTTATCTCGGCAGAGAGATTTTTGCTATTCATCAAGGCGACATGCAAGGCAAGCAAATTTTCGTGCAAGGCGCAATCCACGCGCGAGAATGGATAACCGCCAAGTTGTTGGTGACGATGATGCGCGAGTACGACGGCGAAGTAGGCGTATGGTGCGTACCTATGTCCAATCCCGACGGGTGCATGTTGACGGCGTACGGTATCGACAGCGTCAAAGACCAACATATAAGAGAGTTTTTGACAAGGCTCAATCCAACGGGCGACTACAGGTATTGGAAAGCCAACTGTAGGGGCGTGGACCTAAACGTCAACTTCAACGCCGATTGGGGCAAGGGTAGGCGCAACGTGACGTATCCGTGCTCGGCTAACTATATAGGAATGTTTCCCGAGAGCGAAGTCGAGACCAAGGCATTGGTAGGGTTTACGAAACGCATTATGCCATACGCAACGCTGAGTTATCACGCCAAGGGTAGGGTGATATATCAAGGCTACAAGGAGATTTTGCCATACCAAGAGGTCGCAAGAGAGATAGCCGACTCCGCGGGATATTCTTTGGAAGAATCGATAGGTAGCGCAGGCGGATACAAGGATTGGTTTGTGGCTACGACTCGAAGATTAGGACTGACGATAGAGGTCGGCGACGACGATTGCGACATTACTCAGTTGGAGCGGGATTTTGGCAATATGGTAGGACAAAATCAATACGTGTTACAGATTTTGGCAAAGGCTAAAGATATAATATTATGAAAGAAAAGTTTATGACAATGGCAATCAAACAAGCACTCGTCGGACAAGCACTTGACGAAGTGCCCGTCGGCGCGGTAATAGTCAAGGAAGGCAAAGTTATTGCCAGAGCTCACAACCTCAAAGAAAAGAAAAACTGTGCCAATTTTCATGCCGAAATGGTAGCCATTGCCAAGGCGTGCAAAAAGATTGGAGACTGGCGCTTGACGGGTTGCGACATATACGTGACGCTGGAGCCTTGCGCAATGTGTACGGGCGCGCTTATCAACGCACGTATAGACAATATTTATTTTGGGGCATACGACCCCAAGGCGGGGTGTTGCGGTACGCTGTACAACTTGCCCGAAGATAAGAGATTTAATCATAGACCGCACATTGAGGGAGGAGTATTGCAAGAGCAATGCGCCAATCTTTTGAGCGAATACTTTAAGACTAAGAGGAAGAAAAAATGTTGATAGTAGGTTTGGGAAATCCGGGTAAACAATACGAAAAAACCGTGCACAACGTAGGATTTATGGTTGTTGACAAGCTGTTGGACAGGCTAGGCGTCAAGGCAAAGGATAAAGGTTGCGACGCGGTGTTTGCCACGACATTTTGCAAAGGTAAAAAAGTGGTTATTGCCAAACCTCAAACCTATATGAATTTGTCGGGCGAGAGCGTCAAGCAACTCGTCAAATATAACAACATGGAGGCGTCCGACGTCATCGTGGTTTACGACGACATCGATTTGCCTCTCGGTGCGATAAGAATAAGAAAAGAGGGCTCGGCAGGTACGCACAACGGGATGAAAAACGTCATTGCCAATCTCGGCACTACGCAAGTTGCGAGGATTAGAGTCGGCGTCGGCGACGATAGAGGAAAGATGCAACTCAAGGATTACGTTCTATCCAACGTGTGTGGCGAGAAGAAAGAAAAACTCGACAAAGTGATAGATAGAGCTTCTCAATGTTTGCAAGATTATATCGAAGACGGCGATATAGAAGCCGTGATGAGAAGATACAACGGAGTGGTAAGCTTTGATTGACCAAAGACTAAAAGATTTGCTTAGATTGGATGCGCTTGACGGCAATACTTCCAAACTCTACGAGGCTATTTCTCAAGGTAAGAATAGCCTAGCTTTTTCTTTGTCGAGAGCTCATAAGGCGCACGTTGTGTCAATGCTCGACAAGTTTGTTTTGTACGTATGTCCTAGCGTTATGGACGTAGGTAAAACGCTTACCTATCTTCAAGGTTTCTTGGGCGATAGGGTAGCCGTACTGCGAGGAAACGAAGACGTGCTAGTTCATCACAAGGCAAGCGGAAACGTCAACACGGGCACCCGTTGTAGAACACTCAAAAAGATTTTGGACGGCAAACTCGATTGTTGTGTCGTATCGGCGCAAGAACTTATGCAGTATTACGCCAAGCCGTCTAGGCTAGCCAAAGCTTTCGTCAATCTCAAGGTAGGAGATAGTATCGACTTGACGCAGTTTGCCGACAGGCTGGTTGCCATAGGATACAGTAGAGAAGATACTGCGGAAGAGAAGAATACCTTTTGCGTCAAAGGCGACGTGGTGAGCGTATATTGCGGTGACAAAGACTTGCCCGTCAGAATATCCTTTTTTGGCGACGAGGTAGAAACGATAAAAATCTTTGACCCCGAAAGCCTGATAACGGTTGGCGAGGTGTCGGAGATTTCCGTTGCCCCTATCAACGACTATATTTGGAGCAAGGATATGGTCGACGAGGGCGTCAGACAGGCGAGAAAAGATATAGAAAGATTGTCGGGCGACGCTTATTATAGGGCAAGCGAAATAGTCGATGGGTTTGCTTATAAGACGTCGTTTGGCGCGGAAACTCAATGGATTTTACCATACTTAACTCGATACGTGTCGAGCATTTTTGAATTTTTGCCTACCGATTCGGTGGTCGTTTTGGACGAGCCTTCGTTGATAGAGGATCAAATGAAACTCTACGAGCAAGAGCACGTCGCTAGGATCAAGAGCCTTGTCGAAGAAGGTAGCGTCACCAAGAGACACGTGGACAGTATTTTGGATATTAAGACGGTCAGACAAAATCTCGATTGTACGACAAAACTCGGATTTTGCAATTTACAATCAACCAATCCGCTATTTTCGCCAGAAGAGACTTTTGTAATCAAGACGAGCAATCTTGGCAATTATCATATACATTATCAGTCTTTATACGACGACCTAAGGAGTTTTTGTCGCAACAATATGCGCGTTATAGTTTGCTGCAAAGACGAAAGGCAAGCCACCGCAATGTATAACGCGCTCAAAGAGGAAGAAATATATTGTCAATACGCCGTGGACAAGCCGTTTGGGCAAGGCATCAGCGTTACGGTGGAGGATTTAGCATACGGGTTTGTCTATCCGTCGGCAAAACTTGCCGTCATAGGCAACGAAGATCTTGCTAAGAGCCGCAGGGCGGAGGAGAGAAAAATAAGCTCCAAAAAGTCGGCTTTTACAATGCCTCAGGTGGGTGATTACGTCGTCCACGAAGTGCACGGCATAGGTAAATGTTTGGGCATAAGAAGGGTTAAGACGGGAAGTATCGAGCAAGATTACGTGACCGTGCAGTATAAAGGCGACGGCTTACTCTACGTTCCTGTCGACCAAATGGATAGACTGAGCAGATACAGCGGAGCCGAAGGCACTCCTCGTTTGTCCGCTATTGGCGGAAAGGACTTTGCCAAAGTCAAAGACGGCGTCAAAAAATCCGTCAAGGCAATGGCGATTGACCTATTGGATTTATATAGCAAACGCGCTCAAAAAATCGGATACAAGTATCCTCCCGATACGATATGGCAGAGAGAATTCGAAGACAGTTTCGAGTTTAAGGAGACGCCCGACCAACTACAAGCGGTTGAGGAAGCCAAGTCTGATATGGAGAGGGGCGTGGTTATGGATAGATTGTTGTGCGGAGACGTCGGATACGGCAAAACGGAAGTCGCGTTGCGTATTATTTTCAAGACCATTATGGAAAATAAGCAAGCAGTCATTTTAGCTCCGACCACCATACTTGCCCAACAACATTACAACACGGCGACGGCGAGGTTCAACGACTTCAAAATCAAAGTGGAGCTGCTTACTCGCTTTCAATCGCAAGAGCAAATCAAGCAAAGTCTCGAAAATCTTGCGACGGGCAAGTCACTCGTTGCCGTCGCGACGCATAGGATTTTGTCGTCCGACGTCCACTTCAAGGACTTGGGACTGTTGGTTTTGGACGAAGAACAGCGCTTTGGCGTGGAGCACAAAGAAAAACTAAAAACTCTCAAAAACAACGTCAACGTATTGACGCTTTCGGCAACGCCTATCCCTAGGACTCTCAATATGGCTATGAGCGGAATAAGGGATATGAGCGTTTTGACCGTTCCGCCAGCCAACCGATTGCCGGTGCAGACTACGGTGACGGAATTGACCAACGGGCTGCTCAAGGACGCCATATCGAGAGAAATATCGCGCGGAGGTCAAGTCTACGTGCTCTTCAATAGAGTGAACGGCATCGAAGAATTCGCACAACACGTGCGCCAACTGGTGCCGGAAGCGCGGCTTGTCGTGGGGCATGGGCAGATGAACAGCGCCCAGTTGGAGGATAGTGTCAACAAGTTTTACAACGGAGAAGCCAACGTATTTGTTTGCACTACGATTATCGAAAACGGTATAGACGTGCCTCTTGCCAACACTCTTATCGTGTGTGACGCCGACAAGTTAGGACTTGCACAACTATATCAGCTCAGAGGCAGAGTGGGCAGAAGCAATCGCATTGCTTATGCGTATTTTACCGTTAGAGCAGGCAAGGTCTTGACTGCCGACTCTTACAAGAGGCTCAACGCTATTATGGACTATACCGAATTCGGCAGCGGTTTCAAGATAGCAATGCGTGACTTAGAGATTAGAGGGGCGGGCAACCTTTTGGGCAAGGAACAGTCGGGACATATCCAAAAGATAGGATACGATTTGTACTGTAAGTTGCTCAGAGAGAGTATCGCCGACTTGCAAGGCGAAGTGGTGGAAGAAGAATATGACCCTCAACTCAACCTTGCCGTCGACGCCTACGTGCCAAGCGAATACGTGCCTAGTGAAAACGCAAGACTTCGCATCTATAGACAAGTCAGCGAGTTGACGAGCGAGGAAGATAGAGATAGTTTGTTGCAGTCGTTGCAAGAGAATTTCGGCAAAGCACCGCAATGTGTGGTCAATTTGGTCGACATCGGGCTTATCAAAAACCTCGCTAAGGAGAGCGAAGTGCAGAAGATTGCTCTCACAGACATAGGAGCTGGAATAACGTTTAGAAGCGTAAATATTTACCGCAATCCTAAGATTATAGGAGCAGTATCGGAACTTGGAGATAAAGGTCTATTGACCAACGACGCAACGCCTATGCTTACGTTTGACTGCAGATACGTCTCCAATTTACAAAAATTGGCTATGATAAAGGAATTTTTATTAAATTCCGTCAAAACTTTTTGAAAAATCTATTTACAACACGGGGCGTCTTGTGTATAATTAAGTAGATACGATATTATTTATTATATATAATAAGGAGCAGAGGTAATGAACAAAAAGCTGTTGGCTTTAGTGCTAATAATGGTGGTGTTGGCATCATTCTTCGTAGGTTGCACCATGTTTGAGACCGACGAATACAGAGAATATCATCAAGTAGTAGCGACTGTCAATTACAAAGCTATGAGCGCCGAATTGTATAGAGGCGATGTACTCAATTACGTTGCCAATTACGGTGCCGCTTATATTCAAAACTATGGAATGACGGTGGAGCAAGTTGTAGAGTATTTTTACAACAACCTTTCCAAACAAAAATTGTTGTTGCTCTATGCAAAAGACTATGTCGCAAGCAACGGCATAGGCATAACGGCGGTTGCTTCCGACGAAGAGATAGCCGCAATGGCGTCCAAAGATTTTTTGAGCGTGGACGAGTTGAGATATTGCATCGAAGCTACCAACAAAGAGTTTGAAGAACTGTGGGAAAAGAAAATAAAGGATTTGGAAGACGAACAAGCCGCCAACTCCGACCAAGAAGAAGAGGAGGAAGAGACTACCGATACTTCCGAGGAACTTGCTGCTCGTCCTACTAGGAGCAAGACTACCGAGTCCGACGAATACGTTGACCAAGGAATGACGGATCCTTCTCAGTTGCCTGCTTATTTCTACGACTACGTGTCCGACAAAATCAAGAGCGAGAGTGACGCTACCAAAAAAAGCAATATGAAATCGGCTCTCAACTCTCTCAAAAAGAATTTGGAGAGCAACTTTACCGACTACGATTACTTCCTCAATCAACAAATAGAGACACGCATTATCGCTAAGTATCAAGACGCGATACAAAAGACCATTACTATCTCCGACGAAGAGATAGCCGCTAGATATACCAAACTCGTCGATACCGATATTAACAAATATATCGACGAAGATACCTATGCTTCGGCTATGAGCAACAATACCTTTAGCATGTATCATACTAACAAAGGTTACTTCAACGTCAAGAGTATATTGCTCAAGTTCGACGACGCGCAAAGCACAGTACTGGGATACATCAAGTCTATCGAGGGCGAAGAAGTTGCTAAGCAGTATCGTCAAAAAGTTGCCTTTGGCACTCTCGAAAGCACGGACAAGTATTATGAATTGTTCAAAAATGCCGAGAATGAAAAGGACTATACTGGCGGTATCAAAGTCAACGTTTCCAATCCTGATTACGATTCCGAAGTCGATGAACTTGCCAAGGCATATACCGACAAGGGTCTCGATATGAACGTCATTCTTTACGCAATGGCGGACGATATTGCCAATAAGGTTGACGCAATGATGACGGCGGCTAGTGCCAAAGGCATTACCGACCCGCAACAATTAGAGGCTATCGAGCATTACGCCAAAGTTGAGGCGTTTACCGATTGGATTTACCTCGTCAACGACGATAGCGGTATGTTCAGCAACGATTCTTATGCGGTTAGCAGAGACGGAAGAGCAACTTCATATGTTGAAGAATATACCGTGTTGGCGAGAGAATTGTACAAGTCGGGTATTGACGCTACCGCGGTTGCCGTAACGGGCAGTGCTTTCGACTCCAAATCGCTTACCTATAGCGGTGAGACGGCTATTCTTCAAGGTGCCAACGGCAAAATCGCCAATATCAATTCGGTACTTGCGATTTCCAGAGTTGCCAATGACGAAGAAATCTCTACCGACATCTACACTCTTACTACTGCTGACGGCAACGAGATCTCTTATATCATCAATGACTATGGTATTCATATAGTTATGGTTGTCTCCGCTCCTATCGAGGACGATGCTAGCGTAGAAGAGGTTATTGAAGACGGCAACGTGGTAGGCTACAAGAACAAGTTGGACAAGATATATAGCGCAGACGTCAAAGTTACGTACGTCAAAGACGAAGAGGGTAATGACACCGAAGAAATCGAGTCCTTTGAAGTGGAGATTAAGACTATAAGAGATTATATCCAAGATATACTTCTCCAAGAAGGCTCTAACGACGTGTTGACAAAAAATCAAATGGAGCTTTTCGCCGACGAATCGAAAATCAGCAAAAACGAAAAGGTTTATAACAAACTCATCGATTATCTAAACAAATAATAACAATGAGAGGCTCGCATTTACGAGCCTCTTTTTTGTCTAATTCGATTATATGCCCAAGATATATTGTCGAGATTGGGACGGATATAAGACAAAAGCTAGGCTGATTAGCATATAAAAAGGAAGTATATATATGGATTGTACGGAAAAGACTATAAGTAAAAATCTTTTATATAAGGGTAGGATTTTGGAATTGTATAAGGACGAAATCGAGCTGCCCGACGGAAGTAAGTCGAATAGAGAATACGTTCATCACACGGGCGGAGCAAGCGTATTAGCTATCGACCGTGAGGACTACGTATATCTTGTAGAACAGTACCGTTATCCTTATCATACCAATACTTTGGAGATTCCTGCAGGCAAACTAAATGAAGGTGAGAGCGCGGAGCAGTGCGCCGTTAGAGAACTCAAAGAAGAAGTTGGACTATGTGCAAATAGTATAAGAGATTGGGGGTGGATTTATCCTACGCCCGCCTACACGGACGAGCCGTTGCATATATTCTTTACCGACGACTTTACTCAATCGACGAGTCAACTTGACGAGGGCGAGTTTCTCAACGTAAAAAAAATCAAGTTATCCGACTGCATTGATATGATAGAGCAAGGCACTATCAAAGACGCCAAGACTGTCGTAGCAATTTTGAGGACGGCTTTGCTAAAGAAAAAGAATAAATAAATTAGGCAAATATCAAAACAAAAAAGCATTGCTAATTAGAGTGTTGTTGATCTAACAGTCCAAAGAAATTGTTATAATAAAACTTTGGTACAATCGTATAGACAATAAAAATACACCGCTTTTTCGGCGGTGTATTTTGTTGTTTGACGATTATTTCTTTTTGTTTACGAATACGTTGTTGTCGGCAGTTTCCTTCTTGATAGGATTTACGCCTTTCCACTTCGCGATAAGGTTACCGTTCTCGTCAAATCTATGTGGGTAGCAAGCTTTAGCGGTGTTGATGATACCTTCTTTGATGTCTCCGCCGCCGTTGTAGCCAAACTCGTCAAAGTGCAAGTGTTTTCTTGTTTCTGCGCAAGCTTCGGCGTTGTAGAGGTCTTTGGATTGAATATCTTTCATCAGTCTTGCATAGTTAAGACCGGAGTCGGAATTAACTTTTTTGAGGCTGTGTCTTACGCTCAAACCACCGATGGTAGCCATCCACGTAGGAACACCGCAATATCTCTTGGTAGAGCCGATAGTCTCCATGATGATGTTGATCATGTACTCGTACTTGTGGTCTTCGTTACCTACAGGGAGCTTGTCGCCGTGTTCACCGTAGAAAGCTGCTGCAACGACTGCTTCCGCGATACCGTTGACGTGAATCATATTGGTACCTCCCTTAGGGAAGAAGATAGCAGGGAAGGCTGCAAATCTATCAAGGAATACTTCCTTCCAAAGCGGAGTTCTCTCTGGCATAGAGCCGAAGATGTAAGGGAGCTCCAAACTAATAACGTCCATACCGCCGTTAGCAGTACCGCCTGCGCCGACTTTGATGAGAGCATCGGCTTGTTCAACTCTTACTTTGATGTAAGGGTGATTTTCGGCGTATTTTCTTTCAGGATATACTCTATCGAAGTAAGCGAAGTAGGAGTTGAGGACGATAGCTTTCTTCACGCCTGCTTCTTTTGCAGCCTCAAAGGTATCAACTACTTCGGTAACGAGTTTTTCATAGAAGTAGTCGTAAGCCTTTATACCGCTTGGGGTATGCACACGGTCATCCGGACCAACTGCATATACGAGGCAGTCGTATCCTTTGAACATCTCAACCTTTTCCTCGTGAGTAATAAGTTGAGCCTTTTCTTCTTCGGTCAACTGATTCTTCATTTTTCTGAAGTTGAAGAGGTAGCCGAGTTTTACGTCGATTTCTTTTGGCCACCAGCCTTGGTCAAGGGTAACTTCACCGGGGAGAGCCATAACGCCGACTTGCACTCCTTGTCTCAAAAACTCTTTGGCAGAGTAGTAGCCCAAAAAGCCCGTACCACCGCAGATAAACACTTTTTTTACGTCAAGTTTTGTCATATATTCACCTCAATAATTATTTTACGTGCAAAGCCCCTGCCGTTAAACGGCAGGGGAATATGTGTTGTTATTTTTTATTTTTTGGATCGTTAGCCAAAATATCTTCGTAGCAATTCTTCTCGTAGAACTTGTCCTCGTCCTTTTCATGGGTGTCGTACCATACTTGTGCAAAGAACGGAATCTTCTTAGCAAGAGCGTCGAAGTTCCAAGGAGCAGGTTGGCAGCACTCAGGGCACCAGTGACCGCCCTTGAGGATGGTGTATGGAGAAGACCAGAATCTGTGACCGTCGTGGCATTCCCATTCCAACTTAGTGTAGAGGTCGCCTTTGGTCATGGTTTCGCTTATGCACTTACCGCCACGGAATGCTGCGGCTTGTCTCATATCTTCAATATCCAATTCGCTATCAGGCTTAGACTCGTCGTAACCGTGGTCAAGCAAGAATTGTTTAGCGTTTTTAATATCTCTTCTGTACTCGTAGTCAACTACGTTGCCGTCGTCGTCGATAATTTGGTTTTTGCGGAAGAGCTTATAGTCTTTCCAATCTCTTGGGATAGCTTCCCACTTTTCTCTGCTTCCGAAGAATGCGTTTACACGACCCTCGATACCGTTGTTAATCCAATACATTGGAGCGTTGGTATCTTTGAAGAGTCTTTGGATAGCAAGCTTGCTTATGAGGCTCTTTGGTACGATTCTACCGAGTGCAAAGTACCAGTTGAGTTTCTTCATTTGAGCCCAGAAATCGTCCCAGGTCTCTTCACGGAAGTGGGTATATTCGTCGAGCAAGTCGCTGTCGTAGTACCAGAAGCAGTGGAAGTTTCTTGCGGCGCACCAGTGTGGTTTGAAGAAGTCTTCTGCGTGAGCGCCCATCAAACCGAAACCGGTATCCATCGTGTCGTATCCGGTAACACGGCAAGATTCGCCGTTACCGATATTGTAAATCTTATTCCAGAATCCCTCTTTCATAGTGCCTTCGCTATCGTACTCTGCAATGTGTTGGAGGAGTACACCGCTGTCGTGAGCAGTAGCCCATTCGATAGGCACGTTCCAGCAAGTGTGGAACATAAGTCCGTCTTCGAGGTTGTTGGCAAAGAGGTTGTGGTGCAACACGCCCGATTGACGCAAAACTACCCAATGTGGAAGGTCTGCTTCGAGCACGTATCTTTCTGCACGCAACTTGGTGATTGCATAAAAGTCGTAAACGCTTGGTACGAGTGGATCGCCGACACGTCCCCAAGGGTGACGCCAGTCTCTGTTACCATATTCTGCAACGGTACCGATATGTACGTATTTGATTTGGTCTGCTCTCGGAGAATTTTTGATTGCGTCAACGAGTTGCATAGTACCGAAAAGGTTGGTCTTCTCCGCAGCCTTAGGATGGTGGTCGGAAGTAGGCGGAATGATTGCGGCGCAGTGGAAGACGTAATCAGCTTTAGAAGCTATGTATTCGCAATCTTCTTTGTTGGAAATATCGCCGAATACGATTTCCAATTCTTCGCCCCATTTTTTAGCCAATTTCTTAGCCAACTTTTCGTTAGCAGGCTTCTTTCTCAAAAGTATAAGACCTTTGAATTTGTGTGTACGCATTACGCATTCAAGAACTTGACTGCCCATAGAGCCGGAAGCGCCTGAAATAAATACGACTTTTTTATCCATAATTTCCTCCATAATATCTATATTTTGTACTTATAATATTAGCATATTTTTACCTTTATGTAAATACCAATTCGCAAAAATTTTAACATTTTTTTATATATAAATATCAATATAATCTTTTTTTTCGACTAAAAACAAATAAAACTTGATTATTTTGAATTTTTGTTATAACATATATGTGATATAGGGACTTTTATGGCAAAAAAATTAAAGTCGTCGCAAGACGAAATACAAGTTCAATACCAAGATGCTCCACCGGCCGAACTGACGGAAGATGCTAAGCAAGACCTCGAGTTGCCGCACGACGATCAAACCGTCGATAAAGACGACGCTACCGTCATCAAGATAGGGGAGAGCACGGACGCTCACAAAACTGCCAACAAATTCGATATTTTTTGGCTCAAAGTTTGGGCGGTCATTTGCTCTTTTATACAGAGCGTCGCCATAGCTATCAATAAGGGTATCAAGTTGATATTCAAAAAGGAAGCGCCGCTAAAATACGTCAAAGCAGTCATTTCCGTTATACTCATCATTATAGCTATAGCTATCATATCGGCGCCGTTTAATATTACCGTCAACGAAGTGCAAAAGTTGGAGATATACCCTAACGGACTGACGGTAGTGCAAAAGCAAGTCGGCGTAGATAGCGCGACCAACGCTCCTATTTACAAATACGGTTATGCCAACAACAAGGGCAAAATCAAAATAGAGTGTCTATACGACGACGCAATGTCATTCAAATACAACGTTGCGTGGGTCAATACCAAGAAGGAGAATGCCGACGGCTATATCGAAAATTATTGGACGCTCATCAACACCAAAGGCAAAACGGTAGGGGAACTCAAAGTGATGCAAAACGACGAAAATGTCGTACCTGTATCGACTTTTGGCAACAAATACAAACTGTCGGCGGTTATGCTTGGCGGCAAATACGGTTTCGTCAACACGAGTGGCAAAATCGTCATAAGTTGCAAATACGACGACGTGGGCAATTTTGATTACAAGTTGGCTAGGGTGCGCTTAGGTGCCGAGACTTATTTTATTAACAACAAGGGCAAAAAGATTAGCCAAACGTATTTTGACGCGAGAGATTTCAAGGAAGGAATCGCGGCAGTCAGCATCAACAATTTGTGGGGCTTTATCGACGAAAACGGCGACGCCGTAGGCGACGTAGAATACGACAACGTGTCGGATTTCAAACAAGGCTACGCATTGGTCAAAAGAGGCGCAACCTACGGCATCATTGACCAGAAGGGCAACAACGTTGTCAATACGGGCGTCTTTACCGATTTGGAACTGGTAGAGTTCTTCGAAATGCCGGAGTGACAATATTATTTATCGACGATACCGAAATATCCGCGAATCTCGCGGATATTTTTTGGACTTTTATTATTTGTAATACCAAACTATCCGCCAAAACTTGTCGCCGTATTTGAAGTTACGGAGTAGAATACCATATATATAATGATAATGTTATTTATATATTTATTATAAATCATAGCGCAATAGGGGACGTTCGATATAGAAAAGGGTGTAAAGTATTTATAAAAAGCAATTTACAGATTTTGTATGTAAAATTTTTTGATTTTCTATTGAAAAGCCAAAATTAGTGTGTTATACTGTAAATCCACCCAATAAAACGGGCAAAATTATATAGTTTTATAAATAAAATAAAAATTGTCAAAAAAAATCTAAAAAAGTGCAATTTTTTGTTTGACATAAAATTTTGCTTGTGTTATTATGTGGAGGCTGTCACGAAAAGGACGGCAAAGCACCTTAAAAACTAAACAGAGTAAGAAGTAGATGAGCGAAAGAAATTTTTGT
>CAMBZZ010000018.1 GCA_945872615.1 uncultured Clostridia bacterium | reverse complement strand
AAATCGGACGGTAACAACCTATAATCAAAAGTGTCCATAAAAATGTGTTACAACTTCTATTTTCAAAATATCAATATAAACGAAGCAATAATTGTTTTCGATTACAATTTTTTCGACACGTATCGACTTTTTCGCCGTTTTTTGTTGACAACACTTGCGGGTAGTTTTATACTTATATCGGCTAGGGGTGCTACGCAAGTAGCTGAGATGATACCCTTTGAACTTGGTCGAGTTAGCACTCGTGAAAGGAAGCAAAATCTTCAATGTTTTCCCTAAAGTTCTCCTTAGCTAAGGAGTTTTTTTATGGCAAATTTTGTTTTATCGGCAGGGTTTACCAACTATTTCAACTTTGATTCCGACAGAGGAATCATTCTCTCCGTTGCACTCATACTTTTGGCGGCTTTGATAGTTGCGGGTGTGGTCATCGGACTTTTGCGCAAGGACTACTTCAAAAAATTCTCTTTGGTTGCTTTGGCTGTGGCGCTTGCCTATGCCGTAGCCGTTGCGATTTACTTTATCGTACAGACGTCCAAAGACGGCGAGTATTCCCAAAAGTACCAAGCCTTGCTCATCGGAGTGTTTGCCGTAGCCGTGCTCGCGATAGTCATCATTTCGGTAATGATAGACCGTAAGTCGGGTAGCAATGGCAAAGAGCATACTCTCAGCGTAGTTTATGCGGCGATATGCGTGGCGATGGCGTTCGGTCTTTCTTACATTAGAGTATTCAAAGCCACTTACGGCGGCTCTATTACGCTCGCTTCGCTTCTTCCAATCATATTGTATAGTTATATGTTTGGACCTAAGAGAGGCGTTGTGTGCGGACTTGTCTATGGCATTTTGCAAGCAGTACAAGACCCGTGGATTGTGCACCCAATTCAATTTTTGCTCGACTATCCGCTTGCTTTCGGCATGGTAGGACTTTTGGGCGGCGTTTTGCGTGACCGTCTCAAGGCTCTCCCGGCATTTGCTCTCGGCGTGCTTATTGCCGTTGTAGCTAGGTACCTCTGCCACCTAATATCGGGCGCGGTATATTTCGGAGAATACGCAGCCGACTACGGTTTCAGTAATCCGTGGGTGTATTCGCTCGCTTACAACGCGCTCTACGTTTTCCCTGACGGAGCAATCACTCTCGGTTGCGGATGTGCGCTTCTTGCCAGCAAAGCGATGACAAGCCAAATCTTCGGCGTTATGAACAAGGCAAATACCTTGCCTAAGCTCTATAAGGTAGTAGACGTCGCTACCGTGGTACAAGATACTAAAGACAGTATTGAAAATAATGATACTGTACAAGATAAAAATGATTTTATTGTAGAAGAGTAATATTCATTGGCATAACACAAAAATAACTAAGACCGACTGCACTTTGCGGTCGGTTGTTCTTTACGTTATCGTGGTGGAGAGTAGTTTAATCCCAAAATCTCAATCCGTATGCCATTGCGCCCAGTACATTTTGCGATAGCAAAGAGCATACGCAGTATGCTGTAGCAATCTCACGTCAAATGATTAAATTAGGAATTGGCTATCTCCTTAAAACTTCATTGGTGTACAATCATACCTAATCGTGGAACTCCACGAGATAAAAATTTTGCTAATTCATATAATACTTTCGTGGAATAGCGATAAGAAATTCCACGAAAGGTAGTGTTATGAATATCAACGATGCAATAATAAAAAGAATTGCTGAAATATGTCAAGAAAAGAATCTCAACGTATGTGAGGCAACGTTAAACGGAGGCAAATCTCCATCGGCAATCTATGACTTGATTAAGGGGAGAACAAAATGTCCCAAAGTATCAACGATTAAAGCCTTTTGTCAAGGCGCAGGCATAACTTTGTCGGAGTTTTTTGACAAACAATACTTTAATGATTTTGAAGATTAAGTACCAAACACGGATTGTCCGTGTTTTTTATTTGATATACTAGCAACTGTAAAAGTCTAAATACTGTTTTTTACGTCGCAACGGTGGAGCTTAGCGTACCCCCGCAATATCAACATTTGTCATTGCGAAGCGTTTGAAAAACGCTGTGGCAATCTCAATACTTTTATTATTTCGGTGTAGCATCGACCAAGTATTTTGTCATTCCGAGGCTTGCTCGCAAGCCGTGGGAATCTCTATCAATATAAAAAGACCCCTTTGTGTAAAGGGGCTCCCGACTTGTCGGGTGGGGGATTGTCAAATCTAATCTTATCCTATGAGAGTACGACGTAATCTCAAGCAAGCGACCAAAAAGCCGTTCCTGTGCAAGGTAATGGGGACTACGAAGTGGTGGAAGGGTTGTCTTGCTCGTATCTCCACCGTGAGCGAGTTGCCTTGTCAAGACGGAAGGGTGGTCAAATCCAATAGTATGCATTGAGAGTACAAATAAGGCTTTCTTTTACGTTTGCAAAACTTAAGCAATAGACATTTTACCAAAATAATACTTGCAGTTGTCCGCACATAAATATATAATAAGTATATGGAAGATATTTTGTTGTCCTTGCAAGACGTGGATATGTATTACGCGGGTGGCTACGTAGGGCTGACGGGCGTAACTATGCAGGTGGCTTCGGGTGCAACCACCGTCGTAGTGGGAGAGAGCGCATCGGGCAAGACCAATCTTGCACGCACTATTTGCGGTTTAGAGAGACCAAGCAACGGTGCAATTACTATGGACGGACAAGACTTGACGGCTATACCTCTGCAACGGCGCAACTTCGGTATGACCTTCGGCCGAGACTCCTATAGGCGCAAGTCGACGGTTAGAGAGAGCATAACGCAGCCTCTTACGCTAAGGGGGCAAAGTCTCGAGGAAGTTGACGATATAGCTGAGGCTACCCAAATTGTAGGCTTACTCGATATGCCCATATCTTCGATAGACGATACAACTCTAGCCAAAGTAAGCGTAGCTAGGCTATTAGCGCCAAGTCGCACGCTATACGTGGCGGACAATCCGCTCGCGGCTTTGGGAGAGGACAGATACGAGTATTTGCAACGCATACTTCCGTTGCTTGAGAACAAAAGCGTGTTATGGCTCACGAGCGACCTTGTAGAGGCGCAAATGCTGTCTAATCGACTTTACGTTATGGGCGGTTGTTCGATTGTAGATACAATCGTAGGCGATTCTTATCCAAGACATATAGCTACGGCGCTACTAAGAGGCGCCGACCCGCAGATTGCAACTTTGCGATACGTAGGCTGCGATTGGCTGATTGATACAGAGGACAAATTCTATCGTTGTGCTAAGCCGATAGACCGTATATACCAAGACAAAAAAATTTTGGCTATTCGTTTGTTAAACGGGCAAATTGACGTCAATAATTACTTTGACCCGTCAAGTCAATACAACGTAGCCGACAGAGGAGCATAATGGACGATATTTTTCAAGAAGTTTCCGAAGAGCAAAACAAACAACCTTTGATGATGCCTAAGCAAGAGCAACCCGAGCCTAAGCCAAAGAAAGTGGGCAAGACTATTTTGTTCACCGTTTTGGTTATCATGCTGGCAGTCGCAATGTTTGTCAGCGGCGTATTTTATGCAAGTTCTATGGGTATTAGCGGCGATATGCCTATGCTCATTCAAGCGTACAAACTACTAGACAAATATTATTATAAGGACATTACTTGGTCGGAGTTCCAAGAGATAGCCACTCAAGCCGTGACGGGTAGCGTCGATAGGTTTACGGGCATAGTGGAGGCAACTCCGCAAGAAAGCGGTCCTTCTTTGGGATTTACTTTGTCGTCGGATATTTACAATAGACATTCGGTTAGCTTCGTCGTGCCGGATTCTCCCGCCGCCAAGGCTTTTGCTTACCAAAAGGTAAGGAGGGGCAACGAGAGTGACAAAGTAGAGCTGACCGAGAGCGACAACGTCAAGATGGAAATCGGCGATAGAGTTTATGCTCTAGCGCTTGACGGCGAGACGTGGACGCGTGTGGAAAATATGACTTCCGCCAACCTTAGAGCCTTGCTGTCAACGAGCGAGAGCCTCGTCATAGGCGTAAGGACAATCAAGACGGACGGAGGACTAGAAGACGCGTATTATTACGATTATCTCATTGTCAAAGAGATGATTCAGAGCAAATACGCCTACTACTATTCTTGCGACACGATAGGCGGTGTTATAGATGAGGCTACGGGCAAAAAAGCGGGGCTTATCAAGTTGGTTGAATTCAGCGAAAGCGCGTGTCTTGACTTCTACAACTGTGTTCAAGAATTCCGTCAAGACGCCGCTCATCCTAACAAACTCATACTCGACTTGCGTGATAACGGTGGCGGAGATGCGGATATTCTCGGTTTTATAGCCAAGTTCCTTGTCAAAAACGAGGGCAGCGGAGAGCTTCCTTTGCTCATGCTCAACTCTAATACCGGCAACGGAAAGTTTGAGGAGACCTACTATAGTACGTTGTCGGACTACGGCTACGACGGCGAGTATCTCAACGCCGTATATCTCGGCAAGAGCATAGAGGACTTCGAAGTCGTCGTACTTTGCAACGACGGCTCGGCTTCGAGTTCCGAGGCGCTTATAGGCGCGTTGCAATACTACAACAACGCTACAATAGTCGGCAACACTACCTACGGCAAGGGTGTTGCGCAAAAGGTGTTCCCGCTCAGCGGCGGCAAATATTATCTCTATATCACCAACGGCTACTATTACGTGCCAACCAACGACGACAAAGGCAACCTGCAATGGACCAAGTGCATTCACGGCGTAGGCTTTACTCCGGAAGAAGCCAACTATCTCACGCTCCCTGCCGACGAGTATAATAAGGACCCTTACGTAAAGCGTGCTTTGGCAGTCCTCAAAGGTTAAGAAACTCACAACACCATATCAAAGGCAACTTTTCTTAATTGAGAAGTTGCCTATTTATTTGTTTATCTATGCTATTAGTGTGCTATTTGATGAGGGTGGCTTTTTGTCATTGCAAAGTATTGCGATACTGTGGCAATCTCAAGCAGCAATGTCATTGCGCCCCGTGCATTTTGAGTTAGCAAAGCGGAGCGTAGACCAAGTAGTGCTGTCATTGCGAGTGTAGGCACTTGTGCCGTAGCGTGGCAATCTCAACCTTATAAAAGGTCCCTTTGTGTAAAGGGGGCTCCCGACAGTGGTCGGGTGGGGTGTTTTTGTCATTGCGGTGAAGCATAGCGGAACTTGGTATTCTCTATCCCATTATCAAGCCGTCCCTGTGTAAGGGAAGGGGGACCGCGGTAGCGGTGGAAGGGTTGTCATAAAATTCTTTTGTAGTACGACTAAACCCCACGTAAAAAAAGTCTTGACAATGTTCATCAACTATTATATATTATAATCAATCATGTATGAGGACTTGTTCTCGTGCAAGATACTACGAGTATTCTGAATCAACGTTAGTTCGGCGAGTAAGAGCAACAATATTATCGGATTGTTTTCTCCGTTCGCCTTAGCGTGCGGAGATTTTTTTTGGAGGTAATATGCAAAGAATAGGCGTTATCGGCATCGTACTTCAAGCCGACAAAGAGCAAGCGAAAAAGGTGCAAGACCTTCTCAGCGAATACGCCGACATCATAGTCGGTAGAATGGGCGTGCCAATCAAAGAACACGGCGTCAATACCATCAGCGTCATCGTCAAGGGTAGCAACGAACAAATATCCGCCCTCAGCGGGAAGCTGGGAAAATTGAACGGAGTTAGTGTTAAGTCTGCCATTACCTCAGTAGAAGTTTGACAGCGCTCTCGCGGCGGATATGCGTCGTTATGCTTTGTCGAACTTGCGGTTGTGCTCAGTCACGTACGCTCAAGTACGCTCCTATCGCCCAATCCTCGTTCTCCTCGCCTAACTCGCATCTCCACCGTCAAAGTATTATGTCATTGCGAGGCTATGAAATAGCCGCGGCAATCTCAATCATATTAAAAGCTGTCCTATGTCATTGCGTTGCTTGCATTTTGCGATAGCAAAGACGAAGTGTGGCAATCTCAAACTATATAGAATGCCTCCTTTGTGCAAAGGGAGGTGGCTCGCCGAAAGGCGAGACGGAGGGATTGTTAGCCGTCCCTGTGTAAGGGAAGGGGGACCACGAAGTGGTGGAAGGGTTGTAAAACTCGTATATCCACAGTCAAAGTATATAAAAGAATAAAATTTTAGGAGAATATATATGAAAAAACTATTGATTGTAGCAATTATTGCGTGCCTAGCAATCTGCTCTTTGGGGCTGGTTGCTTGCCAAAAAGAGACGACGGGGGAATACACCCTCGTAGCTCCCGACGGCGCGCCCGCTTTGTCGATTGCGGGGCTCATCGGCAAGGATATAGAGGGTAACAAGATTGACGTGCAAGTCGTTGCGTCAAGCCAAATTGCAGAAAAGGCAATGGCGAGTGACTTTGCGGTAGTGCCTGCCAACCTTGCGGCAAAAATGTACAACAGCGGAGAGAAAGTCAAGTTGCTTGCCAGCGTTACCAACGGCAATCTCTATATTATGTCCAACGTTGACAAGACGAGCGCAACGCTTGCCGACCTCGTAGGCAAACAAGTCTACTCAATCGGTCAAGGTAGCGTTCCCGATATGGTTTTCAAGACGGTGCTCACCCAGAACTCAATCGAGTTCGTAGTCAGCGAGAGCGTAGTTGATGGCAAGGTAGCTATCAAGTACGTAGCCGACGGACAAGAGGCAATTTCTTCGCTCAAAGCAGCTCAAAACAAGTCGCAAGAAGCGTACGGAATTATCGGTGAGCCTGCTTGTACCGCCGCTACCACCAAAGGACTATTTAGAGCTATGGACTTGCAAAGTTTGTGGAAAACCGCCACTTCTGCCGAGCAAGTAGGATATGCGCAAGCAGTGCTCATCGCCAAGGGTGACGTGGTAGACAATACCAAGTTGCTTGACGCGGTAGTTGCGGCTTTCGTAGCCAACGAGCAGTATATCGTCGAAGACACGGCGGGAGCTGTAGCCGCAATCAAGAGCGTATATGCACAATCGGCATTGCCCGACACTTTGGCGGCGCCAATCGTGGAGAGATGTAATATCAAGACTTACGATTCCGCAAACAATTACGAGTATATAGACAAAACTCTAGAGGCTGTGTTCAATATTGCGCCTAACGCAATCGGCGGAAAACTCCCCGATAGAGGATTGTATCGTTGAGAGCCAAATCGCTAAAAATACTTGATATATTGATGCCGTTCGTTGCCCTCGGTGTGATACTAGCGCTGTGGGGCATCACGGCTAAGGCGGTAGGGTCGGAACTGTTGTTTCCCTCCCTATCTGCCACTTTTTTGTCGCTTGGGCAGCTCCTAAAGTCGGCGGACTTTTACTTGTCGGTAGGGCACACTTTGCTTAGAAGTTTGCTCTCATTTGCGCTTGCCTTTGCGGTAGGAATTTTGCTTGCGGTGCTGTCGGCTCTTAGCCGTCCGATTCGCAAGTTTTTGTCGCCCGTGATAGTTTTACTTAGGGTCATACCTACCATGTCGGTCATACTGCTTGCGCTGGTGTGGGTATCGTCGTACGTTTCGCCTATTTTGGTGGCTTTCGTGGTGATATGTCCGCTGATATACGGCGGGTATTTGTCGGCAATAGACGGGGTAGATCGCGATCTTGTGGACATGTGCAAGATATACAAAGTGGGAGCGTGGCAAAGGGTCAAAAGTCTATATTTGCCTTGCACGGCGCTATCGCTATTCGATACGGTACGCTCAACGCTCGGTTTGACGGTCAAACTCGTCATCGCAGCCGAAGTTTTGGCGCAGACCAAAGACAGCATCGGGCTTGGTATGCAACTTAGCAAAATCTATCTCGACACGCCGGTTTTGCTAGCTTGGACGATAGTCGCAATATTGCTTGGCGGTGCGCTCGAGGGCTTGATTGCACTCCTAAAGAAGATTTATATGAGTAGAAAAAAATGAAGATAAAAGACTTAAAAATATCCTATGGCGACAAGGTCGTTTTCGACGGCTTTGACCTGGATATTGAGGAAAATAAAATAACTTGTATTATGGGCAAGTCGGGTTGTGGCAAGACCACGCTTTTGCGTGCCATTTGCTCCCAAGTCGAGTACGGCGGAAGTATCGAGGCGCGCCCCGAAAGGCTTAGTTACGTCTTTCAGCAACCCACGCTCATAGACAATATAGACGTGTATCACAATCTCGCTTTGGTGCTTGACAAAGACAAGGATAAGGATGCCAAAATCACATCGGCTCTAAGTAGAATGAAGTTGCAAGGTTACGAAAAACGCTATCCTTACGGCTTGTCGGGAGGGGAAAAGAGCAGAGTTTCGCTGGCAAGAGCGTATTGCTACGGAGCCGACGTAATGCTCATGGACGAGCCATTCAAGGCGCTTGACGTAGGACTAAAATACGAGATAATCGACGATTTCGTCAAGGCAAAGCAAGCGCAAAACACCACCGTGGTATTCGTTACCCACGACGTGGACGAAGCTTTGCTAGTAGGTGATAGAATAGTGGTGTTGGGTGCAAAATCCCAATCGGGCGACGGCGCGAAAGTCGTATTTGACTGCTCTATAGCTACGGATAGAGCTAGTAGACGAGTGGGCGATACGAGGCTGTCGGAGATACGTCAAAGCCTATTCGACGCATTGCTTACTCAAAGTTAATCAATACGCGCTAAAGCAAAAAACGCTCTCATTTTGATAGCAACGTCAAGATTGGTTGGGTGTAAAGCTCTCGCGTTGCGCCATGTATAGACGCGTAAAATCAAAATTATACTTGTTCTCAAAACGCAAACGAATAAACAAAAAATTAATCGTCGTTGTAGAGTTTGTGCAGAGTATAGTTAAACTCTCTATCGGCTTTTTTGCTATTTTCGCCGTGGCGCGACACGGTAGGTTTATTGTTTTTTTGGCTAGCCAGTAGCATAGGCAAAAGGCTGGCAATAGGGTTGGACGGGTCAATGTTGGGCACGTCCTTATTTTGCGAGTTTAGCATCATTTTGAGCATATCGTTCATATCCATATCATTTTCCTCACGTTTCATTATATGAGCGCATATAATAAAAAGTGAACGGAGGAGATATGAAAAAGAATAAATTTAGTAGAGTAAGCAAAGCGGGCAAGGGCAAGATGACTGAGGCGCAACTGCAAGAGCAAATCGCCAAATATTCCAAGATGAGTAGGCAAGAACTCATCGAACAAATGCACCTGCTTGCAGGTCAAGGCAAGGCGAGCGGAGAACTTGACAACGAGCAACTCGACAGGTTTTATTCTCAAGCGTCGACCATGCTTTCGGATAAAGAACGCAACAATCTCAAAGGTTTAGTGGACGACCTCAAGGATTGATTTTTTACAGATTGATTTTGTCCAATTTTTGCAGGGCAAACAGTAGGGCGCGAACGTCGGCAATGGTGTTGTTGTAACCGATAGAAACCCTAACCGCACCGCGCTCTATCGTACCCAAAAACCTATGTATCCAAGGTGCGCAATGCAGTCCGCTACGCACCGCGATATTGCAAGAGTTGAGGTAGTCGCCCACGTCGGTAGAAGGTAAGTCCTTGTAATTGAATGAGACTACGCCGCAGTTTGACGAGCCGTAAACCGTCACGTTACGGTTATTTTTTAGTCCTTTTAGCAGTTCGGCGGTCAAGTATCTTTCTTGCAGATTTATTTGTCTTAAGTTTTCCATAGTCCATCTAGTAGCGGCGGCGAGGGCGATTATACCCGCGCAGTTTACCGTACCCGCCTCGTATCCTTCGGGAATTGTGTCGGGCTGATTGAGGTCGTTGCTATCGGTGCCGGTACCGCCGAATGCGATAGGGTGTAGGTACTTGTCGGTGTTCCAGACCAAGAAGCCGACCCCTTGCGGACCATGTAAACCCTTGTGTCCCGCACACGCCAAAAAGTCGATATTGCACGCCGTCACGTCTACGGGGATATGACCGAGACTTTGAGCACAGTCCACCAGTAGAGCTACGTTATTTTTTTTGGCAATCTTGCCGATTGCCTCAATATCGCTCACGCTTCCCGTCACGTTGGAGACGTGGCATAGACAAATAAGCCTCGTATCGGCAGTAATCGCACGACTGACGTCGAGGGGGTTTATGCTTCCGTCAAACTGCGGTTTTACTTCAATTATGTTGACACGTATCGAGTTTTTGGCAAAAAACAGCGTTCTAAGAGTAGCGTTGTGCTCGTTGCTTGTAGCAATGACGTCGATATTTTGCCCTACGAAATTTTGAAGATAGCCTAATATTGCAAGGTTGATTGATTGGGTGCAACCCGAAGAAAAAATCACCTCGTATCGTTCGCTAGCGCCCACCAATTTTTTTATCAAACTTCTTGCGCTGAAAATCTTTTCGGCGGCGTTGATAGCGTCCTTGTGACCGCCGCGTCCGGGGTTGCTGGAGCAATTTAGTTCTTTGACCATAGTCTCGGTCATACATCTTGGCTTGAATCTCGAGGTTGCCGCATTGTCCAAATAAATCATAAAGTCACTCCTTAGGGTTGGATACAATATATTGTATTGAGGACGGATTACATAAATTCATAAAGGAGAGGAGCAATGGAATTTCTCACTACCTTCCGTTCTCGCAACGACGCCATTGGTTGGGCGAAGTATCTCAAAATGAGCGGCGTAGTAGCAACGACCGTCAACAAACCGGCGGGATTAAGCGGCTCTTGCGGCTTGGCTGTCAAGTCGGTTGCCGAGCAAGACGGATTTATTTATCTCAAAGACGGATACAAGGGCAGGGTCGGCACGACTTATATCATACTTCGCGAGGGCGGCAAAACCAAATTTTCACAATTTATCTAAAACGTTGCCACGGTCAAAACTGTGGCAATTTTTGTTTTTTAATTAGTTCTAATCAGACTATATCGATAATATGCTTTACAAAATACAAAAAGTATAATATAATATTTTATATTTATAAAAGGAGCATATCAGATGTCAGTCCCGTTATACGTTGTGGCAATAGTAGTCTTATTGATTCTGTCCTCGTATTTTTCCGCTACCGAAACGGCGTTTAGTTCTCTTAACAAGATCAAAATCAGAAGTCTTGCTACCAGCAATTCTAAGAAGTCGCGTTTGGTAGCCAAGTTGTGCAACGATTACGATTCGCTCATATCGACGATACTCGTTGGCAACAATATAGTCAACATAGTACTAACTACGTTGTCGACTTTGCTTTTCGTCAAGATTATGGGAGAGAACTCTCTGGCACCTACCGTATCCACTATCGTAATTACCGTGGCGGTACTTATTTTCGGAGAGATAACGCCTAAGACGATAGCCAAGCGCAATCCCGAATCTTTTGCTCATTTTAGTGCGCCGTTCATATTGGTGGTATCGTACATACTTATGCCAATCGTTTGGCTTTTCGGTTTGTGGCAAAAACTCGTCAACAAAATCTTCAAGCGCAAGGACGACGACAACATCACCGACCAAGAACTTATTACTATCGTCGACGAAGCCGAGACGGAGGGCGGGCTCAACGAATACGAGAGCGAGCTTATCCGTAGTGCGATAGAGTTTGACGACCTCACCGTGATGGATATACTTACACCTAGGGTGGACGTAGTCAGTGTAGAGTACGGCGCCAAGATGACGGACGTATTGCAAGTATTCCGCGAGACGGGATATTCTCGTTTGCCCGTCTACAAGGACAGTATCGACACGATAGTGGGCATCATCAACGAAAAGGACTTTTACAAGGTATATCTCGACGGTCAAAAGACCTTCAACAAAATAATCGTCAAAAACGTCATCTACGCTACGCCTCGTATGAAAATATCCATACTCTTGCGTAGATTGCAAAAAGCCAAGATACATCTTGCCATAGTGGTAGACGAGTTTGGCGGAACTATGGGTATCGTAACCCTCGAGGATATACTCGAAGAACTCGTTGGCGACATATGGGACGAGCACGACGAGGTTGTGGAAGATTTCGTTCAAATCACCGACGACAAGTTTAGCGTGCTGGGCGAGGTAGGTCTAGAAGAGTTTTTCGAATACTTCGATGTCAACAAGGCTGGCGAAGAATACGAGTCTATGACGGTGAGCGGCTTCGTAACGGAGAAACTCGGGCACGTACCGACGGTGGGCGATACCATTGAGTTTGAAAACCTATCCATAGCCGTCAAGAGGACGGAATACAACAAGATTGTGTCGGTAGAAGTGGTCGTAGCACCAAAACAACCCGAAGAAGAAAGCGAAGAAAACAAATAATCACACATACACACTTAGGAGGCAGCAAATGTACAACAAGGTCGATTCCGGAATGAATTTTTGTCAAAGAGAAAAGGAAGTTCTTGAATTTTGGAAAGCCAACCATATTTTTGAAAAGAGCGTGGCGAAAAACGAGGGAAAGGAAGAGTTTTCTTTCTACGACGGACCGCCAACAGCCAACGGTAAACCGCACATAGGTCACATTTTGACCCGTGTTATGAAAGATATTATACCTAGATACAAGACTATGAAGGGTTATCACGTTTTGCGTAAGGCAGGATGGGATACTCACGGACTTCCCGTAGAATTGGAAGTAGAAAAGTCACTCGGTATCGACGGCAAGCAAGAGATAGAAAAGTACGGTATCGAGCCTTTTATCAAAAAGTGTAAAGAGAGCGTATGGAAATATCAAAGCGAGTGGGAAAAGATGTCCGACCGCGTGGGATATTGGGTGGATATGGACAACCCATACGTGACTTATCACGACGATTATATTGAGTCGGTTTGGTGGGCTCTCAAACAAATTGCCGACCAAGGGCTCATATACAAAGGACACAAAATCGTACCATACTGCCCGAGATGCGGCACGGCTCTCTCGTCGCACGAAGTAGCGCAAGGCTACAAGGACGTCAAAGAAAAGTCGGTATTCGTCAAGTTTAAGCGAAAAAACAACGAAGGTTACTTCTTGGCATGGACTACCACGCCTTGGACGCTGCCTTCCAACGTTGCTTTGTGTATGAACGGACAAGAAAACTACGCTTGTATAAGAGCAAACGGCGAGATTTACGTGCTTGCCGAGGCGCTCGTCGGCAGTCTCTTCGAAGAGTACGAGGTTATCGACGTCAAGAAGGGTAGCGAGTACGAGAGAGAAGAATATATTCCGCTTTTCGACTGCTACAACGGCAAAGAAAAGGCTTACTACGTGACCAACGACGCATACGTTACCCTCACCGACGGTACGGGTATCGTTCATATCGCGCCGGCATTCGGTGAAGACGACGCGGGCGTTGGTAGAAAATACGGACTTCCGTTCTTGCAAATGGTGGACGACAGAGGTCGTTTCGTAGAGGGCGTAGGCGAGCAGTTTACCGGCGTATTCGTCAAAGACGGAGACAAGCTCGTCATCGAATACCTCAAAGAAAAGGGCTTGCTTTTCAAAGAACTCATGTTCGAGCACAGTTATCCTTTCTGTTGGAGATGCGACACGCCGCTTCTCTATTATGCAAGAAGCAGCTGGTTTATCAAGATGACGGCTGTTAGGGATAAACTCCTCAAAAACAACGCTACCGTCAACTGGATGCCACCAACAATCGGCACGGGACGTATGGGCAACTTCCTCGAAAACGTCATCGACTGGGGATTCTCTCGTGAGAGATATTGGGGCACGCCGCTTCCAATCTGGGTATGTCCCGACTGTGGCGAAATCAAAGTCATCGGCAGTAGGCAAGAACTCAGAGAACTCGGCGGACTTGACCATGACATCGAGCTTCACCGTCCGTATATCGACGCGGTACACTTCAAGTGCCCTAAGTGCGGCGGAACTATGAACAGAACGCCGGAGGTACTTGACTGTTGGTTTGACAGCGGAAGCATGCCTTTTGCTCAGCTTCATTATCCGTTCGAGAACAAAGAATTGTTCGAAAAGCAATTCCCTGCCAACTTTATCAGCGAAGCGGTAGACCAAACTCGCGGTTGGTTCTACACCTTGCTTGCAATATCCACTTTGCTCTTTGACAAAGCGCCTTTCAAAAACTGTATAGTTTTGGGTCACGTCAACGACAAAAACGGTATCAAAATGTCCAAACACAAAGGCAACGTCGTAGACCCGTGGTCGGTACTCGACGTGCAAGGTGCAGACGCGGTAAGATGGTATTTCTATTCTTCCTCCGCGCCATGGCTTCCATCTCGCTTCAGCGCCGACAACGTATCGGAGTGCCAACGCAAGTTTATGGGCACACTCTGGAACGCGTATTCATTCTTCGTACTCTACGCCGACATCGACAAGTACGACCCAACCAAATACAATCTCAAAGATTGCGCGCTTACCCATATGGACAAGTGGATTTTGTCGGGGCTCAACACCCTCATCGATGCGGTAGACAAGAACCTCGAACAATACAAGATTACCGAGAGCGCAAGAATGATAGAGGAGTTTACCGACAATCTTTCCAACTGGTATATCCGCAGAGGTAGAGAGAGATATTGGGGCAAGGAGATGACGGAGGACAAGATTGCCGCGTATACCACGCTCTATCATGTACTAGTAGAACTCTCCAAGCTCATCGCTCCGATGGTACCGTTTATGGCGGAGAGCATCTATCGCAACTTGGTAGTCAACTTCGACGCTACGGCTCCCGAGAGCGTGCATCTTGCCGACTATCCTGTGGCAGACTATGAGATGATCAACAAAGAGCTCGAGGCTGATATGGAATTCGTACTCAAAGCCGTAGCTCTGGGTAGAGCGGCACGCAACAAGTCCAATATCAAAAATCGTCAACCACTCTCCAAGCTCTTTATTCTCACCGACCTCAAGGTCAACGACGAGGGCGTATATTCTTTGGTTGCCGACGAAATCAACGTCAAGAGTTGCTCCGTAGTCAAGGACAAATCGGAGTTTATGACCTACGAACTCAAGCCTCAACTCAAGACGCTCGGACCAAAGTACGGCAAGAGTCTGGGAGCAATCCGCAACTATCTCTCCACTTGCACCAACGCAAGCGAAATAGTCGAAAAAGTCAATACAGGTGAGCAATATTGCTTCGAAGTCAATGGAGAAAGCTTTAGCGTAGGCTTGGAGGACTTGCTTATCACTCCTATCAACAAGGCGGGTTACGCGCTCGAAGTATCGGGAGATATGACTGTGGTCATCGACACCAACCTCAACGACGACCTAATCAAAGAAGGTATTGCCAGAGAGCTTACTTCCAAGATTCAAACTATGCGAAAAGAAGCAGGTTTTGAAGTAATTGACCACATTATTATCGGTTACGCTTGCGACCAAGAGATTGCCGATATTTTGACGGGCGACAAGTCTATATCGGGCGGCGTACTTTGCGACGGCTTTACGACCGAGCTTGACGGCTACGTCAAAGATTGGGACATCAACGGACACAAGGCAACGCTCGCCGTCAAGAAAGCGTAAGGCTATGATCAAAGTAGCAACCGACTGGAAAGATTACGAGATAATCGCCACGGGCGACGGACAAAAACTTGAGAGATGGGGCAAACTAATTTTGCTAAGACCCGACCCGCAAGTTATTTGGCACGCCAAGTTTGACCTATCCGAGTATAAGGGGCTCAACGCCAAGTATATCCGAAGCAACCAAGGCGGCGGAAGATGGGAGACGAGTGGCAAAGCAGTGGGCGACTTTACCTTGCAACGCAAGGGTTTGACCTTCAATCTCAAGTTGATGGGTTTCAAGCATACGGGACTATTCCCCGAACAAGCAGTCAACTGGGACGTTATGACCGAAATGGTCAGGGGCGCGGGCAGACCAATCAAAGTACTCAACCTATTTGCATACACGGGCGGAGCAACGGTTGCCCTCGCTAAGGCGGGCGCTCAAGTCACTCACGTGGACGCCGCCAAAGCAATGGTGGAGAGAGCCAAAGCCAATGCTAACAGTAGCGGCATACCTAGCGACAGAATTAGATATATAGTCGACGATTGCGCTAAGTTTATCGCGCGCGAAATTAGACGCGGCAACAAATACGACGCAATTCTTATGGACCCACCGTCCTACGGCAGAGGAGCTAACGGCGAAGTATGGAAGATAGAGGATAGTATCCACGACCTCGTGCGCGAGTGCGTCAAGGTAGTTAGCGACGATCCGCTATTTTTCCTCATCAATTCTTACACGACGGGTCTGCAACCTACCGTGATGAGCAATATTCTCTCGCTAACTCTGGGGGAGAGTGAGGGAAGTATAGAAGCCTACGAAGTGGGCTTGCCTACCAACGAAAATATAATACTTCCGTGCGGTTGTAGCGCAATATGGAAGAGTAATAGGTGAAATATGCAAGAATTTAATATAGACGAGTTGGCTATCGTGTACGAGGACAATCATATCCTCGTCGTTGTCAAACCTCAAAATATTCCCTCTCAAAGCGACGACTCGCAAGACGAGGATATGCTCACCATTGTCAAGAGATATATCAAGCAAAAGTATGACAAACAAGGCGAAGTGTACGTAGGACTTGTTCACAGGCTAGACAGACCGACGGGCGGAGTAATGGTCTTTGCCAAGACCTCCAAAGCGGCGTCAAGATTGTCCGAGCAAATCAAGGACGGCACTATGAGCAAGAAGTATCTCTGCGTGACTTGCGGCGAGCCTAAACAAAAAAACGGCAAACTGGAGCATTATCTCAAGAAGAATATGGCACAAAATATCGTCAAAGTCGTGCCAATGCTCACCGAAGGTGCCAAGAGAGCCGAGCTTGACTATTCCGTCATAGAGACGGTGCAAGGCTTTTCGCTAGTCAAAGTGCAACTATATACGGGTAGGTCGCATCAAATCAGAGTGCAAATGTCTACCATAGGTTGTCCGCTTTTCGGTGACGCCAAGTACGGCGCCGACCCAAGGACTTGCCGTCACAACCTAGGACTTTGGGCAACCGAACTAAGACTAAGACATCCCGTCAGCAAAGAGCTGATGACCTTCGTCGTATATCCTCCTAAGGACGAGATACCTTGGAAAGCCTTCGATATATCCCGTCACATGAACATAGGCATTGCCGTCAGTCCGTATGAGAGCTATACTCTCAAAAGTTCTATTAGTATTGAGGAAAAGTAATAATAGTGCAATCTTACGTCCTCAATTTTGTAGCCAAAATCATTAACCGCCTACTAGTAGCAAAAGAGTAGTGGACAACAACCTTTAGCTAATCTAAATACAGCTTTACCGATTGTAGATGCAGTCGGTATTTTTTTACTGAATTTTGCCTCAAAAAAAATTTTTTTTCGCATTTCGTTTGTTTTTTGAGTTTGACTTTTGCTTCGTCTATTATATACGCGCGCCAAAATCTACTCTAAAATAACAACGCGCGTCTTGTTGCTTTTTTTCGACAAAAATTGCAAACAAAAAAAGTGATATATGACACATATTGTCATCTATTATCTGGTAGAATTGGGGTATAAAAACGAACAAATGTTCAAAATTAATGTCCATAAAATTTGCAATTCGGCAAATTGGGGGTTATAATAAGAGTGAAAGCAAACCCGAAGACAAGGAGGTAATAGGATGAAAGAAATGCAAGTTTGGGTCAAGACGGCGCTGAGAGCGTACGGGGCGCTCGATAGAGTTGCCGATACTTTGGATAAATTGTTGATGACCACGGGGTTAAAAGGTTTTAATTATTTGGGGGATGTGACGGTGTTTTTTGACAAGATGCTGGATATGGTCAAAAGAAAGGAAAGGATCGTCAATCTCAAGGTGTTGGTAGACAAAGTTTTTGCCAAGATGGACGACAAGTTGGTGGAGGTGTTGCAAATGCGGTATGTGCAAGAGAACAAGTATCCTACCATAGCGGAGCAATGCGGCGTATGTCTCAAGACGGCGTTTAGACGATGCGTCATTGCCCTGGATACTTTTGAAGAAATGTGTCTGTCGCTAGGCTGCGACAAAAGGTGGTTTGCACAATATTTGGACGACCCGTTGGTGGGAAAGATATACGAAAAGTGTCGCAAACAAACTTTGTCAGCCAAGGCGGGTAGGTCAAAGTCGTGGACGGAGGAAGAGCTTAGCAAGCATAATAGCGTGATTGTACAATCTAAGCGCAACAACGCCGTGCAAATATTGGCTAACGTCTCGAGCGCAACGAGAGAGCAAAATAAACCAATAACAAGCAACCAAAAATCGAGAGGGAGATTAAAGTCTAAGCCGGTATCGGCAGGCTACGGGGCGTAACTATATGCTTGTCGTCAAAGATAATTGAGTTCAAAAGCGAGCGTAGGAAGAAAAAATTTTGAAGAGTATATTTGAAGGCTTCCAACGTGAGTAGGCGTAGTTAGAAAACTAGTATAAACGTTTAGGACTTATCGACAACTTAGGCGTTTAGAATGCTTGATAAGGCGTAGGCGGTTTTCTACAACGGGCGTAGGTACGCAAAGCTTACGATTAGCGTAGGACTTCAGATAGCCAACTAGAAATAGCTAAAAAAATAGGCGCACCAATAAAGATTGGCGAGCCTAATATTTTGAAATTAAGCATAACCTCTACGATATTAGTTAGCTTTTTTAGTAGGCTTGAAAATCAAAAATACGATAATCACGCACAGTACGCATATCACTCCGATGAGAACGTTGCGCACGAGGTTGTTGCTAGCGGGTTCTTGTATGGTAGGGTTGTCTACGGTAGGTACGTCGTCCGGCACTACGATAGAGTTAGGGTGTTGAGGTATCGATGCAAAGGTCAGGTCAGCCGTGTCGGTGCAAGCAGGGTCTATAAAGCCCGTATAACTTTCACCCGAGGTGACGACGGTAACGTAATAATACATCTTACCGCCTATCTCGTTGAGACCAATAAACTTGACGCCGCCTGTTACGTCCTCTGCCAAGATACGCTTTCTTCCCGTAGAGTCATCGGTCAAAGACGTATTATAAAAGACTTTGATTGTGCCTTCATCTGCAATTATTTGCGGGGCGATAGCTATATCCTTGCTATAATACGCATTGTTACCCTCGATAGGCTTGTCGGTAGGAGCAACGGAAGCTTTGGAAGATATGTCAGTCGTCTTGACCCACAAATAGGCATTATTGTAAGTGACGAGAGTATAGTCGCCTTTGATAGTGCCCGCAGATTGAAAGTAATAGGTAGGCGGTATATAGCAAGCCACAAAGTCTGCAGGAGAGCCGTCGACGTCGGCGTAGAGAGCCATAGAATTGGCAAGCGTAATGCCGGCTGTGTTGACAACGTAATACGGAGCGACTTCCGCCACGCAGACGCCGCTAGTTGCCAATGACAACAGACAAGCGCTAAGCAATAGGATTGTGAACAATTTTTTCATACATACCTCAATCTCGCACGACGGCGGTAACTAGTCAACGTAAGTAACTATGTACGTTTGCATCGAATGATGTCGTTGTCGGTAGAGCATAGCGCGATTATCAAGACTGTCAACCTAATAGTGGTAGTCAACTATAATTTCAAAGTCATTGCTCTGTGCACGTTTTGCTATAGCACGCGGCATTATAGCAACTGTGGCAATCTCAACGTTGGATTTCACGCCGTGGCTAAAGTCTTTGTAATACCGACGCAAGCGCACGCGACGGACAGTATACGTGCCGCCTACGACTATCGCACACGTTACGACTATATTATATAGGCAAACGACTAAAAATTCAATCCATAAATCAACTAAAAAAACAAAAATATCGGAAAGTTAATAGAAAAATATGCAAAAAAGAGAGATAATTGCCCGAATATTGGCAATTCAAAAAGAACTTAATAGACGAAAAGGCAACGATAGACTGTCCGCCTACAACACGGGCGACAAGGTACACGCCAAACAAATGGCTTTTCACAAGTGCTTAAAGCGCAATAGATGGGTGTTCGGAGGCAATCGTTCGGGCAAGACGGAGTGTGGTGCGGTGGAGGCGGTATGGACGGCGAGAGGCATACACCCCTTTAGAGAAAACAAGCCTACGAGCGGTTGGGTGGTGTCCTTGTCCTACGAAGTGCAACGAGAGGTGGCTCAAGCCAAGATTCTGAGTTATCTCAACCCCGACTGGATACAAGACGTGGTGATGACTAGCGGAAAGAAGGGAGAATACGAGTACGGCATTATCGACTACATACTAGTCAAAAACGTCTTCGGAAGCGTGTCTAGGATTGGTTTCAAAAGTTGCGACCAAGGCAGAGAAAAATTCCAAGGCGCGTCTCTCGATTGGGTGTGGTTTGACGAAGAGCCTCCCAAGGAAATATATCAAGAATGCGTGATGAGAGTGCTCGATACCAAAGGCAACATATGGGGTACTATGACCCCGCTCAAGGGACTGAGTTGGGTGTACGACGAGATTTATCTCAATAGCGGCAACAATCCTCAAATATGGCACGAGCATATCGAATGGGGCGACAATCCCTTCCTCGACGAAGAGGAGGTGCAAGCCTTGTCGAGCGTGATGGACAAGGAAACGTTGGAGAGTAGACGATACGGCAGATTTTGTCAGTCGGAGGGCTTGGTATATAAGGAGTTTGACCAAACCAAGCACGTGATAGAGCCCTTTGACGTGCCTATAGAGTGGCAAGACGTGATAACTATCGACCCGGGACTTAACAATCCTACGGCGTGCTTATTTTGCGCGGTGGACTATGACGGCAATATCTACGTGGTAGCCGAGCACTACCAAGCGGGCAAAGATATAGATTATCACGTCTCTCGTCTCTTCGAGTTGGCGGACAAACTAAATTGGAAAAGGGACGGCAAAGGCAGGCTAAACGCAATAATAGACAGCGCAGCCAACCAAAGAACGCTAGCGGGTGTGAGGAGTGTGGCGGAACTATTCAGAGAGGGCGGTATCATGGTCAATACGGCGGTAGACAAACAACTCTTTAGCGGAATAGCGAGGGTGAAGCAATACTTTGCTTTAGACAAAATAAGGATATTCTCTTGTTGCGTCAACCTAATAAGAGAAATCAAAAGTTATTGGTGGAGCGAGGGCGACAACCCAATCAAAAAGGACGACCACGCCCTCGATGCGCTTAGATATTACGTCATGACCAAGCCACAGGCACCTACAGCACCGTCGGTCAAATATACGGCAATCCAAAAGGACAAAAGACGGCTTATCAACGGATTGAAGCAGAGAAGAAACGGCGTTATCTAAAACGGTATAGCAACAAAAATGTAGGTTGGCTATCAAAAACTCAATACAGGCGAGCAAAATGCTCAACTCCGCGGACAGCGGATTGGGTATTCGCAAAATGCTCAACTC
>CAMBZZ010000017.1 GCA_945872615.1 uncultured Clostridia bacterium | reverse complement strand
TCATTCGCAAATGATTTAATATTTAATTTTTGTCTAAACTTTTGGGTTCACTTCACTAGCGGGTGGTTTTTCAGTTTTGGGCATAGCCCTAATGTCTACTGGCTACGCACAAGTGCGTTTTAGATTGACCTGCCAGTCATGCATTTGTTACTTGCTACCCTTAAAAGGGTATATTGGATCGAATAGTGTTAACTGTTCACTTTCTTCATCTTGCTTCAACTAATTTGCTATATATATTTTTATTGCTGCAGTATTTTTCCCTACTGTTGTTACACATTTTTATGGACACTTTTTATTCAACTATAATACTTCCCGATTTATCGCCTTTCGGTGTCGTTTGTAGCACAGTGAAAAGCGTAAGTCAACGGCAAAAATTGTCGCTGAAAACTGTTATGATACCAATAGCAGGTATTGATTACTACTCCACAAATACAAAAGTCAAGGACAATCAACTCAATCTTGGCTTTTTTGTTTTTCAAAAATGTACTTACGACTGATAATAACGCAACAATTTTTGCTGTTCTGTTGACTTCCGTTTTTGCGATTTAAACTCGTAAGATTTACATCTTTTCCCGGTGCTACTTCCGTTATTGCCGAAAGGCGAAATCAATTTCATCGTACGTCGATGAAGAATACGGAGGTAAAAAATGGAAAAAGAAAAGAATGGTTTTAACATTTTCAAGGAAGAAATCTCTCAAAACAACGTACTTGCTATGGCGGAAGTACTTGCTATGGTTGAAACACGCTTTCTCATAGGATATATGGGTAGTAGTATGCAGAAAATGCACGCGGATTTATACGTGGATATACTGCGCAAAAACGACTTGGGATATATTTTCAGCGATTCTTACGATTTAGTCCAAGAAGGTGCTTTATATCTTTGTGAACATTACGGAAAGCATTTGAACGACGTTATAGGCTATTCAAAGAAAGGCAAGCCTATTACTATCGAGATTGTTTGTTGCAAGAAAATGATGAAACTGATGAGCCGAAAGACACACGACAACTATCGAAATATTTGTTACGAGGCTTTAACGCCCCTATACGACGAAATACAAGAGGAAACGAAACAAGACTATACCGTCTACGACAAAATCATAGAAAGCCTAAATTTGACTGACAATATGCGTATTGCTTTGGAGTGTCGTATAAAGGGCTTGAGTTTCCCAGAAGTAGGTAGAGTACTTGAACGTGCACAATCTACCGTATTTGAATACTTCATCAAAATGCGACAAAGATATACGGCGATATACGGATGAACTAATAAATGTAGCTATAGTGCAAACAAATAACGATAAAAAAGATTAAATAATACGAGCCTAACTTTCCCATTCTTTCTAATGGTTCAATTTAGGCTCGTAGTGGTGCAGATGAAGGGACTTGAACCCATATGAAAATAAGCTTTCACTAGAACCTGAATCTAGCGCGTCTGCCAATTCCGCCACATCTGCATAGGTTTTTAATAAAACAGGGAAGTACAATAGCCTTGTGCTTCCCTGCGGTGGTGCCGAAGGCGGGACTTGAACCCGCACGATGTCGCCATCACCGGATTTTGAGTCCGGCGCGTCTGCCAATTCCACCACTTCGGCATATTTGCATAACAATATTAACACAACGGCAGTGCAAAATCAATTATTTATAGCCAATTTTTTGATTATTTTTTTGCAATATTGTCGTTTTTGTTGCTCAAAGGTATAGATTTATTTTGGAAAATATTGTATAATCAATACAAATGGAGGTATTTTATGAACGTTTGGCACGATATAAGGGCAGAGAGAGTAACGCCCGACGACTTTTTGTGTTGCATTGAGATTGAGAAGGGTGGCAAAAACAAATACGAGGTGGACAAAGAGACGGGTATGTTGATTTTGGACAGAGTGCTGTACACTTCCACGCACTATCCTGCCAACTACGGTTTTATTCCGCGTACCTACGCCGATGACGGCGACCCGTTGGACGTATTGGTGCTTTGCTCGGAGAAGATTGCGCCGCTATCTTTGGTTAGATGCTATCCTATCGGGCACATATCCATGATAGACGAAGGACAAGAGGACATCAAAATCATAGCGGTACCGTTCAAAGAGCCTACTTGGAACTGTTACAAGGATATATCCGAACTTCCTCCGCACATCGTCAGCGAAATCAAGCACTTCTTCGGCGTATACAAGCAGTTGGAAGGCAAAACGATGACGGTATTGGAGATGTACCACAAGGACGAAGCGAGGAAGGTCATCATCAATTCTATCGAAGAGTACAACAAAAAATTCTGCAAATAAATAATACACTCATTTACCAATGAAAAAACTTTTCAACGTGCGACCGCTTCCCACGATAGGTGCAGCGGTCGTAGTAGGAATACTGGTTGTCGGATTCGGCGGAAAGATTGCAACGGCGGTATTTGCCGTCTTAGCGGTTATGACGCTTTGTCTGGCAATTTTTTATACTCGTTTTAAGCGTCGCGCGTTGCTGGCAACGGTAGCAATCATAGGTTGCATCTCCATGACGATCACTTGGTTTAGTATCAATTCGGAGACTACGGTACAAGGAGAAAACTTGCAAGTCAGCGGTAGAGTATGCGTCGACAACAACTTTACACCCGACGGCACCATAGTCGAGGGCAAGGTGCAATTAATTCTCGACGACGTTGTCGTAGACGGCAAAGAGCGTGAAGGCAAAATGATACTTAGGTTAGACGCCTTGCCTACTACGCCCATCAACTTGGGCGACGTTCTCACCTTTCGAGCAGACGTTTATCCGTTTAGAGCAGTGCTCACCGACTCTTATAGCATGTCTTGCTTCAACGACGACGTGCGTTACAAGGCTTATTTTGCCCAAGGCTTTGACGGGCACGTGGTTGTTTCTAACAATTATCTCAAGACCTTCGAAAAGGTACAATTGCGTTGCAAGTCGGTTTTGTACGGTGCATGCAATGACGAAACGGCGGAATTTCTCTTTGCCATGACCTTTGGCAACAGCGGCAATCTCAGCGAAAGTGTAGTAGAAGCTTTCCGCTCCACGGGCACGGCGCACCTATTTGCGGTATCGGGATTGCACGTAGGTATTATTGCGGGAACGATTATGCTTATTCTCTCCCGCGTTCCTATCCCCAAATTGTTAAAATCGTTGATATGTATTGGCTTTTTGATTGTTTTCTGTTATCTAACGGGTTGGTCTCCGTCCACTTTGAGAGCGACTATTATGATAGCAATAAGCTTACTCGCACTTTCGCTTGGCTATCGCAACGACTTACTTTCTACCGTCAGCTTAGCGGCGATAGTGTTGCTGATTGTCCGTCCGCTTTGGTTATTTGATTTAGGATTTTTGATGAGCTTTGGGGCGGTGTTCGGTATTATAACGCTTTACAAACCTTTGACGAGACTCTTTAGTAGGTTGGGTAAGCGTATAGGCGGAGCATTGGCTATCACCGTAAGCGTCAACTTTGGACTGTTACCGGTAATGCTAGCGTATTTTGGACAAATATCCCTTATAGGAGTACTAGCCAATCTTATCGTCTTACCTATAATATCTATATTTTTCCCGTTTGCGCTTTTGCTTATCGTAGCGACTATGATATTGACGCCTTTGCAACTGTTGTTGTCTATGATTGCGGTAGTTTTCAACGGCGTAATATCATTCGTAGAGTTATGTGCTAGGCTAAACTTTATGGTCGTTGACCTATCGTCTGCGTGGTACGTATTTCTTCCTTACTTTGGCTTTTTGTTTTTTGTATCTGACTACTGCCTCGTAGAGCACAAACCCAAGACCATACTCGTTAGTATTTTGGCGGTTACTTGTCTGGTCAACAGCATAATCAACGTGCTTGACGCCACTATCTATCAAGCCACGATAGACGTCTTTGGCGACCAAGACAATTCTATGGCGCTTATCCACGACAATCGGGGCACGACGGTGTTGCTTATCAAAGGCAATATGAACAATACGTGCAGAGAACTAGTAGACAGTTATCTGGATTGTCGTAGGCTATACCGTATTGACACGATAGCGCTAGCCGATGTAGAGCAGTTTTCGGATGAGACTGCCGCATATCTAGTGAGCTGTATGCAAAATTGGCTATGCGACAAAATATGTCTCTACGGAGGCTTGGAATTTTTCGGTTACGATTTAACTAAGTCCGACAGTTGCCGTATCGGCAACGTTTTCGTAGACGTCTCTCGTCCTAGGTTTGCTCAAGCGGTGGTGGACGGCGTCAAAGTCTCCCTTTCTACCACCAATCTTGTCGATGCCGAAGCTAATATCGTCATAGACCCGCCCGTCGATTATGCCCTTACGCAAGGTCAATACGGAGTTAGTGATTACGGATATGTAAAAGGTATGAAAAATTATTTGCCTTCCCAATTTACATTTAGAATAAAAAATGCTAATATAATAAAAGACTATACTTGGGGCTTTATAGGTTAATGAGGGCGTTTGAAATCAACGAAAATCTAAAATACGGCTTAGGCACGATATATTCTATGTCCGGAGACGACTACGGACTCGAAAACTACGCTATCCAAGCCATCAAAAACAAACTTCGCCAAGAGGGCGAGTTAGAGATTTTCAATTACGACGTATCCACTCCTATTGCGGAGGCGATTGCCAACGCCAACAGCTTTAGCCTTTTTGGCGCCAAGAAGTTGATAACGTATTATATCGGCAAGAGCAAAGAAAAAATCAAATTGACCGATAGCGAAGTCAAAGCCGTCGTCGAATATGCGCAAGACCCCAACGAAGATTGCGTGTTGATACTCAGAGAATGCTCCGACGTCTTTGCTTGTATCAAAGATTATTGCATAGTAGTAGACTGCAACAAAGGTAATTGGAACGAAATCAGCCAATATATAGGCAAAGCCTTTGCTCGTCGCGGTTACAAGATAGAGCGCGCCGCTATCAAGAGTATCATAGATAGTTGCGGTCTCGATATGGTTAGGATTCCGAGCGAAATTGCCAAACTGCTGCTATATTGTCAAGAATCTAAATGTATTACCGTACGCGACGTCGAGGAGATTACCACCGTCGATGCCGAAAACAAGATGTTTGATCTCAGCAACGCGTTGCAAAGAGGAGACAATCAACAAGCCTTGGAACTGTTGGATTCTATGCTGAAACGCGGTGAAAAGCCTTCGGCTTTGCTCTCTATCATCGCTTCGAGTTTTCGCAAAGAGTTTCTCATTGCCAACACCAACGCTACGGACGAGGTGCTCGGCAAGACTTTGGGGCTTAGCGGTTACGCTCTCAAGGTCAACAAAAACATAGTGGCAAAAGGCAAAGAGACCGTCAAGGGATACGTGCCGCGTCTCAAAAAGATTGTAGACGAATTGTCGGAATTAGAATACAAGTTCAAAAATAATATCATAGAGGAAGAATCGGCTCTGTGGCTGGCGATGACCAAACTATTATCCAAAAAGGAGGGCGTATGAAGGCAGACAAAAATAATGTAATCAATGTTTTACTCAAAATAGCGCTCGCGATTAGTTTGGTCTTTTCTGCGTGGTGGAGCGTGCGTTCTTTTAGCAATATCATGCCGTATATGGCAGAAGGGCAACAACTGCTCAGTTTGGTATCTCCCGCGTACGTTACTATGATGTTCTCGGTAGTTATGCCGATACTGACGGCTATGATAATATACGCCGTATATATGTTTTTGGAGCGTTCGGTATTACGTTCTTTGGGACGCAATATGGAGTTTTTCGGACAAGAGTTCGACGGCAGTTGGCATACGAGGCTATTTGAAGTTTGTGCAATCGTCATAGCTTTGACTAGCGGAATTGCCGAGATGCTTTGGACTTTCTATCCGCTTGCTTCGGGACTTGGTAGACCGCTAGTAGATATTTGCGTCAAAATTATCGTTTTGGGCGCTATGTATTGGCTTTTGTATCGCAAGCACGGCAAAGAAATGATGCCGTTCGTGTATAGCGCAACGCTGTTTCCGACGATATTCGTCGTGATATTCGCTTAGGGTGGCTTATGAAAAAGAAGATTTTGTTGACGATAATATCAATAGTAGTCGCCTTGGTAGCGGTGTGTGCCACGGGTTGTACTCACGCCGAGTTTGATCTTGCTCCGCAACAAAAGGTCGGCGCCGGCGAAGAAGCCTACGGCTATCTCACGACGATTGCCGAGCAATATTACGATAGGACGCCCGACAGCGGCAAAGACTTTGAGTTTTGCAAGTATCTTGCGACCCAACTCACGAGTTGGGGCTATACGCCTAAGGCAGTCGAGAGCGAGGGAGTTGCCGGCATAGAAAAGTTTAATTATTATTACGACGACGGCGAAAGGGTATATTCGGGCAGTAGTTACAACGTACAATTTACCAAGCCGTCAACCGCGCAATCCAAGGGCACTATAGTGCTGACGGCGCAATATGACAATAGATATTCCTATACCGGCATTGCAACTCAAGCCGACGGCTCTTACGAGAGTGGTGCAAGCGTGTCGGCGTTGCTGACTATTTGCAGGTTGCTTTGTGACAAGGATTTAGATTTTGACCTTACGGTTGCCTTTCTCGGTTGTTCTACCATTAGTTACAACGGCGCGGAGTATATGTTCAAGAATATGACCGAACGGCAAAAGCAAGACGTATTGCTTGCGATAGATATATCCAATATTATCGGCGGAGATTACAGCTACCTTTATACCGTAGACAAGAGGACCGACTACGGCGACTTTTTCGACCAACTCGCCACAGTCAACGGTCTTGACTTTCAATCCGTACCTCAAGACAAAAAGGTAGGAGCGGCAACTCTTATCGACAACGGACTGTACCATTATTTTCACGTTGGCATGCTCAGCAACAATATGTATTTTATGAACGAAGGCATACCTACTCTCACGATTCTTAGTTTCAACTGGGACAAGTCGGGTAGCGGTGGCAGAGTGGAAAAGGACGGCAAAGAGAACTTGTTGCAGACGCCTGCCGACACTTTGGACAATATGATAGACAGAGTAGGAGAAGATAATATCAAAGCTCGCTTTGACAGCATAGTTAGCGCGGTATATCTTGCTATTGCTCGAGAAGGAGAGACGCTTGTCGGAGCATTGACTTCTTCTCGTAGTCAAATGCCGTCGAGACTTGCCCAATCGAGCGTTGCCAATAGCGTGCTGACCATCGCCCCTAAGATAATTGTAGTAACGGCGTTGATATTGCTTATGTTCGCGGTGCGCAAGAGAGTCAATGACGACAAAGAAAAATATCTCGCAATCAAGCGCGCCAACACCAAGTCGCAGAGTGTCGACGTGTTCGGCTTTGACGATGACGGGCAAGGCAAGGATAATTTTGGCGACAAGTCCGACGGCGGTGTGTTTGACGGTTTCTAAAAAATAATTTTTGCATATAGTACAACGACGAAGGGAGGAATTATGGCAGAATTTTTTCAAAATTTTAATTGGTGGTCGCTTCTCGACCTCGTATCGTTTTTGCTAGTATCGGTGTTTCTGATAGTATTTTTTCATAAAAGAAACAGTCTGAGAATGGCGATTTTGTGGGCGCTTCATATGTTGATTTATTTCGGCGTAGGCATAGCGTCCTACGTGGTCGGCAACGGCTTTTTGAATATGACCCTCAAGATACTCGACTATTGGACGATATTCCTTATCGTTGCATTCGTCGTAGTGTATCAGTCTGACTTCAAGGTTATCATCAGCAGACTTGCGCACGGTAGGTTTGACAACAAGTTGGAGTACAATCTCAGCGAAGAGAGCCTCGTGCAGTCGGCGGGTGAGATAGTCAAGGCGTGCCAAAATATGGCTAAGAACGACATAGGTGCTTTGATAATCATAGTCAAAAATTCTATTCCTTCTCACTTGCTTGACACGGGTACGGCGTTGGGCGCCAACGTATCGGCGGGACTTATCGAGAGTATCTTTAGTACCAAAGGTCCGCTCCACGACGGCGCGGTCATCATCAAGGGCGACAAGATATTGTCTGCGGCGTGCTTTTTGCCTTTGTCGCAAGAGGTCGACATTGCCAAAGACCTCGGTACTCGTCACAGAGCCGCTATCGGCGTAACGGAGGAGACAGACGTATTTTCTATAGTTGTCAGCGAAGAGACGGGTATCATCAGCACCGTCAAGGCGGGACAAATCAAGAGATACATGACCCCCGAAAAGTTGCTTGAAGAAATCAAAATGGCATACGGCATATTGTCGCATCCAACGAGAGAAAAGAAGAGAGAGAGGAAGTTTTTATGACGGTCAAGATTCCCAAAATTCTATTGCCGCGCAAGGACATCGACCCTACCAAGTGGGCAGTTATCGCTTGCGACCAGTTTACGTCTCAGCTTGATTATTGGCAACAACTGGACGGCTTGGTTGGCGACGCTTACAGCACCCTCAGACTTATCTATCCCGAGGCATATTTGGAGCGAGACGACAAAGAGGCGCGCACTCGAGCCATCAACGACACTATGCAAGCCTATATTGACCAAGAGGTGTTTAGCGAAGTCGAGGACTTCGTGCTTGTCGACAGACAAATTGCCGACGGCAGACACCGTATAGGCTTGATGATAGCTATAGACCTGGACGATTACGAGTACACTCCTTGCAATACCGCACTCATCAAAGCTACGGAGAAGACGGTGGTTGAGAGATTGCCCGCCCGCATTGCGGTACGCAAGGGAGCGAGCATAGAGCTTCCGCACGTCATGTTGCTTATGGACGACGAAAAAAACGGCATTTTGGGTGAGTTGTATTCGGCTAAAGATAGCATGGAACGACTATACGACTTTACCCTCAATATGGGCGGAGGCAGGCTGAGCGGATATAGAGTTAATGACAGCGAAAAGGTGAGATGCCGCTTAGAACAACTTGCCGACAAAGAGGTGTCAAAGACCAAGTACGGAGTAGAGCAAAGTATCATGTTCGTGGTGGGCGACGGCAACCATTCTTTGGCAACCGCCAAGGAGTGTTGGGAAAATATTAAAAAGACGCTAACGCCCGAGCAAGCTCTCGAGCATCCCGCAAGGTACGCGCTTTGCGAGCTTGTCAATCTTCACGACGAATCTTTAGAATTTAGTCCTATCCATAGGGTAATGTTCAACGCAGGCGAAGAGTTTATCTCTTATTTGCAAGACCGCCTAGTCGGAGACGATACTACTACGGCAACGTATAGGGACAAGCAATACCTATTGCATATCGATTCTTCTCCGAGCGACGCTATCGCCGATATTCAGCAAGCAATCGACGACTATTTAGCTCGGCACGACGAGTCTTACGTCGATTACGTGCACGGGGAGGGATATACTTTGGACGTCGCTCGCAAAAACGACGCCGTTGCGATTTTTATGCCTACCATATCCAAGCAGAGTTTGTTCGGCTACGTGGCGCGCAGAGGAGTATTGCCGCGCAAGTCCTTCTCGATGGGACACGCCGAGGACAAACGTTATTATATGGAAGCCAAACTCATCAAATAGCATATCGCAAGGCGAACAACGATAATCGATAAGTCAATGCAGTTTGCCAAGCGACATATCATAAAGTACAAGGACGGATAATTCTATCCGTTCTTTGATTTTTGTGGCGTAAGTGCGGACGAAGCGAGTTATAAAAAATAATTATTTAATTCGCTTGCCAATTAGGTCGTCACAATGTAAAATAGTTGAGTAAACATTGCGAGGTTGCATAGGCAGCCTTATAATCGGGAGACAAAAATGAAAGTTAAAGTTGTAAAATTCGGCGGAACGTCTATGGCTGACGCCAAGGCAATAACTCAATCCGCCAAGATAGTTTTGTCGGACGAGAGCCGTAGATACGTAGTCGTTTCCGCTCCGGGCAAGAGAAATTCTCAAGACCACAAGGTAACCGACTTGCTCTACGCTTGCTATCACGACATCGAAATCAACGGCGAGTGCAAAGCTACTTTTGACAAAATCAGAGTAAGATTTAGAGAAATCGTTCAAGATTTGGGACTTGATTTTGATATAGAGCCATATCTTGACAAGGCGGAAGAGGAGATGCTCAAATATCGCAGTTCGGAGTTCTGCGCTTCTCGCGGAGAGTATCTCAGCGCTGTGGTATTTTCTAAGAAATTGGGTTATCAATTCGTAGACGCTAAGGACATCTTCGTCTTTTCCGACAGAGGAGAGTTTGACGCGGAAGCAACCAACGCCAAAGTAGGCGAAACTCTCAAAAATATCGAGAGAGCCGTCATTCCGGGCTTCTTCGGTGCCGACGAAAACGGCAACGTTCACACCTTCAGCCGTGGCGGTAGCGACGTGAGCGGAGCGGTAATCGCTCGTGCGGTGGGCGCAAGCATTTACGAGAATTGGACGGATGTAAGCGGATTTTTGACTTCCGACCCGAGGATTGTCAACAATCCCGCTCCTATCGAAATGCTTTCGTATAGAGAACTCAGAGAGTTGTCCTATATGGGCGCCAACGTATTGCACCCCGAGTCTATTTTCCCTGTAAGAATTAGCAATATTCCTATCAATATTCGCAATACCTTTATGCCAGAAGCCAAGGGGACGATGATAGTGTCTCAAGTACCTCAAGAGCGCATCAAAGAGTCTAGCATCACGGGTATCGCCGGTAAGAAGGGATACAGCATAGTATTTATCGAGAAGTCGATGATGAACTCGGAACTCGGCTTTGCCAGAAGAGTATTGTCGGTATTCGAGTACTACAACGTTTCTTTCGAGCATATGCCAAGCGGAATAGACACGTTGTCCATAGTCGTTGCCGACAGCGAAATTGCGGGCAAAGAGGACGTCATCGTAGACAGAATACAAAAGACCGTCAATCCCGACCATATCGAAATCAAGACGGGCGTCAGCTTAATAGCAACGGTAGGACACGGAATGTCTTACAATCCGGGCATGGCGGCGAGACTTTGCTCCGCACTTGCCAAAGCCAATATCAACATCAAGATGATTGACCAAGGAAGTAGCGAACTCAACATCATCGTTGCGGTGGCGACGGGAGATTACGAAAACGCAATCAACGCAATCTACAACGAGTTCAAAAACCGCTAAAACTCGATACGTGTAGGCAAAAATCAATTTTTATATGACCAAAAGGCGCACCCTAAACGGTGCGTCTTTTTTCCAAAAATAGCATTATGGGCGCAATCACGGCATATCGTGATATATGGACTTCAATATAGACAGACTCAAGCGTCAAGAGTGTATAATTGTGCAAAATCAAAAAAACATGTCGGCATTCAAGTCGGGAGGCAGAATAGAAAACGTCGTCTATCCCACCTCTATCAGAGGACTTGTGGGCGCACTTGACTATCTCTATCTTTGCGGCAAGGATTGGGTGGTCGTTGGCAACGGTACCAACGTGCTCTTTCCCGACACCAAATATCGAAAGATAGTCGTTTGCACCAAGAAGGCGTCCAAGTTCGTCGTGGACGGCAACTTGGTCTACGCCTCGTGCGGGGCGAGTTTGGGAGCGATAGCCGCTGAGTGTAAGAGAATAGGACTTAGCGGATTAGAACGATTGCACGGCATTCCCGCTACGATAGGGGGCGCGATAGCTATGAACGCGGGAGCCTTTGGCGGAAGTATAGGAGAATTGGTTTATAGCGTAGACTTATGGCAAGAAGGACACGTCAAGACGATGCTGGGCAAGGACGTCGATTGGCAATATCGAGGAGTAGATTTTGGCGGCGGCGTGGTGTTGGGCGCTCAACTGCAAATGACCCGCTCCACTCCCGTTGACGTAACCGTCAGAGGAAAGTATTACGACAACAAGAGAGAACGCACCCAACCCAAGGGCGTCACACTCGGCAGCGTGTTCAAAAATCCTGACGGCGATTCGGCTGGGAGGTTGATAGAGAGCGCGGGTATGAAGGGATATGCCGTAGGCGGAGCCGTCGTGTCGGAAAAACACGCCAATTTTATCCTCAATTCGGGAGGGGCAACATCGGAGGATTTTGTCGCACTTGCAAAGAAAGTCAAAGAGCAAGTTGACAAATGCACGGGAATTGATTTAGAATATGAAGTACGTATATTAAAATAATGCGCATAATAAATACGTAAGGATAAGCCGATGCAAAAGATAGAGATAACAAGTGATTTTCATACGCATACCCGATATTCGCACGGCAAAGGCAGCGTGCTTGACAACGCTATGCAAGCGCAAAAATTGGGTTTTGATTGCATTGCTATCACCGACCACGGGGTCAATCATCCTTTGGTCGGCGTTTCGAGAACTCGATTCGACGAAATAAGAGCAGATATAGCCAACGTGCAGTCCTCGATTGACGACTGCAAAATTTTGTTTGGCATCGAAGGCAACGTCATCGGCGAGGACGGCGAGATAGATTTGACGGACGAAGACGTAGCTAGGCTGGATATAGTATTGGCAGGATTTCATCTTACGGCTAAGCCCGCCAAGTTCAGATACTACGGCTCGTTGGTTTTCAACGGACTTACGCATTATATTGCGCCGGCGTCTTCGAGACAAATAGCAACCAACACGAGAGCCTACGTCAACGCAGTCAAAAAGCATCCTATCGACGTGCTCACTCATCTCGGCTTTAGGCTTGACGTCGACTACAAAGAGGTAGCCAAGGCGTGCGCCGACTACGGTACGTTTATCGAATTGTCGTCAAGGCATAAGACGCCAAGCGACAAAGTTATCGAAGATATTTTGTCTACGGGAGCAACTTTTATCGTAAACAGCGACGCGCATAAGGTAGAAAATATCGGCAAATGGGAGTATGCAATGTCTCTCATCGACAAGTTCGATATTCCCGAGGCTAGAATAGCCAACTGCAATCACAAAATTCCGCAGTTTAGGTCGAGGTATCAACGATGAATTACACCGAACAAGTAAGACAAGAGATTATCGACCGGATTGACGTGGGAGGCAAGTCGGGACTTGCCTTTGCTTGCGCGCTCACCAAATGCGCGGGCTCCGTTGCCATATACAAAAACGCCATTGCTTTGGAGTACGAATACAAGAGCGATACGCTTGCTCTCAAAGTTATGCAACTACTAACCGAGATATTCGGTTGCGAAATCAACTTGCAATACAATACGGCTATAGGAGAAGTCTATACCTTGCAAGTGAGCTCCAAGGATAGCAACGATATGCTCACCAAGATGAATTTATCCCATTTTGACGGAGACCGACTAGTGCTTGAAGAGGCTAGTGCCATACAGGGATTGCTCACCAATCGTCACAGCGTAGAGACGTTTATGCAAGGCGTTTTTCTCACGGTAGGCAGCGTATACATACCCGACGACGTAGACGTAAGAGGCGGTTATCATCTCGAATTCAATATATTGCAAGAAGATTTTGCCCACGTGATAGCGGATGTCGCGGAGCAATGCGGACTGTCGTTCAGCGTGGCGGACAGAGGATCGTCTTACGGCGTATATACCAAAAACAGCGAGACTATTTGCGACTTTTTTGCGTTTATACACGCTTCTCGCAGCGCGATAATTCTCAACGATATTCTCGTCAAGAGAGAGGTCAACAACAACATCAACAGACAAGCCAACGTTTTTGCCGCCAACGCCGACAAAATCACGGCGTCCAATTCCAAATATATGCAAGCGGTGGAGGCGTTGACCGCCAAGGTAAATCTTGAGGCAATCGACCCGATATTATACAAGGTCGCCACGGCAAGGATGGAAGATTGCACCGAGAGCATGGGGGAGCTTGCCAAAAGGATAGGCATGAGCAAGTCGAGCGTGGCTAGGGCACTCAAAAAAATACTGACGATGGAGGAAGAGTACGATGGCAGATGAACAAGAAGTAAGAAAAACCAAACCTTTCGTGCATTTGCATTTGCATAGCGAATACAGTTTGCTTGACGGTGCGGCGAGAATAACCAAGGGTAAAAAGTCGCCGTTGCTTACGGCTTGTCTTGACAAACAAATGCCGGGTTGTGCTCTTACAGACCACGGCAACATGTTCGGTGCGTTTACTTTTTATAAGACTGCACGCCAAAAGGGCGTCAAGCCTATTATAGGTTGCGAGTTTTACGTATGCGACGATATGCACAAGGAGGACAAAAAGAGATACCATCTCGTATTGCTTGCCAAGACTACCGAGGGCTATCGCAATATCGTCAAGATGGACAGTTTGGCATACGTCGAAGGTTTCTATTACAAGCCTAGGATAGACATCGAGTTGCTCAAGCAGCACACCAAGGGCGTAATATGTCTGTCGGGTTGTCTTTCGGGCACAATCTCGTCATATCTCGTTCAAGGCGACTACGAGAGCGCCAAACAATACGCTTTGATGCTCAAGTCAATGTTTGACGAAGGCGACTTCTATATCGAAATTCAAGACCACGGCATAGCGGAAGAAAAGAAAATCAATCCTCTGCTAGTCAAACTTGCCCGTGAAATCGGCGTCAAGGTAGTGGCAACCAACGACGTGCACTATATCGAGCAAACCGATGCCGAAATGCACGATACTTTGTTGTGTATCCAGACGGGTAAAAAACTTGACGACGTGGATAGAATGAGGTTTGACAGCGACCAGTTTTATCTCAAAGACTATGACGAGATGATGGAACTTTTCAGTTGGTGTCCCGAAGCGGTAACCAATACCGTGGAGGTAATGGAAAAGTGCAATATCGAAATCAAAAAGCAAGACCTCATGCCACCGTACAAGCCCGACGACGGCTCTACGCCCGAACAGTATCTACGCAATCTCGCATACGACGGACTCAAGAAGAGGTACGGCGAACCTTTACGCCCCGACATCGTGGAGAGAGCGGAGTACGAACTCGGCATCATTCACCGAATGGGCTTTGACGAATACTATCTCATCGTGTGGGACTTTATCAACTACGCGCGTCAGCAAGGCATACCCGTTGGCGCAGGTCGTGGTAGCGGCGTAGGCAGTATCATCGCATACGCCATACATATCACCAACGTCGATCCGCTAAGGTACAATCTACTCTTCGAGCGCTTCCTCAATCCCGAGAGAGTGTCGGCGCCCGACTTTGACGTAGACTTTTGCATGGATAGGCGAGGCGAAGTAATAGATTACGTTATTCGCAGATATGGCAAAGAAAAGGTTTGCCAAATTTTGGCACTCGGTACTATGAAAGCCAAGGGGGCAATCAAGGACGTAGCGAGGGTAATGGACGTCAGCCTTGACAAGGTCAACAAGACCACCAAAGCCATACCTAATACCCCGGGACTTACCCTCGATATGGTGCTAGGCAGGGTGAGCGTGGACGACATCAAAGACCCCGAGGAGAGAGAAAAGAAGAGGGCGGAATTGGAGGCAAGCAAGTGCCCCGAAGTCATCGAAATGTACGAAAACGACGACGAAATGCGCCGAGTAATCGATATGGCTCTCAAAATCGAAGGCATGCCGCGCAACTGTTCCAAGCATGCGGCGGGCGTGGTAATATGTAAAGAAGTCATATCCGACTACGTGCCTTTGCAGCGCAACGGCAACGATATTACCACCCAATTCCAAAAGGACGAAGTTGAAGAACTCGGCATGCTCAAGATGGACTTTTTGGGACTTACTACACTTACCGACCTCAGTAAAGCCAAGCAATATATCAAAGAAAACTACGGCATAGAGATAGACTTCGAAAAGTTGGGTTACGAAGACCCCGAGGTGTACAAACTCATCAGCTCGGGCGAAACCGACGCCGTATTCCAACTGGAGTCGGCGGGTATGAAAAAGTTTATGATGGACTTGCAACCCGAGTGTTTGGAAGACATCATAGCGGGCATCTCGCTGTTTAGACCGGGTCCTATCGATAGCATACCTACCTATGTGCGCGCCAAGCACAATCCCGAGACGATAACCTACGACCACCCGTTGTTGGAGCCTATTCTCAATATGACCTACGGGTGTCTGGTGTATCAAGAGCAAGTTATGCAAGTCGTGCAACAACTTGCGGGTTATACTTTGGGCAGAGCCGACATTTTGCGTCGTGCAATGGGTAAAAAGAAAGTCGACGTAATGAAGAAAGAAAAGGACATCTTTATCAACGGTTGTCCCGAAAAGCAGGAGAAGCGTAACGAACTGGGCGAGATTGTCCAAAAGCACGAGCTTGCCGTTGACGGAGCCGTCAAGAGAGGCGTTCCTGCCGAAATTGCGAGCAAAATCTTCGACGATATGGAGAGCTTTGCCAAGTACGCCTTCAACAAGTCGCATGCTGCGGCGTATGCGGTCTTGGCGTACGAAACGGGATATATCAAACGCTATTATTTGGTAGAATTGGTCGCCGCGGTTATCAACAACCGTATCACCAAAGCCGACGAAATAGCCAAATATCTCACATTTTTGAGAGAAAAGGGCAAACAAGTGCTCCAACCCGACATCAACAAGAGCGACTATATCTTCCGTGCCAAAGACGACGCCGTGAGGTTTGGTCTATGCGGTATCAAAAACGTGGGACAAGCCGCAATGGAAGTGCTGGTCAAGGAGCGTCAACAAAACGGCGAATTTAAGTCGATAGGAGATATGCTCAACAGACTTCCCGCGGGCACTATCAACAAGCGTATGTTCGAAGCCCTCATCAAGGGCGGAGCCTTCGACTGTTTCGGGCACACGAGGGCATCCTTGCTTGCGTGCTACGAAAACTTGCTTGCAACGTACAACAATACCAAAAAGAAACATTGCGACGGGCAGATGAGTTTGTTCGATTTATTGGGCGACGACAGCGCCCTCCAAGACGATATTCCCGAGATTAAAGAGCTGGATTCTCGTCAAAAGTATGCTTACGAAAAGGAAGTGCTCAACATTTATATGACGGGACATCCTTTAGAGCAGTATAGACAGGCATTCGAACAATTCGACTTCAACTTGTCGCTCATTGCCCCTCTCCTTACTGCTGCCGGCGACGAAGAAGATAGCGAAGAGGGGGTAATTGACGAAAGAGCGGAACTCGCAGCCAAATACTCCGACAAAGAGGTCATTTTGGGCGGAATGCTCAATCATTTCAAAAAGAGCGTTACCAAAAAGGGCAAACTTATGGCGTACGGAGAATTGGAAGATCTGTACGGCTCGATAGAATTGGTATTTTTCCCTGCGGTACTTGCTAAGTATTCCAATTCTTTACAAGACGACAAGATAGTCAAGATAAGGGGAAGAATCAATACCGTGGGCGATAGAGTATCCATAGTCGTCAGCGACGTCAGCGACTGGGAAAACGACGGTTTCGTATCTAAGCCGAGCGCCACGGACGACGAAGAAAAACGACAGGAGAAGTCGCAAAGGGTGTACGTCAAAATTTCGGATATGAGCCAACTTGCTGCTATCAAAGCGGTGTGTCGCAACGCTCCCGGCAAGGCGGAAACCTTCGTGCAGTTTGAAAAAACGCTGTACAAACTCGAAGAAAAAATTGCCTGTCGCACCAACGTCGTCAACCAAATCAAGGCGATCGTCGGGGCGGAAAACATAATAATTAAAGAATAAGTATCTAAATAATAAAAAAAAGTAGTATTTATTCAAAAAATATGCTAAAATTATCAACAAAGAGGTAATTATGGACAACCAATATATCGGCGGAGAGTACGTTGCTATCAAAGCGTTGGACAACAATGTTCAGATTATAGGCTTGACCAGAGGTGACGGTACCAAGCCTCATCATACCGAGAGCATCAACAAAAACGAAGTGCTTTTGGTGCAATTTACCGAGAATATTTCCGCTATGAAAATTAGAGGAAAGGCTATCGTATTGACCAAATACGGTCAGCTTATTTGTGGAGACGAACAATGAGAAAGATAGGAGTATTGACCAGCGGCGGCGACGCACCGGGAATGAACGCTTGTATTAGAGCGGTCACTAGGTACGCCATCGACCAAGGTCTCGAAGTGTACGGCATCAATCAAGGATACGTGGGCTTGTTGCAAGGCAGTATTAATCTTATGAACAAGCGTAGCGTGTCCGACATCATTCAGCGCGGTGGCACGATGCTCAAGACGGCAAGATGTCCCGAGTTTAAGGAGAGAGAGGTTATGGCAAGAGCCGTCGACGCTCTCGACGACTACGGCATCGAAGGCTTGATAGTCATCGGCGGGGACGGAAGTTTTAGAGGCGCTAAGGACTTGTACGAGATGTTTGGCGTCAAGACGGTGGGCATTCCCGGCACTATCGACAACGACCTTGCCTATACCGACTTTACTTTGGGCTTTGACACCACTTGCAACACGGTGCTTGGCGCAATCAACAACTTGCGCGACACGATGACCTCGCACAACCGCGTATGTATCATAGAGGTTATGGGTAGGAAGTGCGGCGACATCGCCCTATACGCAGGTATCGGCGGCGGTGCTGAGCTGATTTTAGTGCCCGAAGTAGAATTTAATATCGACAACGTAGTCAAAGGTATCAGGCGTAACCAAAGACTTGGCAAGACTTCGGACATCATCGTCCTTGCCGAGGGAGTTTGCAAAGCCGAAGAACTCAAGGCTCAACTCAAAGCCAAGGGAGTTGAGGGTAGTATCAAGACGACGACGCTCGGATATATCCAAAGAGGCGGCGCGCCTTCTATGCAAGACCGTATGCTCGGTGCCAAGTTTGCGGTGAGAGCAGTCGACTTGCTCAAAGCCGACAAGGGAGGCAGAGTGGTCGGCATTCGCGACAACCAAATCATCGACGACGACATAGCAGAGGCTTTAGCTATGCCGAGAATATTCAACAAAGAGCTGTATAAGACAGCAACAATATTAGGAAGTTAATTATTTTGGAGGTTTACTTATGGAAAAGAAATTGGTAGGTGCATTGATGTTCGGTCAATCGGGCGGACCATCATCCGTTATCAACGCAAGTGCCGCAGGCGTATTCACCGAGGCACTCAAACAAGACTGTATCACTGCGGTATACGGTGCGGCTCACGGTATCAAAGGTGTGCTTGACGAAGAATTCTACGACATGTCTCAAGAGGATATGAGCGAACTTATGCTTCTCAAAAACACTCCTTCGTCCGCGCTCGGCTCGGTAAGATACAAACTCAAGGACATCAAGAAGGACGATACCGACTACAAGAGATTGCTCGAAGTATTCAAAAAGTACAATATCAGATACTTCTTCTACAACGGTGGCAACGACTCTATGGACACTTGCAACAAAATCAGCAAGTTTATGAAAAAGAACGATTGGGAAATGAGAGTTATGGGCGTGCCTAAGACTATCGACAACGACCTTTACGGTACCGACCATTGCCCTGGATACGCTTCTGCAGCTAAGTACGTAGCTACTACTATGATGGAGCTCAAACTTGACGCCAACGTATACGACACCCCAATGATTACCGTAGTAGAAATCATGGGTAGACACGCAGGTTGGTTGACTGCCGCAGCTTCTTTGGCTAATTACAAAGGACTCGGTCCCGACCTTATATATCTTCCTGAGGTTCCTTTCAACACCGACAAATTCCTTGCCGACGTTGAGAAGAAACTTGCTGAGAACAACGGCAAATGTATGATTGCCATCTCCGAGGGTATTGCCAACGAAAACGGTGAACTCATCGCAGAAACTCTCAACAAGAATATTGCTAAAGACAGCTTCGGACACGCTCAACTCGGTGGCGTAGGCGCGGCACTCAGCAACTTGTGCAAAGAGAAGTTCGGACACAAGACCAGAGCTATCGAATTTAGCCTTATGCAAAGATGCGGCGCTCACCTTGCTTCCAAGGTTGACGTAGAAGAAGCCTTCAAGTCGGGTGCCGCTGCCGTTAAGTACGCAGTCAAAGGCACCACCGACAAGATGGTCGTACTCAAGAGAGCCACGGGTGCGAACGGCAAGTATAAGTGCAAAATCGGCGTAGTAGGTCTTTCTAAGGCTGCCAACACCGAGAAGAAGATTCCTGCCGAGTGGATTATCAACGACGGCACAATGCTTTCGCAAGACTACGTTGACTACGCTTTGCCACTCATTCAAGGCGACTGCAAAGCACCTCTCGAGGACGGTCTTCCAAGATTCGCTCACCTCAAGAAGGTTTTGGTTAAGAAATAATATCGGACGTATACTATATTCGACGATATTCTATATTGTATTGGACAATCAAAATATCCGCTCGCTCGAGCGGATATTTTTGCTAAAGATTTATCAAAAGCGAAAAAAGCTCTTCGACCATGCTTCATTTTACGATATATTGACGATACGTAATATCTAAACCGATTGTATATCGGCAGAGTATAACGTTGTCGTCATTACGCCGCAAGCCACTTCTAGCGACCAGCCGAAAAGACTGAGAATTATTACGGAGTGCAAGGCTATATTTGCTAAATTTTGATATTGAAAAGGCGGTAGCAATATGATATAATACTTGCAAGGAGAGAGTATGAGAGTAGGACAACGAATCAAGCATTTACGCATATCACTGGGGCTATCGCAAGAGAATTTTGCCGAGCGGATAGGGGTAGAGCGCAATACGATTTCTCTATGGGAGAGAGAAAAACAAACGCCGTCCAAGAAGCATTTAGAGGACGTAGAGAGAGCTTTTGCTTTACCTCAAGGTTACTTTGCCGCCGCGCAACCCGTCGCGACACCTACTAATACTTCCGACAAAAAATCAACTCGTCCTGCCGCCGCGTTAGCCAAAAAGATTGTTATTAGCGCGACGGCGATAGTTGCGCTTGTCGTCACGTGCGTGCTTATTGCGCTGTGGGGACAACGTATTTTTTGGAGTATTCACACCTATCTCGGTGAGGTGTCTGCTTTCAAGACGGTGGCTGTGGCTTGTTGCACTATATTTGCAATAATAGCAAGCGTGGTAGGTTTGTTTTATTGTATTTTCAAGATTTTATATGTCAAAAAGCAAAAAGACGCCCGATAACTTTGCAACGTTTTATTTTTTCAAAAAAGATGCGTGATATTTTTGCATTGTTTTCAAAACGGTGCAGACAAACAGCCCGCCAATCGCTTAGGATATGATTAAAGGAGGACAGCTTATGAACGACGTTCGCAAAAAACCGATAATCATACTCACCGTAGTGTGTGCCGTAGTACTTATCGGCGCGGTGGCTTTTATGATTGGGTTTGTCAATCCCAATCTACGCTATGCCGATGCAGGCTCGAAGATGCTCAAAAAAGATTACTACAACGCAATGCTTATATATCAAGATTTAGGTAGATATAAGGACAGCGAAAATCGTTATCAAGTGGCAGAATTTTACGCAACGTCTTACAATATGGAGATAGAAGAGTTTATTGCCAAGGCGCTCTCGCTCGGTTTGAGAGTGCAAGTGGCGGTAGGCGAGATAACGCCCCTTCCTCAAGAGGAAGAGGAAGGAGAGTTTATCGCCAGACCCGTTTGGTTTTTGATAGAATATCAATACTATACTTATCTAGACCTAGACGACTTCGGGCAAGGGCTAACAATCCCTACACAAGAGGGCAAGACCTTTACGGGTTGGAAAGTAGAATCCAACTTTTACGTAATGCACGAGTGCAGCAACTATATATCCACGGGGACTCTCGACGGCGACTACGTCTTTATCAAATTGTTCCCATCGTGGCAATAGTATTGCTTTAATAAGTTGGATGTGCTTGCGGTTACTTGTTGCGTTCAACAATAAGGCGATATGATTATACCTATGCTCTTAGCAAAAAATCCAAAGCAAAAGCGACCTGATAATTGATGTGAACCCAAAAGTTTGGACAGAAAACATTAAATTATTTGAGATTGAGTT
>CAMBZZ010000016.1 GCA_945872615.1 uncultured Clostridia bacterium | reverse complement strand
TCATTCGCAAATGATTTAATATTTAATTTTTGTCTAAACTTTTGGGTTCACTTCAATAGTGGGTGGATATTTATTTGAAAGATTTAAATGTTTTTCTTCAAACACAAGTCAGGAAGAATAATTGACGTATCGTTTTCATCATCTTTTCCTTTCCAAGCCATAATGAATCTAATCGTTGCTGCGATTGGCTCGAATCCTTTTGCCTTTAGAGACGCTAACTTCTCCTTAAAGGCTTTTGAATATTTAATTACTTTTACAACTTTGCCATCAATTACCACACTAAGGTGTTCTTCGTCCAACTGTAAAATATCGCCACTACGCAATTTGATAATGGTGTCTTGATTGTCTTTGAAGAAATCCAGAACAACATCCCTATATGAAAGTTGTAACACGATTTCCGAAGGCTCCTCGTAAACTTTTTCATCACATACTATATCGGTTGCAATATTATCAAAAAAGTTGTTATTGTAGTGGATATATAATTCTTGTTTTGCTCTTGTTAAACCAACGTATATTTTTCGATTTTCATTGTCGTCCTCATAAGGAGCATTGTTCAAAAGCATATAGACTGTATCAAACTCACGCCCCTTCGATTTGTGTATAGTAGATACCAATACCGTTTCCTTTTCTTCCGTATAAAAATCTTCGTATTTTGATTCTTTGATAAACTCTTCTAAATCCGTTCTATATTTGGTCTTGTTTATCTTTTCAAAATCCAGAAGCATCTTTAAGCAGATTTCATAGCATGAACTTTTGCCGTAGAATCTTTCTAAACGTTCTTTGGCAACTTTCCATAATGCGTCCGAGATTACAGGCGTTTTCAACTCATTATCTATTTGCTTTAAGAAGTATCTTACCTCAACAAGGTTATTCATTTGGAAATCGTCTGTTGATTGAATAAGTTTTGCAGGCACATTACTTCTATTAAGTAACCCCAATACCCTTAACGCCTCGTCGTTGGTCCTAGTTAAAACGCATACCGAGCCTTTATGTTTCCTTTCAATAATTTCGTTTACTATAGGTTGCTCGAGGTGTGAATTATGCTTTGTTACCCTAACGACACCTTCAAAATCGTTAACGGGAACAACATTGTCCGTTTTCATTCTTGATTGTATAGTTTTTGCAAAGGCGTTGGCAAAATTTATAATGTTTTTACCACTTCTATAATTTTCGGTCAGCTCATATTTCTTCGCGCCATAATCTTCAATGAGTTCTTTAAGATACTTCGAGTCCGAGCCTCTAAATTTATATATATTTTGATCGTCATCCCCAACGGCAATAATACGCATATCGTCGTTACGATTCATAAGCGCTTTTATTAAAGCAAATTCATTTTTATCCATATCTTGCGCTTCGTCAATAACGACAACGGTTTTTGTTATTCTGCCCAATTCGACTTCACCGTTATTAATGAGTTCCGCCGCATATTTAACCACGTTTTCCGATTCTTCAAGGCTACCAATCCTACCTAACAAGTCAAAACAGTAGGAATGGAAGGTTTTAATTTCCACAAATGCAGCTGCATTGCCTATCAACTTGATAAGGCGTTTCTTAAATTCCGTAGCAGCAGCACGAGAAAACGTAACCATAAGCAGCTGTTCGTGCTTTACGTCTTCAAGCAAAAGAAGTGATGCTAATTTATGAACTAATACTCTTGTTTTTCCGCTCCCCGGACCCGCGGCAACTACTATATATTTTGATTCGTCGTCATTAATAATTTCAGATTGTTTATCCGAAAGTTCTCCAAACAATTGATTGTACTTTTCTGGCGTAATATTTCTTTCAATTTCTGCAGCACGACTTCCTTTGAAATATCTCGCTATAAAACGCTTAAAGTCCATTTGGAAATAATCGTTTACGAATTGTAATGCCGCATTATAATCACGCACCATTAAATTAGCATATTCGCCTACAATATGTATTTGTTGTATTTTCTGCTTGTAAAATTCGCTTAATAAACGATAATCTTCGTTTTTATAACGTATCTTATTGTCCATTACAAGACGTTTGATTTCCATTCCATTGTAAGAAACTAAGAAACCACCTTGCAATGCAATCGCGCCTATTTTTGAAAGATATAAAAGAGCATCTTCTATATCGCCAGACGTTACAGGCGTATCATAGATTTCTAATTTTGGCGTTTCCTTGTATGCTTCGTATAAACCGATTAAAGAAAATTCCACAAGAGCTTCTTCATCTTGTTTTACGGGCGCTTTTTCACTCATACGATACAATTCTTCAACAATAAATCTACAAACGTTACATCTTTTATCTAATTTTGCCAGCAGTTTTTCAACTGCAATTGTAGGGATATAATCTGTTCTGTTTTGAGAGTTAAATTCACTTTTGTGTATATAGCCTTTTATCGTCCAAAAATAGTTGATGGTTCTTATATTTTTTACGGTTGAAGCTTTAATACCTTCTTTAATGGCGGCATCGTTTAATTCTTTCAAGTTGAAACTGCTGCCTTCTTCTTCGAGTTTTGATAAGATAAAGCCTTCAAGTCTCATAAATTTTTCAAGAATAATCAAAGCTTTATTTTGAGCTTCCGTGCGTTTAATATACGCCGTCATATCTTGCGCATCTTGAAGAAGTTTTATTTCTCTCATTCGATTAACAATATCAATTACTTCTTCTTTCGCTATAGCAAGATTATCGGCAATATAGTCAATTCTTGATTCGGCATCGTCATTGCCTGCATCGGCTCGACTTCTACTTGAAATAAGATATTTAATTATTCTTTTCGCCGACAAACGATCCGTTTCATTAAATAATTGAGACGTTTCTATCACATAGGATGCTTCTTGCATATTTTTAGCTAAAATACTTGTAGCATAAACGCGCGGGACGTTTCTTCCACGTTTAACGTATCCTGCATTTTCAAGAGCGGAGATAGCGGTTTTTACCCTTGTTTCAATATCAGCAACGGAATCGTCCCAACCTGCTTGTCTTGCTATTTCCAAAGCAGAGCAACAAATCTTGTTTCTAGTTTTGGTCATATCTTTAATTGCTTTCCAAACTTGTTGAATTTCGCTAATACTCAATTTGGTTTGATTGAGCAATATAAAATGCTTATCCAAATCATTATCGCTATATAAGACGTAACATTCCGCTTCTAACGATTGATCACGTCCTGCACGACCTGCTTCTTGAACGTAATTTTCAAGCGAATCGGAAATGTCATAGTGGATAACTAATTTAACGTCTTTCTTATCTACGCCCATACCAAAAGCAGAAGTTGCAACGATAACTTGCACTTCATTTTTAATAAAGGCTTCTTGGTTTGCTATTTTCTCGGAAGATTCCATCTTGCCGTTAAATGGTCTTGCAGGGAATCCGTCGTTAGTAAGTTTTTCGGCAAGCGCCCATGTTCTTTTCGTTCTTGAAACGTAAACGATAGTGGGACATTTCTTTGCTTCTATCAACGAACGAAGCGTGTTATATTTTTCATCTTCCGTTTCTTTATATAAAACGGCATAATGCAGATTCTTTCTCGTTGCATTAGTAGCGAAGATTTCAAGGTCAATATCCAATTTTTTCTTAAAATAATCGCATATATCGGTTATTACTTTTTGTTTCGCCGTTGCGGTAAAACAGGAAACGGGAATAGGGTTTTTTAATCCTTTTTTCTTTTGAAGTTCTTTAATAAAGTCGCCTATATATAAATAATCAACCCTAAAATCTTGTCCCCACGCCGAGAAACAGTGTGCTTCGTCAATTACGAAACGTGCAACGTTTCTTGACATTAGCAAACGCTCAATAGTTTTAGAACGTAACTGCTCGGGCGAAATATAAAGCATAGATGCCGTGCCGTTTGAAACTCTGTCAAGTGCCTCTTTTCTTTCAATAGGGCTTAATAACCCATTAATTGTAGCCGCTTCGGCAAGACCTTTTTCTTCAAGATTGTCGACTTGATCTTTCATTAAAGATTGAAGCGGCGAGATAACAACCGTTAACCCGTGAATTGCTTCACCTGCCATTAAAGCAGGGAGTTGGAACGTAATAGATTTTCCGCCACCCGTAGGGAAAACGGCAAGTAGGGATTTTCCTCTTACTGCTGCTTCAGCGGCTTTTTCTTGAAGTGGTTCGCCATTATAAGTTCTAAACTCATCAAACCCAAAAAATTTCTTTAGCTGTTTATGTATGTCTAACTTTGAGCTACAATATTTACAACCGCTCTCGCACGGCGTATGTCTTAAAAATTTTATAACGTTTTCTACTTTAGGATAATTTTTAAGAACCCAAGGAGGAGTGATAGAGGTTTTATCATCACAGTTTATAATAGCTAAAGCATAGGCAAGTTCTACAGGATAATACTTCATCATTAAGCTAATATCTGCATTCGCACATATTTTGCCTTCAAACTCACTTTGTATAGCGTACTCGTTTAGCCCGTAAGGCTTAAAATTTATATACTTAAAAAATCCTTGGAATTCAGGATAAGGATATAACAAAGCACATAAAATCCACTTCATTTTAGGGGATAATGAGAGAAAAGCGTTGACTTCATCATAAAATAAATCTCTCGCTTTGATTGCGTCGTTGAGCGGATTATTGAGTTCGTCCGTCTGCAGTTTATCGTCTTTTAGCAATTTATGATAAGGTTTTTTAGGGAAGACAAGCGGAGATAAATAAAGCGTATCTATGTAATTCGGTGTATTATTTGCATTAATCAATCCATCAATGTATTTTAAATCGTGATGAATTATATTGTGACCACAAACAAAATCAGCTCCTTTAACAAACTCGAAAAATTCTTGCTTGTTGGCAGAGTGAAATTGAGCTGTTTCTTTGACTGCCCCTAAATCGGCGATTGCGCCTTCATTAGTTATTTCACTGTCAATAAATATTATTGATTCCATATTCCCTCCTAAATAGCCTTACTGTCACAACTTGTTATGATAAAAGTCTCCTAAAATTATTCTATTAATCCGAGTTTTTTTAATCGGGCGCTTATACCGCCATTATTTCTATTATGCAATTTCGCAATTTCACTAATAGAAAGTTTTTGTTCTATATACTCGGAAACAAGCTTATCTTCCTCATCCTTAGACCAAAGTTGTCCTCTCATAGAACAATTAGTTGATGTTGAAACATCTTTTTGTTTATCATTTGAATTTTCTTCATCCAAAATATTTTCTAAATTGTCTACGATAAATTCTTGAGCCTTTCGAGTTAATAATACACACGGCTTAATTTCTCCTGTTTTTTCATCAACTTTGTTATCTATTACAATACCAAAGCTTTCTGAATTATCGGTTATCGTCAATTGAGAAACTTCTTTAATGATAGAAACTTTTTCATTTACTAAATATCCTTGCTCAACGAGCCATTTAGAAACCTTACTCACTCCCAATTTTTGCATTGTCTTCGTATCTACTTGTTTGTTAATACGAGCCATTAGGGCTGATAGCTGAATAGGGGCATTTGATAATACAATTGCTTGTTTATTTATTTTTGAAGCTTGAAAATTTATTGGTTTTATTACTTTTATAACTTCTCCATTGTTTCCTATCAATTCTTCCAATACAGTGGAAACATATTTTAACATGTCTTTAATTTCTTTCTTCTGTAAGACTTCACTTTCAATAAACTCTTGATTAGTGGGATCCATAGAGCAAGCCAACATCTCCAAATATAATTTTGCCTTTTGTAATCTTTGTATTTTTTCCATATATGTGTTGTTCCTTTAATTTTCAACTTCGTAATAGTAAAAATAGTCTATAACTTTTATAAAGATTTCGCAGCCATCTTATTATCGGTTAAAACTTTTTAAGTAGGATTAAAAATGTTGTTTCATACATTCTAATATGTCTATAAGAATCTCCCCTCATGAATTATAATTTATATACATTTTTATCTCCTACAAGGTAATCTATAAGTTATTTGAATTATTATAACATATATAAATAATTTTATCAAGATCATCTGCAATAATAAGAGGTAATAATTTTTGTAAACAAAAAGAAAAGTGCCGCGACTTACACTTTGCATATAAAGCATATGGGAAATCCTTATCTATATTTGAGAATAGAAAAAGAACTTGGATTTTCCGTCCAAGTTCTCGTTTTCTTTTTTAACCGCTTGAAAAATACAATATACTTAGTTTTTAATTATTCTAAAAATCCCTATGTTTATTGCAGTTTACTTAAGGTCGTTTTTGATTGCAGTCGTTAATAAAAGCGTACATGACTACAATTAACCGAAAATTGCTATCAAAACTGCGGCAAAGCCTATTTTTTGTTTACCAGTCCTCTTTGTGAGATAGCTTGATGTCGGTATAAAATTCTTTGTACTTGCGTTTGAAGGCTTCGGGGTCGGAATCGTAGTCTTCGGCGTTGTAGAGAGAGCAAAATTCTGCAAATATATCGTCACAGTCCTCGTCGAGTTTTTCGGCAAGTTTCATCATTTCGTAATTGGTCATATTATCACTCCGTTATCTTGGCGTTGTTCATCAATTCTTTGAGAGGGTCGTAGCCGAACTCTTTGAGACGGAAGTTCCTTGCGGCGACTTCTACGACTATGGCAAGGTTTCTACCCGGCATAACGGGCAATACGATCTTTGGCTTTTTGACGCCCAAAATGGTTGTTTCGCTTTGGTTTTTGCCAAGTCTCTCGATACCGTCCATATCGTCCTTCCACTTTTGCAGTTCGATGACCAGGTGAATATCTTCGCTGTCAAGCACCGCTCCTACACCGTAAAGAGTACGCACATCGATAATGCCTATGCCCCTAACTTCCATAAAAAACTTGATGTTGTCTGGTGCCCTACCCACGAGTTCGTTGTTTACCTTTTTGATAATGACGGCGTCGTCGGCAACCAATCGGTGTCCTCTATGTACGAGCTCCAACGCCGTTTCGCTCTTGCCTAGTCCGCTATCGCCCGTTATCAATACACCCGTACCGCTGATGTCCAACAACGTGCCGTGGCAAGATATGCTTGGTGCAAGCAAGTTTTGAAGATAATCGGCAACGGTGGTGTTGAGCTGTGTGGTCGTGCACGCCGACTGCAAAACGGGAATGTTGTTTTTGCGAAAAACCTCCACAGCCAAGACGTCGGGTTGCAACTGCCTTGCGTAGATTATGCAAGGTATATCTTTGGTGCACAGCCTCTCTATGGTCTTGACTTTGGCGTCGCTATCCAAAGAATCGAAATAGTAGTGTTCGGCAAAACCTATGAGCTGTACTCTGCCCGCTCCGAAATAATCCTCGAAACCCGCAAGTAAAAGCCCCGGACGATTGACGAGCATAGAAGTAAAGGTTACGTCATCGTCTTCGCTGCCAACTATGATATTGAGCCCGCAAGCCTTGCAAAACTGCCCGAGTTTGACAGTCTTGACGGTGAGTTCTTCTTCCATATTGACTTCCATACTACCCTCCGTTAGCTCTGCTCGTCCAAGCAAAACTTGTATATTATTTGTGCAATGGCGTCGTCGTCGTTGGACGCGCTGACAAAATCCGCCTTGCTCTTAGTCACTTCGAAAGCGTTAGCGGTGGCTATGCCCAATCCCGCCGTCTCTATCATAGAAATATCGTTTTCGCTATCGCCCACGGCGATTACTTCGTCAAGGCTCCAATCGTGCATTTTGCACACTTCTCTCACGGCGTTCCCCTTGTTGATTCCGACGGGTAAAAACTCCACTATCACGGGATTGGAACGACACATAACTACCCTATCTCCGAATTTTTGTCTTGCTTCTTCAACAAGTTTCGGTGCCTTTTCGGAGTCGATGAGAGCAATGAGCTTCATAGGCGGGTTGCTATCCAAAAGAAAATCGTGCAACGTCTTGCCCGTCACGTTGTATGCTATCTGACATACCATGGCAAACTTGTCGGTATATGGGTTTTTGTACTGCACGCAACACTCGTCGTCCACGTATGCCATGCCGACTAATTCTTTGCGCTCGTCCAAAAAATCCGCTACTTCCAAAGCCAGCGACTGCTCGAAAAAGTTGCTGTATTTGAGTTTCCTTGTCTCAATGTCATATACTCCCGCGCCTTGATAACATATCAGGTCACCACGCAAGCCGAGTTCTTTGGCTTTAGGTAATATGGACTGAAAAAGTCTGCCCGTAGCGAGAATAAAATGTCCGCCCGCCTCGATATAGCGACGAATCGCATCTTTGTTGGTCTGCGATATAGTGTAATCGCTACGATATAGCGTGCCGTCAAAATCACTAAATATTGCTTTGTATTTCATAATGCCTATATTGTATATCCTTTGCGATAATATGTCAATCTTCCTGCGCCTCGCCTACATGAAAATGCTCGTATATAGCCATTGCCGTCGGTCTATCCATACCCTTGACGAGCAATAAGTCCTCCACGCTTGCGTTGCGTATATTGTCCATAGTCTTGAAAGCCTCTATAAGGCGTTTTTGCTTGACTTCGCCCACTCCCGCCACGTCTGTAAGTCTACTCTTGGTCTGCGTGCGCTTACGCTCGTTGCGATGGAAAGTTATGGCAAACCTATGCGCCTCGTCCCTTATGCGCTGTACGAGCTTGAGCGCGTAACTGTTGCGCGGTAAGAGCACCGACTGAGATTGCCCCGGAAAGAAAATCTCCTCTTCGCTCTTGGCAAGTCCTACGATTTCTACGCCGCTAAGCCCCGCTTGGCGCACCTCTTGCATGACGCTGCTGAGTTGTCCTTTGCCGCCGTCTATGATGATAAGGTCGGGCTTGGAAGAAAATGATTCGTCCTTCTCTTGGTCGTCAAGCAAGCGGGCTATCCTTCGTCTGAGCACTTCTTTGAGACTCTCGAAGTCGTTGTTGCCCTCTACCGTCTTGATATGGAACTTGCGATAGTGCGACTTGGCGGGTTGCCCGTTGATAAAGACCACCATCGAGCCTACCTTGTTGGTGCCCGATATATGAGATATGTCGTAACATTCCATGCGGATAGGCATGCGGGAAAGCTTGAGAAATTCTTGCAGCTGTATCATTGCTCCCACCGTCATATTGTCTTGACGTTCTTTGAGCGATAGCGACTTGTCGAGATAGTCGCACGCATTGCTCATCGCCATATCGACGAGTTGTTTGCGCACGCCTTGGTGCGGTGTGATGACGTTGACCTTCTTACCCTTCTTTTCGCCGAGATATTCTGCCAAAACGTCGGCGTCTTCGAGCGTCACGCTAGTGACGACTTCTTGAGGAATATACGGAACGCCGTCGTAATAGCGCATTATATAGTTGGATAGGCTGTCTTGCTCGGTGAGGCAAAGACTGTCTACTACTTGTTTGTCCGAGCCCACCAACTTGCCCGCCCTGACGAAAAGCGTGGACACGACGACGTTGAGACCGTTGGAAGCTATAGCGAATATATCAAGGTCAAAATCCTTAGGTAAAGCCGTCACTTGACGACGAATAAGTTTGTCGAGTACGGCGAGTTTGTGCTTATACATCAAGGCAATCTCGTATTCCGTCTGCTCGGACGCCTCTTGAATCTTTTGGGTGAGAATATTCGCTACCGACTTGTCGTTGCCTTGCAAAAATGACACGACTTTGGCTATCGTTTCGGCATACTGCTCGGGCGTCTCATACCCCATACAAGGGGCGTGACATCTGCCTATGTGATAGTTGAGGCAAGGTCTGTGTCCCTTGGGCGGCTTAGACATATCAAGGCTGCACGAGCGAAGGGGAAAAGCCGAATAGATGAGATCGACTATCTCCTTGGACGAGATGCCTTGCATATAGGGACCAAAATACTTGGCGCCGTCGTTTTTGAGTTTGCGCACCACCTCAACTTTTGGATAGGTTTGCTTGGTATTGATTTTGATAAAAGGATAACTCTTGTCGTCTTTGAGAAGTATGTTGTAGGGCGGTTGATGCTTTTTGATGAGATTGTTCTCTAGTACCAAAGCCTCTATCTCGTTGCGTGTGATGATATATTCAAAATCGGCAATTTTGGACACCATAATGAGCACCTTGTCGGTCTTGCCGACGGGTGAGCCGAAATATTGCGTGACCCTCTTTTTGAGATTGCGAGCCTTGCCGACGTACAAAATTTGTCTATCGGCGGAATACATTATATACACTCCGCTGTTTTCGGGCAGGTCTTTGACTTTTTGCCTAATTAAATCCATGAGGATATTATATCATATTTTGTCTGTCGATACAATCGTTAGACGTACTTTCCGTTGGCTGTGTTGAGATTGTTGACCCCCGTCATCATAACTTCGTTGACGTATGGATTGACTATGCGATAAAAGACGATTTTTCCCACCCGTCTATCCGCCACTATTCGAGCGTCGCGGAGAAGTTTGAGCTGGTGCGAAACGGTGGTTTGGTTGAGCCCCAACAAGATGCACACGTCGCATACGCACAGTTCCGTCACGGCAAGTACCGACAGTATCTTGAGCCTTGTACTGTCGCTGAAAATAAAATAAAAATCGGCTATGCCTTTGACTGCGCCGTTGGGCGGAATGTAGCTCCTTATCGACTGCTCTTGACTTTCGGTCAATGTTAGACACGCGCGCATATCCCCTCCGTGGCAAAATATGCCTAATCGTTGATAAGTACATATTATCACGGTAACACAATCGAATTTTGCCTCATATTGTAAAATAAGAAAAAACATTGAAAAAAGGAGGTCTATTTATGGATAATTGCTGCTGCTTGTGGATTATTATCTTACTCTTGTGCTGCTGTTGCAACAACGACGGAAGATCCGGCAACAACTACTTCTGTGGCAGAGACGGCGGATGCGACTGTTGTACGCTTATACTCTTGATTCTTATCATTCAATGCTGTTGTTGCAGAAACAATATGTCTGACGACATGATCTAAAATACATATAAGATACCTATTATGCAAAAAATATCCACCCCGCGGCGGGTGGATATTTCTAACGCATATTATATTTTCTTTGGCTCTATATAAAAAATTGTCAAAAACACGTTTGTTACAGTTAGGATAATTTGCTAAAATTTATCCCACGCTTTGTTTTTGGCGATACGTATTTAGTTTTTGACAATTTTTATTAAAACAAGTCGTCGATGTCGTCGGTGTGTTCGGAAGGCTCGCCTCGACGCGTGACTTTGGCAACTCGCCTCGACATATACTTGAATACCATCCTATACAGAGGGTCGTAAGCGCAAAAAAGTAATATCGCCGCTACCCAAAATATCGGTGCGTTGAGACGCAAAGTGCCGATGACTATATCGGAAATTACCACTCCCATCAACTTGTAGCACGACCAAAAAGCTAGTACGAAATACGCCGATTTGATGATTGTAATAAGTATTATTTTGACGGCTCTCGGCATACGCAAATGATAAAACCTGAAGTCCAAAAGCCACGTAATTAGCGCGTATAAGCCGAAAAATAATATAAATGGCAGGGCTTTGATATTGCCTGCCAAAAATCCTATAGCCGACGCCACGACGTAACTTGCTAGCGACGACCAAAACAATCCTTGTGTGAGAGGAAGCGATACGCATAGTGCAGAAATTACGAAAAAAGCTACCTTTGCCGTAGGTAGAAACATTGCAAGCATTAGCGATATAATCGTCAATGCGGCAGATATTCCCGAAATGGCAATGCGATAGCTTCTCTTCATTTTAGCAACAAGGTATCAAGTCTCCGCCCATACATTCGCAACAGCAGTCGCAACATATGAGTGTGGAACAAGTATTGCAACACGCTTCGTCGTTAGCGGCGCGCCTTGCCTCTTGGTCGGGACGAGAATATCCCGCTCTGCCCTCCGCAGCACTGCCGCTAGCGGAACTTGCACCCTCTGCGTTTGCCCCCGATAGCACCTTGTTGAGCCTCTCGCGCGCTTGCTTATACTTTTCGTTGTCCTCATCGAGCGTGAGGGCGATGTCGAGTTGCTTTTTGCTCTCCACGTTCCAACCGCGCTTGTGATAGATGATGGCTTGAAGATAGTGCCAATATCCGTCTCTCATCTCGATATTGTCAAGCTTGGACTGCGCCCCCTCGAGGTTGCCGTCCTTTATCATCTCCTCTATCTCTCCCCAGCCGCTCGCTCCCTCCTCGGTAAAGTGGAAGTCGTTGGCTTTGTCCTCTAAGCATTGGTGATAGGCTCTCTCTAATTCGTCGAGTTTTTTGGCGGCGGTATTGCCAACCTCGCCCTCTTCAAAAAGTTGGGATTGGTACTCTTCTCTTAGCCTCTCGTAGGCTGCTCTTATCTCTTCTTGCGTAGCGTCCTTAGCCACGCCGAGTATCAAATACGGATCTTTTTGCACTTAGTTTCACTCCTTAAAAGTTCTTTGGTTTTGGCTAATAAGCCGTACCACAATACGTTGGTGATTACCCCCTCGTATTTGGCTATATTTAGATTGTCGAACGCCTTGTTGATAGCGTCGTAGCATGACATAAACAATAGTTGCAACTCTTCGGACTTATCCTTGAGGAAGGTCGCCTTGTCGACGTAAGAATAGTCTGCGAGAAATACGTTGTACTTGCCACCTTTGAAGTCGTCGTCTATATCGTCGAGAGCATCGGCGCAATACACCCATTTGCCCACGTTATACATTACGTCTCCGACGTAAGAATTATAATTGTCGCCCGCCAGTTCGATAGAAATCCCCTTCATAATCTCGGCAAAGGCGTCGGCTACGATGTCGGCTCCCGCTTGATTGTTTTTTTCCATCGTCCTCAAACGCTCGTAGCCCTCCGCTACGACTTCGTCCACCTTGGGAAGATTGGCTTTGGCTCTCTTATAATGTCTGTTGAGCACGGCTTTGTCTACGAATTTGGCTTTGGCGGAATGCTCGTCGCATATATCGTCGACAAGTTTATAGTGTGCAAGTATGGTGTTGGTATCCACGATAGCACTCATAAGTTCGTTGTGCTTGACTATGCTCTTCTTTTTGATAGGATTGAGTATGCAGGTCTCGTCGGCAAACTCCACCTGTCTATCGCGCACGGCGTGCATAAACACAGCCAAAAAGGTGACGTCGTAGTTGGTGGTAAACCTCATCAACTGTCCGCACTTTTTGCCTATCGACTTACACAGTCCGCAATAAAAAGCCTTGTAGACGGTGTAGTCTTTGATAAACATATTGGGTTTGTCTGGTACAACGTATCCGAACATTAAATCAAAACGTATCCTATTGCTTTCTTAAACTCGGCAAGTTTTTTGCTTGCCATCTCCGACGCCCTAACTTGTCCTTCTCTTGCCACTTGCATGAGGTAGTCCTTGTTGTTCATAAGGTCGTCGTATCTCTTTCTGAATGGTCTGAGCATCTCGATTACGCTACCCGCTACGGCAAGCTTGAGGTCGCCGTATCTCATACCTTGACACTCCTGTTGCACTTGCTCAATGCTCTTGCCCGAGGTCGCCGCAAGAATGGTGAGTAGGTTGCTGATACCCGGCTTGTTGTCGGGGTCGTATAGTATCTCGCAACCGCTGTCGGTGACTGCTTTCTTAAACTTCTTGAGTATGACAGATTCGTCGTCAAGCACGCTCACAACCGCACCCGGGGTTGGGTCGGACTTGCTCATCTTGGCGGTAGGGTCTTGCAAGCTCATTATTTTGGCGCCTACCTTGTTGATAATAGGCTCCGGTACGGTAAAAATATCGCCGTAAATATTGTTGACTCTAACGGCAATATCCCTTGCTATCTCCAAGTGTTGCAGTTGGTCAACTCCTACGGGAACGTAGTCGCTACCGTAGAGCAAAATATCTGCCGCCATAAGTACGGGATAGTCCATAAGTCCCATATTGATATTGTCGCTGTGCTTGGACGACTTGTCCTTGAACTGCGTCATTCTGTTCATCTCGCCAACGTAAGTATAGCAGTTGAGAAGCCAAGCAAGCTCGCTGTGCTCGTGCACGTGCGATTGGAAGTATAATATCGATTTATCCTTGTCAATCCCCATAGCCATGAGCAATGCAAAAAAGCTCATTGCGTTGTCGTAGAACTGCTTTGGGTCTTGTCTGACGGTGATAGTGTGAAGGTCGGCTAGCGCAAACAAGCATTGGTTGTCGTCGCCCTCTTGTATGGCGCGCCAATTATTTACAGCACCGATAAAGTTGCCCAAAGTCATGATGCCTGACGGCTGTATCGCACTATAAATAATCTTCTTCTTTGACATATATTGTCTCCTTTTTTGTTTCAAACTATAAAAATAATAACATATATTATATAAAAAGTAAAGAGCATATCGCTCGATACGCTCTTACCGTGAGTAATTTTTTCGTCAATTTGTCATTAAATTATTTTTTAACGTATTCCAAAACCACCTTTTCAATGTCGGCTTTGTCGACTATCTCGGTAAATCTAACTTGCTTTTTGTCAAGATTGCCAAGCGGCTCAGGTATCTCCTCTCCCGTAAAGCCGTGGAGCTTTTTGGAAGCTTTGAAAGCGTCATCTATCTCGTCGCCCGTCAGACAGCGATATACGTCGCAAGGGAATTTGTATGCGTTGGCGGTGGATACGACTACGCTCGGTCTGTCGTCATCACTCTCTGCCACGTAATCGTTGTATACGCTCATTGCCACGCCCGTGTGTGTGTCCATGAGATAATCGTAGAGGTCGTAGGTACTGTCTATCGTGTCGGCAGTCTCCTCTTCGGTGGCGTATCCTACCGCAAATACTTCGTTAAGTCGGCTAAGCTCCTCGCTCGTCACGCTATATTTGCCCTCGCTCTTGAGGCTTGCCATTCTCTCCGCAATGAGAGCGTCGTCCCTGCCCGAAAACTCAAAGAGCAATCTCTCCAAGTTGGAGGATATGAGAATGTCCATCGAAGGGCTCATAGTCTTGATGAAAGGACGGTTAATATTGTACTCTCCCGTTTTGAAGAAGTTGGTGAGCACGTTGTTGACGTTGCTTGCGCATACGAGTTTGCCCACTCCTACGCCCATAAGAGACGCATAGTAAGCTGCGAGTATATTGCCGAAATTGCCGCTTGGAACGACGAAGTTGACCTCGTCGCCCATCTCAATTTGACCGCTAGACAAAAGATCGCAATAACTCGATACGTAGTAGGCAATTTGCGGTGCGAGACGTCCCCAGTTGATGGAGTTGGCGGAGGATAGTTTGTAGCCCGCGCTTGCGAGTTTGGAAGCCATTTCGGGGTCTGCAAAGATACGCTTGACCGCCGATTGCGCGTCGTCGAAGTTGCCCTCTATAGCGCATACGTAGACGTTGCTCCCCTCTTGGGTCATCATCTGCAACTTTTGCATATCGCTGACGCCGTCGGACGGATAGAATACTATAATATCGGTACCTTCCACGTCCTTGAAGCCCTCTAGGGCAGCCTTGCCCGTATCGCCCGAAGTTGCTACGAGAATAAGAGTTTTGTCACTCTCTCCCACCTTCTTTCTCGCACCCGACAATAGGTGTGGCAACATGGTGAGAGCCATATCCTTGAAGGCGCAAGTCGGTCCGTGCCACAACTCTAAGACGTAGAGGTTGTCGTCTACGTTGACGAGCGGACAAGGGTCGTCGCCGTAAAATCTGCCGTATGCTTGGGTAGCGTAGTCAAGCAACTCTGAATAGGTAAAGTCGTCCAAAAACTTGGACAAAACGTACGCCGACCTCTCGGGATAACTCATCTCGATGAGTTTGTCGAAGTCATACCTGGATAGTTGAGGTATGCTCTCGGGTACGAAAAGTCCCCCGTCCTCTGCCAATCCTTTGACGATTGCCTCGGCGGACGAGCATCTAAGTCCTTTGTTTCTTGTACTGATATATTGCATAGATTTCTCCTTGATTGCTTTGATTATAGATTGTATGGCGGTAGATGTCAATCGTTCTCGACTTGCGACAACAGTTGATTTTGGTTGGCAAGTTGCAAAGCGTCTATCATCTCGAACAAGTCTCCGTCCATAAAGTCGAGCAAGTTGTACATTGTAAAGCCTATTCTATGGTCGGTGACGCGGTTTTGAGGGAAGTTGTAAGTCCTAATCTTCTCGCTTCTGTCCCCCGTGCCTATCTGCGACTTACGGTTGGCGGCGTATTCGCTGTCCGCCTTGCTTTGATAATATTCGTATAGACGGCTCTTGAGTACCGTCATTGCTCTTTCGCGGTTTTTTATCTGACTGCGCTCGTCTTGCGACGTGACTACGATACCCGTAGGCAAATGCGTCATACGCACGGCACTATCCGTCTTGTTGACGTGTTGTCCGCCCGCTCCTCCGCTGCGGTAAGTGTCGATTTTGAGGTCCTTGTCGAGTATCTCGATGTCGATATTCTCCACCTCGGGCAACACAGCGACCGTCACCGTTGAGGTGTGCACTCTACCTTGCGACTCAGTCTCGGGCACGCGTTGTACGCGGTGTACTCCGCTCTCGAATTTGAGCTTACTAAACGCTCCTACGCCGCTTATCATAAAAGTGACTTCTTTGGCTCCGCCAAGCTCGGTGTAGTTCATATCAATCTCTTGTACTTTCCACCTCATACGCTCGGCGTAACGCATATACATACGCACGATTTGCGCTCCGAACAAGCCCGCTTCTTCTCCGCCTGCGCCCGCTCTTACTTCGATGATGACGTTTTTGTCGTCGTTGGGGTCAACGGGCAATAGCGCGATTTTGATTTCGCCGATTAGAGCTTCTACGTCCTTGTTGGCTTGCGACAACTCTTCTTTGGCAAGCATAACCATCTCTTTGTCGCTACCGTCGTCGATAATCTCCTTACACTCCTCTATCGTTGCCGTGAGGGCAAGATACTTCTTGTATAATTCTACCGGGCGAGTGAGGTCGCTGTGTTCCTTGCAAAGTTTCTGCCACCTCGCTTGGTCGGCAATTATCGCCGGGTCGGATATGAGCTGAGTCAGTTCTTCAAACCTCTCCAACATCTTTTTTAGTCTTTCAAACATTTATCCACCTTTTTGCCGACGACTATACGGTCGACGCCCTCTAAATCTTTGACTATATTGCAACTGTAGCCTTGCTCGCTCATCATAGCGACTATTTGCTCGGCTTGACCTATACCACACTCTAAGCATAGACTGCCGCCGTCTACGAGATATTCGCTTGCCTTAGGAATTATCTTGCGATAGCAATCCATGCCGTCCTCTCCGCCGTCAAGCGCGATATGAGGGTCATAATCTCTCACATTGACGTCAAGTCCCAGTATATCTCCCGTCTCGATATAAGGTGGATTGGAGACTATCACGTCAAACTTGCCTTCGACCTTATCCCAAAAGTCGCTCTCTACGAGCGTAACTTGCTCTTCTACGCCGTTGAGTATGATATTTCGTTTGGCTACCGCCAAAGCCTTGTCGGAGATGTCTATGCCTACGACGTGCGCTCCGCTCTCCTTGGCTACGGCTATTGCTATGCAACCGCTTCCCGTGCACATATCGAGCACTCTGCTGTCTGCGTTGGTAAGTTTGATAACTTGCTCGGCAAGATATTCCGTCTCGGGTCTCGGACACAACACGTCCTCGTTGACGATAATATCGTATCCGTAAAAGTTGGCTTTGCCGATTGCTTTCCATAGCGGCATACCCTCTGCGACTTTGGTTGCGTATTGCATTGCTTGATCAAACTTGCTACTGCGAATATGCGTAACCTTGGTCAATTCTTCTCGTCCGATACCAAGCACCTCGCACATTATCCAATCGCCGTCGGCTTTGTCGCAACCCGCCTTATCAAGCACCTTGTCCAATTCTTCCCTTGCCTTCTTGTACGACTTGTTGGTGTCGAAACTTTGGGTTGGCACGGTATTGTCGGCGTCCATTGCAAGCACCGTCTTGAACGCTACGATAGCCACTTCCAACATATCGTCGGTTGGCTCTTTGGTAGTGAGTTTTTGAAGCAAAAGCCCCGGCAGTTTGAAAAATCTTACCAAAGCGTTGTCGTATTTGGCAAAGAGTTTTAGAAGCTCGTAGCTCACTCCCGATACCACCGGCAAAAGGGCTAGTCTGATGGCGAATCTAACGAAAAGATTGTCGCCTTGCCAACCCGTAAGCGAAAATACGAGTACGCTGACTATCATTACGATAAACATAAAAGTCGTGCCGCATCTATCGTGAATACGCGTCATATTGCGCGCATTTTCTACGGTGAGTTCCAAGTCGTTTTCGTAACAACTTATCGTCTTGTGCTCGGCTCCGTGATACATATACGTTCTTCTCACGTCCTTCATCAGCGAAGTGAGGGCAATGTAACCTACGAAAATGAATATTCTCACTAAGCCCTCTACGAAGTTGAATGCGATTTGAAGTCCTATGCTCGAGTTTTGTAAATCAATCTTGGCGAGCGCGACTATTCCGCTGGTGATGAGTTGTGGTAAAAAGAAAAACAAGCCGATAGACAAAGCAAGCCCCATTACGACGGAAAACGCCATAACTAGGTTGTAAAAATTTATCTTCTTAGAGGCAAACCACTTCTCTACTTTGCCGGGCTCGGCTTCTCCTTCGAAGACTTCGCCCGAACGCATGAGAGTGCCCATACCTTGCACCATGGTGTCTATAAAATTGAATATCCCTCTCAAAAACGGAGTGCGGAACAAAAAATTTTTCTTAGACACGGGCGTGATATACTTGCTCTCTACTACGATATTGCCCTTTTCGTCTCTTACGGCGGTAGCCATACTCGACTTACCACGCATCATTACGCCTTCGATGACCGCTTGACCGCCTATTGAGGTACACTTTTTTCTGCTCATACTTTCCTATTAGTTATTAAAAAAATAGTGCAAGATTGCTCTTGCACTACGTCGGATATTACAGATTGTAACGCTTCTTGAACTTATCCACTCTACCGCCCGTGTCTACAAGTTTTTGTTTTCCTGTATAATAAGGATGGCATTTGCTACAAACTTCTACCTTGATAACGTCCCCTTCTTTTGTCGAGCCGCAAACGAACTTTGCTCCGCATTGACATTCGATTGTAACATCATGATATGCAGGTTGAATCTTCTCGTTCATAATATCACCTCACATTCCTATATTCTTTTAGAATTATACACAATAAGTATTTTTAAGTCAAGCATTATAATAAGTTTATTTATCAAAAATTAATAAGAGATTTTTTGGCTCAAACGGCCTTGAAATAGGCAGAAAGGCAGGTTTTTGATAGATTTTGGGTGGTTTTGGCTAATTTTTGACTGTTGACGGAAAATTTAGCCAAAATAGCATGCGCAAAAAAAATATTGCGACAAAAATTTTGTCTTTTGGTATTTTGTTTGCCCTACGACGATTGCTTTTTGGTATAGATTGTGTTATAATCTTTACGCTTAACGTATTTGGGGGGAGTTATGAAATCTTGGAAAATCAACTCGGCACGCAATATCGAAGAGGTGGAATCGGCGGAAACGCCGGATAGCAAAGAATTTGCAAAAGTAAAAGTCACCCGTGCAGGCATTTGCGCCAGCGATATTGCACTCTATTGCAGCAATCCCGCTACTCCTCTATCGCCTTGTCGCATTGCCGTGGGGCTTATAAGCGAAAGCAACGATATTACTCTAAAAAAGGGTCAACGCGTTATGCTGTCGCCTTATTCTAGGGGCGTCAACGATTCTATCAAAATTCACGGAAAAAACATTGACGGTTATCTCAGCGACTACTGCAACGTTGCTCTCGGCGATATTTACACGATGCCCGAGGGTATGACGGACGAGGCTATAACTTTTATCGAAGATATTGCCTTGACAATATCTATGCATGAGAAACTAAATATCCAAAAAACCCAATACGTATTGATATACGGTGCGAGTGCTATCAATCTAATCTTTGCACAACTGTGCGTATATTATCAAGCAATTCCTATCATCGTCGACGACGACGCGGCTCGCCTCGAGATGGCAAGCGATATGGGTATCTATTATCAAATAGACCTCTCGCAAGAAGACTTGACGGGCAAACTCAAAGAGATTACTTCGGGCAAAATGGCAGATTATCTCGTCATCGATACCGACGCCTTTGCCAGTGTCGGCGACGTGCTATACAACCTTGCGCAAGACGGCAAAGTAGGACTGTACGGTTTCAACCCTTCGATTGGCAACTTGCAAGGCGACTTTAGCCCTATAATCACACGCAACCTCACCGTCTACGGACTGGACAACGGTTACGGCGAATTGGAGACCGCCGTCAATATGCTGGCTACGGAGATAGTAAAAGTAGACAATTTGGTCGACAGCGTGGCGGACATCAGCCAAACCAAAGAATTGTTGGAGGAACTCTCAGACAAGCCTATGTATTACAAGACCGTGATACGTTGCTAAACCAATAGCGTGGCGAGGTTGGCTATATCCCCTGCCCCCAAAATCAATATTAAATCGTTATTTTCTGCCGATTTCGTGAGATAATCGGCTATTTTTTTGTTGTCGTCGATATAACACGCCATCTTACCCCTCTCTACCAATGCGCAATATAAGTCGAAAGCGTCGGCTCCGTCGCTCTTACTCTCTCTCGCCGAATAGGTGGGGGCGATGATGAGTTCGTCACACCAATAAAAGCTGTCGACAAACCCGTCTAGCAGCGCTGCTGTGCGAGAATAGGTATGCGGTTGAAATACCACCCATATTTTGCCGCGGGTCATCATCAACGCCGTATCTATTGCCGTCTTGATTTCGGTAGGGTGATGAGCATAGTCCACGATTACCCTCGCTCCCCTATCCGTCTTCCCCTTGCACTCCATTCTTCTCTTGACGCCTTCGAAGTCGCTAAGAGCCTCGCAAACGCTGCGCAATGAATAGCCCAGACTGTGAGTGACGGCTATGGCGAGCATACTGTTGACGACATTATGTTTGCCTACCACGGCTAGTTTGACTAAACTTACCTCGCTACCGTGAGTGAGCGTATAGGTAAACTTGCCTCTATCTTGCTCGAGATCGGACGCGTAATAATCACAACTCGGCAAAAATCCGCATACGACGAGATTGTCGTGCGAGGCTAGCACGCTCGCACACTCCTGAGTAGTGATACATCTGACGCACCGACTGCGATATTCTTCAAACGCTTGGGCATACTGGCGCGCGTCGCTATACGTGTCGGGGTGGTCGTAATCTATCGAAGTGATGACGCCCAGCCAACTTTGTAAACACAAAAAACTGCGACGATATTCGCAAGCTTCACTCAAAAAAAACTCGTTGCCAGTATATGTCGGCGTAGGTGAGCCGTTCACCTCTTCCCCGCCGATATGCGCGGCAAACTTACAACCCAACTTACACATTACGTGCTCTATCATCAAAGAGGTAGTGGTTTTGCCGTGACTGCCCGACACGCTGATAGTCTTGCAAAATCGACTTGCTATCAACGGCAAAAAATCCTTTCTCTCAATGCAAGGTACGCCTATTTGGCGTGCAAAGGCAAGTTCGGGGTCATCTTGGCTAATTGCCGAACTATACACCACGAGGTCGGCGTCTCTGATTGCCGACACGTCGTGACCTACTACGCAATGCGCGCCACGTTCTCTTAGATACTCCGTAAGGGCGCAATCTCTCAAGTCGCTTCCGCTCACGCTGAGTCCCATATCCAAACACAGCGTTGCAAGCACGCTTAGACTTGCTCCGCATACGCCGACAAAGTGTATTTTACTTATTTCGTCAAAAGTCAACATAATACAATATATGCACCCGTCGAGCCTTATGTATCACTTAACAGAAATTTGGTATAGACAAACTCGAAAAAAGGTAGTATAATTATAATATCAAATAAGCGAGGTGAGTATATGAGAATAAGTGACGTTAGAGTAAGGCTCATCAACAACGGCGACTCCAAACTCAAAGGCGTTGCCTCAGTAGTAATAGACGACTGTTTTGCCGTGCACGATATTAAGATTATCATGGGCACGGAAGGCATATTCGTTGCTATGCCTAGCAAAAAAACGCCCGACGGCGAGTTCAAGGACATTGTACACCCTATCAATAGCGAAACCCGAGCTATATTTACGGACGCGATAATTGCCGCTTACAACGAAGAAACGGCAAAAGAAGACAATCAAGGCTAACGCATATTTTGTTCGTGCTTAATATCTCCAAAAAATCCACCTAGGCTAAATGAAGTGAACCCAAAAGTTTAGACAAAAATTAAATATTAAATCATTTGCGAATG
>CAMBZZ010000015.1 GCA_945872615.1 uncultured Clostridia bacterium | reverse complement strand
AAATGCACCTCCTTTAGTTTTTCATTTCTGTCCAACTTTTGGGGTGCATTTCATTTCGATGTCGCATTTTGATTGTGAGAGAGGGGTTATCTATCTTCTCTAAAGTAGTTGATACCCAACGATTGAGGCGGTTGCGCCTTTTTGCTGTCGAGTATGCTGGTGATAATCAGCACTACGATAGTGAGGATAAATGGGAACATGTTGAATATTTGCGCAGGGATAGTCCAGTTGAGGAACGGTCTTGCTATATACAACCCACCGAATACCAAAGAACCGAGAAGTGCAATGGTAGGTCGCCAGAGTGTAAATATAACGAGTGCAATACAAATCCAGCCCAATCCTTCGAGCGTGCTTGAATTTTCCCATATACCTTTGGAGAAAATCATCAAATAGAAGAGACCGCCGAGACCCGCAATTCCGCTTCCGACCAACGTCGCAACGTATTTGTATCCCGTCACGTTGATACCCGTCGCGTCGGCTGTAGCAGGGCTTTCGCCAACGGCTCTGAGGTGCAAGCCGACTCTAGTCTTATTGAATATTAATGCGGCTACCACGGCAAGGATAATGGCGAGATAGACGAATATACTATGTGAAAAGAATATTTTACCAAAAGCGCCCAGGTCGTCTGCAAAAGGGAAGCCTTGCGACATTATCTTGCTTGCCATAGGCAAGAGTTTTTCTCTCTCCGCCACAGGGAAGGTATTGATAAAATATTGCGCTACACCCGTACCGAAAGTGGTGAGAGCAAGACCCGTTATGTTTTGATTGGCTCTCAGCGTGATGGTCAAGAAAGAGTATATAAATCCCGTCATAGCTGCAAACAAAAACGAGAACAAAAGCGCGAGCAAAATGAGTACGAAGTAGTTAGCATTCGTCGGGTCGGATAGCGCAGTCATATAGATATAAACGCCGTAGCAACCGCCTGCGGCACCCGTGCACATAATGCCCGGGAGACCAAGGTTGAGGTGTCCCGATTTTTCCATAATTATTTCGCCGAGACATCCCAGCAAGAATATACTACTTATCGATATTGCAGATACTAAAAAGCTAGTAAACATTATTGCTCACCTCCTTCTTGCTTATCGTCGGACTGTGCGTCGGTTGCGTTGGTTTGATCGGTGGCGCTTTCCACTACCAAATCGTCGGCTTTTGCGCTTGTTTCTTGAGTGGATTGTTCGTTTACGACTTCTTGTTCGCTCACCTCTTTGACTGCCTTTTTGCGTTTAGGAATAAGTGCAGCGATTTTGTCAAAGATAGGCGACTTGACCTTGTAAGTGATAAAGAATTCGCTTGCAATGATTATGAAGTAAGCGAGTGCGATACATACGTTGCCTATAGCGTCGCTGGTGAGGTTGAGTTCCATTCTCACCGACACCATACCTCTATTGAGGAAGGTGATGAGGAAGGAAGTCAAAATAACCATGATAGGGTTGCAGTGACCAAGCCACGTAGCCATAATAGCGGTAAAGCCCATATTTTTGGCAATGGATTCGCTCATCGTATGTTCGATAGCACCTGCGAGGAGCAAACCGACGATACCGCACATTGCGCCCGAGATAGCCATAGTTCTGATGATGACCTTTCTCACGTTGATGCCCACGTATTTGGCGGTATTTTGGCTTTCACCGACCACGGACAATTCGTAGCCTTGTTTGCTCTTGCCTAGGTATATCGTCATGACCACGGTGGAGATAACTATCACGAGAATAGTCAGCAAATATTGATTGCCTAGGACAGGCAAAGTTCCTTGGTCAAACGGTGTCAGTACGTTGGAGCCCGACGTAGACCAAGTAACTACGAAGTAGCCTACTAGGAACTGCGCAACGTAGTTGAGCATAAGCGTAAAGAGTGACTCGTTGGTATTGAAGATGGCTTTGAATATAGCCGGGATTAGCGCCCAAACCGCACCCGCAGCTATACATAATACCGCCATAAGTATCCAAACCGACCAATCGGGTATTTTTCCACCAAAGAATTTCATGCATACTACAGCCATTAGACAACTAATTAGTATTTGTCCGTTGCCGCCCAAGTTCCAAAACTTCATCTTGAAAGCAGGTATCAATGCAAGCGAAACGCCGAGCAGTAGGGCGGTGTCTTGTAGCGTTATCCAAATCTTTCTCTCAGAGCCGAAAGCACCGTCAAACAGCGCGCCGAGCACGACGTCAATGCCTTCTCCGCCCACGATAGCGCATACTACGCACAACAACAAAAGGCTGAAGAATACGGCAATAACTCGGATAAGTATCGACTTTTTGGTAGTTATATTGTCACGTTTGGTTATATGAAATAAAGGCTCTCTAACTTTAGAATTAGTCATTTTGCTTTTCCTCCTTTATTTCTTCTTGTTGATATTTTTCGGTTTTGGTCATCAAAGCACCCAAGCTTCTCTTGTCGGCAGTTCTTCCGTCAACCACGCCCGTCACTTTTCCTCCTGCAACTACGACAATTCTATCGCACAGTTCTAGCAATACGTCCAAGTCTTCGCCTACGAATATTACGGCGACGCCGTTTTGCTTTTGTTCGTTGAGCAAGCTATATATTGTGTAAGAGGAGTTAATATCCAAGCCTCTAACGGGGTACGCAGCCATAAGTACGGTAGGAGCAGAGGCGATTTCTCTACCCACGAGTATCTTTTGGATATTACCTCCCGACAACTTACGCACGGCGGTATATTCGTTTGGCGTTACGACCTTTAGGCTCTCGATGATGGAGTTGGCAAGGTCGTGAGGGGTCTTTCTATCCACGAACATGCTTTTACCTTTGCGGTAAGAGCGGAGCATCATATTGTCGATGATATTCATATTGGCAACTAGTCCCATACCAAGTCTGTCTTCAGGTACGAATGAGAGCCTTACGCCGAGTTCTCTAATCTCGTTAGGCGATTTGCCGATAAGACTATCGGATTTGTCGCTGTCTGGGGCGTAATAGTCTATTTTGCTATCGGTGGTAGGTTTGTTGAGCCCCGCTATCGTCTCTAACAGTTCTTTTTGTCCCGAGCCTGCGATGCCCGCGATACCCAGTATCTCTCCGCTAAACACGTCAAAACTTATTTCGTCAAGCATCTTGATTTTGTCGTGAATCAAAGAAAGATTTTCGATTTTTAGTCTTAGTTGTTTATTTTCTACGATTGGTCTATCTATGTTGAGTTGTATCTTTTCGCCCACCATCATCTCGGTGAGTTGTTCTTCACTGGTATTGGCAGTCTCTACCGTGCCTATATATTGCCCCTTGCGTAATATCGTCACTCTGTCGGAAATCTCCATAACTTCGTTGAGCTTGTGAGTGATTATAATGATAGATTTGCCGTCTTTACGCATATTTTTGAGCACGGTAAAGAGCTTGTCTATCTCTTGCGGAGTAAGCACGGCGGTAGGCTCGTCCAGAATCAAAATATCGGCGCCACGGTACAAAACCTTGATAATTTCTACGGTTTGCTTTTCGGACACCGACATATCGTATATCTTTTTGTTAATATCTATATCAAAACCGTATTGAGCGACAATCTTTTCAATACGTTTAGCAGCCTCTTTTACGTTATATTTTTTTCCGTCCTTTACGCCGAGAATGATGTTTTCTACCGCGCTAAAGACGTCCACCAATTTGAAGTGTTGGTGAATCATACCTATCTTGTAGCGGAACGCGTCGTGCGGAGAAGTGATAGAAGCTTCTTGTCCGCGTATGAATATTTGTCCGCTGTCGGGGTAGTATATACCCGAAATCATATTCATAAGGGTAGTCTTACCGCTACCGTTTTCGCCGAGTATGGCGAGTATCTCTCCTTCGTTCAAAGTCATACTAACGTTGTCGTTGGCAACTTTGCCCGAGAAAGATTTGGTAATATTTTTTAGTTCTAGAGCAACAGTATTATTCATGCCGTCACCTCCAAGTGTCTTTGTAAAATTAGTATAAGCGGAGCGTTAACTCCGCTTATACTGTGTTACGTCCAATATTAGAACTTAGTATTGAGCAATTCGATTCCGTCGATGTTTACAGAGAAGTAAGGAGCAGAGCGGAATTCGGATTCTGCAAAGTACTTAACGCCGGCGCTAGTAGTCTTGATAACTGCGGTGTCAGGAGTATAAGCAGCGTCGGTGTCTACGTCAGCTTGGAAGTCGTCAGCCAAAGGTTGTCCGCCAACGGTAAATTTGCTGAGATCGAATACCTTCAAAGAGCCGTCAGCCAAAGCAGCCTTAACTTCTTCGAGTTTAGCAGCGGTGCCTTCTGCGGCTGCAGCGCCGAGAGAGGTGAGTTGTACGGAACCGTCAGCGATGGTACCTACGTAATCTTGGGTGATTGCGGTGCCCTTGATAGCCTTGTCAATCATCATCTCGAAGTATGGTTGCCAGTTGATCTTAGAAGATACGATAAAGGTCTCTGGGCAAGATGCTTCGGTAGAACCGTTGTAAGATACGTTAGGGACTTTAGCAGTTTCACAAGTGCTTGGAGCACCCATAGAGTCAGCGTGTTGGGAGATGAGTTTGCAACCCAAGTCGATAAGAGCTTGTGCAGCGTTAGCTTCTTCGGTTTGGTCATACCAACTACCGGTAAACTTAACTTTCATAGTAGCGTTAGGTACGATAGATTGTACGCCGAGCAAGAAAGAGGTATATCCGCTGACAACTTCTGCATAGGTAAATGCACCTACGTAGCCGATAACTGCGTTGGCATCGGAAACATTGCCTGCATTGTCACCGTACATTTCTTTCAACTTCATACCTGCGGCAACACCTGCGAGGTATCTACCTTCGTAGATAGCAGCGAAAGCGTTGTAGAAGTTAGGAAGATTTTCGGTGTGAGCGCTGGTACCGGTAGCGTGGCAGAAAGATACTTCCGTATATTCTTTTGCGGCTCTAATCATGTGAGATTCGTGACCGAAAGAATCGGCAAAGATAGCTTTAGCACCTTTTTCTGCAAGGTTTACGGCTTCGTTGTAGCATTCAGTTCCTTCAGGAACGTTGGTAACGATAGCGTATTCCTTTTCGGTAAGACCCTTAGCTTCACAAGCAGCTTTGAAAGCTTGAATGAAGTTGTTGTCGTAAGTGGAGTTTTCGTCGTGCAAGCAAATGAGACCTACTTTGATTTCGCTCTTGTTGCAGGCAGACAAAACGCCAAAACAACCGATGCACATTACTACTACGAGTACGAGTGCGAGTATTTTTTTCATTGTTTACCTCCGTTTGCCGTTCTTCGGCAATATTTTATTTTTCAAAAGTGATTTTGCCGTCTTTCATCTCTGCAATTCTTGCAAGAGAGTAGACTTCGTAGCCCATATCGGTGAGCCTATCGTAACCGCCTTGATAAGTCTTTTCTACACCCGTGGAAATACCCACGACCACGGCACCGGCTTGCTTGACTAGGTCGATGAGACCCACGCAAGCGTTACCGCCCGCCAAAAAGTCGTCAACGATGAGAATTTTGTCCCCTGCGTTGAGATATTCTTTGGATACCATTATCAAATTTTCCGTCTTATGAGTAAAAGAATATACCTTAGAAAAATATACGTCGTTGGAAATGTTGATAGATTTATGCTTTTTGGCACACAAAACGGGACAACCGAAGTATTGCGCCGTCATACAAGCAAGAGCAATGCCGGACGCTTCCACCGTCAATATTTTGTTGACGCCACGACCGTCAAAATGATTGAAAATATCTTGTCCCAATTTAGACAAAAAGGCAACGTCCAACTGGTGATTCAAAAAAGAATCCACCTTCAACACGTCGCCGCTGAGGACTTTGCCGTCTTTCAAAATCTTTTCTTCCAGTAATTTCATACAAATCTCTTAGGTAAGAATATTGGATAAATTTAGCCTAATATATGCGACTATATTTATCGCCTTTAGTTTATTATAAAGAGCCTATCTTTGTCAAACGAATACACCCCCTAAACAAAAAAATATGAGAACAAATTTTGGTTTGTTCTCATACGGTATTGGGCTTAGTCGTGGAAGAATAGCGGGAGCTTTTCTAAGTATATTATGTCAGTCCTATCAGCCGCGTCGCCCTCGGCAAGTACCGCCATTTTGGCAACTACGTTGCCCTCGGTAGCGCGGAGTAGCGTTTCCAACGCTTTGAGCGATTCTCCCGTGGAGATGACGTCGTCAACTACTAGTATTCTTTTGCCCGCCATTTGGTCGGCTTCCGACTTGTCTAGATACAAAGATTGTACGTTGACGGTGGTGATAGACTTGACGTCTACCTTGATAGGGTCTTTCATGTAGAGTTTGGCGCCCTTGCGTGCTACGAAGTATTTTTTGCCCGACTGTCTCGACATCTCGTAAGCAAGCGGTATGCCTTTGCATTCGGCAGTCACGATACAGTCGAATTCGGGAGCCTTTTTGAGCAATTCGGTGGCGCACGCAACCGTCAATTCTACGTCGGAAAACATTATAAATCCGGCAATGTCCAACTTGTCGTTGACAGGGCATATTATCAAATCCCTATCAAGACCTGCAATTTTCATCTTATGATACTTGTTCATCTCTATTCCCCTTGTGGTTGGACGGCATTTTGCCGTCGTCGAATACGTTATTATTTTATCACTAAATCGTAACAATGTAAATAGGATATAATTATAAGGATACAATTATTTTAGAAGTAAAGAGCGATAATAATCTGCCTTTGTTCCAAAAAATGTAAGTTGATAGACTTGACAGAGTGTGCTATAATACTTTTATAAGCAAAAATAAGGAGAAAAGAAATGAAAAAACGCTGTTTAATTTTTATTTTGACCGCAATTTTTGCAATTATTTCGCTTACGACTTTGGTCGCTTGCGAAAATGCCGACAAAAACGACATCAACGGAACTTACGAATTGACTAAATGGACTATAGATTATGAAGACAACGTGCCCACCGATATTATGGAGAGGGACGAGGTCGAGGCTTACGTCGTCATCACGGGTCAGGACAAGGGCTTTTACGCTTATCAATCAAAATCGACTCCGCTTTATTGCAAACAAGTCAAGATAGAGTTGGAGTATTCGTCCACCGACCCCGAAAAAGTGATTGTAGTTAGACTAAAAGACGGTATGGGTTGGAGTATGTCTTTTACTACGAGTAAAACTTCCAAAGAGGTCATGCTCAAAGACAAAAATCCCAAGATTTTTGACCAAAAGGCGAGCCTAAAGGAGTTTACGAGGATTTCTAAAGCGACCGACCTAAGTTCAGTCAACACAAAAGTAGGTCAAACTCTGACCTACGTAGATTTTGAGTACGCGCCTTTCGACTGTTGGTACGAGTACGTGTACGAAACGTCAAAACCCGAACACTACGCGGACGTGGAAAGATACGTGTATTATTTCGTCAAGACCGACGTCAAGACCAACAAGGCTAAGGCTTATTATTGCCTCAAGAGCGACTTGGTACAAAGAACGACTACGCTCGACACTTCGCTTGACTTGGCTCAAAACACCTTTACCGTAGGCGCGGATACCTTCTCGATTTCGTACGAAAACGACGATTGTCATCTATCCTACAATTATGCCGTCAACTCGGGCGAAATAGACCAATACGACGTAACTTGTTGGTTGTCGAGAGCGTACGTCACCGATATAGACGCCCTTTGCGCCGAGAGATTGGAAGAGTACATGGAGTACAGGGCAAGTTTGGAATAATCATTGCCGTTAAGCCCGTTATATGGCGCTTTATATAGAGACGGCGAAATATCTATACTCTAAAGAATATATCAATCAAAGTAGACAAGTTGGATTAAAAAGATATAATCTGTTGGAGATGACAATATGGTTATAAAAGAATACGGCTCGGAGAATAAAGACGTTATAGTATTGTTGCACGGCGGTGGTTTGTCGTGGTGGAATTATATAGATGAAATCGAACTGTTAAAAAATGATTTTCATCTAGTCATTCCAATTCTGGACGGACATTCGGGGAGCGATCGCGATTTTACTACGATTGAAAACAACGCTGCCGAAATTATAAAATATATAGACGATAATTTTCAAGGCAAAGTAAAACTAATTGGAGGCTTGTCGTTGGGCGGACAGGTTTTGATTGAGATTTTATCGCAAAGAGAAAACATATGCGAATACGCCTTGATTGAAAGCGCATTGACTGTACCTATGCCAATAACCTACAAGTTGATAAAGCCGACTTTTGGTATGTCTTACGGATTGATAAAGAAGGAATGGTTTTCCAAACTTCAATTTAGAAGTCTAAAAATGCCTGAGAAACTATTTCCCCTTTATTACGAGGATTCTTGCAAGATTTCAAAGGATAATTTAATTGCTTTTATGAGAGCCAACGCCAATTATACGATAAAGCCTAGTTTATCTAACAGCAAAGCGAAAGCGCTGGTCTTGGTCGGAGAGAAAGAGCGACCTATTATGATAAAGTCGGCAAAAATTATTCACGAAAAATTATTAGGCAGTAAATTGAAAATATTGGACGGCTATTATCACGGAGATATTAGTCTCAACCAACCGAAACAATATGTAGAAACGTTATTGAACTTGATAAAGAGTATATAAAAACACGGCTTTCTTTGTAGCAATAAGGAAGCCGTGTTTAACTAATAATATTTTGAAAAAAGTATTTACTTTTTAAGCGTTATAAGGTATAATTATATAAATATATGATATATATTTTAAATAATTAACTAGAAGGTAGTACTAACATGAATAGAAAAGATATACCAACCCACGTGCTAAGAAAATTATATGCAGAATCAATGGGAAGGTGCATGAATCCGTCTTGTCAAAAAGAATTGTTTACTTCAAACGGGGATATAGTAGAAAAAGCTCATATAGATGCTTATAGCACAACAGAGGATAATTCATTTGACAACTTAGTCATATTATGTCCAAATTGCCATACGAATTTTGATAAAAATCATGCGTTTTCGGCAGAAGAGTTAAAGCAGTGGAAGCGTATAAGACAACAAGAACTTGATACTTTATTTAATAAAAAATTTAGTAGCTTTGAAGACTTGAAGCAAAAAATAGCACCTTTGTTGCGTGAAAACAAGACTATTTTTGAAAATTATTATTTGAATGACAACAAGCGTTTATGGGAAAAATTTGAGATAAAGTTATTAACAAACAATAGAAAAATAAAAACATTGTTAGAAAACAATTTACATTTAATTCAAAGTCATACTAATAAAGACTATTCTAACTTGGCTATAGTATCCGCTTATCTATTGCATATCGAAGAATTTGAAAAGACTAGAGGAGATGAAGAAAAAGTAAGGGAGGTCTTGTTTCCTACTGAAATAAACTCAATATTTGGGATAGAACCTGTAAACGAATCTTTGCTACCAATGACGGAAGCATTTGAGGCGTTAATTCAACAATTAAAATTAGAGAATAAATTTGTTGATATTTACCTTGGAAGCGATGAGCCGTATATATTAATACAAGAAAGAGGTATTGTTGAAAAGCTTCTATTATTTGACACACCTAGAGTACGACAGTTTTTTTATAATTATAAATGTTTTAGCAACTGTAGAGTGCGATTTGAGTGTTTAAATTTTGCGCTTAAATATATACGCAATCATCAAATATCTTTTACGTTTCCAAATAATTGCAATTTAAGAGAAATTGATATAGATGGAGTACGTATTGTTTTTATTTATAAATATTGTTTGAGCAAAATTGAATTGCAAAAGTTATCGCCCAAAGAAGGAAGCGTCGTAGTAAATTTGCATAACTGGAATGGACAAAGCTGTATTTCTCGTGAAGCATATAATTTTTCTCAAACCATAAACGTTAAGTTACTTACCATGGAAGATTTTTATGAATACATTAGCAAAAAACAATACAAAAAATAATTTTTTGGAGTTTTTTAATAAAAATACAGAGTTGTTTGAATTATTTGAAGAAGTATATTTATTTGGATCGACTCTAAAAGTTAATATCATTCCAAACGACATTGACGTGCTTCTTATTTTTTCGACGTATAATGATAGGATACTCGAGAGTGTAAAGCAAATACAAATAATATTTGAAACAGCATTTTTTATACCTTTAGACCTGACAATTTTAAGTTCCGAAGAATTGATCGAAACAAACTTTTTAAAAAAAATTAATGGATTTATTAAGTTAAAATAAATGAGAACGGAATAGAAGAAACAAATAAAGAGTAATAATAATATATTTTTTGAGAAATGTTCCCAATTTGTTCCCACTCAACACAAAACCCCCATTTTTCGGGGGTTTTAAGGTGTTGGTGCCGGTGGCTCAAACGAAGCCGAAACAAGCACGGAGTATTTGAATGAGGCGAGAGCAGAGGACGAAAGGCACGGGCGCGAAGCGACATATTTTTGAAAAATAAAAAACGCAACCGATATTCTTAGGTTGCGTTTGGTGCCGTGTGACATAATTTGTACGAACCTATGTTAGAAGAAATAGCGGTTTTATCCGCCGTTTCTATCTCTTTTTCTGTTTTTGTGACGTGTTCTTTTGTTAGTTTCAGGTGTTCGGGGCTGTCTGTAAAGTTGTAAGCAATTACAATCTCGTCATCGTAGAGTATTACTTCCCGTATAAACGCATTTACAAGTAGTTTTCGCACCTTAATATCGTCCGTGTTATCAAACACGAATTTGCTCAAATACATTTCTATATCGTCCGCAGTTAAGTATGTGTAACTGCGGGCTTTTTCTTTAAGGATTTCTACGTCGTATTGCGATATTAAATTTTCAAGTTCGGTCAGACGGCTTTTCGTCGTTTCGGTGATTATACCTTGCTCTATTGCCTTTACGATATTATTCTGTGCTTTTACCGCCTCGGCGCGTTTCTTTTCAATAAGTTTCAAAGCCGTATTGTCTGCGGTTTCTTTTTTATGTACGTTGTATATGCTTTGCGCAATCTTCTTGATATTGTTCACGCTCGATAACATTTGAGTCGTTGCGTTTATCACCGTATCTTCGATAAACTGTTTTTGCACTCTGCTCATATTACACTTTGCACGCTTGCGACGTTTAGAAAGGCAAATATAGTAGTAATGAATCGCACCCGTATGAGAAGTTCCGCTTTCACCGCCCATTCTGTGCTTACAATCTCCGCAAATAAGTTTTCCCGAAAGGATATAGTCGAAAATCTCTTTTTTACGGCTCGGCGCAAGTTTGTTTTCTTCGTTTATTGCGTTTACCTTGTTCCAAAGTTCGTCCGATATGATTCTCGGAAAGATATTGTCGTATAATTCCCCTTGATGTTCGACAACGCCTGTATATCTTTTGTTGTGCAGAATGAAATACAAATATTTGTGGTCTACGAGTTTTCCGTTTTTTCTGCGACAACCGCATTCCTTGAATTTGTCCGCAATGGCAACGGCTTTGTAACCCTGCGAATACATCAAAAACGCGTCTTCCACGATTTTGCTTTCGTATTCGTTTACAACGTATTTTTTATCAACGACGTCATAGCCGAAAATATCTTGTCCGCCCGTGGCTTTGCCTTTGCGCCAACTCTCTTTTAGTCCGCGATTGACTTTTTGCGTAAGTTCTTCCGAAAAGTATTGATTAAAACCTTCCAAAACGGTTTCCATCATACGACCTTCGGGACTATCCGTAAGGTTTTCCATTGCAGAGAGAATTGTTACGCCGTTATCACGGAGCGTCTTTTTGTGTATTACCGATTCAAACTTGTTACGAGAAAATCTGTCTAATTTGTAAACGATAAGGTACTGCCACTCTTTGCGGCTGCTGTCTTTCAGCATTTTTTGAAATGCGACACGGTTGTCGTTCGTTCCCGTCATCGCGCGGTCGATATAGGTGTCGACTATGAGTATATCGTTGTTTTGGGCATACTCTCGACACACACGAAGTTGTCCTTCAATAGATTGTTCGGTTTGGCTATCGCTGGAATAACGGGCATAAATAATTGCTTTTTTCATTTTGATTATTAACTCCTTTTAATTTTTTTGTCTTTCGACGGAAACCGAACAATCCGATTTTGGCGAACACGGCAAGGAAACAGTAAAAAATATAGGGAAATTTTTTGTATCTTTATAGTTCTCACTATATTTTTTACCCTTGCGGTGGCTCGATTTGTGTTTGCACACATAAAAGTTGTTAGACCTAAATCGGATAGGCTTTCCGCGAGAAAGAAAAAACGTCTTGTTTCTTCCTTATCCACAAGACTACAAGCCAAAGTCGCAAGATTTTTGCGAGTTTGAGAAAAAAGTTTCAGAAAAAATTTTGAAGTCGCAAGAAAGTTGCGAGTTTAACCGCTATCCTTTGGGTAAAAAGGAGAAACGGCTATGAAAAAGCAATATAGAATAACCACAATCGGCACGCCAAACGTTGAAAAAATGTCCACGGCAGAACAAAAATCATTTTACAGCACCCTGCTATCTTTGATGACGGAATACTTTCGCAATAACGCCGAAGCAAAATGCACAAACGATCCCGACTGTTTCGAAAACTCAAACGGCATAAACTCGGAGTAAAATGAAAGTCCACGCACGGCGGAGAAAAAGGCGAAAGATCGCCAAGCGGGTTAGCGGCGACTTCGCCTTCCGCCCGTGCTTTCATTGTCCGATTTAGGTTTGTTTGTTCGGACAGAGGCGTGGCTTGTCTTCGGCGAGGCGTAGCCGAGCCGACTTGTATCAAGACAAGCCACGCCTAATTGCCAACGTCGCAAAAACCTTGCGAGTTTGAAAATTTGGAAAATCAATTAAAAACTATAGGAGAATCAAAAATGAAATACATAGAATGGCTGAATATTTGGCTCAACAATTACATAAAACCAAGTGCAAAAGAACGCACATATATCCGCTATGAACAACTTATACGCACGCACATTGCCCCAAAAATCGGTGATAATGACGTAAACGGCCTTACCCCTATCGTTTTGCAGTCGTTTGTGACTGACCTTTTATCAAGCGGAAACGATAAAACCGGCAAGGGCTTATCCGCAAATACGGTAAACGCAATTATATCGGTTTTGCAAAATTCGTTGCGCACGGCGCATTTGCTCGGATATGCCAAAGATTACACGGCAAATATGATTAAACGCCCGAAACTCAAAGAACGCAACATCGAGTGCTTTACGCTTGCCGAGCAAAAGAAAATAGAATCGGCTGTTTTTGATAGCAAAAAGGCAAAAATGTTCGGTATCGTTTTATGCCTTTATACGGGCTTGCGTGTAGGCGAATTGATTGCTCTGCAATGGAAAGATATAGACCTACAAAAAGGCTTGCTGACCGTTTCTCGCTCCTGTCACGATACAAGCGGCGGAATTGTGTTTGACGAGCCGAAAACCGCTACTTCACGCAGGGTAATACCGCTCCCGAAACAACTTTTGCCAAAACTAAAAAGTATAAAGAAAAGCAGTAATTCAGACTTCGTGGTATCGGCTGACGGTAACGCTGTTTCGGTGCGTTCCTACCAACGAAGTTTTGAATTACTGCTTAAAAGACAGAATATTGTTCACCGCGGTTTTCATTCGCTACGTCATACGTTTGCAACTCGAGCCTTAGAGTGCGGAATGGACGTAAAAACGCTGTCCGAAATACTCGGTCATAAAAACCCGACGGTTACTCTGAATCGCTATGCTCATTCTCTTTTAGAGCATAAAGCCGCTATGATGAACCGCCTTGGAAAACTGCTGTGAAATGTACATAAATTATGATAATTGATGTACTTATTATAACTAAAATCACGCCAAAAGTCAATATCTGAAGCCCGCTCGTAAAGATAAATATGCGCTCTTTGGCTTAACAATTATTTTTTATGAACATTACGTTGATGTTTGTTCATCGATTATCATATTCGGTGAACACCTCAAACAGCGAAGTGTACATAAATAAAGCCGCCGATATGAGTAATGTCGGAGGTTTTATGAATTTATTATCGTTATTTTCTGGTTGTGGCGGAATGGATATTGGCTTTGAGGGCGATTTCTTGTGCTTGAAAAAGTCAATCAACACACAAATTCATCCCGATTGGGTAGAATCTGAAAACGGCAATTGGGTAAAAGTCAAAAAGACTATTTTTAATACGGTATTCGCCAACGATATCAGAAAAGATGCAAAAGCGGCGTGGGTTTCGTATTTCGGTAAAAAAAAGAGCGATTCCAACGAAGTCTATCACGTTGACAGTATCGTTGATTTGGTTAAACGTGCTAAAAGCGGCGAAAAAGTATTCCCCAGTGATATAGACATAGTTACAGGTGGTTTTCCTTGTCAAGACTTTTCTATCGCAGGTAAAAGACTCGGTTTTAACTCTCAGAAAAGTCATTTAGGAACAGCCTTATCCAATGACGAACCCTCAGTAGAAAGTCGCGGTCAATTATATATGTGGATGAGAGATGTCGTCACATTGACAAAACCCGCTTTGTTTATTGCAGAGAATGTAAAAGGACTTACCAATCTGAACGATGTTAAAGAAGTAATCGAACACGATTTCTCAACTGCTTGCAACGGCGGATATTTAGTTGTGCCTGCTCGTGTTTTATACGCTCCCGATTTTGGCGTTCCACAATCGAGAGAAAGGGTTATTTTCTTCGGTTTTAAGAAAAATTTGCTAAGAGCAAAAGCACTAAAAGCATTAACTGCCGATAGTATTTCCGAAGAATACAATCCGTATCCGCTCCCCACTCACGGAAGCAATTTATTGCCATACGTTACTTGTGCCGATGCATTGATTGATTTAGAAGAACCTGAAAAATCAAGTGATTTGTCACAACAAAAATATTCAAAAGGTAAATATATGGGGCGACATTGTCAGGGACAAACCGAGATTAAACTCAATTCCGTCGGACCTACGATTAGATCGGAACATCACGGCAATATCGAGTTTAGAAGACTGTCAGCCGAACACGGTGGTACTCATATTGAAGAATTGAATAGCGGATTACAAGAACGCCGTTTAACTATAAGGGAATGTGCAAGGATACAAACGTTCCCCGACGATTATCAGTTTATTCTTAAAGCGACTGTAGATAACGTGGCGGTATCTGCAATCGATGCTTATAAGATTATTGGCAATGCCGTGCCCTGCGTTTTGGCATACAACATAGCGAAAAATATCGAAGAAAAATGGCATTTGTATTTTAAGGAGAAGTAACAATGATTATATCTGATAATTCTAAATCGGAAAAAATTAGATTTCAATCGTTAATTTCTCGAATGGACAAACTATTGAACGACGATGCCGCCGCTCACGAAGATTATTATGTTAATCGTGGCGGCAAACTGTTGGAACAAGATGTTTTCGGTGCTATTCAAGAATGTGCCAAAGGAACGGAATTTCAAGGAACGATTCAATTAGTATCAGGTGCAAGTTTTCCTGATATAGTCGCTAATAATTATTTTGGCATTGAAGTTAAAAGTACCGAGAAAGACCATTGGACGTCAATCGGAAGTAGTATTTTAGAATCTACACGGAGTCAAGATGTCGAAAAAATTTATCTTACATTCGGTAAACTTGGAAAACCTGTGCAGTTTATATCTCGTCCATACGAAGAATGTTTATCGGGCATTGCGGTTACACATTATCCGAGATACCAAATCGATATGAAGTTGCATTCGGGTGAAACGATTTTTGATAAAATGGGCGTTTCTTATGACGACTTGCGTTCAATGGACAATCCCGTTGCCCCTGTTTCAAAGTATTACAAAAGCAAACTAAAGCCGGGCGAAAGCCTTTGGTGGGCAAATGATGATGCTGAAACCGTCGCACCGCCTACGGTAAAACTGTGGACTGCTCTTTCGCAAGAAGTAAAAGAACAATGTGCAATTCAAGGGTATGTCCTGTTTCCTGAAATTCTTAGCAATAGTAGCACGAAGTATAACAGATACGCTTTATGGCTTGCTACGCAAAAAGGTATTGTAAATACAAATATTCGTGATAGTTTTTCTGCGGGTGGTCAAATCCCTATGCCATTAAGTAGCGGAGTATTCGTAAAAATGCCTGCTGCATTTGGAAGAATAAAGAAATATCGCTATGAAATTATAAAAACCATCGACAACATGGATGAGGACATTTTGAAAACCTATTGGGGCGTAAAGTCTATTGCGCAAAACAAACTACATCAATGGATTCAACTTGTAGCCACTTCCGCAAACACCACCGTTGGGTATGGTGTGGCGTATGATGTTTTACATAAAATTTTTGGATAATTAGAAATATTTGAGATAGGATTGTCGAATTTGACATTATTGATTTATACTGCTACAATTGAAAAAAAGGAGGGAAATCGTATGGGGTTCAAAGCAGAAGACCGCTCGATTTACGATCTATTGAACGACAAAATGTATTCTGTTCCAACTAATCAAAGAAAATATGTTTGGGAACAACAGAATTGGGAAGAATTGTTTGAAGATGTTAAATTAGTAGTAGAATCAAAGACAACGAATCATTTTTTAGGAAGTATAGTATTAATCAAAGAAAATATTGAGGATGGTATTCATCATCATTTTTGTATAATTGATGGACAACAACGTATTTCAACAATTACTGTTTTCCTTTGTGCCATTGGTTATCTTTTTGTTGAAAACGGAGACCTTGATTTGTTTGAAGGGTTAACAAAGAATCTTCAAGTTTGGGATTCGCGAAAGAAACCTTTTTCAATTGTATCAAAAAATGCTAATAGAGAGATTGACCGATTGGTTTCAAGGCTGGTAGATGCTGTAGAAATCAGGAAAAAAGATGATGTCTGTTTTCCTTTAATGTCTATTCACGAGTTAGCAAGCGATGCATCGTTGTCAAAAAAGATAGAAAAGTGTTTATCATATTTTTATGCAGAACTAAAGAAAAGCGCAATAGAAAACCCCGAATGTCTAGAAAATTATAAAAATGCCATACTTGCTATGAGATATATCGACATAGTTGCAGATAGTAGCGAAGATGCATATACAGTCTTTGAAATCTTAAATGCAAGAGGACAACCTTTGACTGATTTTGAATTGTTGCGCAATTATTTGCTAAAAAACACGTCGACAGAAGAAAAAAAGGATGTCATTGAGAGTTTGGACGAAATCGAGAATCTATTAGGAACTAACACAGAGTTGTTTCTAAAGCATTATGTTATGCATAAATATGGTATAAAGTCTAGCAAAACTGACCGTCCTTATAAAATACTCGTTAAACAAGAAAAAGCAAATAATACAATAAAATTTTTAGTAGATTTGATGCAAAAAGCACTCTACTACAATAGAATTATTACATATGAGAATTGTAATGAATTTGAAAAAAAAGTGTTTTCCTTTTTCAAACCAAGAAGGCAACAACAATTCAGACCGATCGTTTTGAGTTTAATGCATCAAAGAGATTTGAAAAGTATTGATGAAAAACGTTATGAGGATGCCTTACGATTTTTATATGAATTTTTCATTTATTTCAATGTTATCGGAGAACAGACATCGAATAAAATTGAGGATGTCGTATATACTTACGCATTTAAGTTGGAAAATAATTTTGATGATTCTATCTTAAATGATATGAAACTATCAATGAGCAAACGCATTCCTAGTAGTATTGATAGTTTTAGGACAAGCATTCAGAACATAAGATATTCGTCAAAATGGAAAACTTATTCTGGAAGTAAAAAAGCCGAGAATGTTCGTGCGATTCTAGAAATAATTGAGAAGGAAGCTGGCTTTAAGGGAGATTTTGATACCAATAAAATAACTATTGAACATATAGCACCTGATGCTGAAAGTGAAGATAATTCAGTAATCGGTAATATGATTTTGTTGGAATCCGATTTGAACGAAAGGTGCAAAAATAAGACAATTAGTGAAAAAATAAATATATATAAAGAGTCAAAACTAAATCTCCCAAAAGAAATTGATGCTTCAAGTTTCAATATACAAAACCGCACAGAACAAATAGTTAAAATTGTTTACAAACTAATCAATGAATTGCAGCAATAAAATAGCATAGGGATATCCCGACTCTAATGAGTTGGGATATCCCTTTTCACTTGTATCAAGACAAGACACGCCTAATCGCCATTGTCGCAAAATCCTTGCGAGTTTGAAGGTAAAATTAAGGCGTAAATACGGCATAAAAATAGACGGATAAATCTTAGCGATTTATCCGTCTATTTTTTTATATTACAGGCTGTTTGTAGCAAGCGCATATTTTCTTTGTAGGCTCATTCTTCTGCGCCAAATCGTCGTGCGATTTACGTTCAGAAACCAAGTTACTTCAAGATAAGTAAGTCCTGCCATATAAGCGCATAAAGTTTCGTATTCAGCGGTGGTGAGTTTCATCTTTGATATAAGCCCGTCAACGACTGTATAATCGTTTTTATGCTCGTCGTCGAGTATTGTTTCGGGCTTAGCCGTAATTCGCTCGTCAAGGCTTATTGTGTTTGATAAATGGCGTGTGTATTGCTTTTGTAAATAATTGTCGGCGCAACGATAACAAGCACTTTTAATAGTTACAACCTTTCCGTATTTCGTGATACAGTTGTCACCAAGTTTCTCGCCTATATGTTGGCAAAGAAACAGCATTGCCTCTTGCGCAATGTCGTATGCGTTTGAAAACGGCGAATAGTCGTCTTTTAAGCGGTTCATATCTCGCAATAGCCCTTTGTATAGATAATGCAAATCCTTGCCCGAACGGACTATTACTGTTTTAATACAGGTCAAGGCGATGACTTCTCCCATTTTCTGTATGTTTTCTGCCGAGATAACCATATCGTTATCCAAAATGCCTTTGTTTACTCTTTTCATTGTATTTTACCTCCGATTTATTTCGCCTTTCGGCAAAAACGAAAGTAGCACCGGGAAAAGATAGCCGGTTTTTACTTTGTAGTTAGTTAGACGGAAGTCAACGAACAGCAAAAAATTTTATGTAGCAGTCGGCAATTTCAAAGTTTTCGGTAAAAATTTTTGCCGTTGTCTTTCGCTTTTCACTGTGCTACAAACGCAGACGAAAGGCGATAAATCGGGCGGCAAGCTAAAAAGATATCTAAACACATAGTAATTGCATAATAAAAGTAAAAACAAGATATAGTGTGTGCAACTTGACTTTTTACGCTAAATGTTGTATATTATTATAAACATTTGTGATTTGTCAAATGCATAAAAATATATGATTTTGCAAGAGGGGAAAATGGTAGTTAATTCCGAAACTCAGTATAGTATTTATAAGATCAATTTTGAAGCAGTAGAAAATACATTTAGTAATGTTTCTCACGGTTCAAATAATACGGAATATGCAGAAAACATAATCGACGTATTGATTAATAGCACAACAAAAATTATTAAGGATAAACAGAAATCTCTAATATGCGCTATTTCGTATCAAGGGTTAAAAGGTGTTATTTTCAAGACGACGCATTATCCCTCATGGGGCGATGTTGCCAATCAAATAATCAGCAATAATGAAACACAACCTCAAATAATTGATGAAAATTTTTTAACAAACACAAATGTATCTTATGTCTATTTTTATTTATGTGACGATAAGGTTTTTGCCGTTACTGGCGGATATGGGAGCAACTACATTTCCAAATTTACTGAAAAAAATTTTGGACTGTATCTTCTTCCGAAAATTATAAATAAAGACAATTCTGTAATTAAATCTATTTTGCAGAATAATTTACTTGGAAACCAGACAGCCTCACAAAGAACCAATAAAAATTCAACAAGCATACAAAGTGAGCAAGATATGAGCAGTATCTTCCGTCAATTATCAATTGAAGCTACTCGTGATATTGCAGAAAACCTTGGAATTACATTCAACGAAGAAGAATCTCAAAATAAAAAGATAAATATTGTTAATAAAGATTCTATAGTGATTCATCGCTCTATTTCAATAGCAGAATTAAAGCAAGTAATTAACAGAATCTGTGATGTTGAAAAAATGACAGATAATTTTGCACTTAATTATCTTGTTCTTGCTCGTAAAAAAGGTTTAAAAAACAACGAATTATATGAAGAGTTAATTCAAACACTGGTTGATGGAAAGTTTAATCATTTTATGCTTACTGGTGACGACTATACATCATTTTTAACTTGTGCAAATAAATACATAATTAGAGATGAACAAACGGATGAAATCCTAATCGAAAGCGAAGATGCTATTACTTTTTTAGACATTATTGCTTTACTTACAAATAAAAATAAGTCCACATTCAAAAAAATGCTTAAAAATTGGACAATTTCAACTATAGACAATGCCGGAAATTTTATTCTATTCCCGATTCAAATTTTTGATGCTATACAAGGCTTTGTCGAGTTTGGCGAGAAAAAACAACCATGTTATTTGTATAATGGACAGTGGTATGTCTTTGATTCAAAATTTAGCGATATTTTGAATGTTGAATTTAAAGAGCTATTCAATCAACAATTGGAAAAGCGCAATACTTATACTTCCAACTTCGGTCTAATAAGAGATTTTTCTACGGAAGAGGACTATAATGATGCAATAAAAACAGAAGGAAAGTATATTGTGGCTCACACCGCACTGATTAACAATGTAGAGATTGCGGACATAATAATTTTTAGCGATGACCAAATTTTCTTGATGCACAACAAAGACTCGTTTAATGGAACAGGAGCAAGAGATGTATCTAATCAAGTCATTACATCCGCATCCTTTCTGCAACAAATGCTTGCATCTGCAAACAGAGATGATTTTTTAGAAAAATATTATGCAGCGATTGAATCAAAATATAAGAATGGCATAAAAATACCCATTGATAAGACCGCATTTAAAGAATACTTTCAAGGAAGTCATAAAATTCATTATTTAATCGGCTATCTAAAAGGCTATGACGAAAATAGTCGTTCTACATATGCAAAATACTTGACCGTAGAGGTGATTAAAAAGCTATTAGATAAAGGATTCGATTGTACACCGTTGCTTATCAGCAACTAACCATCTAATTTATTCCAACCCTACGATTAAGCCGAAATAATCTCTTGTAAAAAACAAAACGAACTCAAGATTTTCTCTCGGGTTCGTTTTATTCTTGTTTGGTGCCGGTGACCGGACTTGAACCGGTACGGGGTTGCCCCCGAGGGATTTTAAGTCCCTTGCGTCTGCCTATTCCGCCACATCGGCAAATAAAAAACTCTTGCGTTATGCAAGAGCTTTTTGATTGGAGGCACCACCCAGATTTGAACTGGGGAGTGAAGCTTTTGCAGAGCTTTGCCTTACCACTTGGCCATGGTGCCATATTTGGAGCGGGAGACGAGATTCGAACTCGCGACATTTGCCTTGGCAAGGCAACGCTCTACCACTGAGCCACTCCCGCATATATATCTAATATTGACGATACAGTGTCAATATATGCCTTTCTAAAAATTTTGACACAACATCAAGATTGTCGACATTGTGTCAAATTGGTGGAAGCTATAGGGCTCGAACCTATGACCCTCTGCTTGTAAGGCAGATGCTCTCCCAACTGAGCTAAGCTTCCTTGTCAGCGCTCAATAAATATAACAAATATTTTGATGATTGTAAAGGGTTTTTTCATAAATTTTTGAAAAAATTTTTTTAATTGCCAAAATTTGCGTTTTTTCAAAATATAATGGGGGATATTGGACCAAAATCACAATATTGACTTTACATTTGTATATGATATAATAAGTATATAGGTGAAGATATGAAAAACAAAACCGCTAAAATTATTGCAATAGTGATGTGTGCGATATTCGCTCTATTTATCTTGACGGTGATAGGGTACGTGATTTACGTTGCATGTCAATACGACAGAATAGAGGACAACTTGGTTGTGCCTACGACGGGCAACCAAACTCGCTACGTGGAGCAGAACGGAGTATATACTATCGTCACGTACAATATAGGCTTCGGCGCGTACACGCAAGAGTTTGACTTTTTTATGGACAGCGGAGAGATGCTGGACGGAACGAAAGTCAGCGGCAAGGGCAGTAACGCCAAGGACAAAGAGACAGTGCTTACCAATACTAGCGGCGCAATTTCCAGCGTTGCAGGCGGTGATTACGACTTTTTGATGTTTCAAGAAGTGGATACCGATTCTACGCGTTCCCATCACGTCAATCAATACTTTATGCTTTCCGAGGCATTCGGAGACGTTAGAGGAAGTACCTTTGCCAGCAATTTCCATTCGGCGTACCTTCTCTATCCATTCCACGACCCTCACGGGCGTAGCAACGCGGGTATAGCAACGTTTAGCAAATACAATATATCTAACAACGTGCGTAGGCAATATCCCGTAGACACGGGCTTTGGCAAGTTTTTTGACCTTGACAGATGCTTTATAATGTCGTCTATTCCGCTGCCTAACGGCAAATGTCTCACTCTCATCAATAGTCACATGTCGGCGTACGACGAGGGCGGAAAGATAAGAGAACAACAACTTGCTTTGCTTAACAAAGTGCTTGCGGAAGAGGCGGAGAAGGGTAACTACGTGGTTGTCGGCGGAGATTTCAACCACGATATAGCCGATAGCATCAATCTCTTTACTACTGGGCAAAAAGTGCCTGAATGGGTATTCAAACTTACTAACGACGACCTGACTAGCGGATATAAGTTTGCCGCCGCCAACAACGTGCCTACTTGTCGCAGTACTGATATGCCTTATACCAAGGACGTCAACTATACTGTAGTCGTGGACGGCTTTATCGTGTCGGACAATATCGAAGTCAAGTGGGTAAGAAATATCGACACCGACTTTATGTATAGCGACCACAACCCCGTAGAAATGAGTTTTATGCTCAAATAATTACGCCCGACCTTTTGGTCGGGTTTTTATAAAAAATACTCGTTAAGGCAGAGGTTTTGCTTACTCAAAGGGGGGTATGTATGGATAAAATCACCAACAAAAGACTAATAGTAACGTTATTGCTAGCTATTATATTGACTAGCATACTTTTGTCTATGCCTATTGTCGTTGCAGATATGGGACCTAAGCCTCAGGCGACATTTGACGTGGTTGGCACGGAAAACTTGGGCAGATTTCACCTTATATTGTTTTATGACAAGGACTCCCCGGGCTATCCGCATTGTTCGGGTGGAGAAGAGTTATATTTTGAAGACGAGGAAGAAGAGTTGGCAAGCGAATTGGCAAAATTGAACTCTTATAAATATCCCGACTTGAATTATAGCAGCCCCTTCAAAAATCTGAGCGGAGAAGTACATATCACTTACAATTACTATGCGCCTACGAAATTTGCTATTATGCTCGTGTCCGAAGATTATAGCAAAGTCATCAAGACCCAAGTTATGGAACGTAAGTATTTCGAAGGCTTTTACACCGTAGACTTGCAAGGTATATCGTGGGACGAGTGCGAAGACGGGCAAATAGTCGGCAAGTGCAAGACCGACCATAAGTGGTGGTACACCGTCGTGTCAACGCTTGCTCGTATGGCGGCAACCGTGGCTATAGAGTGCCTCATTGCTTTGATATTTATAAGGAGCAAAAAGGACTTTGCATTTATCGCCATAGTCAACCTCATATCCAACTTTTTGCTCAACTTTGCATTGTCGCTCATCGACTTTTTTGGCGGCTATCAATTCGTTTTGTATATGATGGCGTACGTATTCTTTGAAGTAGTCGTCATAGTAGCCGAAGCCGTAGCTTATTGCAAAAAGATGCCTCATATCGCGAGATATAAACTTGTACTATACACAATATTCGCCAACCTTATCTCCTACGCCGTAGGCGTGATGGTAGGAATGCCGATTTGGGCGGGGGTATTTGGATAAAATCTATAAATAGAATAATATAGACTAAATTATTAGTTAAAAACGTAATCAAATATTAAGCGTATCGCTTGATACCCATAATGCAAGTGCAACTGCAATCAAAACAAAAAAGATAAAAAATATTTTTCGTGTAACAAAATCCCCATTTTGCCGCCTCTATATAGTAGAGCACCGCAAAAAGGGGGATTTTTTAATCAATTCGGTGCATATAACAACAAAGTAAATGCGTAGAGGAAGGAGAAAATGAAAAAATATCTGATTATTATAACAATAATTTTGGCATTGCTCGTTACGCTTGCGACGGGTTGCGATTGCGATTTGGAATACGAGATTTGTGCTTTGAAGTATCCTGAGCCTAAGATGTACGGTGAAACTTGCAATTTGGGACAAGCGGTAGACAACGGGTGGATTAGCCTTGACGACTTGCAGGATTTTGCGCCAAGCGGTAAACACGTGGACTTGGATACAAAAACAGTTAGACAAATACAATGCACCGTAGCCAAACAATTGAACGACGACAGTTACCCTTACGCTGATTTTAAGCCCGAAGACGTGAAGAACGTATCTTGTCATGGATATTATAATGGGTGTTATATGATGGATTATTATATTGAAGGAATATGCGGCGAAACTTATGAACCCGGTGATGTGATAATTTACGATGTAGAGCAACAAAAATGGACGTATCACGGCATTACGGTAACGAGAAATTGTATGGTTTATAAACCATTTAAATAAAGTCGATACGTATTGAGTTTCAAAATAATAAACGTAGGGAAAATTTTTTCGATATATATTGCCAACAAACAAAAACGATTAAATAAAAAGACGCCTCGCAAGGCGTCTTTTTGTATCATTGTATTTGATTATTTGGTCAAACCTTCTTGTACCGCAACTGCGCAAGCAACCGAAGCGCCTACCATTGGGTTGTTACCCATACCGATAAGACCCATCATCTCAACGTGAGCAGGTACTGAAGAAGAACCTGCGAATTGCGCGTCGGAGTGCATACGACCCATAGTGTCGGTCATGCCGTAAGAAGCAGGACCTGCTGCCATGTTGTCAGGGTGAAGGGTACGACCCGTACCGCCGCCCGAAGCAACGGAGAAGTACTTCTTGCCGTTCTCAACGCACCACTTTTTGTAGGTACCTGCAACAGGGTGTTGGAAACGGGTAGGGTTGGTAGAGTTACCCGTGATGGATACGTCGACCTTTTCGTGTTTCATGATAGCAACGCCTTCTACTACGTCGTCGGCGCCGTAAGCTCTAACTTTGCTTCTCTCGCCGTCGCTGTAAGAAGTGGTGTTGACGATTTTGAGTTCTCCGGTGTAGTAGTCGAGTTTGGTTTGAACGTAGGTAAATCCGTTGATACGGCTGATGATTTGAGCTGCGTCTTTGCCAAGACCGTTGAGGATAACTTGGAGAGGCTCTTTTCTTACCTTGTTAGCCGTTCTTGCAATACCGATAGCGCCTTCAGCAGCGGCGAAGGACTCGTGACCTGCCAAGAAAGCGAAGCACTTGGTCTCTTCTCTAAGGAGCATAGCTGCGAGGTTACCGTGACCGAGACCTACTGCTCTTTGGTCTGCAACGGAGCCAGGAATACAGAAAGATTGCAAGCCGATACCGATTGCCTCGGCTGCGTCGGCTGCCTTTACGCAATTCTTTTTGATAGCGATAGCGCAACCAACGGTGTAAGCCCAAACCGCGTTCTCGAATGCGATTGGTTGGATACCTTTGACGATAGCTTCGCAATCAACGCCCTTAGAAAGGCATATTTCTCTGGCTTCTTCAAGACCCGAGATGCCGTATTCTGCCAAGCATTTGTTGATTTTATCAATTCTTCTGGAATAACTTTCGAAAGTAACTGCCATTGTCGTGTCCTCCTTATTCTCTACGAGGGTTAATCTTCTTAACCGCTTCGTTGAATCTGCCGTAGTTGTTGGTAAACTTAGCGAGTGCGTCGTTAGCGCTCATACCGCCTACGGTGATGGCTTCCATCATCTTGCCGATATTGACGAATTCGTAACCGATAACGGTGTCGTCTTTGTCAAGACCGATGCGGGTAACGTAACCTTCTGCCATTTCGAGGTATCTCACGCCCTTAGCGTTGGTGGAGTACATGGTACCTACTTGCGAACGCAAACCTTTGCCGAGGTCTTCCAGACCCGCGCCGATTGGCAAACCGCCTTCGGAAAAAGCAGATTGGGTACGACCGTACACGATTTGCAAAAAGAGTTCTCTCATTGCGGTGTTGATAGCGTCGCAAACGAGGTCGGTGTTGAGAGCTTCCAATATGGTCTTGCCGGTAAGAATTTCGGCAGCCATAGCGGCTGAGTGGGTCATACCCGAGCAACCGATGGTCTCAACCAAGGCTTCTTCGATAACGCCGTCTTTGACGTTGAGAGTGAGCTTACAAGCTCCTTGTTGCGGAGCGCACCAGCCGATACCGTGGGTCAAACCGCTGATATCTTTGATTTCTTTGGATTGTACCCATTTTCCTTCTTCCGGAATCGGAGCAGGACCGTGGTTGGCACCCTTGGCAACATTGCACATATTCAGGACTTCATGTGAATATTCCATTAGGAATTCCTCCTTAAAAAAATTTCTTATTGCTATGACGAGTATAACATATTGCCAAGATTTTATCAAAGGTTTTTTGTACGCTTTCAAAAATATTTTTATTTTTGCAAGTCCGCAAGCAGTAAAAATACGAGCAAAAAATACCACTGTCTACAAAATGCCCGATTGTATTGCGACTTTATGTGACAAAAATCTCAAAAAACTTAAATTTTTGTTAGCAAACGGCGACAAAACATTTACTTTGGTTGTTATTAGTGATATAATCTTAGTCAAACGACGACAAGAGGTGTAATATGGAAACCAAAACTAATATAATGGATACGCTCAGAGCGAGAGGCTTTATCAAGCAAACCGTCTACGAGGACGATTTGTACGAGTTGCTTGGCAAGGAGAGCGTGCCTTTTTATATCGGTTTTGACCCTACGGCTGACAGTTTGCACGTGGGACATTTTCTTGCGCTCATGGCTATGAGTCATATGCAAAAAGCGGGTCACAAGCCAATAGTTTTGATTGGCGGAGGTACTGCAAAAATCGGTGACCCTTCGGGCAGAACGGATATGAGACAAATGATGACCGACGAGGTTATCAAGCACAACTGCGAGTGCTTCAAGGTGCAGATGTCCAAGTTTTTCTCCTTCGAGGGCGACAACGCCGCAGTTATGCTCAACAACGCCGATTGGCTCGACGGGCTCAACTATATAGGATTTCTTAGAGAGATAGGCGCCAACTTCTCCGTCAACAAGATGCTGACGGCGGAGTGCTTCAAAACTCGTATGGAAAAGGGCTTGTCTTTCTTAGAGTTCAACTATATGCTCATGCAAGCATACGACTTTTTGCACCTCTTCCGCAATTACGGTTGCGTGCTGGAGTGCGGTGGCGACGACCAATGGTCCAATATGCTTGCGGGCGCCGACCTTATCAGAAGAAAAGAGGGCAAACCTGCCTTTGCGATGACCTTCCAACTGCTCACGACATCTGAGGGCAAAAAGATGGGTAAGACCCAAAAGGGCGCGGTATGGCTCGACGCAAGCAAGACTTCGCCTTACGACTTCTATCAATATTGGCGCAACGTAGACGACGGCGACGTAGAGAAGTGTATGAAACTGCTCACCTTTATGCCGCTTGGCGAGATAGAGGAGTTGTGCAGTCACAAGGACGAGCGTATCAACGCTGCAAAGGCTCGTCTTGCTTACGAAGTGACGGCAATCGTTCACGGAGAGCAAGAGGCGAGCAAGGCACAGGCACAAGCGCAAGCGGCTTTTTCGGGGGACGACGCCAATATGCCGTCTATGACTTTGCCACAAGGCGTGACCAATATCGTCGACGTTTTGGCTACGCTCGGTCTTTGCAAATCTAAGAGCGAAGCAAGACAACTCATCTCGGGCGGCGGTATCAAAGTCAACGAAGACAAAATATCCGATATTGCATATTGCTTGACTTCCGAGCAACTTGCAGACGGCTTCGTCTTGCACAAAGGCAAAAAAGTTCACGTCAAGGTAAGCGTGCAATGAGCGTAGGCGGGTACGTGAGCGTCAAAGAGAGTTTTTGCGACGAGCAAATTATCAACAAATCTCGCTTTATCACCACGCTCGTGCCTATATCCGACTACGACGACGCTATGGCGAAAATCAAGGAAATATCGTCGAGATATAGCGATGCAACGCACAACTGCTACGCCTTTATATCCAACGATATAGCGACCGAGCAACGCTTTAGCGACGACGGAGAGCCGCAAGGCACGGCGGGTATGCCGATGCTCGAGGTGCTCAAAAAGCGTAATTGCTTGATGACGCTAGCCGTAGTTACCAGATACTTCGGAGGAATCAAACTCGGTGCCAACGGACTTGCGGGAGCCTATTCTTCAAGCGTAGTCAAAGCACTAGACAAAGCGCAACTCGTGCTCAACAAAAGAGCCGACCAACTCCGAGTTAGGTGCGAATACGGCATATTCAAAAAGTTGTCTAACCTATTAGAAAAGTACCGCTGTCTTATCGTCGATACTCAGTATTGCGACGGCGTTACGGTGATCTTTGCGGTGGACGAGACCGACAGTACGCGTTTGCAAGCCGAGATAATCGACCTCACGCAAGGCAAGGCAACCATCGCCGTTGACACCAACGGATATTATCAATTCGAAATCTAAATAAGAGGTGTATATATGAAAATCGTAAAAAGTACAAACCTTAAAGCAAAACCCGATTTTACAAAACTTGGCTTCGGCAAGTATTTTACCGACCATATGTTGGTGATGGACTACGAAGACGGCGCTTGGAAAGAGCCCGAAATCGTGCCTTACGCACCTTTTGAAATGGCTCCTGCCAGTAACGTGCTTCACTATGCTCAAGGCATATTCGAAGGCGCCAAGGCTTACAAAAACAAAGAGGGTAAAATCACCGTCTTCCGTATTGACGACAACTTCAAGCGTATGAATAGAAGCGCAGAGCGTATGTGTATGCCTACCTTTGACAGCGAAAAGGTCAAGAAGGCGTTGTTCGAGCTCATCAAGTTGGAAGCAGACTGGATTCCTACCGAGCCCGGTACGGCTCTCTACATAAGACCTACGATGATAGCCAACGAAGAAGTTTTAGGCGTGCACGCAAGTCATAAATATAGATTTTTTATCATCTTGTCACCTGTAGGCTCCTACTATGCCAACGGTATGAAACCTACCAAGATTTTGGTAGAGGAGCATTACGTAAGAGCACCTCTCGGCGGAACGGGCGAGGCAAAGTGTATGGGTAACTACGCGGCTTCTCTCTATGCAGGCGAAAAGGCTAACAAACTCGGCTACGACCAAGCTTTGTGGCTTGACTCCAACGAGCACAAGTACGTAGAAGAAGTAGGCAGTATGAATATGTTCTTCGTCATCGGCGACGAGGTTGTTACCCCTGCGCTCGTAGGTAGCATTCTCCCGGGTATCACCCGCAACTCTTGCATTCAAGTGCTCAAAAAGTACGGCTACAAGATTAGCGAAAGAAGAATATCTATGGACGAAATCGTTGAGGCTTACAACAACGGACAACTCAAAGAGAGTTTCGGCTCTGGTACCGCAGCGGTTATATCTCCCGTAGGCGTAATAGGCTACAAGGGCGTAGATATGGTCATCAACAACGCCGAAATGGGTCCTATCACCGCGTTCTTGTACGACAAAATTACGGGTATTCAAAACGAGAGATACGAGGATGAGTTTGGTTGGATAACGGAAATCAAATAATTCGGCATACAATCGAAAAACACAAAAAAGTAACGGACGAGTAGTCCGTTATTTTTTGATTAAAATATATTTTGCACGACACGTATCGAGTTTTTAGTACTTATTCCAACCACTCGGTATGTAGATATTGCTAAATACGGTTATGCAATATCTATCGGTAAAGGAGCTGACGTAATCGCACACCACTCTGTCGAGGGGGTAGGAGTCCAACAGCGATTGATAGAACGTAGGCATTTGCTCGGGGTGCTTATAGAAGTGCTCGTATACCAGCGCGAGCATCTCTTTGGCTTTTTTCTCCTCGTGCTTAGCTTTGTCGTTGAGATATACCGCTTCGAACATAAAGGAATGAAGCTTTTCCGTCATTGCCTTATAGTCGGGTGATTGCGCGATATAAGGCTTATCGTAACTCGTCGTTACCATATCGATAATGAGATTGTTGATACGTTCTCCCTTGCTGTGTCCTAGCAATTCTACGCAATCTTTTGGCAGGTCGGCTTCGGTGATTATTCCGCCACGCGTGGCGTCCTCGATGTCGTGATTGATATATGCGAATCTATCGGCAAACTTGACTATTTGACCTTCGAGAGTGGAAGCTACGTCGTGGTATTTGTGGTTGGCGATGCCGTCGCGCACTTCGTAGGTCAAGTTGAGACCTTTGCCGTCGTTTTCGAGTAATTCCACCACTCTGCGAGAGTGTTGAGAATGTACGAAACCTCCCTCCACGAGTTCATTGAGTACGGCTTCTCCCGCATGACCGAAAGGGGTGTGACCTAGGTCGTGTCCCAATGTGCAAGCTTCGGTGAGGTCCTCGTTGAGTTTGAGAGCACGAGCAATCGTTCTGCCTATCTGCGACACTTCGAGCGTGTGCGTAAGACGGGTACGGTAGTGGTCGCCTTCGGGAGAGAGAAAGACTTGCGTCTTATGTTTTAGCCGTCTAAAGGCTTTGCTATGAATGATTCTATCTCTGTCACGCTGAAATTCCGTGCGCATATCGTTGGGCGTGCAAGGATAGTCGCGCCCCTTGGTGTCGCACGAAAGGCAAGCGTATGGACTGAGGGTGGCTCTTTCGAGAGCCTCGATGCGTAGTCTGATGTTTTCCATAACTATATTTTATCCCAAATATCTTTGATAGTCAATAGTGCGACGATTTAATATTGCAACAAATATGCTTATCAAAGATGATATTCGGGTATTTTTAGACAATAGGAATAATAAATGCCAGTACGTGTCAACGCCTTATACATGGTCGTTGTATCTACGTCCGTTGTGTAGATATAAAAAATAAGTTATATTAGTTGGAATTTTTCTAAAATTATATTATAATAAATATGTATGGACAATCAAATAAATAATAGCGTTGCAAAAAAAGCTATAAAGATTATATTACTTGTGTTGTTTTTCGGCGCAACTTTTTACATGGTCTACATACTCAGCAAAACTCTTTCTGGCGGCAGTATTGCTTCTATAGAAGATCTGTTGTCTTCCGTCAAGCCACAATATGTCGTATTATTGATTTTGATGGTAGGGGTCATGTTTTGCTCGGATGCAATTAAGTATTCGATAATATCAAGAATTACTACTAAAAAATTTGATTTTAAGCTATCTATGAGCGTTGGCATAATGGGCAGATTTTATGACAACATTACGCCGTTTAATATGGGGGGACAAGCATATCAAGTATATCAATATTATAAAAAAGGGTATTCTTCCGACATTGCAGCCGCCATTCCTATAGTCAAATACATATTCCAACTTATTGCTTGGATTATATGTTCGCTAATACTATATATTGCCAATAGCGGAGCTCTACAATTTTTGCCGCAGAATCAAGCAGTTGCAGTAAAAAGCCTAACATATTCAGGTATTGCGATTGCATCGTTTGCACCTACGTTAGTAATCTTATTTTCTATTTTCCCATCTGCAATTCATAGGATTATTGCGTTTTTTATTAAAATAGGAGTAAAATTAAAAATAGTCAAAGACTTTGAAAAAGTTGATAAAAAAATAGTTGCCTTTTTGGAAAGATATAGCAATGCATTTTTGCATATTGCCAAGGACGTTGTAGGAGTGTTGACGTTGTTTTTGGTTTCGTGTATAGACTTTTTTATAATAATGTCCATTCCGTTCTTTGTAATCATTGCATTTGGCAAAACAACACCGAGTGCGACGATCTTATTTGACGTTATCACGCTCAATGCATATTCGTTGTTTGCTGCGTCGCTAATTCCTACGCCTGGCAATAGCGGGGCGATAGAAGGTGTTGCCTCAATGGCTTTTGCACCTATACCGATGGGAGAAGGCGTACTGTTTTGGGTAGTATTTATATGGAGAGTATGTACCTATTATTCATACATAATTTTAGGATTGATAGGTATTCTTATTAAGTTTATCAAGTCGAGAATAAAGAAACAAGTTGTTGCGAATGAAGAAAATCGAGAATAAAATACAAGTTGTTACAAATGAAGAAAATGGAAGATATTAGAATATTAGAAGTAGTAGACAATTATTATCCTATAATAGACGGAGTTGTCAACGTTGTGGACGATTATTGTAGGATTCTCAACTCAAAAGAGGGCGTGACGTGTGACGCTCTTGTTCCTTGGTATCCCAACAGCTATGACGGCGGTGGTTACAAAGTAATCAGAACTCTATCTATGTCGGGAGGAAAATACGGTGTACGACTTCCTCTTCCTATGCTTGATAGAAAGTTGAAGAAATACTTAAAAGAGCATCACTATGATATTATCCATTGCCATTCTCCCGTTACGCTGTCGAGGACTATGTTACGCTATGCAAAGAAGAATAATATTCCGATAGTATTTACCGTACATACTAAGTATCACGTAGAAATCAATCGTTGCGTAAAACTAAAGTGTTTGCAAAAATTTGCTTTAGACTTTTTGCTCTATTCAATTAGACGCATGGATTACGTTTGGGCGGTATCCAATATTACAGCGCAGTGTTTGCACGACGTTTACAAAATTGACGTTTCTTGTGACGTTGTAGAGAACGGGACTCCTAATGCAACTTTGTCTGAAGATAGATTGTCCGAATTGGTACGTATTGCCAAAGAAAAACATGCAATCACAGATGAAAGAGTATTTTTGTTCGTTGGTAGATTGGCCGTAATAAAAAACATTTCTATGCTACTAAATACGATGAAAATCCTCAAAGAAAAAGGATTAGTATTCAAGTTTTTGATCGTAGGAGACGGAGATTATAGAAAGCATTTAGAGCAAGAGAGCAAAAAACTAGGCGTTGACGACGTTACGATATTTGTCGGGCAAGTCAATGACGTAGAAGAGTTGTCGACGTATTACAAGATGGCAGACTATTTCTTGTTAGCATCTACGTTTGATTCGGCACCTTTAGTTGCACGTGAGGCATCCAAAATGGGCACTCCGTTGTTATTGGCAAAGGGTTCTTCTTCTGCCGAAAAAATAATAGATAATGAAAACGGATTTTTGGCGGATTTGACGCCTGAAGCGTGGGCTGACAAGATTATGCAAATAGAAAATAATCCGCAAATCTATCAAAAGGTCAAAGCTAACTGTTCGTCAATTTATCCAACCGTTGACCAAATAGTTGACATTGTGTTAGAAAAATACAAAGAAATTATAAAAAATGGAAAACCAAAATCGTAAACGTTTGGTTTTATAGTATAATTTGATAGTGAATTGTCAAACTAAGTGCAACACTTTTTAAGTTCTTGTTCAAATAAATCAG
>CAMBZZ010000014.1 GCA_945872615.1 uncultured Clostridia bacterium | reverse complement strand
GAACTCAATCTCAAATAATTTAATGTTTTCTGTCCAAACTTTTGGGTTCACATCAGAAATACGTCGCTATTTTTTATAAAATAATTAGTCAAAAATAATACGAAAATATTGTATTTTCAATTATTTTTTCATACTTTCGATAATATCGAATATTCTTTCTAGGTCTTTTTGAGTAAAGTAGTCGATACAAATTCTACCTTTTGTATTATTGCCGACAACTTTGATCTTAGTACCGAAAACTCTCTGCATATCGGTTACTAAATCTTTGAGTTCGGTAGTCAAGACGGGTTTGGATTTTTTCGGAGTTTTTTCGGGATTGAGATAATTATAAACCATAACTTCAAGTTGTCTAACCGACATTTGTTTGTCGCAGGCTGCTATAGCATAGCTTGCCTGTACTTGATAGTCTTTGATAGAAGCAAGACAACGAGCGTGACCTGCCGACAGTCTACCCGAAGAAACCATATCTATTACAACAGGGTTGAGTGTCAACAATCTAAGTGCGTTGGTGATTGCCGGACGAGATTTACCGAGCTTTTCTGCGAGTTCTTCTTGCGTAACTCCGTACTCTTCGATGAGAGCCTTGTATGCGTATGCTTCTTCGATAGGATTGAGGTCTTGCCTTTGGATATTTTCTATCAAAGCGATTTCTTTACGCTGTTGTATAGTAAGGTTTTTGATAATAACGGGCACTTTGGATAGTCCTGCTATTTTGGATGCTCTATATCTTCTCTCGCCCGCTACTATTTGGTATTTGTTGCCCACCGCCGTAACGAGAATAGGTTGTATCACGCCGTGACTTTTGATAGATTGTGCAAGCTCTTCCAAAGCCTTTTGATCAAAAGACTTTCGAGGTTGGGCAGAATTGGTGATTATTCTATCAATATCGACTTCTTCCACTCCGCTATTGAGATTACCTTGTTCGTCGTATGCCGATTCGGTATTGATGGCGAGAAGAGCCTCAAGTCCCGTGCCGAGTCCGCTTTTTTTCATAAGTGATTCTCCTTATTGCTTTTGCAAAAATTCCGTAGCCAACGCTTTGAAGGCTTTGCTTCCTTTACAGTTTTTGTCGTATATAATGATTGGTTGTCCGTAACTTGGTGCTTCGGCAAGTCTTACGTTGCGAGGAATGACGCTGTCGTAGAGTTTTTCTCCAAAGAACTTTTTGATTTCGTCATACACTTGCGAGGTAAGATTACTACGCTTGTCGTACATGGTTAGTATAATACCTTCTATAGTAATAGTCGGATTGAGAAACTTCTTTAGACCTTGTATAGTGCGTGTAAGTTGTGACAATCCTTCGAGGGCGTAGTATTCGCATTGCATAGGAATGATGATACTGTTGCATGCCGTCAATGCGTTGACGGTAAGAGTGCCGAGCGAAGGCGGACAATCTATAAAGATAAAGTCGTATCGGTCTAAGATTGGTTGGAGAGCTATCTTGAGAATACTTTCTCTTCCAAATACCGAAGCAAGTTCCAACTCCGCTCCCGCAAGACTGACCGACGACGTTATACAATCTAGACCTTTGACCGCAGTAGCGCAAATGCAGTTGTCGTCGATAGGTGCGTCTTTGGTCAACACGTCGTATATACTCAACTTGTCTGTTTGGCTCAAGCCTAGACCACTAGTTGTATTAGACTGTGGGTCGAGGTCGATAAGTAAAACTTTTTTTCCCTTTTCCGCTACGCAAGAAGCAAGATTGATACAGCACGTAGTCTTGCCTACGCCACCTTTTTGATTGGTAAAAGCAATTATTTTTGCCATATTTTCTCCTTATATATCTCTTAGATTATATCAAATGCAATCACTAAAAGCAATTCTAAATTATAGGATTGGTACGAGGTTTGTTTTTTCCCCTAGGATATGCTTTGGGCGTTGGTTGCGTTTTGATTATCTCAACCAGTATTCTTTTGTCGCCGTTTGGTAGACACGTATCGACTTTTCGGCTTATTTTGCAATTCAAAACTTGCATCGCGCGGCTCGATAGACTTATCTCTTCGTCGGCGCCCGAACCCTTGTAAGCGATAAGTTTTCCGCCTACTTCGAGGAGTGGTATACAATACTCCAGCAAGGTAGGAAGAGGAGCAACGGCTCTTGCTACACACACGTCAAAAGCCTCTCTATAGTTGCACGCGTAGTCTTCGGCTCTAGTATGAATACAAGTGCAGTTGGTAAGATTGAGGGCGTCTTTGACGGCGCTTAGAAAAGTTATCCTTTTGTTGAGACTGTCAAGCAAAGTAAAATTGCAGTCGGGACGAATTATGGCAAGGGGAATACTGGGAAATCCGGCTCCGCTACCAACGTCGCATATTTTGCTACCATTAGGTATCAATTCTGCTCCCAACAGACTGTCCAAGAAGTGTTTTTGTTCCACTTGCTCTAGGTCGGTGATTGCAGTAAGGTTAAATTTTTCGTTCCACTCTACGAGCATATCAAAATATTGCTCGAAACGAGCAACCAAAGATTGGTCTATGCCGTGTTGATTGAAGTAGTCGGATAAATATCTCATATCAGTTATTTTTGTGTAGGTATGCCAACAATACCGTTATATCCGCAGGTGAAACGCCCGATATTCTCGAAGCTTGAGCAAGATTGAGAGGCTTGATTTGGTTGAGTTTTTGTCTAGCCTCTAACCTTAGTCCTTGTATTGTCGAGTAATCTAGGTCGGTAGGAAGAAGTTTGTTTTCTAATTTTTTATTTTCTTCTATCGCGTGGGCTTGCTTGCTCATATAACCCTCGTACTTACACTCGGTGGCAAGTTCTTCTAGCACTCTTAGGTCGTCTTCGGTAAAGTCGTCAAAGCCGTCGAGGAGTGTCCTTGCGGTGATATTGGTACGCTTTAGCATATCTCTATACGTCATTGCTTTGCAAGGAATACTCTCGCCTACATGTTCGAAGACCTCACTAAATTGCGTAGGGGTAAGAGACTTGTCGAGCAAAGAATTTAGACGATTTTTTTCCTTCATTTTGTAGGTAAATCTAGCCCATCTTTCGTCGCTGACAAGACCTATCTCTCTGCCTAGTGGAGTAAGTCTTTGATCGGCATTCTCTTGTCTAAGATATAGTCTGTGCTCAGCTCTTGCCGTCATCATACGGTAAGGTTCGTTGGTGCCTTTGGTCACTAGGTCGTCTATCAATACGCCGATATACGAGTTGTCACGAGTGAGAATAATAGGGTCTTGTTGAGATATAAATCTCGACGCGTTGATACCCGCGACAAGTCCTTGCGCCGCAGCTTCCTCGTAACCGCTGCTACCGTTGAGTTGTCCCGCACAAAAAAGTCCGTCTATATGTTTGACCATAAGAGCGGCGTTGAGACAAAGACTGTCTATGCAGTCGTATTCGATAGCGTAGGCGTAACGGATAATTTTGCAATTTTCTAATCCGATAACGGAATGATACATCTCGAGTTGTACGTCAAAAGGAAGAGACGAAGACATACCTTGGATATACATTTCGTTGGTAAAAGCACTCTCGGGCTCTACGAATATTTGGTGTCTATCCTTATCCCTAAAGCGCATGACTTTGTCCTCTATGCTTGGACAATATCTGGGACCTATACCCTTGATAGAACCGTTGTATAGAGGCGAACGATGTATGTTGGCAAAGATTATATCCTTGGTCTTTTGGGTGGTGTAAGTGAGATAGCAAGGCTGTTTGTTGACGCCGTAACCGTCGTGCATAAAACTAAACGGATAGATTTTTTCGTCACCGTTTTGTATCTCCATAACGGAAAAGTCAATGCTCTTTTTGTCCACTCTGGCGGGAGTACCCGTCTTAAATCTACGAGTTGGCAAGCCTAAATCTATGAGATTGTCGGTGAGGTAAGTCGCCCTTGCAAAGCCGTTGGGACCGACTTGTTGAGACCAATCGCCTATGATGATGCGAGCGTTGAGATATACTCCGCTGGCAACTACGACTGCCGTGCAATTAAAGCTCTGCCCCGTAGTGGTAACTACGCCATGAACTTTACCGCTTTTGACTACGATTTCTTTGACTTCCGCCTGTATCATATCAAGGTGATCGGTGGTCTCCAAAGTCTTTTTCATACTAAGGTGATACATCGTCTTGTCTGCTTGACCTCTAAGGCTGTGTACCGCAGGACCTTTACCGAGATTGAGCATGCGAAGTTGGAGAAGATTGTCGTCGGCGTTGATACCCATTTGTCCGCCGAGAGCGTCTATTTCTCTCACTAGATGCCCTTTTGCTGTTCCGCCGATATTAGGGTTGCACGCCATAAAGGATATACTGTCCATAGACAGCGTAAGCAATAGCGTGTCGTGTCCAAGACGCGCCAAAGCAAGGGCTGCTTCTACACCCGCGTGCCCTGCTCCGACTACTATTGCGTCATAATTTTGGCGATAAGTCATCATAAAAAAAGTATAACACTATTTTGGCTATATGACAATCAAATAAATACTCTATCCTGTCGCTAAACTAACTACAAAATAATCAACGTCAAATATGATAATACGTATTTTATAGAGAATAACAGAAGACTTTTTAGTCTTGAATTTCGTCCTCGTCGCAACTTTCAACGTTCGGTTTGTTTCTAAGAGCCAAGATAAGTTTGAACAAAAACGTAATAAACAGTGCGAGGACAAAACAGAATATCAACCACAATACTACTTTGCCCGTGGTCGTAAGGGTATTGCTAGTAGAAATCGTAGCGTTGTATGCGACGATTGCCATAAGTACGATAAGTGCGACGTACAACACCGAAACCAAAACCAATACGAAAATTCGCAAAACCAAGTTGAACTTCGGGTTTTTTATAAACTCAATAGCACCGTCAAAGAATATTTCTGCCAACAATTCAAAAATAAAGTCCATAAATATATAATAATACAATATCTATATTTGTCAATTATTATTACGCAAAGCACGTTGCAATTTGATTTTGCAATCGCTACTTAGTTGTGTTATAATCGAACTATGAAAACGATAGCAACCATTTCCACCCCAATGGGGAGCGGTGCAATAGGAATTGTAAGAATGAGCGGCGATGAGGCAAAAACTATAGCCTCCAAGATGTTTGACACCAAAAAACTCAAAAGTTTTGAGGACGCGACCCCCAACTTTATGTATTACGGCAGAGTAAAAACAGATTCTTTCGAGGACACGTGCCTTGCCGTCTACTTCCAAGCCCCCGTTTCTTACACGGGCGAAGACGTGGTAGAATTCCAATGTCACGGCGGAGTTAGGTTGGTGGACGAGGTGCTCAAACAATGTCTAAAATACGGTGCTGTTATCGCCGACAAGGGTGAGTTTACCAAAAGGGCTTTTCTCAACGGCAAGATGGCTCTCTCCGACTGCGAGGGCGTGACGGATATGATTACTTCGGAGTCTTTGTCGGCGCTCAAAGCAAGCAGTAGGCTTATGCAAGGCGGCGTGTCAAGCGAGATAAAAGAATATCAAAAGCAACTGTTGGACAGCATAGCCGAACTTGAAGCAAGCCTCGATTATCCCGAAGAAATGGAAGACGAGAGCAAGTCAAATTGTGGACACGTATTGAGTTTTTTGACCCAAAACCTCCAAAAATTGGTAGACAGCCAAAAGGTAGGCGGATATATCAAGCAAGGCGTGACGGTGGGTATAGTGGGGCAAACCAACGTGGGTAAGTCTTCTTTGCTCAATAGACTGCTAGGTAGAGATAGAGCTATCGTCACCGACGTTGCGGGTACGACGCGAGACACCTTGGAAGAGTGCATTGAATATAAGGGTGTTTTGCTGAGATTAGTGGACACGGCGGGTATAAGAGAGACCGATGACGAAGTGGAAGCCATTGGTGTAGAAAGAAGTATGGATATTGCCAAAAACAGCGACTTGACGTTATTCGTTACCCCGAGCGAAAGACCTATGAACGACGAAGAAAGAGCTTTGGAAAAGAGCCTGGCGGATAGTGGCGTCAAAATGATAAAGGTAGTCAACAAGTGCGACCTTGCTCGAGTAGATACCGAAGGATTAGCAATCAGCGCCAAGACGGGACAAGGCATTGACGAGCTCAAAGAGAAGATTGTCGACGCCGTAATAGGACAAAGCATTGACGCAAGCGGCAACGTCATCACCAATCGTAGACATGCTCAAGCCATTGAGCAAGCCTTAGAGTGTATCGAAAGCGCAGAGCAAGCTCTATATAGTCAGCCTACGGAATGCGTCTTGCTCGACCTTAGACAAGCATACTTCGAACTTGGCAAGATTACTGGCGACAGCGCCAGCGAAGATATTATCGATAGTATATTTAGCAAGTTCTGTCTCGGCAAATAAAACTACGTATTGAAAATCAAATTGTGTAGAGTGTAATATCGTACGGCAATTCCTATCTGATAATCGTATTAGTAATAATCAACAAAAATAGACCGCTCATGGTTGAGCGGTCTTATATTTTAGAAATATTTAGATTTTGGAGCGCCGTAGGATTTTACTTTGCCCACGCCCTTCTTCTTGAAGTTGCGGGAATATTCGGAATTGTACATGTCCTTTTCTTCCTCTTGCTTTTGCTCCGGTACGGGGATTTCTACGTCGTAGGAGGTGTATTCTTTCTTTTCCTTTCTCTCTCTTACTCTTCTCTCACCTCTATCGTTTCTTTTGGTCTTGTTAGGGATAATGGTGACGAATCTATTTGGCTCTTCTCCCTCCGACGAAGTGGTGACGTATTTGTCGTCGGCAAGTGCCGAGTGAATAATTCTTCTTTCAAAAGGATTCATTGGCTCAAGGCTGATACTTTCGCCCGATTTAGCCGCCTTAAACGCAAGTCTCTTGGCAAGTTTGGTGAGGGTGACGGTACGCTTTTCTCTATAATTTTCTCCGTCGATAACCATTCTTTTGCCCTTTGGGTTGTTTTTGCCGGCAACCAGCAGGGCAAGGTATTGAAGACTATCGAGTACGTCTCCGCGGTAGCCGATGAGCTTAGAGGTGTCTTCGCCCGACAAATTGAGTTCTATCGCCTCGTCGTTGTCGTTGATGGTAACTTCAACTTCTAGACCCATTTTTTCTATCACGCCCTTGACGAAGCCAAAAGCCAATTCTTCTGCCGAAGGCTTTGCCACGACGACGATCGTCGTCTTTTTGCGAATAATACCACTCTCCTTGACGGAGGTGACTTCGACTTGTTTTAGCGACAAATCCAACTCTTCCAAAGCTTTTGCCAAAGCTTCGTCATAGCTGGAAGCCGTAATTTCTACACTTTTCATAATTACTCCTTGTAAGTGACGACCAATCAAGCGTTGGCTGATTTTGCGTCAACTTTTTTGATGATAAGATTGAAAATGACGGAAGTAAGCGTGCTGAGAATGTTGCTGACTACGTAATAGATTGCAAATGCCGCGCTATACATTATTGCAAAAACGCCAAGCATCAAAGGCATAATATAGTTCATCATTTTCATTGATTTTTGTTGTGCTTTTTGTTGTTCCGCGTCTGCAGCCATATTGGTTTGCGGTTGCATTTTTTGGAGCAACATCGTGGACAAAAAGCTGGTTGCTATCGCAAGAATAGGCAATATAAAGTAGCCGTTCCAACGTGCAACGTCCCAAAAAGACTGCTTGTTGTACACTTCCATTGCGGGACCTACCAGCGTCTCGTAACTTGCGGACAAACCGTTAGGCAAAGTAGCGTTGATACCGCCCCAGCCCGAACTGATAAAGTTTTCGTAACTAGGAATGACGTTGGTACCTATGTCGGACATATGCACGTTTTTAATCCACAACCACCCCTCGGGCTGATACATTGCAGCCAGATGAGCGTTGATTTCTTCCGCACTTGCGCCCGCGGCAACCATCTCGTTGTATGCGTCGTTGAGACGGGCTACGATAAGTTGGTTGTCGTATACGACCAAGGCTCTAAACCCTGCAAATACTACGAAAAAGACCACCATCGTCACAATCATAGGCAAGCAAGAAGCAAGCATATTGACGCCCGACGAGCGTTGAAGTTCGTATTGTTTTTGGCGTAACATCTCGGGATTGTTGGCGTATTGTTTTTGGATTTTGGCAAGTTTTGGTTGCAAAGCCGCCATTTTCTTTTGTTGTTTGCGCATAGAAAATTTTTGCCAAATATCAAGTGGCAATAGCGCAAAGCGCAAAATAATCGTAAATACTACGACCGTCCAGCCGAAATTGCCCACTCCTTCGCGGAGCAACAACAGCAACTTGCCGACAAGGTTGGTCATCTCGACTTGGTCTACGGTCGAGGCAAGCAAAGTCATAAAAGCCATTTTGCAGTTCCTTTGAAATTGTCCTTGACGGGGTCAAAACCGCCCTTGTGCCAAGGATTGCATCTACAAATTCTCGCCACGCCTTTTGCTACCCCTACAAGCGCGCCTCGCTTGGCTACGGCTTGGAGCATATACGCCGAACAACTCGGAGTGTATATGCACGAAGAGGGAAACAGCGGATTGATAAAATTTTTGTAATATCCGATAAACAAACGTGTAAGTTTCATAGATTAGTTGTACAATTTTGCCCGCTTGAGCACGTGTATCAAAGATTTTTCGATGTCTTGATAACTCATTGCGGCAACGTCTGGGCGAGCCACGACGATATAATTGTATTTGTCTGCCACGTGTGGTATCATCAATCGAAACGCTTCTTTGATACGACGCCTGATCTTGTTGCGCACTACCGCCTTGCCGATTTTTTTGCTTACGACAACCCCTACTTTTAGAGGATATTTGGAGGGCGCATAGATAAGTACCAACTGTCCGTTGGCAACGCTCGTCCCCTTGCGGTAAAGATAGTTGAATACCCGTCTGCCGGACAGCCTGTACTTCTTTTGCATTTGATTAAGCGGTCAGTTGGCGTCTACCCTTGTTGCGACGTCTCTTGAGCACGTTTCTACCGCTCTTGGAGCGCATTCTTTGTCTAAAACCGTGTACTTTGCTACGTTGTCTCTTTTTTGGTTGGAATGTTCTTTTCATGTTTGTATCCTCGCTTATTATAATATCGTAAATAAAATATTTGCCAATAAAGTATAATATAATAATAAACTAGTGTCAAGTAAAATACCGATATAAATTATCCTATCGATACTTAGCTGAAAGGGAAATTGTATTGTATAACAGAACAAATCCATTGTGTAGCAGTTACGTATGTCTAAGCAATAATGGAAGTATAAGGATACATTACCCTTTCTTTAGCAATGAAATGCCAAGGTCAAATAGATACTTTGCGGCATTGTAATAACTAATCATTATTACAGCATAATAACAAATAGTTATTGCGCAGTTTGAATTAATCATATTAACTGTTTATTAGTCAATCTCATTAAAAACGCGTTAATTATTACAACAAACATCAATACATATGAAAAATAATACGTATAGTTTGATGTATTCAAAACGTTTCTCGTGAAACATTCGGAAGTTTACGAGTAACATTAAGATACGTATACAAACTAGGTTTTCTTTTGTTAACTATTATCGCTACGTTCGTTCCGAGTAACTATATTATTGCCTACGACGTAGAAATTTACTCAACCGCAACACAATGCTTAATTATATTGGTGTCAAAGTATTTTTACTTGTACCCGATGTGGATTACTACGTGTCAACGGCTTTGTTCAAATAATTGCAACTAGAAGCAATACTAAATCTGTTGAAGCTTAAGTAAATAAATATGAAATAACGTTTTGTTTCACGTGGAACTTGTACGAACAATATCGACAATACTACCGTTAAGTGTAGCAAATAAAGGTTTGTTTAGCTCGTTTTCGAAAACTTAGCGGTAAATGCTTTTATGTACCCTTCTTCGAGCAGTTATACGAGATAATTGGAGCCTAAATTGCTAACGTGGTGTTTCGGGCGACTGAATTGTTTCTCGTGAAACACAAACACACTCAAAATTGGCGAAATTTGCCCAAAATGAGGCAAAAACGCCCATTTTCGCTGCATTTTATAATTATCTATTATAATTTTGTGCCGTTCAGAAATAACAATCCTGTTACCTTCCGAAGATTTTTGAATGAAGTTTCACGCGATATGTGAAACATTACGCAACATATGTTTTAATAATTATATTATTATTTATAATGTAATTGTTTAAGGAAATAATATCCAACTATGCTTGCCGATTAGTTTGCACTACGTGCACCGTTCGATCATAGGCACCACCGTCAAAGCACGCTTCTATCTTGATATAAGTCTAATATTGTCGGTATATATAATTCTATATATGCAAGACATGTTATTGTGCAATCTGTGAGCGCAATCTGACGACCCTTCGATTAATTAGTATTTCAAAATTCGCAAAGAGTATTAATATCGGCTAAATAGACTAAACGTGCGCTGCGTGTGGCGATGAGCAATTTTGGAGGGAAAATAAAGCATATTATCAATACCAGAGTGTAAAAGTATCATTTTTTGTAAAAACCAATTTCGACATGATTCCTAAATTATCCATAAAAGTAAAAATGCGACGTCTTGGGGGAGAACAATCGCATTTTTACATAATGTTAGGACATTTTTTGTAACTATATAATAGCACACTTGAATAATAAATGCAATACTTTTTTGAAAATTTTTTATTTTTTTTCGAAAATTTTTAAAATATAACTCATCGACATTAATTTTAATCTTTTGAAAATCTATTACAAAATATCCGTATTATCCATATATTGGCTACTAAAATCGACTCAAAATCGGTGGATTATTTTGACCGTTTTGTGTATATGTAATTTTTTAGCTTAGGAATAGCGTGCAGGTAAACAAGCCTGTAGGTAAGCGTTGCCGACAGCACGTAGACACCTATATGGAAGGCGTGTAGTTGAAAATCGAAAAATGCGTATTGAGATATTGCAAAACTTAATCCGTCTATCGTTACTCGTAAAAAGTCTATGGCGTATCTACTCCATAATTTTTGAGTAAAGTGAGTTTTAACGATTTTTATTACGACGTTTATTATTCCGACAACTAAGCCTACGAGCAAAAAAACACCTAATGCCTTGGCTTGTTCGGCAACGCTCTGTGACAATGAGAAGTCGAGTGGCATATTATTTTACTAATTTTTTGAGTAAAGATAATTTGCCTTTGCCTTGATTGTATTTGACTACGGCAACGCTACCGGACACGACGGCGAATTTTTGCTCCACGTCGAGTTGCACGAGATTTAGGTCGTCACCCGCCACGCTGAGAGTATTCTCTCCGAGATAAGCTACGAGAGATTTGTCTGTCGATTCGGCGATGCCCGTCACCCCCTTGATGACGAACTGTTGACCGAAATCTATGGTCATTGCGTTGAGAATAGAATTGGTTTTATCCTTTTTTGCAGGCGTATTGATAGCGTCCATAATTTTCTCCTTATAGACATTGTATGCAACGCCCAACTAATATATTCCAACTAAATTATATGTCGAAAACTCAATACTTATCGACATTTTTGGTTTTGTACGCCATGAAATAAAACTTTTGCATTTTCTTACATTTCAGAAAAAATTGGCAGATAAACAAGAATATGCTTAAAAAGGCTGTTTTTATGAAAAAGTGCCATTTTCAAACATTTTTTTGTTAGCATTTAGCATTGTCGTTTCAAAGACGAGTTGTTTGTATCGGTGAGATTATTGGTGCAAAATTGCAACATTAATCTCAAAAAACTCAATACGTATCGATAATTTTGCTTTTTGATGTCATTATAAAAATATTCTCAACGATTTGATGAGATCTTGTTGCAATGATATAAGTTTGTGCGCCGATTTTTTCGCCGCTTCGCTCGCCTCGTATCGTTCGGAGAGTTCCATGTTTATTTCCGAGATTCCCTTGTCGGCGCCTTTGATTATCATCATTGCGATATTTTGATCAGAGCTATCTTTTTTGAGCCTCATTTTGGTGATTGCTCCCGCCATGTTGCGCACGATAGGCGAAGGATTGTTGGGCTTGACTTGTTGAGAGAGAAGCATAGAATTCGTTTCTTCGACGTATTGCCTATGACGTATTGCCATATCGTTGACGATAGACTTTATTTGTTCTTTTTGCGCGTATTGCAATATACATTCCAAAGTGTTGAGGGCGACCTTAGCACCGTTATTGCATTTCTTGATGAGTTTTTGAGATTGTTTATCCATAATTCCTCCTACCGCTATATTGTGTATATTGACGATAATTATGCGCCAAAGCTTTAGGGGAGCCAACCTTTTTGGATAAAATATTTATAGAATTTATCTTTGGAAAGTTAATTAGTCGGTAGGTCACGTTTGATTTATGCCAAGCGTACTTTTTGGACAAAATAATAGTATTTGTATCTCATTTCTTATAATAAAAATAAATTACCTATTGAAAAGCGTATTGTGGTGTGATATAATTTTGTTATCAAAATAGGAGAGAATTATGAAAAAAATTATCATCATCGGCGCTGGCGTAATCGGCTGTTCGATAGCGAGAGAGTTGTCGAGATACGACGCAAGCGTTTTGGTACTAGAGAGCAACAACGACGTTGCTTGTGGCACGAGTAAAGCCAATTCCGGCATTGTGCACGCGGGATTTGACGCCAAACCGGGGACGTTGAAAGCAAAATTCAACATTCTCGGCAATCCAATGTTCGACCGCTTATCCAAAGAACTCGATTTTCCTTTCAAGAGAATTGGCGCTATGGTCTTGTGCTTTAGCGAGCAAGACTTCCCTGCCCTCACCGAGTTATACCAAAAGGGCATCAAAAACGGCGTCGAAGGCTTGGAAGTTTTGATGGGTGACAAGGTGAGAGAACTCGAGCCTTACGTCAGCGACAAAGTAGTTGCCGCGCTTGTTGCGCCTACTTCGGGCATAGTCGGTCCGTACGAAATGACTATTGCGTATGCAGAAAATGCATATACCAACGGCGTAAGTTTTGAATTTAACAAAAAGGTTACGTCCATAAAACAGTCCGGCGAGTGGATAGTGGAATGCGAGGACGGAAGCAGTTATTCCGCCGACCTCGTTATCAACTGTGCGGGCGTTTTTGCCGACGAAATCAACAATATGGTGTGCGACGACAAGATGAAAATCGTTGCAAGAAAGGGCGAATATATGTTGCTCGATAAGACGAGCGGATATATCGCGGGCAAGACTTTGTTCCAACTTCCTACCGCAATGGGCAAGGGCATTTTGGTTTCGCCAACCACTCACGGCAATATTTTACTCGGACCAACCGCAGTGGACGTGGACGACAAAGCGTGCACTTCTACCACCGTCGAGGGTCTAAACGACGCCTTCTCTAAGGCGTGCATGAGCGTGCCAACCTTCAACAAGAGAATGGTTATCACCCAATTTAGCGGTTTGAGAGCGCACAACGTAGATGGCGACTTCGTGATAGGAATGAGTGCCAAGCAAGGCTTCTACAACGTGGCGGGTATAGAGTCGCCGGGACTTACTTCTGCCCCTGCCATAGCCGTGCACGTGGCAAAGGAAGTTGCCGAACATTTGGCTTTGGGCGTCAATGCCGACTTCAACCCTATCCGCAAGGGAATCAAACAATTTTCGACCATGTCGGACGACGAGAGAGAAAAGGCTATCGCAGAAAATCCTCTATACGGCAAAGTGGTGTGCAGATGCGAGGTCGTTACCGAAGGCGAAATCGTCGACAGTATCAACAGACCTTTGGGAGCAAGGGACCTTGACGGCGTCAAGAGAAGAACTCGTGCGGGCATGGGAAGATGCCAATCGGGCTTCTGTACCTCGAGAATTATGGAAATTTTGTCAAGAGAGTTGGGTATCGATATGCAAGACGTGACCAAGTTTGGCAAAGGCTCCAATTTGCTCATCGGGAGGGTAAAGTAATGATAGAGAAGAATTTGATTATTATAGGCGGTGGTCCTGCCGGTCTTGCGGCTGCCAAGGCCGCGTACGACGAGGGCGAGAGAGATATATTGATTTTGGAAAGAGAACAAAATCTTGGCGGAATACTCAACCAATGTATCCACAACGGATTTGGTTTGCACACCTTCAAAGAGGAGCTGACGGGTCCCGAATATGCGGGCAGATACGTCAAAGAGGTGGTGGCGAGAGGTATCGAATACAAGCTCGGCGCAACCGTCATCAACGTGACCAAGGATAAGGTTATCACTTGCGTTAGCGAGGCAGAAGGCTTGGCAAAGTACAAGGCTAAGGCGATAATCTTGGCGTGTGGTTGTAGAGAAAGACCTCGCGGAGGTATCAATATCGCGGGTAGTAGATGTGCGGGTATCTTCTCGGCGGGCACGGCGCAAAAGCTCGTCAATATAGACGGATATATGGTGGGCAAAGAGGTCGTTATACTCGGCAGCGGCGATATAGGTTTGATTATGGCTCGCCGTATGACCTTCGAGGGCGCCAAAGTCAAAGCCGTGGTAGAATTGATGCCTTACAGTAGCGGACTCAATCGTAATATCGTGCAATGTCTCAACGACTTCGATATTCCGCTCAAGTTTTCGCATACCGTGGTGGACATCAATGGCGAAGGCAGAGTAAGTAGCGTAGTAATTGCGCAAGTGGACGAAAAGCTCAACCCTATCATGTCTACGGCTGAAGAAATCAAGTGCGATACCTTACTACTTAGCGTTGGCTTGTTGCCGGAGAACGAATTGTCCAAGATGGCGGGAGTAGAACTCAGTCCGATTACGGGCGGCGGCATAGTCGACGACGATATGATGACGGGCGTGGAAGGAATATTCCAATGCGGTAACATTTTGCACGTGCACGACCTCGTAGACTTCGTTAGTGAGGAGAGCGACCTCGCTGGTAGACGCGCCGTGGCTTATATTAGGAACGGAAAGATCTCCAAAGACTACGTTGACGTGAGCGCAACGGGCGGGGTGAGATACGTAGTTCCGCAAAAAATATCCAGACAAACCGACTGCGCTACGCTAAAACTCAAGATGAGAGTTGCCAACGTCTTTAGAAACAAGAGATTGGTAGTGGAAGCAGACGGCGAAGAAATCTTTAGCAAAAAAAGACCCGTCGTTGCTCCGGGAGAAATGGAGACCATATCTCTCAACGCTACGCATCTGGATAAAATCAAAAAGGCAAGCAAGGTTGTTGTCAGCCTAAAGGAGGCATAAAATGAAAGAGATGATATGTATTTGTTGTCCGATGGGTTGCCACTTGCAAGTCGACGCGAGCGACCTAAGCAATATCAAAGTCACAGGCAACACTTGTCCTAGGGGCGAAAAGTACGCCAAGGACGAGATGGTTTGTCCTAAGAGAATGGTGACAAGCGTGGTGAGAGTCAACGGCGGAACTATCAACATGACTTCCGTCAAGACGAGCGAAAGCATAGAAAAGAAACTCATCTTCGACGCGCTAGACACTCTAAAAGGAATTACGCTCGACGCACCCGTGCACGAAGGCGACGTGGCGGTGAAGAACGTTTGCGGTAGCGGAGTGGACTTCGTAGTCACCAAAAACGTGCCAAAAAAGTAAAAAATATCGCAATAATCAATTAAAACACCAACAAATAACACGAAAGTGCAAATAACGAGAAATGGAAATTACGAGCGAAGTTTTTGCACGAAACGCAACCAAATACACTGATATAAGGGGAAAAGTATGAGTAAATATATAGTTGCGCTGGACCAAGGAACGACCAGCTCGAGGGCTATCGTCTTTGACGACAAAGCCAATATCGTAGCCAAATCGCAAGCGGAGTTTGAGCAAATATATCCGCACCCGGGGTGGGTAGAGCATCGTCCCGAAGATATTTGGCGAACGCAATTCGACTCTTTGGTCAAGGCGATAGAAAAGGCTGAGATAAAAATCGACGACGTGGTCGCATTGGGCATAACCAACCAAAGAGAAACGACGGTGGTTTGGGACAAAAACACGGGAGAACCCGTGTACAACGCTATCGTTTGGCAATGCCGTCGAACGTCCGACTATTGTGACGAGCTCAAAAAGCAAGGCTTGGAGCAAAAGATTTACGACAAGACGGGCTTGCCTATCGACGCTTACTTTTCGGCAAGCAAAATCAAGTGGATTCTCGACAACGTAGACGGCGCAAGAGCTAGAGCCGAGAGGGGCGAACTGCTCTTCGGCACGATAGATACCTATCTTATGTGGAGATTGTCGGGCGGTAGCGTTCATGCAACCGACTACACTAACGCTTGCAGAACGCTGCTTTTCAATATTCACAAACTAGAGTGGGACGGCGAACTGCTGAGTTTGTTCGGCATTCCAAAGAGCATGTTGCCCGAGGTTAAGCCGTCCAAAGGCTTATTCGGATACACAGACCCTAAGGTCGTAGGAGCTAAGTTGCCTATTTCTGGCGTGGCGGGAGACCAACAGTCGGCATTGTTCGGGCACTTGTGCGTCAACAAGGGCGAGGGCAAAAACACCTACGGCACGGGTTGCTTTACGCTAGTCAACACGGGCGACAAGGCAGTAGTATCTCGCAGAGGTCTGGTGACCACCTTGATAGCCAGCGAACAAAACGGCAGACCACAATACGCGCTCGAAGGAAGCGTATTTGTAGGGGGCGCGGTGTTGCAATGGCTTAGAGACGAGATGAAACTCATATCTCACGCCAAAGAAGCCGACGAGATAGCGGAGAAATGCCCCGACACGGGCGGCGTGTACATAGTGCCCGCATTCGTGGGCTTGGGTGCGCCGCATTGGCAAGCCGACGCGCGCGGCACGGTGTGTGGGATTACCCGAGGCACCAAGAGAGAACATTTCGTAAGGGCGGCGCTGGAGTCCATTGCATACCAAGTCTTTGACGTGGTGCACGCAATGGAGAACGACCTCAACCAAGAGATAACGGGGCTCAACGTGGACGGCGGAGCTTGCGTGTCCAACGTGCTGATGCAATTCCAAGCCGACTTACTCAAGGCAGACGTCGTTAGACCAAAGGTCGTAGAAACGACAGCACTCGGGGCTTGCTATCTTGCGGGTTTGGGCGTAGGCGTATGGAACACCGTAGACGACATCAAGACGGATAGAGAGATAGACAGGGTGTTTAGTCCTTCAATGGAAGAGGACAGGCGAGAGAAACTCATTATGGGCTGGCTCGAGAGCGTAGCAAGGGCAAAATATCAATAAAAAGTCGATACGTATAGACAAAAACGCAAAATCCTAAGAAAAAAGACGGCAACTCGCCGTCTTAATTTTTTACTCCGAATAGGTCGTTGGGCTCTATCCCAAACTTTTCGTATATCAGTCTTATACTGTCGTATCCGGGCTTCTTTTTGCCAAGCAACCATTGGCTGACCGTCGTTTGATTTACCCCCAACACGTCCGCCAAAGCCTGCTGCGTATAGCCCTTTTCATACATCAATTGTTGCAAGACGTCAACATATTCCATAAATGTAGTATACGATATTTTAGGTCTAAAGTATTGACATAGGTCAAAAGACCTATTATAATGAATAATAATAAATATAGGTCAAAAGACCTAAAACGGAGAAAAGTGATGCGTAAAACTGCTAAAACTATTATCTTGTTTACGATGATATTCGTTGTGGTTATCTGTGTTGGAATGATGGCAACGGCATGTGAAATAGGCGATGATGTCAAACCAAGTGACGAAGAGACATATTATACTGTATTATTTGATAGCTTTGGCGGTACGGAAGTGTCTGCAATCTCTATTGGAGACAATCAAATGTTGACACCACCTATACCGCCAACTAAACAAGGGTATTTTTTTGTAGGTTGGTACGTTGACACAGACTTTAGTAGAGCGTGGAATTTTGCAGAAGATAAAGTAACGGCAAATATGACGTTGTATGCCAAGTGGGACTGTTACACTATTACTACCAATGCGAATATGTCTAACGCCGGCACATATACAATAAAAAATCAAGAAAGAGTAATTGTAGGAGAAAGCGTAACAATTACAGCCACCACAAATCTTGGCTATACTTGGGTAGGTTGGTTTGATGGAGAAACAAAGTTGACGGATGAATTATCTTATGCCTTCAATATGCCGGCGGAAAACAAGACATATACCGCCAAATGGCAAATCAATGAAGAAATGAGCAACTTTAATTTTTCGTCCACGCCAAATACTTGTACGATAAAGGGCGTAAAAGATAAAACTATTGTGCAAGCAATTATACCAAAATACGTGACGAAAATAAGTTTTAGTGCATTCTATGGTTGCAGTAGTTTAGAGAGTATGGTTATACCCTTTGTAGGTGCAACCAAAGACGAAAATAGCGAGACGTACTTAGGGCACATATTCGGTGCAATTGGTTATACGTTCAACTCATCATACGTGCCAACAAGCCTAAAAACTGTTACAATAACGGGTGGTACGAGTATAGGAATGGGGGCATTCTATAATTGCCGTAGCTTAACAAACATAACTTTATCTGATAGCGTGACGAGTATAGGAGAGGAGGCTTTCAAAGGTTGCAGTAGCCTAACAAGCATAACTATACCCAACAGTGTGACGAGTATAGGAAGTAGTGCATTCTATAATTGTCACAGCTTAACGAGTATAACCATATCTGAAAGTGTGACGATTATAGAAGATTTTGCATTCTATGGTTGCAGTAGTTTAACGAGTATTAATATATCTAATGGTGTGACGAGTATAGGTAATGGCGCATTCGATGCTTGCAGTAGTTTAGAGAGTATGACGATACCGGACGGCGTGACGAGTATAGGAAAGTGGGCTTTCAAAGGTTGCAGTAACCTAACAAGCATAACCATACCTAACAGTGTAACGAGTATAGGAAACGAGACTTTCTCTGGCTGCAGCAGTCTAACAAGCATAACCATACCCGACAATGTGACGAGTATAGGAAACGATACATTTTATGGTTGCAGTAGCCTAACAAGCATAACCATATCTAACAGTGTGATGACTATAGGAGACGAGGCGTTCTATGGTTGTAGTAGCCTAACAAGCATAAACTTCCGAGGAGCAAAAGCACAATGGAATGCAATAAGTAAGGTAACGGGTTGGAATTATGCTACAGGTTCATACATTATATACTGTACTGATGGCAATATAAGCAAATAAAAGTAGATATAAGTAAGCAAAAGGTAAAAAGACGCACCTGATGGCGCGTCTTTTTCAACCCCTTTTAGTCGTACTCCCAAAGGATAGGATAGGATTTGACAACCCTTCCACCGCTACCGCGCTCCCCCTTCCCTTGCACAGGGGCGGTAGAGCAACCCCTCCGTCTTGCCTAATGGCAAGCAACCTTCCTTTAAAAAAATGAGGCTAAGGTGGCGAGATTCCCACGATCGCATCGCTCGCTCGGAATGACGAATATGCAATGACATTAGGGGCGAGATTGGCGGACGTCAGGTGATAATAATTGTTAGATATAAAATTAGAAGAATAACGTCGAAAAATTAGGGAAAATTAGCCAAAAACGGCAAATAAATATCATATGGTGATAATTTTATAATAACGGCAATAAAAATCGCATTATTTTATTATTTTAGTTGACACGCACGCTATATAGGCATATAATAATCATACAAAGATTGTGAAAAATATCACAAGTTGGTAAAACTACCGAGAAATCTTGATGAAACAAGGTCTAAATCGGGCACAATCAAACGGGGAAACCCCACATCAATAGCAATTAAATTTTAGGAGATACAAAAATGGAGATTACGTATGTAAATGACGAGCAAACGTTGTTGACAAGACTGGAGCAACTTCGCAAAGCACAAGCTCAGTTTGCAACGTTTACACAAGAGCAAGTAGACAAAATCTTCTTCGAAGCGGCTATGGCTGCCAATAAAGCGAGAATCCCGCTTGCCAAGATGGCTGTCGAAGAGACGGGCATGGGTATAGTGGAAGACAAGGTTATCAAAAACCACTACGCTTCCGAATATATCTACAACACCTACAAAGACACCGTGACTTGCGGTGTGATAGAGAGAAACGAGGGCTTCGGTATCACCAAAGTGGTAGAGCCTGTGGGCGTGGTTGCGGCTATCGTGCCTACCACCAATCCTACTTCTACGGCAATATTTAAGTCGTTGCTTGCACTCAAGACCCGCAACGGACTTATCATTTCGCCACACCCAAGAGCAAAAAAGAGCACCATCGAGGCTGCCAAAATCGTGCTTAACGCTGCAGTCAAGGCGGGCGCACCCGAAGGTATCATCGGTTGGATAGACGAGCCAAGCGTTCCGCTCAGCGCAATGGTAATGAAAGAGGCTGACGTAATTTTGGCTACGGGTGGTCCGGGAATGGTCAAGGCTGCATACAGCAGCGGTAAGCCTGCAGTCGGCGTAGGCGCGGGCAATACCCCCGCAATCGTTGACGCATCGGCTGACATCAAGACGGCGGCTTATTCGATACTTCACTCCAAGACCTTTGACAACGGCATGATTTGCGCGTCGGAGCAATCTTGCATAGTTGCCAAGGAAATTTACGACGAGTTTAAGGCAGAGATGCAAGCAAGAGGCGCATACTTCCTCACTCCCGAGGAGACCGACAAGGTTAGAAAGACCATTCTCATCAACGGCGCGCTCAACGCAAGAATCGTTGGACAAAGTGCTTGTACCATTGCCAACCTTGCAGGCTTTGACGCTCCGGAGGGAAGCAAAGTGCTCGTTGGTGAAGTGGAGAGCGTAGAACTCGAAGAAGAGTTTGCTCACGAAAAGCTCAGCCCTGTCCTTGCTATGTACAAGGCGGAGAACTTCGAAGACGCACTCAACAAAGCGTCGAAGCTCGTTGAGGACGGCGGACTCGGACACACTTCTTCTTTGTTTATCAACGTGGAGACGGGCAAGGATAAAATTGCCGTTTGGTCGCAAAAAATGAAGACTTGTCGTCAACTTATCAATACCCCTTCGGCGCAAGGCGGTATCGGCGACATTTACAACTTTATGCTCGCACCTTCCTTGACCCTCGGTTGCGGAAGCTGGGGCGGTAACAGCGTGAGCGAAAACGTGGGTGTAAAACACCTGCTCAATATCAAAACTATTGCGGAGAGAAAAGAGAATATGTTATGGTTTAGAGCACCGGAGAAGGTGTACTTTAAGAGAGGTTGTCTGGGAGTTGCTTTGAGAGAACTCAAAGAAGTTATGAACAAGAAGAAGGCGTTTATCGTTACCGACACCTTCCTATACAAGAGTGGATTTACCAAGGCTATCACCGACCAACTCGATGCTATGGGCATCAGACACACGACCTTCTTCAACGTTGCTCCCGATCCAACCCTCGCTTGTGCCAAAGAGGGCGCGAAGGCTATGGCAGAGTTCGAGCCTGACACCATCATCGCAATCGGTGGCGGTAGCGCAATGGACGCGGGTAAGATTATGTGGACTATGTACGAGCATCCGGAGGTTGACTTCCAAGACCTCGCTATGAGATTTATGGATATTCGTAAGAGAGTATATCGCTTCCCACACATGGGCGACAAGGCTTACTTCATCGCTATTCCTACCACGGCAGGTACGGGTAGTGAGGTAACTCCGTTTGCCGTTATCACCGACGAGTCGACGGGCACCAAATATCCGCTCGCAGACTACGAGTTGTTGCCTAAGATGTCTATCATCGACGCTGACCTTATGATGAACATTCCTAAGGGCTTGACCAGCGCTTCGGGTATCGACGCATTGACCCACGCCCTCGAAGCAATCGCATCTATGTTGGCTACCGAATATACCAACGGTATCGCTCTCGAGGCTGTCAAGAATATCTTCAAATACTTGCCAAGAGCTTACGAGCTCGGCGGACACGACGCAGAAGCAAGAGAGGGTATGGCTAACGCTTCCACTATGGCGGGTATGGCTTTCGCCAACGCATTCCTCGGCGTTTGCCACTCTATGGCGCATAAGCTCGGTAGCTATCACCACTTGCCACACGGCGTTGCCAACGCTTTGATGATTGACGAAGTTATTAGATACAACGCCAACGACAACCCTGTCAAGATGGGTACTTTCCCTCAATACAAATACCCTCAATGCACCAAGAGATATGCCGACGTGGCTACCGCTCTCGGTTTGAAGGGCAACACCGACGCAGAGAAGGTAGAGGCTTTGATTGCTGCAATCGACGAGCTCAAAGAGAAAGTCGGCTTGCCTAAGACTATCAAAGACGCAGGCGTAGACGAAGAGAAATTCCTCACTACCCTCGACCAAATGGTAGAGGACGCCTTCGACGACCAATGCACGGGTGCCAACCCAAGATATCCGCTGATGAGTGAGATTAAGCAGATGTATCTTAATGCTTACTACGGCAAATAATTTTTGACGGCGGATATACATCGTAATACTGTGTCAAAAGGCAACTTTTCTTGCTCACGTACGCCAAGTACACTTCGCTAGATAAAGTTGCCTTTTTCCTTGTCTTACTCGCATAAATATTGTCAAAAAGCAAAAAAGTCGATACGTATCGACTTTTTTGTGATTATACGTCCAATATCCAATTAGAATATGCCGTGTTTGTTTCTCGGGTTAGTTGTGAGTAGGGCGACGAGGAGCATTTCTTTCCAAGGCAAGAGAGGACGATTTTCCCGCTGTAATTTTTTAGCTAATTTTATTCGCTTACGATATAGCCTTTTACTCTCTTGGAGGCGTTGTTTTCGTTGTATATCCTTATTGTTCATAGTGGCGCTCCTATTGCTTGGCGTTGGTCAAAAGCTTAAAGCTTCCGCCGCATTTTCCGCATCTAAATCCGTTGGGGTGCTTCACCAATTTTGACCGTCTATGCCTAACGATTATCTGCCCGCATTGTTGGCAAACAAGGACGTAGTTAGGGGCAGTCGGATTTATTTTGGGTGCGGGTAGATTGGCTCGGAAAGAGAAGCTCTCTTGTAGAGAGGCGCGAGTGTGACAAACAATTTCCCACTTTTCGCCTATTTTGTCGGCACGCTCCTTCCATATTGCAGAGTGGTGATGGTCGGGCGCAACGAAATGTCCCAACTCGTGTATCAACACCTTTCTTATAGCTTCTTCGCCAACGAGATATTTGCTTATCGCAATCTCTGCAGTACGATGTTTAGCCGACGTGGCTTTGGTGGGGGAGTTTTGCATTGAAAGCGTGCAAGAGCCAAGCTGTTTTCTCGTTTCTCTAACTACTAAATCGATAGTACAATCGTTAAATTGTTGGGGATACAGCTCTTGCGCACGTGCTTTGACTTCTTCGAATATGGCAATTATCTTCAGGTCGGTACACAATCGTTTCATGGTTTTGCTCCTTGTTTATTATAGTATATCATTCAATAGCTGACAAGGGCTGTCAATTTAGTATTTTTGAGGTAGCGTAACGTTTTGTTGGAGAGTTCTATATCCCAACGACAAGCCCTCCAAAATGTTGGGATACAACCTAGGCATAGACGATTACGTGACCAAGCCTTTCGATATGGACGAATTGATTATGAAAATCAACGCCGTATTGCGTAGGGCTAGCATAGATAGCAAAAAGGAGTTGACGGTGGGCAACTTTTGTATGAATCTTGACGAGAGATCGGCAAGCGTTGACGGCAAAGAAATATCGCTTACCGTGCGAGAATTCGACTTGCTATTCAAAATGCTGTCTTATCCCAAAAAGACCTTTACGCGCTCTGCGCTCATGGATGAGTTTTGGGACTACGACAGTTCGGCTACGTCAAGGACGGTGGACGTATATATGGCAAAATTGAGAGAAAAGACGGCTACTTGTACGGGATTTGAGATAGTAACCGTGCACGGGCTAGGCTATAAGGCGGTGCTCAAATGAAAAAGAGGGTCAATCTGACGGGTATATTTTTCTTCTTTATTTGGACGACAGTAGTCATCGAGACGGCGGTGCTGATATACGACGCCGTAGCAAGTAAAACGCAAGACAGACGGTGGATTGCGCTGATTATGCTCGTAGTTATCGTCGTGCTGTCGGCGATATGTACGCTGATTGACGCGATTAGACGAAGGGTTATGGTGGACAAGCCCGTAGGCAAAATTTTGGAAGCCACCACTAAGATAGCGCAAGGCGACTTTGACCAACAAATACAACTTGACAATATGCCCGTTCGACAAAAAGAATTGGATGAGATAGCAGACAAAATCAACGTAATGGCACGAGAATTGAAAAAGGCTGAATTGCTCAACAACGACTTCGTGTCCAACGTTTCGCACGAGATGAAGACCCCGCTTGCGGTAATATCCTCGTACGCCAAGTGGCTGAGCGACGATAATGTGAGCGAAGAGGACAAAAAGCGTTGTGTTGACAAGATAATAGGCTCGGTAGACAAACTTGCCAGCCTCGTCAACAACGTGTTGCAACTGAGTAAGCTCGAACATCAAGAATTGGAAGTGGAAAACAAGAAGTATAACCTTACGGCGCAGTTGGAAAAGGTCGTGGCAGAATACGAGCCTAGCATTGCCGACAAAGGGCTGGAATTGGAATGTGACCTAGAAGAAATGCGCATAATAAGCAATGAAAGTCTATTGGAATTGGTGTGGAACAACCTTTTGTCCAATGCGCTTAAATTTACGGAGAGCGGGTTTATCAAGGTCAAGTTGGGTAGAAGCGGAGATTGCGCCGTGGTAAAGGTGTCCGACAGCGGTTGCGGCATCGCGCCCGAAAACGGGGAGAGAATATTTGATAAGTTTTACCAATGTGACCGCTCGCACTCGGTAAACGGCAACGGGTTGGGCTTGGCAATGGTGAAGCAAGTGATAGATCTTGTAGGAGGAAAAATATCGGTGAGTTCGCAAGAAAACGTTGGTACGACCTTTACGATAGTATTGAGGGGCGTGGTCAATGAGTGAAAAACGCTTTTCGCTACTCAGACCGCCCATCTTCGTGAGGGTGGTCGTATATATTGCAACGTTGGCGTCAATTGTGATGGCGATGCTGGCTGCTGCGCAAAAACTCGATACAGGTTGGCAAAAAGCCGCTTTCGTCTTTTATGTCTTAGCAATGCTAGGGCTGACATACAGCGTTGCGTTGATAATCAAAAACTTGCCTACAACCGTCAAAAAAGCCAAAGAATGGCTACGAGCACATCCCTTTACGGGCAAACTCATGGACGACTTTGGCTTTAGAAAAATAATATTTGCTATCGGCAGTTTCGTAATGAGTGTCGGATACGGACTTATCAACGGATATACTTGGCTTATCACGGGGTCTATTTGGCACGGAGCGTTGGCAATCTACTACGTAATGCTTGCTTTGACCAGAGGTGGGATACTCGTGCATCACAAGAGAAAAATCGGCAAGGACCCCGACGAGATTTCGGTAGAAATCAAAGAAGCCACCACTTGTCGCAATAGCGGAATAGTCTTGTTGGTACTCAATTCCGCATTGTTTTTGGTGGTGTTGATGATGACGTTTGCGGGCAAGGCTTTTCATTATCAAGGCACGTTGATATACGCTTATGCCGCATACACCGTCTACAAACTGACCATGGCGATAGTCAATCTACCCAAGTCAAAGAGGCAAGGTGACATGACCGTAGAAGCCATGCAAGCCGTATCTCTGACCGACGCCTTGGTATCGCTGATAGCGTTGCAAACGGCACTCTTGGCGCAGTTTGGAGGAGACGGGAGCAAGCAACCGTTGTACAACGGCATTACGGGTAGCATAGTTTGTCTCGGAGTGCTGGCGGTTGGAATCGTAATCATAGTCAGAGGTCAAAAAAGAAGAAATCAATTATTAAAAATTGCTAACTCAACAAGGATACAACAAAATGAACAAAACGGAAAATAAAGAATTCAACTACACCTATTCCGCGCTTTCGCAAGCCGAAAAAAAGCAAGTGGAGAATATAAAAAGACAGTACGGAGCAGTCTCTCAAAAAGACGGCGACTTAGCCGAGCTGTTGCAACTCGACAAAAAGGTGAAAACAGCGCCTAAAGCGATAGCGACCATAGTCGGAGTGGTCGGTGCGCTGGTGCTCGGCACGGGCATGTCCATCGTCATGGTTTGGCAGAATATGGTCGCCGGTGTGATAATCGGTATAGCGGGCGTACTTATCTGCCTTGTTACTCCCGTGTTGCACAAAGCGATTTTTAGAAGGCTCAAAAACAAATATGCAAGCCAAATTATACAACTTAGCGAGCGCTTGCTCGGAGAAGACGATAAAAACGGGGATAAGGACGATTACATAGGCGACTAGCTCTCCAAAACTTATGAAAGCCACTTAAAAAAGTAAAAAACCCTATTGACACGCCGAGTATTTTTGTATATACTCAAATCATAAGATATAGGGAGGGTGGTTATGAACGTTATTCCAAAACCGCAAAAATATCAGCAAAAGCAAGGCAAAGTCGACCTCAAAGGTATTGGCAAGATTGAGATTGACCAAAAGTTTGACGGCTTGGCAGAGTTTGTTCAAGAGTATTTTGGCAAGTTTTTTGACAAGGGCGGAGATAAAACTCTAAAAGTAACGGTAGACGAGGCTATTGCCAAAGAAGGCTATTCGCTTGACGTCGACGACGACGTGAGTATCGCGGCGAGCAGTTACGAAGGGGCGTTTTACGCGTTGCAGACCTTGAGAATTATGAGTTACGCCGACTGTAAGGACGTGGACGGAATTGTGGATAAGTGCCATATAGAAGATAAGCCCGAGTTTAGTTGGAGAGGACTTCATCTCGACGAATCGAGGCACTTCTTTGGCAAGGAGTTTGTCAAGAAGTATATCGACATGATGGCAATGCACAAACTCAACGTGTTGCATTGGCACCTCACCGACGACCAAGGTTGGAGAATTGAAATTAAGAAATATCCGCTACTTACCGAGATAGGCTCTAAGAGAGAAAAGTCAAATATCCACGGTTGGCATTCTACCGACGACGACGGCACGCCCGTGAGTGGTTTTTACACCCAAGAGGACGCAAAAGAAGTGGTGGAATATGCCCAAAAACGCGGCATCATTATCGTGCCGGAGATAGATATGCCGGCGCACTTCCAAGCGGCGTTTGCGGCTTATCCGCACCTTGCTTGTAGAGAAAAGAAAGTGGAGGTTGCGTGGTATTTCGGCGGCAAATATCCGTTGTCTATAGGTCAAAAGGATTGGAACAGAAGCGCATGTATAGGTAAGCCTACCACTATGCAATTTATCTACGACGTCATCGACGAGATATGTGAGATGTTCCCCGCTCCATACTTCCATATAGGCGGAGACGAAGCGCCAAAGGAAGAGTGGAAAAACTGCGAGCATTGTCAAGCTTTGATAAAGGAAAAGGGACTAAAGGACGAAAAGCAACTGCAGGGATATTTTATCAACCAAGTACAAAAGTATCTGGCAACCAAGAACAAGAGACTCTTGGGTTGGAACGAAGTGCTCGAAGGCAAAAATCTCGACAGTAGCGTTGTGGTGCAATATTGGGTGCCAACGCTTGACGTCAACGTCAAAAATCATCTCAATAGCGGCGGTCAAGTGGTGCTCAGCAAACACAAATATTTCTATTTCGATATGCCTTACGCGCAGTATCCTCTTCAGACGACGTACTCGTTCCAACCGTATTTCGACGGCATCAAACCTTGCCACAAGGATAGCGTGCTCGGTGTGGAAGGCACGGTTTGGACGGAATGGATTGCCACTCCGGAAAAGCTTAACTTCCAACTCTATCCGAGAATGGAAGCCTTGAGCGAAGTAGCGTGGAACCAAAACGAAAAGAATTGGAAGGAATTTAAGGCGCGCCTCGATGAGTTTAAGCCGATACTCACGGCGTGCGGCATAGGTTACGCCAAGGATGAAATATCTTGCGTGCGCAACCTTATCACTCGCGCTAAGCGTAGAGCCAAGTGGTACAACGCCGACGAAAACGTGGAGTTCGACCTCAACAAATAATCATAAGCACAAACAAGTCCGTGCAATCACATAGGTTGCGCGGATTTTTGTTTTGCTTCAACGAGCAAGCGTTATACGAAGCGGACTTCGACTTGTAGCGGCAACAAGGATATTTGCGGAGGCAGAGTTGACCATTGCTCGGGATAAAAGGCTTTGACGCGCTGGCAAATATGCAGGACGTCGCAATCGTGGGTTGCACCTTGGTTAAAGGCGTGGGTAACGGCTGCAACGACGTGCTGTTCTACAGCTAGCTGCTCGTCCTTTTCCAATCCTTGAGAGTTGAATGCTTTGGCGGAAAGTTTAAGTTGCAGTTTGACCGCTCCGTCAGACATCGAAAAGCTTAATTTCGAGGAGACGAGCTCCACGCTTGCATCCAAATCTTTGACGTAGGTTTTGGCATCGAATATTCTTCCTTCTACAAGGCTTACGCCTAAGCAACCTTCTTCGTCCATCAAAAAGACGGGCTCGCCGTCCTTGACGGAAAGGCAAGTGGTTATGGAAAAATCCCCCTCTTTGACAGTCACCGCGGGTAGGTTGACGCAACGACCGACGCCCGCACTATCGGACAGGTATTTGCGCACGTTGCAAGGCGGCACTCCCGCGCGTGTCTTGGCAATCTCTTGCGATTCTCTAAGCACCGCCGAAGTCGACTCGTTGCCCGTTGCTTTGGCGGAGAGGATGTCTTTGGCGGATATAGTCGTTGCGAGGATATAGGTGCGGTCGCTGACCAGGTTGTTTTTGGCAAGGTAGTCGAGTGCGGAAAGTGCCGTGGCGTTGTCCTCGACGATTATCGTCAAGGTGTGGGCGAGGCTAAGCCGTCCGCCCAACGTAAGCCCCAACGTTTCTATTCCGTCCACTAGTTCGTCGCAAGTCACGGAATTAACTTGATATTCGGCGGTTTCGCCTTTTTTGCGAGATAAACTTTGTACCGAAAGTAAGAGACGACCTTTTTCTTCCCCTAGTCCTATACCCACGACGATTGCCCGCTTGCTCACGTCAATGCTAGGGACGAGATAGTCGAACACTATCAACATGGTTATCAACACCAATATCATTATCGTTTTATTCTTTAGCATGTTTCCTCCCTACGACGATGCCCGTTACGACGGGAAGCAGGTATTCTATCGCGCCAACGGCGTATCTAATCGGACTGGTACCAAATGCGTAATACCTGTCCACGTCACGCATTGCAAAAACTATAGCGAGTATTATCAATGCCGATAATACGAAGGGCGTGACTTGATGCTTGCCTATCAATACCGATATGGAAGTAACGAGGGCATAAAATATCAACGACAACTTGACAACAGCCAAAATCAACCAGCTCACCACGGTAAACAAGTCGGCTTTGCCCATTATGGTCGCCAAAAGGTGAAAGTCGGTCAGCCTGCTGATGGCGTTGTCGACGAAAACCGCCCCGTCCCCGTAAGAATATAGAAAGAAAATCGTAATGAGGGTAGGGAAGACGGCAGTCAAAATGATGGTAAAAATAGACATGGCGCGTTGGCGCTTTGCGCTACTCGAGCATACCAGTAGCAGCGGCGTAAAGTCGGCAAACCATACTATATGTTTATCCACGCCGGTCACGGCGTCCGTCAAACTGCCAAAAGGCAAGAGATTGTAAGCGTTGCCTTCCAGCCTTGCAAAAAATACGTTGAATATAACGGTAAACGCTATGACCCAGAAGAGTATTTGGCAGGCTCTGCCGAGGCTGTTTAGTCCGCGAGTGGCGACGTAGGCAAGGCAAGGCACTAAGGCAAGGGCAATATACAACCAATTTACACCGTCAAAAACGCTCGTGCCGACGTAAGAGCAAAACTCTCCTCCAAACACGCATAGTTTGACCGAGCAACAGACGATTATGGCGACCGACGCTATCTTTTTGAAAGCCGTAGGCAAGGCGTCCGAATAAACGCCCCCGCGCAAAGAGATAAAGTACAAAAGAGCAAGATACCCCAGTTCTATCACCGACATCACCGCCATTATCAACCACGAAGTAGCGCCCGTGGCTATGGCAAGATATTTAGGCAACATCAGCACTTTGAACGCTACCGTGGACATAAAGGCAAATTGTAGAAATTGAGAAGCGTAAACCTTGTTGTCGTCAGTCATCGCTTTGTTCTCCGTGGGCTTGATTTTGATTACCTGTATCGACTTTTTTGTCATTTTTCATCTTCATTCGTACGCGATTAGAGGTAGGAATGGTGTAAGGGCGGGTTTTGATCTGTACGACCTCGGCTTTGATAAAGCCGTCTTGTAGGTCGTGAGTGACGAGGGGTGCGAAAGGAGCAAGATACGCCGTACCGAAACTGTCCATTGACGACAAATACACGAGTAACGCTATCGTTGCGAGCACGATGCCTAGCAAACCGAGTACGCCTGCAAGCGCAACGAAAACAATCCTTAGCACGCTGGCGCTGTTGCTCTCGTCGGGCACGCAATATACGCCTATCGTCGATACGGCGATGACGAATACGGTCTGTGTAGACAATAAGCCTGCCGTCACCGCAGTTTGTCCAAGTACTATTGCGCCCACTACCGACAACGCCATACCCATGTGCTTGGGCATACGAATACTTGTTTCGCTGAGCACCTCGAATACGAGTAGAACGAAGAGCATTTCTAAGGCGGGAGTGAGAGGAAGGGAGTAGCTTGAAGTGGCTATCGGCAAGAGAAGTTTGAATGGTATGGTCTGATACTGAAATTGTGCTAGAGCCACGTGAATCGCGGGCAATATGACGGCGCACAGCATGGCAAAGAGCCTTGCCCACCTAATGAGCGAGGCGCGATAACTCTTGACGTAATAATCCTCGCTTGCTTGGAAACTTTCGTATAATACGTAAGGCAAAGTCAGTACGGCGGGCGAGCCGTCAACGAAGACGGCAATTCTTCCCTCCAGCATTTTGGCGGTGAGAATGTCGGGCTTTTCGGTGTCGCCCACTTGATTAAACAGAGACGTGGGCTTGGACTCCAAAAATCTTGCCACGTAAGACGATTCGATTATGCCGTCTATGTTGATGGAGTTGATTTTGTTCAAGACCTTTTGCACCAAGTCGGGCTCGACTACACCTTGTATATAGGCTACGCATATTTTGGTGCCCGAATACTTGCCTACTTGAGTGTTGACAAGGCGCAAATCCGGGGTGGCAAGTCGTCTACGGAGCATAGTGACGTTGGTTTTTATATCCTCGACGAAGCCCTCGCGCGGACCTCTAAGCACGCTGGAGACGGGCGGCTCGGCAATGGCTCTGCTCTTGTAGTCCTTCTCGGAAAACATCAGCACGCCTTCCGCGCCGTCTATTATCAGCAAAATTTCTCCGCTTGCCAGCTTGGATATACCGGTATTGCTGTCGGTCAAGACCTCGATCGGGGTGGTATGCAAGGTGGCTTGGCGTATGGTGTCGAGGTAGGGATATTCGAGAGCGTCGAGATTTTTGACGGGTCTGAGAATATTATTTTCAAAGGTTTCTTTGTCGATAAAGCCGTCCAAAAACATGACGGTAGCGGTTTTGCCCGCAACCGTGCATTGTAGGGTTATCATATCGCTATCTTCGCCAAAGGCGTGGGAGATAGCGTCCGTCCACTCCTTGCAATCTATATACATATACAAGATTTTTGCACAAGATAAGCGGAAATATACAAAAACGGCAACCGTAGTTGCCGTCATAGTTGGTGTTAGTTATCGTTTGGTACAAGCGTCGAGTTTTTCTATTTTGCCGATTTTGCGCATTTGGTCAAAATAATCTCGTTGCAAATCGTAGAACTGCTTGCTCGTTTTGCGCCTATAATACAAGTGGTAGCAATGGTCTCCCGGGAAAGCGCCTCTATGTACGAAGTATCGTTTGCCTAGGTCGTCGAGTTTGTGAGCCAGAGGCACTTCGTAACCGCCGACGAAGGCGTCGTAGCCGCCGTAGGTGATAATCACGTCGTCGGGGAAGTCCTTGTCCACAAGGTCGATAGTGCGCATTGCAAAGTAGTAAGGATACTCTTCTATATGCTTTGGGGTCACGCCCGTCATATCCTTGATAATATCGTGCGCCATAGGGTTTTTGAGCATGGCGTCCACGTCGTAAGCGCCGCACGCCAAAACGCCGCTCTTAATACGAGCAGGGGAGTCGGCAACGCCGAGTTTTTTTCTAAATTCCGCGTTATTTTGGGTAGCCATCAACAAGCACGCCAGTTGTCCGCCCGCGCTGTCACCCGTAACGAAAATTTTGTCGGTATCGATACCATATTCGTCCGCGTGGTCGTACACCCACTGCAGAGCCTTGAAGCAATGCTGCACCGACTCGTGGTATTTGTACTTAGGGCACAGTCCGTAATTGATATTGACCACCAGCAAGCCCATATCGGCATAGAGCAAACCAAGCCCTCTGCGTTTGTACTTGTCGCCCGTTATCCATCCTCCGCCGTGAATGTTGATGAGGGTGAGATACTTCTCGCCGTCGGCTTTGGGAGGAATGAACAAGTCGAGGGTGCAAGCCTCGCACTCGTCGTAAGACACGTCGTTGATTACCTTAATATCTTGTTGAGGTTTGTAGCCGTTGGTATTCCAATCTTTGAACCAGTCGTCAAAGTCAAATGCGATTTTAGGAATAATTGCGCTCATATTATCTCCTTATTTTAGGCTGTCTCTATCGACGGATTTTCCGTCCAAGTAGGTTGCCAAAATATCAAAGTTTTTGTCCAACAAGTTGAAGTCGGCAAGCATTCCGACTTGCAAATCTCCGCGGTCTTTAAGACCCATAACTTTGGCGGGTACACGCGTAGCCATATCTAGTGCGCTTTGAGGGTCGATGCCCGCGCTCACGAGGTTTTGTACCATTTTGCCGACGGGAGTTACCGAGCCCGCATAGGTGTTGTGAGCAGGCAAAATCGCCACTCCGTCCTCAATTCTGATGGCTTGTTTGGATTCTCCGCTACCTATATAATAGTCGCCTGCTTGCATGCCTGCCACGCTGAGCGAGTCGGACACGAGGCATATTTTGTCCTCGCCTTTGAGCTTAAAAATCATCTTGAACAGCGCGTTGGGAACGTGTCTATCGTCGGCGATGACCTCGCAAACAAGTCTATCGTCAATCAAGCCCATTTCCGTCAATCCAAGGTGTTTTTTCGGGTTTTGTCTACGGCTCGGACGGCTAGTACAGTTGTACAAGTGGGTGACGGTAGAAGCTCCCGCGTCCACGCAAGCCATAATTTCGTCGTCTATGCTGTCGTCATGACCGAGAGAGACTTGCACGCCTTTTGCCGTAGCGCTTACGGTAAAGACGTCGCTATCTTTGAGGTCGGGCGCAAGGGTAATTCTCGATACCATATCGAGATTTTTCCATACGACGGCGGCGTTGTCCTCGGTAGGAGCAACGAGCAGATAAGGTGGATGCGCGCCTGCGCTTTTGGCGGCAAGGTAAGGACCTTCCATGTGCACGCCTATTATTTTTGCGCCCTTGGAGCCTCCGTTGCGATATTGCCTGATATTGTCGATAGCCTTGTCGATGTCGGGCATACTTGCCGTCATCGTGGTAGGGCAAAACGCCGTTGTACCCGTATATAGGTGATAGCGAGCAATGGTATCGATAGCCTCGAAGGTATCTTCCATACAGTCCTTGCCCCAACCGCCGTGGGTGTGAATATCTATGTAGCCGGCTACGCAATACGCTCCCTTGCCGTCGACTAGTTGTCCCAAGGTTTGCTCGCCCACGGCAACTATTTTGCCCTCGTCAAAGCTGACGTTGCTTTTGCTTAAAAATCGTCCTCCGATAAATGGAATAACGCCTGTAATTGTAATCATAATAACTCCTTTGGTTCAAATTTATTATAAGATTTTAGTGGTTAGGTGTCAAGAGGGTAGCGAAAAAGAGCAAATTAGGTTGGTAAGATTGAGCGGGGTAGCGTCAAAAACTAAAACTCCACCACATAGGCGCCCCGCCGTTGATTGCTATCATAACGCACATCAAGGCGGTGTCTGCTACTATTAGCGTGCCCAAAACGAGAGATATAGTTTTGGCAACTTTGTAAGGCACCTTTGCTTGTACCCATTTTAGGGCGGGTCGATAACCGAAACGGAACAGAAAATAAGCGGCAGAGCCGTAACCTAGAGCTTGCGACACGCCCGTAAATTGCGTTACGCAACCGCCGTTGCAATAGTGCCACAGTTCCACTCCCGTAACGTAATACCAAAAGTTGCCGACGGCAAGTTCTCCCAAAAACACCGCCAAACACATGCCTAGCCAAGCGATAATATTGGATAAAATTATAGTTTTGGTGGTCTTTTGTTTGAATATACGCCTCCCAAATACGGCAACGTCGTCGGGGTCGGAGAGCAGAAGATAATAAGCAAAGACAATCAATCCGTATGGGGACAAAAACGGCAATAGATGAAATCTACTGTCTATGGTATGGTTGCAAAAAGCGCGAAAAGTATTTTCTACAATCCAGCCCAAAAAAGAGACGAAAATTGCAAGAAAGCATAGATAGAAAAACTTAACTTTGGGCGCGCTACGTGTCATCACGTATAGTATGTGAAAAAAGTAAATTTTCGTGCGCGAGTTAAACGAAATTGCACAAAGGAGACTAGAAAGGATAGAGATTCCCACGGCTACGAGTAGCCTCTGAATGACGACACACTATGTCATTGCGAAGCCGATAGGCTGCGGCAATCTCAACCATTAGAAAAGACCCCTTTATGTAAGGGGCTCCCGACGTTGCCTAGTGGGGGATTGACCATAAGACAAGACAATCCTTCCATCGCAGAAGCTAGCCCCCTTCCCTTACACAGGGACGGCTAACAATCCCTCCGTTAACTGCGTTGACACCTCCCTTTGCACAAAGGAGACTACGAAAGGATAGAGATTCTCACGGCTACGAGTAGCCTCAGAATGACTTATACATTTTTACGGTGGGGAAGCGAGTTAGGTGCAAAAAGCGTAAAATGTATTAGAACAATTTTGGGTGCGTAGATGCGAGTAAGATAAGGAGAGTGAGGATGGCATGAGGGAGCGCACATAAAAAAGTAACCTAAAATAGCTTTGAGGGTGGAGATGCGAGTTAGGCACGAAAAGCGGTGATTTTATCGAAGCGAGCATACTAAGTGTATGTGAGCAAGAAAAATTGCCGCTTGACAAAGCATAACGAAGTATATCCACCCTCAAAAACACTCCCAAAAAAGATACCCTGCCAAAAGACAGGGTATCTAAATGTCAATCTAACGATTGATTACCTCAATTAAGCAAAGGTTGGTCTAACTGCTTCGCCGTACTTGATGTCGGTGAACTTGAGGCTAACTGCAACGTCAATATCGAACTTGTCTGTTTCTTTCAAGAGCGTACCACCGTTCTTAACCTTAGCGGTAATATTGATACCTTCAGCGGTAATTTGAGCGGTTGCTGCTACTTCGAGGAAGAATACGTTCTCATCGTACTTAACTTCGCCGGTTTCTGCATCGGTGTAAGCAAGTTTGAACTTGGTAGCGCCGTAGGTTACGTCAACGCCGTTAGCGTTTACAACAACTTGCAAGTTCTTGAGAGCGTTGCCGATAGGCTCGAGTTTGCTGGTGTCAACGTCGCCGTCTGCGGTTGCAGGAGCGGTTGCAGGGGTAAGGAATCCGTTGATGAGGCTCACGAGGGAGCTTACAGGCACGCCGTCGATAGCGCTGGTATCGATACCGAGAGCTCCGAGAAGATCTACGGTTGCTTTATCGTTTTTGGTATCAACTTTGACAACTAGCAAGGTCTCGGAAGTGCCCTTCTTGGTGATAACGAGGTCGATGAAGTCGATAGCGCCTTTCTTGCCTGCAGCCTTATCTCCGAGCAAAGCGGTGATAATATTGCCAATAATAGGTTTACCGTTTTCGTCAGCAAATTGAACGCCGAGCAATACGGTAGGGTCGATAGACGCATTGAGCGATACGTCGTAGGTAGCGGCAGGGATGTTAATATTGAGTGCAAAACCGCCAAGGTCTAAGTCCATCTTGATAGCCTTGTTTACGGTGAGTTCTGCGCCCAAAGAGAGGTCAACTGCGTTGATTGCTTTTCCGTCGTAGAATTTGCTGTTAGGCAAAGCGAAGTCGGAACCGTTGACAACGAGAGAAGCAACTTCGATGGAAGCGGTAAGTTTGTTAGGAATAGTGATGTCAATCATGTTGCCACCGCTGGTGTTCTTAACAACTATTTGCTTAGAAGGAATAACGATTTCTGCTTTAGCGTTGCTTACCTTGCCTGCTGCATCGAATGCGAAGTCAAACTTGATAGAAAGAGCAGGGAGGATGGTTGCGAGGTCGCCGAGGTCAAGGTCAATACCGAGAGCAGCGAGGTAAGGAGCGGCGGTGTCACCGAATCCTGCAACTATGCTTCCCAAACCGTCTTTGTTGGTAGGATCGAGAAGGGTGCCGAGGTTGATTTCGAAAGAGCAAGCGTTTTCGCTAAGAGTTGCATTGGAAGCAGCCATAGCAGCCATCTTGATGTAACCGCCGATTTTTTCGGCAACAGCGGCGATAGCTTCGTCGTCGATGTAAGGGTTGCCGTTGTTGTAGATAGGGTTACCGTTTGCGTCTGTACCGGTAGGGGTGTCAGGGTTGATAGCGATACCTGCTTGTTCGAACTGAGATTTTACAGTTTGAGCAACGTCAACGGCTTTGATATTGTACTTCTTGTCGCCGGCTTGCATAAACGCCAAGCTGTTGTAAGCCTCGTATCCTGCGCCGTAGTTGTTCTTGTAGTTGAAGTAGAATACTTGATTGTTGCCTTCTTTGATGTCAATTACAAGACCGTTGTCACCCTTGCCTTCAGCAAGAGATTTTACGAGGTCAAGACCAAGCTTGAAATCTACAGTATAGTTTTTAGCGGCTTTGCCCTCTTCTTGAGCGGATACTTTGAGCGAAGCAGCGAAGTTGAAAGCGGAGAAAGCCGAATCTTCGCCTACGGTCAATGCATATCCGTTAATTACTTTGTCAAATACTGCGTTGACGTCAACAGGGTCTGTTTTGTCTTTATCTTTGTCTTCATCTTTTGGCTTACAGCCGATGAAAAGACTAGCCATACAAGCCACAACGAGAACGATCGCAATGATTGACAACCATTTTGATTTTTTCATCATAATAACCTCCTAAGTTATTGTTTTAGTATCCTTATTATAATATTGTTTTTTTTCTTTGTCAATACCTTCAAAGCACTTTTTGGCTGTGCATATACATCGCAATACTGTGTCAAGTTTGCGTTTGTGCTCAGTCACGTACACTTAAGTACGCTCCTATCGCCCAATCCGCACTTTCCTTGTCTTGCTCGTATCTACGCACCCAAAAAGTGCTTTGGTATAGATAAAATTCGCTTTTCTCGCCCAACTCGCACCTATGGCGTGAGAGTGTTTTACTTGGTATCAAAATGAGTTTTACTAAAAAGCGGACATACTTCGTTATTTTTTGTCTAATTTACGTTTTTGTTTGGTCACGTACGCTCCTATCGCCCAATCCGCACTTTCCTTGTCTTGCTCGTATCTACGCACCCAAAAAGTGCTTTGGTATAGATAAAAATGCGCTTTTCTCGCCTAACTCGCACCTATGGCGCAGTCGCTTGCACAGATTTAGTCGTACTCAAAAAGGATCTTATAAGATTTGACAACCCTTCCACCACTTTGTGGTCCCCCTTCCCTTGCACAGGGACGGCTTTTCAAACGGATAGAGATTCCCACGGTCAGCCAAGGGCTTCCCTCTGAATGACAAAACACTTTGTCATTGCGCTATGTACATTTTGCGTTTGCAAAAGCAAGGCACTTATGCCGAAGCGTGGCAATCTCAATCAACAATGTCATTGCGAATAAGCGAAGCGAACGTGGCAATCTCAACCGCTTGATAGCCGTTTGTGTTCGCTAAGGGCGCCTCGCGGCGAATATGCTTCGCAATACGACGTCGTAACTTACGTTTTTTGTTAGGTCACATACAAATAGTATGCTCCCTGCACAAAATCCGCGTACTCCTCATCTAACTCGCATCTGCGCCTCCCCAAAAAAAGTGCTTTGTTGTTGCGCAAATATCCTTGTCATTGCGTTGTGCACATTTTGCGATAGCAAAGGCTTTAGCCGCGGCAATCTCAAAACGATAGAGATTCCCACGCTAAGGCTCAAGTGCCTACGCTCGGAATGACAACACAACGACGTTGCAATAATATCCTTGTCATTGCGAACGACTGAAAGGAGTGTGGCAATCTAATAAACGATGTCATTGCGAAGCGTGTTTACACGCTGTGGCAATCTCAAACAATATAAGAGATTCCCACGCCTAACGGCTCGGAATGACAA
>CAMBZZ010000013.1 GCA_945872615.1 uncultured Clostridia bacterium | reverse complement strand
CATAATTATTTTATTTTAGTTAGATTATAGTTTTTACCCAATATTTACTTTACCTTGCCGACGTATATGATATAATAGATTAGAGGTGAATTATGCAATATTTGGCGTCTCCGCTCAAAGCGGTTGAGAGTATAGGCAATATATTTTTTTATATTTTATTGGCGGTGCTCGTCGCGGTAGTCGTCATAATATGCGTTTTGTTTACCAAAAGCAACCGCTTTAAGGTCAAAATGAGGGAGAGCATTATCGAAAAGAATCCCGAATACGAACCTCCGAGAATTGTCAAAATCTACGATGAGAAGATAGAAGATAATTTAGGCGATGCCGATTCGACCGACAAACAAGAATGAAACGGGCTACGAAAGTAGTCCTTTTTTGTATTCAATAGGTCAATAATAAGCAAAATAATGCATAAATTGAACAAGAAGACGATGCCCGTAAAGTTTTTCGGCGCAGACCGTGAGAATTGAATAAAATTTGAACTTTATGAAAAACAGTTGACAAAAACTTTACACGGTATATAATTGTAAATATAAATACATATTTTGGAGGAAACAAAAATGGCAAAGAAAATTGTTGTTGCAACACTCGTAGCAGTTATGCTCGTATCTTGCTTGTTCGTGTTTGCAGGCTGCGTAAACGGCACTTACGTAAACGGTGACTCTTACGTAAAACTTGGCGCTTTTGGCAAGGCTGAAGTAAAGATTTCTATTATGGGCTTTAGCAGAACCGAAGAGTTCAAGTACACCAGCAAAAAGAACGATAAGGGTGTAGAATACGTGTATGAAGTAACCGAAAAAGACGGCGAAAAGACCGAAACTCCTTTTGCTTACATCAACGAAGATGGCAATCTTGTTGTACTTGGAGTTGCAACCTTTACTAAGAAATAATAGATAAAACAAAAGATGCCACGCCGACAAGGCGTGGTATTTTTTTGCGTTTGACATTGATTTTACATAATTTTTTACTAAAAAACCTTGACAGTAACATAATATGTAGTATAATGATTTTAGCAGTCGAGATATGTGAGTGCTAACAATCGCAAGTAGCGACTGCCAAGAGGACGAAAATGGGAGAAACCAATCTTACAGAAAGAAAAAAGAAAATACTTAAGGCGCTCATAGATAGTTATATCAACGACGTTGAGCCTATTTCGTCTGCTGCGATCCAAAAGCAATATTTGCCCGAGGTGTCGACTGCCACTATAAGAAGCGAATTGTCTATGCTGGAAGAGATGGGCTATTTGACCCAACCGCACGTCAGTTCGGGTAGAATACCGTCGTCTAAAGCTTACAAATATTACGTAGAACATATACTTGACATATCGGATATTGACAGCGCTCAGATTAGAGAAATCGTCAACGAGAAGTTCCAATCGGTGCAAGAAGTTGTCAAAAACGGCGCGAAAATCGTCAGCGACATCACCAATTACACCTCTATGTTGATGATTACCAGCGCGGACAATATCGTCATCAAGGATATTAAAATAATAGACATGTACGACAATACCGCGCTAGTGCTAATCGTGACCGACAACGGAGTCATCAAAAATAAGCAGATAGACTTGCCACACGACGTCAAAGAAAACTTTATCGAAGTGGCGGGCGGACTGCTACGCAAGGCATTCGTAGGCAAGAGTATTGCCGAAGTCACCAACGGAGATGACTGCTTGGATAAAGAATTGGAAGCCTTTAGGAGTATATACGAACAAGTCATTGCTTTCGTCATGGACTTCAAGAACGCTACCGAAGAGCAGTTGTACGTGGAAGGAACGGAAAAGATATTCGACTATCCCGAATACAAGGACGTGGACAACGTGCGCCAATTTATGTCGGTGGTATCACATAGAGAAAAGTTGTGCGGATTGATGGAAGGCGAGGGCGATATAGAGTATTGCGTAAGGATAGGTAGTGAAGATAGCGTTGACCTTGCCAATATGGCGCTGATAACAGCCAAGTACAATATCAACGGTAAAGAAGTAGGACACGTGGGCGTTATCGGTCCCGAAAGAATGGATTACAAAAAAGTCTTGGGCGTGCTAAAAGAATTGGGCGTGCTCTTGCAAGACAACAAAAAGGAATAATTATGGCAAAGAAGAAGAACAACGAAGAAAATATCAATCAAAACGCCGAAGAGGCTACGAGTTTTGATTACAAAGAGCCTGTGACGGAAGAAGTCAAGGACGAAACACAGCAAAAGTACGACGCACTCAACAGCCAATATCTTAGATTGCAAGCAGACTTTGACAACTACAAAAAGAGAAATCAAAGTCTATCGCTCCAAAGATACAACGACGGCGTAGACAGCGTGATAGAAGATATGTTGCAAGTAGCGGACTTTTTGGATATGGCTATCGTGGCGCAAAAGGACGAGGCTCAAAGAAAGGGCATCGAACTGACCAAAAAGACCTTTATGGACATACTCGCCAAGTACAACGTATCGGCTATCGAGGCAATGGGACAAGAATTTAATCCCAACTTGCACGAAGCAGTGCAGAGTGTGGACGACACGGACAATGCTGGCAAGGTCGTGGGAGAAATCAAAAAGGGTTACAAACGCGGTGATACCGTGCTTAGACATAGCATGGTGGTCGTAGCGAAATAATAGAAATATATCAAAAGGAGATAAATATATGGGAAAAATAATAGGTATTGACCTTGGAACAACCAACTCTTGCGTAGCCGTTATGGAAGGCGGCGAGGCAACCGTTATTGCTAACAAGGAAGGCTCGAGAACGACCCCTTCCGTAGTCGGCTTTGCAAAAGACGGCGAAAGATTGGTAGGTCAAGTTGCAAAAAGACAGGCTATTGCCAACGCTAAGCGTACGGTAAGCTCTATCAAGAGACATATGGGTAGCGATTATAAGGTGGAGATTGACGACAAAAAATATTCTCCACAAGAGATAAGCGCGATGATTTTGACCAAACTCAAAGAGGACGCAGAATCCTTCCTCGGTCAAAAGGTAACGCAAGCCGTTATCACCGTGCCTGCATACTTCTCCGACAGCCAAAGACAGGCTACCAAGGACGCGGGCAAAATCGCAGGTTTGGAAGTATTGAGAATTATCAACGAGCCAACTGCGGCAGCGCTCGCTTACGGCTTGGATAAAGCAGAAAACCAAGGACAAAAGGTATTGATTTACGACCTCGGCGGCGGCACGTTCGACGTATCCATTTTGGAGATAGAGGACGGCGTATTTGAAGTTTTGTCCACCAACGGCGATACTATGCTTGGCGGTGACGACTTCGACAACGCTATCGTCAAGTATATCATCGACGAATTCGAAAGAACCGAAGGCATCAAACTTCCTACCGACCCTGCAACTATGCAAAGAATTAAGGAAGCGGCAGAAAAGGCAAAAATCGAATTGTCGGGCGTAACCAAGACCAACATCAACTTGCCGTTCATCACTATGACTGCAGAAGGTCCTAAGCACATCGATATGGACCTCACCAGAGCTAAGTTTGACGCACTCACCAGCTCGCTCGTATCGAGAACGCTCATTCCACTCAAAAAGGCACTTGCAGACGCCAAGTTGGAAGCAAAAGACCTTGCCAAAGTTATCTTGGTAGGTGGCTCTACGAGAATACCTGCAGTCATCGAAGCAGTCAAGAATATCACTGGCAAAGAGCCTTTCAAGGGTATCAACCCTGACGAATGCGTGGCTTTGGGTGCGGCTATCCAAGGCGGCGTATTGGCAGGCGACGTCAAAGACGTTGTATTGCTCGACGTAACCCCACTTAGCCTCGGTATCGAAACTATGGGTGGCGTATTTACTAAGCTTATCGACAGAAATACCACCATTCCTACCAGCAAATCTCAAATTTTCTCCACGGCAGCCAACAATCAGACGGCAGTAGACATCAGAGTTTTGCAAGGCGAGAGATCTATGGCTAACGATAATAAGGAACTCGGTAGATTCCAACTCGACGGTATTCCGCCTGCTCCAAGAGGAATTCCTCAAATCGAGGTTACCTTCGATATTGATGCCAACGGTATAGTCAACGTTACCGCAGTAGACAAGGGCACGGGCAAAAAGCAAAGCGTAACCATTACCTCTTCTACCAACCTCAGCGACGACGATATAGACAAGGCTATCAAAGAAGCCGAGAAGTATGCCGAAGAGGACAAAAAGCGTAAGGATCTAGTTGACGCTAAGAACGATGCAGACCAAATGATTTTTGCCACCGAAAAGGCTATGGAAGAGGCGGGCGACAAACTCACCGAAGAGGATAAGAAAACTCTCGAAGAGGCGCTCAAAAAGGCAAAAGAAGAGTTGGCAACCGCAGACGATGCGGAGAAGGTAAGAGCTATCATCGACGAGATGAGCAAAGCCAACGCTCCTATCTTCACCAAACTCTATCAAGCTGCTCAAGAGCAAGCCAACGCTAATGCGGGAGCAGAGGGTGGCGCCAACGGAGAAGTCAATCCCGACGATATAATCATCGACGGCGACGACAACAAATAATCAACTAACAGCGCATCAACGTAGCCTATCATAGCGTAGGCTACGTTTTTGGAGAATTTATGGCAAAGGATTTATACGAAATATTAGGCGTGTCCAAGGGCGCAAGCGAGGACGAAATCAAAAAGGCTTATCGAAAGCTGGCTATCAAATTGCACCCCGATAGGTTTGCGAGCGCAACCGAGGCGGAGAAAAAGGACGCCGAAGCCAAGTTTAAGGAAATCAACCACGCTTACGAAGTGCTCAGCGATAAGGACAAGAGGGCTAATTACGACCAATACGGCGACGAAAACGGACCTCAAGGCTTTGGTGGCTTTGGCGGTGGTGACGCGAGCGGTTTTGGCGGTGGCTTTGAGGATATTCTCAACTCCTTCTTCGGCGGTTTTGGCGGTGGCGGTCGCAATAACCCTAACGCACCTAGACAAGGCGAAGATATTCAAGTCAAGGTAACGTTGAGCTTTGAAGAAGCCTACAACGGCGTCAAAAAGACGATAAGGGTCAACCGTGACGAAACTTGTTCTTCTTGCGGCGGAACGGGCGCTAAATCGGGCTCGTCCGTCAAGGTTTGTCCTCATTGTAACGGCACGGGTACTATACGCAAGACCCAAAGCACCTTGTTTGGACAACAAATCGTGCAAACGGTATGTCCTCATTGCGGCGGCAAGGGTAAAATCGTAGAAGAAAAGTGCTCGTCTTGTCGTGGCGCGGGTTACGTGAGAAAGGAAGCGAGCGTAACCGTCAACATACCTGCGGGCGTGGACAGCGGTATCAATATGACGATAAGAGGCGAGGGCAACTGCGGTCGCAACGGTGGACCAAAGGGTAACCTAGTGCTCGTGCTTTACGTTTTGGACAGTCCCGACTTCAAGCGCGTAGGCTCCGACCTTTACACCGAATATCCTATCGGCTATTACGACGCGGCTTGCGGTGTGGACGTAGAAATCAAAACCTTGAAGGGCACGGCAAAATTCAAAGTGCCTCAAGGCACACAGTCAGGCACCAAGATAAGGCTCAAGGGTTACGGAATGAAGATGTTGCGTAAAGACTCCTACGGCGACCTCTACGTGACTATCAAGGTCGAGACACCTAAAAACTTATCGAGTAAACAACTCAAACTGCTTAGAGAGTTCGAGGACAGCCTAAGCGACGGACAATATCCGCTCATCAAAAAATACAACAAGAAATAAACGATATAACTCGCTTTGGCAACAAGGCGAGTTTTTTATTCAATTAACAAAGAGAATGTTAAAAGGCTGAGAATGGATAGTATCACTTGATTTTGAGACTGGCTTATATTATAATTAAGTCACTATGATATTCAAAGAGATTGCAATCAAAACTACAACCCAAGCCAGCGAATTGGTGGCGGATATAATGCAAGACCTCGGCTCTAAGGGCGTGGGAATATACGACCTCAACGACTTTAAGGAATTGGAGGGTGAGGTATTGTACGACTACGTGTCGGACGAGGTGCTAAACCAAGGCGACGACGTGTACGTCAAAGGTTACTTTACGCCCGACGAATTGAACGATATACTCGCACGATTGGACGAGAGGATACAATTTTTGCGAGATAATTGTCCTTTTGACTTGGGAGAGTTAAGCTATAGCATAGCCGAGACCGACGACAACGATTGGGTGGAGAAATGGAAAGAAACGCAAAAGCCAATCACTCTAGGTGAGATAACTATTCGTCCAAGTTGGATAGAGGGCGAGGTGGACGACAAGACTGTGCTGATAGATGCGGGCACGGCTTTTGGCTCGGGACAACACGAGACGACGTCTATGTGCATACGCCTCATGCAGAGCATAGGACTCGAAGACAAGAGCGTGGTTGACGTGGGTACGGGTAGCGGAATTCTCGGTATAGTTGCAGTCAAACTGGGCGCAGACAAGGTGGACGCCTACGATATTGACCCCGAAGCCGTCAGAGTAGCCAAAGAAAACGCTACTCTCAACGGCGTTGCCGACAAGATGAATATTGATAGTGCCAATCTCTTGGATAAGACTTCGTCCAAGTACGACGTGGTGATAGCCAACATTACCGCAGACGTGCTTATAGGCTTATCTAACGACCTAGGCAAATACGTCAAGAGAGGAAAAGACGTGATTGTTTCGGGTATAATCAAGGATAGAAAGTCCGACGTAGAGAGTGCCTTTGAGAGTAAAGGTTATCAAATAGTGGAGAGGATAGAGCAAGGCGAGTGGGTTGCCTTGCGTATGACGGTGCAATGGAGATAAGAAGATTTTTTGCTCAGGCTTGCGATAGGCGAGACGGTGAGATAATTATACGCGGCGAGGAGTTTATTCACCTCACCAAAGTTTTGCGCTACAAGGTGGGTTACAAGGCGATAGTATGCCTTGACGAGCCTACGGAATACGAATGTACTATCACCGCTATCAACAAGGACTACGCCGTAGCCGAGATAGACCAAACTATAGTCAATCAAGCCGAGCCTACCAAGAAGATAGTACTTTGTCAAGCTTTGCCTAAGGGCGACAAGCTCGATATTATCATTCAAAAGGGCGTAGAACTCGGCGTGAGCGAATTTTTGCCTTTTCGCTCGCAATACGTGACCGAGAGCAAGTTTAATAAGGAACGATTGAACAAGATTGCTTTGCAAGCGTGCAAACAATGCGGACGTAGCAAGATAGTAGCGGTAGACGATATAGTGGGCTACGACGATATGCTGTCTAAAGCCTCAGAGTGCGATATAATCGTCATGCCTTACGAAAACGCTACCGTGGGCAAAATAGGCGACGTCGAGGGACTAAAAGACGCCAAGTCTATCGCGATAATCATTGGTAGCGAAGGCGGGTTTGACGAGAGCGAAGTGGAGAAAGCAAAACAAATAGGCGCCAATATCGTCAGCCTAGGCAAGCGCATTTTGAGATGCGAAACGGCTGCCATAGCAACTTGCGCCTTGATAGAGTACGAGTCGGGAGAGATGAATATATGAAAATCGCCGTATGCAACCTCGGTTGCAAGGTCAACCAATACGAGTGCGACTGCTTGACGGGAGAACTGAGAAAGAGAGGTCACGAGGTGGTCGAGGACTTGCAATGGGCAGAGGTGTATATTCTCAATACGTGCGCCGTCACCAACGAGGCGGAGCGTAAGTCTAGACAATACGTGTCGAGGTGCTTGGCGTGCAATCCAGATGCCAAGATAGTGGTATGCGGTTGCGCCTCACAGAACAACGCCGAGCAGTTTAAGACCAAAAAGGGCGTGACCTACGTGTCGGGCGTTGCCGACAAGGCAAGTTTGGTGGATAAGTTACAAGCAACGGGCGTGGTAGTTAGCGACTTGCCTACGCAATACGAGGACGACTTCGAGGCGATAGTCGAGAGGACGAGGGCTTACGTCAAAATCCAAGACGGATGCAACAATTTTTGCTCATATTGCCTAATACCATACCTTAGAGGTAGAAGTCGCTCGCGCAGTCTATCCTCTGTGGTGGACGAGTGCCGTAGACTACAAAATTCTTGCCACGAAATAGTGCTGACGGGCATAGATATGTCGTCTTTTGGCTTGGATACGGGGACTTCGCTCACCGAGCTTATTGAGGCTTTGGCAGAGGTAGAGTGCCGCATAAGACTTGGCTCTTTGGAGTGGTCGGCAATTACGGACGAACTGTTGACGGCTACGCAAAAACTAAAGAGTTTTTGCCCACAATTCCACCTAAGTTTGCAGAGTGGAAGCGACGGCGTACTCAAAAAGATGAATAGAAAATACACCACTCGTCAATATCTCGACAAGGTGGAGCTCGTACGCAAGTATTACTCCGACGCCAATATTACCACCGACGTGATAGTCGGCTTTCCTACCGAGACGGCTGAGCAAGCCAAGGAAACGGAAAAATTCGTATCTTTGGTAGGCTTTGGACAAGTGCACGTCTTCCCTTATTCTTCTCGCAAAGGCACGGTTGCAGGCAAGATGAAGAGGGTGGACGGCGAAAGCGTAAAACAACGCAAGGAGAGCCTTGGCGTTGTTGTAGGCAAGTGTAAAGAAGAGTACCTAAACAAGTTTATAGGTAAAGAAGTGGAGATATTGACGGAAGAGAGTGACGGCAAATACGCCGAGGGCTACAGTCGAGAGTATATCAGATGCAAAGTACGAGGCGCAGGTGCCGACCGACTTGTGCTGGCGTTGGGAGAAAAAATCATTGACGGCATTCTGATTTGCCGTCCGAAAGGAGAATAATATGGACTGCATTTTTTGCAAAATTATCAAGGGAGAAATTCCTAGCACCAAGTTGTACGAAGACGATGAATTTATCGTAATCAAAGACGTCAATCCTCAAGCACCCGTGCATTTGCTTGCTATACCAAAGGAGCACTTTGCGTCGGTAGCGGAACTGGACGACGAAAGAGCGGTAGTCGTAGGCAAAATGATCAAGAAGTTGGCTGAAATTGCCAAGGAGAAGGGTCTTGACGATGGCTTTAGAATAATCACCAACAAGGGCAAGCACGGCTGTCAAAGCGTGGCTCACTTGCACTTGCATTTGCTTGGCGGCAGACAACTAGACGAAAAAATGGGATAACGAGTAAAAATCGTTTGACAAGTCTAAGATATTAGGGTAAGATATAGAAGAATATTTCCGAGCTGCGGAAAGGGGGCGAAATCATGTCTACGGTAAAAGTTGGAGAAAACGAGTCTTTGGACAGTGCTATCAGAAGATTTAAGCGTAAATGCGCAAGAGACGGCATTATCGGAGAATTGCGTAAGCGTGAAGCCTATGAAAAACCAAGCGTAAAGCGTAAGAAGAAGGCAGAAGCAGCCCGCAAGAGAAACAAAGCCTAAAGTCAAACCCGCAACTACAGTTGCGGGTCGATTTTTTTTATAAGTATTTTTGTGAGATGTTTATTCAAAAATTGAACAAAATTCAAATATATTATCTATATTTATACAAAATGTTACAAATATCTACAAAAAATTACCCACAAAATCCAATAAAAATGCCATATTTTATCGAAAAATAGGGCATTTGGACTATTTTTTAAATATTTGAAAATTTTTCAAATTTCGCTTGCAACAATGCGACAAAAATAGTATTATATAGATGTCAAAAGTAATTCACGAACAAAATTGAATATAATATGTTTTTTTAGGAGGGTATATGCACGACTCTGATGATTCTTCTTTGCACTTTTTGGCAAAACAAGCCAAAATTCGATTGCAAGCCAAACACGAAACGGAACAGCGAAAAGAAATAATAGCTCGCTCTTTTTATAAATCACGCGAGGATATAGCGTACAAGACGGTAGAAGAAATAATGGAACAACAAGAAGTTGCTACCAATCCTATAGGAAGAATCATCGACGACCTCCTTATCGTCAAAATCGACGACGAGGTCAACAAACAGCGTATGGTTTTGCAGACTTCCAAATGGTATAAGAAACTCAAGGATAGATATATCAAAGAAAAGATAACAAAATAATATAAGTGATTGATAATCACACGGCGATATGGTATAATAATCCTAACTTTGGAGGAAGTATGGATTATACCGAATTGCTCAATCCCGAACAACTAAAACCCGTCTTAGATACCGAAGGCGCGGTGCTTGTTTTGGCAGGAGCAGGCAGTGGAAAAACGCGCGTGCTTACCTATCGCATCGCCTACCTTATCGAAGAAAAAGGGGTAGCTCCGCATCATATTCTTGCCATTACGTTTACCAACAAGGCAGCGGGCGAGATGAAAGAGAGAGTATATCAAGTGACGGGTAGAAGCGAAGTGACTATCGCTACTTTTCACTCGCTATGTGCTCGCATTTTGCGTGCCGAGATTGAGTCTTTGGAAGGATTTAGTCCCAACTTTACCATTTATGACGATGCTGATTGCACCAAGATAGTCAAGCGTTTGGTCGCCGACTTAGGCATTGATACCGACAAGGACTTTTTTAAAACGGTGCGTTGGCATATCTCCAACGCCAAAAACCATGCTCTCGACCCCGAAGCCTACGGCGAAAGGATAAAGATGGAACGCAATAGTTCCTTAATAACCGACGTCTACAGAGCTTACGAGAAGACGTTGGTAGACAACAATGCGTTGGATTTTGATGACTTGTTGCTCAAGACGGTCAAGCTTTTTACCACTCGTCCCGATATACTCGAAAAGTATCAAGAAAGATTTAGATATATTCACGTTGACGAATTCCAAGACACCAACCGCATCCAATATATGCTCGTTCGTATGCTGGCAATGAAGTACGGCAACGTTTTTGCCGTGGGCGACGACGACCAAAGTATATATGGCTGGCGTTGGGCAGAGGTGCAAAACGTCAAAAAATTTCACGAACAGTTTGCCGGTTGTAGGTTGTATAAATTGGAACAAAATTACCGTTCGACGGGCAATATCTTAGCGCTTGCCAACAAAATTATCGCCAACAACAACAGCAGAGTAGGCAAAAATCTTTGGACGGCGGGAGACAAGGGTACAGGGGTAATATATCGTTCTCTGGGTGACGAAAAGGCGGAAGCCGACTACGTTATCGAACAGATTACCGCTCTCATGCGTCACAACGGCTACAACTTTAGCGACTTTGCCATACTATATCGCGCCAACTCGATTTCTCGTTCTTTTGAAGAAAAGCTGGCTCTATACAACTATCCTTACAAGGTCGTAGGCGGCAACAAGTTCTTTGAGCGAAAGGAAATCAAGGACTTTCTTGCATATCTCAAGTTTATTGCCAATCCAAGCGACAGCGAGAGCATTTTGAGAGTTATCAATACGCCTAAGAGGGGTATAGGCGACGGAGCAATCTCCAAGATAATTCAGGCGGCTCAAGAACACGGAATAAGATTGTACGACGCTATCAAAAGGGTACATTCTCTAGGGCTGCCGTCGGCGACAGCCAACAATATATCCAAGTTTAGCGACGTAATAATACGATTGGAAAATGTAAAAAACGTGCCACTTAGCGGATTTATCGACTTGGCAAGGGAAATAATTGATTTTGAGTCGATGTACGACAAAAAGGATGCCGAGGACGCCAACCGCCTCGACAATATCGACGACTTCGTTACAGCGGTCAAAGAGTATTGCAAAGACAACGAAAATCCTGTGCTGGAGGACTTTTTGCAGTCGGTATCTTTGCTCACAGACAACGATAGAGACGACGAAGCCGACAGCGTCACCTTGGCAACGGTACACGGCGTCAAGGGTTTGGAATTTAGATGCGTGTTCGTAGTGGGGCTCGAGGACGGACTTTTCCCTATTGCCAGCGCCATAGTCAACGACGATGATTTGCAAGAAGAAAGGCGTATTATGTACGTAGCCGTGACAAGAGCCAAAGAGAGGCTATACCTTACCAACGCTTTCAGTCGTTTCCGTTACGGACGTAGAGAGTACGGCTTGGCAAGTAGATTTTTGAAAGAAGGCGGATTGGAAAAAGAGCGTGAGGACAAGAAACCTTACGGACAGTATTACGAAGCGCCTAAGAGCAAAATAGATTATACGACTATCAGCAAACCGACGCCGGCTTTTGCCGCCGCCAAGTCTAGTATCGAAAAGACACGCGACTTGTCAAAGTTCAAAGTGGGACAAATAGTCAGACATTCGAGATTCGGCGAGGGCAAGATAATAGAAATTCTCGGCGAAAACGCAAGGATAGAATTTGCGGGACTAGGTGTCAAAACATTTAATATGCGATTGGCGCCTATAGAGATAATTGAGGGCTAAAAGTCGATACGTGTCGACAAAAATGCAAAAATAAGGAGACAATATGGACGAGATGAGAGAGTTGGTTGACAAGCTCAACCGATATGCTTATCAATATTACGTGCTTGACGAGCCGACTATTGCCGACGTCGAGTATGATAGACTTTACGACCAACTCTTAGCAATGGAGAAAGAGAGCGGTATCGTGCTTGCCGATTCTCCGACCGTCAGAGTGGGCGGTCAACCTCTTAGCAAGTTTGAGAGCGTGCGCCACTTGGGTAGGCTCTATAGCCTTGACAAGTGCCAAAGTAAGGAAGAGCTTAGAGCATGGCTCGAAAAACTCAAGAATGCCGACGGTAAGTTGCCGACTTGTTCTTTGGAATACAAATACGACGGATTGACCATCAATCTCACTTACGAAAACGGCGAGTTGGTTAGGGGTGCGACCCGAGGCAACGGCGTTGAGGGCGAGGACGTGACGGCGCAAGTCAAGACAATCAAGTCGGTACCTCTAAAGATAGATTATAAGGGCGTGTTGGAAGTGCAAGGTGAAGGCATAATGCGCCTAAGCGAACTAGAAAAATACAACGCCAAAGAGGGCGTTACTCCTCTAAAAAACGCGCGCAACGGCGTAGCGGGTGCAATAAGAAATCTCGACCCGAAAGTGACCGCCGAGAGAAACCTCGAAGTCAACGTGTACAACGTCAATTTTATCGACAAACCCTTTGAGAGCGGTAGCGATATGATTGAGTTTTTGCGCGACAACAAGTTTAGGGTAAGCGGAAAATTCGAATTATACAACGATATAGACGATATTATAGCGGGCGTAGACGCTATCGGTGAGAGCAGAGACAGCCTCGACTTCCTCATTGACGGAGCAGTTATCAAGGTCGACGACGTGGCTACGAGAGAGAGACTGGGCTTTACCGAAAAGTTCCCAAGGTGGGCAATGGCGTTTAAGTATCCGGCGCAAGAGGCGACCACTATCGTCAAAGACGTAGTATGGCAAGTATCTAGGACGGGCAAACTCAATCCGCTTGCGATATTGGAGCCCGTGGAACTGGCGGGCGTAACCGTGTCGAGAGCCACTCTCAACAACTATAGCGAAATATTGCGCAAGGACATCAAAATAGGCAGTCGCGTCTTCGTGCGTAGGTCCAACGACGTCATTCCAGAGATTATGGGAGTTGCGGAGCATTATCCTAATTCTAGAGAGATAGACAAGCCTACGGTGTGTCCCGCTTGCGGAAGTCCCGTAGAGTGGCAAGGCGCATTCGTCAAATGCACTAATTACAAAAACTGTGTTCCCGCAGTAGTGTCGGCATTGACACATTTTGTCAGCAAAGAAGCGATGAATATCGAGGGACTTAGCGAAAAGACGATAGAGACGCTGATGGAAGAGGGAGTGCTTGGCAGTTTTGTTGATATATATAGGCTGGAAGCCGAAGACTTCGAGGGTATAGAGGGCTTTAAGGAGACCAAAATCAACAATATTCTTACGGCAATCGACAATAGTAAAAACACTACGTTATCAAGGTTGATTTTTGCACTCGGTATTGCCAATATCGGCAAAAAAGCCTCCAAACAGTTGGCGGAAAAATTCGGAAGTATGGAAAATATCCAAAATGCAAGTCTTGAGGACTTGACGTCAATCGAAGATTTCGGCGAGATTATGGCTAAGAGCGTAATCTATTATTTTGCCAATCAGGAGCACGTCAAAGCCATAGAAGAATTGTACTCTTTGGGCGTCAAAATCAAAGAAGAGGAAAAGAGGAGCGGTGCAATGACGGGCTACGTCGTAGTATTGACGGGCTCGCTACCTACGCTCAAACGCTCGCAAGCCAAACAGTTGATAGAAGAGCACGGCGGAAAAACGGCGGACAGCGTATCCAAAGCCGTCAACTTGGTGGTAGCAGGCGAGGACGCGGGCTCAAAACTAGACAAAGCTACTAAATTAGGAATAAAGATAATCGACGAAGCTCAATTACTCTCAATGATTGACGGATAATAAGAGCAACTTTTCAAAATAATTTTGCTAAAACGGACGCTAGACGTCCGTTTTTATATTTTTGTCAAAATATGTTGAATTAGATAAAACGATAGAGTATAATATAAGAGATATATGCGTATCAACGCAAAAAAGGAGAGAATATATGAAAAAAACGGTAGTTGCTATACTTATTTGTTTGATAGTAGTTTTGACGATAGGTTTGGCAGGGTGTAGTCAAGGAGTAGATAAACTTTTTGGCAAGCAAGACAAGGTAAGTTACTCTTTACAAGAAGTAACGGGGCTCAACGTAAATAAAAGTGCTTATATCGAAGACAGCGACGAATTCGGACTGGCTACCTTTAGATACTACAACACATTAGACGGCAAGACCTATTATAGTTTGTTCAATTTTGAGACGAGCACCATGATAGTCACCGATTCCACATTGGAAATTATTCAGATTAGCGACGGGTTCTATGCTCAAATCAATACGGAAAGCAAATACATTTTGTACGGAAAGGACGGATTGATTGCTTCGGGACTTGAAGGTACAATCATAGGCAACGAGTTTTATGACAAAAATTCCGAGATAACCTATTATATCGGCATGGACGGACTACTCAAAAAGTCGCAGTCTCCTTTTGAGGAAAGGTTGCGTTACGGCGAGTTAATCCAAATAGGCGATTATCAAGCAAAACCCGTAGACAACGGCAATAATTACGGATTTAAGTTCTATAACCAAAAAGGCAAGTATGTAGGAGAATTTTTCCCACAAGTAGACCTCAACGTGTCGCTAGAGGCAGAAGCCAACGCAATATGGCTAATCGGCAACAAATTCTTCTGTCAATATCTAACCCTATCTTATGCCGACAACGATAAATTCGATTTATTCATAGAGGGAAAAAAGTACGACATCAATACCTATTGTTACGACGTCAAGAGCGGTAAGAGTAAAAAGGTAAAGTTTAATTATTACGTGCAAGCTACTCAAGAGTTGTACGACGACAGCGTAATACTCAAGATTTCCGATATTGTAGATAAAGGACTTACCGCGTCGTACGTGCAATCTTTCGGGCTTGACGCTGTTGGCAATATTACCGTCAAAGTAGACCTCCAAAAGATGCTCAAGGGTGCAACGAGCGCCAAAGAATATTGTGGGGCGGACGGCAAACAGCAACTTCTTTTGAGCAACGCTACGGATAGTTGTTTGTATGAAGGCAACAAATGTATCGTCAAGTTTGCCAAAAATATTAATGCGACGATTAATAGTGATACCGTCAAAGTCAATAACAAGATTTATACTTTGAGCGGAAAACTCATCATCAATATAGCCGACGTCAACTCGTATAAATACACCGACGACGGCAAACTTGCCTATAGCATGCAAGATAAGGACGATACCGATAAGACAAGATATTATATATACGATATTGTCAACGACAATACGCGTGAGATAACGGCGGGGATTGGCGAGAGCGTAACGTTTAGCGACAATTACTACAAAGTCGGCGACAAAGTATATTTCTATGTGCTCGAGAGCCAAGTTATAGACAACGTGCAGAGCATCAATGCCGTATATTATTACTTCGCATCGGAGAAGTCGTATAAGAAGGTTTATAAGGTTATTACCACCGACGGCAACGCGAAGTATTATGTGTACAACGAATATGTAAAATAAAATCGCTAAGTTAATTACAACAAAACGCAGTCGAAAGACTGCGTTTTGTTGATACGTATTGAGTTTTTGATTATTTTAGCCCCAAAATCTCGTCTGCAGATACGTCAAGAATATCGCATATATTGGCGAAGGTATCCAAAGACGGGTATTTGTCAAGTCGCATATATTTGCTGACGGTAGACGGGTTGATACCCAACCTTTGAGCAAGTTCTTTTTGACTGATATTACTGCATTGTATTGCTTCTCGCAGTCTTTTTTGAATTTCTTCGATTTTTTGCATAACCAAATAATAGCACAATGTGCAATTTTTATCTTGACAAAGGCACATTGTGCCATTATAATGAAATTATTACCAATGATTAGGAGGATAATCTATGTTTTGTTCAAAATGTGGCAAAGAGATAAGTGACGACGCAGTCATTTGTCCAAATTGCGGTGTGCCTACCAACAATTATAACGGCGCATCTACCAAACCGAAGAGTAGCTCAGATGATAGCGGCAACGTAAATACTATGTCTATAGTTGCGTTGGTGATGTCTTTCATTATTCCGTTAGTAGGTTTTATTATGGGACTGATTTATCGCCCTAAGGCAGTTGCTATCGATGACGAGCCGTCGAGGAAGAAATGCACGGCGGCTATCTGGATAAGCGTAGCGTATTTTATTTTGTCTATCATTTTATCAATCGTCTATTCGGTTGCGGTTGTAGGTATGATAGGTGCTTTTTGATTCGGAGGTAGAGTATGTTTTGTAAAAAGTGCGGAAAAGAGATAGGCGATAGTGCGGTTATTTGTCCTAATTGCGGTTGTGCTACCGACAATTACGTAGAACGTAAAGTAGTCAAAAAAGAGAAAGGCTCGTCATTAGTCGGTTGGTCTATAGCATCGCTCGTACTATCGTTTATTGCGCCGCTATTCGGACTGGTAATGGGTATGGGATTTAAGCCTATCGCAATCAAAGAGAATAATTGGAAAGCCGCAAAATTATGTATTGCCGCAATATGCCTAAGCGTTTTGTCACTTGGGGTATTATTCTATGTGATGTATTTTGTGTTAAACATTATTGAAACTGACGTTGATTCAATTTTAGGTTGGGTTTATAACATATATTGGAGACGCTATTAGTATTACACGATGTTATCAAAGCCCAAATAAGGAAGGACGACTGCGTCCTTTCTTTTTTATATAATTTTTCTTGTAAATATTTTTATAATGTGTTATATTATTGTAAATAAAATAATACGAGGCATATATGCGTATTTTTAGTATGACGGGCTACGGTAAGGGCGTTAGCGAAATCGATAGCCAAAAAGTCACTATAGAAATCAAGACCGTCAACCACAGATTTTTGGATTTGGGAGTTAAGCTCCCCAAGGGATTTACCTTTGCCGAAGATCTAGTGCGTAGACTTATCAAAGAAAAGGCGGTGAGAGGTCACTTTGACGTATTCGTCAACTACGAGGACAATAGAGAATGCAAGGCGGACGTCACGGCGGATATAGAACTTGCCAAGAGATATTACGCTATTGCAGGGGAAATCGCTAGTGCAACCGGTTGCGTCAACAATATCGGTACGACGGAAATTATGCGTATGCCCGAGGTAATCAGCACTCAACCTAACGAGCAAAACGAAGAGACTCTTGCTAAGCTCGTCGAGCAAGCGACCATCACGGCTCTTGACAATCTCAACGCTATGAGAGAGAGGGAAGGCGGACTTATCATGCAAGATTTGCTTGCCAAAAATAAGGAACTAAAAGCACTTGTAGATGAGATAGAAAAGTACGCGCCCGATATGGTAAGCGAGCACAAAGCCAAGCTCAAAGACAGGATAGAGGAGAGTTTGCAGGGCGTGGCAATCGACGAAGCGAGACTTCTCAACGAAGTGGCTTTTTATAGTGACAAAGTGTGCGTGGACGAAGAGATAACGAGGCTCAAAGCGCACCTTATACACTTTGACCAAATAGTCCAAGAGGGCGGAGCAGTAGGCAAAAAGCTCGACTTTATCGTGCAAGAAATGAATAGAGAAACCAATACTATCGGTAGCAAATGTTGCAACGTCAACGTTACCGACAAGGTGCTGGCTCTCAAAAATCTGATAGAAAAAATCAGAGAACAAATACAAAACATAGAATAAGGAATTCGCTATGTCCAACGAGAGAAAAAAAGGTTTGCTTGTAGTAGTGTCGGGACCGTCCGGCGCGGGAAAAGGTACCGTATTGGCGCACGCCATACGCAATTATCCCAATCTTCAATATTCCGTATCGGTTACGACGCGTGAGCCGAGACCGGGGGAAGTGGACGGTATCAACTATTATTTCGTCACCAAAGATAGGTTCAAAGAGATGCTTGTAAGCGGCGAACTATTGGAGCATCAACAAGTTTACGGCAATTATTACGGCACGCCTAAGCAAAAGGTACTTGACAAGCTCGAAGAGGGATACGACGTGGTGTTGGAGATAGACGTCAAAGGCGCGCTAGACATCAAAAACAAGTTCCCGCAAGCCGTGATGATATTCCTCACTCCCGTCAATCGCTCGACGATAGAAGAGAGACTTAGAGGTCGCGACACGGAGACGGAAGAGCAACTCAAAGTTCGTATCGAGTCGGCTATCGACGAGATAAAGCAAGCCGTCTTCTACGACTATATCGTAGTCAACGAGGATGCGGAAAAGGGTGCGCAAGATATTATCAATATCATCAAAGCCCAAAAATGTAGCGTAGACAACAACAAAAAATTTATAGATAACTTAATATATGGAGGTAACGACCTATGATGATAGATCCACCAATCGACAAACTTATCAAAAAAGCAGAGTGCAGATACGCTCTCGTATGTGCGGTAGCCAAGAGAGCAAGACAGCTCGATAGTCAAAACCCTAATCTCTATCAAGAGACGGGCGAAAAGTCCATCTCTATTGCAGCCAAAGAGATTTACGAAGGCAAAATCGTAGTCAAGAGAGAAAACATATAAGTATGCTTAAGGGTATCAACGTATTGTTGGGAGTGACGGGCGGAATTGCTTGTTACAAGTCTTGCGAGATAGTGTCGAGGCTCAAAAAGTTGGAGGCGGACGTTGACGTCGTCATGACAGCCAACGCCACCCAATTCGTTGCGCCACTCACGTTTGAAACGCTATCAAACAGACCATGCGTAAGCGACATGTTCAACCGCGACCGAGAGTGGGAAGTGGCTCATATTTCGCTTGCCAAAAAAGCCGACGTATGCGTGATAGCCCCCGCAACCGCCAACGTAATTGCCAAGCTTGCCACGGGAGTAGCCGACGATATGCTCACTACGACGGTGCTTGCGCTCAAGTGCCCCGTCATTATTGCACCCGCAATGAATACGGCAATGTACGACAATCCTACTACGCAGAGCAATATAGCCACGCTCAAGGACAAGGGCTATATTTTCGTAGACGCGATAGAGGGCAGACTTGCGTGCGGTGACAGCGGACGAGGAAAAATGGCAGAGCCGAGCGACATCGTAGACGTCGTACTCAAGACGGTATTGCCTCAGCAAGATTACGAGGGCACACGCGTGCTGGTTACGGCAGGCGCAACTCAAGAAAACATAGACGGCGTGCGCTTTATTACCAATCGCTCAAGCGGAAAAATGGGTATAGAGCTAGCCAAAGCCATAGCCAAAAGAGGCGGAATAGTCACTTTGGTCGCCGGCATAGTCAGCGTAGAAATACCCGAGTATTTGCACAAAGTGGTTAGAGTAAAGACCACGGTAGAGATGTACGATGCAGTAATGAGCGAACTGGGCGAGGTTGACGTTGTCATCAAGGCGGCAGCACCGAGCGATTATAGACCAAAGAATAAGTACGACAACAAAATCAAGGGCGATAGCGTAACGCTGGAATTAGAAAAAAATCCAGATATTGCCGAGGCTGTGGGTAGAGCCAAGGGCGACAAAAAGTTGGTGATTTTTTGTGCCGAGACCACCAATCTCGACGAGTATGCCGAGCAAAAAAGAATCAAGAAAAATGCCGATATGGTCGTGGCTAACGACGTGACCAAAGAGGGCGCGGGTTTCGACAGCGATACCAACGTTATAAGTATTTTTACAGCTCGAGGCAAAATTTATGAGAGCGGAAAGGTATCTAAGAGTATCCTTGCTCACGTTATAGCCAGCGAGATAATCAAGTTATGATAGCAAGGGTTGTCGTAGATATAAGCAGTCAAGAAGTAGACAAAATATTCGATTATTCCATCCCCTCAGACTTGCGACTGAGTAAGGGCGACAGAGTTCTGGTCCCCTTTGGAGCGCAAAGGCTCGAGGGTTTTTGCATTGATATAGTAGAGCAAAGCGAAAGGCAAAATCTAAAACCTATAATAAGCAAATTGGACGACTTTACTTGCGTCAAGCCAGAGATGCTTGAGTTGATGCAATATATGAAGGACGATATGTTTATCAGATATTGCGACAGTCTAAGACTATTTTTGCCTCCGAAACTTAGGGGTGGCAAAGTCAAGGAATTGACAAGGTTGTTCGTAGAACTCGCTAGAGATTATCACGAGGCTGTCGAGGCGTTGTCTTCAAGAGCGACGGCACAAAGGCAAGTGGTAGAAAGTCTCAAATACGGCGGCAAATTTTTGAGTGAAATCAACGACGAGTTCGGCGCTTCGGCAGTCAACGCACTTATCAAGGCAGGCATCGTCGTCAAGAAGAATAAGCAACTCTCTCGCACGCCTTTCGGCGAGATAGTCGGACAAAAAAAACAAGTCGTTCTCAGCGACGACCAACGCCGAGCGTTGGAAACTATAGAGCATACGGACAAAACGACTATACTTTTGCACGGTGTGACGGGTTCGGGCAAAACTATGGTGTACATAGAGAGCATATCGCGTGCGCTCCGAGAGGGCAAGAGTTGTATTATGCTCGTGCCTGAGATTGCCCTTACACCGCAAATGCTCAAAAACTTTAGAGCCTACTTCGGCGATACCGTGGCTATGATACACAGCGGATTGTCGGACGGAGAGAGGTTTGACGAATGGAAAAAACTCCACGACGGACAAGCCAAAATCGTGGTTGGCGCTAGGTCGGCTATCTTTGCACCCGTCGAAAACGTCGGATTGATAATCATCGACGAGGAGCATGACGGCAGTTACGTAAGCGACTCCAACCCAAGATACAAGACGATAGATATTGCACAATTTAGAGCCAAATACAACGGCGCCAAGATAATACTCGGCAGCGCCACGCCGTCGCTTGAAAGTTACAAGTTGGCAACCGAAGGCAAATATCAACTTGTCAAAATGACTACCCGAATAAGCGCTCACGGCATGCCGCAGATAAAAATCGTAGACATGTCACAAGAGATTATCGGAGGCAACGACGGTATCTTTTCGGTGCAACTGCGTAAGGCGCTCGTCGAGACGATAGCACGCGGCGAACAAGCGATGATATTTCTCAATCGCAGAGGACACAGCTCCTTCGTGATGTGTCGCAAGTGCGGATACGTCGCCAAGTGTGAGGATTGCGACGTGTCGCTCACTTATCACTCGGCGGACAACCTCCTCAAGTGCCACTATTGTGGCAAAAGGTACCGAATGCTCGACCGCTGTCCGTCATGCGGAAGCGACCAAATCAAATACGGCAAAGTAGGTACGCAGAGGGTTGTGGAAGAGATTAAAAAGATGCTCCCCGACGTCAGCGTATTGAGAATGGACAACGAGACGACCACCACCAAGACGGCTTACCTAGACATCTTATCGGCGTTTGAAGCGCAGAAGGCACAGATTTTGGTGGGTACGCAGATGATAGCCAAGGGACACGACTTTGGCAACGTCACGCTCGTTGGCATACTTGACGCCGATATAAGCCTATACAATTCCGAATATAGGTCGGCGGAAAGGACGTATCAACTCGTAACGCAGATTGCGGGTAGAGCGGGAAGAAGCGAAAAGGCGGGTAGGGTCTTTTTGCAGACTTATTCTCCCAATCATTACGTCTATCGCTTTGCCGTAGACGGCGACTACGAGGGCTTTATCGCCAAAGAGATAAATATACGAAAATCCACTCAGTTTCCGCCTTTTTCTACCATAGTAAGGGTGTTGATGAGCGGAGAGGACGAGGACAAAGTCATTCAACTTGCCAAGGGCGTGTACGGAGATATGCAAAAGTTGTACAAAGAGAGACAAGACGACTTTTTGTATATGCGCGCTATGAAATCCCCCGTAGCAAGGATACAAAACAAATACAGATACCAGATTATTGCCCGCATCAAGAGGCAAAACGAAAAGGAAATAATCAAATCAATATACAAGACGGCGGGCGACAATACCGTCAAAAACACTTCGATTTTTGTCGAGGTCGACCCAAAGGCGATGAACTAGGAGGAAGTATGGCACTGAGAGATATTGTAAAGGACGGACAACCTTCTTTGCGCAAAAAGAGCAGAGAAGTAACGGTTTTTGACGACAAATTGGGCAAGTTGCTCGACGATATGAGACAAACTATGATCGAAGCAGACGGCGTAGGCTTGGCGGGACCGCAAGTGGGTATCAATAGGCGCCTCGCTGTGGTGGAGGTCGACGACTTTTACGTAGAACTCGTCAATCCCGTCATAGTGGCTACCGAAGGCGTACAAGTGGGACCCGAGGGTTGTTTGAGCGTACCGGGTCGTAATTGTAACGTGGCAAGACCGTACAAAGTGACGGTAGAATATCAAGACAGATACGGCAATCATACGTCCTTGCAAGCCGAAGAATTGATTGCAAGGGCGTGTTGTCACGAGATAGACCACCTTGACGGAATACTCTTCTATGACAAGGAGTACAAGGAATAATGAAGATAGTATTTTTGGGCACCCCCGACTTTGCGGTAGATTCGCTCCAAGCCGTCTACGACGCGGGACACGAGATTTTGGCGGTTGTGACCCAACCCGACAAAGAACGCAACCGCAGAGAAGTCACTTTTAGCCCCGTCAAACAGCGCGCTCTCGACCTAGGACTCAACGTTTTGCAGTTTCAAAAAATCCGAGACGAGGGCGAGGAGATTTTGAGAAGACTTGCTCCCGACGTCATGGTGACGTGCGCTTACGGACAGATTATCTCGCAAAGCATACTCGATATTCCGAAACACGGCGTCATCAACGTACATGCTTCGCTGTTACCTCTGTTTAGAGGCTCCAGCCCTATTCAATGGGCGATTTTGACGGGTCAAGAACGTACGGGCGTGTCGATTATGCGCACGGCGTTGCAAGTGGATAGCGGTGACGTGTTGCTCCAAAAGTCCGTGAGTATCGGCGACAATGAAACGGCTGGAGAACTGTTCGACAGACTTGCCAAGCTAGGTGCGGAGGCTTTGGTGGAGGGTTTGCAACTCATTGAGAGCGGACGAGCGGTATTTACTCCACAAGACCACTCCAAGGCTACGCACTATCCTATGCTGAGCAAAGAGGACGGCAAAATTGACTGGAATTGCTCCGCTAAAGAGATTGTATGCAAAATCAGGGGTATGAATCCTTGGCCGTCCGCATACTGCTACTTAGGCGGCAAAATATTCAAAATTTGGAGCGCGAAGATTGCAGAGGACGAGTTGGGAATAGGCGAAATCAGAATTGTAAACAAAACCATGAAAATCGGTTGCGGTGACGGTGCTATCGAAGCACTGGAGGTGCAACTCGAAGGCAAAAGAAGAATGGATACCGCAAGTTTTCTTGCGGGCTACAAGATACAAAACGGAACTAACGTGCAATGAGTGATATACAACTGAGCTACGACATATTGTCCAATATATTCAAAAACAAGGCGTTCGGGTCGATAGAACTGAGCAAAAAGTTGGGGTATGCCAACAATGCCGCTTGGGTGACCAAACTTGTGTACGGCGTGCTGGAAAAGAACGTAGAACTCGAATATTATCTATCTCGTCTTGCCAAGAAGCGTCCGCAAGCGAGCGTGGTGATTGTGCTCAAAATGGGCATGTATTGTATAAGTTTTATGGACTCTATGCCCAACTATGCGGTGGTGGACAATATGGTGGACTTGACGGCGTTTATAGGCAAACGCCAACTCAAAGGCTTCGTCAACGGTTTGCTCAAAAATTATATTGCAGACAAACCGTCTTTGCCCGACGATAGGGTAGAAAGGCTGTCTGTGGAGACCTCCGTCCCGTTGTGGCTGGTAAGAAAATACGTCAAGCAATACGGCTACGATGTGACAAAAGAGTTTTTGTCGGCAAATAGCGTGCAAGAGGAACACGTTCGTCCCAACACTAGACTTACGAGCCTCAAGCATTTGTGCGAAATATGCGATCGTAAGGATATAAAATACCGCTTGTCCGACTGTGGCGGAATGTGGGTAAAAAACGATAAAAAATTGAGAGACTTATTCAACAACGGCTTGATCACGATACAATCGGTGACTTCTATGCGTTGCGTGCAAGCGATGAATATTAGGAGCGGAGACAAGGTATTGGATATGTGTGCCGCCCCCGGTGGTAAGTCGCTCTACATAGCCGAACAAGCCTCTAACGTAGAGGTCGTTGCGTGCGAAATTCACCCGCATAGGGTAGAACTGATGCAAGCTTACGTTAATCGTATGCACGCGAGCGGAATATCGGTAATCGAGCAAGATTCTACGCAATACATTGCGGGATTCGAGGGGCTTTTTGACAAGGTGTTGTGCGACGTGCCTTGTAGCGGACTTGGCGTAGCTAAAAAGAAACCCGACGTGTATCTCAATCTCGATATGCAAAGTGTGGAAGAATTGACCAAAACTCAATACTCGATACTTACCAACGCTTGCAAATACGCTAAAATAGGCGGCAAGGTGATATATTCCACTTGCACGTTGCTTAGAGAAGAAAATTACAATATCGTGGGTAGATTTGTCAAAGAAAATACCGACTGGACGGTGGAAAGCTATAAGCAGTATTTGCCCGATGACCAAGGCACCGACGGCTTTTTCGTGGCGGTGCTATCAAGAAAACAAGACGTATCGGCGAGGGAGTAAAGCAAAAGATATGAAGATATTGCTCGACTATACCTTTGAAGAAATCAAGAATATAGTATCGCAATCGGGTGAAGCAGGTTATCGGGCTACCCAGCTGTTTGACGGGCTTTATAGGGGCGCAAAACTCGATGAAATCAACTTGCCTAAGTCTTTGATAAATTATCTGCAAAACGAGGGCTATACGGCGCAAGGCGTGGAAATCGTGCATTGCGTCGAGTCTAAGTTAGACGGCACCAAAAAGTATATTTTTAAGTTGTGGGACAACAACGTCATAGAGGGCGTGTTGATGAAATACAAGTACGGTAACACGATATGCGTTTCCACGCAAGTGGGCTGTAGAATGAATTGCGCCTTTTGCGCTTCGGGACTAAACGGCTTGGTGCGCAACCTGACTGCGGGAGAGATACTGTCCCAAGTGGTGGCTGTCAATCGCGACAACAAGTCGGACGACAGGAGAGCAATCACCAATATCGTGCTTATGGGCAGCGGCGAGCCGTTGGACAACTACGACGATACCACCAAGTTTTTGAGGTTGGTGAGTGATGAAAAGGGATTGAATATATCGAGAAGAAACATATCTCTCTCGACGTGCGGTTTGTGCGACAAAATCAAGCGACTTGCAGACGAAGATTACGGCATCACCTTGACTATATCCCTTCACGCGCCCAACGACGAAATTAGAAAAAAGATTATGCCTATTGCCAACAAATACGGCGTCAAGGACATTATGCAAGCCGTGAGATATTATTTTGATAAGAGCGGTAGGAGAATAATATTTGAATATTCCATGGTCGGCGGTCTCAACGATAGCGTGGAGTGTGCAGACGAGTTGTCTCGACTTGTCAAGGGACTGCCGTGTCATATCAATCTTATTAGGCTTAATTACGTCAAAGAAAAGGGTCTAAAGGGCTCGGATGACGCAAAAATAAAGGAATTTAAGCAAAGGCTAGAGAGAAACGGCGTCAGTTGTACCCTTCGCAGAAGTATGGGCGGAGATATAGACGGAGCGTGCGGACAGCTCAGAAGAAAATATATTGCAGGTGAGGTGTAATATCAAAAAGAAGGTTGTAGGACAAGTCGTCAAAGGAATGGGCGGCATATATACCGTCAAGACGGATCAAGGCGAGATATTCAAGTGCTTTGCAAGAGGAAAACTCAAGCGAAACGGAGAAATATATATCGGCGATACGGTGTCGGTGGTGGCGGATAAAGAGGGAATAATCGAAGATGTATTGCCTCGTAAGAGTATGCTTGTCAGACCTTATATCAGCAATATAGAGGCTATCGTCATTGTGCTGGCGCCCGTGCCTAAGCCTGATATGCTGTTGGTGGACAAACTAATCATAGGCGCGACGGAACAAGGCGTTGACCCGATAATATGCGTAAACAAAGCAGACCTCGATGGCGCGGAGGACGTACTGCAACAGGTTGTCCGAGACTACGAAGATATGGCTGACATTATCATTATCAGTACGCAGACAGGACAAGGCATAGACACGCTTATGGACAAGATAAGAGGTCGATACGTATGCCTTGCGGGACAGTCGGCGGTAGGCAAGTCGTCGCTTGTCAACACTATCTGCGGTCATCAAAAGATGAAAGTAGGAGACCTCTCCAAGAAGGGAGAGAGAGGCAAAAACACTACTCGCCACGTAGAGATTATCGAGCTTGACGACGGCACGAAAATTGCCGATACTTGCGGCTTTAGCATGTTGGAGATGCCGCTTGTAGACCCGACGTCGTTGCACCGATACTATACCGACTTCGACGAGTTTGCCGTTCATTGCAAGTTTAGAAGTTGCACGCACAGCGACGAAGAGGTATGCGGCGTAAAGACCGCCGTAGAACAAGGCAAATTGTCAAAAGAAAGATACGAGAGATATATTAGATTGTACAAAGACCTAAAAAGGAGATGGGAAAAAAGATATGACTGAGATACTCGTTGCGCCGTCGATTTTGTCGGCAGACTTTGCCTATATGGGCGAAGCCGTAAAGAATCTAAAAAAATGGGGCGCCGATTGGGTGCATTGCGACGTCATGGACGGCAAGTTTGTGCCCAATATCACTTTTGGAATGCCGATGGTCAAGGCACTTAGAAAAGAGACCGATATGACGTTGGACGTTCATCTGATGATAGACAGCCCCGAGACTTATATTCCTAGATTTATCGAAGCGGGTGCCGACGTCGTGACTTTCCACGCCGAGACTTGTGCCAAGGTGGGCGAAACGCTCGATTACATACGAGCACAAGGCAAAAAGGCAGGTCTCGTGCTCAATCCCGACGTTGAGGTGGATACGATAATACCGTACGCCCATAAGGTTGACGTCGTTATGCTTATGGGAGTTTTTCCCGGGTTTGGCGGTCAAAAGTTTATCACGAGCGTGCTTGACAAAATTAACAAACTCAAAGAAATTTCTAACGGTAAGTTTTTGATAGAACTTGACGGCGGAGTTACCGTGTCCAACGTCAAAGAAATGGTGGAAAGAGGCGTTGACGTAGTGGTTGCCGGTAGTAGCGTATTTGGTGCGCCCGACCCTGCGCAAGCGGTCAGAGATATTAAAAACTGTCTGCATTAACCAAAATTTAATGGCGTGCATACCTTGTACAATGGAGGTGTGCTTATGAGAATATTATGTATCAATCCGCCAAAGATGGTCAAAAGGCTGTTGCGATTGATAGTGCCAAAGAGATGCCTTATAAGATAACGGCGTCGCGTAAAAAAGAAAAAGACGGGGGAGTTTAGTGGCGTAGCGATAGTGATTTATCGCTACGCCGCAACTATATTTGCCTTGCGTCAAGCGATATGCCTTCAGCGCGATATTTTGATTGAAGCAAAGCCATATTTTCCCTATCGGGAAAGTTTAGGCAAATATAATATCACTTCGGCTAAAAGCCGAAATATCGCTTTTGTCTAAAAGACAAAAATATCGTTGTTTGCAACGCAAACAATATAGTATAACTCAAAAAGCTCGATTCCTTGCAATGCAAGGTGTAGTGAGTTAGACATTATTCTTTTCTTGTTGAATTTTCTTGACGAAAACGCCCGTTTTGCCCCTGTTTTTTTGCAAATAAGCTAATGAGAAATCATACGGCTTGAAGAGAATAAAAAAAGACGCCTCAAAGGCGTCCTTGATTGTGCAGAATAATTAAGCGCGCTCAACGTTGCCGCTACGCAAACATCTTGTGCAGACGTACATACTCTCGGTAGCGCCGTTTTCTTTGACAACTTTTACCTTTTGAACGTTGGCTTTCCACGCTGTTCTGCTTTTACGGTTGGAGTGGCTAACGAGGTTGCCTGTTTGTTGTCCTTTTCCGCAAATTGCACATACTTTTGACATATACTATACCTCCTGCTGGAAATCTTGCAATAGTAATCTTATCATTAACCAAAAAATAACGCAAGAAAAATTGAACGAATTTTTAATTTTTTTTGCTAAATATAGATAAAATAATAATACAAAGCGGTAAATTATCCAAAATGCTTGCAAATAAGCACTCATAAGTGTAAAATGTAACTATGGCTGTGACGACTTCTAATTATTACGGAAAGATTGTTATCACCGACTCTGCCATTGCCATGACAGCGTCCAATGCTTGTATGGATTGCTATGGCGTCATGGACTTGGTATCGAGGACTTTGACCGACAGCATCAAATCGCTTTTTAACAAACAAATTGCAGGCAAAGGCGTCAAGGTTACCACAGTCAAAAACAAAATAAACATTGAGATGTTCGTTGTGCTTGGCGCAGGGGTCAACATAACGGCAGTCACCGACTCTATCAAAGAGACCGTCAAATACAACGTAGAGGCTTACACGGGTATGCGTGTAGAGAGCGTCGTTGTCAACGTGGTCGGAGTCAAGGTATAGTGGAGATATATGAAAATTTTGGATGTCGCTAAGTTGACGGAGATGTTTGAGGGTGGTTTCAAAAACCTCAGCGCCAACAAAGCAATGATAGATTCTTTAAACGTTTTTCCTGTTCCTGACGGAGATACGGGCACCAATATGTCGATGACTATGGCGTCTGCCGTCAAAGAAATTCAAAATGTGGTAATTGACGAGCCAAGCGACCTTTTCAATGCGTTTGCCAGAGGCGCGCTCAAGGGAGCACGTGGCAATTCGGGCGTTATTTTGTCCCAAATCGTCAAAGGAATGTGTAAGACGCTTTCCGATGAAAAACAAGTCAATACCAAAGCTTTTGCCAAAGCATTTATATGCGCAAGAGAAGTGGCTTATAGCGCCGTCACCAAACCTAAAGAAGGCACGATTTTGACGGTAATTAGGTTTATTGCCGAAAACGCTATGGGTATTGCAAACAAAAATTCTTCTTTTATCACTTTCTTCGAACAGATTATTGCCAAAGGAGAAGAGATACTTCAAAAGACCCCGGATATGTTGCCGGTACTCAAAAAAGCGGGCGTAGTAGACGCGGGCGGCAGAGGATTGATTACCGTATTGGAGGGTTATCTCAAAGTGCTCAAGGGCGAAGAGATTGCCGAACAGGTAGACGACATGACGGCAACTCCGGCGCCTATACTAGACGCTTTCGGCGACGACGAACACGACCTTGACAATATCAAATTCGCATATTGTACCGAGTACTTTGTCATCAATATCAAGAAGCACGTTACCGAAGAAGACGTAGAAAAATTGCGTGACAAACTTATGACCATAGGTGATTGTGTTATTGCTATAGGTGATACACACCTTATCAAAGTGCACGTTCACACCAACCAACCGAATAGGGCTTTGTATTGGGCTTTGCAACTCGGAGAATTGGACAAGGTTAAGATAGAAAATATGCTTGAGCAAAACAGAGAATTGCAAAAGCAACGTCAAGCCAACAAAAAGCCTATCGCTATGATGGCTATTTGCGCAGGCGACGGACTGAGCAAACTTTTCAAGGATATGTACGTGGACGAAGTCATCGAGGGCGGTCAAACGATGAATCCGAGCGTAGAAGATATACTCAACGCTATCGAAAAAATCAACTCCGACAACGTCATAATTTTGCCTAACAACAGCAATATCATTCTAGCTGCCGAAAAGGCGTGCGAACTCACTTCTAAGAAGTGTGTCGTAATACCTACCAAGGAGGTTGCGCAAGGACTTAGCGCCGCATTGGTATTCGACCCCGAGATAGATATTAAAGGCAACGAAAAGGAGATGAAGAAGGCGTTTAGGGATATGAAATGCGCGCAAGTTACCACGGCTGTAAGGACGACGCAACTTGACGGATTCGATATTCAAGAAGGCGACATCATAGGTCTTGACGGCAAAAAGATTATTGCCAAGTCGGATAGCGTAAAAGATACGGCGATGACTTTGGTAGACAAACTTGCCGATGAGGACAGCGAGATTATCACTTTGTACTACGGCGAGGGAGTTGACAAAGAGCAAGCCGAAGAGCTAAAAGAAGAGATACAAGAAAAATTCGAGGATTGCGAAGTCGAATGTTACTACGGCGGACAACCGCACTATCATTACTTTATAGCAATAGAATAATATGTATAGGGCAAGTTAAGACTTGCTCTTTTTTTGTTGAAATAGCAGCCGAAAAGTAGTAGAATAAATCTATGGAATTGTCGCAAATCAAAGGCGTGGGAGCAAAGACTTTGTCCAAGTTGAACGACTTGGGCATTTTCAGCGTGCAAGACATGGTAGATTTTTTGCCCAAGTCGTATTGCGATATGACCCGATCTACCCCAATAGAATCGTTGAGTGTGGGGAGTTACGCCTTGGTAGAAGGCAATATTATATCAATCAGCAAATTATTTAGAAAAAATAGGAATTTTAACGTCTTTTCCGCAGTCGTCGATGATAGCAATTCTAAGTTGAAACTAACTTGGTTCAACGCTCCTTATATGCGAGATAACTTGGTCGAGGGGGAGCGATATAGAGTATGGGGAAAGGTTGCTAGCGACAACGGAAAACTCTATATGAGCAATCCGAGTTTTGAAAGCTGCGACAAAAGCCGATTGACGGGCGTGGTTGCAGTCTATCCGCTAAAAGGTAAGATAGGACAAAAGACTTACGAGGGAATGGTCAAACAAGCGCTTGAGAATTGCGATAAGTCGAGTATGCTTGACGGTTTGCTCTATCCCGACTATGCCAAGGCGTTGTATAGCTTGCATTTTCCGTTGACAATGCAAGAGGTATACGTTGCTTCTCATCGCATGCAAAAAGAAAGACTATCCCTTGAAATGGCGGCGTATTATTTGACGAGAGATTGTATGTCAAGAGGTAAGGAAAATCCTTATACTGCGCCCTTTTCGGTATTGGACGATTATATTGCCAAATTGCCTTACGTCCTTTCCGAGAGCCAGCAAAGGTCACTAAAAGAGATAGTGGGCGACCTTAGAGGTAACGAAAAGACCAATAGGATGCTGGTGGGAGACGTAGGCAGCGGCAAGACGATAGTAGCTTTGTTGAGTATGGTCTTCGTTGTCAAAAGCGGTTTTCAGTGCGCAATGATGGCGCCGACCGAGATACTAGCTCGCCAACATTACGATACGGCAATAGGACTTATAGACGACCCCGATATTAGGATAGAGTTGCTTACGTCGTCAACTAGCAGTAGCGACAAAAGGCGTATTTTGGCAGAGTGTGCGGTCGGCAAAATCGATATACTTATCGGCACTCACGCAGTCATTGGCGACAAGGTAGCATTTGATAAATTGAGATATATTGTGATAGACGAATTGCACAAATTCGGCGTCAGACAAAAAAGTAAGTTGGAGACCAAATCTTTGGGCGTAGATACTTTGGTGATGAGTGCGACGCCTATACCTAGGACGCTTGCCATTAGCGTATTGGGAGATGTAAAAATATCTTCGCTCGAGAGCAGAAAGACTCAAGAAGAGAGAGCAAAAACTTATATAATAGGCAATGAAAAATTGACCAAATTATACGCTTTTATCCGCCAAATCGTAGCCAAAGGCGAGCAATGTTATATCGTGTGCCCCGCAATCGAAGACTGCGACGGCTTGACTGTTTTCGGCGCAAAGACGCTATACGAACAAGTCAAAGACGGAGCATTGGCTGGCGTCAGAGTTGCGCTATTGCACGGTAAACTTTCACAAGAACAAAAAAGTAAAATCATGGATGATTTTGTTGCGGGAGAGATTGACGTGCTCATAGCCACTACTATAGTCGAAGTTGGAGTTGATAGCCCGAGAGCAAGCTGTATGGTCGTGCTCAATAGCGACAGATTCGGCTTGGCGGGGCTTCATCAGTTGAGAGGTAGAGTTGGCAGAAGAGCAGGTCTGCAATCGTATTGTTTTTTGCACACTTCCAAGTCTGAGGAACAAGAACGTTTGGCAGTCATAAGGGACAATTACGACGGCTTGGTTATTGCGGAAAAAGATGCCGAACTGAGAGGCTACGGAGACTTTTTCGGTTTCAATCAAAGCGGAACGAGCGCTGTCAAAGTGACGGCAAAGACCTTGCAAGAGTGCAAAGAACTCGCTCAAAAATTGATAGCTACTTATCCCGATATAGCTAGCCGACCAAAGATGAAAGAGATAATCGGACGTATCGAACAAATAAGTCTTGCATAACTATATATTTTGGAATAATAAATAAAAATTATTTTTGGAGAAAAGATGAGACTGAGAAAAAAGAAGAATTTAGAACAAAGATTGACTGCCGTAGACGACTATATGATTGTCAAAGAAGGGAGCGATTTTTATTATAATCCCGCAAGAAAAAACGAGGTTAAGATAGACCTTGACAAGGCTTTTGCCAAGTCGGGAAAATTGTATTTGGAGCTCGGTTGCGGCAAGGGAGCCTTCGTATGCGAAATGGCTAAGAAGTACCCGAACAGCAATTTTATCGCTCTCGAAAAGGTGCCAAACGTCATCGTTTCGGCTTGTGAGAGAGCCAAGAGCGAAGGACTTGACAACGTGAAATTCGTGTTGGGTAGCGCCGAAAATCTTACGTACTTTTTGGACAATGACACAGTAGACGGCATTTTTCTCAATTTTTCTTGTCCCTATCCAAAAAAGACATACGCCAATCATAGACTTACTAACCCGAAATTTTTGAAAATTTATTTAGGTCTAATGAAAGACGGCAGCAAAATCGTGCAAAAGACCGACAATAGGGGCTTGTTTGAATATTCTATCCAAACATTGTCCGAAGCGGGATTTATCCTAAGAGACGTATCACTTGACTTACACGCTTCGGAAGTAGCGGACAACGTTATGACGGAATACGAATCCAATTTTGTTGCTCAAGGCTTGCCTATATATAAATTGGAAGCATACAAGCCTATCCTTTGAAATCAAAAGCAAGGGATCATCAAAAAAATAATACTAAATAAAAAAACGTATTGAAAACAACTTGTCTAATATGATAAAATAAATTATAACCTATTAAATAATAAAAATATAAGAATTAGGAGAATTATGAAATATCAAGAGATAATCGACAAGATGACTTTGGAAGAAAAGGCGGGAATGTGTAGCGGTCTCGATATGTGGCACACCAAGGGTGTCGAGAGATTGGGCATTCCTTCGGTTATGACTACCGACGGACCTCACGGTTTGCGTAAGCAAGGCAACGGAGACTCGGTGCACAAATCTGCGGCTTCTACTTGTTTTCCTACGGCTTCGTGTTGCGCTTCGACTTGGAATAGGGAAATCGTAGGCAAAATGGGTCAAGCGATAGGAGAGGAAGCTCTCAAAGAAAAAGTCGGCGTAGTATTGGGACCTGGCGTCAACATCAAGCGTACCAGCACTTGCGGACGCAACTTCGAGTATTATTCCGAAGACCCGTTGTTGGCGGGTAAGCTTGCCGCAAGTTTTATCAAAGGCGTACAAAGTCAAGGCGTAGGAACGTCACTCAAGCACTTCTTTGCCAACAACCAAGAGACACGTCGTATGACGGTTAGCGCGGAGGCTGACGAGAGAACGTTGAGAGAAATCTATCTTAGACCGTTTGAATATGCCGTCAAAGAGGGTAAGCCTAAGACTATTATGTGTTCTTACAACAAAATCAACGGCGTTTACGCTTGCGAAAATAAGAAGTACCTCAACGACGTCTTGAGAGAAGAATGGGGTTACGACGGTATTGTAATGTCCGACTGGGGCGCTACCAACGAAAGACCAAAGGGGGTTGACGCTGGTTTGGAACTCGAGATGCCGGGCAACGGCGGATACAACGACGCGCTTATCGTCGAGGCTGTCAAGAAGGGCACGCTTAGCGAAGAAGTGCTCGATAGAGCCGTTGACAGAATGCTTGACCTAGTATTTTCTACACCTGACTATACTCAAGACTATACATATGACGCGGACGAGCACAACGCTTTGTCTGCAGAGATTGCCAAAGAGGGAGCGGTATTGCTCGAAAATAAAAACGACGCGTTGCCGTTGTCGGGCAAAGAGAAAATTCTTGTAGTGGGCGAAATGGCAAAAAAACCTCGCTATCAAGGCGCGGGAAGTTCTCATATCAATCCCACTAAGTTGACGAGTTTTGTCGATGTTTTGGAGCAAAACGGCGTAGAGTACGACTATGCTCGCGGATACAAAATCAACAAGTCGGGTAAGATTTATCCGGGGCTTATCGACCAAGCCGTAGAAAAGGCTAAGGATAAGGACAAGGTTATCGTATTTGCAGGTTTGACGGATAGTTACGAGGCTGAGGGCTTTGATAGAAAGAATATCGACATGCCGATAGCTCATCTCCAACTAATTGACGCGCTTGCCAACAGCGGGGCAAAAGTAATCGTCGTGCTTGCAACGGGTTCGCCTATAGCAATGCCGTTTAAGGACAAGGTCAAAGCCATTCTTATGATGCACCTTGGCGGTCAAAACGTTGGCACGGCAACCTACGACCTACTGTACGGCAAGCAAAGCCCTAGCGGAAAACTTGCCGAGACTTATCCTCTCGCGTTGCAAGATATTCCGTCTTACAACGATTTGACGGGCGACTTCGTCAAGACGCAATATAGAGAGGGAATATACGTAGGTTACAGATACTTTGATACGGCGGGCAAGGCAGTCGCATATCCGTTCGGATACGGCTTGTCTTATACAAAATTCGAGTATTCCAATCTCAAGGTGGACAATACGTTCGATGTGGACGGCAAGGTGTTGGTAAGCTTTGACGTCACCAACGTCGGCAAGACGGACGGCAAAGAAATCGTGCAGGTTTACGTACATAGACACAACCACAATATCTTTACACCTAACAAAGAACTCAAAGCTTTCGATAAGGTATTCGTCAAGGCGGGAAAGAGCGTGAGGGTAGAGCTGTCGCTCGATAAAGACGCGTTTAGCAGTTTTATCACGGCAAAGAACGCTTTCGACGTGGTCGGCTCGGATTACGATATAATCGTGGCAAGCAGCAGCGTAGACGAAAAACTCAAACAGACCGTCACTATCGAAGGCGATACTTATCAAGAATATGCCGAGCAAAAACAAGAACTTTCTTGGTATTACAACCCTGACGGCAACGTTATTCCGCAAGAGCAATTTGAGACGCTACTGGGTAGAAAAATCGACGACCGAGTTGTATTGCCCGTCAAAGGACAATTTACGGTCGACAATACCTTTGAGGAAATGCAGCAGACCAGTAAATTTGCAGGTTTCTTTATATCTATGACCAAACTTAGTATGAGAATGGCAATGAGATGTCCTGCCGATGACCCCGGACTTGTTATGATGGTGGAGACGATGAGATATTCTAGGGTCAAAAACGTATCTTATACCTCCCAAGGCGCGCTTAACCCTTATATGGCGGAGGGATTGGTGATGATGTGCAACGGGCACTTTTTTAAAGGACTGGCAACTATCATCAAGAACATTGCTCGCAAGTCACAATAAAGTACGCCGCAAGGGTAAATTGCTGACGAGAGCATAGTTAACGAACGTCACAAAATAGTACAAAAAGAGGTTTGACACTATCTGTCAAACCTCTTTTTTATAATTAAATAATATATTATTATGAGTGTAGTTTATTGCTAAAAAATTGCTTAATACGCTTATTAATCTAATGTTTTTGACAACTTAGCATCCTGCGGTTATCGTATGCCAAAGAACAGCATTCCCAAAATCGCCGACAAGACGATGAGCAAAATCGCCGACATATTCTTTTTGCGAAGTTTTTTGTACACAACCGCAACGATTGCTACGACGGCAAATATAATCAGCGACTTCCAATCGAATTGGAAGGTAGAGTGTATATTGGATAGATTGAATACGTTGGATAGAAACATCGTCAAAGCGGTGGAGAGTATCATTGCCACGATTGCAGGTTGTACGGACTTAATCGTGCGATTGACCCCTGCGTATTTGAGTACGTTGCGCATCACCGCCGCTACTAACAATATGATGATAAACGATGGCAAAACCACGCCGAGAGTAGCCAAAAACGAGCCCAAAAATCCCGCTTGAGACGAGCCTACGAAGGTAGCCATATTGATAGCTATAGGACCCGGGGTAGATTCGGATACAGCAATAAAGTTGAGTATTTCTTCTTCGGTCAACCAACCGTTGGCAATGCACGTTTCTCTCACGAGAGAAATCATCGCGTAGCCTCCGCCAAACGATACTGCGCCTATTTTGAGGAAAGTGAGGAAAAGTTGCAAATATATGCTCATACTTTGTCCTCCTTGTCGTCGTTTCGGACTTCAGTCGTTGTGTGGGATAATGTTGCATTTTGGGTGCCATCGTCGCAAGACGAAGCTTCTTTTTCCAAAAATCTATCAGTCGAATCTAGCTGTGTGTTTTGGTCTTGGCAGTCATTCGATAGGTCTTGTTCTCGACTCGTAGGCTGCTCTTTACACAAGCAATTCGAGCCGTTTTTTTTGTCTTTTTGCTTGGTTTTGATATAGCCGATACAATATATAAGCAGCCCCAGTACGGCGCATATCAAAATGTAGAATATCGAAGAGAAGTTGACGGCAAGCAGTCCGAGAGTTGTCATACAGCCAAACACAAGCACGAGCATTACTATATTAAACGGAGTTTTCGGTAGCTTTTTGAGCATCTTTACGCCCGCCGATAAAATGAGAAAGACGACGCCCGCTTGAATGCCTCTAAAAGCCGCCGCAACTATCGAAAGAGAGAGAAACTTGTCAAAGAATAGAGAGATGACGAAGATAATGGTAAAAGACGGAATGCACATACCCAAAGTAGCAAAAAACGAGCCCCAAAAACCGCCGACTTTGTAGCCAATATAAGTAGAGGAATTGATGGCGATAGGACCGGGTGTAGATTCTGCAATGGCGAGCAAATCCATAAATTCTTCGTGGCTTAGCCATTTCTTTTTGGATACGAATTCGTTTTCGAGCAAAGAAATCATGGCGTAGCCGCCACCGAACGTAAAGGCACCGATTTTGAGCATAGTCAAAAATAATATCAGTATCTTTTTCATTTTTTGCTCCCGATATTTGTCGTCAAATACATTATATTGATAAGCGCCGTATTAGTCAAGCCGTTGACCGATAGAGAGCACCTTATATCCTTCTTTTTCTACTGCGTTTTTCAAAACTTCGTCAGCGACGTCAGCGTTGAGTGTGACTATAGCGACGCCTTGTTTATAGTCGACCTCCGCGTTCTCTACGCCTTGGATTGCATTGAGTGCGTCAGTTACGTGCGCTTGACAATGCGTGCACATCATACCTTCGATATTTATGATTTTTTTCATCGTTATATCCTCGTTTTTATTAGATTTTTGATAATTCATACTTTTCTTTTGGCGTTTTGGTTTGTTTTTGAGTGACGTTGCGTTTAGTCTCAAAGCGTTGAGCACCACGCAAGTGCTGGATAAACTCATCGCAAAGGCACCGAACATCGGATTGAGAGTAACGCCTATAGGAGACAAAACCCCTGCGGCAAGCGGTATGCCCACGAGATTGTATATGAAAGCCCAAAATAGGTTTTGACGAATGATATTGAGAGTGCTTTTGGATAGATTTAACGCCTTTGGCACGTCAAGTAAATTGTCTTTCATCAGCACGACTTCGGCGCTGTCTACGGCAATATCGCTTCCCGCGCCTATCGCAATGCCTATATCAGCACAAGTGAGGGCGGGCGCGTCGTTGATACCGTCGCCCACCATTGCTACCTTTCCGTGTTCTTTGAGGCGGTTGATAGCATTGAGTTTGTCATTTGGCAACAAGTCTGCGAAGACCTCGTCTATTCCGCATTCTTTGGCGACCGTTTCGGCTGTGGCTCGATTGTCGCCCGTCAACATAACGACTTGTATGCCGCTTGCATGTAATTGAGAGATAGCTTCGGCGCTACTGTCTTTTATGGTGTCGGCGACGGCGATTATGCCTAGTAATACTGTCTCTTTACCGAAGATAAGAGGAGTTTTGCCTTGTGCGGACAGCATCTCAAGCGTATCGCGGACGGATTGCGGAATATCGGCGTATTGTGAGACAAAGCGAGCGTTGCCACCGTACAGTATTTTGCCTTCGTGCGTGGCTTGTACGCCTCCGCCTACAACTGTGGCAAAGTCTTGTGTGTCTAATGCTTGAAGGGCGTTCTCTCGAGCTTTGGCTACGATAGCTCCGGACAGCGGGTGTTCGCTATATTGTTCGATAGAGTAAGCGTATTGCAGCAATTCGTTTTCGTTACACGCAAGCCCTATTACGTCGGTGACTGAAGGTTTGCCGTAGGTGAGAGTACCCGTCTTATCGAGCGCAACGACAGCCGTCTTTCCGCACGTCTCGAGAGCTGTCGCATTTTTGAACAAAATTCCTTCCTTTGCGCCTCTGCCGCTACCCACCATAATAGCGACGGGCGTTGCCAAACCTAGTGCGCAAGGGCAACTGATAACTAAAACCGAAATGCCCCTTGCAAGCGCAGTTCCGACTGATTGTGATACGAAAAACCACGCCACCGTCGTGACCAAGGCTATCGCCATAACGATTGGCACAAAGACGCCGGATACCTTGTCGGCAAGTTTGGCGATAGGTGCTTTGGTAGCCATGCCGTCCTCTACCATAGTGATAATCGATGATAGGGTAGTATCTTTGCCCACTCGCGTCGCCTTGCATTCGATATATCCGTTGAGATTGATAGTTGCACTCGACACGTTGTCGCCGACTTGTTTGTCCACGGGCATACTTTCGCCCGTCAGAGCCGATTCGTCTACCGAGGTGAAACCTTTGATTATCACGCCGTCCACGGGCATGCTTTCGCCCGCTTTGACGGCAAAAACATCTCCTACGGCAACTTGGTCAATATCTACGACCATAGTTTGTCCCTCTCTTATCACGGTGGCGGTAGTAGGTCTGAGTTTTATCAATCCCGAAATCGCGTCTGCGGTTTTGCCTTTGGAATACGCTTCTAAGGTTTTGCCTAGCGAAATCAAAGCAAGTATCATAGCCGACGACTCGAAATACAGTTGGTGAAGATGATGATTGGCTGTGGAAAGGTCGCCGTCAACAAGACTGCTAGTCATCAAGAATAATACTACTACGCTGTAAATATATCCCGCCAGCGAACCGAGCGATATGAGCGTGTCCATATTGGGAGCGCGGTGAATTAGCCCCTTAAATCCTCTTGAGAAAAACGCGTGGTTGACTACGAGCACGGCTGAGCAAAGTAGTAGCTGTATCAGCCCGATAGCCACGGGATTAGAAGAAAGAACCTCGGGAAGCGGAAATCCCCACATGGTATATCCCATAGAAAAGTACATCAAAACTGCGGAGAGTATGAGAGATACAATAGTCCTTTTGAGTGAGGATTTTGAAGATGATTTTCGCTCTTGAGTATTGTCTCTTTTTTCGTTTCGGTTTAACTCGTTGCGTTGTAGTGCGGCATCATAGCCGATTTTTTGCACGACTTTTATCACTTCGTCATCACTCACGTTGCCTTGCACGGTCATGGTAGCGGTCAATAGGTTGACGGAGCAAGCCTCGACGCCATCGAGTTTACTTACCGCACTTTCTATCCTTGCGCTACAAGAAGCGCAAGTCATACCTTTTACATCATATTTTTTCATAGTTATTTCATCAATTTTTTGAGAGTATCGACCAATTCTTCGACTATAGCGTCGTTGCCTTGCATAAGCTCGGTCTTTACGCAATGTTTGATATGTGAAGAGATTAACTGACGATTGAATGCACTCAGTGCACTGCATATAGCGTTGCTTTGTATGAGAATATCGTTGCAATAGCAGTCGTTTTCCAGCATTTTTCTAAGACCTTTGATTTGTCCTTCGATGCGTGCTAAGCGATTGCTAAGTTGCGACTTTTCGTCTGCCGTTCTCTTCACTTTTTTGCAATTACATATATCTTGTTGCATATTATCTCCAATTTTTTTCAAATATTTCATCTTTCGTATTATATACCCCTATGGGGTATTTTGTCAAATAATATGGCAACAAAAAATGCGACACGTTTTGATGTGAACCCAAAAGTTTGGACAGAAAACATTAAATTATTTGAGATTGAGTT
>CAMBZZ010000012.1 GCA_945872615.1 uncultured Clostridia bacterium | reverse complement strand
TCCCTCCAATAATTAATAGTTACTTTAAGTAAATTTTATCATATTTTGATATAATTTGCAATGATATATTAAAAAATTATAAGGAGAAATTATATGAATAATATTGAAACGTTTATAAAATATCTACAGAGCACAAAAAACCTGTCAATCAAGTCACTTAATGCTTATAGAGGCGATTTGAGACAATATTATGCATTTGAAGAAACTAAGGCGCAACCGAGCGATATATGCTCTTATATATCGTATTTGAAAAACGAACTGCAATTAAAGGACTCTTCTATCCGTCGCAAAATAATTACCCTAAAAAACTACTATAATTTTTTGGTAGAGCGTGAAATGATTGAACGCTCGCCTTTTTATAATATGAAGTTCAAGTTTAAGCAAGAAAAGCGTTTACCTAAAACTTTAGCTAAATCGGACGTGGTTAAAATACTGGATTGTTTTAACGTGGACACTACCAGACTTAGTGATTTTGCCAGGCAGTCTTACGTGAGGGATGCTGCGCTAATGGATTTGTTGATAAGCACAGGTATAAGAATCGGCGAGGCGGCTGCTCTTACTTTGGAAGACATCATTGCGTCGGAACGAACGCTGCTCATACACGGGAAAGGACGAAAACAACGTTTAATATACATATCGTCGCCCATAACGTGGAACAGGTTGACGGCTCTAATTAAGCAAAGAAAAAAGAGCGGAGGCAATTATCTTTTCATCAATAGATACGGCAATCCAATTTCTATACACGGCATTGAAGACATATATACAAAATACGTAAAGAAAGCCAAACTGGAAGTAAAATCCACGCCGCATTATCTCCGACATACCTTTGCTACCAATTTGCTTTCTAACGGCGCCGATTTGCGCTCGGTTCAAGAGATATTGGGGCACGCCAGCGTCGCTACAACGCAAATATATACCGAAGTTTCCACAAACCGCAAAAAGCAAGTGCTTAAAAAGTACAATTATCGCAATAATCTCTAATTAGAATACCAATATTGGATATAACCGTCTTGCCATAAACATAGCATGATAATCAAAAAGCAAATATCCACAAAAAGTGGATATTTGCTTAGGAGATATTATGAAAATAATTAATTAGGTTCACAAGAAATTAGCTTGTTATTAAAAGAACTGTGAATATCTCTCAATCAGCTGAGCAAGCTCTTCAATACTTGTATACCCTTTGCCGATTGACACTTTTAGATACTGTCCATTAAAAGCCTCGAATATTTCTTCCGGAACAGGAATCAAAGCATTAAACTCTTCATATGTAAACAATCCGTATGTCGCAATATCCCGATTCATTGCTTCCTCGTCGTATCTCATGGCGTCCGGATCAACCTCGAATATATTTATCAACCCTTCTGTTGCTCCCGGCATCGATAACATTCCGTTCACATAATAACACAAATGTCCGTAAGTTACAGGGCTCCAAGCAGTTGTATGTTCCATTGTTACAACTACATCGATTAATAAGACTTCGCTTGACACCATCTCTCCGTTATTGTTTGTGGTTTGTTTAATAAACGAGTCTCCGATATATTGATCGGCATCTTTTCTTAAAAATACATACTCATTCAAGTCTTTATTCCAGAAGGCATGTTCCCCTATTACTTTTACGCTTGTCCCGTCTGAAAAATACAAATTCACAACTTGGTAAAAACGTTGTTCGTCGCTGTCAATAAACAATATTGGCGCCGTATCGAATTGTCCTGTCATCATGTTCCAAACCAACAGTTGCTCATCGCCGGTCAAATCCTCTACTGCTTTTTGTGTGCCGTCTGCAAGGGTAATCATTGTACCTTGTGCAATACACGTCTCGTTTCTTACACTAAAAGAATAGGTGTCCGAATTATTATAGGTAGTGCTACCTCTTGTCATTCTACAATCAAGCCTCAAAGTATATGTATCATCTGCAAAATCCGATATATTTATAGTAAAGGAACTATTAGATATCGACACATTGCTTGCTAATCCAACTCGAATATTGCTCGTATGTTTATTGTTACCTTTTATAGGTATAATATTGCCAGAGCTATCTTGTAATTCAATGGTTATTGTTCCTGTCATTTCTTGAACAGCATTGAATGCAAAGCTTGTACCTATTGTAAAAGTTAAATCTACATCACCCATTAGTGTCAATGAGTTTGAATTATTAAATAAGTACAAATGATCGCTAGACAATTTCACGTTCCCCTTCCACTTATACCAACTGGATAAATAGCCAAAATCTTCCATCACAGTAATTGGTCGATTTACACCAAAAGCATATGAATGCGTAGTTTCAGAGGACCATTCGCCTCTATTAAAAGTACAATACATTTTTAGAAAATAAGTCCCTGTACCTAGTTGACTAGTGTTTATACTAAAGGTATTCCCTGTAAAAGTAACATTATTTAATAGGTCCACCGTTACTGTACAAATATTCGTTTGTATAATTTGCCCATCACTTTGTTCTAATTCAAACCGTATTTCTCCATTCGTAACTAACCACGCATTTTCACTTGATATTGTTTTTACTTCAAAAGACAGACTCGAGTAATCTTCTACAATTAACATTCCGTCTTCCATTTTATTATCGGCATCATAATCCATTTCTACTACACCTTTCCATGAATATGTACTACCCTCATATCCAAAATCAGTGAAAATCTCTTCCGGCTTATATGTCGCTTTTAGTGCTTTATAAGCATTTAATCTACCATTAGTTACACAAAGTCCATCAAGTGCAGGGACATAATCTACATTGTCCAAAATAGCTGTTTTGATTTCTTCTGTAGTAAGATTTTGGTTATAAGATAATAACAATGCCGCAACACCAGAAACCATAGGAGTTGACATAGAACTACCAGACTTCATATAATAGCCTGTTCCCCAGTTAGATGAAAGATTTATAGGAAATGTACTTATAATATTTTGACCTGGAGCAAAAAGACTTATTGTTTTAGAGCCCCAATTCGCATTCGCATTTACTGTCGGTCTTTCATCATTAATATCACTTCTCCCCACAGAAATCATATTATTTAATGGATTAGTATGTAAAGCAGATCCATAAAAGGACGGATAATGGTGTATTAAATCATTATCTTGTATTTTATTACCCGTAGAACAAACAAATAAGCCCGGATATTGCCGAATAGCAACTTCCAATTCTGGCCATTCTTCATATTGTCCGAGGCTCATACTCAAAATGCTAATCCGTTTGTTGGTGTTCCAAGTATTTGTAGCATAATTTACCGCTCTTACACAAGCACTACCATCAATTTCGCCATTTGAATCAGCAACTTGCATAGGAACCAAGGAAACATCCCAATTTACACCAGATATCCCAATGTTGTTGTTGCCTACGCCGCCAATAATACCCGCCACATGCGTACCATGCCCACTCATATCTGATTTTACGAGACCTGGAGTTGTACTATCGATCATATTCACGAAGTCTCCACCTTCAACTAAATTATCGATAAGATCCGGATGATAAGCTTGTCCATCAATAATTGTTCCAATACCAGTATCAATAACTCCCACGCGCACATTTGAGCTACCAGTTTCTTTATCCCATGCCAGTTCTGCTTGAATTTTATCTAGTCCCCACTGACTTCTATCTCCCCCTAATGAATCCTCATAAAGAGGATCGTTCGGTTCTTTTTCAATATCCAGTAGTCTATTAGGTCCTGCATATTTTATACCTTCAATCTTTTCTAATTTTTCTATAGCCTCCAAAACATTTTCTTTAGATTGTTGATTCAAATGCAGTTGTAAAATCTGTTCGAAATTATGTTTATCAATAATTTCTTTCGCACTGTTATCTACTGAAGTAAGATCTGTAATTGATATTATATCAAGATTACCAAACATTTCTAAACTATGTTGTTTGTTTATACCGCTTACGCTTTTATCTAGTATAACTATTACACTTGTGGCATCAAAATTATCACTTATAGATATGTCGCTGTATATTTTTTCTGAATAACCAATATTTGTATTTTCTTCAGCATAAACAAAATTGACATTGAGTAGACCTATCAATAATATTATGATTACCACTAATAATAGTATTATTAGTGATTTTTTACAATTTATATTTTTCATAAAAAGAACTTTTCCTCCTTATTTAAAAATTGATTATAATATTAAATACAAGTTGTAAATATCCAATAAATCTTCTTTTGTCAAAAAACCTTTATCATAAGCTGTTGATAATTCAAAAATTTCGCTATCTTTCCAAACTAAAATTGGATAACCAGTTGGAATGTTAAATATTAAACCACCTATGTTGTAATGTTGTTCCTCGTCTGGCCAAACACCATGATATTGTCCACCATAAAATTGTGCGACAAGTGCTTCGCCATATATTCCCAAAAACGGTCTGAATGACACATCTGACAATGTGGCATTCGGATAATTGTCTTGAATGCAACTCTTTAAGTATGTTTGCTTTGCTTCATTTTTTATATTGTTAAATTTGTCGTCATTATCAGCGTTATTAATTATTTCTAATTTGCTCACTCCTTTTATATCTTTTTTGTCTATTTCAATCACTATACAATATAGACCATTTGCAGTCGATTTTTGTTCGGAATATTCTATATTCATTATCATTGTTTCATTTTTTATCGCTATTGATTGTACGACATGATCAAAATTGCCGTCACCAATAAGCCCAAATATAATAAGTATTGAATTATTTACAAAAAATTCATCGTCATACTCTTTAAGAATATTTAGTTTATCGCTGTTTGCGTATTGCTTTTTCAATTTTTGATTTGAATCAAAAATTCTTGCCATAACGCCGTCTTTATCCAAGATGGTCCTATCACAATCTTTTGAATCTAAACCGAACTCTAACAATTCCGCATAGTTGTCGTAACATCTAGAGTAAACAACGAAATATTCCAAAACATTTTTATTTTCTTTACACCCAATCATTGCGATAATGCAAATAAATACAAAAAAACATATGATAATCAAATTTATAATTTTTCTCATAACATTATCCACCTGTTTGCTTTAGAATATTTATTTTCTTTCCAGAGAACGGGCAGTACTCCGGAATAGGTAAATTCTACTCCTTCGATAATTGTTGTTTCGACCATACCTGCCCAGCCGTGAAAACCGCCCGCTATCTTTACCGCAATCACACCGTTGTAAGTGCCGTAATAGCCCATAACGGAAATATCGTTGATTGTTGCGTTGGGATATTTTTGTTTTCCGTCTTTGTCTTTTTGGTCAAGCAGAAGAATAAGACCGTCATTTTTTATTTTTTGCATGGTTTCTTCGTCTAAACTTTCTGGATCCTTGGGTATAGGCGTTATGTAGGAACAGTTATGTCCGTTACTGTAATAATATGCAATGGTTTGCAGCTCTTCTATTGTTATCAATCCGTTGTCGTATCCTTGTTGAAGAGTATAAAACTCCCCTTTTGGCTCTAGGTTGTTGCAACCGCCCATCGCCAATACACTTACGATGACCATTATCAACAATATCATTACATGAATTATTTTAGTTTTCATAATCCCTCCTAAATCAATTTATCGTAATATTTACGTTGTATGCCGGCAACTGTGGCAATTTTATTATCAAAATCTTGGTGTTGGTCGAGGTTGTTCCGCTCTGCGTGCTTGCAACCCTCTTGTCTATCTCGATTTCCAAAAAGCCTTTATCATATTGTATATCCGTTATCAAATAATCGTAAGTGTCGTTTATACCGTTATTTTCTTCCGTAAAGCAATAAACAATCAATATATCTTTTTCTATATCAAAATCATTATAAAACTTACAAAAAGTCGATACGTATTGCTCTTTTGTTTGAATTGTTGCATTAAACGTATTAGGATATGCGAGTTTTGATATATTCTTCTCCTTATACTCGTCTCTAAGCCAATCTAAGTCTGCATCGTAAAGAGTGGCGTTGGACTTCAAATCTTTTTTCCACGTTTGATAATAAACTTTATTGTTTATTTGAAATTTCAACTGTGTACATGCCACCTTTGGCATCAAGATAGTCAAACAATTTTGAGTCGGCATTGATGCATCAAAAATATTCCCTGGCACGTTAGAGTCGTATAAAGGCGTCGACACTACGCAACATTCAAATGTAATCGCACCGTCTTCATTAATAATTTTATTCAACTCATAATATCTCAATCTTTTTCCATCTTCAGCAAATATTTGATTTGCCGTAAAAAAGTAAAGTACAAGCATTTGCTCGTCAAAATCAGTCTCCGTCGGAAATTCTACAAAAGCGTTGTCAAAGTCTTCTTGACTTGCAATAACGTTGACCTTCTCGGGTAAAAACTCGAGGTCTTCCGTTATCGTCCTATTGTTATACGCGTATTCTTCTTTCATCCATTGGGTGGCGTCGTCATATAGCGTGGCATTGGCTTTCAATACTTTGTCGCCACTCGTCTCGATATCGTTGTCTATATCAACCAATTTGGGCGAACAAGCCGCCGCAAGACATATCACCGCTATTAGAATAATAACTATCAAAAATATTAGTAAAAAATTAGTTTTGGCTTTCAACATATCCTTCCCTCCCTACATATCTCTTATCTATATTTGCTCGATAGGGTAATATTTGCTCCGTTGCGAGTATAGTAGATGGCAAGCTCTCTATGTTCTAATTGACTGCCCTCTTGCCAAGATGAGCCGTTTGCACTCTCACCGTCCTCCATAATATATGACGCCATACAAAAGAACACACAGCCCTGCTCCTCAGTAAAAAATTGTTGTGGTATGGTAAAAACATACGAAACGTCTGGGATATACACACCCCGTGTATATGATATGCTCGCTTTGTATAACGCGCTGCCCTTCCCCCACTCATCCTCTGCGGTATACGTATTGACCTTGTAAGGAACGTCTGTATACAACAACTTTACCGTATTTTTTTTATAAAAGGCATCTTCGTCGGCACTAAAAATCTTCTTGCAAACGCTAAAATTTTCATTTGTTTCGATTGTACCGTATAATTTGTTGGGGTGATATTGTTCTACGTAATCAAATACTATATCGTTGTTGTTGAGTCCTATCCGCTTGTATGCCTTGGAATTGGCAAAATAGATATAAGTAACGATTGGACAAGCTATATCAAAATAGTTACTACTGCCCGCATTGTTGCTGCCACAGTAAAAGGTTAGCGTAACGTCGTTGATATCGAAGGTCGTTTGATTAGATTTATATGCAAGCTGCGGCATTGGCATGCTCACGTCAAAATTGTCGTCGTAATTGTCTTCCTCTTTCTCACATCCAACCAATGTCATCGCTATACTGCATAGAATGACAATAATGCATAACGCAACCATAAATTTTCGATATTTTTTCATAATCCACCCTTATACTATTATCATATTGATTAAAACGTTGATTTGCCCTAATTGGCGTCCGACAAAAAGTCGTCCCTATTATATAGGTACGAAAAAAAGTGATTTTGTTACAATTATTTTATTTCTTTTACCGACACACAAAAACTTGGCTATCGATTGGACTTCTTCATCGGTAGGGCAGACCGACAAAAGCACGCCCAAAAATTTGGGCGAGCTGTTGACTATAAACTAAAGGACGTCGTTACTTTTGTAACCATATATTTTTTCAACCATAATTTTGGGTCTATTTATTTGGTTGCTCTATATTCTTCTATCGCTTGATTAATTTTATTCTTATCACAATCATGCAGCGCGTCAGAAGCTACGAAATCTCTTACAAGCATTACTGTTTTTACTGAACTGCTAAGATTTTGGTCGTGTTTGATAGGAAGTTCGGTGACAAAAAACTTGCTACAAAAATGTGTATTGCTCATTATCGTAATTTGAATATCTTGCGTTGTTAAATATAGGTCTTTCGTTTTTTGTTTATTACCGTAGGTATCTGTGTACACGAAATAACACATAACCATTTTCCCATCCATCCAACTTGCCACTACAGTGTCAAGCATAACGCTATTGGCAAAAGCTATTGCGTCTTGAGTAGCACTATTATCTTTGCCGACATCTATCATACTATAAACGACTGCAATAAATAAATGCCGCTCCCTCTCGTTGAGAAGGTCAAACTTGTCTCCACTATAATTTGCCATAAACTCTGTTTGTTGTTCAGTTGGTTGATAACCTTTTTCAAAAACACATGCCGTCAATATAAACACCAACGAAACTGCAAATATTACACATAAAAATGCTTTGTTCTTCATATTATCACCCCCATATTAATTAGCCATTACCCAATTTACATAGGCTGTTATTGCGTTATTGATAGCAACGACATCATAAGAAAGATTGGTATCCTTTTTTCCATAATATTTTATCAATAAAACAGCATTTTCTCTAGTGTCATTGGGTGCATAAGAATATGTGTCGGGAAGATTGCCAAAATTATGAAAATCTTGATGCACTTCGTAAGTTTTGTTATAAGTGTCTATTTTGACGTCTTTTGTTACTATAAAAGCATCCTGCATATTTGTCCCGTTTATTCCTTCGGAGCTTATGTGCTTATATATTACCAAAGTACCATTTTCATACGTTTCTTCAATAGATTGAACTCTAAACATTAAACTATTTTTCAACGATGTCTCACATACGTAAGTCCGTATTAGGCTAAAGAAAAATTCCTTTTCTTGACTTGTTTTGAGCTGTTCCAACTCATTTGGTATAACTTTTTGCAATTCTTTTACAAAAGAATCACCCTCTTCTTCAACAACCGATCTGCACCCTACAACACCAATGAGCGTTGCTACAACCAGTGTGACTATCAATACGACTATTACGATTTTTCTCATTAACTCACCTCTTATATTATATCCCCGTTATATATATTTCGACTATCGTCTCCATTGCTACCTTGTACTTGTTTTCCAGCCATAGTGGTCCGGCTTAACCGCATAGACCTCCATAACTTCCCCATTTTTACTGTATTATAATTAATACTTGTAGACCGCTTCTTCATACTATCCCTGCAGTTCCTTTTATATTTGCTAAATAAAGCGAGGCGCCCCGCCGTATAAGTTAAATTTTCTCCGACAGAAACAGTGTTTTACATATTAAGAACTCTTGCCTCTTAGCATTTCTATCGGAGTTGCTTTGGTTTTGGATAGAATGTGTACAATACTTCCAACAAAAGTTATACCGACGGACATTGCCAACATAATCAAATAGTCATACCACAGCGTTTCAAAGACAATATAGTTGGATGCTATCTCGTTGATTTCTTTTGCCTGCATAAACTGTTTTACTCGCGGAAGCAACGGCATAGCGATAATATTACAAAGAAGCACCAGAATAGTTGCAACTAGCAAATAAATGCCAATCAAGTTACCTCTGCTTGCACCTAATGCTCTTAGCACGCCGAGTTGCTTATAATTATCCTCTATCATCGAGGACACAAAACTGCTGAGCATCATTATTGCAAACAAACCGAACAATACGAACCCAATTATACCAAACGTTACTATCGGCGATATTTGCGTGCTTGCTTTTTGCAATGCTGTCTGCAAGTCCCCGACCATAGTTACCTCATTGTCGTCAAAATTTCTCAGCGTTGCTTCTATGCTTTTGTCTTGTCCAAACGTTGCCGACATGCTTTTGATGCGAGGCGTTACTTTTGGCAGTTGCAAATCGTCGCTTACTAGCATATAAGAACCATAATTTATCAACCCAACGACTTTGAATGTTTTTGTTTCTTCTCCAAAAGCTATTTCACACTCAAATCCTTCGTTGATTATAGGCATATGTTTACCTTCGTCATAATCGCCACGCATAGTAAACTCAAGTTTGTTATATTTGTAATTATATATTCCACCAAATATATTCGGCGTAACAATTATCTCGTCTTCTGCCAAAGTATTGCCATGCCCTTCCTTCCACATAATTTTACTTCCGCACATCTCTTCGTTGATTGTAGATTGTTTCAATACCGTTATATTTCTTTTTACTCGTTCGGAGTCATATAGAATCAACGCTCCGTTAAAGCCATAAAAATACGTACCTTTGTAAATTTCCGCACTTCCTCTTACGGCTATTTGGTTGTCGACTGTTTTTTCAAAAAATTCTTTTGACAAAAACAGCGTTCTATTTAGCCCTTCCGCTGCGTACGTCGCACGCATATCGCTATCCAAACTAGCTATCCTTTGATAATTGATATGAGCGTCTACTATACCGACAACTTTTAATCCAGCTTCTACTCTTCCATAATAGTCGTTGTTGTATGAAGTAACTTGAATGGTCTTGCCCAAAAAATCTTCTATTGTTTTGACGTCATAGAATTCCTTAAATTTTTCATCTTCCATAAGTCCTTCGGCAAAGTATTTGGTGATGACAATCTCTTCCATTTTTGTTGGCGCTTTACCTCTAAATAGTTCTACTCCTTGCTTTTTCAGCTTGTCTATATCGAATACCGCTACCGAATCGGGATAGAAGTATTTTTCGCTATTAAGTCGCACTAGTTCCGTTTGGTCATAGCAGAACATAAACTTTTCTACATAATAAGTCAATAATGAGTCTTCTTGTTGGATACCACTCATCTGCTCGGGTTGAAGCGCCATTCTTATGCCATCTTCGTACATCTTATTCATCACGGTATAGCCGTTGACGTTGTTATCTTGTATTGCCTTACCAAAAAAGTCATACTTGCTGTACCTTGTGGCACTTAACCCTGCCCCAAACATTGTCAGCGACACGACCAAAAAAATCAACGTCAACAAAAACCTTGCTTTGACGTGCCAAATACTGCCCAATGCAAATCTAAGACTCGTGCCAAGTGGGAACTTATTCTTTGCTGTCTTACTCTTTACTTCTCTCTCGTATTCGACTTGTTCATTGACAACGTCGTCGAGAATTTTGCCGTCTTTGAGCGTGATAATTCTTTGAGCGTATTGTTGAGCAAATTTTTGGCTATGTGTAACTACGATTACCAACCTATCTTGCGCAATTCTTTTCAACAATTCAAAAATTTCTTTGCTATTCTGCTCATCCAAATTGCCCGTCGGCTCGTCTGCAAGGATAATTTTGGAGTCTTTTATCAAGGCTCTCGCAATAGCGACTCTTTGCTTTTGACCACCACTTAGACGGCTCACCTTCTTGTCCATACATTGGGTAAGCCCTACTACTTCCAATATCTCTTTTATTTTTTCGGTTTTGTTGCGAGTATTTTGCAATTCCAATGCAAGTTTGATATTGTTCTTGACAGTCAAATCTTCAAGTAAGCCGTAGTTTTGGAATACAAATCCTACGTTGTTATTTCTATAAGAGTTTATTTCTCTTTCCGTGTTGACGTTCAACTCTTTGCCGTCTATCAATAATTGACCTTGCGTAGGCTTATCCAATCCGCCTATCATATTGAGCAGAGTTGTCTTTCCGCTGCCGCTTTTGCCCAACAAAAATACCAACCCTCTATCGCCAAACGTCAGGTTGACGTCTTGCAAAGCGTTGACCTTGGTTTCTTTGTTAGGAATATACGTCTTATACAAGTTTTTCAACTCTATCATAAATCGCCTTCCTCCCTCAAAAACTCTATCGGCTTTTTGTTGAGCCTAAAAATCAATGGCAATACGGTAAATATCGTGGTCGATAATATACCAACAACCGCTATCCATATATAGTCGCTTGAATACATAGGCAAAATATTTATTATTTTGTCCAAGTAGGTAGAATAGTCGCCTATCAAATCGCTCACGCCCTTGAAAATAGGCTCCAAAAAACTCAGTCCCGCGCCGCTCGCGCACAAATTGACCATTATCGGGAAGAGCAAAGTCGCTACCACCGCAACCAATATTCCACATATTATGCCTTGCAAAATATATATGCCTATATTGTCGGCAACGCCACTTCCCAACGCTCGCAACAAGCCTACTTGTTTATAGGTCTTTTGTACGCAAGTGAGCGTCAGGTTCATCAAAATAATTATCGATATCGCCGCAAATATTGCCGTCAAAGCCTTGCTGATTTTTAGCAAAAAGTTGGCTCTATCGTCTGCGTCTTTTAGGTACGGGTCTATTATGCCGTTGTAATCCAAATCGTTGGCTTCGCAATAATTGAGCAGTTGCTTGTCTTTTTCTAAATCTTTGCCCACATTGGCTAAGTACCCTATCAAACCGTAATTGTTGTAGGTTTCTTTTGTCAAATCTAACTTTTGAGAATAAACAAAGTCTACTATGTCCTCGTCTTTACGATCATCCTTAAAATACCAATCGCCCAACAAGACTCCGACAATCTTCATCTTTTTTGTCGTTATCGACGCTTCCGTTTGGTTTTCCCAAAAAGAATCTAGTTGCATCTCGCATTCTACTTGATTGTTTTGAAGATAATCAAGCATCTCCTGCTTAGATACATTATATCTACTATCTCCTTTTTCTTTTTGGATAACGTCTACTATAATCGACTCGATATCGTTAAGAGCATTGCTATGTATTCCATTAGAAGAATACTCGTCGAACATAGTAAAGACTATTTCGTCTTCTTCCAGCTCTTCGGGATTTTTGCCGATATATCGATAATTACGCAATTGATTGTCGCTAAGCAAATAATCGATATATTCCATTGTTTTATGGTTTTCTTCTTCCCAATTATACGCCGTTTGCCATTCCAATAAATCATTATGGAGGTCAGGACGTAAAGTAATTATAGAGCTTTCACTTATTTTATAGACTAGATTAAATCTAGTATATACGGAAAAGTTGTTAGCATATTTATCCATATCGCATTGCGGAACGAATTTGAATTTTGTTCTACCTCGCTCACGCTCTTTTTCCAAATATATATGCGTAAGCATATCTTTTTGGGCAGTATTAGAATAAACCTTGCCGGCAAATTGCTCCAACTTCTCTTCATTGCAATCAATAACTCCGACTATTCCCCACGTACTTACTTCCGCGAGATATTCTTCGAGAGTAGTACCATATTGTTTTGGGTTGCTATGCATACAATCTTCCGCCCAACTCAAAGATACGGCACTTTCTCCCGAATAATACGGATATCTGCCTGCAACAACATTGAACCCAAATCTTGGCAGTTTGGAAAAATCTCCCGTAATCAGCAACTGCTCCGGATAGGATTTCAATCCATAAATTTTATAGTATTCATTGTTTGATATCTTCTCCAAGCCGTCTATCTTGTCTTCGCTCATCAACTTTTGTTTCAAATACCCTTGCCCTAAATCTATAGGATTGTTGAGAGAATCCTTTTCGTATAAATCTTTTTCTCTTACAATTAAAGTCCCAACCCCCGACTTGCCGTATGCATTGGCTCTGGTGACTTCTCTATCATAGCGTGTCGCAATCATTCCCACGCCTGCCGTTGCTATCGAAAAGCCCAACAGCAGTATCACGACCATCAACCTAAATTTGATTGCCCATAGATTTTTAAATGCAAACTTCAATCGCCTTGCAAAAGGCAATTTTTTCGCTCTTTTTTTGCGCTCTTGCTTCTTGTCATACGTGTTAAGCAAATGCCTAACGTTACGCACCTCGTCTTTTTCTATACTTCCGTCTTTGAGAGTGATGATTCTATCGGCATACTTGTTTGCCAAATCCAAGTCGTGGCAAACTATTACGACCAATCTTGTGCTTGACAAGCCTTTGAAAATTTCCATTATGCTTTCGCTCGTCTCGCTATCCAAGTTACCCGTCGGCTCATCGGCAAATATTATCTTCGGCGACTTGACCAAAGCCCTTGCTATCGCAACTCTTTGTTGTTGTCCTCCACTCAGTTGAGTGATTTTTCGATTACCGTATCCCGACAAGCCTACCTTGTCCAATACTTCTTCCACATTTGCCTTTGACTTCAACAATTTCTTTCTACCTTGCAGTTCCAATGCAAGTAGTATGTTCGATGACACCGTTTCGTCTTGAAGCAAGTTGTAATTTTGGAATATTATTCCTATATCTTTGTTTCGATATTTGTATATCGTTGTTTCTCTTGCTTTGCTCAAATATTTGTTGTCGATAATTATCTCTCCGCTACTTGGTCTTTCTATACTCGACATAATATTGAGCAACGTCGTCTTTCCGCTGCCGCTCTCGCCCACCAAAAACACCATGCCCATATCGGGCAAAACAAGGTCGAGGCCCTTCAGCGCCTCAACCTTGTTCTCTCTGTTGGGATTGTAAATCTTAGAAATGTTTTTTAGTTCTATCATTGATTTTCACTAGAAGCACTTGGACCCGCACCTTCTGCCCCTTGAGTTTGAGTAACCTGTACAGTTGTGCTTATATAGATATTGCGAGTGGGACTTCCACCGCTTCCGCCGATATTTTGGTAATACCCCCATTGATCATTGTCGCCACCATCCCCGCCTTTCACTATCAACGATCCCTGGCCGCTTATAGTTGATTGTGTTTTGCTTTTGATGCCGACGCCACCATCTCCTACATAAGAATCATAAATGGTATAATTTGACATTCCCTTTCCACCTTCAACATCTAATGTGCTTTGGATATCGATATATATGTCATATGTACCACTTAATTCAATGCCTGTGCCACTTATTTTATTGGATTTATTATTGTCGCTAGAAGGTCTTGCCATTGGAATAGTATATTGTCCACCATTTACTTCCAATTTGGTACAATAAATTGATATATTACCGCTCGCATTTATTCCACTTCCAGGATTATAGTATTCCATAATTTTACCGTCCACTATACTTACAGCCCCTGCAACTCCTCCACCAAAAATAATCTCATTGCCATAGAAATTAACGTTTTTGCATATCAATCCTCCATGTCCACTGTTTTTTCTGCTCTCTCCTCCGTTAAGAGCCGAAGTGCCTCTTGCTATGATATTCAAATTGTCACAAGCAGATGCATTAAGGGCAGCTTCCCCTTGATTGCCTATTGATCTATATAAATCAAATTCTATGGTCAATGGCTTAGTTCTACTATTTACAATAATACTTTTGCAACTCACAACAGTATTGTTGGAAGTAAACTTGACATTGTCTACATTGCTTGCAATATATACATTCATAGGCTTTATGAGATTGCTCGCTACTCCTTTTAGATAAACAAACGTGCAATCTTCTGTCACCGTATAAGACGCCTCATTGGTCAATATTACTTGATTCCACCACTTTGTTGTCAATGTAATATCTTTTCTTTCGGTGATGTATCCCGATGCATCAAAATCTATAGAATTATAATACCAACCACTAAATGTATATCCAGGTTTAGTTGCAATCGGCAAAGTTGGAATCTTATCACCATAAGCTAAATCAATATACGCAGGACTAACGGTTCCGCCTTTGGCATCAAAAGTTATTCTATATAGTTCTTCCCAATTAGCCACTACCGTTCCATTGTTTCTTTCATTCCAAGTGGTAGAATTATTTATTTGCAGTCCATTGTATGACCAATACAAAAATCTATGTTTATCTCTTGTCGGCTGTTTTAGTTTATTGCCAATGTTTTCACCATAAATCACTTCAAAAGATTGACTTCCTGAAACTTGTCCACCTTTTGTGTCCAACGTAATAGTGTACAATTTTTCCCAAATAGCATATATGGTAACATTGTTTTCATCTATCATCCATAGCCTATTATCCACTCTATTGTTTTCATATTGCCACCCCATAAATCTATATCCCTCTCTTGTTGGAGTTGAAATATAAGGCAAAAGCTGATCATATGTAGCAGTTACGGTTTCCTGTGTGCAAGCGCCTCCATTGGCATTTAAATAAACCGTATAAGTTTTTGGAGAAAAAGTTGCTCTTAACCATAAGTTTATGTATGCCGAATTGTTGTTGTAGTCACAATCTTGCATCGTATTAAAATTAATGATTCTATCTCCCGAATAATTCTCATTAGTCACATACCAATGTGCAAATAAATACCCTTTTTTGCTCCCTTGTGGAATCGTTGGCAAAACTACTTGATCTCCGTACTCCAAGTTGTCAATATTTCCAACGCTCACATTCGACAAGGTGCTGTCAAACCTAAGATTATAATGTTTTTGAGAAAACTTTAAATCTATAATATATCTACCATTGTTTTCTCCCAAATCCCAAATACAAGTTCCGTTGCTTACATTGATATTATTAATCGTTACACTCTCCAAATATTCTCCTGGATTTCTAAATTGCTCATACAAATTTTGAATAAGACTATTGCCTAGCAGTTCTCCATAAGTAATTTTCACTGGTGTTGACGAAAAACCATTGGCTGTCAAATAGTATTGCTGTCCGTCACGACCATTGTAAACTACTTCGTATTGCTCAATTTCCCAAGTTGCAGTAATAGAACAATCTTCCAAAAACATCCAACGAAAAGTATTGTCCATGTCATTGTTTAATGCATCTTTCCACCCCGTAAAAGCATATCCATCCTTGTTAGGTACCGGCAAAGTTACCGTCTGACCAAAACTAATATTACCATTATAACTTTGTCCATTGTTGAAATCCGAAATAGTCAAATTGACGTTCCATAATTTTAAATTGGTTTTTACATTTGTAAATTTTGAAGAATTATAGAAATCATTAAAGCTATCTTTAGGAACAAAAAGATCAAAATCGTGATTTCCCGACGAAAATACCCCATGTGCAAATACGTCGGGGTTATCAAATTTGATGACTACTTTTTCCAAATTGTTACAACCATGAAAAGCTGCGTATCCCACACTTGTGCAACTTGCCGGGATTGAAATATTTTTCAACGTGTTGCATCCATAAAAACTATTGTTTTCCAGTTTTGTAACAGTTTCCGGCAACTCTACATACTCAATGCTCGATGGCGAGAAAGCGTTAATTCCTATAGTTGTTATTCCTTGTGGAAAATCAACAGCTCTGATTGTTGTTGCTGCTCCCGTATATGTAACCAAACGATTTCCCATCATTTTAAAGTCTGATAGCGATGGTCTAGGCACATTTTCTGTTGGAAATAAAGATAAACTTGTTTTATCTTTTGCACTCTCATTATTAATAGCAAAAACCAATATCGTTGCTATAATTGCCACCATAAGGATTGCACATAATAATGTCTTGGTTAACTCTTTCGTTTTCATACACACTCCATTTTTATTAGTTATAATCTAAGTAATTTTTTATTTATTTCCTAATTATCAAATCAGTCTGACATGCAGACATCGTCTTACAAATATTTAGAAACTTGCACTTTTTCAACCGTTCGCGAATCTTCCAAAATCAACTCTACGTTGTCTTCATCTTTCCACCAAGGTATTTCTTCCTCTTTCTCACATCCAATCAATGTCATCGCCATACTGCATAGAGTAACGATAACGCATAACACAACCATAAATTTTCGATAATTTTTCATTGTTTTACCTCCATAAATCATTTGCTTTTCAAGCCTGATGTACAAATATAATAAGCATCAGCGTCTCTGGCTGATAGACAAAATAAACCCAACTTTTCGTTTTAAGCCAATAATAGGGCGAGTTAAAATCGGGGGAAACTTTTTCCGAAAGAGATTCCGTTATCCATTCAGGAACTTCTGCAGTGAATTCACTTTCAAATTCTTCATTTGGAACTTTTGAAAATATATTTGCTTCCATCCAATCCGAAGGTTCAGTTTCGAATTTATAAACAGAATACCCGGGGCGCCTTCCTTGAACAGGAAACAGACTGTCGTTTTTGTATTTATACAGCATTTTCGAGTTTTGCGGGATCTCTATCCCTGTCAGGTCTTTCACGTATGCTCTGTCGCTTTTTTCGTTTCTTCCACAATCGGGAATGCCGAAACCATAATATAGAATCATTATAGTTGCGACCAATAGTATTGCAATTGAAAGACAAGTAATTACTATTTTTTTCTTCAAATCCTACTCCTTCCAAATAACATCAATATTTATATATTCTTTATAAACACGGTTTTCATAATGTTCCAAATCTTTTGGGTCTTGATAAAACTCCACTATTACTTGATACCTTCCTGGCTCCTTTATTTTTCCGAGTGGCAGTGGTTTATCCATGATATACTCTTGCTTTATGTAGTCATATTCGTAATAGTATTTTTTATAGTAATGTATAATAACGTCTTGGTCTTCACCCTTATACGTCAATCTCATATTAGGTATATATTCAACCGTAGTTTGCGAATCGATATAATAAGTAAAATGCACGTTATCTCTATTTTTTAATGAAGAATATTGCGTCTTCTCGACTGTTCGTTCGTCTTCAAAAATCACTTCTATATTACTCTTGTCTTTCCACCAAGGTATTTCTTCCTCTTTCTCACATCCAATCAATGCTATCGCCATAGTGCATAGAATGACGATAATGCATATCATGGTCAAAAACTTTCGATAATTTTTCATGTATAGTTCCTAATAAATAGTTATTGTATATTATACTGCTTATTTATATATTTTGTGGATTAGAATGTGTGATTCAGTTTTTGTTGTTTATCATTTGTTTTTGTTGGTTTGCCAAATAAGTATTTATCAGCAAGCCCAATATACCGAAGTGTCTGCGATATACGACCGATAGCATCTTGACGATTGTTTGGCGCAATTCTAATGATACCTTCTACCTAAGACTTTGCAAAGCTCCTAAGACGCAGATCGTCCACGCATACGTTTGGTCGTACTCTACCTTAAATTTATGATTTTGACGCTATTCGTTAGCTAAGTAACTGTCTAAAAAATATGTCCTCCGAAGTTTTTCTCACGGCTAATTATTAGGGCGCGAATAACGAAGAACTCTTTTCGCCGTGCATTAGACTTCTATTTTTACTATACAATACAAACTCCGGGAATTCAAGCAAGCATTTCTTGCACTATGTCAAAATATTTTGGCATTATGTCAAAAAAACTTTGCATCTTGTCAAAAGAATCTTGCAAACGAGGTTTTTATCAAAATTGAGCTGTTTGAATGGAATGCAAACTTTAGAAAAAGAGTGGGGAAATTGGACTTCTTCCTAGGTAGGTCGGACGAACAATAAATTAGCCCCGAATAATCGGGGCTTTTTTGTTTACTTGTATTATTCTTCGGCGGTTGGAGCATTGCTCTCTTGACTTTCGGTTGGTAGAGGTGTCTCCGTTTCGTCAACCTTAGGCGCGACTTGTCCCGGGTGATTTTGCTCATACGTATTGAGTTCTGCCTTATTCTTCGGATAGTGCGACTTGCCAAAGTTGTTGTAAGTGATGACGTCGTGCACGGGCAGTTCTTCCGCGAGACGAGTGATTTCTTCTTTGAGATAGGTGTTGATAGTAACGCGTTGCTCTTCAATAGGGACGTTAGGGTCGTATGCTATCGGCTTGCCGAATACCACCTTTTGAAGTTTGGCGGCGTTGTACATAGGCACGAACTTGAGTATCTTTTTGTATCTACTATAGTACATCTTGGCAAGGTCAATATAATTGCTCTCAAAGTCGTTGACTATATGATTGTACTCGTCGTTGCACTCGGGGAAGATGATGATGTTGTAGCCTTCGTTTAGGCACTTTATAGTCGTCTTACAAGTGGTAAAGATGCGGTGATCTCTATACATATGTATTACGTCGGCACAAGAAAAGAGATTTTGCGCCAGCGGTGCGAGCATGTGCGCAGCCATATTGTAAAACCACCTTACACTCTTGGGTTTGTACGGCCAAAAGTCCTTCATTGCATAGGCGGGGAATTCTTTGCGATTGGCAACCTCGCCCACCATCCACGTCAAGTGTTTGAGAGGAAAATACAATTCCGCCACCAAAGGTCCGTTCATTTGAGCATGGTTGCCTACGTAGATAGACGCTTCTTCCGGAACGTTCTCCATGCCCAAAAACTCTCTCTTAGCATACAACGACTTGACTACCGAATAACAAAACTTGTAGAAAAGCGTCTTCTTTTTTGGCTCGTAAACGCACGTTTCTTTTTCTTTGTTGTCAACTTCAACCTTTTTCATAATTCACCCCTTGTTACACTCCAACAATATTTTATAAATTTCCAAAACTTTTGTCAATAGCAATCAGGCTTGTGTTTGCTCTTTTTGTTCGGCTTGTTGTACTACGGCTTTGCCGCCCTCATAAGGAACGGTCTCACCCTTAGCCACAGCCTCGAAGTCGTCCACAATCTCTTGAGACGGCTTTGCGGTGAGTAGCGATACCACCACTATGCAAATACTCGAGAAGATAAATGCAGGCAAAAGTTCGTATATTCCCCATACTCCGCCGAGAGGTCTGATGACGAGCTTCCACAAAAATACCATGCCCGCTCCGCCAACCATGCCGGCAATCGCACCGGGTCTGTTGATGCGCTTCCAAAAGAGCGAGAAGAGCACGAGCGGTCCGAAAGTAGCGCCAAAGCCCGCCCAAGCAAACGATACGATAGTAAATATTACGCTATCCTCGTCAAGCGCGATGAGTATGGCAATGAGCACGATTGCAAGCAAGGTAATACGAGTTGCCCACATAACCTGCTTGTCCGTTGCGTTCTTCTTTGCCACGCCTTGGAAAATGTTTTTGCCGAAAGCCGACGCCGCTATAAGCAAATACGAGTCGGACGAAGAAATCGTTGCCGCCAAAATGCCCGCCATAACCACGCCCGCAACGAGCGGTGGCAAAAACGAGGTAGACAATGTGATGAATATGTTCTCCGCACTCGAGCCCGTAAGGTGCGCCGTTGGGAAAAGCTGTCTGCCTACGATACCGATAAATACTGCAACAAGCAAGGATATAACTACCCATACCATTGCTATTCTTCTCGAAGGTTTGAGTTCTTTCTCCGACCTTATTGCCATAAATCTAAGCAAAACTTGCGGCATACCGAAATATCCCAAGCCCCAAGCAAGAGTGGAGATTACGGTAAGGAAACCGTAGGCGCCCGCCTCGCCAAAGACAGGCTTGCCCGCTTCGACGAGCTGCTCTCCGTTCTCTCCAATGCTAGGGTTGGCAATTTGGAAAAACTCCAAAAAGCCCGGGATTTGTCTTGCGTTTTCGATGACTTGTCCTATACCGCCCGCCTTGATAGTACACAAGATTATCATGCTGGCAAGCGCGACGATCATAACTATTGCTTGCATAAAGTCCGACGCGCTCTCAGCCAAAAATCCGCCGAGAATGGTGTATGCCAAGACGAAAACCGCGCCTATTATCATCATTATTTTGTAGTCAAGACCGAAGAGCGCAGAAAAAAGCTTGCCACACGTAACGAAACAACTTGCCGCGTACACGGTAAAGAATATCAATATAAACAGCGCCGACAGCGTCATGATTATCTTTTTGCTCTCTCTAAAACGATTGGAGAAAAACTCGGGCAAGGTGATGGCGTTGTTGACTCTGATGCTGTACCGACGCAGTCTCTTGGACACCAAAAGCCAGTTGACGTAAGTACCTATGGCAAGTCCTATCGCCGTCCAAATGGCATCGGCAAGTCCGCACCAATAGGCAACCCCCGGTAGACCCATAAGCAACCAACCGCTCATGTCGGACGCTTCGGCACTCATCGCCGTCACCCACGGACCGAGGCTTCGTCCTCCCAAAAGATAGTTGTCGGTGCTGTTGTTGGCGCGTCGCGCAAACACTATACCGATAACTATAACGGCGACCATATAAATCACCATAGCTATCATAATCTGAATGGATTGGCTGTTCATTGCTCTCCTCCGAAAAATATACGATTTATTTTACCATATATTTACAAAGATTTCAATAAAAACAAGCATTTTTGTCGGCAGAATGCATTAGAAAACAAGGCAAAAGTATCGATTTTTGCGACACGTATCGACTTTTTGGCGTCTGCTGACGCTAATTGACTAAAAATCGGTTGCCAAATACCCCTATTATATAATACAATATTTCCGTTGGCACTCGCCGACTTTTCCACCAACCGTGGATTCTCGGAGATATAATGGACGCTTTACTCAAGGTTGTACAGACAATCAATTCTTACCTTTCCGACTACCTTCTCATAATCCTGCTTCTCGGTACGGGTATATTTTTTACTGTCAAAACTCGCTTTGTTCAAGTGCGTTGTTTTGGCGAAGGTATGAAAAAAATGTTTGGCGAGTTGTCTCTTAAGGGCAAAGCAAACGGAGGCGGTCTGAGTTCTTTCCAAGCCTTGACTACCGCCGTCGCCTCTCAAGTCGGCACGGGCAATATCATCGGAGCGTGCGGAGCTATTCTCCTAGGAGGTCCCGGAGCTATCTTTTGGATGTGGGTAATTGCATTCTTCGGCATGGCTACGATATACGCGGAAGCCGTGCTGGCTCAAAAGACCCGCGTCGTCGAAGAAGACGGCTCGGTCAAAGGAGGACCCGTCTATTACATAAGACGCGCCTTTAAGGGTAACTTCGGCAAGTTCCTCGCGGGCTTTTTTGCCGTGGCTATCGTGCTTGCGCTAGGATTTATGGGTTGTATGGTGCAATCCAACTCTATCGCCTCGACCTTCAACAACGCGCTCGGCATACCTTCTTGGGTGGTGGGTTTGGTGATTGCGATTCTTTGCGGAGCAGTCTTTTTCGGCGGGGTCAAACGTATTGCCCAAGTTACGGAAAAAATAGTTCCTATTATGGCAATTCTATATATTTTGGGCTCGTTGGTGGTCATCTTCGCCAACGTCAAAGTTTTGCCTCAAAGCATTGCTATGATATTCAAGTATGCCTTTGCTCCGCAAGCCATCATCGGCGGTGGTGTGGGCGCGGCTCTCAAGACGGCTCTTAGCCAAGGAGCCAAGAGAGGCTTGTTCTCCAACGAGGCGGGCATGGGCTCTACACCTCACGCACACGCCTTAGCGCAAGTCAAAAAGCCTCACGACCAAGGCGTGGTAGCTATGGCGGGCATGTTTATCGACACCTTCGTCGTGATTACTTTGACGGCACTCGTCGTCATCTCTTCTCTATATGCGGGCGATGGGATTCTAGCTTCTGGCAGCGCAGACGGCGTGGACAAAACCAATATGGCGCAACTTGCTTTCGGCGGACTGGCGGGAGATAAGGCGGGCGCGATTTTTGTTGCGGTTTGCTTGTTCTTCTTTGCCTTTTCGACCATATTGAGCTGGAATCTATTTGGCAAACTCAACGTAGACTACCTCTTTGGCAAAAAAGCCACCGTCGTATATACCGTGCTTGCCGTGGGCTTCATCTTTCTCGGCTCGATACTCTCCAACGACCTCGTGTGGGAGTTGACGGATATGTTCAACTACCTAATGGTATTGCCAAATGCCATAGCGTTGATTGCCCTATCCAAAACCGTCAAAGAGTGCGCTACGGGCAAAGACGTCTTGCCTCTTGCCAAAGAAAACGCTTTGCAACCTCAACAATGTCAACTGCTCGAAGAAGTCGCCGCAACTTGTGCGGCGCAAGAGTACTCGGAAGAAGTCGCCGACGACGGAGAAGACGCGCAAGAGGCTAACGCCTAACAAAACTTGACCTTAGCAAGCAACTGCCGCTGTCATATCGAGAGCAAAAAACTGCTAAAAATTTTTTTATTTTTTGATAGGCGATAGATTGACATCCAAAATATACGGGACTATAATGCTCTCGTCAATTACTTAGAGGAAGTCGAAAATGTTGCCGTTAATAATAATATGTACCGCCACTTGTTTATTGATGATAACGGCGGTATTGTTTTTTCCGAAACTGCGCATTGGCAAAATTTCTGTGGACACGTATTGGGTTATTACGCTTTTAGGTGCAATCGTAGTCTTGCTTTGCGGACAAACCTCTCTATCTTCAGTCACGGCTTTTTTGATTGCCGACACCCCCGTCAACCCTCTCAAAATTTTGGTGCTATTTATCTCGATGACTTTGCTGTCGGTCTTTTTGGACGAGTTGGGTTTATTCGGATATTTGGCAAGCGTAACGCTAAAGAGAGCGGGCAACAGTCAAAAGAGGTTGTTCGTATCGCTTTATCTAATCGTTGCCGTATTGACGGTATTTACTTCTAACGACATAATCATACTGTCCTTTACGCCCTTTATCTGCTACTTCGCCAAAGCGGCAAAAATCAATCCTTTGCCTTACGTTGCTACGGAATTCGTCGCTGCCAATACTTGGAGCATGGCACTCATAATAGGCAATCCTACCAATATATACTTGGCGACCTTTGCTTCACAGAGCTTTTGGGATTATTTCAAAGTGATGATACTGCCCACCGTGGCGGCGGGGCTCGTATCTCTAGCGTTGCTATATTTGCTCTTCCGTCGCTCTCTATCTGCCCCAATCGAGACCGATACACCTATCGTTGAATTGAATGATAAGCCGTTGCTGGTCGTGGGAATAGTTCACCTTGCCGTATGCACGGTATTGCTTGCTATCGGTCCTTACTTGGGGCTGGAAATGTGGCTGATTGCGAGTTTGTCTGCTTTGTCGCTATGTATTTTTAACCTCATAATCGGAGCGATTAGAAAGCGTCCGCCCAAAGTGCTGGGCAAAAGCTTGGTACGGGCGCCTTGGCAACTCGTGCCTTTCGTGCTCTCTATGTTCGTATTGATTTTTGCCCTAGACGGCAAGGGCGTAACGAAAACTATAGCGGAAACCTTTTATTCTACGCCGACTATACTCACGTACGGTGTAGGGTCTTTTCTTGTGAGCAACTTGGTCAACAACATACCTATGAGCGTGTTGTTTTCTTCAATAATTTCCAACTTGTCAGGGCATACCGCAACTTGCGCCCTATATGCGACCGTCATCGGCTCCAACCTAGGCGCTTGCCTTACTCCCGTTGGCGCTTTGGCGGGCATAATGTGGAGCAATATCCTCAAAAAACACGGCTTGCAGTTTAGTTACGTTAGTTTCGTCAAGGTGGGCGTAATCGTTGCCTTGCCAACGCTACTCACGGCGCTACTCGGCTTGTGGCTGGTGCTAGCACTTTGACGACGGATATTGCGCGCGTATGTGTTGACAATTTTTTCTTAATATAATATTATTATATTTGTATCACCAACTACAATTTTCTGAGGAATGAAAATGGACTTTATCAACATTGAAAAAAAGTGGCAAAAAACTTGGGCGGATACTCGCCTATATAGTTTTGACAAGTCCAAAACGGACAAAAAGAAGTACGTTTTGGAGATGTTCTCCTACCCTTCGGGCGCCAAATTGCACGCCGGTCACTGGTACAACTACGGTCCTAGCGACAGCTATGCGAGATACCTAAGAATGAAGGGCTACGAGGTCTTCCAACCAATGGGCTTCGACGCCTTTGGTTTGCCAGCCGAAAACTACGCTATCAAAACGGGCGTTCACCCGCAAGACAGCACCCTCAAAAACATCGAAACGATGGAAGGACAGCTCAAAGCTATCGGAGGTAGCTTCGACTGGGACTACGAGGTGGTAACTTGCTTGCCGGAATACTATAAGTGGACGCAATGGATATTCCTCCAGTTGTACAAAAAGGGTCTGGCTTACCGCAAACAAGCACCCGTCAACTGGTGTACCGACTGCAATACCGTGCTTGCCAACGAGCAAGTAATCGACGGCTGTTGCGAGAGATGCGGTCACCCCGTTATCAGAAAAAATCTAACTCAATGGTTTTTCAAAATCACCGACTACGCTGAAGAGCTATTGCAAGGTTTGGACAAGCTCGATTGGCCTGAGAAAACCAAGGCAATGCAAAGACATTGGATTGGCAAATCGCAAGGCGGTGAGATAGAATTCGAGTGCGCAACGGGCGATAAGTTCCGAGTGTTTACCACTCGTGCCGACACAATCTTCGGCGTATCGTACGTCGTGCTTGCTCCCGAGCATCCTCTCGTCGACAAACTCACAACTCCCGAGCAAAAACAAGCCGTGGAGGACTACAAGGCGCAAACGGCTAAGATTGCCGAAATCGACAGACTATCCACCACCAGAGAAAAGACGGGCGCCTTTACGGGTAGCTACTGCATCAACCCTATCAACGGCGAAAGAGTGCCTATTTGGATAGGCGACTACGTGGTCGGCTCATACGGTACGGGCGCAGTCATGGGCGTAGGCGCGCACGACGACAGAGATTTTGCTTTTGCCGACAAGTATAACCTCAAAATCGAGAGAGTTATCAAGAGCGCAGACGGTAGCGCAGACGACTTGCCTTATTGCGAACACGGCGTGCTCGTCAATAGCGGAGAGTTTGACGGTATGACCACCGAAGAGGCTATTCCCGCTATCCTAGCCAAACTCGAAAAGATGGGCAAAGGCGGTGTCAAGACCAACTATCGTCTAAGAGACTGGCTCATATCCCGTCAAAGATATTGGGGTTGTCCTATCCCTATCATTCACTGCGACCACTGCGGAGAAGTTCCCGTTCCCGAGGACCAACTGCCTGTAAAGCTACCATACAACGTAGACTTTACGCCTGACGGTAAGTCGCCGCTGCTCAAGAGCGAAGAATTTATGAACACCACTTGTCCTATATGCGGTAGACCTGCAAGACGCGACCCCGATACTATGGACACATTCGTTTGTTCGAGCTGGTACTTCCTTAGATACCCTGACGCTCACAACGACAAAATGGCGTTTGACCCCGAGATTATCAACAAAATGTTGCCTGTGGACAAGTATATCGGCGGTGCCGAGCACGCTTGTATGCACTTGCTCTACGCGCGTTTCTTTACCAAAGCCTTGAGAGATATGGGATACCTCAACTTCGACGAGCCGTTTACCTCTCTCGTGCACCAAGGCACTATTCTAGGTCCCGACGGCAACAAGATGAGTAAATCGAGAGGCAACGTCATCTCCCCTGACGACTACGTCAAGAAGTACGGCGCGGACGCATTCCGTATGTACCTCATGTTCGGCTTCTCTTATATCGAGGGCGGTCCTTGGAATGCCAACGGTATAGATTCTATAATCAAATTCCTCGAGAGAGTGGAAAGATTGGTAATCAAAGCCAAAAAGAATCAACCGAAACAAGAGCTAGGCAAAGCCGAAAAAGAACTTAATTACGTGCGCAACTACACAATAGGTAGAGTTGACGCCGATATGCAAACCTTCTCTTTCAACACGGCTATCGCCCGCTTGATGGAGTTCGTCAACGCGTTGTACAAGTACGACAGCGACCTCGGCGACAACAAAAATCAAGAGTTCTTCTACTCTTGCGTAGACGACCTAGTGTTGCTCCTTGCGCCTTTCGTGCCTCACGTGAGCGAGGAACTCAATGAGATGATGGGTGGGCCTTACAGCGTGTTCAACCGCGCATTCCCTACCTGCGACGAGTCGGCTCTAGTCAAGGACGAATATGAGCTTGCCGTGCAAATCAACAGCAGAGTTAAGGCGAAAATCGTCGTTCCTAGCGACGCGGACGCAGAACAAATCAAAGCAATCGCTCTCGAAGAGCCTACAGTCAAAGCACTGCTCGAAGGTATGAATGTGGTTAAGACAATCGTTATACCGAAACGCCTCGTAAACATAGTAGTCAAATAAGGAGAAAATTATGCTGGATATTAAACTAGTAAGAACCAATCCCGAATTGGTAAAAGAAAATATCAAAAAGAAGTTCCAAGACGAAAAGCTCGTCCTCGTAGACGAGGTCTTGGCAATGGATAAAGAGTTTAGAGAATGCAAGCAACGCGGTGACTATTGCAGGTCGCAACGCAACGCCCTCTCCAAACAAATAGGCGCTCTGATGGCAAAGGGTCAAAAGGACGAAGCCGAAAAAGTTAAAGCGCAAGTGGCTGAGTTTGCCAAAGAACTCGCCGACCTCGAAGTCAAAGAGGAAGAGCTCTCTAACGAGATAAAGAAGAGAATGATGGTCATTCCTAATATCATCGACGACAGCGTGCCTATCGGAAAGGACGACAGCGAAAACGTGGAAGTAGAACGCTTCGGCGAGCCAAAAGTTCCCGACTTCGAAGTGCCTTATCACGTTGACATTATGGAAAGACTGCACGGCATCGACCTCGATAGCGCCAGAAGAACCAGCGGCAACGGCTTCTATTACCTTTGCGGGGATATTGCCCGTCTGCACAGCGCGATTTTGTCGTATGCCAGAGACTTTATGATAGACAGAGGCTTTACCTATTATATCCCGCCTTTTATGATTAGAAGCAACGTCGTTACGGGCGTAATGAGCTTTACCGAAATGGAGAATATGATGTACAAAATCGAGGGCGAGGATCTCTATCTCATCGGTACGTCCGAGCACTCTATGATAGGCAAGTTTATGGACACGGTGCTCAGCGAGGACGAGCTTCCTAAGGCTCTCACCAGCTATTCCCCTTGTTTCCGTAAGGAAGTGGGCGCGCACGGCATAGAAGAGAGGGGCGTGTACCGCATTCACCAATTTGAAAAACAAGAGATGATAGTCGTATGTCACCCTGACGATAGCAGAGATTGGTTTGTCAAGCTATATACCAACACCGTGGACTTCTTCCGCTCCCTCGATATACCCGTTCGCACTTTGGAATGTTGCTCGGGCGACCTTGCCGACCTCAAAGTCAAGAGCATCGACGTTGAAGCTTGGTCCCCAAGACAAAAGAAATACTTCGAAGTGGGTAGCTGTTCTAACCTCGGCGACGCTCAAGCAAGACGCCTCGGCATAAGAATTAAGGGCAAAGAAGGCAACTACTTCGCTCACACCCTCAACAACACCGTCGTTGCTCCTCCTCGTATGCTAATTGCGTTCTTGGAAAACAATCTGCGCGAGGACGGCTCGATTGCTATTCCTGCTCCTCTGCGCATGTACATGGGCGGAAAAGAAGAAATTAGATAAATATGCGTAAGCGTTCGCTCCCCAAACAAACCAAACAGCGCATCTGGGAACTTGACTTCCTAAGAGCGGTTTGCGTGATGCTGATGATTTTTGACCATACGATGTACAACTTTGCATTCGTATTCGGTCGGGCTTGGTTTGAAGCAAGCGGGAGCGAATTTTATTATAATCTTTGGCAAAACGCGCGTACTTATTGGACTAGCCCTATTAGAGAGTTCGTCCAACCGCTGGTAGTCATCATCTTTTGCTCTCTGTGCGGTATCTCGACGGCGTTTAGCAAGTCCAACCTCAAGAGAGGTATCGAAGTGGCGGTGTGCGCCGTGCTGGTGACGATAGTAACGACCATAATGGACACCCCTATCACCTTTGGCATACTGCATATGTTCGCCGTGGCTATTTTGCTGTGGACACTCATTGATTTTATTTGTCGTCACGACAAAAAAAAGACGGCGTTCACCTGCCTCGGAATTGGCTTTTTTATAGTCTTTACCAATATGCTACTCATGCCAATGTACGAGGTAAATAACCAAATATTCGTAGACAACAACAACTGGGCATGGGTGGGAGAATTTTTCTACGGCAACCCTTACGAGAGCTTTTCCGCCGACTATCAGCCAATCTTTCCTTTGGTGGGCTACATGCTCATTGGCGCAAGCGCCGCTAACGTGCTGTACCCCAACAAAAAGTCCTTGCTCCCATGGCTCGGAAAATACGATTGGTACAAACCTATCAACTTTTGGGGAAAAATCGCCCTGCCCGTCTACGTGCTACACCAAGTTGTCATCACCGTGATACTTGCCCTTATCAGTTTCCTCTTTATCACCAAAGGCGACTTCGTGGTGATATGATAGCAAAAACTCGATACGTATCGAGAAAAACTAGCTTTATAAAATTTAAGCACGCCTAGCTAATTGCAATTAATATAGGGCGTGCTTTTAGTTGTTTTATTTGCGTTTTTCTCAAAGAATAGAGGCTCCCGTAAACATAAACAATCTTGGAAGAATATACCACCTTTTGATGACAGAGATGCAAATTTTACAATCCCGCCGTCTCGGCAAAGCCGAGCCAGCTCCCTTTGCACGTTCGCTCACCGTCGCTCCGACTCGATTACTATATTATATGCAATCATCGTTTATCGTTTGGCTCGCTCCTCATCTACGACCAGTCGTAAACTTACGGCGCGCGACCTAACGGTCGCTTGCGCAGTTATAGCCGTACTCACAAAGTATAAAATAAGACGCAATCCCACACCCGACTATCGTCGGGAGCACCCTTTACACGAAGGGACCTTTTAGCAAAGCATATCCACCGTTACCCGACTAATCTCTCACGATAGAGAAATAAGCAAAACAATGAAAAAGGCAACCTTATCGAAGCGAGCGTACTAAAGCGTACGTGAACGAGAAAAGTTGCCTTTTGACACAGTATTGCGACGTATATCTGCCGTCAACTCCGTCAAACTATAGGGGTGGTTGCAAACCCGCCCGTAATATAATACCCGTTGCCTTGCGCTACGACGGAAACTTCCGTTGCGCTACCGAGCAAGGTCTTGTCAAAGCTGAAAGAGGTCATCGAAGTTCTACCTAGCTCCACTAGTCTACCGCCGTCGTTAGCGAAGATTATATAGCTGTCGGCGCCTTCTACAGCGCTCCAACTTACGTTGATTTGCGCGCCGTTTTCACGAGCGGTCAGTTCCGTAGCCACGCCGAGTTGCTGCGTTTTGGTATAGCTGGTCATTGCTTGTTTGCTAGATAAAATCTCCGCAACGTTGCTATGTGCCGTCACTCTGACGGAATAGTTGCCTACTTCTTTGAGCACCTCGGTCAAGTAGAACTTTTGGGTGGCTGCGTCTTTGTCGGCTTCAAACCTGAGTTGTTGTCCCGCAACGTCGACCGTATAATAGTCGGCAAAATCTACTTTGCTAAATGCAAGATAAATACCGTTGCTATCCTCCGCCACTTGTAAGTTTTCGGGAGTTGCAAGAGTTATCTTGTAGGCATATTCTATCTTGGTAGAATCGCTGTCCACATAGACCGTCGCATCCGCGATCTCTAAGGTTGCAAAGTCATAGTTTCCTTTGGCGTAAACCGTGATAATATGCTTTCCTGCCCCGCCGTTGCTCATAAGCGCGGATATATCCAGCTGATTGCCGCTAGCAACGTGCTCGGTGCCGTCTACGTTGAATACGTAATTGGTTGCACCCACCACTTTGGCGCTGACGGCGAATATTTTGCCTCCCGCGCGCTCTTCGATGATGAGGTCTACCGGGGTGGCTAGTTTGTCAATATAGACCACCTTGTCGCACCCCTTGATGGTGTAGTCTCCTGCGCCTGCTCTATAAATTGCCAACGTTGCTACGTTTTTGTATTCCGAGCAAGAGTGTCCGCCGAGCATTGCAACTTTCTTTCCTCCCTCGATGCCTGCCTCTATCGTGCCGCTTATTTGGGCGGTAGATTGGTCATCCAATACAATCGAAGTAATGCTAGAAGACGCGGTTGCAATCAAGTCAACGTTTTCCAAAGCCAACTTGCCACCGATTTTGCCCGTTGCGCTCGCTTGAGCGTTGGCGTCAACCGCCGTGGACGAAAGTATGATTTGCGACGCATTGCCCGTAGAAATTGCACCAGTCAAGGAGATATTTTGCGCTCCGACGGATATTCCGTCCGCAGCGGTCATAGAAGAAATCGTCACGCGTTTAGCTACTATCTCCGCCCTACCCGTCTGCGTATTGCTGAGAATCTCTACGTTGGCGTTGAGGGTGGAAATCACTATCTTATCAGCGTCGATTACGCCGCCCTCTACGTAGGCTTTCTTCTTGGTGTTGCCAATTTTTATATCCTTGGCAGAGTCGGTAGAATATGTCAGCGTACCTCTAACGGTAAGGGTATGCCCTTGCAAGTCTATGCTATAATTACCCCTTGCGCTCATATCGAGGTCACCGTCAATCACGACGTCTTTGGACAAGACGAAATACGTGCCTTTGGTTATGTCTTTGTTGAAGTCGGCGGCTTCCGCAACCATTATCTTGTCTTTGAAATGGAAATAAACGGGCAAACCGACACCCAAGCCAACACCGATGATTGCCACTATGCAAAGCACCGCGATGATTATATTTTTCTTTTGTTTGGCGGTTAGAGGTTTCTTAGCCTTAGGCGGCTTGTTGTCGCTTATCGGCTGAACGGGAGCAACGGCAACGCCGTCACCCTTCTGCTCTTCGGTAGGCACAACCTCCTCTTGCGTTTCTTCGGGCTTACTCAAAAAGTCGTCTATCAAGTCTTGGCAAGGCTCGTAATAAATTCCGCTTGCCTTGGCAGTTTTCTCGTTGTAGGTGGTGTATCCGCTTTCTATGTCGCTACTACTGTCGTACAGAATAAAAGGCACAGGGTCGCCCACGTGGGTCTTGATAGCGATAGGCGTCGGATGGTCGGGAGCAATGAGTATGCGATAGGGCTCTCCCATATCGTCCAGCTCTCTCTTACAATATCCCACCACCTTTTCGTCGATAAGTTCTATCGCCTTGATTTTGTTGTCAAGGTCGCCTTGGTGTCCGCATTCGTCGGGCGCTTCCATATGGATATAAACGTAATCGTAACCTTCTTTGAAGGCGTCGATTGCTCTCTTGGCTTTGCCCTCAAAATTGGTGTGATAGGTGCCGGTAGCTCCCTCAACGTCCCAACTCGTCATACCCGCGCCTATGCCTATGCCTTTGACGAGGTCAACGGCGGAGATAACGCCCGCCTTTAGTCCGTATTTTTGTCCGAAGTCGTCAAGCGCGGGCTTACTTCCCTCGCCCCACAACCAAATGCAGTTGGCGGGGTTTTTGCCTTGCTTGATACGCTCGAGATTGATTGGGTGGTCTTTGAGCAATTCGTAAGACGCTTGGAGCATGGCAAGATGCTCGTCGCTATCCTCGCCCTTAGGCAAATACTCGCCTATCACCTTGTCGGAGATGTCGTGTGGCGGGGTGTATTGCGCGCCCAACTTACCTCCCTTGGTAATCATACAATGGCGATAACTTACTCCCGAATAGAAAGAATACTTGTCGTTGCCGAGCGCTTCTTGCACGGCTTTGATAAGCTCTTCTGCCTCTTGCGTGGTTATCTCGCCCGCGCTGTAATCAACCATTACCTTGTTCTCAAAAGGCTCGTCGTCAGACAAAGTAACGAGATTGCAACGGGTTGCAATATCGCTTGCGCTCATATCTATACCGATAGACAGCGCCTCGAGAGGCGACCTTCCGGTATAATATTTGTCGGGAGCATAACCCATCATAGATAGGTTGGCTACGTCGCTGCCCGGTTTCATTCCGTCGGGCACGGTCTTGACCAGACCTATCACGCCCTTGGCGCACAGCGCGTCCATATTTGGTTTGTTAGCAACTTCGAGCGGCGTCTTCCCGTCCAGTTGAGGACAAGGATAATCTGCCATTCCGTCGCCGAGTATTACTAGATATTTCATAAAAGTCCTCTATAATATCAAAATATATATATTATATTCTAAAACATTTACATTCGCTTGTCAAATACCGTATAATTTATTTTACGCAATACTAACAATCGTCTAAAAAGTAGGGGGACTTCAGCCTAAACGCTTTGGTCCCCGCTATTGATTGGTTTGATTATTCCGCTACTTTTGGAATAGTGATCTTTGGTCCGTCGTAGAGGATATAATACTTGATCTTTGGACTCGTATCGCTGTCCACAATCTTGCTTATTCTATCTGCTATCGTCTCGATGGTAAGCGGATATTTGTCACCGATTTTTGCCGTGCCACCGAGCAAGACAGACATTTCTTCGCCTATGTCTTCAAAAGTGTAAGTGGTTACATAATCGCCTTGAGCGATAGTCTTAGGCACCAGCACTCCCGTCTGCAATGCTAAATTGATAGCGTTGATTTTTACGACGAGTGCTTCTCTGGTGTATGGACCGACTTCGAGAAGAAAAGCTTCTTTGGTCATTGGGATAGTATTCCATACGTCCTTAGTAGGCATCACGTACTTGTTGTTGTCCGAGTAGTAGGTGTGCTCGTAAGAAGTGTTGCTTGCTTGATTGGTCTCTATAGTATAATGAATCTTGTCGCCCTTGACGTTGAGTTGATACTCTTTGCTGTTGCTGGCATTCTCTACCACAACCGTTCTTATGTAATAGGTATCCGCCGTCTGAATTGCTTGGATTGCCTCTTCGAAATACGCTATTCCTTCTTGAGTATCTAGTTCTTTAGTACAGCCGCTGAACATCATTGAAAAACTAAGGCATACAACCAATATGATTGCCAATATAGATAACTTTTTCATATTATTCTTCCTCCTTGTTTTGTTCTTCCGTTTCTTCGGCGTCGTCTTGCGTTGCGTCGTCCTCGACTTGAGCAGTTGAAGCGTCGATTGTTTCTACTACTTCGGCGTTGTCTGCATTGTCGGTAGTAACTTCTTCTTCGTACAACTCGTTCAAAGTTTCGTCACTGGACAAGAAACTTGCGTCTTCGCCAAAGCCTGCCGCTTTGTTTTCTTCGATTGCTCTTTGCTTGAGTACTTCGATGATTTCGCCGTGTTTCTTCTCAGTCAAATCCCAGAACAAATATGGCAACGTCACCATAATCGAGCCTACAGCCGCAAGAATTGCCAAAGAACGGAACATAGGCGTTCTGATAGCAGTATCGAACAATACGTCGTAGTTGTCGGATAGTCCGTGATAGGTGTAGATTGCAGGGATAATCAAGTTGGTACCAAGTGCGATGATAGAGTTGATTATTGTAAAGTTGCCTGCAAAGCCTTCGAGTCTATCTCCCGTGAGATATTGTTGATAGTCTAGCGCTTCGGCGTTCATTGCAGGTGCGGTGATGAGTTGTACCGCGATGCCGAAGAATGCAATATAACTACATATAGTAAACATTACGTAACTACTGCTAAAGAAAATGAGTACTATACTGGATAGCAATACCGCTCCGTTGCTGACAATAACGACGTTTTTCTTACCCATTGCTCTGATGAGGAAAGGCGCCGCCGCCATACCGATACCCGATGCCGTACCTATTACGAGAGATACGACCGCTTGTATAGCTTCGTTTTGGAGCATGTACACGTAAGACCAGTACAAGCAACCGGTAATCGCCGCTCTTGCAAAGGTGAACCAGTTGGAAGTGTTGATAATCCAGAAGTATTTGTTGGAAATGATTGCCTTCATACCATCCTTAAACTTAACCTTAGCTTGGTAAGTCTTAGGAACGACTATTCTCTCTTTAGTGCCGAAAAAGGCAAGTAAAGAAGTAACCAAACCTATTGCCGAGAAGACAGGGAATATAACTCTATAGAAGTTGATGTCAAGTTGTCCTTTGTCGAATGCCGAGGCAATAAGTGGGAAAATCGAGCCCGTAATTGTCGGAGCCATAGAATACACGAGTGACGAAATTGAGATAATGTCGGCTCTTTCGGTAGTGTTAGGCGTTATGAGTTGCGAAAGTTGTATATACATTCCGTAGAAGAATTGATATACGAAGTTCATACCCAAGAACAACGCGCCAATCAATACTACGAGCAACATGTGATTGGTTTGCGCCCATGTTCTCGGTAAAAACGCAAACAACGTGATGAGTATTGCGGACGGTGGTCCGAGCCACAAAATAAACGGTCTCGCCTTGCCCCTGTTTTTGTTAGACTTTGCGCCTACGTTGTCAATCCAATAACTCTTGAGAGGTTGGATGAGCAAGGTGAATACCGTGTTGATAGTCAACAAAATCATCAGCTCAGTTGGCGTCATTCCATAGATGGAACCCAGCAACAAGCAGTTGGCAGACAGCGTGATTTGCGCCGTAAGTGCTGCCATAAATTGTACGCCCATACCACCGACGGAATAGGCTACGATTTCTTTGTTGGAAACAAACCTACCCTCGGCAGGGTGATTCCAATGTTTGACAAAGCTTTTGAACACGCCGCCGACTTTGCCAAAAAATCCCGATATTTTATTCATAATTCCTCCTTAGGCTGAGAAGCCCTTGTTACCTCACAACACGATACGCGCAAAATTAGCTATCAAAATTCCTCTTGCTCTTCCATCATTGCGTCGTACTCTACCAAAACGTATTCCGCCGTATCCTCATCTACCTCTCGTAGTATATCTTTGCCCTTTTGGCTGACAATTTCCAACACCTTTGGTTGGTAATATTCCTCTTGTTCTTCCCAAGCTTCGACCGGTTCCAATATGGCATATATACTACCGTGCACCGTAATAACGGCTACTTGGTCGTAAGCCTGCATTTTGCCTTGCTCGTCCTTCAAAATGATAGGGTCGTCGTTGTTACTATCCAACAATTTTCGTATTTGTTCTTGTTGCATATCTAGTTTGTCGTTCATATCTTCCTCTCGCTCGCCCTATACCATGTCTATAGACGGAATATAAATTGGCAACGGCAATATCGTATCTAGCCAGCTATTCTCGCATGCAACTATTTTCGGTCCAAATAACAACCTCGTCGCTTGCTCTTTAGTTAGCGCAATATCGGCTTGTCCGTCACTTTGGGTTACGTCTACGTTGTCGCCGTCCACGCTTATCAAGTACTTTGCGTCGTCGATTTGAAGCACCGCCCGCCCCGACACAACTTTTTGTCTCTTAACTTTAGCTCTGAGCAAAGTCTCAATCACGCCAGTATAGTCTAAAATTAACCAATTTTCGGCGTTGATTTGACAATAGTTTTCGCTGTGCAAAATAAGCTCTTCGTTGGCGTGCATATCGTAAGGAGAAACGCATACCTTGACGCTGTCTTTGTTGTTGCGGATTATCCAAGCCGTCGTCGTAGCAACCAATTCTTGAGTAGGAACGACTATCTCGGATATATCGGCTCCGTATCTATTTTTTACCAAATAACCCAATACGTGTCCGCTTTTTTTGACGATATAAGCTTTGGACTTCCAAGTGCAAAGAGTGTCAAAAAAGTCTTTCCTCTCCCATCTAACGGCTTGTTGTTCGTAGATGCTACGCAGAGTTTCTATCTCTTTCCGTTCGCCTTTTAGCAACTCAAAAGTATAATCTTGCGCCTTGTCGACACACCCCTTATCCGCTCTCAACGTATATAAGTTTTCTATGCCGGACGGATAAAATCCAAACCTCTTGTATCTATCGAGATACCCGCTCAAAAATACGACTTGCGTGCCGTCTTGCTTACACCTCTCTATAGCTTGGTCAAGCAAACTCTTCATCACTCCCCGTCCTCTATAGCGAGGGTGAGTTGCTACCATTCCTATGCCCGCACCGTGTATAATCATATCGTCGATACGCCAATCTATCGGAATATTAGCCACAGCGCCTATAATCTTGTCGTACTCAACGGCAACCAAATGACTGTCTCTAAATCTATCGTTACAGTATATCTTTGGCAAGACCGATTCAAACTTTTGCTTAAAAGTCTTATTCAAAAATCTTTGCGTTTGTTCGTACTGCTTACGGTCGGGTCTTACTAAAAGCATTTTGCTCCTACATTTTGCTCCTAATTGCGTATTGATAATTATAAATATACTATAAAGTAACGACAATTTCAATAGTAAATTTATTTTTTTAATAAAATATTTAGATAATATATTAATATTGCGCGAGTTTTGTCCGATTTTTTATTCTACCGCTTGTCCGCCTACAATCTTGATCGTCTTGTAACCCTGCACGTCTTCTTCAAACTCGGTACAAGTAATAATAGTCTGTAGTGTAGACGACATCTCTAAGAGTTGACGGCGTCTACTCTCGTCTAATTCGCTAAGAACGTCGTCAAGCAATAATATCGGGCTTTCGCCCAATTCGTCCTTAAATAGTTGTATTTCGGCAAACTTTAGTGACAGCGCAACCGTACGTTGCTGTCCTTGCGAGCCGAATTTGCGCATATCTATGCCGTTGGATAATATCTCTAAGTCGTCGCGATGAGGTCCGAAAGAAGTGTATTGTAAGTTTTTATCTTTTTCGAAGTTTTGTTGTAATTTTTGCAAAAACTTACTCTCCAGCTCACTCTTTTCCGCCCGTTCCAAACCGCTCTCGTAACTTACCGACAGTTGCTCTTTTCCCTCGGTGATTTGGTCGTGAATTCGCTTAGCATATACTGCAATACTATCGGCAAAGGCGTAGCGTTGAACTATTATTTGCGCGCCGTATTTTGCCATTTGTACGTCCCAAGCATAGAGCTGTGCGGCGAGATTAGCGTCGTTGAATTTTTCTTTGAGAAGCTTATTTCGTTGGCTGAGAATGGCGTTGTATTTAGACAGCGCGTCAAGATATACTCCCGACTGTTGAGATAGGCTTATATCTATAAATTTTCTTCGCTCTTGCGGACTTTCTTTGATGAGTTTTATCTCGTCGGGACTAAAAAACACCACGTTGAGTATTCCTACGAGCCCGCTTAGTCTGGTCAGCGGTATGCCGTCTATCGCCACCCTTTTTTTGTCCATATTGTCTATGCCGAATTCTATAGTATAATCTCTATATTTTTTGGCTACGACGACTTTGATATAACAACTCTCTTCATTCCACTTGATGAGGTCTTTGTATTTGTTAGAACGCGGAGACTTGCCTAATGCGGAACAGTATATACTCTCCACGAGATTGGTCTTACCCGCAGCGTTTTTTCCCACAACAATATTGAGACCCTCGTTAAAAGTAACGTAAGCCGACGAATAATTGCGATAGTTTTTGAGAGCAACGCTTTTTATATACATATCAATTTATTTTAACATATAAATTAATGATTTTTCAATTTTTTTGACGTCTATTTTATGACTTTAGATATTTAAAAAGGGAGGTCACCCTCCCTTTTAGTTAAAATTGAAATATATTATCTAAAATTGTCAAAATAATAACCTACCAATATTAAAATAAAAATAATTAATCCGGCTCCAACTATCAAAAGATGCTTGATTTTATTTCTTTTATCTTGTCCCTCGCACAACAATTTACCAACTTTAATATCGTCTATTTCATTCATTACGAAAATTTTGATAGGCTGCGTTTTTTCTTTTCCTTTGTATAAATATTTCATATTAGCTTCGTATACGTCAATAGTATCGACAACTTCGGGTTGACTTTGCTGTACATGATTTATATACGCTTTGTCATACCAAAATCCTAAATCGATAAAATTATTTTTATACAACTCTTCGGCAGCATCCTTGGCAAACTCTATATAGTCTTCAGATTTAGTAGGATTAGAACTATAATATATGTTTTTTGAATCTGCATACATCTCATTGTCCGTAATATAAATACTATATTCTACTAAAAATTCTTTAGTATATTTTATATCCCCATCATACCTATTGTCGCAAACGCGCGCCTTAATATCGAACTTATATACTTTTATCTCTATAGATTCGCTTAACACAAAGTCTGATTTGTTCATCTTATCAATAGCGTCGGAAACATATTCATACCCTTTTCCTCTAAATGAAAGAAATCGTTTTTTTGCTTCTTCAAAATTTTTTTGACTTAAATTTTTTTCTGCCATAAGTATAATTCCTTTATAATATGTTAATTATATTATAAAGAACAAAATGTTCTGTATTAATTAATCATTTGTGTTTTATTTTAAGATTTAATTATGAAAAATACATTTGCTAAAAGAATATATGAATTGAGAATTTAAAAAGGTTATACACAAAAACAAGTTGCAACTGCGATAAACGTATTAGAACGTACCGTTTCTCATTGGGAAAACGGAAGTCGTGAATGTGATTTTGACACGCTTTTGCTTTTGTCTGAATTTTTCGGTGTTTCTTGCGATTATTTGTTGGGAAAAATTAATTATTGATTAGTTTATAAATAATTATTCTAATCAATTATTAAATTTTTATCTAAAATTTAACCATTATAAAACATTTATTATTTAACTTTTTTTATTGAAATATCTTAAAATTTATATTATAATATATCTATGAACGAAGCAAAAAAAATATGGAAACTTTTTGACAGCGAGATACAAAGCAAGATTTCTACCGTGGGTTACGACACGTGGTTTAGAGATCTCGAGCCACTCACGATTTCGGGTGATAAGCTCGTCGTTGTCACGCAGTTCAAAAACGCGAAAGTAAAAATTCCGCAATCATACAAGACGGAGATTAGAGATTCTATCGACGCTATCAATACGTATATCACCGATATTATTTTTATTACGCCCGACGAAAAAAAGGTTTTCAACGACAATATTGTCGCTGATAAGGTAGAAAGTGTACCTGTAAATAATGCTTCGTCTACATTCAATTCGCACTACACGTTCGATTCATTCGTAGTAGGTCCTAGCAATCAACTAGTATATTCTGCGGCTAAGGCTGTAGCCGAAAACCCGGGCGGTAATATCAATCCGTTTTTTATATACGGTGGCGTAGGACTAGGAAAGACCCACATAATGCACTCTATAGGCAATTATCTATTGGGTAAAAATCCTAATCTCAAGGTTTTGTATTCTACTACCGAACAATTCGTCAACGACTTTATCGATTCTTTCTCCAACTCTTCCAACAACGAAAAGAATAGATTATTCAGAGAAAAATATCGTAATGTCGACGTTTTAATGTTGGACGATATACAGTTTTTGCAAAACAAAACCTCTTGTCAAGAAGCTTTGTTCCACACCTTCAACGACTTGCATCAAGCTTCTAAACAGATTGTTTTGTCGTCCGATAGACATCCTAAAGAACTAACCTTTCTCAACGAAAGGCTTCAGTCTCGCTTTCAAAGCGGAATGTCGATAGATATAGCTCAACCTGACTTAGAGACGAGAATTGCCATATTGCAAAAAAAGGCTTTTGAAAAGAAAGTCGTTGTATCTCAACCCGTCATCTATTATATTGCCGAAAATATCACGTCAAATATTAGAGAATTGGAAGGCGCACTGACTAAATTTATCTTTTCTTGCACTCTTAGAAATATAGAGCCTAACAATATAGACGTGGCAAAAGAAGTGCTCAAAGACGATATAGACGTTACAACTCACGTTTTGTCTGCGGACTCGATAGTAGAAGCCACATGTGCATACTTCAACATATCTAAATCCGACGTACTTAGCAAGAAGAAAACTAAAAATATCGCTCTTTGCAGACAAATATGTATATATCTCATCTACGACATCTTAGGTCAACCTTTGGCAACTATAGGCAACTACTTCGGAGGAAAGGATCACACCACAATAATGTATGCCAAAAATAAGATAATAGACGAATTGGAAAACAATAACAATTTGCTAAAAATGCAAATAAACGATATAAAAAATATCATCCAAAAAAGATAGTGTGAAAATTGTGAATAAATAAAATTATTTGTCCACATAAAATGATACGTTTATACACATCGTTAAAATAATAAAATAACGGAAAAATACCACTTATCCACATTTTTCACATACTTATTATATTTATGATTATCTATTAAATAATCTAAAAACTAATAAAAGCAAAACGACGACAAGGAGAAGAAAATGAAAGTATTTTGTAATGGAGCAGACTTTGCGGACGCATTGAATAAGGTTGCAAAGGCTTTGCCTGTAAAAAAGACTCAACCAATACTCGAAGGTATCAAAATAAGCGCCTTTGGCGATGAAATGACTATCGTTGCCACCGACGACAACTTTACTATTATCAAAAAAATCAAAGCCGACGTACAAATGGAAGGAGAAGTTCTTGTCCCAGGTAAAATTATTACCGATTTGTCAAGAAAACTCGTATCGGAAAATAGTATCGAATTAAGCGATATAAGCGACGATAATTTGACTATCAGATATTGCGATAGCTGTACTTTCCTTAAATTGTTGAATATAGTAGAATACCCAACGATTGTCGAAAACGATTATGAAAACAAAATTACCATGCTTCAAAAAGACTTTAGGGATATGATCAACAAGACTATATTCGCAACTTCTAGCGACGGCGGTAGAGAAATATATAAGGGTTGTCTTTTGGAGATAGAAGGCAACGTAGCTCGTCTAGTTGCTTTGGACGGTTATCGTCTTGCAATATGTACCAAAGAATTGCCAATGCAATATCAAAATAATAGCATTATTATCCCGGCAAAGAGTTTGCAAGAGATTGCAAAACTTTTGGACGAAGACGAAGAAATCGTAAACATAGAGTTTTCTAACAACTCCGTGATGGTAGATATAGGACATACCAAAGTAAAATCAAAACTTTTTTCGAGCAATTTTATCAAATACAGAGATACGTTCCCTAAGAGTTTTGAGACTTACGTTACCGTTGACAGAAAAGTTTTGGAAGACGCTATCGATAGAGCTTCCATACTTAGCCGTTACAATAAGTATAACAACCTAAAACTCGAAATAAAAGAAGGTGTGATGATTATCAATTCCGTCAGCGAATCGGGTGAGTCTAAAGAAAAAATCAACGTATTTACCAAAGGTAAGGATATGAAGATAGGTTTCAACGCCAAGTATCTCAGCGACTGCTTGAAGTATATCAACAACGAGTTCGTGCTCTTCAAACTCTCCTCCCCTACTTCTGCTGCGGTATTTACGCCTGTAGAAGGTGAGGATTTTACCTATATCATCGTTCCTATCAGATAACCAAAGAAAAATATATGATATACCAAAGAAAAAGCGACGTAGAATGAAATGCACCCCAAAAGTTGGACAGAAATGAAAAACTAAAGGAGGTGCATTT
>CAMBZZ010000011.1 GCA_945872615.1 uncultured Clostridia bacterium | reverse complement strand
TTTACACATAAAAATATGCACCTCCAAAAGTGTCTAACTTTTGGGGTGCATATCAAAATTAGGTGGATTTTTGATACAAAAAAATCTTGACAGTTGATATTTTATTTACACTTCTCTCCGAGTATATCGTAAAGTTCGTCGTACAACGGACGCATATAGCGATACATTCTTCTATATACTCGATTGTAATATTCGTGATAGATTTTGTGGTCTGCCGCGTTGGGAACAAACTCGTCCTTGACGTGACGCATCGACTTGAGAGCCTCGTCTAAATCTTTGAATTGATTGACGCCGACAAAACTTATCATTGCCGCGCCGAGACCGCTCGTTTCGTGAGTTTGCACACGATAGACCGGCTTGCCTACCACGTCGGACAATATTTGGCATATCACGTCGCTTTGAGAGCCTCCTCCCGATACGCCTACTCTGTCGACTTGAATTTTGGCGCGCGTCTGCATATTGTTGAGACCGTCCAACAAGCCGTAGCACAATCCCTCGATTATGGCGCGATACATATATTCTCTATCGTGTACGTCGGTAAAGCCAATCATCGAGCCTTTGGCTTCCGGGTTTTTGAGCCCCGGTCCCCACAAAGGTTGTAAAATTAGTCCGTGCGAGCCGACGGGAACATTGGAGAGTTTTCTATCCAATATTCTCTCCACCTTTTCGCCCGTCTCCTCGGCTTCTTTTTGTTCGTATAGGGCAAACTGCTCCCTAAACCAACTTACCATCCAAAATCCTCTGAATATTTGAATTTCGGGGTTCCACTTGCCCATAACAACGGAAGGATATGCAGGCATAAACGCCTCGGGTTCTACGTATTTGTCGGTGCAAATCTCTACCGACGAAGCCGTACCGAGACTAATTGATGCTACGTTGGAAGTCACCGCTCCGACGCCGAGGGATTCACACCCTTTGTCGGTGCCCGACGCTACGACGGGAAGTCCTTGTCTGAGACCCGTCTCCTTGCTGCATCGTTCGGTTATGTAGCCCAAAATCTCGCCCGGATTGACCAAGTCGCACATCTTGTCTATTGGCGTGCCGAACACGGGATAAGTCAAACCGCGCTTAGTCTGCCAACAACGCTTTTTGTAATCGAAAGGAATCTTGCACGCAACGCCCGCGTTGCTCTCTGTAAGATTGCCCGTAAGACGGAAGTTGACGTAGGTGGACGGTACGACGACCTTAGCCGTCTTTGCCCAAATATCGGGTTGATTGACCCTAACCCAGTTGGTATAAGAGGTCTTGCGAAATACTCTTACGCTCTCGCTCATGCCTACCAAAAAGTATAAAAATCTGTTGAAAGCGGGAAGAGGGTCGGGACAATCTACCTCTCGCTTGTCCAGCCACAATATCGTGTTGCGGGTAGGATTACCTTCCGCGTCCAAAAAGACCGTCGTATTGCGGATAGAGGTAACGCTGACGGCAACGACGTCTTCCAATAATTGGGGAGCTTCATTTCTAATTAGCCTGCACACTTTGACTACGCCGTCGTAGAGACTTAGCGTGTCCTTTTCGGCTCTGCCGTCCTCACCCAGCACGAAAAAGTCTTCGGAAACTTGCGTCTTATGCACTAGATTTCCTTGCTTATCAAATAACAACCCTCTGGTTGATTGAGTGCCTATATCAAATATCAATGCCAACGGTCTATCCATTTTTCCTCCTACCTACTCATCTGTTGCAACGCCACAAAATCCACTTTTCCAATGGGCGTCCTTGGCAATTCGTCTATAAATTCTATTATTCCCGGCATACTGTACCTCATAAAGTTTTGCGCAATAGCTTGTCTAATCCTTTCTTCTATTTCCTTGTCGCTAAGCAACGTGGACTTGTCCTTGACGACGTATAGTTTGGTCGCGCTCTTGCCTTTGATGGTCGTCTCTACAACGCAACTTATTTTGACGCAATCGAGATTGTCGACGACGTTTTCTATCTCTTGAGGAAAGACGTTGACGCCCGATATTTTGACCAATCTCTTGATACGGTCGGTAAAAAACACGTTGCCGTCCTCGTCTATATATCCAATGTCGCCGCTTTTTAGCCACTTGACGTGCTTGGCGTCCTCAAAAAACGCCTCTTGGTCTCCCTCGCTGTGATAATATCCTTTCATCAGCGTAGGTCCCGATATGACAATCTCGCCTTTGCTCTTAGGTGGTAAAAAGTTGCCTTGTTCGTCTATTATCGCAAAGGTCATACTCTTGACGGGTCTGCCTATCGAGTTGGGCTTGTACACCTTCATCGTGTTGATACAACACACGCACGCTTCCGTCAGTCCGTAGCCCTCGCTGAGCAAAATATTGTTGCCTTGCTTTTCCATGGCTTGCTTGAAGAGTTGTTTGGTATTCTCCGATACCTTGTCCCCACCGCAGTAGCAAGCGCGAATTTTGGTGAGCATTTTGCCCTTAAATTTGCCGGAGGCAAGCATCTTAGAATACATATTCGGCACGCCTGCCACAAAGGTAACGCCGTATCTCTTGATAAGATAGCACGCCGTGTCTGCCTTAAACTTAGGCATAAGTATGATGCGTATACCCGCGCATATCATAGAGTGTAAACATACGCCAAGTCCGTAGGTATGGAATATAGGCAAAGCCATAAGCATAGCGTCCTTGTTGCTGTACCTATGGTCGATTGCGTCGAGAATGTTGTCGGTCAGATTGTTGAGCGCCCTATTGCTCATCATCACCGTTTTTGCTTTGCCGCACGTGCCTCCGCTGTGCATATACACCGCCACGTCCTCGCCGTCGACTGCTACCGCGGGAGCGATATATTTGCCAATATCTCTATATCTCACGACGTTGGAAGCGTTGCTCGAGGAGATCTTTCCTTGTGCGTAAGCGTTGTAAAACGGCTTGAAAAAGGTGGGTAAATAGTCTTGCGCCGAACATAAGATTATCGGTTTGCCCGTGGCTTCTATCCAATTTTTGTACTTGTAAAAGAACTCGTCGAAGAGAATATACGCTTTGGGCGACATCTCCTTATCCATTGCTTGCAATTTTTCGCTAGGAATGACGGGGTGCACGAGATTGGCTATTGCACCCGCTCTGTTGATTGCGTAAAAGCATACCAACGCATTGGGAATATTGCTGAGACAAAGCACCACGTTGTCACCCTTGCCCACGCCGAGGCTGATAAGATAGCCCGCAAAATTTTCTACGTCTCTGACAAACTTGGCGCGCGTACTACTTGCACCCCAAAACTGCCACACTTTGTCGGTGGACGGATTGAGCGAGGTGCACGCCTTGTAGTAAGCAAACATGGATTGATTGAAATCGACGCTCATAGTATCCTACCCAACAAGTTATTTTCCGACAGAGCCGTCCTATCTCCCTCCGCGCCAAAAGCCAATACTTTGGCGGTCTTGGTGGTCGCGTATCCTATAATACCGCCTATAGCCACGTCGGATAAGAAATAATTGCCCGAGAATAGCGCGCCTAAGATGACCATTACCACGAAAAAGTTGATTGCCACCTGCATCCAACCTACCTTGTTGGCAAGCCTAGGGTGTATTTGGGTCAAAGTCATGAGCGTCCACGTGGTGAATGCAAGCGCCGTCTTGCTGTCGGGCATTGCCCAACCGCCGTCAACGTTGACTATCTTGTACCATGGGCTGTATTGAGCTCCGTACTCGATAACGTCGATATAAGACGCCCTCTTCCATATAATCTTCATACCGTAAGAAATACCTGCTACCACGCCGACGATTATGCAAGCGGTGATAGCCCACTTTTTGTATCGCTCGTATTCTTGCCGTCTATGCTTGGATAAATCGTTGAGAAATAGCAAATATACGAAAACTCCGCATACCGCCGACACCAAAACGTAATATGCCTTCTTGTCAAAAATGAGTTGGAAACAATCCATAAAGGCGAAAGTCGCCGAAATTATGCCCAAGATAAAATATGCAATGATATACAGCCTCTTGAGCACAATATTGCATTCTTTGTTGTATGCGCACTTCAAAAGTATTCCGCAAGCCGCCATCATTATCAAAAATGCGGGAAGTTTGGCAATGGCATCGGTAAGCACGCTGAAAGTATTGCCCGGCAAACAAATCGCCTCGGCAATGGCAAAATCTTTGAAGGAGCCTATAATTAGCATAGTGAGCAAAATTATCGCTATTGCTACGCTCCAGATAGCTTGTCTTATCGCTTCTTTCATTTACTTTCCTCTCGAGACAGCGCCCTATCGCTTACGGCATAAGTGTACTTGCCCTTAGCGAAAAATAACTTTTTGAGCACGAAGAATATGGCGTAAGTGATATATACGCCCGCCACGGTATCGGACAAAAAGTGCGCGCAGTTGACTATCCTCGAATACATGGTCAAACCTATGAGAATTATGCTGACGGCATACACGGTAGGTTTGACCCACTTGCGACTTTGGAGAGACGGCAAAATATCGCACAAAACCCACAAGAGACACAAATGCGTGATGCTTGACGAGTGCCCCGACGGAAAAGACGTATATTTGTAGGACGGGTCAAGTTTTTCTCTCCCTATCATTAGTTGCCACCAGTTGCTAAAGCCGTCGAAGTCCCCTTCTTTGAGCATATCGCGGTATCTCATGCGGCACCACAAAATCTTCATAACACGCGTAACCACCAAAGCAACTATGACGAAAACCAAGGAAAATACCGCAAACTTGAGCAGTCTGTGCATAGTATCTTTCGGCAAAAAGTAACCTATGCCGAGCGTAAACGCGCCATAGAAAAACGCCTTGAAAATAGCCCACAAAACGTTGTGTTCTTGCTCGGTAGGCACTACGGCAAGTTCCGTCATCTTTTGAGCGTTGAGACCAAACATCAACCAGCCCAGCCAAACCACTACCGCGCCCGCTATCATTATTGCTATCTGCGACTTTTTGCTATCGGATAAATCGTAATTATAGAATATAATCACCCCTGCAATCGGCACGGCAAAATATGCGGGATACTCCGCGATTACGGCAAATAGTTGTCCGAAAAAGGAACGTTGGTCGCCCACGGCTTGCGAAATTTGAAGGTCGTAAAAGGACGCTATTATCATGAGCGCTACGCCTACGACCAAAGCTATAGAGTGACCGATTATCGATATTTTTTTGCTTTTTGTCAGTTCCATATTATTTATTATAATATATTATCGATATTGTTTCAAGTACTTTTTTCGTATTTGACGAACGGTAACCTAGTCTAACGACTTTTCTATCGTCGTATTTAGAAGAAAATTGTTTTTTCTTTTTGCATAGACGATTGTGTTAGTCCGAGCAAACGTGTTTTATAGCGTATCAGGCACTTAGATTGTTGCCTCTTATACGTCGATATACTCGACTAAATCAAGTTTTTACTATTAGGACAAAAAAATCCCCGACTCGAGGTCGGGGAAAGTATCGTTTTGGTAATAATTTATTTTGCCCAAGCAGCGCAATAGCTATTTTTCTCTGCCATGGTGTAACCTGCTTCGGCAGGGTCGTAAGAATATTGTTGTCTGGATTTGAGTTCGATTGCGCTATCGAGAATGCCTGCAATCTTAACTTGGTATTGCTCGGTGATGTAGAGGTCTGCCAAATATCCGTTGTCCCATACTACTACGTCGAACTTGAGTCCGAGGAATTTGAGACCTTCGGATTTTACAGATTGATTGAGCATATATTCCATAACTGCCTTGTAGTTTTGGGTAACCTTGTCAAGATCGAAGATGATGGAGAACTTGTATTGGTCTTTGCCCTCTACCTTCTTAACTTCGGAAATCTCTTGGATTGCGCCTTCAACGTCGGTATCGTACATCCAAATCTTGGTTGGGTCGTTGACCTTAGCGGATACGAGTGCGCTTACTGTGTCGAAAGACTCCGGTGCTTTGAAGGTTTTAGTCCAACCGGCAAGACCTTTGCCCGTGCTATCCTTCTTAGAATTGTACTTAACGCCGCTCGCGTTTCTGATATATGCCTTACCGTTTGCGTCAACGTAGGTCTCTTCGAAAACTTGTGCGAAAGTACTGTAAGATCTGTTGTCTACAAAATATTTGCTACCTGCGGTATTGCCCTTGCCTTCTCTAACCTTGTTACCTACTACGAGTTGGTTGACGGAAGCTCCCAAAATAACGGTCTCTACGTTGCCTTTGAGATAGGTAGATACGTAATCTGCGCCGTAGAAATTGTCTATTGCGGCATAGAACATATCTTTCGCACTAGTGCTTGCGGTAATTGCGGTAACGGGAGCTGCCGTAGGCTTAGAAGTGCCCATGGTCATTTCTTCCGGGGTAAAATCTGCTATAGTGATGTCGTCAAACTTGCCTTGACATCCCATAAACATAGTTCCCATTACTACTGCAACGATAACGATTGCTAAAATTGAAACGTACTTTTTCATAATTTCTCCTTTATTGACGTTTGTCATAACTTTATAATAGTATACTCCAAAGTAAAAATCAAGTAAAATCGCATCAAAAAATTTCAAATGTCCGTCGTCGCGTCAGGCTTTGTCGTCGCTTTGCTTCGACTCGGAGTCTCTATCGCTATCGGATTGGGACTTAGCGCGACGCATCGACACGACGAGTTTGACGATATAAGCGACGAGCGCAATCAGCACGATTGCCATAAGCCCGTATATTATATAATCGATATAATCGCTTAAAAAATACGACAAGAGCGTGATGATAGAAGATGCCACTACGTTGCCGAGAATCACCATAAGCATAGACTTGCCAAAACCAAGTCCCATAAAGGAGGCAACGGCGCTACCCGTCCAAACTCCCGTCATAGGGATTGGTACGGCAACGAAAGCAAATACACCCAACAGTTTTTTACGCTCGATAATCTTGGGGTCGAAAGACTTGTCGGCTTTGTTTTCTACCGCGTCGACTTTGCTTTGGAAAACGCCCTCGACCGCGTGCGCCAGAGACCTGAAGGCTTTGGTATTTTTCATCCACTTGAGTATAGGTTGCAAAATAAGCAAAAGTATAGGCGCTACGAGAGAAGACCCGAAGAAAGCGCATGCAAACGCCTTGAATATATCCATATTCATAGCCACGGCAACGGGAATGGCTCCTCTCACTTCGATAAGCGGAATCATGGATATGATAATTATCGTGAGATAGTCGCTAGGCAAGACGTTGCGAAAAAACTCAATAATAGAATCTATCAAAATTCCCTCCTATATCAATTTTATTATATATATTCTTTAGCTTTTAGTCAACAAACATTTGCTTTTGACGGGCAAAACTTATATAATTTGTTTATGCAAAAACTTTTGAGCCTTGCAAGAAAAGCAATTAGCGACTACAAAATGATCGAGAACGGCGACAAAATCGCCGTCGGGCTTTCGGGTGGAAAAGACAGTATCACTCTGCTTGCCGTGCTCGCAGCGTACAAAAAGTTCGCACCCGAAAAGTTTGACTTGATAGCAATCAATATAGATATGGGCTTCGAGGACGTCGACCAAAATCAAGTACAAGCCACCAAGGACTTTTGTAATAGCATAGGTGTCCCGCTCATAATCGAAAAGACCGACATCGCTCGCATCATATTTGACGAAAGAAAGGAAAAAAGTCCTTGTTCTCTCTGCTCCAAAATGCGTCGCGGAGCTCTCAACAACGTGGCAATCGACCACGGTTGCAACAAACTCGCGCTCGGTCATCACGCCGACGACGTGGTAGAGACGATGATGCTCTCTCTGCTATACGAAGGCAGATTTTCTACCTTTATGCCGATAAGTTACATGGACAAGAGCAAAATCACTCTCATTCGTCCCCTCGTCTATATCGAAGAAAAACAGATTAACTGGACGGCGAAGAGATTGGGGTTGCCCGTGATTGTTAATCCTTGTCCGAGAGACAAACATACCAAAAGGGAGGACGTAAAACAACTCGTGCGCAATCTCGACGAGCAGTTCGTCGACTCCAAAAAGCATATTATGTCGGCAATATTCAATCCCGAAAGAAACAGCCTTTGGGACAAAGCCAAGCCCAAGGGCGACTAAGTTTTATTCTTTTGATAGAGTTTTTTGGTGCTTTCGCCCCCTCTTAGGTGCCTGACGGACATGTTGAAGTCGAGCACCGTTTTTACTTGTCTGTACAATCCAGCGTCTATATACACGAGTTTTTTGGTCATATCGTTGTGTACCGTACTCTTGCCGACGCCGAAAATTTTGGACGCCGTCCTTACCGTACACCCCGTCATCGCTATGTATCTGGCAACGTTGAGAATCTTATCTTTTTCCATTTTTTTCACCTTATTTATGAATATTATCTTTGCGATGAAAATATGAAAATCAATCGACGTATGATTGTATAATCATAAGATAATATGAATAATTATACTTAATCATACGACCATATTCGCATATCAAAATATGAGCATACTATTTATTTGCACGTCGTTTTGATTTGATTTTTTGAACGATGATTTTGATAATCATTGCCACGCCGAGCAAAGTCAAAAACGCGCCGAAACCTTTAGACAGCCACTCGCTTTTGACCCTCGGCGCAAAATATGCTCCGACGCACGCCGTTACCAATGCGGGCACGCTTACCCACAGCATTGCTTTGAAATCTATCCGCTTGTTTTTGGCGTGAATTATCACTGCCACTATAGCCATAGGTAAAAACGATATTAGGTTGGTTAGTTGCGCTTCAACTTGTTCTACGCCTAAAAAAATAGTCAAAATCGGTATCAGCAAAGTTCCGCCGCCCATCCCCATTCCGCCGATAACGCCGCCGATAAGACCGGCAATTATATACCACAAATATTGCATAATTATAATATTTCTCCTTATTCTTTCGAGTACTACTTTATTGAGCCAACATCTTGATACCGCCCACTATCATCAAAATATAAAAAATCGGTTGTAGCCACTTGGCGGGTATCTTCTTCATTGCCAATGCTCCCACTATGCCGCCGACAACTACGCCCGCCGTTACTACGAGCCCGCTTTTCCATTCCCATCCGCCGTGCGTCAAATAGAATATTACACTGACGAGACATAGCGGAAATATCGTCGCTATTGCCGTCGCGTGCGCTTTGGTCTGTTGCAATCCGTACAAGCCCGTAAGTATCGGCACTATTATCATACCGCCGCCTCCGCCGAAGACGCCCGTTGCAAACCCTGCAAACAAACTGGTAATTATTATCAAAATCTTTTTGACGACGCTAAAACGCTCGCTCTTTTGCAATTTGTTCATAGTCATATTGTGTGCCATAGCAACTTTTTTATAAATTAGTATTATCCTTACGGGTTAATTGTAAAAAAACATTAAATGGAAAGAGAAATTTTGGGTAAATCTATTGCAATATAATTGAGTTTGCTTTATAATAATTAAGATTATAATTATTATATTCAATAACATATCATAAGGTGGTACAATGAACACAAAAAAACGTTTTCTTCTAACACTGCTGATTGCGATTATGTGCATAGCTATGCTCGTTACCGCAATCGCTTGTGACAAGGACACAGACGACAACAACGACGACCCCGCTACCGGCGAACAGCTATTCACCAACGGTGACTTTACGCTGACTACGGGTGACACCTATCCCGCAACCCCGGGCTCTTGGACGTCTTCCACGGGCGCTTCCGGCGCACCTTCGGGCTCGGACAATATCACCGCGGGCGTAATCGACACGAGCAGTTCTTCTTTTAAGAGCAACAAAAAGACTTACGGCTCGATAGAAAACCCAGGTAAGACGGGCGACGACGATAAGATTTTGATGATTTACAACAAAACCGCCACGTCTTATAAATACACGTCCGCCAGCATTACTCTTGACAAAAATTCTTATTACGAACTTACCTTTAGTGTCAAGACGTTGTTGAGCGACCCGACAGAAACTTCGGGTGCGTACGTATATCTCAACGGCGACGCCTATGCCGAATTTAAGGCTATCGATACCAACGGAGAATGGAAAACTTACAAAATAGTTATCGAATCTTCCAATACGGGCTCGAGCAGTATTTCGCTTATTCTATCGGCAGGTATCAATTCCACATACACTAAAGGTCACGTTTTCTTTGACAGCGTAGTCCTCAAAAATCTTACCGACGTCGAAGAAGGTGAAACTGCGTTTACCGCTGACGACTTTGCCAACTTGACCGTTGACGAATACACCGCTAAATATAGCGTTATCGGCGGAGATAAAGAATTTGACTACGCTTCGATTAGCTCTACTTCTACCTTCAAAACCCCTTCTAAATATACGGGTAACGTAGGTACGGGTTCCGACGGCTCCGCTCCTTCTTCCTCTTCTTATCTCGAAAAAGGTATCGTGGACGTCAATGCTAATTCTTCCGTAACCGTGGGCGATGCTCAATACAACCTCACTACTGCGGAAGGCTCGATAGGCAACAATATTCTCGTCATCAACAACAAAAAAGCAACGGCTTACGGCTATCGTTCTTCGGTGGCAACTCGCTTCTTTGCGGGCAAATATTACGCCGTTAGCGTCAACGTTCGCACCAATATTCTCGAAGGCAACGGCGCAACGCTAAAGCTTACCAACGGCACCGACACCGACGAGAGAAATATAGTCATCAACAATATCAATACCGCGGGCGACTGGCAAACCTTTACTTTCTTTATCCAAGCCAACAACAAGCGTAACAACGATTTGTATCTAGAGTTGTGGCTGGGTCAAGGCGGCAAAAACGACACCGCTACGCACGTGCAAGGTATCGTAAGTTTTGACAAAGTGACATACAAAGAAGTTGACCAAAATGCTTATAACAGCGGAGTCAACAAGTTCTCTTTGCTCTCCACACATACTCCTGAAGACGTCAATATCAACGATTTCGTCAACACCACCTATGACGAAAGTATTGCCACCGACAGAAGCCAAATGAGCGTGGACGGCGGAGTTTTGACTATCAATAACGTCTTGCCTACGGCAATCACCGTATCCAACTTTACCAAAGACGCCAACGACAAACTCGACAAGAGCAAGGGCTATACCGTCTACCCTAACAACTACTACCTCATGTCGGTAATGTTTAAGACCGACGTCGCGGACAAAGCTAAGGGGCTCAATATCAATCTCGTTGCTTACAACAAAGACGGTACGAAGTATGACGATTCTTATTCTACTTTAGCTTCCCTATCCGCACTCAATACCCTCAATCTCGACGACTACAAGATTGACGGCGACTATACCGAAGCAAGCTTCTATATCAAAGGAAGCGAATACGAAAGCAACGTAGTCGGTCTGCAGTTTACGCTCGGAAGCGGAAAAGGCACTCAATCGGCTTCTCACGTCGTGGGCACGGCTTTGATTAAGGATATTACCGTAGAAAACATCACGCCTTCCGAATACAACGCCGCTACTACTTCCACCGTTACCAAGACGGCAAGCTTTAGCGAATCGAGCGATTCTAACGGCGTTTCTTCCAACGGCGAGTTTAAGATTATCGACGCAGCCGCTACGAGAGAACTCTATACCAACGACGTATTTACCGCACAAGGAAAGCTCTTCAAACACCTCGGCGTGCCTAAAAACTGGACTATCACCAAAAAGACGGCTATCACCGACGGCAACAGCAGAGCCGGCGTGCTAGACGTTGAGTCTACCGACCTTATGAACGAGATGGGTCTTGACCCTGTGGACTTCTTCAACGGATATACCGGCGAAGACAACCCTACCGTGCTCGCCATCAACTCTATCGACTCGACGGCTATCGGATATTCTTCCAACAGTATTACGCTCAACGCCAACTCTTATTATATGTTCAGCGTATGGGCAAAATCCGTTGGAAGTCCGTTTAGTATCGAATTGGCTACCAAAACTGCAAGCGGTGACGAAAACAACAAATACTATAATATCAACCCTAGCGATAACAAGTGGCACCAATATTTCATCTACGTAGAGACGGGCATCAGCTCGGTATCGGTAAAACTTACCCTCTACTCCGGCAATCCGCAAGTAAGCAGTAACACTCAAAACGGCTGGGTATTCTTCGATAGCGCTAAGTATATTTCGATAGACGAAAATACCTACAAGCAAGGTTGTACCCTCGTAGACAGCACCAACGTCAACGTTTTGGCTCAATCCTGGCTCGTAGACAGCTTTGACTCTACCTCAACTTCCGACGCTTTGACCTCGCCTGAAAACTGGTCGGGTAAACTGGTTGATTCTGAGGCTAAGTCCGATAGCGACTACCTTGCGGCAGGCGTATTTGACCAAACTTGTGGCGACTGGTCCAACATCGACATCGACCCTGACACCGATACCGCCGTGGCAAATGCAATATTTGACAACGAAAAGAATATCGGCGACTCGGTACTCGTGATTTACAACAAAAAGCCTACGTCTTATCAATACGCTTCGAGCAGCACTACCCTCAAAGCCGATACCTACTACAAGATTTCTATTTGGCTTTTGACCTACGGACTTGAAGAAAAAGAAAGCGCAACGCTTACATTGACGCTCAACAAGCAGACCTACACCTTCGGAAAACTCCTTAGCGATAAGTCCACCGACTATGACAAGGCTCGTCAAATCAACACTTCGACTTACGATGAGGACGGCAAAGAGACGATAGGCACTTGGACGCAATACAACTTCTACGTCAAGACGGAAAAAGACGTTACCGCATCCGCAAGCCTTACTATTTCTCTCGGTCGCACGGGCGAAGAAAAGTGGTTGGACGGCTACGTATTTGCCGACAACTTCTCAGTTAAAGCTATTAGCGAAGAGGAATTTATCGCAAGAAAACCGGTTGAAGGCGAGACAGAAGAAACTATCGACGAAAGTCTTATCGCAGATAACCTCGTTGCCAACAACTTCCGTATAGTATTTACCGAAGAATCTGCAGACGCCGAAGAAGACCTCAACGCCGAAGAGGAAGAAACTACTACCGACGACACCGCCAAAGATTATATGTGGTTGTGGATTACCACGGGCGTTGTGGGCGGAGTAATGCTCATAGTAGTCGTAGTAGTGCTCATCAAGAAGTTTGCGCCTAAGAAAAAGCGTAGCTTGACTAAGAAGAAGTCTTCTAAGACGAGCAAAAACAACGATAAATTTAGCAACTGATAATTGTCGCTAATCAAAAAAGTCCGCCTCTCGGCGGGCTTTTTTATTGGCTACTCTGCCAAAATCATACTATCTATCTACTATCCTACGACTCTTACACCTTCGTTACAATCTCATATCCGTCTTTACGACGTTCCCTCCGTCTTATAATCGCGCAAACAATTACGACGTTGAGTAGTCGTGACGATACGACTTTTTTTGACAACACTCTAACGCGCGTTGTCAAATATGAATACTCTATTGCAATGCTTTGACAATAGTTCGATACAAGTTATACGGTGTTGCCTCTATTCGGTAGGAATAAAGAGTTTTTGTCCCAAAAAGACCTTGTTGATTCTATTATATTTGATGATTTCCTCCTTATCTACGCCAAAATCCAACGCGATTTTGTCGATAGTATCGAAAGGTTTGACGACATAATCTACCCCTTTTCTCTCTTCTATAAGCAGTCGCATACCCACGTAACAGTCTTGCGTAGGTAAGTCGTTGAGCTCAATAAGCCTATCCAAACTCATATTATATCGTCTGCTCACTTCTTCGAGCGTGGTCGGCTGTGATATTCTTATAACAAAGTTTTTCATATCTCTCCTTGCACTTAGGCTTGCTATATTATATTTGGCGACGGCTTTCAATATAATACAATATGAAAAGAATAATCAAAGCCTTTGCACTCGTCACCGTCTTGTCGTGCTTCACGCGATTTTTGTCGTTTGTGTTCAAAATCTATTTGTCACGACTGTTGGGCGCGGAAATATTGGGCGTATATCAAATAACTTTCTCTCTATTTTCGCTCTTTGCGTGTCTCAGTATGTCGGGCATTCCCGTCACGCTGTCAAGACTTACCGCCGAAGAATACGCTCTGGGTAACGACAAGACGGTAAGTGGATTGTTTTCTTCGGCAATGCTAATCAGTCTGTCTATATGCACGATTATTATCGCCGTTTTGGCTATTTTCCCCGCTATACCGAAAGCGTTGTTTAGTGACGAGCGGTGCGTAAAACTATTTTACGTAATGCTACCGATGTTAGTCACTTCTTCTATTTATTCTATCGTCAGAGGCTGGTTTTGGGGCAAAAAAGAATTTTTTACTTTTTCTGTAACCGAACTGATTGAGGAGATAATTAAAATCGCATTTACGCTTTCGCTTTTGATGACGGGCATATTCGGCATAACAAAATTCTACTCTTACGCCATTGCTATGATTATTAGCGACATAGTTATGGTCGTCATTCTCTTTGCTTGTTTTATTTATAAAGGAGGTTGCGCAAAAAGACCGCTATATGCCAAAAAAATCGTAAAATCGGCAACACCTTTGACAATAACCCGGCTATTCGGCTCGCTCATGTCGGCGTTTTTGTCCTTGGTGATACCCGCAATGTTGGTCAAATACGGCTTGGATACTCAATCGGCAACGGCTCAATTCGGTAGGGCGGGAGGCATGGTTATGCCTATTTTGCTGGCGCCTACCAGCGTAGTCGGTGCAATGACGGTAGTATTGATACCCGAACTTGCCGAACAAAACAAAAAAAACAGCCCGAAAGGGCTGAAAACCAAAATATCTACGGCTGTAGAATTTAGTTTTATTATTAGTTGCGCATTCTATATCATATTTATGGCGTGCGGTCAAAACTTCGTATCACTCATATATCACGACGCCGAAGCGGGAAGTTATATGCCCAAGGTCGCGTTGTTGATGATACCTCTGTGCGTCAACAATATGGCAATAAGCATTCTCAACTCCCTAGGCAAAGAAAAACAAACATTCCTCTCGCACCTCGTCTGTTGTGCCGTCTTGGCAATCACCACTCTAGTTGCTCCCAAATATTTGGGTATATATTCTTATTTCCTCGCGCTTGCACTATTCCACACGGTTGGTACGGTAATCAATTTGACGATGATTGCACGCATTGTAGAGCCTGAAAGGCGATGCGCATTGCATTGTTTGGCATGCCTTACTTTTGCTTGCGTAGCGGGGCTGGGGATGTCTGCCCTCAACAATTTGATACAGCACGTGCTAACGCCTGCAATATGCACGGTAATAAGCGGCGCGTTGTCGTTTGGTATATTCGTTGCCTTTTTGCTCGGCTTTAAGATAGTAGATATAGGCGGATTTTTACCCAAAAAATCTCGCTAAATAAGTCAAGCGTGCTCTTCTACTATCTCGGTCTCGCCGGAAGTATCTTTTCGCTTTGTAAGAAAATCTTTGAATATCAATCGCTTGCAAGGCTCGAATATCGCCATAGTCAAAGCCATATTGATAGCCGATACGGCGCATTGTTTTGGCAGTCTACCCCAAAGATATACCCAAAAAGTTTTGCCACTACCCTTGGAGTAAGAATATACGTACCATAGAGTCATCGTATTGATAAACGCCGTACATATAACAAGACATGCGATATACGACAATATTATCTTGACGTAGTCGTTTAGATTTTTGATTTTGAATATAAGTCCCGGTATCAAACCCATAAGCCCCGAAGCAAGCGTAATCGTAGGCAACCACGCTCCCTTAGGCGAGATGAGCTGACCGAGAATATCTCCCATTGCGCCCGTCAAAAAGCCTCCTATAGGTCCGCAAACCGCGCCTGCAAAAAATGCGGGCATAGCGGCGAAGGATATTGCAAACGACGGAACGGGTAGCCACGTAAATACGTTGGCGATTGTGCTGAGTGCTACAAAAACGGCTAAATAAGCAATTTTTTTGATGTAGATTACTCTTTTGTTCATAAAAAAACCTCCTAAAATTAGAGGTCCATTGAAAAATATTATTTTGCAACGGACGCAACTCAATATCGCAAGCATAGCTTTTCGTTTGTGAGCAACATCCCATCTCACAACACTTAACGCATTGAGTTTACTCTGCTGAATAGATACTATCATATTTCTATCTTTTTTTCAATCAAAATGAATAAAAAATTGCAAAATACCTACGATAAAGTTATGCTAATAGTCTTTATAAGAGCAATTATTATTTATTTCTTTTTGCTTATAGCTATGCGACTTATGGGCAAAAAACAACTAGGAGAATTGCAACCCTTCGAATTTGCAATATCCTTGATTGTTGCAGAACTGGCGTGCATACCTATGTCGGACACGCAAGTACCTATAGTTTACGGATTGGTGCCTATCTTTACTTTGTTTATACTCGAATTTATCGTCACCAAAATGGTCAAGCACTCTATCAAACTGCGCAAGGTAATCAACGGTAAACCCGTCATAGTCATAACGCCTCAAGGCATCGATTACAAAGCCATAAGCCAACTGGATATGACTATCAACGATATTATGGAAGCCTTGCGCGCCAAGTCTTATCTATCTCCCGCGGAGATACATTACGCTATAGTCGAAACCAACGGTGACGTGTCGGTCATCCCTAAAGCCGCCAACCAACCCGCAACACTATCCGATCTCAACGTATCCAAACAAGACCCCGATTTGCCTTTTACCTTGGTATGTGAAGGTAAAAAGTTGTCGGAGAATATCCAGTTGTCGGGCGTGGGAGAAGAGTTTGTGCAAGCGGTAATGCAAAAATACAATCTCAAACAAAAGGATATTTTGCTATTGTCGGTATCGGGGCAAGACGAGTTTTATCTTCAACCGATAGAAAAAGAATATATTACCGGTAAAATAGACGAGGTGAATAATGACGGGAATTAAGAAAATAGTTTTGGTAGCGGTAATTTTTGCGCTGATAGTTGCGGCGGGAATAGCCGAACAGGTGTATGTCGATAGAACTTTTGACAAACTCGAAGACTACGCCGACGATCTTGCCGTACTATTGCAAGCCGAGAGATATTCCGAGGCGTTGGAGGTGACGGAAAAGCTGTCAACTTGGTGGGGAAGAGAGAGAGATAAATTGGAATTTTTGTGTTCTAACGTCGATATAAAAGAGATATATCGTGAGATTGGAGAGTTGCAAGGCTCGCAATACGCAGAGATGTACGATGACTCTATTACTCGTGCCAACGTGCTAAAATATATGGCACAAAACTCCAAAAATCTCTTGGCATTTAAGCTGAAAAATATATTGTAAAATAGCAAAAAGGTCGATACGTATCGGGTTATCGACCTTTATTTTTGCTTAAATTCGTTGATTTTCGTCTTTTGTCCGAACTTTGCACCGTCAAAGCTCTTCGCTGTTTTTATTTCCTTAGCATAAGTTAGACAATTTGTCGCTTTGTTTCTATTCTGCGCTTTGCATTTCGCACTTCTCAGAATTAACTCGAAAAAATTATTTTTTGAGTTTGTCGACGAGGTATTGTCCCGTGTAACTCTCTGCGACTTGCGCAACCTCCTCAGGAGTTCCTTGTGCGATTATTCTACCGCCGCCATTGCCGCCCTCGGGTCCTATATCGATGATATTGTCAGCCACCTTAATGACGTCGAGATTGTGCTCGATAACTATGACTGTATTGCCTGCGTTGACGAATCTTTGCAATATCTCAATGAGTTTTTTGACGTCGTGAGTGTGCAAGCCCGTCGTAGGCTCGTCGAGGATATACACCGTCTTGCCCGTGCTTCTTTTGGATAGTTCCGAGGCAAGTTTTATTCTCTGCGCTTCTCCACCCGACAGTTGGGTAGACGGCTGTCCGAGTTTGATATAAGACAGTCCTACCTCTTGCAAAGTGCGAATTTTGTTGTATATCTGCGGTATATTGCGGAAAAATTCGCACGCTTCGTCCACCGTCATATCGAGTACGTCGTATATACTCTTGCCCTTGAATTTGACTTCCAACGTCTCTCTATTATATCTCTTGCCGTGGCAAACTTCGCAAGGCACGTACACGTCGCTCAAAAAGTTCATGTCAATCTTGATAATTCCGTCGCCTTGACAGTTTTCGCATCTACCGCCGCTGATATTGAAACTAAATCTTCCCGCCTTGTAACCTCTCGCTTGTGCTTCCGGCGTCTTGGCAAAAAGCTCTCTTATCGGAGTAAATACTCCCGTATAAGTTGCGGGATTGGAGCGTGGCGTTCTACCGATAGGACTTTGGTCTATGGCTATTACCTTGTCGAGATGTTCGTAGCCCTCTATCGAATCGCATTCCACTTGGGTGTAACTAGCGTTGTTGAGTTTATGCGCCAATGCGGGATAGAGGATTTCGTTGACAAGGCTACTCTTTCCGCTTCCGCTGACGCCCGTTACTACGTTGAATTTGCCAAGCGGAATGGTCACGTCGATATTCTTGAGGTTGTTTTTTCTCGCTCCCTTGACAGTCAAAAACTTGCCGTTGCCCTCTCTACGCTTTTCCGGTACGGGAATGATTGCTCTACCCGAGAGATAGTCTCCCGTTATAGAATGTTTGCAATCCGCCACCTCTTGAGGAGTGCCCGCAACGACGACTTCTCCGCCGTGCACTCCCGCCCCCGGACCTATATCCACTATATAGTCGGCGCGTTGCATTGTTTCTTCGTCGTGCTCTACGACTATGAGCGTATTGCCCATATCTCTCAGCCCCTCGAGCGTGGATAGCAACTTGCCGTTGTCGCGTTGGTGTAAGCCGATGCTAGGCTCGTCGAGGATATAAAGCACGCCCATAAGTCCGCTGCCTATCTGTGTGGCAAGTCTTATACGTTGTGCCTCTCCGCCGGACAATGTTGACGAGCTTCTGCCAAGCGTCAAATATCCAAGTCCCACGTTGAGTAAAAATTTGAGCCTTGCCTTGATTTCTTTGAGAATTTGACTGGCTATTACCGCGTCTTTTTCACTAAGTTGCAACCCTTCCATAAAGGAGTATAGGTCGCTGATTGACATACAGCAAAGTTCGTAGATATTCTTATCTCCCACTTTGACGGCAAGCGACTCTTTTTTTAGCCTTTTACCGTGACATACGTCGCAAGGAATCTCTCTCATATATCTCTCGAGTTCTGCCTTGACGTATGTCGAAGTGGTCTCTCTATATCGTCTATTGAGATTATTGATAACCCCCTCGAAAGTCCTCGTCATCGTGCCCTTGAAGGTGGCGCTATTGTATTCCAAACTATAGGTCGTATCGTCGCCGTACAACAAGACGTCAATGATTTTTTTAGGCAATTTGCCAACCGGCGTGTGAATATCGAAATTATACCTCTTAGCCAACTGCGTCATTATCGAACTCGTAATTTTGCTACTGTCGAGATACCAACCCGATACGTCTAAAGCTCCTTGAGCCAAACTCTTGTCCCACTTGACGAGTTTGTCGGGATCGATACTGTAGGTAAAGCCGAGCCCCGCGCAATTAGGACACGCACCGAAAGGCGAGTTAAAACTGAACATTCTCGGTTCCAACTCTTCTATCGATATATCGCAATCCGGGCAAGCGTATTTGGTAGAAAAAAGCTTGATTTCGCCGTTGATTTCTACCTCTACAAGACCTTCGGCAAGTTTGAGCGCTTGTTCCAAACTGTCACTTAGACGGCGTGCGATACCCTCCTTGACGATAAGCCTATCCACGACTATGCTGATATTGTGCTTGTTGTTTTTGTCTATCTTGATTTCGTCCTCGAGCTCGTAGTCTATTCCGTCAATAACTGCTCTCATATAGCCCGATTTGCGGTAGCTCTCTAATTGCTTTTGATACTCTCCCTTTCTACCTCTCACCACGGGAGCGAGCACTCGAATTTTGGCGCCTTCTCCGCTCTCGAGCACCTTGTCGGCAATTTGGTCTATACTCTGTTGCTCAATCTTTTTGCCACATTTCGGACAGTACGGCACTCCTATACGGGCAAAAAGTAGTCTCATATAGTCGTAAATCTCCGTCACCGTGCCGACGGTGGAGCGAGGATTGTGCGACGTCGTCTTTTGGTCGATGGATATTGCGGGAGAAAGTCCTTCGATATAGTCCACGTCGGGCTTGTCCATTTGTCCCAAAAACTGCCTTGCGTAGGACGACAAACTCTCCATATACCTACGCTGTCCCTCGGCAAAAATCGTATCGAAAGCAAGCGACGACTTACCCGAGCCGCTTAGTCCCGTCAAGACTACGAGCTTGTTACGCGGTATCGTTACGTCGATATTTTTTAGGTTGTGTACCCTTGCACCTTTGACGGTTATATCTTCTCTCATATTACTCCTTGTTTTCCAATGCTCTCTTGAGCGCGGCGATGTCCTCTCTATATCTTATCGCCATTTCGAAGTCAAGTCCCGCCGCCGCAACTTTCATAGCGGAAGTGAGCCTTTCTATCTCTTTTACAACGTCTTTTTTGGTCTGTTTAGGCTTGTTTTCTTCAACCTTTTTGCTAATCTCCAAAGTATTGACTATTGGTTTGACAACGGTCTTAGGCACGATTTCGTGCTCTTGGTTGTACTTATTTTGAATACTTCTTCTGCGGTTGGTCTCGTCGATTGCACGGCGCATGCTGTCGGTCATTGTGTCGGCGTACATTACCACCTTTGCCTCGGCGTTTCTCGCCGCACGACCAATGGTTTGCACGAGCGAAGTTTCACTTCTCAAAAATCCCTCTTTGTCTGCGTCCAATATCGCCACCAAAGTGACTTCGGGTAGGTCGAGACCTTCTCTTAGTAGATTGATACCGACTAACACGTCAAAGTCGCCCTTTCGCAAGCCTTGTATAATGTCAATTCTCTCCAACGTATCCACGTCGGAGTGCATATATCTCACTTTTATACGCCTTTCTTTGAGATATTCCGTAAGCGACTCCGCCATCTTTTTGGTGAGGGTGGTGACCAGCACTCTACCGCCTTTGTCTACGTTGGTATTTATCCTTGAAATAAGGTCGTCGATTTGTCCCTCGGTAGCTACGACCTTGACTTCCGGGTCTAGTAATCCCGTCGGTCTTATCAACTGCTCTACGACTTGACCCGCCTCTTGCAATTCGTAAGGTGCGGGAGTTGCCGATACGCATATCATTTGACCTACGCGCTCGTCAAACTCCTCGAATTTGAGCGGTCTATTGTCGTAAGCCGACGGCAAACGGAAGCCAAAGTCGACTAGGTTGCGTTTCCGCGCCAAGTCGCCGTTGTACATTGCTCTAATCTGCGGCAAAGTCATATGGCTCTCGTCCACGAACAAAATAAAGTCCTTAGGGAAAAAGTCGAGCAAAGTGTAAGGCGGTTGCCCCGGAATTCTGCCGTCAAAATAGCGAGAATAGTTTTCGATACCGCTACAATAGCCCATTTCTCTAATCATCTCGACGTCGTAGCTAACTCTCTCTTGCAGTCTTTGCGCTTCGAGGAGTTTGTTCTCCGCCTTAAACTGCTCAACTTGGCTGAGCATATCGAGATTGATGCGTCTTAGAGCCTCTTCCATTTTTTGTTTTTGGACAACGTAGTGCGAAGCGGGGAAAATATTGACGTGTTTGAGAGTGCACACCGCTTTGTTGGTCACGCAATCGAATTGAGAAATCTTGTCAATTTCGTCACCCCAAAACTCAATCCTCACGGCAAGCTCCGAACTGTCCACGGGAAAAATCTCTACGACGTCGCCACGCACTCTAAACTCCGCTCTATTGAAGTCGATTTCGTTGCGCTTGTATTGAATAGCCACCAATCTATCGATAAGCTCGTCCCTATCTATCTGCATACCGGGTCTTAGCGATATTGCCATGCTGTAATAGTCGAGAGGTGCGCCCAGTCCGTAAATGCACGACACCGAAGCCACCACGATGACGTCGCGACTCTCGCACAAGGCACCCGTAGCCGAGTGACGGAGTTTGTCTATCTCGTCGTTGATTGCAAGGTCCTTTTCGATATAAGTATCGGTGGTCGGTATATAGGCTTCGGGCTGATAATAGTCGTAGTAAGAAACGAAATATTCTACTCTATTGTTGGGAAAAAACTCTCTGAATTCGTTGCAAAGTTGCGCCGCCAAAGTTTTGTTGTGCGCAATGACAAGAGCCGGTCTTCCCAGCTCTTTGATGACGTTGGCCATAGTAAAGGTCTTTCCGCTTCCCGTCACGCCCAAAAGCACTTGGGTGCGCAGTCCGTCGTTGACGCCTTGTACCAACTTGGATATGGCTTGCGGTTGGTCTCCGCAAGGTTGGTAATCGGAATGCAGTTGCAACATTGGTTGTTAAGTTATTGCCATATCGCCGATATAATCCTCGTAAGAATAAACGACGCTATCACGCCCGCCACCGTCAAAACTATCTTAAATTTGATGGCTCTCTTTTCGGCGGCTATCTGTCTGCTAAAGTCGTAGCCGGGTTGGAGAAGCGTGATACAGTAATAAGTAATCCCCTTTTTTTCGGTTTCTATAATTTCAAAATATCCTTCGGTGGCAAGAAGTTTGAGCGCGGGATCGAGGTCCTCTCTATCAAAAGTAATCTTGAAAGAAACGTCTTTGAGCAAGTCCAAAGGACTGACGATACACACGCCGTCCTTTTCTATTGCTCTATTGTATATGGCTTTCATCAAAGCTTTGGTCTTTTTGCTAAGCATATCAACCACCTATCAGCGTGAGTATCGCGTACACCACGCCGCCACCTATCGAGCCGCCAAGCAATCCGCCGAGTAGTCCGTAAATAAAACTGCTCAATCTACCGACTTTTTTGGTAGGTCTATCAACCTCTTTGGGCTGCGAAACGACTATGACGTTGCCCGCGTTGTTGGTGACCACTTGACAAGACTCGTCTTGCGTCACTATAGACTTATATTCTTGCGATACGAGGGTTGCTTTGTCAGTCAAGGCAAAACAAACGTCTTGTTCGCTCTTATACTTTATGTCTACGCAACCGTTGATTTTGAGTTGCTCTATAATTTCTTTAGCATCACTTTCGTCCGACAAAGACGACAAGTCTTCCCAATCCCTAATGGTATATTTGCCCGCAGGGATTAGGTCGCAAAGTTTACTCAAAAATACGGTTGCTTGTTGAGATAACATTATTTCTCCACTCTGATAAGATTTTCTACGCTAACGACGTTTTTGAGAGCCGCTATCTCTTCAACCGCTGCCTTCATCGCCTTTTCTCTCGTCTTGTGCGTTACGAAAATGATAGGTATAATTTCGTTGTTTCTATCTTGTCTCATCTGGCTGATAGAAACGTTGTGCTTTTTGAACACTCCCGCAATGTCCGCGATTACGCCCGACACGTCTCTGGCGTTGAGACGAAGGTAATAGTCGCTCTCGAAGTCCTCGATTATATCGTCTGCGGTCATACAGTTATTCATTTCGCTATATCTTGCATGCACCTCTTGTCTTGCGCAGAATACCACGTCGCTGACGATAGCGCTACCCGTTGGCAAAGCGCCCGCGCCTCTACCGTAGAGCATGATGTCGCCAACTGCGTCACCGACTACGAATACTGCGTTGAATGCGTCGTTGACGTTGGCAAGCGGATGGTCTTTGGACAAGAATACAGGGTGAACTCTCGCTTCGATTTTGCCTTCTTTTTGCTTAGCAATGGCAAGAAGTTTGACAACGTAACCCAATTCTTTACCTATCGCAATATCTTCTGCGGTAAGTTTGGTAATACCCTCTCTATAAATTAGGTCAACGGGAAGTCTCTTGTTGAAAGCAAGGCTGGACAAGATGCTGAGTTTGTAGCTGGAATCGTAGCCCTCAACGTCTGCCACGGGGTTGGCTTCTGCATATCCCAAAGCTTGAGCGTCCTTGAGTATATCTTGATAACTTGCACCCTCTTGCGACATTCTCGTAAGAATATAGTTGGTGGTGCCGTTGATGATTGCCTTGATTTCCAATATATTGTTGGCTTGCATTGCTTGAGTCATCGTTCTGATGATAGGCATTCCGCCACCCGTCGTTGCTTCGTAATATAGTCCAGCGCCCGTCTTGGCTGCGGCTGCTTCCAGCTCGGGCCAACTCTTGCAGAACATCTCTTTGTTGGACGTTACTATACTCTTGCCCGCTTCCAACGCTTTGAGCAAAAAGCTCTTGGCAGGCTCCAATCCGCCCATACATTCTACGACTATATCGACGTTAGGATTGAGGGCGATTTCGTCCATACTCGACGCCAAAATCTTGAGGTCGAGACCAAGGTCGAGAACTCTCTCCTTTTTTAGGTCAAGCACGGCGGTAATCTCAACGTCTACGCCGTACTCCTCTTTGATTTGTTGTCTGCGGTCAATCAAAATTCTTGCTGTGCCTCCGCCTACTACGCCGAGACCCAAAATTGCTACTCCGACTTTTTTCATATATATCTCCTTTTATTCTTTTGCTTGGTTTTGATTGTTCATATTGTAGATGAGTTTCAGACCGTTGAGGGTGAGCACTCTATCCACTTTGTCTATGGTGTTTTCATCGTCGTTGGAAGTTATCAACTCGCTAAGTCCGCCCGTTGCGATAACCTTGGCGTCGGGAGCTTTCATCTCCTTTTTGATAGCTGCAACGATGTTTTTGACAAGTCCTATAAAGCCGTATATTATGCCCGATTGCATATTGCCTATCGTAGTCTTGCCTATTACGCTGTTTGGTTTGACAAGTTCGACGGTCGGCAACTTAGCGGTGCTGTCGGTCAAAGAATTGAGCGACGTCTTGATACCGGGGGCGATACAACCGCCCAAAAACTCTCCGCTAGCCGATATGGCGTTGAAGGTAGTTGCCGTGCCGAAGTCGATGACTATACAAGGTCCGCCGTACAATTTGTATGCCGCTACCGAATTGACTATTCTGTCCGCACCCACCTCTTGAGGATTGCTGTACTTGATATTGAGCCCCGTCTTGGTGCCGGGTCCAACTATCATAGGCTTTTTGCCCACGTAATACTCGCACGCTCTCTCGAAGGTGTAGTTGAGCGACGGCTGTACCGACGACATAATGACGCCTTCGAAGTCGTCCTTGCTCAGTCCTATCTCTTCAAAAAGATTTTTGATATATATACCGATTTCGTCCGAGGTCCTCGGCGCAGATACCGACAATCTCCAAGACGCTATCAACTTATTGCAGTCGTACACGCCCAATTTGATATTGGTATTGCCTATATCGATTACTAAAATCATACCGTTGTCTTCCTGTCAATTTTTTTGAGTGCAAACACTATTGCGGGCACGATGATAGGAAATGCTATCACTTCAATGACGAAGTTGACGCTAAATAGCGTTGCTATCCATTGAGCGCTGATTGCCGTACTTCCGAAGGTCTGTCCCTTGAAGAGCAACAACGCCATCAAGCCCACCAGCAAGGTGTTGGTCAAAACCCCGCACGCCGTAGCCGCTACGCTTATCGCCTTTTCACTGACGAATAGTTGCTTTTTGTTGAGCAAAACTTCTTGTCCGTCCACCTCGCCGTATTTTGGTCTCAGCAATTTGGAAAGTAAGTGATATACCGCATAGGCTACTATTCCTATCATCACTCTCGGCAAAATGCACACCAACGGGTTTTGGAATACGGGTGCGAGCAGCGCTCCCGCTTTGACGGTGTACCAAGATATTAGGTTGGTAACCCCGAGCAACAATCCCGTAACGACGGTCATCTTGAGATCTTCCATCTGTGCCATTATCAATACGGGCAGTATCATCAGTCCCAAAGTAACGGGTCCGAATGAGATTGGCACGAAATTGAAGATAATAATCAATGCCAACATAAAAGCCATTAAGGCTATGCGCTTAGATTTTTTCATACACACCTCGCTTGAATTCCTAATAAGGATATCCATCTATGTAAAAAATTATTTTTTAAGTATCCAATCTTGCGTATCGGTACTTGGCATTATTATATCAACAAAAGTCCGCCTTTTGCAAGCAATATTATAAAATATATATATTTAATTATGCCACCCGTCCTTTTGCGTTAAACCTTTTCCCACGCATTAGCCCAACGAAAAGTCATCAAAAGCAATCGTAATGCGTACGAATACAAAACGAAACGTAACTAAATTGCCTCGATAAGACCAAAATTAGTCAAAATCAAAACGGAAACGCATATCGACTTATTATAGGTTACGTGATAAAAAACGGCGGGGTCTCCGCCGTCTGTTATTAGTCGTCTTTTGGTTGATTTTGAAGTTGAGCCTCTCTATCTTTAGTCTCGCCGAGGCGCAACTTTTTGTTGTAAAAAGCATAGTTGATTGCGTCCCATATCAAGTCCACTACGGCAACGGGCAACATTATGCAAAGGCTATATTTCCAATACAGGTCGCGATAAATGGCAATACACGCCACCCAACCGATAAACACGACGAAGGTGATTACGTACTTCCAGACTTGATAAACTTTGGGCTTAATCGACACCGACAGCCACCATTGCAAAAAGTTGTACTTCATATTGATATTATAGATTGCACGGCTCGCAAAAGTCAAGTATTGCACCAAAAAACACGCCGATTTCTCGGCGTGTCCTTTCTTATGTATCCGTTAGCAACAGCCACAGCAGCAGAGCAACAGTATAATAGGTATGATGCAACAGAGATTGCAATTATTATTGCAACGACTATCGCTTTCGGTCGTGTCGTCATCGGTTAATGCGCGTCTGTCGCGATTGCAACAGCAACAGAGCAAAAGCAAAATAATGATAAGACAACAGCAACAGTTGTTGTTATTGTTACAGCCTCCACCAAAGCAATTCATAGTGACCTCCTTTTTAGTAGATTTTCTAGTTTACAATATGAGCAAAACGCCGAAGGTGTGAATATTCTTTGACAAAGCGCGGGCAAATCAATATAATGGATATGATACTAAAATATATACGCAAGCCGGCGTATATAAAAAGGAGTAATTATGGCAAAATTGACAATGGAAAAATTGGTAGCACTTTGCAAAAGCCGCGGTTTCATATTTTCCGGTAGCGAAATCTACGGTGGTCTTGCAAACACTTGGGACTACGGTCCTCTCGGCGTAGAACTTAAAAACAACGTAAAAAAAGCGTGGTGGAAAAAGTTCGTTCAAGAAAATCCTTATAACACGGGTCTTGACTGCGCTATTTTGATGAACCCTAACGTTTGGGTGGCAAGCGGACACGTGGGCGGATTTAGCGACCCTCTCATGGACTGCAAGAGCTGCAACTCCAGACACAGAGCCGACAACCTCATCGAAGACTACAACGCCAAAAAAGGTATCAACCTCAATATCGCGGGTTGGACCAACGAACAAATGGAACAATATATCGTAGACAACAATATCGTATGCCCTGTCTGCGGCAAGTGCAACTTTACGGGCGTAAGACAATTCAACCTTATGTTCAAAACCTTCCAAGGCGTGACCGAGGACAGCAAAAACACGGTATATCTTCGTCCCGAGACTGCGCAAGGTATCTTCGTCAACTTTGCCAACGTTCAACGCTCTACCCGTGCCAAGATTCCTTTCGGTATTGCCCAAATAGGTAAATCTTTCCGTAACGAGATTACCCCCGGCAACTTTACTTTCCGTACCAGAGAGTTCGAGCAAATGGAACTTGAGTTTTTCTGCAAACCGGGGACCGACCTCGAGTGGTTTGCTTATTGGAAAGAATTTTGCAAAAATTGGTTGCTCGAACTCGGCATCAAGGAAGAAAATCTCAAACTCAGAGACCACGACCAAGAAGAGCTCTCCTTCTACTCCAAGGCAACGACCGACTTCGAGTTTTTGTTCCCGTTCGGTTGGGGTGAGCTGTGGGGAATAGCCGACAGAACCGACTACGACCTCAATCAACATATCAAGACGAGCGGTAAAAATCTCGAATACACCGACCCTATCACCAACGAAAAATACGTGCCTTACGTAGTCGAGCCGTCCTTGGGCGCAGACCGTATGGTGCTCGCATTCTTGTGCAACGCTTATGAAGAGCAAGAGCTCGATGGCGGAGATACCCGTACCGTGCTCCACTTGCACCACGCACTCGCTCCATACAAAGTGGCAGTATTGCCTTTGCAAAAGAAAGCCCTCGGCGAAAAGTCGGAAGAAATCTTCCGCATGCTATCCAAAAAGTTCTCTACCACCTACGACGAGACGGCAAGTATCGGCAAGAGATATAGACGTCAAGACGAAATCGGTACCCCTTACTGCGTGACCGTAGACTTCGAAACGCTCGACGACGATATGGTAACGGTAAGAGAAAGAGATAGTATGGCTCAAGTAAGAATACCTATCGACGGATTGGTAGATTATCTACAAAGCAATCTCGAGTATTGATTTTTTACAAATATTAACACCAAAATAGCGGACTTAATCGTCCGCTATTTTCGTGTCTATAAACGTTTTTTATAGATACGTATCGAGTTTTTGACACTTATCTACCTATTTTAGATGATTGTAAGGGCAAACGGCAATACATATTCCGCACACGCTGCCTCTACCTATATTTTGGAAATGTTCCTTCATATATCGAGAACATTTTTCCGCGTCGAGTATGGTGTCGCGAGGCTGACCGCTCACGTATTCCTTCCCGACTATTGCCCCCGCGGGGCAAGCCTTGACGCATTCGTTACACTCCCCGCAACCGCTAAAAATAGGCGAGTTGGTCACGCCGAGAGGATAATCGGTAAGTACCGTGGCAAGTCTTATCTTGCTACCCCACCGAGGCGTTACAAACAATCCGCTCTTGCCTATCCAACCGCTACCCGACAATACCGCCGCCGTCTTATGAGGAAACGCACCCGCGTATCGGTCGCTATCCGACGATTGAGAGGCGGGTATCATATACGAGGTATATCGCAACCTTTGAATATAGGTTTGGCAATAGAGCGCCAACTGGTCGAGGCAAGCGTTGACCGTGCGGTAGTGATGAAAATACTCGTAAGTCGGCTTGTCGTCTATGCCTTGCAGTATGTAATCGTTGAGTTTGTAGCCTATCGTGATAGCATAGGGAAAGCCCTTGGCTTGTTGGACGCCGCTCACGTCGCTGAAAGCAATGAGGCACGCGCCCTTGTCGTATAGATTGTCGTAGAGTTTTTGAATTTTGTCGTCCATAACTCAATTATAACTTATTTGAGATTTTTTGCAACCAAAGAAATGCGATTGTCAAAACAAAACGCAGACGTCTCGGTCTGCGTTTTGGATTTTGGATTATATTAACTCATTTTTGGTTTTCTTGGGAAAGGTAACGGTTATGCTAGTACCTTCTCCGACTTTACTTGCTATAAGCAAATCGGCGTCGTACAATGCGCAAATATGTTTGACGATAGCCAGTCCCAGCCCCGTGCCGCCCGTCTTTTTGGAACGTGACTTGTCTACTCGGTAAAATCTCTCGCAAAGCCTTGGTATATGCTCTTGTTCTATACCTATGCCCGTATCGGACACAACCAAGCGCACTTCCTCGTCGCTCTCGTTGATACTTACGGTGATTTTGCCTCCATCCACGTTGTAATTGACGGCATTGGAACAAAGATTTTCTACCAATTCGTATATCTTTTTGTAGTCGCCGTCCACACTACCTTCTCCTTGGACGGTGGCAACGATACGCTTTTTGTTCATACTTTCCGCAAGTTCCGATAGCGCTTCTTGAACAACCTGTTGCAAGTCGACTTTGACAAGACTTGCCGTGGCGTCCTCTCCCCTCTCGTATTGGCTTAGTTTGAGCATATCTTCGATAAGAGTGGACAGTCTTGCACTTTCTTTGTATATTCTCTCCACTTGCTTTTGCGACGTTTCGTCAAGCGTGCGCTTGCTCATCAACAATTCCGACAGCCCCTGCATCGCCGTAACGGGCGTTTTGAGTTCGTGCGAAGCGTTGGCAAAAAATTCGCTACGCAATCTGCTTGCTTGCTTTTGCTGAGTTACGTCGGTGATTATAACGACGCCAGCTACTACTCCTATAAGCTCGTCGTCTTTGATTTTTTTGGTTGCTACGGCAAGACATTGGTCGTGATAGAGATATTCAAACGACTTCTCCTCTTCAAACCCTTGGCGTATAGCGTCCAACAACTTGACGTCGTCGACGAGATACACCAAATCTTTGTCACTCACCGAACGTTGTCCAAACAACTCGCATGCGCTCTCGTTGGCAAAGACGATTTTTCCGCTGCCGTCAACGGCGATAATACCTTGGGCAACGTTGTCCAGCACGATATTTAGTTTTCTATGTTCCTGCTTGGCTTTATTGACGTTTTGTTCTATGCTGCCGCTAAGTTCGTTGATTTTGCTTAGCACCATATACAATTCGGGCTCTTTCGAGTCGGTGACTATCGGCTTGTATTCCCCCTCTTCGAGGCTCTTGAGGCTATATCCTATCTCCGTAACCTTGGACGAAAATCTATCGGCAATTACTCTTGCAATTACGGCGGAAGCAATTACCGCTACAACGACGACGGCGAGCATAATCGGTACTGCTACAGCCATATAACCGTCGACTGTATCGCTTTTGACAGCCAAGCGCACGACAATGGATTGTCCGTCCTGCAACGTGGTCTTTTGCGCGTAATACGTCATTTTGCAACCAAAGGTCTGCGAATATCTTTCCACGGCTATGGGTTTGCCAGACAAAGCGTTGACGACTTCTTCTCTATCGGCGTGGTTTTCCAAGCGACTTGCCGTATCGCTCTCATACAACACTTGCCCCTCGGTATCCAAAATAGTTATACGAAAGGCGTCGTCTCCGCGATATTTGTCAAAGGAAGAAAAGTCGCCGTTGTCCTTTATCATCGAACATACCAAATCCGTCTCTTGCTGCAGTCTATCCCTAATCATTGACTTGGCGTTGAGATTGACTGCAATCATTCCCACGCAAAACATGACGGCAATAATTGCCAATGCAAGGCAAAATACTCTAACAAAAATCTTCTTTTTCATACTTCAAATCGGTATCCTACCCCTCTCACGGTAACGATACAGTCTTTTGCACCTATATCTTTGATTTTTTCTCTCAGTTGCGCCACGTGCATATCCAGCGTTCGGGTCTCGCCCATCCAATCTTCACCCCAAACTTCTCTAAAGAGTTGCTCCCTCTCGACGGTAACTCCGGCGTTGGCAACGAGCAGTTTGAAAAGTTTGAACTCCTTGAGCGTCAAGCCCAAATCTTTGCCTTCGTAATACGCCTTGTACACGTTGTTGTCTACTTCGAATCCACCCATACCCGTGACGTAAAGTTTGGATCTACGCAAGTTGGTCTTAACTCTCGCCAGCAGTTCCAATACCGAAAACGGCTTGGACATATAGTCGTCGGCGCCCTTGTTGAGACCTTTGACAAAACTCATTTCATCCGACTTGGCGCTTACGCATATGACGGGAACTTTGGCGTCCTTTTCTCTGATTTTGGTCAAGATGGTATAGCCGTCCATATCGGGCAACATTATGTCCAATATAATGAGGTCGGGCTTTTGGTCAAAAAAAGCGTCGAAAAAATCTTTGCCGTTGTCAAACGTCTTTATTGCGTAATCGTTTTCGAAAGCGCCTTCGTAGACTTCGGTTATTCCCTCATCGTCCTCTACTATATAAATCAACTCTTTCATCAAAATTTTTTGTGCACTCCCGTTAGGTAATATTTCGTCCACTCCGCCACGTTGACGGCATGGTCTCCAATTCTTTCAAGATACTTGGCTATCATCATAAATTCGATTGCTTGGTCTGCGTTGGCGCCGTCTTGCTTGATGAGTTCTATCAAGTCGGCTTTGACCTTGACGAAAAGTCTATCCATATCGTCGTCCATGGCAATCACTTCGTCTGCCAATCTTTCGTCGTCGTTGATAAAGGAATCTACGCTTGCCCTAGCCATAACTACGGCGAGTTTTCCCATAGCGGTGATGTGTGCCAGTTTGACCACGTATCCGTCGTCGCTCATAGTAGATACAATGTCTCCTATATCGCTTGCTTGGTCGCCGAATCGCTCTATGTCGGTTATCATTTTGAGCATTGCCGACACTTCCCTAAAGTCCTTAGCCACGGGTTGTTGTTTGAGCAAAATTCTCATACAGCCTTGCTCGATATTCATCTCGTATTCGTCAATAGTTTTGTCTGTCTGCGATATGCTTTTTCCCAACTCTTTGTCGTGATTTTCGATAGCCTGTATCGCATTTTCTATCATTTTTTCACTCATCCTACACATCTCGACCATACGCGTCTTGAGATTGTCTAGTTGCTCTTCAAAATATTTTCTTACGCTCATCTATTTTTCTCCATTATATCATTATTTCTAAGTCTTATCAACTAATCAACCGAATCTGCCCGTAATATATCTCTCGGTTTGCTCTTTGGTAGGCGAAGTAAATATATCGTCGGTGTCGCCGTATTCTATCAATTCTCCCAATAGAAAAAATGCGGTCTTGTCGGCTATTCTGACGGCTTGCTGCATATTGTGAGTGACTATCACCACCGTCAAATCGCGCTTTAGCTCTTCCATCAATTCTTCTATTTTGCCCGTAGAAATAGGGTCGAGAGCCGACGTCGGCTCGTCCATCAAAAGTATTTGCGGGTTGGCGGCTAGCGAGCGCGCTATGCACAGACGCTGTTGCTGTCCGCCCGACAACCCCAAAGCCGATTTCCTCAGTCTGTCCTTGAGTTCGTCCCACATTGCCGCTTGACGTAGAGATTTTTCTACTATCTCGTCAAGTTTGGCTCGTGACGTTATACCAAAGGTGCGAGGACCGAAGGCGATATTGTCGTATATGGTCATAGGAAACGGGTTAGGCTTCTGAAACACCATTCCCACGTTTTTTCTCAATTCGTTGACGTCGATTTTTCCGTATATATCCACGTCGCCCATCAAAAATTTTCCGTTGATTTTGCATCCCTCCACCAAGTCGTTCATTCTATTGAAGCACTTGAGAAAAGTGGATTTTCCGCAACCCGACGGACCGATAAACGCCGTCACTTGCTTGGCGGGTATCTCTATATTGATATTTTTGAGAGCTTGAAAATCCCCGTACCACAGGTTGGCGCCCTCTACGCTGAGATTTTGTCCGAGCCCTATCGTCTTTTTGTCCTTTTTCATCTTTTTTCTCCTTTGAGTCTTCTGTTAAGTCTACCTGCAATCAACTCTGCAAATAGGTTAAGTACCAGTACTACTATTATCAATACTACCGCGGTGGCGTAAGCCTCGTTTACGTACCAACCTTCGCCCGACAGTCTGTACAATGCTACCGCCAAAGTCGCGTTGGAATCTAGATAACTGTTAGGCATTGCCGAGATGACCGAGCCCATCGTATAAATAAACGGAGCCGATTCGCTAATTACCCTACCCATACTAAGTATGATAGCCGAAACGATACCCGGCATAGCTGACGGCAACACTACTGAGAATATAGTTCTCAATTTGCCCGCACCCAGTGCAAAACTGCCTTCTCTCAAGCCACCTTCTACAGACTTAAGACTTTCTTGGGTCGACCTGACTATCGTAGGCAACAACATAATACTTACGGTAAGCGAGCCCGCCAATATCGACCCCGTGCCCTTGATGAGCGCTACGAACGTTATCATTCCGAAAAGTCCGTAGACAATCGAAGGTACACCGTTGAGTATATCTATTGCCCCTTTTATCACCTTGACGAGCCAAGACTTTTTTGGTGCGTATTCGTTGAGAAAAATCGCCGTGCCTATGCCTATAGGAATAGCGATAATCAAACTGAGAAAGACCGTCATCAACGTAGTGACTATCGAAGGCAATATCGTGACTTGTTCGCTGTCGAATTGATATTTACCAATGAGTAAATGCGGATTTTGAATGAGAAAAGGCGTGCCCTTGACAAGAATAAATCCTATCACCAATACCAATGCGACGGCGGATAAAACCCCTGCCCCGATAGAAGCAACTTTGCCGATATTTGGGGTATTGAGCAAGTACCTAACCCTCTGCCTTGCGTCTTGAAGCGTAGCGGCAATTTTGCGCATTTTGGAGTTGGCTACGCTCGTTTTTGTCTTTTTTTCGCTCTTTTTACTTTGCTGTGAACTTATTTTTGACACAGCCTTCTTAGAAATTATCGAAAATACGACGTTGACCAGCATGACGAAAAACAAAAGTATCACGCCCGTCGCTACCAGAGCCCCTTGTTGGACTTCTCCCGCATATCCCATCTCCATGACGATATTGGCAGTCATAACTCTAAAACTATTGAATAAGCTTTGAGGATATGCCACAGAGTTGCCAGCCACCATGACCACCGCCATAGTTTCGCCCAACGCTCTGCCAATACCTAGCACCAACGAAGCGGTAACGCCCGACCTTGCAGCCCTAGTCATAACACCGAACACCGCTTGCGTATGAGTGGCACCTATTGCCAACGCCCCTTCGTAAAAATTTCTCGGCACGGCGTCGAAAGACGTCACCGACAAGGATACTATCGTCGGCATAATCATAATACCGAGTATAAGCGAAGTGGCAAGTAGTCCGCTACCGTTGTTGGGAGCAATCTTAGCAAGCAGAGGCAACAAAAACACTATACCGAAAAAGCCGTACACTACGCTTGGTATTCCTGCCAAAAGATTGATGACGGAAGAAAATATTTTTTTGAGTTTCTTCGGACAATAAAATGCTATGAATACCGCCGTAAAATAACCGAGACTTCCACCGACGAGCAATGCTCCGACTGTAGCGGCAAGTGTCGACACTATCATCTTGAATATGCCGTAACTGCCCGCAAGCGTCGGTGCGTCCAACTTATCCAATCTATCCGGTGCCCACACCTCTCCCGTAACGAATTGGAAAAATCCTATTTTATTAAGAGCTGGTATACTCTTGATAAGCATAAAGACAAAAATGGCTACGACGGCGATTATACAAATAACCGCCGAGGTGCCAAAGAATATCTTACCTATTTTTTCTTTGAGTTTCGTATTCATATCAACCGTTCAACTGACTAAATTTAACTATTTTTCCACTAAAGACGTTGTACAACTGACCCAAGGTCAAATCGCTGACCGCATTGTTTTGGACGTTGACTATGACAGCTACGGCATCGAGGCAAACGTTGAAGCTCTCTATTCCGTCTTCGTCTACTGCGGCGCTCGACAAGCCTATCACGTTACCGTTTTTGTCGTTTTCGACCGCGCTCTTACCTACGGAAGATCCTTGCAAGTCGAGGGTGAACAAATCGTCAGCACTTCTGCCGTACAAGCTTGCGTAACCCGACATAGCCTTTTTGATAAACTTTTCCATAGAAGTAGAGCCGTTGATTACAACTTTATCGCCTTGCGGAAGCTCCGCCTTAGGAGTAAAATCTTCGACCTGTATTGGGTTTTTGCCGCGTTTTGCAGGATCCTCGAGGAAGATACAGCCTGCTTCTTCGGCGTGAGTACTGCTAGCGTCGCTCTTGAGATAAGAGAGAAAATCCTTTGCCAAATCGCTCAAAGTAACGCTACTATTTGTCATAATTACGAACGGTCTTTGGATACTATACGTTCCGTCGAGTACGCTTTGTGCAGACGGCGTTATGCCGTTGACCTTGAGCACCTTGACCGTATCGTTGACCGAGCCGAGCGACACGTAGCCTATTGCATTGGCGTCGGTTGCCACCTTGCTGAGCACGTTACCCGTCTCTTTTTGAATATCCGCGGTAGCCGTGGTATTGTACACCTTTTTACCGTCGACCTTCATCTCCAAATAATTACCTGCTCCGTCGGTTACCACCTTGTCGAAAGCTTCTCTCGTTCCACTACCTTGTTCTCTTGCAACTACGGTGATATTCTTTTCCCCTACGCCGCAAGCACTCAACATAACGACCGAACATATCATAGTCGCTACCATTGCAATAATTGCTACAATCTTTTTAAGTGAATTTTTCATTGCTTTTCTCCTTTTTTGTCGTCGCCTTGATTATAGAATTTTGCAAATTTTGCAACTATCACCTTTTGGTAGGAAGAACGTAAGTTTTTTGTAAACTCAAAAAAAGACAAAAAAACAGCCGTTCTTGCGAACGGCTTATCTTTATCGATATTTTTTCGATTGCAAGCGTCAACCTTTGGTAGAATAGTTAGGCGCTTCTTTGGTAATGCTGATGTCGTGTGGATGGCTTTCTACGAGAGCCGCGCTGGAAATCTTAACGAACTCGGATTCTTTACGCAACTTTTCAATATTGCTCATACCGCAATATCCCATACCCGATCTGAGACCGCCCATGAGTTGGTATATGACGTCGGATACGCTTCCTCTAAAAGGCACTCTACCCTCGACGCCTTCCGGCACGAGTTTCTTGGAGTTGGTCTGGAAATATCTATCCTTACTACCTGCAGCCATTGCGCCGAGCGAGCCCATACCTCTATAGACCTTGTAACTTCTGCCTTGGAATATCTCAATATCGCCCGGGGTCTCCTCGGTACCGGCAAACAAACTACCGAGCATGACCGCGCTTGCGCCCGCGCCCAAAGCCTTGACAATATCGCCCGAGTATTTGATACCGCCGTCGGCGATAATTCTTTTGCCGAGTTTGTCAGCCATCTCCGCACAATCCATAACCGCGGTGACTTGAGGCACGCCTATACCCGCAATGATACGGGTGGTACAAATAGAGCCCGGTCCTATACCTACCTTGACTACGTCCGCGCCGTTGTCGATGAGTGCCTTGGTAGCCTCGGCGGTAGCCACGTTACCCACGATGAGAGGGAGGTTAGGATATTGCTTCTTGACTTTGGCAACGGTATCGAGCACGCCCTTACTATGTCCGTGAGCAGTGTCGATTGTCACTATGTCCACTTTGGCGTTGACGAGTGCCGATACTCTGTCGAGGATGTCAGCAGTAACGCCTACAGCCGCGCCCGCCAACAATCTGCCGTTGGCGTCCTTGGCACTATTAGGATATTTGATAGCCTTTTCGATGTCTTTGATTGTTATAAGTCCTTTGAGATTGAAGTCCTTGTCCACCAAAGGTAACTTTTCGATTCTGTGAGCTGCCAGTATGCCTTGCGCTTGCTCCAAGGTTGTACCTACGGGAGCTGTTACGAGACCGTCCTTAGTCATACAGTCGCCTATGCGTTTGGTCATATCCGTCTCGAATCTGAGGTCGCGGTTGGTGATAATGCCGACAAGTTTTCCGCCCACCGTAACGGGTACGCCGCTTATACGGAATCTGCGCATAAGGTTGTTGGCGTCCTCGAGCGTGTTGTCTGGTCCCAAAGAAAACGGATTGGTAATGACGCCGTTTTCGCTTCTCTTGACCTTGTCCACTTGCTCGGCTTGCGCTTCGATGGTCATATTTTTGTGAATCATACCTATACCGCCCTCTCTTGCGATGGCAATGGCAAGTTCGTATTCGGTAACTGTATCCATCGATGCACTGAGTAGCGGTATATTGAGATTGATACCGTCGCACAACTTGGTCGATAAATCTACCTGATAAGGGAGTACTTCCGAATATCTCGGAATGAGCAAAACGTCGTCAAAAGTCAAACCATCTTTCAAAATCTTTGACATAACAAAAAAATTCTCCTTTGCACTTTTTCTAATTTTAGCCAAATAAAAAAAATAAGTCAAACGATTGCAAGCCAAAATAAACCTTTTTGTCTTATTTATCACAACCTCGCTCGAAAAATCAGAGTTTGCTCCACAATACGCTATCTATAAGGAATATATAACGGAAAAAATTATTATATAAAAGGGATTGAAAAAAATACGGGAGTGTGTTATGATATTATATAATGACAAAATAGATTAACGGAGTTTAGTATGACGGAACAATTACAAAACAAAATCAACGAAATAATTAGCAAGATGACTTTGGAGCAAAAAGCCGGACTGTGTTCGGGCAAAGACTTTTGGACGACCAAGCCTATTGCCGATTTGGGAGTACCTTCGATAATGGTCTCCGACGGACCTCACGGACTGCGCAAAGAAAACAACGAGGACGAATCGCTGGCAATGAAATTATCCTACCCTGCCACCGCCTTTCCTCCCGCCGTCAATCTTGCCACTTCCTGGAATCCCGACCTCGCTTACGAAATGGGCGAATGTCTTGCAGACCAATGCAAAGACCAACAAGTCAGCGTTATTCTCGGACCGGGCACCAACATCAAGCGTTCTCCTCTCTGCGGACGAAATTTTGAATATCTTTCCGAAGACCCTTACCTTGCGGGAAAATTTGCAAGAAAATACATAGAAGGCGTGCAAGACAACAACGTCGGCACTTCCCTCAAACACTTCTGCGCCAACAACCAAGAAAGGTTGCGTATGACCATATCTTCCTACGTAGACGAGCGTACTTTGCGCGAGATTTATCTTGCTCCGTTCGAAGAAGCAGTCAAAGCTAAGCCTTGGACGGTGATGTGCGCGTACAACCGCGTCAACGGCGTTTACTGCTCGGACAACAAGCGTCTTTTGACGGATATTTTGCGCGACGAATGGGGCTTTGACGGCATCGTCGTCTCCGACTGGAACGCAGTCAACGACCGTGTAGAGGGCATACTTGCGGGCATGGATTTGGAGATGCCAAGTAGCGGCGGCGAAAACGACAAACGCATCGTAAACGCCGTCAAAAACGGTAAAATTACCGAAGCCGACCTCGACAAGGTGGTTGCTCGCCTATTAGAATTTATCTTCAAAGCACAAGAAAACGCCGTCGACGACCACCAAGCCGACTACGACAACGCTCACTTGGTTGCAAGAAAAATTGCCGAGGAATCTATCGTTTTGCTCAAAAACGACGACAAGGTTTTGCCTTGGAACGACTGCAACGATATAGTAGTAATCGGCAATCTTGCCAAAGAATTCCGTTATCAAGGTAGCGGAAGTTCGCGCCTCAATCCTTACAACTTGGTTAGCTTCGTAGACAATCTCGACAAACTGGGCGTGCAATATCAATACGCGCAAGGATACAACCCTAAGGGCAACGAGCGCAACGACCAACTTTTCGACGAGGCGGTAGCCCTTGCCAAGCAAGGCAAAAAGACGGTTATGTTCGTAGGCTTGACGGACGACTACGAGTCCGAAGGCTACGACAGACACCATTTGCGTATTCCTAAGTCGCACATAGAACTTCTCAGAGAAGTTTGCGCAGTCAACCCTAATACGGTAGTCGTTTTGTCGGGAGGCTCTCCTGTAGAGATGCCTTGGGCAGACGACGTCAAGTGCCTCATCAACGCATATCTCCCGGGCGAAGCGGGCGGTGAAGCAATTTTCAATATCTTGACGGGCAAAGTCAATCCAAGCGGAAAATTGGCAGAGACCTACCCTATCGCGCTCGAAGACTATATCGGCTCTCAATACTTCCCGATGGGACCAAAAGCCGTAGAATATAGAGAAGGCTTGTTCGTAGGTTATAGATATTACGATACGGCTCGTAAGGAGGTAAGATTCCCGTTCGGTTACGGTTTGTCTTATACTACTTTCGAGTATAGCGACTTGCAAATAGACGGCTACACCGTATCATATACCGTCACCAACACGGGAGATAGAGACGGAGCGGAAGTCAGCCAAATATATGTCCATGACGATACCCCCGTAGTATTCAAAGCCGACAAAGAACTCAAGGGCTTCAACAAAACATACCTCAAAGCAGGCGAAAGCAAGCGCGTGTCTTACGAGCTTGACGAGAGAAGTTTTGCTTTCTTCAACACAGAGACGAACTCTTGGTACGCAAGCAGCGGCAAGTATACCATCATGGTTGCAAGCAGTAGCCGCGACGTGAGACTTAGCCAACAAGTCGAGATGACTTTCGGCGAAAGTCAACAAGTGCCTGACTACAAGGCTATCTGCCCCGTATATTACAACTTGGATGACGTTACCGAAATCGACAGCGAGCAATTCAAAGCTCTATACGGCGGAGAAATCAAGTCCAACGCCCCTACTAAGCGTGGCGACTTTGACCGTAACACAACGGTAGGCGAGTTGCAATGTTGTATAATAGGAAAAATATTTATGGCAGTAGCGCCTAGCGTAATCAGAAGCCAAGTGCCCGACGCCGACGAAACGGCTATGATAATGCTGAGACAAGGTATGACGGAGTTCCCTATCCGCGGACTTGGCGGCGTTACCAGCGGTCTTTTGTCTTTCGACTTCCTCGACGGTATGGTACTTTGGGCAAACAAACACAGGCTCAAAGCACTCGGCAAACTTTTCGTCGGCTTGATAAAATCTCTTCAAAACCTCTCGCGCAGTCAAAAAGAGCGTAGGGAGATAGCAAGCCAACTTCGTCAAGCCAAGAAGGAGCAGAAAAAAGCCGACAAACTAGCTCAAAAAGAAGAAAAGCTCTCAGCCAAAGCAAAAGCGGCAGAAAAAGATAACGAAAACGATACCAACGACTAATCGTTGTCGAAACTTGATTTTTGCTTACATAATCCAAAAGCACGCTACGATATATTGTAGCGTGCTTATTCTTTTTACTCGTCAAAACGCTCGATACGTGGGGCGTTTTGCGATTTTCGTAAAGTAAGTCTGTGTTATTTTTCAATGCAATGCTCTCGTTTGCTCACCACTTCGCCGCTAATGGCGTTGACGAGTACAGACCAATAGTCACTTGTGGAAGCAATAAAAGAAACGTACCAATATGAGTCTTCGCCTCCGTTTTTGTCGGAGACCATTTTGATATACACTTCTCTTCCCAAGCCCTTATCGCTTGCCAGCGCTTCGTCGATTTTGTCCTTAAAAGTCTCGTAGGCTATCTCCAACGCCTCGGTGCTACCGATACCTCGCGACATTTTGTCTGCAAGTTCGATAGTTACTTCTTGGTCGTCGTATTTTACTTTTACTTGCAAAACTCGTCCGATATTGCCAATGCCCTCTATATCGTCGACAAACAACACTCCCAATCTATCCTTGACCAACTCGCCTTCGAGCGTTCCTTTTTCGCCCACGATAGTGTATTTATAAGTTTTGTCGAGCAATTCTGCTTTGTTAGGCTTGACGGTTAGATCCGTCTTTTCTATCATCTTGCCAACTTTGCCGTCTGCAATAAACAACTCTTCTTGCATAGTCTGGTTGATGCTCACTCTAAAGTCGTCGTTGCCTCCTTCGAGCAGCATTGTTTGCCTAAGACTAATCAAATCGTTTACCTTTTCGAGATTGCTTTTTTGTTGTAGGCATCCACCCAAAACTACGCAAAGTATCACAGTCAACGACAATATTACAAGTGCTTTTTTGTTCATAAAAATCCTCCCTTCTTTACAATCTAACTCTATGCCAAGAAGGAAGGATTTATAACCTCTAATTGACGGTTTGTCCAAAAATATTACAAACGTCAAATTGTTCTTAATATCTGTTTGTTACGATTTTTCGACTTTTACTTAAAATATTTGTTCTCTATGGCTGTTATTTTGTCAACTCTGCCCGCGTGTCTGCCTCCGCCAAACTCGGTATCCAACCAAATCTCCACCATTTTGACGGCTTTTTCTACGCTGAGCACTCTACCGCCCAACGCAATGATATTGGCGTTGTTGTGTTCCGCACACATTTGTGCGGTAAACTCGTCGTGACATACAGCCGCTCTTATTCCTTTGACCTTGTTGGCGGCGATTGATATTCCTATACCCGTTCCGCACAAGACTATGCCTTTGTCGGCTTGTCCGCTTGACACAAGCTCCGCTACCTTGAGCGCATAATCGGGATAATCCACCGATTCTCCTTGACAACCGCAGTCTATTACTTCGATTCCTCTCTTTTTCAACGTATCGACTATGGCAGGTTTGAGTACAAATCCGCCGTGGTCGCAACCTATAGCAATTTTCATATCGTCCTCCGTAAAATTATAATATTATATCAATACTACCGTCGAGCGGTGTTTTATTATCGACGAGTATCGTACTTTTCGAGCAACTGCTCGATAATGGTCGGCATAACTCTGTCAATCTTGTCCGCCGTATCTTGATAGACTTGCAAAGACTGCCCGTACGGGTCGGCAACGTCGCCTTCGTTGCAAAAATCGGCAACGCAAAACGTCTTGTTGGGAGCAACGCTCATAAGCGCCTCTTTTTGCCACCTCTCCATAGTGACGAAGTAATCGGTTTGGTCCACCATTTTTTGCGTGATAGGTTGAGAGGTATGAGTAAAAAATATACCCATTGTCTCAATTATCTTTTGGCTATACTCCGCCATTGCGTGCCCGTAAGAGCATGACAATCCCGCACTATCCACGTCAATATCCAAGCCCTTGTCCTCAATGTATTTTTGAGCAATGGCTTGGGCAAGAGGCGACCTGCAAGTATTACCCGTACATACGAAAACTATCTTCATATCCTCTTACCTCCGCTTGCTTTGATTACTCTATTCATCACTGACAACATTACTCCGCTATCGCCGAAATCTTGACATATTATGTAATCGCCAATCTCTTGCGCTTCGTGCATTGCGCCGTATATATTGCGCGCCACTTGTTTGTCGTTATCTCCCACGTCTATCACTCTTCTATCTCCGACTTTTTGTGTCCAAATAGTCGAACAAATCAATACAGGTCGACAATTTTTTGATTTTCGGTCATATTCCGCCAGTGCGTCTGCAAGCTCCTTTGCCACCACCATTTCGCATGTAGGGGCGTAGTGTTTGTACTTCATTCCGGGTGCTTTGGCTACTACCACTTCCCCCGTAAAGTTGACAACTTGTCCAAGCACTTTGGCAAGGTCTTGCGCCGTGATTGCGCCCGGTCTGAGTATAGTCGGCACGTCGGTCGTCGTATCTATGATTGTAGACTCTATGCCAACCTCGCAGTTGCCGCCGTCGACTATTAGAGGAATTTTGCCCTGCATGTCGTCGTACACGTGCTTGGCGCTGGTAGGCGAAATATGCGTGGAAGTATTGGCTGAAGGTGCCGCGATAGGCAAACCGCATTCTCTTATAAATTCCCTTGCAACGGGGTGCATCGGCATTCTTATACCTACCGTTGAAAGCCCCGCGCTGACGTTGCTCGGCACCTTATCCGACTTGGGCATAATTACTGTAATAGGTCCCGGCATAAAGTTATCTATTATTGCTTGAGCGTAAGGACTGATATAGTCGACAAGAGGGGTAATATCCGACTTGTCCGCCACGTGAACTATCAAAGGGTTGTCGTTAGGTCTACCCTTAGCAACGAATATTTTGCTCACCGCTTCGCTATCGAAAGCATTGGCTCCCAATCCGTAAACCGTTTCGGTTGGAAAAGCCACGACCTCGCCTTGAGCGATGAGTTCGCTTGCTCTTTTTAGTGCAATTTTTCCTTGTAATACTTCCGTTTTCATACCACGAATACAGTTATCATTCCTATAATAGTACCAATCAAAACGCCTATCCACGCTTTGTCTCCGCCATGATAAACGTCTTTTAACAGTTCTTTGAATACGACGTAGAGCATAGCGCCCGAAGCTACTGCCAATCCCACGGACAAAAATACTTTTGATATTCCCGACACCGCGTAACCTAAGGCAGCGCCTATTATGGTAGGCGTACCCGCCAACAATCCGCTTATTATTACGCCCTTATTTGCAAAGTTGCTTGCTCGCAAAGTTGCCCCTATTGCTACTCCCTCGATAATATTGTGCGAAGCAAGCAGTATCGTAAAGGCAGTACTCGTTTCCAACGTCTCTAGTGCGCCAAGCGCAATGCCTTCGGGTAAGTCGTGCAACGACATCGCCAGCAATATTATTATACCGGTAGCGTAGTTGGGGCGCCCTTGCGCCTTAGCTTGCACCTTGTGTTCGATAAACTTATCCGCCACCGCAATAGCCGCCAACGTCAAAGCCAACGATATTGCCACGACGACAATCGATGACTGCTCTATCGCGCACGGCAACATGTCGAACACAACCATTGCCAACATAAATCCCGCCGAAAAGCTTAGGACCGTCGCTACTTGCGTTTGGTCTTTTACTCTTACCAAAAGAGCAAACAATATACCCAAAAACGTTGCCACCACCCCGCTTGCCAAAGCGAGTGCTATAGAATTTAACATATATATTTTAACCTCATTGACAACAATATGCAATAAAAAGTACCAAAAATAACAAAAAATATCCTTATTGTTGCAAAACCGCATTTTCCAAAAAAAATTTGCATTTTAATAAATTTTTATATATTTACAAAATATAAATAATATGCTAAAATAGATATAATAAAATTTGGGAGTACATTATGTTATCTAACGCATTGTTATCTACAACAGTTGCAAAGACCGCCGAAGAGGCTTCTAACGACTTTCTCGAAATGATGAAGACCATTCTTATGGGTGACATCAATATTGGTCCCCTTACCCTTCCTATGTGGTCATTATTGGCAATCGTAGTCGGCATTTTCATTATAGGCGCGATTATCGTCGCTGCTTTGAGCAAAAAACGCGTTTCTCATTCCGAACTCAACAACGCCGACGAAATCGTCAAAGACGTCCAAATAAAATACGGAATGTCCAAAAAGCAATACAAAAACCCTACTCCTGCATACGTAGAAAACAAAGAGATTCCTAACCCCGAAACAGCCGCAACCCCGATAGAAGAGTTGGCAGAGCAACTCTTTGCAGTCAAAGAAGAAGCCCCTGTAGATAATACAACGGGCGTGGAAGTCAACGAAACAACTATCCAAGAGAACTGCGAAGAAAACGAAGATTCTCAACAGCAAAACGAAGAACAACCTTCCGACGGCACGGAAAATAACGACGCAACTCAACCTGTCGAAGAGAAAAAACCCGAAGAGGAAATCGAAGTTCCCGTATCCGATAGATACGAAAAAGAGGTGAATTTCGACGACCTCGAAATGGACGACATCTTGGACGAGATGTTTGAAGAAAAGGCAGAAGATCCTGCTCAAGCGCCTGTTGTCGAAGAAAAGGTCGAAGAGCCTACTCAAGAGCCTGTAGTTGAGAAAAAGGCTGAGGAGCCTGTTCAAGAGCCTATTGTTGAGGAAAAGGCTGAGGAGCCTACTCAAGAGCCTGTAGTTGAGGAAAAAACTGAGGAGCCTGTTCAAGAGCCTGTAGTTGAGGAAAAAGCTGAGGAGCCTGTTCAAGAGCCTATTGTTGAAGAAAAGGTCGAGGAGCCTGTTCAAGAGCCTGTAGTTGAGGAAAAAGCTGAGGAGCCTGTTCAAGAGCCTATTGTTGAAGAAAAGGTCGAGGAGCCTGTTCAAGAGCCTATTGTTGAAGAAAAGGTTGACGAGCCTACTCAAGAGCCTGTTGTTGAGGAAAAAGCTGAGGAGCCTGCTCAAGAGCCTGTTGTTGAAGAAAAGGTTGACGAGCCTACTCAAGAACCAGTAGTTGAGGTAGCAGAGCCTACTCAAGAACCTATAGTTGAAGAGAAAACCGAAGAAAACGTTGTGGAAGAGACAGAAGAAGTTGCAGCAGAGCAAGCCGCTACTCATTCCAATAGAATACAAGCGACACTCACTTCGAGCGCTCCGATTATCAAGCCTTCGACCACCAAAAAAGCTCCCGTTGCTAAAAAGGCTAATCTCATCAAGGCACCTTCAAGTCGCCCTGCCAACGCCAAGACCAAAAAAGCTAGCCAAGCCAAAGCAATATCTATGCAAACTAAAGCGGCTCCTGCCAACACCATTTCCAACTTTGCGCCGATTACTATGGTCAACAATGACAAAGCCGTCACCATCATCAAACTTTTCGGTGACAAGATTGACCCTAAGTTTGGAAAGTTCGTCGTTGAACAAATCCCTAACGAGTTAGTCAAGCCGTTTAGGTTTGTCATCAAAGATAAGCAAGGCGTCACGGTATTCGTCTCCGAAGGTTACAAAATCAGACCTAGAGCAAGACAAATCGAGACTTTGCGCAAAGCCGTCGAGCAAGGCAGCATAATTTACGGCAAGGACGCCAACGGCTACTTTACCTACAAACTGATGACGTCGGACAACAAGATTTTCGGCTCGGGCATGCCAAATAGAAGTTTGGAAGCCGCACAAAAGGACGGCGAATTCCTCAAAGTTGCCGCTGCTAAAATCAATTATATCGAAGACCCTACGGCTTGATTGGTACAAAAGCAAACAAAAAGGAAGAGTAATTGACGCTCTTCCTTTTTTAATCGTTAAATCTATTATAACGACCTCTCTCACCGATTTATTTATTATGCTTTAATCACTAAGTTGGATATTTAGATGTTTAAGATGCTCTTATTCGACGCGATTGCACGTTCTTATCTCTATCCCTTTCAATCGTCATCGTAATCAATCACGTTACTCATCGTAAGATTCTTTTCGACCTCAATCAACAGCCTTTTTGAAAGTCACCGTCATTTTTGTACCGACGTCTGGTTGACTCTCGACGGTAATCTTAGCGTCGTGCATTTGCAAGATATGTTTGACGATTGCAAGTCCCAATCCCGTAGAAGATTCTTCCGTTCTCGTCCTTGCCACGTCAACTTTATAAAATCTCTCAAACAGTCTGTCGTGATGTTCTTTGGCAATGCCTATTCCATTGTCGGCAACACTCATGATTACCGAATTTTCATTTTCTTGCACACTTACCACGACCTTACCGCCCTCTTTGTTGTACTTGATTGCATTGTTGAGGAGGTTTTCTACGACTGTCTTTATCATATCCTCTTTGCCGACGATATACGCCTCAACGCCCTCTACTCTTACGCTGACGTTTTTGTTGTCAGCCACGTCTTTTTGCTCTTCAACGGTCTTTTTGCACAGTTGCAACAGTTCGAACTTCTTGCTCTCTTCCACCTCTTGTTGGGCTTCTAGACGGCTCAACTTGAGCATATCATTGATAAGTTCTCTCATTTTTTGTGCGTTTTTGTTGATTTCACTAGCGCATTTGTCTATCGTCTTTGGGTCGGAATGCATCTGTAAAATTTCCGAGTATCCCACTATTGCCGTAAGAGGCGTCTTGAGTTCGTGCGACGCATTGGCAAAAAATTCGTTTCTGATTTTTTCGGTGTTGAAAGGTTGCGTAACGTCGGTAAAGACCAAAATCATTTTGATATTACTAAACTCCAATTCGCTCTCGTCGTCAAAGGGAATAGCCTCGACGAGATAAATTTTACTATTTCGTTCTACCAGCACTTCTGCGGTAGTTTTATCGTTGACTGCCTTTTTTATCTTTGCGACGGCGTCGGGAGCAAAATATTCTTCCACGCTTGCGCCCGACATGTCGTCTTGTTCAAAAATAGCGTTGACTACGCTATTGGTGAGCATCACCGTGCCCATTTTGCTTATTGCCATAACGCCTTGATTGACCGCTTTGAGCAAAAATCTCGACTTAGACTGTTCTTGTCTAAGTTCTATCACCGAATTGGATATTTGGTCGCTGATTTCGCCTATTTGACCAAACAAATTGTCTATCTCTTCATCGCCGTAAGAGACGATATTTGCTTTTTTATAATTGCCGTTGACGATTTCTTTCAGAGAGTTGCCCACCTCACCTATCGGCTCTACAGCGACCTTGATTGCAGAATTGATTATTATATTTGCTCCGACGAAAACTACCAACAACACCGCCAAAGCAAATACTATGACTATCCTCATCATACTGCTGTTGTAAAAAAAGACGGTACTCGTCACTACGATGAGCTCTTTCGACGGATCTATCGCAGGATTGTTCACCAAAGTGCATTTAACTAAAACCGTTTTGCCTTCTCTACGTAATTGCTTAATATAACTAACAGTTTGTTTTTCTCTCGTAGCTTTGCAAATTTTCTTTTTTAACGTTTCGTCGCTGAGCAAGCCGTATTCGATAGAATTAGCAATAATCTCGTCCTTGCCGTCCAACACGCAAACGCCGACGATATGATTGTTGACGTCAAAGACGTATTCTTCCAACTGTCCTCTATCGGTTGCATTGGCAATATCCGAAGATATTGTGTCGTTGGCTTTGGTAAGATTGTCCTTGACCGTGGTAAGATTGATATAATATAAAACACCAATGCTTATGCCGGTGCTTATCAGCAAAGCAATGGTGGTTACGATGACTATTTTTAGTAGTAGTTTATTTTTCATAGTTCACTTTGCAAAACTTGTATCCCACTCCTCTCACCGTGGCTATGTATTTAATAGGAGTAAATTCTTCAAGTTTGCTTCTCAGTGACTTGATGTGCATATCCAGCGTGCGGGTCTCTCCAAAATACTCGTAGTCCCACACTTTTCTCAAAATAGTTTCTCTATCGACTACTTTGTCTATGTTTTGCATCAAAAGTTGCAACAACTTGTATTCTTTTAGCGTCAAATTGACTTGTTGTCCTCCGACGGTGACAATATGTTCGTCGTCGTTGATGACTATATCGTTGTAAGCGATAATCTTATTTTCGCCTTTTCCTCCCGCCTTGCGCAAATTGGCTTTGACTCTTGCAACGAGTTCAAACATACCGAAAGGCTTCTCGATATAATCGTCCGCACCCATATCTAGTCCTTTGACCTTGATTGCCTCATCGCCTTTTGCCGAAACTATTATCACGGGAATATCTTGCGTATTCTTATCTTCCTTTATTTTTTTGAGGGCACTCAAGCCGTCCATACCCGGCAACATCAAATCGAGTATTATCAAATCTGCACTGTATTTGTTAAGACTGTCAAACATCGTCTCCGCGGTAATGAAGGTAGAAATATTAAACTCTTCTTGCGAAAAGGCTATTTCGTACATATCCCTAATGCTTTTATCGTCCTCAACTATAAAAATATTGTATTGCATTTTGCACCTCAATTAACTTTTTATATTATACCATAATAAAATTATAAAGTAAATAGCCAAACAAAAAAATAAATTGCGTCAAAGCTCTTCTATGGTAAAATAATCGTCAATAAATCGCCATACCTCGTCGTCAAATTCGCCGCCGATAGAATAATTGTCTTGATTGAAACCGTGTCCCGCATTTTCAATAATACGCAAAGTACAATGCTCGTACTTATCAGTCGCGCGTTGAGAATAAGAAGGTTTGACGATAAAATCGTTACTTCCGTGCACAATCAAGACGTTGCCGCTAAAATTGCCTATATGGTCATACACGTCAAAGTCTTTTAGAGTGTCAACGAAGGCTTGCCCGTAGGTATTGAAAATCCCGTTTCCAAAGCCCGAATAAGATGAAACTAATTCCGCGATATTAAAAGCGGGATACAACAAAATTTCTCCTTTGACGTGGGCGTTATTCTCTGCCGTCAAGGCGCATACCAGCCCGCCCATACTGGTGCCGAACAGATAGACGGCGTTCTCATCCACGTATTCGAGTTGCAATAGCGCGTCAATTACGGTTTGCAAATCATCGCACTCGCTAAATACCGTCATATCCACTTGACTTCCTCCGCTTCTACTATTACTGCTTCCACCGCAAAAATCAAACGCGTATGCGACAAAGCCCCTTTTTGCAAACTCCTCGGCGTATTTGCTCAAAGAATCGGAAGTAAGATTGGCACTATGAGCCAATATGACCAAGGGTTTGTCGTCGCTTGCATAAATTGGCAGATAGAGTTTTCCATAAATATCGACGTCACCCTTTTTTACAATCATTTCGTTTGTTTCGTATTCAAAAGTTTTGATTTCTTCGTCCGTTTGACAAGCAGACAATGCAAAAAAACAATAAAATGCGAGTGTAAAAATAATAATCAAAATCAAAATATCTTTTACTATTTTCATGACCTTTACACCCCGATATTTGATATTTTCTAAGTTATATCACAATTTTTTAGTATTGTCAACGCAACGTAAAAAGCCAAACAACTAATATAAATTTTCAAAATAATCGACATGTATTGAGTTTTTGACCAACAAAACTATTATAATCAAAATCGTAGTCTTGCATTTGCAACGCCACGAGAAACGCTGTAACACTAAGAATTACATATAATATATAGGGTTGCATAGCCTAGCCGATTCCTAACGAATACGATATATAGACGTAATTACTAATTTCAACTTTCGATACACGAAATTCTCGTCAAGTTGACGAGAGTATAAATTGCGCCTGTAAGCTAAAATTACAACTAGTTGTATGAATTGTCTAACGGCATAAATTGCACCAACGCTGCATTATGAAGCAATTCACTTCTTGGAGCGAGGCGAGAAAATGTGGCGTGGTCAATTCAAAAGACGTTTATAAACGGTAATAAAAAAGACAAGCGAAATGCTTGTCTTAATGGATCCGGCAGCGTCCTACTCT
>CAMBZZ010000010.1 GCA_945872615.1 uncultured Clostridia bacterium | reverse complement strand
GCCTTCAATAGGGGCTTTGCCCTTTGGGCAAAAGACTTCGTCCGAACCTACCGCGTTATACTTTGGCGGGTTCTTGACTATTCAAGGGACATAAAAAAAGAGATGCACGAGGCATCTCTTTTTTATGGCGCCTTCAATAGGGGCTTTGCCCTTTGGGCAAAAGACTTCGTCCGAACCTACCGCGCTATACTTTGGCGGGTTCTTGACTATTCAAGGGGCATAAAAAAGAGATACACAAGGTATCTCTTTTTTATGGCGCCTTCAATAGGACTCGAACCTATGACACTTCGGTTAACAGCCGAATGCTCTACCGACTGAGCTATGAAGGCTTATTGATTGCATATACGATTTTATTATATTATACGGTTGGTGTCAAGTATTTTGAGCGTTTTAATTAAAATTTTCTCTAAAAAAGCAAATAAAATCTCTATCAAGTCTAAGCCATATCAACGATGCTCGATTTATCAAAAAGGTCGACACGTATCGAGTTTTTAACGTGAAATTTATCGTCGTTTTCTTATCACTTTGGCATAGCGTATCCGTCATACGCCAAAAGGTATGGGAAGAATGTTTTCCACTAACGTCTTGTATTGCAAAATATTAATAGCGTATGCAGTATTGAGTGTCATTCAAAATACATATATATTGTCAATAGATGTTATGCGTAGAATACATGCTACATATCACGCAAATAAATTCCTAACTCGGCACACGTATCTCACACAAGTCAAAAAATTGCAATAAAAAAGACAAGCGAAATGCTTGTCTTAATGGATCCGGCAGCGTCCTACTCTCCCAGGTCGTGTCCAACCAAGTACCATCAGCGCTGAGAGGCTTAACTTCTGTGTTCGGAATGAGAACAGGTGGATCCCTCTCGCCATTACCACCGGAATGGTTAAGTGTCTCTTGTACACTCACAACTGCATAGTATCTTTTTTTTCTTATTATTAAGGTCTTCCATAGGCTAGATTGCCTACGAACAAGCCCTCGACCTATTAGTATCGGTCAGCTAAATGCCTCTCAGCAATTACACACCCGACCTATCAACCTTGTCGTCTTCAAGGGGTCTTACTACCTTACGATATGGGATATCTTATCTTGAGGTGGGTTTCACGCTTAGATGCTTTCAGCGTTTATCCCTGCCAAACTTCGCTACCCAGCTGTGCCACTGGCGTGACAACTGGTGCACAATAGGTTTGTTCACCCTGGTCCTCTCGTACTAAGGGCAAATCCTCTCAAATATCCTACGCCCACGATGGATAGGGACCGAACTGTCTCACGACGTTCTGAACCCAGCTCGCGTGCCACTTTAATCGGCGAACAGCCGAACCCTTGGGACCGAATTCAGCCCCAGGATGTGACGAGCCGACATCGAGGTGCCAAACCTCCCCGTCGATGTGAACTCTTGGGGGAGATAAGCCTGTTATCCCCGAGGTAACTTTTATCCGTTAAGCGACGGCAATTCCATTCTCTACCGCCGGATCACTAAGTCCTACTTTCGTATCTGGTCGACATGTCTGTCTCTCAGTTAAGCTCTCTTGTGCCTTTACACTCTACGAATGGTTTCCAACCATTCTGAGAGAACCTTTGAACGCCTCCGTTACTCTTTAGGAGGCGACCGCCCCAGTCAAACTGTCCTCCTGACACTGTCCCGCGCCCAGCTCATGGCACACGGTTAGAACCTCAATAATCAAAGGGTGGTATCCCAACAGTGGCTCCGCCACCGCCGAAGCGATGACTTCTCTGCCTCCCACCTATCCTGTGCATTAATTACCGAAATCCAATATCAAGATGCAGTAAAGCTCTACGGGGTCTCTCCGTCCAGTCGCAGGTAATATGCATCTTCACATATACTACAATTTCACCGAGTTCACTGTTGAGACAGCGCCCAAATCATTACGCCATTCGTGCGGGTCGGAACTTACCCGACAAGGAATTTCGCTACCTTAGGACCGTTATAGTTACGGCCGCCGTTCACTGGGGCTTAAGTTCTGTGCTTCGATTGCTCTAACACTTCCCCTTAACCTTCCAGCACTGGGCAGGCGTCAGCCCCTATACGTCATCTTTCGATTTCGCAGAGACCTGTGTTTTTGGTAAACAGTTGCTTGGGCCTCTTTTCTGTGACCATCTCTCAATGGCACCCCTTCTCCCGAAGTTACGGGGTCATTTTGCAGAGTTCCTTAACAATGATTCTCTCGTCCGTCTTAGGATTTTCTCCTCGTCCACCTGTGTCGGTTTGCGGTACGGGCACTTATCAACATATTTAGCAGCTTTTCTCGCCAGCGTGAATTCATCAACTTCGTTACTATTTTCACTCCCCATCATCACCTAGCCTTTAGCAAGCGTACTTCACTACTCACCAGCCTCATGATTTGGACGCGTCTTTCCATCATCGCGCCTTGACTATCCTTCTGTGTCACTGCTTCATTTATTCGTCTCTAAGCGGTACAGGAATATCTACCTGTTGTCCATCACCTACGCCTTTCGGCCTCGGCTTAGGCCCCGACTTACCCTGGGAGGACAAACCTTCCCCAGGAAACCTTAGACATTCGACGGGTAGGATTCTCACCTACCTCTCGCTACTTATGCCGGCATTCTCTCTTGTGTACAGTCCACGCCCCCTTTCGATAACGCTTCTGCCCATACACATTGCTCCTCTACCGATACACCTTTCGTGTATCCCTAAACTTCGGTGTCAAGTTTTAGCCCCGATAATTTTCGGCGCACCCCCACTCGACCAGTGAGCTATTACGCACTCTTTAAATGTGTGGCTGCTTCTAAGCCAACATCCTGGTTGTTTTAGCATTGGCACATCCTTTACCACTTAACTTGCACTTTGGGACCTTAGTTGTAGATCTGGGCTGTTTCCCTTTTGACAATGACACTTATCTGCCACTGTCTGACTCCATGTGATCATATATCTGTCATTCGAAGTTTGTTAAGTTTCGGTAAGCCGTGAAGCCCCCTAGACCATACAGTGCTCTACCTTCAGTATACTACACACAGGCTAGCCCTAAAGCTATTTCGAGGAGAACCAGCTATATCCAGACTCGATTGGAATTTCTCCGCTAACCACAAGTCATCCCCGGTCTTTTCAACGAACGTGGGTTCGGCCCTCCACAGTGTCTTACCACTGCTTCAGCCTGCTCATGGTTAGGTCGTCTGGTTTCGGGTCTGCATTATGCAACTATTCGCCCTATTAAAACTCGCTTTCGCTTCGGCTCCGTAACTTAATTACTTAACCTCGCTACATAATGCAACTCGCCGGCCCGTTCTACAAAAAGTACGATACCACCCTATTAGTAGGGCTATATCTGCTTGTAAGCATAAGGTTTCAGGTTCTCTTTCACTCCCCTCCCGGGGTTCTTTTCACCTTTCCTTCACAGTACTATTCGCTATCGGTCACTAGGTCGTATTTAGCCTTAGGAGATGGTCCTCCCTCTTTCCCACAAGATTCCTCGTGCCCCGTGGTACTCTGGATACTCACTGCTTCGCTTCGATTTCAACTACAGGTATTTCACCTTCTCTGTATCAGCTTTCCATCTGATTCGTCTATCTCTGCTCCACGTCACGTGAGTCCTAACCCCTCTCTATATCACTATAGATCGGTTTGGGCTCTTTCCCGTTCGCTCGCCACTACTTAGGAAATCATTACTTTATTTTCTCTTCCTTCGGGTACTTAGATGTTTCAGTTCCCCGAGTTCCCTCTATTATACTATTGATTCATATAATAGTACCTACCCTGCGGTAGGTGGGTTCCCCCATTCGGATATCTACGGATCTACGCTCATTTGCAACTCCCCGTAGCTTTTCGCAGCTTGTCACGTCCTTCTTCGGCGCCTAGTGCCAAGGCATCCACCTTACGCTCTTCGTAGCTTGATCGCTCTTCGTCAATCATCCTATTTCAGACCATAATAATTTCTTATTATCCTCAGCTTTCTTGAAATTGTATAATACTTACATATTCCTTCTCGTATTATATTCTTTCATGCTCTTTTGATATGTCTTTCACCATATCTGGTTACGTCAACCTCGTCTAGCGTTGACGCAACCTCTACTATGCAGTTGTCAATGTACAAATACCGTTAGATACGGTTGGTGGGCTCAAGTGGACTCGAACCACCGACCTCACGCTTATCAGGCGTGTGCTCTAACCAGCTGAGCTATGAGCCCATAGTGGTGGAGGTAAAGAGAGTCGAACTCTTGACCTCCTGCTTGCAAGGCAGGCGCTCTAGCCAACTGAGCTATACCCCCACATCAAGGCGCTATACAAAAAACTGTTCTTTTGGACAGCTCCTATATAATATCATTGATAAAATATAATGTCAAACATTTTTTTGCATTTTTTTTATTTTTTCTTAGGGCTTGAAAAATGCCGAAAAAAACCGAAAAACAAGTCTCTAAACGATTATAGCAATTTCTTTTTTTTCAAATAAAGCGCAAGTATCGTCGAGACTATACCCGATATGCCTACCACGACCCAAAATCCCCAAGGTTTGCTCTCAAAAGGCACGCCCGTGTTCATACCGAAGAACGACGCTATCAACGTCGGTATAGAAATAATCAAAGTCACCGACGTCAACACCTTCATCACGATATTGAGGTTGTTGGAAATAACTGAAGCGTATGCGTCCATAGTGCCCGACAAAATGTCACGATATATCGAACACATCTCGATAGCCTGCTTGGTATCTATAGCTACGTCTTCGAGCAAGTCTTGATCCTCCTCGTACATCTTGACGAGCGTCTTGGACGTGAGAAGTTTGTTGATTACGGCGTCGTTGCCCGACAAGCTGGTAGAAAAGTAAACCAAAGAATTTTCTAAATCAAGCATTTGAATAAGTTCTTTGTTACGGGTAGACTTGTGAAGTTCGTTTTGGATTCTTTGCGAAGCCTTGTCTATTTGCTTAAGATAAGCAAGGTACTTGGTAGCTACGTTATTGAGAATTTGGAAAAGAAAACGCGTCTTTTTGTATGTAGAAAAGCCCTTTACTCTTCTCCTTACGAAATCTCTCAAAATCGTCGTCTCCTTGAGGCTGACGGTAATCACTACGTCGTCTTTGATAATCGTGCCGAGAGGTATCGTAAAATAAGAATAATAATTGGCTTCTTCTTCGATGACAGGAATATCCACCAAAACCATGAGGTGTCCGTCCTCACTCTCGATACGAGAACGCTCTTCGTCGTCGAGTGCGGTCTTGATGACGTCGTCTTCCACGTTGCAAAGGGAGGCTACGAACGCAACTTCTTTGTCGCTCGGGTTGACCAAGTTGAACCAACAATCCTTAGGGCTAAAGCCCTCTGCCATATATTGTTCTTCACTCAGGCTAACGAGCGCGTTGTTGTCGAGTTCACTCTTGTAAACTTCAATCATACAAGCACCTCCTTTTGTTATTGCAAAACTATTGTAGCCTAAAAAAACGCATTTGGCAAGATATTTAAGAGCAAAAATTTTTCAGTCTTTGCATTGCCCTATCAAAATATTCTTTTTCTTGAGCCGTCAGTTCTTTGCCAAAGCTACAATTACTCAATCCTTGCTCTACTATTTGCGCGATAGACTTGTCGGGACAACTATCCACGAAGCTGTCGAGACATTGACTGAGCTTGTTGACGCTACTACTTCCCGCGCCGTTCATTTTGCAGTCGAGTTTATTCAAATCGACAACGGGAGCCAATCTACCTCTACCCACGACTACATACCGCGAGAGCAATTTTTCCAATTTAACGCCGCTCTTTTCGTTAGAAAACGCCATAATTTTGACTACTATCATTACGAAAAAATTGACTATCGCCGTCAACAAAGCCAAAATACCCATAACGACGAATACGTTTGCCCAAGCCTCTCCTGCAATCAACATGATAGATTGCACTGCAAAAATCACAGCCAAACCGCCTTTGACGGTCAGTTTCGGAGACTTTACCTTTTTTGTCGTCATCTCCGATATTGCCAACGGCAAGGTTGACGCATTGTACGCTTCGCCACTCATCATATACAGTTTGAGCAATCTGCGTTCCTTCTTAGGGAACTTTTTGCCCACCGTTTTGACGAACTTTGCTATGTTTAATTCGTCGATTTCGCCGTGTTTTTTAACGAAAACTTTGACGGCTCTCAAAATATTGCCGTTGTCGCTACGTGCCGATACGACAATCATATCCGACAAAGACAGCACCAAAATTGTAGCAACCGCGCCGAGCACAATCATTTTGACGCTCAGTTGCGATGCCACCCAAACGATTACGTCGGTAATCATAATCAATAAAGACATTACACCCCTCCTAAAAGTATGTAACGTCTCTATTCTACGGTTTTAGAGTTTTATTTCTCTTCCGTCGCCTATTACGACAATGACCTTATCGAGGACTTTTTTTCTACTGCAACTCTCCACCGCCAATTGGTACAATTCGAGTTGTTTGGCGTAAGTACGCTTTATCTCCTCGTCGCTCTTGCCGGAATATTTGAAGTCGACTATCACGTATCCCTCCGGCAACTCAATCAACAAGTCGATAGTACCTTGCAACAATATCTTGTCGTCGGTCGCGACCCCATCCAACACCTCGCAGGCGGGAATGTCGAGCACAAAGTTCTTTTCTCTAAAGTGTCTGTTATTTTTGGCAAGTGTTATCGACGGTGAGAGCAAACAATCTGCAATTATTTGCGGGTCTATCATCTGTCTTTGCTCTGCGCTCAGTTCGTCGCTCTTAACCATTTCGTCAAGGAAGACAGCCACTTCTTCTCTTCCTTGCAATCCGAAGTCAATCAACTCCATAGCCTTGTGCAAAGCCGTACCGACCAAATTCTTCCCGCTCTCGCCGTGCCCCGTGCGATCAAATACCGACTTATCTTGCGAGGCTATATTATTTATTGCCGTAACGGTATGTTTTATACCTAAAGTCTTACTTTCTTTGTAGGCATAATCGAGTTCCAGCGCTTTTTCCAAATCTGCCACGTCGGCGTCTCGTAGCAATCTAAAGGTAAGCGGCGGGTTATCCGATTTTTCCTCTTGTAGAGGCTCTTGTTCGATACAACTTATATATTTTTTCTCAAAAGCGTGGTTGTTATTTGCCACGTAAGTTATCCATTGCAGCGAAGAATTGACGTTCTCGGGGAGGATTGTACTCGTCGCCTTATCCAAAGAATTGACCGAAGCGGTGACGAAAAGCATATTTTTTGCTCTTGTCAACGCCACGTATAGCAATCTCATTCTCTCTTCTTTGTAGCACTTGTCCTTGTAGTCTTTCATAGCGTCGAGGACGACGTTATCGCTAGCGATATAAGTCTCCTCGTCAAGCGTCTTCATCGCAACACCAAAGTCCTTGTCAACCAAAAACTTCTTTTTCGTATAATCCTTATTGAAACCTTTGTCCAAATTGACCACGAACACGACGGGATATTCCAGTCCTTTGGAGGCGTGCATAGTCAACATTTTGACGCAGTTATCACCCGTTTGTGCCGCCGAAGAGTTGGAACTTTTCTTTATGCCGTCGCCCATCGTCAAAAAGTCGCTCAAACTTCTATCGAAACTCTTGCCTTTGAGATTTTTTATGAACGCCATCAATTCTTCGAATTCTCGTTTACCGCCGTCTTTGAGCAACACGTAATTGTCAAATCCGCTGTCGTAAATAATCTTTTTGATCAAATTACCTACGGATAGCGAAGTTTGCGCGACCCTATATTTATCTACGAAATCAAAAAACCTTTTGATTTTTTTGCCAAGCGGCGTATCCGTATCTCGCACCGCCAAGACGTATCGATAAAAATGCTCTTGCTGACTGGTTTTAGCTACTAGCGGCTCGCCGTTTTTCCGTATCTCAGCCATCTCGTCAAGTCCGAAACCTCCGAAATATCCCGTCATTGCAGACGCCAAAGCTACGTCTTGTCTATCGTTGTCTATCACTCTGAGCAAATCGACCACGGCGTTGAGCGAAGCGTTGGTTTTGTTCTTGACGACGAGCGCGTCGTCGACGGGAATGCCAACGTAATTCAAACATCTGGTCAAGTCTTCTATTTGTTCGTTTCGACTAGTAAACAGAATTGCAATATCCTTATATTCTATAGGTCTATTGAGAGGTTGTCCGTCAACTATTTGACATACTCGTCCGCTCGAGACTAAATCTTTGATTTTCTCGGCAATCCACAGCGACTCCTGACGATACTTCGTCGAAGCGTCGACGTGGTGACTACGCACGCTATACACGCCGTCGTCGTCAAAAATCGTCTCTTTTTTGGCTGCTTTCTCTTCAAACAATACCACTTGCACAGGCTTGTCGCAAGTAGGCTCGTATGCCTTTTGTCCTTCTTCGAGACGGGCGGTACGTCTATAGTCCACCCCACCGAAGTCTTTGGTCATCACGACGTCAAAGACTTGGTTGACAAATTGCAATATATCCTTGCTACTGCGATAATTGGCATTGAGGTAATGCGGCTCGCCCAGCGTAGGGTCTTGTATATAATCGTCGAACTTACCCAAAAATATATCGGTATCGGTTTGTCTAAAAGCGTAGATGCTTTGTTTGGAATCGCCTACCATAAACAAGTTTTTGCCATTGGTAATTTTGCCGAGTATAAACTCTTGCACGGCATTAATATCTTGATACTCGTCTACGCAAACGTAAGAGTATTTTTGTCTATATGCCTCGGCAACGTCGTCGTTTTTCAAGGCTTGCACGGCATAGTACTCCAAGTCGTTGAAGTCGAGTTTATTCTCTTGCTGTTTGAGTTCTAAGTATCTTGCCGTTACGTCGTGGGTAAAGGCACACAAAACCTTGATAGTTTCGTTGCATTTTTGCACGGCTAGCCTATGTGCGGAATAGTCAGTCGCGGCATACGTATTGAGTTCTTCGACCAATTCGTCGCATTGTTTGCTCAAAGCATTAAACTCTTTCCTATACTCTTTGACTTCGGGCATGGCTTTTCTTCTTAGGTCAAAACTTACTTTATCCAATCTAATCGCACAGCTTTTCAACAACTCGCCCAAAGTCGAAAAACTACCGTAATTATTCAAATTGCCTACGAGTTTATCGCAATACTCCACGCCCTCGTCGTATCCTTCGGTAGCAAAACGCTCTCTCATAGCTCGAGCCTCCTCTTTGAAGGTCTGCAACTGTCTATTCAGCTTGTCCACGTATCTCTTGACGAGAGGATTGACGTCGAGGTCGGTCGAAGTGCATAGCAAAGCCACACTATCGAGATAGTGTTCTCTATCGGGTTGCGCTACGACGAATTCGTAGAATTCTTTGATTATATTTTTGAATTCGTAATCGGTGCAATATCTTGCAAAACTCTCAAACAAAGGCGAAAAATCGGAGCGATACTTCTTGAGCGTGTCTTCCACCGCCTTGTCAAACAGCGTTTCTCTTCCGTCGTCATCCAACAATCCAAAGGACGGGTCTACTCCCACCGCCTCGAAGTTTTGTCTGATGATATTGCCGCACAACGAGTGCAAAGTAGATATATCGGCTACAGCCAAATCCTCTATTTGCTCTCTCAAAAATTCTCTATGTCGACCGTTTTGGGTGGCGTCGAATTTTTCTTTGAGTTTTTTACTTATTTTGCATCTCAATTCTTGCGCCACGCCGTTGTTGAAGGTTACTACGACTATATTTTTTATAGGCACCGTTTCGTGCGTAAAGTCGTCGCCCGTTATTATGCGAATAAGTCGTTCAAGCATAACGGTAGTTTTGCCGCTGCCTGCGGACGCGGACACGAGGGTGTTGTTTTGTCGGCTGTTTATCACGCCGAGTTGTTCACTGCTCCACTCAATCATCGTCTTCTCCTTTTTCGCCGGCGGCAACGATTTTCATCATCTCGCCAATCGTTCTGATACTTTCGAATTCTCTCTCTTGTCTTTGCATTTGCTCGAATCCGCACATATTTTTGTAGTCACAATACTTGCACCCATCCTTCAACGGCTTAGGCTCGGCATATCCCTCGTCGATTTCTCTTGAGGCTTTGGTAATCAATCTTTTTACGTAACCGCAAGTTGCCTCTATCTCTTTGTCGGTCAAAATGCTACCGCTAATCTTGCTTCCCTTGGCTCCGACTTTCTTTTTGAGGTCAAACAAGTCGCTCTTGACGTCTTTTTCTTCGATCAATCTACTATCCAAGTCGGCGATATTATCTTCGCTCGCGTCGACGTAACCCACGTACCTAAATCGCTTTTCAGCGTCGTCCTCGGGATTGACGTATTTGTCGTTCATCAACACGTAAAACATACCTGCGGGCGTAAAGTTTTCTTGCGACGTTACAGCCATAATATAAATCAACATTTGTATTCTGTCGCCGAAGAGTATGTTCTTCGGTTTGAAGTCAATATGCGACTTGGACTTGTAATCTATGACAAAAAATCTGTCTCGATACTTGTCTATGCGGTCGATAATACCTTTGATATTTATTACGTTTTTACCATTATCGATAGACACAGCAGGCAAGTCGTCTTCTCCGCCAAACCCGAATTTCTTTTCGCACGCATAAGGACGGAACTTGGTAAATTGCATTTTTTGCGTCAATTTTTGTATCATAAACCAAGCCCTTGACGTTATTTTATTCCTTAGACTTTTGCCCGTTGGCTGAGCAATAAGAATGGCGAGTTTTTTCTCTTCCTTACACAATTTATCAAAAATCTCGTCCACTATCTCCTTTTGTTGCTCGGGAGTATATTCGCAACACTTCGGGTCGGTAAAATAATGTTCGGCTATAGCATGTAGATAAGTACCCAAATCCGACACTTCGAGTTTGGCTTCTTCTCTTCTTCTAAGCTTGAGCACGTAGTTGGCGTAATGCTTAAACGGACAATTAAAATAGCATTCGAATTGGCTCGCCGAAGACCCACCGTTGTTCCAAGCGATGCCGTCGGTATGGATTACTTTTTGAGGTCGACGATCTCCCGTCAACAATTCGTCCACGTAATCCCTGCCGTATTTTTTGCAAGCAATAGTATAGATTTTGTCCAAAAGAGCAAGTTCTTCGTCGGTTTTGCCCCACATATTGTTTTTGGCAAGTCGCACCGTCTCGACCAACTCTTGCAAGATATTGCCGTCGGTAGAAAGGTAATCCGCTATCTCCTCATGCGGAACGTTCGTCCAATCTTCGACGCGTTCTATCTCCGCTCCGCACAGCTCGGCGATATAGTCTACCGTTGTCGAACGGCTACAAGGTTGCATAAGGCTATCTTTGAGCGCATAACTAATCGTCAACCTCTTTTCCGCTTTGAGTATGGTCGTAAGAATATTGAGCTTTTGCATTCTGTTACGCGCTTTGACGTCGGGCTCGACCACCACGCCCGACTTTGCCCACGCAACAGACTCCCTCTCGGCTACTATACCGTTGCCGCTGCTTTGGCTCGGGAAGCAATCTTCGCTCGCTCCCAGTACGAACATATATTTGACGTCTTCATATCTGGAACTAGTCATATCCCCCACGAATACGCTATCCACGTATAGTGGCGTCGTGCTGACTTCCGCACCCGCGATTGCACTAAAAAGCACGCTCGAAAACTTGTCCATATCCATAGCCGTGTCGCCCATAATTCCCACTGCCTGGTCAAGAATTTTCTTGATTTTTTCGAAACATTGCGCCGTCACGGCACTCTCCACGTCCAAGCCCGCTTGACTTTGTCGTTGAGCCAATTCTAGGTTTTTTTCTTCCAACGCGTTGCAGGTCAAAAAGTCATTGACGCTTTTGCTTGCTTCTGCGACGGTCTTTACGTTGCAGTCGAGATTTGACAAGGCTTCGACCAAACGAGCACGCACTCTTTCCGCTCTCTCGTCTTCTCGGCATTCTAGCTCGAAATTAGTCAAAAACTTGCTGTATTCCACGCCCTTTTCTAAGCAATAATTCTCAAATACGCACACGTCATCGTAGTCGAGACCCGTCAACGGACTTTTGGCAAATGCCAATACTTCCCTCTGCCCGAAGCCCGATAGTTTGGCTTTGATAGCTGCGTATAGCGTCTTAGACAACGCTTGCGTAATAAGCGGGGTCTTGACGTCGCAATAATACGACACGTCAAAATCTTGAAAAATCTTATATATCTCGTCTGCGTAGCCGTCGAAGTCGGGACAAACTATAGCAATATCCTTATATCTTGCCTCGCCTGTGCGTATCAAGGCATTGATTTTTCTTGCTACGTGTTTTATCTCTTGCTCCACGTCGTCGGCTTGGTACAACTCTACTTGTCCCGCTTGGCTTGGCGCCGTGGGCTTTTCGCAACTATACAAGCCTTTTTGCAACGCTCCCATATCTCCGCCAAGTTGCGGGTCAAACCTTTCGATATTGACGAGTTGTCCCGCTCTTTGCGCCATAGCGACGAAGTCGTCTTGCATAGACTGAGGATAAATAAAGCTATTGGCGTCGCACGAAGAAAGCAAGCACGCGTCAAAAGAAAGAGCCGTCTTCATCATTGCTTGCACGATGTCCTTCTCCACTTTGGTGAGCGACGTAAAGTCGGTAAGATATATATGATAATCGGCAAGTTCGCTATTCTCCACGCTGCTAGCAAAGGCTTGCAATTTACTCGTTCCGTCGACGTAGCCTTGTTGCAATGCTTGTACGTAACGAGAATACAATAGGGCTATATCGCGAGTTTTCAACTGAGTTTTACTATCGAGTTTTCCCTCCAATCCTTGCATTTGCTCCACGGTCACGCCGCTGTTTCTAATCTGCGATATTGCGGCGTACATTTCTTCGGCAAAGCCCGCTTGCTTGACTGCTCTGCCAAAGCAAACCAGACCGTCTTTGTTTTCTTCTATGACCTTGCGAAGCAGCATAATCTCCGCTTGTTTGTCCAAGAGGCGCAAAGCTTTTCTTTTCAAAAATCTATCGGCGAGCTTAGAAAAACTCGACACTTCCAATTCAAAACTTCCCCTAAGTCCGAGGTAATCCAACAATTCTTTTTGCATCGAGTCGTCGTCGCGACCGATGTAATCAATCGCACTCTTTTCGTAAGAAAGCGTAAATCTATCGGGCACTATAAGCAAATGTCGGGACTTTCCGTCAAAATTATCTTTGATTTTTTTCAAAATCGGCTGGCTCGTAAGTATGGGAGTAAGAATAATATTTATCATACTAACATTCTACCAATTTCTCGCCGCAATATCAATATTATTACAAATTTTTATTGTATTATTTATTTTATATGTTATAATACTTGTATGAAAAAGAGAATTATTTTGGCAGTAATCATAGTTTTGGCGGTTTGCTTGACGGCGTTTGCGGGTTGTACGGGTTCATCCCCTATCCAAAAGAAGCTGGGCAACAGCGCGCCTTGGATTTCTTTGAGAGATATGACCGAGACCTCGGTTTATTCGGTATCTTACACCGAGGGCGACGTAGCGCTCAATGGCACTTATACCCTCGTAGTCAATCGTGTCGACAACGCCGACGTAACCTTGCAAGACAAGACCTATTCGGCATTTACGGGCTACGTAGCCACCGCGTCGCTCGTTATGGACAACGGCGACACGATAGATAGTAAGGTAATTTGCTATACCACAATGCAAGTCAAAGCTTCTTACAGCAAGGCAGTCACCGCTTCGCACGTCGAAGAAGTGACGGCGGAATATGCCAACAAGGACAAGGTATATTATACTTACGTGTCCGACGGGGAGACTGTCACCGACGACATCAAGATTAAGGACTTTTTCTCTGCGCCTTATACCGACAACGCTATGCTATATCTACTCGCTCGCTCATTCCCTAGCGACACGTCTTCTTTTAGTATCAATATGCCCGATTTCAAGTCGAGCCAACTCAATTCGATACTTCTCAGCAAGACCTCGTCGTCTTCCGAGCTGATTGTCGGCGAAGACACTTACAACGTCTCTACGATAGAGTTGTCTATCAATCGTACATTCCCGGGCAAGGGCAATCCGCTCAAGTGCTACGTCTCCAACCAAGCAGTTGACGGCGCAACCAATGCCATAGTCAAAATAATAGAAGGCAACGTCACCTACACCCTCGATAGCGTAACGGTAGCATAACCAATCAAAGCCGTATATCGGCAACTTCAGCTAAATATCAACGCCGTAGCGATACGGCGTTTTTTATCCGTTCCGACATGCTATTCTAGTTGATTTTTTGTTATAATGCAGCGTTGCAAGCTCATACAATACGATATGGCAACCATTTATTTTGACGTAGGCGACGATTTTTTGCTTGCGGACGGCAAGACTTTGCAAGATAATACCCTCACCACTCCGCCCAACTCGATAGTGGCGTTGAGTTATATGCCCGCCAAGTCGGGGGCTTTGGCGCAATTAGTAAAACTTATCGTCAGAGACAATATCGTTCAAGCTCACGATAGGCTTGTGGTCATAGATTGCAAAGGCGGAATTTTTTGCGTGCGTTTCAAAGAGGCGTCTATCGGCATATCTACCGACAAGCAAGTCTTGTGCGAAGAATTTATCACTTGCGACGACACCGAGCATTGCCTCACTTGCTACAATCTGGGCGGCTATCACCTAAGCGTCGAAACGGAAAACGAATTGTTAGTTCTCGACTGTCCTCACGCTCTTAGCGACCTTCAATGCCGTGCCATCCCTCTATCTCAAGGTTGTCAATTACTGTCGGTCACGGCAAAGTGTCTCCGCAAAAAATTTTTGGCGGTGTTAGAATACCAAGACGACTATACCGTACTGTTGCAATGCTGCGGCGACGACGTGGAAGTGTGTGAAGACTGCGTACGCGTAACCGACGACTTGCACGATATGTGCGGCAGAAAAATGCACCGCTATCTCACTCTGTGCGACGGCAGTTACGTCGTCGAAAAGGTGGAGTTCGACTACGACAGAACGTTACGTTGCTGCGATTCCCTCCTCTGTTATGCTCTTGTAGAAAGCTATTTCGTAGGCGATTGGGATATGGTTAATAGTATCGCGCCCTCTATCCCGGTATCCTCTCTGACCAATACGCTGGGCGACTTTAGCGAGATACTTTCGATACCTATCGTACCGTATAGACGCAACCGCCTGGGGCTCGTCTACGGAGCCGGCAACTACGCCAAAGTCAAATACTTCGATTTCCTCGTCCGGGACGGAACAATCCAAAGAATACTCACCGTATAAAAAACGCAGACCTTAGTGGCGTAGCAATATGGATTTATCGCAATGCCGCAACATATTTGCCTTGTGGCAAGCGATATGCCTTCGGCGTGATATTTTCTCTATCTGGAAAGTTAAGGCAAATATAATATCGCTTTTGTCTAAAAGACAAAAATATCACCGTTTGCAACGCAAACAATATAATATAACTCAAAAAGCTCACCTCCTTGCAATGCAAGGTGTAGTGAGCTAAATTTTATTTTTCTTATTCTTATGGAATTTCCCTGACGGGGAGCACCGATTAGTCTGCGTTTGGTTGTGTTGACTTAATCATATTTGAGGTTTGACCGACACCAATATCGTCGTACTTACGTTGGCATAAAGTTTGATTTCTATCTCATACACGCCTACGGCTTTGATAGTCTCTTTGACTACGATTTTCTTTTTGTCCACGTCGTATCCCGACTTTGCCAAAGCTTCGCTTATCTCTTTGGCGGTCAAAGCCCCGAAGAGTTTCCCGTTTTCACCACATTTGATTTCCACTTCTATCTTTTTGCCCTTCAACTCTTTTGCCAAAGCTTGAGCGGCTTCCAACTCTTGTTGTTTTCTACGAGCGTTGGCTGCGTCCTTTTGATTTTTTTCATTGATTATGGCAGGCGTTGCCTCGATACCCAAGCCCTTTTTGATTACGAAGTTGCGAGCGTAACCGTCGCTGATTTCTATTATTTCGCCCTTCTTGCCTTGTGCTTTTACGTCTTGCAATAATAAAACTTTCATACTGTCCTCCTGTCTACTCTATTTTAGCACATACGCCTCATTTATTCAATAGTCTTTACATAAATTACCGCATTTTACAAACAATATCGTCAAGGAGGGAGTTATGAAAGGATTAAAATGTACTACTTGCAACTGTGAATACAACTGCGGTTGTCACTGCAACGCCGGCATAATCAATATCGGCAGACGTGGCGTATGCGAAACCAAGCAAAAGAGAGAATTGGGTATGCTCCAACAAGCCAAAGTCAATATGGAGGCAGCCAAGGACTTCGAGTACAAGGATAATACCGACGTGCTGATACAATGCACTTGCTTGGAATGTTGCTACAACAAAGGCACTCGTTGCACTTCTCGATACGTAGACGTAGCCGACGGCGTTGTCAAAACCAAGTGTATGACCAAAAATACTCATCAATAACAATCAAAAGGAGTTTGCGTCAAGCAAACCCCTTTTGATTAGATAGGAAGTAAATTATGAATAAAGCAATTACTTGTTGCCTTCAGGTAAAAAATCGAACGGGTCGATAAGCACTCCTGCTTGTCTAAGTTCGTAATGCACGTGAGCACCCGATGCGCATTCGTATGCGCCTGCAACGCTCACTTGACCGATGACGTCGCCTTGCTTGACGGTTTCTCCCACTTTCAAAGCGACGTTTTCCAGCAGTTTATACGTGCTTTCATAGCCGTTTTGATGTTCGATGACCACAGTCGTAGCATACATTTGGTCGGTGGTAATGCTCTTGACGGTACCGTCGAATACGCACTTGACGTTGCTACCCTCGCTCGCCATAAAGTCGACTGCTTCGTGAGTTGCCCAGTGTCCGTTGGTAGGCAAATAAACCAGTTCGGTATTGCTAAACTTAAGCCCTATCACGTAGTCGGTCAAAGGATAAGTCAAAATAAATTCTTTGTCGGTGATAATAGGCTTATCGTCGGGCTTTTCGTCCACCACGCCGTCGTCGGGCGGAGTAACAGGCTTGTCAATAGACGTCGAATCCTTGTTAGCATTGACGACCGCCGCAATAGTAATCATTGCGCCTATTGCAATTATGCAGGCAATCATCAACACGAAATAGCCGTTTTTCTTAAAAAACGCAGCTACTTTGTTTGTACTTGCACTTTTTTGTTTGTTATTGTTGTTCATATATCCTCCATTAATAACTTCCCATAATCAACGGTGAGCCGACGGTTATCGCACTATCCGTCACGGCGATTTGCACGTTGACCTTTTTTCCGTCAACCTTGACCGTGTTGCTCATACGATGGCTATACGCGTAATACAGCGTAATATCGCCCACACGTTCCACCTTGACGACTTGTGCTTTTAGGCTACTTAGCAACTGATTTTCGCTCACTTTGCCAAGCTCGTATCTTATCGCAAAGCCCAGTACGTCGCCCTCTTGTTGTAGAGTGTTACCCAGTTGCTCGGGATTTATACAGCATATCGTCATTTTATTTTGATTTGCTATGTAAACTTCCGCTTCGCTTGCTCCCTCGGGCAACATATTTTGCACCCCGACGAGACTTGACATCCCTATCAACACCACAACCGTAAATACCAAAATATAAAACGCTTTCATATTCACCTCTCTACAGCGAGTATTGACGGATTTTTTTGTTTTATTCAAATAAAATATGGTAGCGTATTGAGGATTTTTTAGCGTTATTAAAAAAATCACGGCAAACGCCGTGAAAATAACTTGATATTTCTTATACGCTATCACTCTAATAATATTCCATCTTCCGCCAACAAGACGGGTATCGTGTATCTGGGACTGACGACGAGCGAAGCTTCTGCAATCTTTAGCACTCTATCGGAGTCGATATAATCAGCCAAAAAGTAGCCCGCGTCGTCGAAGATTCGTCGGAATTGTCTCATACATCTCATCAACAACGTATGTGCTAGCAAAGCTTCGTCTGCTAAATCCTCTTTGTATTCTCTCATCATCCAAGCCCATTGCCTCTTATATTTTAGTTTTCCTTGCGCTATCGTCACTCTTACGCCGTCAAGCCCCAACGATTGACATGTACCGATAGTTGTACTCATTCTGTCCAATCCGACCCGCATATAGTTTGTCGGGCTCTTGAGGGCTGCTTTGTACCACCCAAGCATAGTAGAAGCAAAAATCATAGTGTTGATACCCCACGGCGCGGGCTCTACGTCCGCCACTCCCTCCAACAGTTGCACACATCTGTCGCAAGGCGTTATTTCTTGCTCTATCATTTGATTCAATAGTCCGATGATGAGCAAAGTTTTTGCCGTCAACATATCCTTGTTTTCGCAATACTTAAACTCGTCTATATACTCTCGGACGACCTCTTCGACTTGTTGCAACAAATAGGGGCACGACCCGTTTTCACCTACTCTTGCCGCCCACCTTACGTCCACGTTTTTGAGCACCGTGCTGCATATCTCACCGTAACCCGACGCGAGCAATCTACTCGTCTGTTTAGCAAATCTCGGGTCAAAAATAACGCATGACGGAGGATTGACAGACTTGTCGCCAAAGCAAGTAGCCGACAGAATATCCGCCGTCGTCGTACAAGTCATCACGTGCACGCAAGGATTGTGCCTAATGGTCGAAGCATATCTGGCAAGTTGGGCTATACTGCCTCCGCCAACCGCAACGATCAATCTTACCATCTCTTGCATCTCAATCAAGTCGGTTGCGCCCTCTAGGCAAGCCACCGTATCGCTCGGGAAACAAACCTTGTGTACGACGTATCCGCCGTCCGTCAACAAAGTCGAGACTTTGTCTGCATATTGCATACAATCTTGTGCATAGCACACGGCTACCCAACCGTCGGATAGCAGTTTTTTGCACTCATCTACAAGTTGCATAACGGCGTCATCGCCCACCAACACCCTTTTCGTAATGCTGCCGTGCACCTTTCCGCATTTGCATACTATCTCCAAGCCGTCAGATATATCCCAATCTTTCATACGCACCTCAACAAAAATGATACCACTCTCAATAGGTGGTATCATAAGCGGTTTTGTATTTTTATGTCGTAGCTTGTCATTTGACGATGGCTTTTAGTTTTTTGATGAGCAAATCCATATTTTCGGGTGTAGAAATAGTAATTCTAAGATAATCTCCAAGCCTCTTAGTCTTAAAGTGTTTGACGGTTATGCCCTGTTCTTTTAGTTGGAATTCTATCACACTCGCAACGACGCGCGCATGTTTTACCAGCACGAAGTTGGTGCTTGACGGCAAAATGTCAAATCCTAATTGTCTCAACTTGTCGCAAAAGTCCTCGCGAGTATTGATGATTTTGTCCACCGTCAACGACATATATTTGATGTCTTTGAAACATGCTTCGGCGACCTTTTGCGTAATGCAATCCACCGCACAATCAAAGGCGTGAGGTCTTAGATTTTTCAGTCCCGCCACCAACGTAGAATTAGAGAGGGCGTACCCAAAATTCACTCCGCCAAGCCCGTATGCAGCACTCAATCCTCTTATTACTACGAGATTGTCGTATTCTTTGACGAACTCGGCTACTCCCGCCCCCGCAAACTCGGCGTATCTTTCGTCAATAATAAAGAGTTTGTCGGGGCACTTTGACACCAGCTCTATAATATCCAACTTGTTGACAGCTATGCCCGTAGGGTCGTTGGGGTTGCATATTATTACGCCGTTGCAATCGAGGTCTCGATAGGCGTCGAGGTTGATTTTCATATTGGCGTCGAGTGGCACGGTAGTATAATTGACGCCGTTGAGAGTGGCGCATCTCTTATAATATTCGTAAGTCACGTCGGCAAAAGCCACCACGTTGCCCTCGTTAAAATAGGCTCTCATACACAGCGACAGCAACGCGTCACAGCCGTCATAGATAAAGACGTTGCTTGCGTTGAGACCGTACCTATCGGCGATTACTTGCCTAAAATCAAGAATATCGATAGACGGAAAAGCGTTGAGGCTACCCGCGTCTATACTCTTGAGTGCTTTTTCCACTGCAGGAGAAGGCGAATAAGGACTTGTCGGGCTTGACAAATCCAAAGTCTCTCTGTAGCCTCCTTCCAAAGTCTTCAACTCAACCGCTCTACTCAATCTTGACAAAAAGTTCATATACGCCTCTTATTTATTTTAGCACCATAACGGTCTCTAGTCAATACCAACGTTTTTCGTATTTTCTGCGAATTATCGCTATTTTCATCTTTAGACTTGGTATTATCAAAATTATTTTCGCTTAACCTACAAACCATACCACATTATTTGCATATACAATAATAATTGAGTATAATATAATTAATAAATATTAGGAGGCATATATGTTATCCAACAAAGAATTGCGTCAAAACGCAAGAAATCAATTAGATAATCAACTTTTTGGCAACAAATGGATGATAATGCTCGTCATTTGTCTCATACCTACTTTGGTAGACGGACTTTTGGCTGCAATGTTATACGTATCTTTTCTTTCCATACTCGTATTCGGACCTTTCTGTTACGCGGTTTGCAAAGCCTCTTACCGCTTGGTCAAGGGTGAAGAAAACAAGATAGTCAATGCGTTCGACGGCTTTACCGACGATTTTGGCAAGTCCTTCGTTCTCGGTTTGCTCAACACTCTCTTCGTATTTTTGTGGAGTCTATTGCTTGTCGTTCCTGGCATAATTATGTCGTACGCATATTCTATGGCATTCTATCTCCAACAAGACGGACGTTACAAAGACCTTACCGCCAAGCAACTGCTTGACAAGAGCCGTGAGATTATGAATGGTTACAAAGCTCAACTTTTCCTTCTCGATCTCAGCTTTATCGGCTGGTATATCGTCGGCGCGCTCTGCCTCGGCGTCGGTATGTTGTGGGTCAACGCTTATCATCAAGTTGCACGTGCCAATTTCTACAAAGAGCTCATCGATATGATTGACCCCGTGGTAGAGGGCGAAGAAGACGGCGAAGTCATCGATGCAGACCCTTTCAAAGAAGAGACGTCCGAATCTAAGACTTTTGACGATCCTTTCGTAGGCTAAAATATAAGATAACTTTGCAACAAAAATAGGACTTACAACAAGTCCTATTTTTTCTTATATCGTGTTAATCGTTTAAGTAACGCTGAGTACAACGTCAAATATCTTGATAAAAAATTCTTCTTTTGATTATCGGCGCTTCTTCTCCCGCCTTAACCATTTCTTCAATCAAGGTTTTTCTCAACTGTTTTTTGATTTCTTGATGCTTTGCCGAGTTGATGAGATTGTGCCTTTGGGCGGGGTCTAGCTCTCTATCGTATAGATAATCGTCCTTGTAGACGTTTTTGCCACCGCATTTTTTGATGCTATACACGTAGCGCTTTGTAGTCACGCACCTTCCCGTGTGGCTCTCGCTTATCTGTATAAAGACGTTATCTCTCACCGCTCTATCCTCTTTGACGGCTTCGATGAGAGGTTTGCCGTTGTAGCACTTTGGTATTTCTATACCCGCTATCTCCAACAGCGTAGGTGGCAAATCTATAAGACTGGCAAGATGAGAGTATCGTTTGTTTTTAGGTATATCCTTGCCTACGACGATTAGCGGTATATGCGTGCTCGCGTCGTGGCAAGACCTCTTATATTCGCCGTTGCGCGTTCTAAAGTGGCAACCGTGGTCGGAAGTATACACCAAAACCGTATCGTCGTATATTCCAAGATTTTTGAGCTCTTCCACCAGCCTACCTACGTTGTAATCGAGGCGTTTGCAACAAGCCAAATAATCGGCGTAATGCTTAGGATAATCCCCCTTCAGCCCCGCCAATTCCTCGGGATATGGGAAGTTTTCAAACTCTTTGCCCGCGCCTTCGGGACATTCGTAGTTGCCTGAGGTGTTTTGGTGATGAGGCTCCAACTGTGACAAAAACAAGAAGAAGGGTTTGTCCTTGACCGAGCGGATATAATCTATAGCGTAGTCCGTCAACTTGTCGGCTCTTATTCCCTCGAACTCGACGGGATTGCAGTCGTTGTCCCACAAGGTGCCGTGATAGCCGTCGGAAGAAAATTCGAGCAAGTCGGCAGCGAGCCAATATCTATATCCTCCCCTAAGTTCTTGTGGCACACCCTTGTTGCGATACTGGAGATAATGCGACGCAAGGTGCCATTTGCCGATATAAGCCGTGTCGTATCCCGCGCCGTTAAAGCACTCCGCAAGGCTCCTTTCCGTGCAAGATAGGTCCATAGGAATTCCGTTGGTTATGCAACCGTTGATAGAAGCGTAGACGCCCGTTTGAAGACAAGCTCTAGCAGGACCGCATACGGGTTGACAAGTATAAGCAAAGTCAAAGCTCGTTCCGTCTTGAGCCAGTTCGCAAATATTCGGCGTTACTTCTTCGCAAACGGTGTCATACCGCTGTTGGTCACTAAAAAAGAATATAACGTTGGTCTTTTTCTCCATAATTCACCTCTCTAATATTGTTGCATTTGCCGCGCCAAAAGTCAATAGGCTCCGCAAATTTAATATTTTTTGCCAATAAAAAACGCACCGACAACGGTGCGTATATTTTTGTATCGTCTTATGGCAAAAACTCGTTTTTGTCAAAAGGCTTTCCATATTTTTGCTTATACAAATCTCCGAATTCTTTTTCAAACTCGTCCAACTGTTTTTTCTGTATTTCCAAGCCTTGTTTGTATTCTTCGTGCGTAACGTCACTATCAATCAGCATTTGTAACAACTCGTTTTTCGAATCTCTAAATTTCAATAGTTGTTCTTCCCCGAATCGTACAGCCTCTTGTGCCGTCCCTTGTCCTATATTATTCATTATGCGATTATAAGTGTTGCTAAACTCAAAATACTTCTCATCCGAAACCAATTCATCAAAAGTTGAACACACACCAAGTGGAAGCATTACTCTATATCCCCCGCTTACATTAACTTTGAATCTCTTATTATTACGACTATTACTGAAAAATACACTAATCAAGAGAGAGACAATACTACTTATGTACCACCACGGCAAGCAAACAATTTTGCCTAAAATAAAGAGCACGTAATCAAACGCGGAAAACCTTATAGTCTTTTTGAAAGTTGATGCACCGCTAAACAATCTTAGGTTTTTAACGTTTAAGCACGCGGGGATGGCGTATACGATAAAACATATAATCAACTTTTCAATTAAGTCTTCGTTACTCTCATCAACGGGTTTCGTTAAATAAACAAGTACCAACGCTAAAATAGCAGCAAGTGAAACAATAGTAAAAATCAACGTTTTTATTATTGAATTTCGCCATTTTAGATATGTTACCGTAGCAATTGTATCCAATGATTGGTCTGATAAAGAATTCTTAAACTCTTTTACGTCTTTATCGGATAAAGCTGCGGCAGCCCAATTATTATCAATTTGATATTTGGACATATTTTCCTCCTAAATCTACATTATTTTACTAAATAATACATCACAAAATGATGTATATCAAGTATTCTACATCACTTTGTGGTATTTTTATAATATGAACTTGGCTAAAGCAATAGGTGAAAACCTAAAACAATATCGAAAAGAAAAAGGTCTAACCCAAAAAGAAGTTGCACTTTCTATGAAAATGACGCAACAACAATATAGTCGATTTGAAAACGGAGTATTTGAGTTAAACTATCAACAAATAGTATATTTATGTGAACTTTTTGAGATGACGCCCAACGACTTATTTAACGTTAAATAAAAAACGCACCCTCTTCGGGTGCGTCTTTTTTGATATTCACAATTACTTGATTTCAACTTCTGCGCCGGCTTCTTTGAGCTTGTTAGCGATTTCGTCAGCTGCTTCTTTAGCGATTGCTTCTTTAAGGGTCTTAGGAGCGCCATCAACGAGGTCCTTAGCTTCCTTAAGTCCGAGACCGGTGATTTCTCTAACAACTTTGATAACGGCGATTTTATTAGCGCCTGCTGCCTTAAGAATTACGTCGAATTCGGTCTTCTCTTCTGCTGCTGGAGCTGCTGCGCCTGCTGCTGGAGCTGCAACTGCCATAGCTGCTGCGCTTACGCCAAACTCAGTCTCGATAGCCTTAACGAGGTCGTTAAGTTCCAATACGGTCATACCTTTGATTTCTTCTACAATTTTAGCAATATCTGCCATTTTTCTGTCCTCCGAATAATTATTTTTGATTTTGTGTGCTTAATTAAGCCTCTTGCTTCTCTGCAACTTGTTGCAATACTCTTGCAAGACCAGACATAGGACTTTGGAGCATACCGAGAAGTTGTGCAAGCAATACTTCCTTGGATGGGATTGATGCGAGTTTTTCTACTACACTACTGTCGATGAAGGCACCGTCCATCATACCGCATTTTACTTCCAACGCTTTGACGTCTTTGCAAGCCTCGCTGATGATTTTAGCTGGAGCAAGTGCGTCGCCGTGAGCAAAAGCAAAAGCTGTAGGACCTTCCAACTGAGCATCGAAGCCTTCGATTCCCAATTCTTGCATCGCTTTGAGAACGAGTCTGTTCTTAAGAACTCTATACTCTACGTTCTCGGCACGGAACTTGGCTCTGAGCGCCGTATCTTCTGCTACGGACACGCCCTTGTAGTCAACAAGTACCATTGCGTTGCAGTTTTGGATTTTGGCTTTGATTTCTTCAATTTGTTTAGCCTTCAATTCTTTAGCTGCTGACATTGATTACCTCCTGTAAAAATGAATATCCTCTTGCCAAAGACAAGAGGATACGTAACTCTGTTAGGTTATCTACCTCGGCAAGATATTAAGGATTGCTCCACTTGCTGTCTTTGGCTGATTGCATATAAATAATATTATATTTAGTTGTGTTTGTCAAACGAATTTCGCTACTTATTTCGTAACGATTTTTACGCCTGGACCCATCGTGCTAGAAACGGAAATGCTTCTGATGTATTGACCCTTAGCCGCAGCCGGTTTTGCCTTGACGATTGCTTCGAACAAAGTATTGTAGTTTTCTACGAGTTTCTCTGCGCCGAAAGACTTTTTGCCGAATGCAACGTGTATAATGTTGGTCTTGTCAAGTCTGTACTCAACTTTACCTGCTTTGATTTCTTTGACAGCCTTGGTTACGTCCATGGTTACCGTACCCGACTTAGGGTTAGGCATCAAGCCCTTAGGACCGAGGATTTTACCGATTCTACCAACCAAGCCCATCATATCAGGGGTGGTCACGCACACGTCGAAGTCAAACCAGTTTTCGTTTTTGATTTTGTTGATAAGTTCTTCTCCGCCTACGTAATCTGCGCCTGCGGCTTCAGCTTCGTCAGCTTTAGCACCCTTAGCGATAACCAAAACCTTAGCGGTTTTACCGGTACCGTTAGGAAGCACTACTACGCCTCTTACTTGTTGGTCGGCGTGTCTGGAGTCAACGCCGAGTTTTACGTGCATTTCGATAGATTCGTCGAATTTTGCCGTTGCCGTGTCTACTACGAGTTTGATTGCTTCTTCTACTTCGTATTGTTTGGTTGCGTCGATGAGTTTAGAAGCTTCGATATATCTCTTACCTGCCATATTAGCTTACCTCCTTACTCTTCTACGGTCACGCCCATGCTACGAGCGGTGCCGGCAATCATTCTCATTGCAGCTTCCACGCTACCTGCGTTGAGGTCTGGCATTTTGGTTTCTGCAATTTCTTTAAGTTGAGCTTTGGTCAACTTAGCCACTTTGTCCTTGTTTGGCTTAGCGCTACCGCTGTCGATTTTGCAAGCCTTCTTGATAAGAACAGGTGCTGGTGGGGTCTTGAGGATAAAGGTAAAGGACTTGTCCTCGTAGATAGTCATAACTACAGGGAGAACCAAACCTTCTTGTCCTCTGGTCTTCTCGTTAAATTCCTTGGTAAAGCCCGGAATGTTGATACCGTGAGGTCCCAACGTAGAACCTACTGGAGGTCCCGGAGTTGCTTTACCGGCAGGGAGTTGCAATTTTACAACTGCTTTGATCTTCTTTGCCATCTTATTTCTCCTTATTTGGTGCAAGCGAGAAGCAACTTAATATTTTTACTTCTCTCCCATATATTTACCCTTGCGGGCATTGTCTAATTAAAGTTTTTCTACTTGATTAAACTCAAGCTCTATCGAGGTCTCTCTACCGAACATAGATACCGACACTTTGATTTTTTCTACGTCGGCTTTGATTTCTTTTACTTCGCCGATAAATCCGACGAGCGGACCCGCGATAATATTTACGTTGTCGCCAACCTTGATGTCAAGGTCTTCTACGGCAATCTTTTCGAGTTGAATTCTCTTTACCTCTTCGGGCGTCATAGGAATAGGAATTCCCGAGAAGTCTTTACAGAAGTCCTTTACGCCGTGAGTTTGCTTGACCATATACCATACGTCCTTGGTATAAATCATCTTGATAAAGAGATAGTTAGGATATTTTTTCTTCTTTACGACTTTGCGTTTTCCGTTTTTCTCAACTATTTCCTCTTCTTCTGGCATAACTACGTCGAAGATAAAATCTTGCAAGCCGTTTATTTGCACCATTTGTAAGAGGTTGGTCTTAGCAATGCTTTCGTATCCGAATTGAGTTTGGATAACGTACCATTGAGGTTCATTCATATCTATCATACTTCACCTCGTCAAGCCACGTCAGGAATAAGCAATTTCAGCAAGAAGTTGCACAGTGCGTCGAATCCGGTGATTACCACCAAAAATACTAGCACTACCAACAAAACTACGCCCCATCTTTTTACCGTATCGTTTGGTTTGAGCCACGTTACTTTTTTCATTTCCGAAAACATTTCCTTAAACGCTCTTCCTATTCTTTGAAAAACATTAGGCTTTTTCGTCTTATTTTTATCTTTCTTTTGCTTAGGTTGAGGAGCAGGAGCAGAGCCCAGTTGAGCGTCTTGCAACGCTGCGTTTACTACCTCGCCTTCTACAGCAGGAAGATTTTTATTTTTCTTAGCCATACAGCCTCCCGATAACGTTATTATTTGGTTTCCTTATGAAGAGTCGTCTTGTTGCAGAACTTACAGAACTTCTTAACTTCCAATCTATCCGGAGTGTTTTTCTTGTTCTTATAAGTGTCATAGTTGCGTTGCTTACATTCGGTACAAGCCAAAGTTATTCTCGTTCTCATCGCAATATCTCCGTTCAAAAAAATTACACCCCATACTGAGTGCTATCCTATTCTAACACACAGTATGGTCGTTGTCAAACAATTTTTTGCTATTTATATAACAAATATTTGACGTTAAAAACAATCGTTTGATGTTATAAGACAATTATTGGATATTATAACAACTATTTTCCCATATCCTCTCCGAAAGGTCCCGTTGGAGGAACGTCGGAAAGTTGGTTATAGGTATTTGCCTTTCTGCTCTTGATTCTTTCTTTGAGCATATCGGCGTTGTCAAACTGATCTTTGTATATAGGCGCAAAAGAAGGCATCAACTTCTTAGAAGCCGTCTTCATGATGCCGCCTGCCATTTTGACGGTGCTAGCAGGCATAACCTTCATACCGAGGCTCATTGCGTGTGCTACAAAGTCGGTCACGCAACGAATCTTGCGATACCTCATTGCTCTAACAATGCGCTTAGCGGCAGTCTGTGCGGTAATTCCTACGCTCTCCACCAAGCTGTCGGCTTTGTTACCGCTCTCGCCGTCTCTTGCCTTATACAAGTCGGTCTTGACAGGTCCCGGCATAACGCAAGTCACGGATACGCCGTAGCCTCTAAGCTCTTGTGCCAAAGCGTTGGTAAAGCCCCATACGCCGCCCTTGGTAGCCGAATAAATGCTTTGACCGCCAAAAGGCAAAATCGCCGAAGCGCTCGCCACGTTGACGATACCGCCGAACTGGCTCTTTTTGATAGTAGGTATCATAGCTTGACAACCGTAAATGACGCTCATGAGGTTGGTGTTGATAATCTTGTCCAACATTGCGTCGTCAAGGTTGTCAAAGGCACCGAAAGGCTGAATCATACCCGCGTTGTTGATGAGAATATCGGTCATAAAGCCCATATCCTCGAGTTCCTTTGCAAAAGCTCTCCACTCTTCTTGTGAAGAAATATTAAATCTGCGATAACTGAATTTGTCGCCGAGTTCGGCTTTGAGTTCGTCGAGTTTGGCTTTGTTTCTAGCCACGCCCATTACGTTGCAACCGTACTTTTTGACGAGTATCATCAGCACTTCCTTACCCATACCGGTAGAGCAACCCGTAAGAACGACGTTCCTTCCATAAATCCAATTTCTTTTAGACATACGTATCCCCTTTTGTATTTTTTCGCTATTATATTGTATATCAAAATTTTTTCTTAGTCAATAAAGTTGGTGTAAAATGATATACACAAGTTCACTTGTCGCCCATTATATAATAATTATAAATATTAATAATCAAAATAATTATCTATTTTAATCGTCTTGACAACATTTACTAATTACCTTTGTGTGCATAATTTTGTTTTTCTAGGTTACCGACATCGCCTAACTCTTTTTCATCATTGCGGACGTAAAAAAAGACACCTCTTTCAAGGTGTCTTTTATTGGTTTTGTTATCCGATTATTTCATAATCTTGGATACGACGCCGGAACCAACGGTTCTACCACCCTCACGGATAGCGAAACGAAGTCCTTCTTCGATAGCGATAGGAGTGATAAGGGTGATGTCCATCTTAACGTTATCACCAGGCATAACCATTTCTACGCCGTCTTCAAGTTTGATAGTACCGGTAACGTCGGTTGTTCTGAAGTAGAATTGTGGTCTGTAACCGTTGAAGAATGGAGTATGACGTCCGCCTTCTTCTTTGGTCAATACGTACACTTGAGAAGTAAACTCGGTGTGTGGATTGATAGAACCAGGCTTGCAGACAACTTGTCCTCTTTCGATACCCTTTCTGTCGATACCACGGAGCAATGCGCCTACGTTATCGCCTGCGTATGCTTCGTCGAGGAGCTTACGGAACATTTCAAGACCGGTAATGGTAGTATCAACGGTTGGACGGATACCAACGATTTGAACCTTATCTTGAACCTTAACCATACCACGCTCTACTCTACCGGTAGCAACGGTACCACGACCGGTGATGGTAAATACGTCTTCTACAGGCATAAGGAAAGGCTTATCGGTATCTCTTTCAGGAGCAGGAATCCAAGTGTCAACTGCGTCGAGCAATTCGCCGATGCAAGCGCAAGCAGGATTGTCGATGTTGCCGGCAGAAGCAGCTTCCAAAGCGAGGAGAGCGGAACCTTTGATGATTGGGGTGTCGTCTCCAGGGAAACCGTACTCGGAGAGCAAGTCTCTGATTTCCATTTCTACCAATTCGAGCAACTCAGCGTCGTCAACTTGGTCGGTTTTGTTCATAAATACTACGATGTAAGGCACGCCTACCTGTCTAGCAAGCAAGATGTGCTCACGAGTTTGTGGCATTGGACCGTCGGTAGATGCAACTACGAGGATTGCGCCGTCCATTTGAGCAGCACCGGTAATCATGTTCTTTACGTAGTCGGCGTGTCCTGGGCAGTCAACGTGTGCGTAGTGACGGGTTGCGGTTTGATACTCAACGTGAGAAGTGTTAATTGTGATTCCTCTTGCCTTCTCTTCCGGAGCCTTATCGATTTGGTCATATCTCATTTGCTCTGCAAGACCCTTAGCGGCACAATACATAGTAATAGCAGCCGTAAGAGTAGTCTTACCGTGGTCTACGTGACCGATAGTACCAATGTTTACGTGTGGTTTACTTCTTTCGAATTTAGCCTTAGCCATTGTTATTAGTCCTCCTAGGAAAATAATTGATTTGTTATTATATTTTTTATTTTATAATTTTTTTAATGATTTGTCAATAGCTTTTGCAACTATCGACAAATAACGCATTAGTCCTTCTTGTTTCTCTCACCGATAATCTTATCGGCAACGCTCTTAGGAACTTCAGCATAGTGGTCGGGTTGCATAGAGAAGTTACCTCTACCTTGAGTACAGCTTCTTAGAGTGGTTGCGTATCCGAACATTTCTGCAAGTGGGATTTCGCAATCTACGCTTTGTACGCCGTGATTAGCGTCCATACTCTTGATAGTACCTCTACGACCGTTGATGGTACCCATAACGTCGCCGAGATAATCCTCAGGGGTCTCTACGTTTACCGACATGATAGGCTCGAGTAGTACAGGCGAAGCCTTAGAGCAAGCGTCTTTGAACGCCAACGAGCCCGCAATCTTAAACGCCATTTCGGACGAGTCTACTTCGTGGTAGCTACCGTCCATCAAGTCAACGTTGAAGTCAACCATCTCGTATCCTGCGAGATAACCGCCCAAAGCAGCCTCTTTGATACCTGCCTCAACGGCTGGAATATATTCCTTAGGGATAGAGCCTCCGACTGTCTTGTCCACGAAGGTAAAGCCCTTACCCGGCTCGTTAGGAGACATAACGATTTTACAGTGACCGTATTGTCCCTTACCACCAGACTGACGCTTGTACAAGCCTTCTGCGTTGACGGATTTGCGAATTGTCTCTTTGTAAGCAACTTGTGGGCTACCTACGATAGCGTCAACCTTAAATTCTCTGAGAAGTCTGTCTACGATAATATCGAGGTGCAACTCGCCCATACCCGAGATGATGGTTTGACCCGTCTCTTGGTTGGTGTAGGTCTTGAAGGTAGGGTCTTCCTCTGCAAGTTTTGCAAGAGCCATACCCATCTTTTCTTGACCTGCCTTGGTCTTAGGCTCGATAGCTACGCTGATAACTGGCTCAGGGAATTCCATGCTCTCGAGTACGATTGGATTGTCGATGTCGCACAAGGTGTCGCCCGTGGTAGTGTCTTTGAGACCAACTATAGCAACGATGTCGCCCGCATACGCCTCGTCAATATCGGTACGGCTGTTGGAGTGCATTCTTACGAGACGTCCTACTCTTTCTCTCTTGCCCTTGGTGCTGTTGAGCACGTAAGAGCCGGCTGTAATCTTACCGGAGTACACGCGGAAGAAAGCCAACTTACCGATGAACGGGTCAACGGCAATCTTAAAGGCAAGTCCGCTGAACGGAGCGTCGTCGCTGGTCTCACGGGTCATAATCTCTTCTTTGTTGCCTACCGCGCAACCCTCAACGTCAGGAATGTCGAGAGGAGATGGCAAGTAGTCGACGATAGCGTCGAGCAACAATTGCACGCCCTTGTTCTTGTATGCGGAACCGCAAAGAACAGGCGTCATTTCCATAGCCAAAACGCCCTTACGGATAGCGGCTCTGATTTCGTCCGGAGCAATCTCTTCGCCCTCGAGGAACTTCATCATCAACTCTTCGTCGTACATAGATACGGTGTCGAGCAAGTGTTCTCTTGCCTCGGCTGCTTGTTGTTTGAGGTCCTCAGGAATCTCTCTTCTTTCAAACTGCTTGCCTTCTTTGTCGGTATAGACGATTGCGTTGTTTTCTACAAGGTCGACCATACCTACGAAACTATCCTCTTTGCCGATTGGCACTACGATAGGCACTGCGTTTGCTTTAAGACGGGTCTTCATCATCTCTACGGTATGATAGAAGTCTGCACCGTCTCTATCCATTTTGTTGACAAAAGCGATTCTAGGAACTCTATACTTGGTAGCTTGACGCCAAACCGTCTCGGATTGTGGTTGTACACCGCCTCTTGCGCAGAATACCGCAACGGCACCATCGAGTACGCGCAGACTTCTTTCTACCTCTACGGTAAAGTCCACGTGACCCGGGGTATCGATGAGGTTGATTCTCTTGCCCTTCCATTGGGTGGAAGTTGCGGCAGACGTAATCGTGATACCACGCTCTTGTTCCTGAACCATCCAGTCCATCGTTGCGCTACCGTCGTGCACCTCACCGATTTTGTGAGTAAGACCGGTGTAGTACAAAATTCTTTCCGACGTAGTGGTTTTACCCGCGTCGATGTGCGCCATAATACCGATGTTTCTGGTATTTTCAAGTGAAAATTCTCTTGGCATATTTTTCTCCTATAATATGTCGGTCAATTACCAACGATAATGTGCAAAAGCCTTGTTAGCTTCAGCCATTCTGTGCATATCTTCTTTCTTCTTCACAGCGTTACCCGTGTTGTTATATGCATCCATGAGTTCTGCGCTTACTCTCTCTACCATGGTCTTTTCGCCTCTCTTACGAGCGAACAAAACGAGCCATCTGATAGCCAAAGTTTGACGACGAGCAGGTCTGATCTCCATAGGAACTTGGTATGTCGAACCGCCTACACGACGAGCCTTAACTTCGAGTACGGGCATTACGTTTTCCATTGCCTTGTTGAATACCTCCATTGGGTCAACCCCCAACTTTGCTTGTATCATATCAAAAGCGCCGTAAACGATTTCTTGAGCAATTCCCTTTTTGCCGTCAAGCATAATTTGGTTGGTAAACTTGGTTACAACCTTGCTTCCGTATACCGGATCTGGCAATACGTCTCTTACAGGGACGCCACTTCTTCTTGGCATATACTTTTACCTCCTTGTTATTTTTGAAAATTCATCTGCAAATACAGCGACTTATTTAGGTCTCTTGGCGCCATATTTAGATCTTGCCTGCATACGTTTTGCAACGCCTGCAGTGTCAAGTGTGCCACGTATAATATGATATCTTACACCTGGCAAGTCTCTTACTCTACCACCCCTGATCAAAACCACGCTGTGCTCTTGCAAATTGTGTCCGATACCCGGAATATAAATAGTACCTTCCATACCGTTTACAAGTCTCACTCTGGCAATCTTACGAAGCGCGGAGTTAGGTTTCTTAGGCGAAGTAGTGGTAACCGAAAGACATACGCCTCTCTTTTGAGGACACTTGTCCATGATAGGTGCACCGCTCTTAGCAACCTTATCCTCACGGCCTTGCTTGATTAACTGATTGATTGTTGGCATACTGCGTACCTCCTGTATTTATTTGATGAGTCTCCAAAAAACAAGGAACTCTTCATTGCGTAATGTTGTGCGAAAATACCGCATACTTATAGCATTTTACTCTCGCAAAAAACATTTTACACATATTTATCTATCAAGTCAAACGATTTTATACCAAATATCTATTATTAATATAATAAAAACCATATTTAGAGCCTATTTTCCGCTAAAAGCCGTCCCTGTGCAAGGGAAGGGGGACCGCGATAGCGGTGGAAGGGTTGTAAAGTCTACGTGTTTAGAAATTGTCCTTTTGTCATTCAGAGGCTTGCTTGCAAGCCGTAGGAATCTCTATCCTTTTAAACCTCCTTTGTGCAAAGGGAGGTGGCTCGGCTATGCCGAGGCGGAGGGATTGCCTGCCGTCCCTGTGCAAGGGAAGGGTGACCACAAAGTGGTGGAAGGGTTGTCCTATTTTGTCATTGCGTTGCGTGCACTTTGCGTTAGCAAAGACGTAGCGTGGCAATCTCTACCTTATTGTCATTGCGTTGCGTGCATTTTGCGTTAGCAAAGTGAGTAAAACGAGCGTGGCAATCTCTCTCCTTGTCTTGCTCGTATCTCTGCCGTGAGCAAGCCGCCTTGCGGACTGGGGGATTGTCCTGCCACCCCGTATACTTACAAAAAACCACCGCGTCCTACCTAAGTAAAACGCGGTGTTGCTTAAAACTTTTTGATTTTAGGAGCGTTTCGTTATCTCACACCTATACGTCACGCCGTCTTCTACCCTAATATAACTACCTTCCAAATATTCTCCACTGGCAATCTTGCCGTTAAATTCATCTATATATTCTTGCGAATATTCACTATCGTAGTAGCCATAATATATTTGTATATCTTCATTCCCACCAACTACACCACCATAATCCTTTTCATTGGATAAGTACCAAAGATCATAGCCTTGTGCTTTCATATTTTCCAAACCATCCTTTAAGAATTTTGCCATTCCTTTCGGTGCTTGTGTCACGTCAATCATTGAAGTATAGTCATTCAAACATTTTTGTGGAAATTCATATTCTTCATAGCCTGCGATTGTCTTTGGAAGAGCAATATTCTTGTCTATATATATTGAAGACACATTAATCACACCACCAGCTATCACTTCAAATGCTTCAAGTATTCTGGCATTCAACTCCTCGTCTATGACTTCATATTCTTTGTCCAATATTACAGCACTTGCAACAGGTCCCTCAAAACTTCCCAATATGTTCTCACCATAAGGCTTAGAGAACCAACCTTCCGGACATTTATTGGTAGCGTACCACATTATCGAAACACACAACCAATCAATGTTTTCAATGGCAAAGTCAAGCATACTTGGCATTCCGTTGTTCTCGCCGTTTTGTCCTTGGTTGTCATTGTTGTCGTCGGCGTTAGGATTGCATCCTACCAAGGCAATAGCGGACAATAGCATTGTCACAATCAAAGCAATTACAATAAGTCTTTTCTTCATAAGTTCCTCCAAAAAGTTATTTCTAACGACATTATAACACTATATCGTTAGTTTGTCAACAGTTTACCGTTAATAATATAACCAACAAATGATATATACTATATATAATATGGATATAGTAGACAAAATTGACAAAATAAGAATACAAAAGGGTTGGTCTGTCAACAGGTTGGCAAGCGAAGCAATGCTCACGCAGAGCACGGTGTCCAATATGTTCAATAGTCACGCCGAGCCCAAATTGAGCACTCTTAGGGCTATTTTAGATGCTTTTGATATGAGCATGTCTGAGTTTTTTCAAGAGGAAGACTCTCAAAATATCAACGCCCGCTCTTTAGAATTGATTTCTTTATACAACGCTCTCGACGACGTAGAAAAAAGAGCTGTATTCGAGTTAGTGCGCACCCTCAGCAAAAAACACTAAAATATAAAAACACACATTCCGACCAATAATCAAACTACGTGCTTATTTTACGTTTTTACATTCTCTTATTCATACAATAATAGCGCCTCAATTCTTTAGACTAACAAAAAGCACGCTACTTATTATCCATAGCGCGCTTTTTAACAAAGGCGTATAAACACGCCTTTTCTCAATTTTACTCTACTTACGCATTGGCGTCGTCTACCAACTCGTCGTATACTGCAAACACCTTGTCGATAGTATCGCCGTCGGTTACCAAAGATAGGACTTCTCCCTCTTCTGTCTCGAGTATTTCGAATACCAATCCTTCGTTTTCGCCCACTCCGTCTATCTTATCCAACGGCAAAAGAATAAAATACGTAGTGTTTTTCATCGGGATAGTAGCAATTTGCTCGAATCTAATATCCTCTCCGTTTTCGTTGCGAAGAACGACTACGTCGTTGTTGTCTTCATCAAAAAGTTTATCTATTACACTCTTCTCTTCCATATTTTCCTCCTTGGGGTTGGGTTGTTTTATCAACATATACGATAACACCCTTACTTATTATATCAGCAACCTCATTGAATAGTCATAACCAAATAAAAACGCATCAAAAAATGCGTTTAGTCCGTAATCTTGACGTTGGCCTTGGCGTCTAAGCTTATATCGCTTGCCTCGCAACCGCAACGTATCATATTGTAGGCGTGAGAGGCAATCATTGCGGCGTTATCCGTACACAGCCCTAGTGGCGGATAAAAGACTTCTATACCCTTTTCTTCAGCTCGGGTCTTCATTTTGGCTCTCAAAACTTGATTGGAGCCCACTCCGCCCGCAATCACCAAAGTCTTGACGCCCTTGTCTACGGCGCAAGCTATAGCGTTGTTGACCATTATGTCGGTTGCCTTTTCTTGGAATGAGCAAGCAAGGTCGGCTGGGCTATATTCTTCCCCCTTTTGCTCTTTGTTGTGCACGTAATTGATTACGGCTGTCTTGATACCGCTATAAGAAAAGTCGTAGGTATGCTTGTCCTTGAGAGGTGTTGGCATCTCTATCACGGGCTTGCCTTGCTCGGCGAGTTTTTGCACCTGAGGTCCTCCCGGGTACGGTAGTCCCAACACTCTTGCCACCTTGTCAAAAGCCTCTCCGCAAGCGTCGTCTTGCGTACTGCCCAAAATCTCTATCTCCGTCAAACTCTTGACGTAAGTCACCGCAGTATGTCCGCCGCTGGCAATAAGGCACACAAAAGGCGGCTCGAGGTCTGGCTTAGCTAGATAATTGGCAGCCACGTGCCCTTTGATATGGTTGACGGCAATCAGCGGTTTGTCCAAAGCGTAAGCCAAGGCTTTAGCGTAGCTCACGCCCACGAGCAACGCGCCCAAAAGCCCCGCGCCGTAGGTGACGGCAATGCAATCTATATCGTCAAAGGTCATTTTCGCGTCGCTCAAAGCTTGTCTTACTACGTTGTCGATAGCCAAGGTATGGTTGCGAGAAGCAATTTCGGGCACCACCCCGCCAAAACGCTTGTGTATCTCTATCTGCGAAGCAATTACGTTGGCAAGGACTACTCTATCTCTCGTCACGGCGCACGCCGTTTCGTCGCAAGAAGACTCTATGGCAAGCACGACAAGCCCTTGCTTGTCCTTAAGACTTTTTAGTTTTTCGTTGGCTCTCTCAAGATAGTTCATTGCTTTTGTTTTTTATATCTTTAATTAGTCTTTTTCAAATAATCTATAATAAATCCCTCAATCTCACCGTCCATAACGGCGGCAATATTGCTGGTTTCGTAGCCCGTACGGTGGTCTTTGACCATAGTGTATGGACAAAATACGTAACTTCGTATTTGACTGCCCCATTCGATTTTTTTGATTTCGCCTTTGAGTTCCAACTCTTTCTCTTGCAGTTCTCTCTCTTGCTTTTCGATGAGCTTGGACATAAGCATTTTCATTGCTTGTTCACGGTTTTGGATTTGGCTACGCTCGTTTTGGCATTGCACTACGATACCGCTCGGCAAGTGGGTTATGCGCACCGCGCTATCCGTCTTATTGACGTGCTGACCGCCCGCGCCGCCGCTTCGATAGGTGTCCACCTTCAAGTCTTCGGGTCTGATTTGGATATTGGTATCGTTCTCAACCTCGGGCATAACTTCCAAAGACGAGAATGACGTATGTCTTCTTGCGCCTGCGTCAAAAGGAGAAATTCTCACCAATCTATGCACGCCCTTTTCTGCTTTTAGGTAGCCGTAAGCGTTTTCGCCTTCCACAACGAAAGTCACACTCTTGATGCCCGCCTCGTCGCCGTCGAGTTTGTCTATCACGTTGACCTTGTAGCCCTCACGCTCGGCGTACCTCGTGTACATTCTAAATAGCATGCTCGCCCAATCTTGCGCCTCAGTTCCGCCCGCACCCGCGTGTAGGGTAAGGATTGCGTTGTTGGCGTCGTACTTACCTTTTAGCAAAGTTTCGAGTTTCAGAGTTTCAATATCGTTTTCGAGAGCCTTGATTTCGGCGTCAATCTCTTCGGCTTCTTCGTCGCTGTCGCTTTCGATACACAGCATAATCAGCACTTCCACGTCCTCGAGCCTAGAAGCGAGTTTCCCAAAGCGATTGAGTTTACCTTCCACTCTCGCCAGTTGTTGGTTGACCTTTTGCGCGCCCGCGAGGTCACTCCAAAAGTCGTCCGCCCCTTGCTTAGCCGTTAGGTCTTTTTTTTCTTCTTCCAAGCCTTTGACGTTGAGGGCGTCGCCCACTTCCGCCAGCTCTTTTTTCAGCACCGTCAGTTGTTGTTTTGCATTTTCTATTACTATCATACTTTCCTTAATATCTCGCCCGTAGCCTACTTGCAACTTAGCGATTTTGCGACTTTTTAATGTTTTGTTTGACGTTTAGTTCTCGACTTCTCTACGTCTCGTTTTCCAATTAACCCACTAATAGTATTCGAGGTTTTATTGATTTTTACCGCAACAGTTTTTGTACTTTTTACCGCTTCCGCAAGGGCAAGGGTCGTTACGATTGATTTTTGCGCCCTCTCTTACGACTGTCTTGGGTTTGTCGCCCGTCGTCAAGTTTTTGTGTTCGTTGTTTGCCGACTTACTGGTTATGGTTATGTTGGCTTTAGTAGCTATCATCACCACGTCGTTTTGGATATTCTCTACCATTTGGTCAAACATCTCGTAGCCCTCTTGCTTATACACCAAAACGGGGTCTCTTTGCGCGTACTGCACGAGGCTTATGCCTTGCTTGAGCCTATCCATCTCGTCTATATGGTCGGTCCACTTGTTATCCACCACGGACAGCAAAATATCTCTCTCGAAGTCCTCGTAGGTAGGTACGATTGCTTGGCGTCCTTCCTCTGCCTCTTTTTCTTTGATTTGCCGTGCAGTCGCGTCAAACTCGTCGATTTTTGCTTGATATTGCTCTACCGCCGCCTCGTAAATCGCTTCTATCAACGCCTCTTCGTTGTCGTGTTCGACGATATAGTCGGGTGTAACGAGAGCAGTACCTTCGGCAAGCAAATGCTTCTCCAATTCTTTGTTAAAGCTGTCGTAATCCCATTCTCTATGGTCGGTCTTGTAATCCACGAAGTCTCCAACCAATCTCTCGGCAACGGCTTTCATCATTGCCAAAATTTGCTCGTGTACACGCATTCCGTCCAACACCATACGGCGTTGCTCGTAGATAATCTCTCTCTGCTTGTTCATCACGTCGTCATAACCAATGACGTGCTTTCTTATGGAGAAGTTTCTATCCTCTACTCTTGCTTGCGCGTTTTCTATTTGTCTGGTGATGATTTTTGCCGATACAGGCATATTTTCGTCCATAGCAAAGCGAGCGACTACGGCTTGCATTTGCTCACCGCCGAACAGGCGCATTATATCGTCTTCCATTGACAGATAGAACACCGAAGAGCCTACGTCGCCTTGCCTTCCGCTACGACCTCTTAGCTGATTGTCGATACGGCGAGATTCGTGTCTTTCGGTACCTATAATTCTAAGTCCGCCGACACTTATCACTTCTTGCTTTTCTTTTTGGCACTCTTCGTTGAAAGCGTCGTAATACTTCTTATACTCGGCTTTTGCCTTGAGTATTTGTTCGTCGTCGGTCTTGGCAAAGGATAGCGCCTCCTCGATTGTATCGTGAGGATAACCGAGATTTTCAAGCTTTTTCTTAGCCAAAAATTCGGGATTGCCGCCTAGCAAAATATCGGTACCTCTGCCTGCCATATTGGTAGCGACGGTGACAGCACCGCTTCTGCCCGCTTGCGCCACGATTTCAGCTTCCGATTCGTGATTTTTGGCGTTGAGCACGTTGTGAGGAATACCCGCTCTCTTGAGCAAAGCCGACAACTGTTCGCTCTTTTCTACGCTCACCGTACCTATAAGCACGGGTTGCTTTTTTTCGTAGCATTTTTTGACGTCGGCGATTATTGCGTTGTATTTGGCTCTAAGATTGACGTACAAAAGGTCGTCCTCGTCCACTCTCGCGATAGGCAGGTTGGTAGGAATAACCACTACGTCGAGGTTGTATATCGACTTAAATTCCGTCTCTTCCGTCTTAGCGGTACCCGTCATACCCGACAGTTTTTTGTACAATCTAAAGAAGTTTTGGAAGGTGATAGTCGCCATAGTCTTGTTTTCGGCACGCACGTTGACGTTTTCTTTGGCTTCGATTGCTTGGTGTAAGCCGTCGGAATAGCGTCTACCGATCATCTTTCTACCCGTAAACTCGTCTATGATGATAACTTCGCCGTCGACGACGAGATAATTGCTATCTCTCTTCATTATTAGGTTGGCTTTGAGCGCGTTGTCTATATAGTGCTTGAGAGATTGATTTTCGTAGTCGGCAAGGTTGTCGACGTGGAAATATTTCTCCGCTTCTTCGGCGCCCAAGTCGTTGAGGAATACCGTCTTATCCTTTTCGTTTACTTCGTAATAGCGGTCTGCTAGCGACTCGAATTCTTCGCCCTCTTCCAACTCCTCCTTAGCTCTCTCGTCCTCCTTGACAGCCTTGTCGTGCTTGGCTATCAAAGACTTGACGAAACGGTTGGCGTCCGTGTACGTTTGCGAGCTCTTTTCGCCTCTTCCGCTGATGATGAGAGGAGTACGAGCTTCGTCTATCAAGATACTGTCCACCTCGTCGACTATTGCAAAGGCAAGGTCTCTTTGCACGCACCTACTTTTTGACTTAGCCATATTATCCCTAAGATAATCGAAGCCTAGTTCGTTGTTGGTGGTGTACATAATATCGCAGTTGTAAGCGCTTTGCTTTTGCTCTATCGTCATCTGCGAGAGGTTGACGCCCACGGTGAGCCCGAGGAACTTGTATATTTTACCCATCCATTCGGCGTCTCTGGTAGCAAGGTATTCGTTGACTGTCACCACGTGCATACCTTTGCCGCTCAAAGCGTTGAGATATGCCGGCAAAGTAGCTACCAATGTCTTACCTTCACCCGTGCGCATCTCGGCAATTCTGCCTTGGTGCAAAACCACGCCGCCGACGAGTTGCACGCGGTAGTGTCTCATACCAAGCACGCGACTGCTCGCCTCTCTAACTACGGCAAAAGCCTCGGGCAACAGTTCGTCCAAGGTCGCGCCGTCCGCGATTCTACTCTTGAAGTCGTCGGTGCAAGCACGCAATTCTTCGTCGCTCATTGCCTTGTATTTGTCCTCGAGCGACTCGATGACGTCTACGATTTTCGATATTTTTTTGAGTTCCTTATCGTTGTAACTCGGAAACAACTTGCTTAGCAGTCCCATTTTCGCTCCTTTTATCTGAGTTTTTTCAATTTATAATATTATCATCTTTGCCGTTTTTAGTCAATAATAATATTTATATAATGCGCCGTAGTGGCATGGCTTTTACGCACTCGTTACAATAGACGACAAAATACGCCTAACAAAAACAGACAAGTCTCCCTGTCTGTCCTCGTTTCCATAGTTTTATTTTGAGTTGAGTATTCTTTTTCGCACCAAAGACTTGTCAAATCCCCGTTAGCCACCTATTACGACAGCGGAGCGTCTCCTCTTCTTTGCTTGGCTTCCGAGATAAATTCCACCAGTCTGGTGTATCTCTTGGCGGTATAATTGTTGGCAACCATCTTGGCGATAGATTCGTTGGAACCTACGATAACCGCCATTTTTTTGGCACGGGTCAACGCCGTGTACAGAAGATTGCGAGTATTGATTTTGTAGTGACCGCCCGCTAAGGCAATCACCGCCACGTCAAACTCACTGCCTTGCGACTTGTGCACCGATATGGCATAGGCAAGGCTAAGTTGGTCAAAGTCGCCTTGGCAATACTTGACCCTCTTGCCGTCGTCGTAGATCACCGTCATAGACGGCTCGGCGGGTACGACACTCTCCACGATACCTATTTCGCCGTTAAAGATTCCTACTCCCGCGGTGTTGTCGTAGACGTTGACCCACTCCATTTGGTAATTGTTGACGATATGTATTACCTTGTCGCCCGCACGATAAAAGCAGTTGCCTACGACCAACTGTTCTTTGCCCGCAGTCAAAGGATTGAGGGAGTTTTGCAACTGTTTATTGAAGTTTTCTACGCCCGCTATACCCTTTTTCATAGGACAAAGCACTTGTATATCCAACGGCTTTACACCCGCAAACTTCGGCAATCTCTCCGTCACCATAGAGACGCTATTGTCGAGTATGGTCTGCGGAGAGGACTGATTGTCTACAAAAAAGTCCTTGCTCTTGTTGTCAATGATAGGCATTTTGCCTTCGTTGATGCGGTGGGCATTGCTGACAATCTTACTGTCCTCGTCTTGACGATAGATATAGTTTAGATAGCTGACGGGCACTTCTTTGCTTCTTATAAGGTCGCTGAGCACGTTGCCCGCGCCCACGCTAGGCAGTTGGTCTTTATCTCCCACCAAAATGAGTTTTCCGCCCATCTTTATAGCCTTAATCAAAGCGTTGAACACGTACTCGTCGCACATACTCACCTCGTCGACGATAACCACGTCGGCGTCGAGTTTGGTATTTTCGTTGTAAGTAAAGAAGCCTTTGCCGTCCTTAAAATCAAGGTCTAGGAGACGATGTATAGTCTTTGCCTCTTGTCCCGACGCTTGCGACAAACGCTTGGACGCTCTACCCGTCGGCGCGCACAATTCCACCTTGAGATACCCACTTCTCGAAATCTCCAATATGCACTTAATTATAGTTGTCTTGCCCGTACCGGGTCCACCCGTAATTATATTTACGCCCTTGTTAAGACAGTTTTTGATAGCGTTGATTTGGTCGGGATGAAAGGTTATTCGATTGGCTTGCTGATAACGCTCTATGAGGCTTTGGGTATCGCCTATGGGCTCGCTTGCCTCTCTCATCAACTGCACGAGCTTATATGCAATAGAGTTTTCGGTAAGGAAGTTGCGAGTTAGCATAACTCCCTCCCCCTCCTCTGCTTCGAATACGGCGACTTTGCCCATAATCTCGCAGTCCGACACCTTTTCGTCAATCAAACTTATATCTTCAATGCCAAGCAAGTCGGCGACTTCTTCCACCAACTTTGTTCTGGGATAGTAGGTATGCCCGTTTTTGTCGGTTTGACTTTTGAGCACGTAATTTATGCCCGCTACGATACGAAAACGGCTATCTCTTTCAAAGCCGATTTTCATAGCGATTTTATCCGCCGTAATAAATCCTACGCCGTCTATGTCTTCCACCATTTGATAAGGGTTGGCGGTCAAAACGTTCTTAGTGGCGTCTTGATAGGCTCTGTAGATTTTGATAGCAAGATTTAGTGAAACGTCGTAGCCTTGAAGATACACTATCACGTCTTGCATATTTTTGAGTGAGAGGTATTTTTCGCCGATTGCCAAGGCTTTTTTTAGAGACACGCCCTTGACGTTGGCTAACTTTTGCGGGCTACTTTCGATAATATCCAAAGTTTTGTCGCCAAACTCGGCGACTATAGCCTTAGCCGTCACTTCTCCAACGCCTACGAAAAGTCCGCTGGACAGATATTTGAATATCGCCTCTACCGACGAAGGTTTGGTTATTCTAACGCTACTTACGCTCAGTTGCTCGCCGAAGCGTCTGTCCTCGGTCATTTCTCCTATCAACTCAACGTTTTCACCAACGCTGACGGGCGGAAAAATACCGACGGCAGTCAATATCAAACCGCCACCGCAATCGACGCTTATCACGCTATATCCGTTTTCCGCATTGGTATAGATAATGTCCGAGACGACGCCTTTGACAATCATTTGCTCAACCTATTAGCCACCTTTTTGATTTCTTCGACCTTGTCGGTCTCTTCCCATCTGAATCCGCAGTTTTCTCTGCCAAAGTGTCCGTAGTTGCTAGTCTTGGCAAACTGCGGTTTTCTCAGTTCCAACTGCTCGATAATAGCCGCCGGTCTTAGGTCAAATACTTCACTTACAATCTCGGCTATCTTTTCGTCGCTTATTTTGCCTGTTCCGAACGTATTTATTTGCGTTGCAACGGGTTTTGCCACGCCTATTGCGTAAGCCACGTCGAGTTGGCACTTGTCGGCAAGTCCGCTGGCAACGATGTTTTTACACACGTATCTAGCCATATAGCAAGCGCTTCTGTCCACTTTGGTAGCGTCTTTTCCGCTAAATGCGCCGCCGCCGTGAGGGCAATATCCGCCGTAGCTGTCCACGATAATCTTTCTACCCGTCAGTCCGCTGTCGCCGTGAGGTCCGCCGATGACGAATCTACCCGTCGGATTGATGAAGATCTTGGTATCTTCGTCTATCAAAGTACCTGGAATAACCTCGTCGATGACCACTCTCTTGACGTCGTTTCTCAGGCGCTCTATATCCACGCTTTCGTCGTGTTGTGTCGATACGACAACCGCCTCTATTCTTGCCACCTTGTCGTCGTGATACTCCACGCTCACTTGCGCTTTGCCGTCGGGACGGAGATAGTCGAGCAAGCCCGTCTTACGCACCTCGGTAAGTCTTGCCGTCAACTTGTGCGCCAAAGATATAGGCATAGGCATCAGTTCAGGCGTTTCGTTGCAAGCGTAGCCGAATACCATACCTTGGTCGCCCGCGCCGATAAGGTCGTATTTGTCCTTTCCGTCGGTTTTGTTCTCCACGCTGCTGTCCACGCCCATGGCAATGTCGGCAGACTGTTTGTCCAATCTAACAATTACTTCGCAAGTGTTGCCGTCAAAGCCCTTGGCTTCGTCGTCGTAACCTATCTCGAGTACGGCTTGTCGCACTATCTTCTCTAAGTCAACCACCGCGTTGGTCGTAACCTCGCCCATAAGCAATGCAAAGCCCGTGTTGCAACAAGTCTCCGCCGCAACTCTGCTCATCGGGTCTTGTGCCAACAAAGCGTCCAACACGCTGTCGGATATTTTGTCGCAAACCTTGTCGGGATGTCCTTCCGTCACGCTTTCGCTGGTAAATAATCTCTTAATCATTTCGTTCTCCTACGAAGGAGCCACTATCGACATAACCGATAGTGGCTCGCTTTATGTCTTCTATCTTTCAAGTATATCTTGCGGAATTTAGCACCTTAAAATTCAGGTTGCTGTGCCTTCATAGGGTCCGTCCCTCCGACACTCTCTATAGAAACAGTATTTAGTTGTATTAGTCCTCAATATCGTTTTCGATTGCAAACTTATCTTGGATTTGGTCCTCAACGATTTCGTTTTCACCGCTGTTAGACGGCAAAGCAACGATATTGCGGTATCTTTTCATACCGGTACCCGCAGGGATAAGTTTACCGAGGATAACGTTTTCTTTGAGACCTCTTAGGTTGTCTATCTTGTTGCGGATAGCGGCTTCGGTAAGCACTCTCGCAGTCTCTTGGAAGGACGCTGCCGACAAGAAAGACTCGGTTGCCAAAGACGCCTTGGTGATACCCAGCAATACTCTCTTGGAGATAGCAGGTACGCCGCCCTCTTCCAATACTCTTTGGTTTTCTTCTTCGAAGGTGTGGAGGTCTACGAGTTCGCCCGGTATCATGTGAGTGTCGCCTTGCATCTCTATTCTTACCTTGCGCAACATCTGTCTAACGATAATCTCGATATGCTTTTCGTTGATGTCTACGCCGGCTTTAGAATAGGTCGCCTTGACTTCTCTGATGATATACTCGAGTACGCCGTTGACGCCCTTGGTATTGAGAATATCAGGTGGGTAGATACTACCTTGGGTCAATGGGTCGCCCGCCTCTACAATATCACCCTCTTTGAGAGTTACGCCGTTTTTCTCAGCCAACTTTTGGTTGAAGGAATACTTGTATTCGCAAGGCTCTCCGCTCTCAGGGGTAACGGTGATGATATGCTTTTCTTCGTTGATGCTGATTTTACCCTTGATTCCGCTAACGACCGCGATACCCTTAGGACGTCTAGCTTCGAACAACTCTTGTACACGTGGCAGACCGCCCGTAATATCGCTATCCGTTGCGACACCGCCCGTGTGGAAGGTTCTCATCGTAAGCTGAGTACCAGGCTCACCGATAGATTGCGCCGCGATGATACCGACAGCTTCGCCGAGTTTAACAGGGTTGTTGGAAGCCATGTTCTTACCGTAGCACTTAGCACATACGCCGTACTTGGACTTACAAGTCATAACGGTTCTTACGTGTACTTGAGCAACTCCGCAAGACTTGATGACGTCAGCCATATCTGCGGTAATCATCTCGTCCTTAGCGCATATAACTTCTCCCGTAACAGGGTTGATTACGTCGTCTATTGCAAATCTACCGTCAATTCTTTCTACGAAGTCTTTGAGTGCCGCGCTGTAGTCGTCGTCGGTCATCTTTTGGGTGCGCATTGGTCTAACTACTACGATACCCTTGGTGTCGCCGCAATCTTGCTCGGACACGATGACTTCTTGAGCTACGTCGACGAGACGTCTGGTCAAGTAACCCGATTCTGCCGTCTTAAGTGCCGTATCCGCCATACCTTTACGTCCACCGTGTGACGATATGAAGTATTCGAGCACCGACAAACCTTCACGGAACGAAGCCTTTACAGGGAGTTCGATGACTTTACCCGACGGGTCTTGCACCAGACCTTTCATGGAGCACAACTGCGAAATCTGCGATATGTTACCACGCGCACCCGACTTAGCCATCATCCAAATAGGATTGAATCTGCCGAGGGTGGTCTCCAACTCTTTGTCGATTTCTTCTTTGGCTTTTTTCCAAATATCGACTATGCTCTCGTATCTCTTTTGCTCGTCGATGAGACCTCTCTTGTAGAGCTTCTCTTGCTTTTGAACGGCTTCTTCGGCTCTTGCGATAACTTCCTTCTTATTCTTAGGCACGTGCATGTCGAATACGCTGGTGGTTATTGCGCCGATAGTAGAATACTTGAAGCCTTGAGCCTTGATTTTGTCGAGGATAACCGAAGTTTCGGTTGCGCCCTTATATTTGAAGCATCTCTCGACGATTTTGGACAATTCTTTCTTGCCCACCGTCATGTCGATTTCCAAGTCAAGTTGTTGCTCAGGCGTATCTCTCGGTACGAAGTGCAAGTCTTGAGGAATAGCGGTGTTGAATATAATTCTTCCGAGAGTGGTATTGAGAATCTTAGAATACTTTTGTCCGTCGATTACTTTTTCTACTCTCACTCTAATCTTGGATTGCAATTCGATTTGTTTGTCTTGATATGCCATCAACGCTTCGTTGGCGTTGCGGAAGCATCTGCCTTCGCCCAAACCGCCGTCCTTGTCGATAGTCAGGTAGTAACTACCGATGACCATATCTTGCGACGGAGAAACGACTGCCTTACCGTCGGAGAGCTTGAGGATATTGTTGGTAGACAACATCAAAAATCTCGCTTCTGCTCTTGCCTCTACGCTGAGTGGTACGTGTACTGCCATCTGGTCACCGTCGAAGTCGGCGTTGAACGCGCCGCACACCAACGGATGCAACTTGATTGCTCTCCCCTCTACCAATACAGGCTCGAAAGCTTGTATAGAGAGTCTGTGCAAAGAAGGCGCACGGTTGAGAAGTACGGGGTGGTCCTTGATGACTTCTTCCAAAATATCCCAAATAATCAGGTCTTGGGCTTTGGACAATATCTTCTTGGCAGCCTTAGGGTTTTGGCACTTGCCGTACTCGATAAGCTTTCTCGTTACGAAAGGCTTGAAGAGTTCGAGCGCCATCTCCTTAGGAATACCGCATTGGTACATTTTGAGTTCCGGTCCTACTACGATAACCGAACGACCCGAATAGTCTACACGCTTACCCAGCAAGTTTTGACGGAAACGACCTTGTTTACCCTTGAGCATGCTGGTGAGAGATTTGAGTTCTCTATTGCCCGCGCCCGTAACAGGCTTACCTCTTCTGCCGTTGTCTATCAAAGCGTCGACTGCTTCTTGCAACATACGCTTTTCGTTGATGATAATAATCTCCGGAGAGCCCATCTCTATCAACTTCTTGAGACGATTGTTACGGTTGATTACACGACGATATAGGTCGTTGAGGTCGCTGGCTGCGTATCTTCCACCGTCGAGCGGTACCATTGGTCTGAGCTCAGGTGGCAATACAGGCAACACGTCGAGTATCATCCACTCAGGTCTGTTGTTGCTTATTCTAAAGGACTCGATGACTTCGAGACGCTTGACAGCCTTGATTCTTCTCTGTCCTTGGGTGGTAGCAACAATATCTTTGAGCTCTTTGGACTCTTTGTCAAGGTCGATTGCCATCAGCAATTCTTTGACTGCTTCCGCGCCTCTGCCCGCCTTGAAAGAGCCTTGTCCGAACTTGTCGATAGCTTCCAAGTATTCTTTGTCGTCGATGACTTGCTTGACGAGAAAATCAGTTCTGCCCGGGTCGATAACAACGTACTTGCTATAATAAAGCACGTGTTCTACGTCCTTAGGAGACATATCGAGCGCGATACTGATACGCGAAGGCACGCCCTTAAAATACCAGATGTGCGATACGGGACAAGCGAGTTCGATATGTCCCATTCTTTCACGACGCACGATTTTTTTGGTAACTTCTACGCCGCACTTGTCGCAAATAACGCCCTTATATCTTACACGCTTATACTTGCCGCAATTACACTCCCAGTCTTTGGTTGGTCCGAAAATTCTTTCGCAGAACAAGCCGTCCTTTTCAGGCTTTTGAGTTCTGTAATTGATGGTCTCGGGTTTGGTGACTTCACCGTGCGACCAAGACCTGATTTTTTCCGGAGATGCTACGCCTATTTGAATGGAATCAAAATTGTTTACTTCTGACATATCGTACCTCCTTACTCTTCGTCCTTGTTATCAAACAAGTTGCCGAAAATTGCGTCGTCGTCATCGTCGGTTTCGCCCATACCGAGCAAATTGTCAATGTTGATATCGACGTCTTCTCCGCCACCGAGACCGAACAGGTCGGTTTCTTCGAGTTGGAACGGATCTACTTCTTCTTTTTCTTGTTCCTTCTCAGGCAACAATTCGCTCTCGTCCTCTATCATCTCGCGGATACCGATTTCTTCCTTGTTTTCGTTGAGGACCTTGATGTCGAGACCCAACGCTTGGAATTCTTTGATGAGCACCTTGAATGATTCCGGCGTTCCCGGTTCTGCTACAGGTGCGCCCTTGACGATTGCTTCGTATACCTTTTGTCTGCCGTTGATGTCGTCCGACTTGACGGTCAAAATCTCTTGCAAAATGTGTGCCGCGCCGTATGCTTCCAAAGCCCAAACTTCCATTTCACCGAATCTTTGTCCGCCGAATTGTGCTTTACCGCCGAGAGGCTGTTGCGTTACGAGGCTGTAAGGTCCGATAGAACGAGCGTGGATTTTGTCGTCTACGAGGTGGCAGAGCTTGAGCATATACATATAGCCCACGGTAACAGGGTTTTCGAACTTCTCACCCGTTCTTCCGTCGAACAGCTCCAACTTGCCGTGTGCAGGGAGGTTGTTTTCGATGAGCAGTTGCTTGATGTCTGCTTCCGTTGCGCCGTCGAATACAGGGGTCGCAATCTTCCAATCGAGGAGTTTGGCGATAAGTCCGAGGTGGACTTCCAATACCTGACCGATATTCATACGAGACGGTACGCCCAATGGGTTGAGCACGATTTGCAAAGGAGTTCCGTCCGCCATAAACGGCATATCCTCTCTAGGCAATACTCTCGATACGACGCCCTTGTTACCGTGACGACCCGACATCTTGTCACCTACGCCGATTTTACGCTTTTGAGCAACGTACACTCTTACGAGTTTGTTTACTCCAGGTGGCAACTCGTCTTTGTTCTCTCTCTTGAATACTTTGACGTCTACGACGATACCGTATTGACCGTGAGGCAGCTTGAGGGAAGTATCTCTCACTTCTCTTGCCTTTTGACCGAATATTGCTCTGAGCAATCTCTCTTCAGGCGAGAGTTCCGTCTCTCCCTTAGGAGTTACGCGACCGACGAGGTAATCGTCGCTGTGGACTTCTGCGCCCACCATGATTATACCATCCTCGTCAAGATACTTGATGGAGTCTGCGCTTACGTGAGGTATGTCGCGAGTGATTTGCTCTTCGCCGAGCCTCGTGTCACGACACTCTATCTCGTACTTCTCGATGTGAATAGAGGTAAATACGTCGTCTTTGACGAGGTCTTCGTTGATAAGTATAGCGTCCTCGTAGTTGTAACCTTCCCAAGACATGTAACCTACGAGAATGTTGCGACCGAGTGCCAATTCTCCGTTTTGAGTAGAAGGTCCGTCGGCAAGCACCATACCCTTGATGACCTTTTGTCCTTTGGAGACGATAGGCTTTTGGATAATGCAAGTGCCCGCGTTGCTCTTTTCGAATTTTTGAAGCTTGTATTCTTCTTTTCCGCCGTCGTCGGTGGCAACTACTATTCTGTCCGCGCTGACGTAGTCAACGACACCGTTGCTCTTGGCAAGCGTCATTACGCCGCTGTCGTGAGCAATCTTAGCTTCGATACCCGTTGCAATGATTGGAGCCTCGGGCTTGATGAGCGGTACTGCCTGACGTTGCATGTTGGAGCCCATCAACGCACGAGCCGCGTCGTCGTTTTCGAGGAACGGTATCAAAGAAGCCGCTACGGATATAACTTGCTTAGGCGAAATATCCATAAAGTCGACGTCGTTGCGAGAATACTCAGCAATCTCGTCTCTAAAACGGCAATTTACACGTTCGTTGACGAATACGCCGTTGTCGTCCAACTCTTCGTTGGCTTGAGCAACTACGAACGCGTCCTCGTCGTCTGCTTGCAAATATACTACTTCGTCGGTGACTTTGCCTTCGCCCTTGATTACCTTGCGATAAGGGGTCTCGATAAGTCCGTATTTGTTGACTTTGGCAAAGGTTGCCAGCGAAGAAATAAGACCGATGTTTTGTCCTTCAGGAGTCTCGATAGGGCAAAGACGACCGTAGTGAGTATAGTGTACGTCACGCACGTCAAAGCCCGCTCTCTCTCTGTTAAGACCGCCCGGACCCAATGCGGAAAGTTTACGCTTGTGAGTAAGCTCGGCAATAGGATTGTAGTGGTCCATAAATTGCGAAAGTTGGGAAGAACCGAAGAATTCTTTGATGACTGCCGTCACAGGCTTGATGTTGATAAAGCTTTGAGCCTTGCAGTCCTCGTCCTCTTGGGTAATGCTCATCTTCTCTTTGATGCCCTTGTCAAGTCTGGTGATACCCGTGCGGAATTGAGCGTAAAGCAACTCGCCTACGGCTCTTACTCTTCTGTTGGCAAGGTGGTCGATATTGTCGGCTTTGCCAAGTCCGTGAGAGATGCCGAGGTTGTAAGATACGCCCGCTACAATATCGTCAAAGGTAACGTGCTTGACGAACAAATCTTCGATATTGTCTGCAATAGCTTGGAGGAGTGCGTCCTTGTCTGCGTTTTGAGCCATAAGTTGCTTGAGTACCGGATAGTATACGTCCTCCATCAAGCCTGCTTGCTCTGCGGTAACGCCGAAGTATTCTTCAAAAGACTTACCGTAAAAGGAGAGTGCATTGACGTCCACCGTCTTGTTGCCGATAACTTTGAAGTTGCTTCCGTCGGGAGCTACGACTATTGCTTCGTTGACGCCTGCGTTTTGAAGTTTTCTAGCCTCTTCTACGCTGAGGACTTGTCCTTTGGTTGCCAAAACTTCGCCCGTCTCGCTATCCACAATATCCTCAGCCAATTCCAAGCCCGCAATTCTGCTGGCAACGGAGAGAACTTTGTTGAGCTTGTATCTGCCCACGCGCAAAAGTTCGTACTTCTTAGGGTCGAAGAGCAAACCTCTAATGTGTTGGTCGATACCGTCTTGGTTAGGAATTTCGCCCGGTTTGAGCTTCTTATACAACTCGATTTTGGCGTCTTCAGCCGTCTTGGTATTGTCCTTTTTGATGGTCTCTCTAAGCATAACCTCATCGCCGAACGTAGCGATGATGTCTTCGTCTGTTGCCAAGCCCAAAGCTCTGAGCAAAACGGTAGAAGGCACCTTGCGGTTGCGGTCTACGTATACCCACAAAATATTGCTTGCGTCTTGCTTAAACTCAAGTCTCGCACCACGGTTAGGCATTATAAGTGTAGAAAATCTCTCTACGCCGTTGCGGTCCTTGCCGTCGGACGTAGTATATACGCCAGGGCATCTGACGAGCTGGCTGACGATAACTCTCTCCGAGCCGTTGATGATGAAAGAGCCGTTGTCGGTGATGATAGGAATATCACCCATAAATACGTCTTCTTCCGTCATTTCTCCCGTCTCTTTTCTGACAAGTCTTACCTTGACCTTGAGAGGCAACGCGTAAGTAGCGTCTCTTTCTTTGCACTCTTTGATACTGTACTTAGGCGTACCTTCCAAAGAATAGCCGAGATAGTGCAATTCGAATCTACCGGCTCTGTCAACTACAGGAGAAAACTCGTTGAGAATATCTCTGATACCTTCGTTGATAAACTGCTTGTAAGACTCTTTTTGCAGTTCAATCAAATACGGAATTTCGAGTACGTCTTTGATCTTGGAAAAAGACATTCTCTCGTTGTTGCCGCACTTGATTTTATGAATTCTTTGAGGCATATCACACCCTCCTTAAAATATTTTCGTAATAATTGGCGCAACTATATAATAAAAATAATAACGCATAGTTGCACGATTATAGATTTTAGCACAAGCCCACAAGCAAGTCAACGCTTTTTTATTAAATATACGTAAATTTTTAATCTTTGCGAGTATTATATCTTAATTGGCTTTATTACGACTTCGCTACTTGTCTCCATCTGCTAGCAAGCCAAATCTAAGTTTCAAACATCTAGCATACTAAAGCTAAGTGACGAAAACAACCGAGTTTTATATTGATTTTGACGCCGCCCCTCTACTTTTCGTATTGCATATTTTTCGTTATTTTTCATTGTTTTTTCGTTGATTTCAAATAATTTTCGGATAAAAAAAGAAAGTAAAATTTTTGTAAAATTTTATAGAAAAGTAAAATTTTTGTAAAATTTTATAAATCCAATTATTATCGTAAAAAATCCTCAGGCAAATGCCCTACGATAAAAAATCTCCATAATATTACCACCCCAACGACGATTATTTCAAAAACCATAAAATATATTTGTAGACAAAAATATATCGTTCCGTATAAATTTTTGGATAATTATCGGATAAATATTGATATTATTTTTTATTATGATATACTTATTATTAGAGTAATATAATAAGCAAGAGAGAATTGATATGAGACTGGACAAGTTTTTGAAAGTATCGAGAATTATCAAAAGGCGTACCGTTGCCAACGAGGCGTGTGACGCACAGAGAGTGCAAATCAACTCTCGCCCCGCCAAAGCGGGCACTCAAGTCAAAGTGGGCGATAGAGTAACGCTGTTTTTTGGCGACAAGACCTTTAGATTTAGGATACTCAAGGTGGAAGAAACAATCAAAAAACAAGATTGCACGGATATGTACGAGGTGTTGACGGATGAAAATTAACGCAATTTTCCCTTGTGGCGGGGCTTCGACGAGAGCGGGGCTCGGATATAGCAAACTAAAATTCAATATCGGCGGTATGCCGCTACTTTGCAAGACTTTGACTGCCTTTTGCAGACAAGACGTATCGAGACTGATTATCGCTTGCGCCGATGAAGACAGAGAGTGGATAGCCCAAGCAATAGACAACGTCGACGCCGACATAACTATATGCAAGGGCGGAGACAATCGCACGGCTTCGGTACGCAACGCCCTATCTTGCGTAGAGGACGATTGCGACCTCGTTATCGTGCACGACGGCGCAAGACCTTTCGTAAAAAAAGCTTTGATAGACAGGACTGTCGCTTGCGCTATCAAATGGGGCAACGGCGTGGCTGCGCTACCCGTATCCGACAGTTTGCGTATAGTAGAAAACGGACTTAGCGAGGCGGTAGACAGGTCTAAATATTGGGCGGTGCAAACTCCGCAAATATTCGACGCCAAAAAGTTGAAAGAAGCTTACGCACAAGCCGAACTCGAAGGCAAGAGCTTCTCCGACGACGCTTCTCTATACGAACAATATATAGGCAAAATTTACTTGGTGGAAGGAGATAGCGACAATACCAAAATCACTTATGCAAGCGACCTATCCAGATTCGTACCCGAGACCTTCTTTGCTGGTTGCGGTTGGGACACTCACCAACTCGTCGAAGGCAGACCGCTGATACTAGGCGGCGTCAACGTTCCTCACGACAAAGGGTTGCTTGGTCACAGCGACGCCGACGTGTTGACACACGCTATCATGGATGCCCTACTCTCCGCCTCTCACAACGGCGATATAGGTAGGCTCTTCCCCGACACCGACCCCGCATTTAAGAATATATCTAGCATAATTCTACTAAAAAACGTACTCGGATTGCTAAAAAGTCAAGGCTATAGAGTGGGCAACGTGTCGGCTACGATTATGGCGCAAAAACCGCGCCTTGCCGAGTTTATCCCTATAATAGAAGAAACGCTAGCCGAGGCGATGGACATTGACGTCACTCGTGTGAGCATAACCGCCACCACCACCGAAAAGTTGGGACTAGTAGGTCGAGAAGAAGCAATAAGTTGCAACGCATACTGCGCGCTGTATCAAAAGTAGTTGAAAATAAACCGATATAATGATAAAATAATAATATGAACGAAAAGCCGATGAAAAAATCTGAAATGATATTCAACGATATATTTATGATATTGATGACGATTGTGTCCTACGTGGGATTTGTTTGCACACTCTTCGTGGGCGGTTTCATAGGCGTGACCGGGGCTACCTATCTCGTCAAGAGCTTTGCTTTTGAAGGAGTTAAGACGGTACTCGGCGGCGTGGCGATGAGTATCCTTGCAATACTGACTTGCGCAATTATGATTTTTGCCGATTATCACATAGCTAAGGCAACCGTACAAGGTATGGAGAAGTACCTCAAAGAAAGAAAAAAATAAATAATGTGCAAATAGAAAAACCGCCCTTTGATGAAGTGAACCCAAAAGTTTAGACAAAAATTAAATATTAAATCATTTGCGAATG
>CAMBZZ010000009.1 GCA_945872615.1 uncultured Clostridia bacterium | reverse complement strand
CAACCTTTTGCCATAGAGATATGGCAAAAAAAGTGGAGAATCGCGCAATAAAAAATCGACCTACGATTAGTAAGTCGACCCACAGGGGAGACGCGATTCGTAAGGAGCCTAGCGACGGAATAGCGAACTATGTGAGCGTCACACGCAACCTTTTGCCATAGAGATATGGCAAAAAAAGTGGAGAATCGCGCAATAAAAAAAATCGACCTACGATTAGTAAGTCGATTGGCAGGGGAGACGCGATTCGAACACGCAACCAATGGTTTTGGAGACCACTACTCTACCGTTGAGCCACTCCCCTAAGTTCTTAATTATTATATAAAAAAAGGGCATTTGTGTCAACAGTTTATTTACAATAAGGAGATTATTATGCAACAAAAATATCAACTTGGCTTTATAGGCGCAGGAAACATGGCAAAAGCCATTGCCAAAGGTATTATAAAAGGAGGCTTACTTGGCACCGATCAGATACTCATGACCGACTTGACCAAGGGGAATTTTGAAGGTATCGAAATCACAGACGACAACTCCGAAGTATTTCAGCGTTGTGAATATATCGTCTTTGCTATCAAACCACAAGTATTTGACGCAATATCGAGTACTTTTTCCAATATACAAGCCCAAGCCGTCATCAGTATAATGGCAGGTATATCCGTGCAAAAAATCAAATCAGCCACAGGCATCGACAACGTAGTAAGGGTAATGCCCAACTTCCCGTGCATGATAGGTAAGGGTATGGCTGCAATAGCAATCAACGAATGTCCTCAAACTATCAACGATTTTGTTTTAGCTGTATTCAACAGCGTCGGCAAGGCAATATTTTTGCCTGAGACGCTCTTTGATGCCGTGACGTCAATCAGCGGTAGTGGTCCCGCGTACGTCTACTATTTCATACAAGCCATGGCAAATGCCGGCGTAGAAGGCGGATTATCTTTTCAAGATTCTCTCCAGCTCACTTTGCAGACGTTTGAGGGCGCGGTCAAAATGGTAGAGCAGTCCGATATACCTATCGATACGATGATTGACAACGTATGTTCTAAGGGCGGAACGACAATAGAAGCTATCAAAACCTTTGAAAGTCAAGGTGTAGATCGCGCAATCAAAGACGGAATACGCGCTTGTAAAAATCGTAGCGAGGAACTCAGCAAATGAAGCAAGTAACCATTTACACGGACGGAGCTTGTTCGGGCAACCCCGGAGTGGGCGGTTGGGGCGCAATCCTAATGTACAACGGACACAGTAAGGAAATATCGGGATACAACAAAGACACTACCAACAATCGTATGGAATTGTTTGCCGTAATTCAAGCTTTGAGGCAACTCAATCAACCTTGCCAAGTAGATATTTACACCGATTCAGCTTACGTTTGCAACGCCTTTGAAGAGGGGTGGATAGAGTCTTGGCAGAACAACGATTGGAAAACCTCTTCCAAACAAAAGGTAAAAAACGACGACCTTTGGAAGATGCTATTGATAGAATTGTCACGTCATCAATACAAATTTTACAAAGTCAAAGGGCACGCCGACAACCAATATAACAATCGATGCGACCAACTTGCCACGGATGAAATAAAGTGTCACCGATAGTTTTATAAAGCTAACAATGCCAAACCAATAAAACTAATTAAATTGGCTCTACAAAATTGACAATCAAAAAGCCACTATTAGGTGGCTTTTTATATTTTTCTAATTTATATGAAAGTATTTCGAACGGAATAGCAAGTCATAAATTACGATTGCCAAAGGAATATTGATTAGCATTATTAGCGGAACTAAAATAGGCTTGACCGTTGTAGAAGGCTCTTGGAAGTTTGCTCCGCCGGCAAAATAGCCTACAATAACGATAATCACCACAAGATTTATTATCAAAATCAAAGAATTTATCAATGCGGTTTTTAGATTAAAGACGGCAAGAGACCGTTTATTCGGTGCCAGCCACATTCTAATCCCCGTCACGACAGGCACGGCTACGCAAGCCAAAATACACAAAACGAGCGGAGCTACTTGGGTATATTCCAACTCAAAATGCGCAACCATAACTTGTATAAAGAATACGATGCTCATAATCAGCGAAGTAAAAAAGAGTAGTTTGTTTGGTTTATAGTATTTGCCAACGTAATACTCGGTAGTATTCTTCTTTACGTAAGGTCTCAAAGTGTAACCTTCGGATGCCAATTTATTTTTTAGTTCGCTAATAGTCAAAAAGTCAAACACATCGTCGTCGTTTTGTACTGCGACGTGTTCGACAAGATTATTAGAGCGAGAATAGAGATTTTCAAAGCTCGATATGTAGTTGACGTTAGTATTTTCGGCAATAGTCGGCATCTCGGGCAAGACGACGTTATCGGCTTTTTGTTGTTTAGGCGTGTCGAAACTAAAAGCGTTGTCAAAGCTATTGTTATGCGGAGCGAAAGCGACGTTTTGAGGCTGTGTCGCAGCTTGAGAACGTTGCGAAGCGGCTGTGGAGGCGAACGTGTTAGGATAATCAACCTCTCGTTGCGAAGCAACGTCGGCAGCCGTATCAAGGTTGTAGCCGTCGTTATCTTCAAACGATTCTTCCGACAAAGCGTTATCCGTAGGTTGGTACGGCTTAGGATTCGAAGACGGCTGTCGCTTGGTCAATGGTCTCAATGCAGAGGCGTCAAAAGGCGGAGTAGTGTTTGGGTCATACTTTTTGTCAGACAAAAGATTGTCGATAATAGTACGGCTGTACTCCCATTGATATTGGTCAGTCAAAACGAAGTTTTTTCCCGCTTCGGACAGAGTATAGTATACTCTCTGAGCGCCGTTAGACGTAGCGCCCTTATAAGAGCTTATGTAGCCCAACTTTTCTAGGCGTTTCAGACAACTATACAGTGTAGGCTGTTTGAGGGTATATAGACCTTGGCTCTTTTCTTTTATCTCGTTCAGAATTTCCAAACCATACTTATCTTCGTTCAAAAGTGAGCGAAGAATAATAGTATCTACGTGGCTTCTAATCAAGTCGATGTTAGCGTTATTGTCCATATAATTACCTCAAAAAAATAATACTATATTTTTTCCAAAAAATCAACCCTTATTTATACATAAACAACCAAATTGCGCGTGGAGAAGACCTAAATTCAACTCTGCTAGGTATGCAAGAGCGTTTAGCACTTTTCCTCCATGTGCACGTTAGAATTTAATAAGGCTGAGCATAGAGTAGAAATCTACGTAGAAAGAAAAATGAAAAACGGCGCAACTATCGAAAAGTTACGCCGTATTATTTTTAGTTAGGTTATCTTCTTCTGGAGCCTACGGGTTGTTTTACTTTCTTGGTAGGTATCATCAAGATTACGAAGAAGATGATAAGATATACGATAGGGCTTGTAGCAGTACTCTGTACGGCGCCGTTTGCGTTCAAATATTCGTCGGTGGCTTTAAATACTATACCGGAGCCTGCGTCGCCTTTAACGTAAGCTATGTTAAGACCAACAAAAGGAATTGTATCGTAAGTAACTGATTCTACGGTTCCGACGGCTAAACTTTCACCGGTACCTGTCGTATCGAAAGCAGCGATAGCGACCGAGCCGCCGTTAAAGCCTATTACGTTATATTCGAGTGCAAAACTTGCAACGAGCAACACGATAAGTATCAATTTGAACAATATCTTAAAAAATCTCATGATAGTCTCCTCATTTCATTTTTATATATATTATAATACTATCAAAAATTATGTCAATATCATTGGCAAAAATAATCGATAAATTTGTATTATATTGTTATATTTTAGTTTTTATTTGTTTCCGATTAATAATTATGACGTGATAGGGCAGTCGTATATTCTCTAATTTAGTTTTTCTATTCCAATAATCTAAAGCTTTACTTTATCTTACACACAATTAATCTGTCACACCAACAATTCGTCGCGGTTTAGTTAGAGTACAAGCAAATATCTACTATAGCCCCTAATTTTTATATGACATATTTATTGGATTTTTGATATTTTGGGAGTAGAATAGTGTGTGTTATATCTATTCGCAAAACACAACCTTTGCGAATAGTAAGGGGTATATTATTCTAAATTAAACCAATTATAATAATTATTTGCAATATTTGATAACTATTTATTATTTTACATTCAAACTTATCCATTTAATTTTGCGTTTGTACTTTTTATATTGTAACCGACTAATCGTATCTTATTTGTGTTCGATTTAAGCGTTGCCATTTGTCTAATTTCAAAAATAAATGAACGAATACCCGTTTTATTGTTGCGCAAATATTGAAGTTTGCCTTTGGTTGTGATATAATTTTGGTATGAACAGCGATTCGTATTTTGACCAAAGAAAAACGACTTCGATACAAAAGTTAAGGGAAATTAAAAAACAACTTCCCCTTATTTGCAACGAATATTTTATCGGTATCCAAAATAGCACATCTGAGTTGACACAGCTCGGATACGCTACGGACCTTAGGTTGTTTTTTCAGTTTCTTACAACGCAGATTATAGAATTCGAAAATGTGAATATACGTTCGTTTAATTATCAACACTTGGCGCAAGTAACTACAACGCACATCGAGATGTTCTTAGAATACGTCACTTATTATGAAACCGACGGCAAACCTCGTCGCAATTCACTCAAGACCAAAGCAAGAAAACTAGCCACTTTGAAGTCTTTTTTCAAGTATAATTACAACAAAAATAACTTGCCGTGCGACCCTGCATCCAAGGTTATGACGCCAAAAATGCTAGAAAAACCTATTATTCGTCTCGACGTGGACGAAATTTCTAGGCTTTTGGACGTCGCGGAAGCCGGTGAAGGACTTACCCCGCAACAAAAAGCGTATCACAAACGCACAGCCAAACGCGATTTAGCCATATTAACGTTATTTTTAGGTACCGGAATAAGAATTTCCGAACTTGTAGGACTTAATATTCAAGACGTTGATTTCAACAACAACGCCTTCAAAATCACCCGCAAAGGCGGCAATCAGACTATACTCTATTTTGGCGACGAAGTTGCTAGGGCTTTGCTAGGATATTTGGACGAAAGAGCGCAAAATCCGCTTCTAGACGACGAGCCTGCATTGTTTTTGTCTTTGCAGAACAAAAGAATTAACGTGCGCAGCGTTCAAAATTTAGTACAAAAGTACGCACGTATAATCACACCGCTCAAACATATCACGCCTCACAAGCTTCGCAGCACATACGGCACTACCCTATATCAAAATACCAACGATATTTACGTAGTTGCAGAAGTTTTGGGGCACAAAGACATCAATACTACCAAGAAGCACTACGCCGCAATCAGCGACGAAATCAAGCGTGCCGCTTCCAAAAAGGTAACGTTAAGAAGTAACCGCGTAGATTACTCCGACCAATTAGACAACAACGACGAAGAATAATATTTTTGAACGCGACGCAATATCGATACTAATAAATCGTTTTATTTACTTATATAATTCAAAAAAATTCATATAAAGATACCGCGATTTTATTCAAAAAGCTTTACAAATTCACACAATTTTTATAAAAATTTTTTAATTCAAAAAATTCTCTTGCCAAATGCAAACATATGTGCTAAAATTTTGATAAGGAGAAGATTATGTCATATACCAAATCCGCTCAAAAATTAGAACAAACTTATCAATTTATCAAAGACTTTGTAGCGCGCAACAATTATCCGCCAAGCGTTAGAGAGATATGTTCTGTCGTTGGTTTCAAATCTACGGCTTCGGCTCAATATTATCTTACAAAACTAGAAGAAAACGGCTTAATTCGCAAGTCTGACGGCAAAAATCGCACTATAGAGATTATCGACAACGATTATGTAGAGCAAAATTCTCGAGACTTTGGCAAAGTACCGTTTTTGGGTAATATCGCTGCAGGCGAGCCTTTGCTTGCCGCCGTAGAAGTCGATCAATCATATACTCTTCCAAGTGATTTCTTCAGATACGACAACGATAGTTTTTTGCTCAAAGTCAAAGGTAGTTCCATGATTGATATAGGCATATTGGACGGAGATATGGTGCTCATCAATGCCCAAAATACCGCCAAAGACGGCGATATAATCGTTGCCCAAATCGACAACGAAGAGGTCACGCTCAAGAGGTTTTTCAAAGAAAAAGACCACGTAAGACTTCATCCGGAAAACAGCTTTATGAGCGATATTATCGTCGAGCCGGACCACCAATTCCGCATACTTGGCGTCATATCGGGATTATTGCGCAATCAATTTAGATAATTTTTGGTCAAAATTCCAACTCGATCAACAAAACCGCCAAAAGGCGGTTTTTATCATATTTACTGAGATTTATCGTAGACGGCTGTCATAGCCCTTAGCGCATCGCAAATCCTACTATTTGCAAGCACGAGGCAACGCGGCAATCTATATTCAAAGTCGTTTTTTCATTTTTAGTATTTTATCTAGACAATACAGTACGGCGATTTTTCCGTGTTCGTACGTCAAACCGCCTTGAACGTAAGCAATATACGGCTCTTTGATAGGAGAATCGGCAGACAATTCTATACTAGCACCTCCCACGAAGGTACCTGCCGCCATTATCACTTTATCTTCATATCCCGGCATATCCCATGCGTAAGGCACAACGTTGCTATCTATTGGCGAAGCCTCCTGTATCGACCTAACGAACGCTACCAATTCTTCTTCGGTATCAAACTTAATCGACCTAATAATGTCGTTGCATCTATCGCTTGGATTAGGCATAGTGCTATATCCCGCGTCAGAGAACACTTGTCCAAACAACAAAGAAGTTTTGACGGCTTGTGCAACCACGTGAGGCGCAAGGAACAATCCTTGATAAAAGTCCTTATAGCCGTAGGCATAACTCCCCACTTCCATACCTATTGACGGTGCGGTAAGACGATAGGCGATTTTCTCAATCAAATCGGCTCTTCCGCAAACGTAACCGCCCGTAGGAGCTATGCCGCCTCCGATATTTTTAATCATCGAGCCTGCGGTGACGTCGACACCGACGGCAGTCGGCTCAAGCTTATCTATAAATTCGCCGTAGCAGTTGTCGCACATAACTATCGTGTTAGGATTTATTGTTTTTACGAATTTTGCAACCTTAGATATTTGCTCAATCGTCAACGCGTCACGCCATTCATAGCCTCTGGACCTTCCTACAAAGACCAACTTCGTATCGTTATCCACGGTTTTTTTGATATTTTCCCAATCAAAATCGCCGTTTTTTAGCTCGACTTGCTCGTAGTTGACGCCCAAGTCTTTCAACGAGCCTATGTTTTTACCGTTTATCACGGTCTGCAAGGTATCGTAAGGGCTACCTGTCACCGCCACCATTTTATCGCCACTTCCCAGGAGAGAAAATAGCGTCAAAGACAATGCGTGAGTGCCCGAAACGATCAAAGGACTTACGATAGCGCTTTCTGTGCCGAACAACTCGGCAAAAACTTTGCACAGCGTATCTCTACCTATATCGTCGTAGCCGTAACCGTTGGTAGGAGCAAAGTGCCTTTGACCGAGATTGTTGTTTCTAAAGGCGTCCAATACTCTAGCTTGGTTGACGAAGGCAATCTCGTCGACCTCCTCGAATTGCTTTTTCAGTTTTTCTTCTGCCTTGGCAACGATGCTTTTGGCTTGTTCACAAAATTCCATATTATTCTCCGTTCCTTTCGTCTATATTCGCCCAATTTACCGCGTATTCTATTGCTTTATCCCTATCGCAGTCTACGTCAAACCACTTACCGAAGTCGTAGCGCTTAAGCCAACTAATCTGTCGTTTAGCGTAGTGCCTGCTATTAATCTTTATTTGCCGTCTAACTTGTTCCAAGTCGCATTTACCCTCAAAATAATCCCTAAATTCCTTATATCCGATAGCTTGCATGCTTTGGCAGTCCCAATCGGCTAATCCCTCGTCGACAATACGCCTAACCTCGTCGACAAGACCTTGGCGCCACATTTCGTCCACGCGACTATCGATTCGTTTATAGGTTTCTTGCCTGTCTCGGCTCAAAACGACGAGGCAAAAGTCATAATCCTCATTCAATCGTCTTTCATCTTTTTCCGACTTAATTTTGCCCGTAGAATAATATATCTCCAACGCTCTTATTAGCCTTTTGGTATTATTTGGATGAATTTTTTCGGCTTCTTCGGGGTCAATACTTTGCAACAATTCGTGCATTTTTTGCGCGCCGTCTTCTTTTAGACGTATATTCAATTTCTCTCTCAGTTCTTCGTCGCCGTTGCAAAAAAACGACAGCTTATAAACCAAAGAGTCGATATACAGCCCAGTCCCTCCGACGATTATAGGGATTCTTCCTTTGGCATGTAATTGGTCAATGACGTCGGTAGCCCTCTCGCGCCATTCGCTCACACTAAAGGGTTTACTTGGCTCGACAATATCGATTAGATGATGTTTGACGCCTTGCATTTGGCTAGCCGTTATCTTTGCCGTACCGACGTCCAATCCCTTATATATTTGCATACTGTCGCAAGATATGACTTGGGTATCAAGGATTTTTGCCAGTTGCACGCCAAAGTCGCTTTTCCCGCTTGCGGTAGCACCGCCGACGATGATGACTTTATTCATACAATCCTCTTAAACATTTTGTCTAAATCGGCGCGACTAAGTTTGATAAGCGCGGGTCTTCCGTGAGGACATTGTACAGGAACGCCCTTCTTCATATTGACAATCAAGCTTTTGATTTGCTCTTTGCTCAACTTGTCACCCGCTTTTATCGCAGCTTTACAAGCAGTCATTGCCAACTTATCTTTTATCAATTCCGATTGCTTGGCATTTTCCAAAACTTTTCTTTCACTTACTATATCGGCAAAGAATTCGTCGAGATCAATATCGTTCAATATAGCCGGCACCGCGTAAATCTTATAGCTCAAGCCGCCGAACTCTTCGATTTCAAAGCCTATCTGAGCAAGATTATTACTAATGGCTTGTACGTAATCGAATTGTGACGGATTGCATTCTAAGATATACGGCACGAGTAAAGGCTGTTTCGACACGTCGCCGTCGTCAATTTTTTCTTTCAAATTATCGTATAAGTATCGTTCATGACAAGCATGCTGGTCAATTATATAGGCAAAATTTTGATATTCAAGTACCAGATAAGTATCAAATAATTGTCCGAGGATTTTCAATTCGTTTTCACTTTCTTCATAGCATAACTCTAACTTATTTTGTATAGAATTGTCAAAGGCTCGTCTAATTGTACCGACGTTGTCGGACACTTTGCGCAATGCGGAATTATCCGTAAATATATGAGGCATATTTCCGATGTCGACTAGTGATTTTTGTTTTTCGATAATTTTATTAAGTTCGAGATTTTTATAGTTTTGAGCCAACTCCGAAGCAACGCTTTCGTCTTTTTTATCGATATAAGCTTGACTTATATTATCCACAATGTCACCCAAGCCCGTATTTTCTAGAGACCTTACGACATTTTCATTATTTTCGATTGTTTTCGGCGTTGAGTCAAACAACACAGCGACCTTTTCGTCGTCAGCCAAAGTTTCTTCGACGGCATGATAAACCCTAGAAAATATCTGCTGAGAATTGGCAAACCTCACTTCCTTTTTGTTCGGATGAACGTTGACGTCCACTTCGTCGAATGGTAAGATAATATTGATCACAAAGACGGGATAACACCTTGTCATTAGCCTGTTGCCGTATGCTTGAGCAACGGCGGTTTGCACGGTAGTCGATTCAACCGTTCTGCCGTTGACGACGATAGTTTGGCTGTTGCGATTATGTTTATATACCGTTCTGTCGCCCACGTAACCGTAGACCCTGATATTTCCGTTCGTCTTATCAAAAGGTAGCATTTTATTGGCAATTTCCGTACCGAAAATCTCAAAAATCGAATTTTCAAGCCCTCTATTGGTATCAAAAACAACCTTTCCGTCGCAAGAATAACTAAATTTTACGTCGGGATTGGCAAAAATCAATTCCGTCATCACTTGCGTTACGCTTGCCTCTTCCGACTTAGGCTTTTTGAGGAATTTTCGTCTTACGGGGGTATTGAAGAACAAGTTGGATACAACGATTTTCGTGCCGGTAGACATTCCGACTTCACCGCTGTTGCCTATCTGAGAGCCGTTAATGTTTAGGCTATATCCCACCTCGTCGCCCGCAGTCTTGCTCGCAATTTCTACTTGCGCGACGGCTGTGATGGAAGCTAGAGCCTCGCCTCTAAATCCCAGCGTAGAAATCTCATCTAAGTCAGATGCTTTAGCAATTTTAGAGGTAGTATGAGGCAGATAGCAGATATTCATATCTTCCCTATCTATACCCGAGCCGTTGTCGACGACGACAATTTTACTAAGTCCGCCTTCTTCTATCGACACAATAATCTCGCTTGCGCCTGCGTCTATCGAATTTTCGACCAATTCTTTTACTACCGAAGCAGGTCTTTCGACGACTTCTCCCGCAGAGATAAGATTGTATACCGATTTGTCCAATATATTAATTTTAGCCATATTATTCCTTTACCGAATTTACGAGTTCTGTCAATTTAATCAACGCTTGCAACGGTGTCAGCGTTTCGGTTTCGATGTTTCTCAATTCTTTGACCAAGGCTGCAGTCTTATTTTCTTCGTCTACTTTTTTGGCTTCAACAAGCAGCGGCGGTTCTACGTCTTTGTGAGTCGTCAGAGGATTCTCTTCCAAAATTTTAGAAATATCCTTAGCTCTTGCAATCACGCTCTTAGGCAATCCCGCCAATTTAGCTACCTCTATGCCAAAGCTTTTATTTGTACCGCCTCTCACTATACGATGCAAAAATATTATCCCCTTGTCTCTTTCGGTAGCAAGAATCTTATAATTCTTTACTCCCTCGAGCCAACCTTCCAACTCGGTCAACTCGTGATAGTGGGTACTGAACATAGTTTTGCACTTGATGCGCTTGTTGATGTCTTCCGTTACCGCTCTAGCAATCGCCAGACCGTCAAAAGTTGACGTACCTCTACCTATTTCATCCAATACGAGCAGGCTTCTAAAGGTTGCATTTTGCAAAATTGTCGCCACTTCCACCATCTCCACCATAAAGGTGCTTTGTCCGTAAGCTAGGTCGTCGCTCGCGCCTATACGGGTAAAAATTCTATCCGTAATCGAAATTTTGGCAGATTTAGCAGGCACGAAACAGCCTATATGAGCCATGATAACTATCAAAGCCACTTGTCTCATATACGTACTTTTACCCGCCATATTAGGACCGGTAATAATCATTGTACGGTTTTGATTATTGTCCAACAAAGTGTCGTTAGGTACAAAAGAGCCTCTATTGCATATCTTTTCGACCACGGGGTGCCTACCTTCGACGATTTCGATACTCTCAATATCGTCGCCGATAATAGGTCTGACGTAATTGCCCGCAATCGCCACTTTCGCAAATGATAGCAAGGTATCCACGACGGCGACAGCTCGTGCGGACGCCAGCATTTTTGACACGACTTCCAATAGTTTCAATTTAATCTCTTCAAAAATTTTCAATTCCAAAGCTATTGCTTTTTCTTGCGCGCCTAGCAACTTGTCTTCGATTTCTTTCAACTCGGCGGTGATATATCTTTCACCGTTGGTCAAAGTCTGTTTTCGCTGAAATCTAAAAGGCACTTTATCCACTTGCCCTTTGCTGACTTCGATATAATAGCCAAATACCTTGTTATAGCCGATTTTCAGCGTTTTAATACCCGTCTCTTCCCTTTCTTTTGCTTCGAGTTCGTTTAGCCAAACTTTGCCCTGACTGCTCGCCATGCGGTAGTCGTCGAGTTGCTGATTATAACCCTTTTTTACAAAGCCGCCGTCCTTTACTACGCTTGGCGGATTGTCGTCGATAGCATTTTCGACAAGCGCGGCAATATCGTCCAACGTATCTATTTGCTCCTCACAATCTCTAAGCAACTGCGTATTGGCTACTTGCAACAACGATTTTATCGCCGGCAAGGCTTGTAACGACTGCTTTATTGCCACGAAATCACGCGGATTAGTATTGCCGTACGCCACACGAGAAGCCAATCTTTCCAAATCTCTCACGCTCGACAAACTATCCGATAGATTATTTCTAATTCTATTGTTATCGATCAACTCTTGCACGCTATCGAGTCTCTTATTTATTCTTTTACTATCTCTAAGAGGTTGTTCTATCCAGCGTTTGAGATTTCTTGCACCCATATTGGTGCAAGTTTGGTCTATCACCCACAGCAGCGTGGCTTTTTTGGAGCCGTCTCTTACCGAAGCCGTCAATTCCAAACTTCTTCTTGTATTGGCGTCCATCACCAAAAATCGATTAGTCGTCACGTATTTAACGTCGTCTATATGCGGCAAAGCGCGCTTTTGCGTCTCTTTTAGATAGTTGACTATTGCGCCGGAACAAGCAATCGCCAGTTTTTTGTCCTCAAATTCGTATTTTGCCAGCGTTGCCACCTTCAGTTGCTCGGCTAGAGCATTATACGCCGTATCGTAGTCAAAAGCCCAGTCGGGATACTCTTGAGGTTTTGGCAGTTTACCCATTCTCACGGCTTGACAATTCTTCAGCGCTTCGCACGCGGCGCCGTTAGCAATAATTTCTTTTGGCGACAGCGTAGAGAGCATATCCTCCACGTCGCCCGCTTCGCTACCGTTATCTTTAGATTTTGACTGCGTAGTACAAAATTCGCCTGTCGAGAGATCCACCCAAGCTATAGCAAAACAGTTTTTGTCCATGCTCACGCAAGCTAGATAATTATTGGACTTATCTTGCAAAATATTCTCTTCTACCACCGTGCCGGGCGTGATAACTCTCACAACGTCGCGCTCCACCATACCTTTTGACGTTGCTGGGTCGGAGAGTTGCTCGCAAATAGCCACCTTATAGCCTTTATCTATCAATTTAGATATATAAGAATCGACTGCGTGATAAGGCACTCCGCACATAGGAGCGCGCTTTTCAAGCCCGCAATCTCTTCCTGTCAAGGTAAGGTCTAGTTCTTTCGAAGCAACTTCGGCGTCCTCAAAAAACATCTCATAAAAGTCACCCAATCTAAAGAACACAAGGCAATCCTTATACTTTTCTTTGAGCGACAGATAAAATTGCATCATTGGTGAAAGTGCCATATTATTCCTCTACTTTTCCGTACAAAACGGCAGATTTTGACTTTGCTACTTTTACGTTTAAAAACTTACCCACCATAGAAGCGTCCCCTTCAAAGTTGACCAGTCTACCCGAATCCGTTCTACCCATCACGTAGCCGTCTAATTTGCTATTGACGTCTTCGCACAACACCTCGAAGGTCTTATTTTCGTAACCTTTGGATAGTTTTGCGGTTATTGCGTTTTGCACTTCTATCAACTTCATAATTCTTTCTTTGGATACCTCGGCAGGTACTTGCGGCATCTTAGCGGCAGCCGTTCCTCGCCTTACGGAATACACGAAAGTAAACGCCATCGAAAACTCGACTTTTTTTACTATATCCAGCGTATCTTCGAAGTCTTGCTCCTCTTCGTAGGGGAATCCCACCATAATATCGGTGGTAATACCGCAGTCGGGAATCTTCGACCTGATATTATCCACGACTTTTAGATAATAATCTCTCGTATAACGCCTATTCATCAATTTTAATATTTTGTCCGAGCCCGACTGAATAGGCAAATGTATATTGTTGCATATACTCTTGCTTGCTGCAATTATATCAACCACTTCGGGGCTCAAGTCCTTAGGGTGCGAGGTCATAAATCTCACTCTATGCTTGGTATAATCGTCTAGTTTCGTTATTTCTTCCAGCAATTTTGCAAAGTTTTCGCCGTTTTCCAGATTACTTCCGTAAGAGTTGACGTTTTGACCGAGCAAGGTAATTTCTTTGTATCCTTGGTCGAGCAAAGACTTAAATTCGTCCAAAATATCACTCATCTTACGGCTTCTTTCCCTACCTCTGACGTAAGGAACGATGCAATAAGTGCAAAAATTATTGCATCCGTACATAATATTTAGCCAAGCGTTGGTGCCACTCGTGCGATAGATAGGTTGATTTTCGATTATTTCGGGATATTCGCTCGGGTCAATCAAAATAGACCGCTTGCGAGCCTTAATTCTTTTTTCTATGCACTCGCCGAGCTTATCGATATTATTAGTACCCAAAATCACGTCGACAAAAGGAAATTTCTTCTTTAGTTCTACCGCCGCGTCGTCTTGCTGGGTCATACAACCCACTACAGCCACGATAAGTTCGGGTCTATTCTTCTTTAAATGTTTAATCGCGCCGATGTTGCCCAAAGCGTGCTGTTCGGCGTTGTCTCTTATACAACAAGTATTAAATACTATCACGTCGGCGTCGTCGCAATTATCGCATTCTCTATACCCCATATATTCGAGAGTGCCTGCGATTTTTTCCGATTCGTGGACGTTCATTTGACATCCGTAGGTAATTATTTTGTATTTTTGCATACAACAAGTATAACTAAAATCCAAAAAAAATTCAAGTGGTATTATAATAAAATGAAAGCGCGCACAAAAAATATAATAAAAAAGACAACTATAGCAATTTTAGTCACCGTGTTTGTACTGACTACGATAATATTTACGTCGCTAGCAATTTATATATATATTAGCGGTGACGTAGATTTTTCTATGCTAGACTCTCATCTCGGAGTAGCTAAAGTCTATGACAAAGACGGTGTCTTATGCAACGCACAAGCGCACAATTACATTCAGACTTTCGACGAAATCCCGTCTCAACTAGTCAACGCCTTCGTATCTATCGAAGACAGGCGGTTTTTTAAGCATCACGGACTTGATTACAAAAGAATAGGCGGCGCTATTATCAACAATATCAAAGGCAATCGTATTCAAGGAGCTTCGACGATTACTCAACAGCTCATCAAAAATACCATGCTAACCTCTGAGCAATCATACAATCGAAAACTAAAAGAAGCCAAACTTGCCGTCAAGTTGGAAAAAACCATCTCCAAACAAGAGATATTGGTCAAGTATCTCAACGTTTTATACTTTGGCTCGGGACAATACGGAGTTAAGAATGCGGCTAAGCGATTTTTCGGCAAAGAGTTAAATCAACTCAACGTTTCCGAATGTGCAATGCTTGCAGGCATAGTCAAAAGCCCTACCAAATACAATCCAATCAACAATTACGACAATGCTTTGCAACGAGCCGAAATTGTTTTAGACTGCATGACCCAGCAAGGATATATTACACCTGATAATTATAAAAATGACGAAATTATTATAAATAACGAGCTAAACGAGAATAATATATACTCAAATTACGTCGAAAATGCTCTATACGAAGTGGCAAATATATTGTCAATCGACCTAGAAGAAATTGTATATCGAGGCGTAAAGATTTACACTTATCTAGACCCCGCCAAACAAAATACTTTATTTAATACGATACAAGATCGTAGATATTACGTCGATTTTGACGCTACCGATTGTTGCTCGATGATACTCGACAACTCCACTAGTGCAATCGAAGCGTATTACGGCAAACGTAATCACAATTTAGCCACGTTTAAGAGACAGCCTGCCTCGGTTATCAAACCGCTCATTGCCTACGCTCCTTCTATTGATATGGGCTACGCTCACCCTATGACTATGGTCAACGACGTCAAAACCGACTTTGACGGCTACTCTCCTTCCAACTATCACGACAACTATCTCGGTTGGACTTCACTCAAAGACGCTCTAATATTCTCTCAAAACGTCCCGGCAGTTCAGCTGTTAGATATAGTCGGCGTCGAAAATGCAAAAAACTATATGAGCAAAATGGATTTTACTTTCGACCCTAAGGACGACAACTTATCGCTCGCATTGGGAGGTATGACCTACGGTATAACTTTCACCCAACTTGTCGGCGGATACGCAACCTTGGCTCGCGGTGGCAATTATTCCCGTCCTACCATGGTCAAAAGCATATATATAGACGATATACTGCAATACTCTCACAATCCTACGCCGACAAAAGTGTTCGACGATACGACAAGTTACTTCGTCACAGATATGCTGATAGAAACAGCCAAGAGCGGTACGGGCAAAAAGCTCAATACTCTCGACTTTGACGTCGCCTGCAAAACAGGTACCGCCGCATACGGCGACCACGCATTCAATACCGACGCATACTGCGTAGCCTACACCAAACAACACACGATATTATCTTGGATGGGAGGCATCGACAATACTCCTCTTGACGGCACGGTCACTGGAGGCGGACAACCGACGCTAATGACCAAGACGATACTTTCTTCTATCTATTCCTCGTCTAAACCGACTAAGTTTGACAAGCCTAGTAATCTAGTTACTAAGAATATTGACAAATATTCCTACGACATCGAGCACTCTATAGTTTTATCGGGCGAGCATTCTCCCATCTCTAAGACTATTGCAGTAGAGTTTGACGCCCGTCGTCTGCCGAGCGTCACCGACACGACTTACGAAGATATGTCAATCAAAGACTTCATTTGTCAAGTACAAAACGACAAAATAAGCGTATCCTTCACCGCCAATCCACGGCTAAGATACGCCTTGTATTATCGCAATATAGTCTCCGACGAAGTATTATTGCAAGATCTTACCGACCTCAACGGTAAGACGACGCTCGACATTGACCGCACGACCAAGTCATCGTTATTTGGCGAAAAGTACACTTTGATAGCCTACTATTACGACGACCAAGGCGTCAAAATCATAGGCAAACCCGAGACGATATATCAATGGCAAATATAAAGTCAATTTAGCGGAGAAAGCGATATTACCTCGACGTTCTCAATGGCTTCTGATATTGATTCTTCGAGGTTTACAATCCTGGACTGTTCTTTGACCGCTACTTGTATCGATGGTTTAATGACGGGATATTTAGGCAAAAATACCGTGCAACAGTCCTCGTACGGCAACTCGCTAGTAGCGTAGGTATCGATTGCCTTTGCGGTATCCATTATCTCGTTTTTGTCCATTCCTATTAGCGGTCTGAATATTGGCAAAACGTTGACGGCGTTGTTGGTGACGGTAATGCTCTCGGTAGTTTGAGAAGCAACTTGTGCGAGGCTTTCGCCCGTAATCAGCGCGCCGCAACCATATTTTACGGCAGTTCTTTCGGCTATATCCAACATAATCCTACGCATAACGGTAATCATATAATCGGCACGACAGTATTGATGAATTTTTTGCTGAATATCGGTAAAAGGAACGACAAACAACTTGATATTTCCGCAATATTTCGTCAATTTTTGAGCCAAATCGACGACTTTTTGTTTGGCAAGCTCGCTCGTGTGCGGATAGCTGTGATAATGTATAGCATATATTTCCATACCTCTCCTTGCCATTCTCCAACCGGCAACGGGAGAATCGAAACCGCCGCTAAGCAGCAACATACCTCTACCCGCTGTTCCCACCGGCATACCGCCCGCGCAAGGTATTTTGCCCGAAAATACGTACGAATACCCCTTTTCTCTAATGTCAACGAAGATTTCTACTTGCGGTTTATGCAAATCTACTTTTAGCATAGGGTTTTTATCGAGACAATAACCGCCCATCATTGCGGCTATTTGCATACTGTTTTTGTCTAGTCTTTTGTCGGCTCTGGTTACGCTTACTCTAAAGCTTGCATTACCTTGAGGCACCAATTCTTGCACGGCTTGCCCCATAAGTTCGTATTCTGACTTGATTTTGGTAGCGATACTGAGACTCGTCAAACCAAAGACCTTGGTCAGTCTATCGACAAATTCGTCTTGCAGCCACTCCTCATAGTCCTCGACGTAATATCTATTTTGCGTTCTGATAAAGGTATATTCCAATCCTTCCAAAGCCTTTTTGATATTCTCAATGAGTTTGTTTTCAAAAAAGGCTTTATTTTTTCCTTTCAAAAATATCTCTCCGCATCTAAGTAACAATACTTTCTTCATAATCTCTCCGTCATTTTCTTTGATAATTTTTCAAGTTTTCTACCACTTTTACAAGGCAATCTACGCAAGTATCAACGTCGGCTTGCGTGCTATACTCGTCAAAACTTATTCTCAGCATACCGTCAGCATAGCGCTGATCTATGCCCAAGGCTTTAGGAATACGCTTGGTTGCTTTTCCCGCCGAACACGCCGAGCCTGTGCCGACGATTACTCCCATATCTTCCATACAATGCACCACGACTTCACCGCGCATATCGGCAAGGGACAGACTGATTATGTTTCCCACACTATTATCTACGTCGGTATTTATCAAGCAGTCAGGCAAAGCCTTCGTCAACCTATCTATAGCGTATCTTTGCAAAGCCTTATAATTTTGATATTTTTTCATCACAACTTTGCTATCAATCTCGGTTATTGCGCCTAGAGCCATAATACTTGTCACGTTTTCCGTAGCAGACCTTACTCCTCCCTCTTGACCGCCTCCGAATATAATTGGTCTGAGATACAATCCCTTTTTCACGTACAACGCGCCCAATCCTTTCGGACCGTGCACTTTGTGCGCACTAATACTGTACATATCGACGCCGAGGCTCTTGACGTTTATGGGTAGTTTGCCGTAGGCTTGCACTCCGTCGCTGTGCACCAACGCTCTAGGCGACTTAGCTTTTACGAGTTCCGCTATTTTTTTAATATCGTTTATTGCGCCCGTCTCGTTGCTCACGTGCATAATCGAGACCAATACCACTTGGTCGTCGACAATACTTTCCAATTCGCCGAGTTTCACTTTTCCGTATCTGTCTACGGGTGCAAATACTACGTCGTAGCCGCGATTAGACAGTTCGTTAGCACAAGCATATACAGCGGAATGTTCTCCGCCACCCACTATCACCTTGCCTTTTTTGGACTTGACGCTGCACAACATGGCTAAGTTGTCGGCTTCGCTTCCCGACGCGGTAAATATTATTTCTTCTCGCTGGGCTCCTATAGAGCGAGCTATAGCTGTACGACTAGCCTTTATATCGTTGGCGACCTTTAAGGCTTCGCCGTACAATGCCGACGGATTAAAAAATCTGTCTACCCCGTATTTTCTAATTACTTCCACGCACCTCTCGTCCATTTTGGTGGTCGCGGCGTTGTCAAGATATATCATAAGTTTTTCCTTTAAGCATGCAATACCCGTATTCGTCCAAAGCTATCAAATATCGCTTGTTTCCTATAGTTATCGCATATATTTCATAGTTGCAATTTTTCGGAGCAAGAAGTATCACATCCGATGAGCTTCTTGTTTTTTCGATATTTAGATCTACTTTTTCTACGTTTTCGATCTTTGCATATTCTATCGTCGTTTTTTGACGCTTTTTGTTCCATACAATCTTAGATATTACGACTTTTTCGACGTCAAAATCATATTGCCACTTATAAGTCAACGCGCACGCAATTATCCTCACGCATATCAAAATTGCAAAGACGCCCAGGCTTTCAACAATTTCCCATACGTTCTTCGTAGCAATACCCGCCAAAAATATCCATAGATTACCAAAGTCTATCACAAGGCATAGCGCTAGCAAAATGATTTTTATCGGTTTAAGCTTTTCGCAACTAATCTCCAAAGAATGTCTCATATCAATTTGGCTATGGTTACGCCCATATCTCCTTCACCGTAGTTGCCTAGCCTAAATTCGCTCACTATCGGACAAGACTTAAGGTACTCTGCTACTGCTTTTCGCAATATTCCCGTACCCTTGCCGTGTACGATTCTCACCTCACTGTAACCGTGACCCAATGCGTCGTGCAGATACCTTTCCAAGGTAGCCAACGCCTCGTCCGAGCGCATTCCTATCAAGTTGACCTCTTGCTTTACGTCGTCGTTTTTCAGTTCTCTGGCAACTCTGACAATCTTGCCTTTAGGCTCTTCTCTTTTTACCTTTTTTATCTTGACGCAGTCTTTTATTTTTATGGTAGTGCTGACTATACCCGCTTTGATGAGACACTCGTTTTTCTTCTCGTTTATGCTTAGCACGACGGCTTTTGATTTTAGCGACTCGACGTAAACGTCGTCGCCCACGGCAATTTTTCCGCCAATCTTTTCTATATCCTCTCGATAGTTCTCCTCAACCGACGCTTTCTCGAGTCTCTTTTTGTTTTTTCTTGCTTCGAACAAGGCGCTTTCATCGCCTTTGGCAAGATTTTCTTTCAACTCCTCAATTATTTCTTCGGCTTGCTCGACGTAATCGGACATCAGTTCTTTGACGGATTTTTGCATTTTTTCGTCGAGTTTTCTTTGTCTTTCTTCGAGCCTAAGGCTTAAGGCTTTATTTTCCGTTTTGATTTTTTCCGCCTCGAAATACTCGCGGGCGGCATTTTCTTTGAGTTCTTCCGCCTCGCGTCTTGCTTTTTCCGCCATAGCCATCACTTTGTCGAAGTCGACCCTACCGCTTCCTATGCGACTTTTGGCTTGTTGCAAAATTTCATCTTTTAGTCCGAAATTTCTTGCTATTTCCAAGGCTTTAGACCCGCCTGCAATTCCAACCAACAATTTATAAGTCGGCTTTAGAGTAATAGGGTCGAAGTCCATCGTCGCTACGGTCACTCTATCGGTACTAAACGCATATTCTTTCAACTCGTCGTAGTGGCTCGAGGTAACGCTACGGCAGTTTTTGCCTCTCAGGTACTCGATTATGGCAATAGCCAGCGCGCTACCTTCGGCAGGGTTAGTACCGCCGCCCAACTCGTCCAATAGACATAGGCAGTTGTCGGTTGCCTCGTTGACGATTGAGGTTATATTGCTGATGTGCGAACTAAAGGTGGATAAGTTGTTTTCAATGCTTTGATTGTCCCCTATATCGCAAAATATCTTGTCGAATACGCACACCGAAGTAGCCGTCTTGCAAGGTACGAACATACCGCTACAACTCATAAGGCAGATAAGTCCGACGAGTTTCAACAACACGGTTTTACCGCCGGTATTAGGTCCCGTAATGACCATTATATCAAAGTCTTTGCCTAATTCCACCGATACGGGAACAACCTTGCTAGCTGCTATCAGCGGGTGTCTGCCCTCTATGATTTTGACTATGCCGCCGTCGTTGATTTCAGCTCTTACTCCCTTGATTGCTCTGGCGTAAGAAGCTTTTGCAAATATACTGTCCAATATTATCAACGCTCGATACGATTCTTCGATTGCCATAACCGAAGCGGCTATATCGCCCGAGAATTTTCGCAAAATATTGTCAATTTCTTTGGCTTCGTCCAGCAAATAACCTTTTAGCTCGTTGTTTAGTCCCACGACGCCGATTGGCTCTATATAGATAGTCGACCCGGTAGCCGACCTATCGTGTACCAAGCCTTCTACACTCGACCTACACTCGGCTTTGACCGGCAAAACGTACCTATTGTTTCGCACCGTAACGATGTTGTCTTGCAGATACGTCGCTAAAGACCCGCTGAGATAACTTGCAAGTTTTTGCCTTATCCTTTCGTTGCACAGTCTTATCTGTCGTCTAATAGACTTGAGTTCGTGCGAAGCGTTGTCACTCACTTCGTTTTCTCCCGAAAAAGCTTCGGATATTGCTTTTTCAAGGCTCTTGTCCGTGTACAAACTATTGACAATCTCTCTTATATCGTCAAGCCTTACGTCGGATACTGCGTCTACGGCTTTGCGCATGTTGTAACACGTGCGCAAAAGTTTACCCGTTTTGAGTATATCGGCAATGCTCAAGACGGCGTTCTTTTTGCACGCTTCCAATATCTCCGTCATATCGTCAAAAGCAAGACTGATACTTGCGCAATGTTCGTATGCCAAAATATCGGCTTGCTCGGTAAGGTCCAATCCGTATTCCACTTGCTCTTTGTCGGTGGCGGGAGTAATGCCTTTGACGTATTTTTTCGTAGGTTCAGACTGGGTATATTGAGCCAATATATCCAATATTTTGTCGTATTCGAGCGTCAACAACGTTTTATTGTCTGTCAATTTACACCTCTAAACAAATGTCCGCAAGTAGAATTATTACTCTTTTGTCCTCTTCTTTGTACGAAATCCTTCAACACGCAATCTAATCGTTCATTGTTCAAACCCAACGCGTTGATATACGATTGGTACGGTATTTGCTCCCACTTACCTCTTACGTCGACAATAGAAGGATTGTGGAGCGCAAAGTAACAATGTCCCGACTTATATCTTACGACAAGATAGTCGGCTAGTTTGTCCTTGTACCAAAATTCTCCCTCGTACTTGCAATTAGCGCAACTACATCCCGTATTCAACTGCACGGGACAATGCGACAATGTCATTACTTGCACAGGTCCGTAACCAAAGGTCATTATTTTGCCTTGTTCAAAACTCTTTAGTTGCCCCAGATTGAGTTCGAGCGACGCGATTGTATAATCAAGCTCCAATTCTTTCATTGCATTCTGATTGTATATATTCAGTCCGTATCCGCCCACTTTGGCAAGTCCGTATTGCTTTGCCAGAGCGACGGCATACAGATTGTCGCATACTATTCCTTTGATACGATCTTTTAATGTTTCAATCAAATTAGTGACGATAGCCACGTCTTTTCCTCTTGTAATCCTCGGCAGCCTAATATATCCTTTATTTATAAATATATCAAAATTATTACAAAAAACTTGATTATTTATAATACTTTGAGGGGTTTTGTCGTCGATTTGTTGTAGATTGAGGACAATATTGGCGTTTCGTAGAGCATAGTCGGTAAGGTCGTCAAGGCTCGCAACCTCAACAAAAGGCATTGACTTGTCAACTTCAATCCCTCTATAAACGCACGACTTAGCCAAGTCAAAGTCAGCCTTTTGCATATCCTTTTCATAGTTTTGCAATATTCTTCTTTTCAGTCCTTCCAAAGCGTCTCTACGCAAGGCATTGATTGCAGAAGCAGGTATAAATGCGCTCTCATCCAACCGCGCCTCTACCTCGCCGAGTACAAAGGGAGTATTTCCCAATCTGTCGACCATAGAGGCAACCTTGTCTTTGTCAATACTATACTTTAGCGATTTTTCTATTGTATCCCCTATTGCTCGACTTTCAAAGTCTTCGTATTTGGCTACGATACTCAGAGGCTCGCCTATCTTAGCTGTCACGCATATATCTACTTTCAGTTTTGGCTCGACATCGCCGTATTTCTTTACTTGAGCGCCGTCCAACGTTATATATACTTTACCTTTATTGACGATTTTATCGCAAAAGACGAATATTTTACTTTTATCGTTTCTTACTCTACTTACAGTCAGTCCGAATTGCCTATCGCCGTCTAATATCTTTATTCCGTCGCCAATAGACAATTTTTGATTGCTTTTGACTATTATTTCGCTATTTTTATAGCCTATTATATCTCCGATATACTCGCCGATATTGTTTTGAACGTCAACGCTCATCAATTTTTTGGTATCGCAATAATTATAACCTTCGCTAAATCCGCCTCTATTAAAAGCTCTAAGCAGTCCCGACTTTATCTCGGCGCTAACCACGCTCTTCTTGTCAATCACTTGCCTATATGCCGACACTACTTGCCCAACGTAATGCGGGCTCTTCAGTCTACCCTCGATTTTTAGGCTGTCCACGCCCGATTCAATCAATTTATCGAGCTTTTGTATTAGACATTGGTCGGAGGGAGATAACAAATAGCGAGGCTTGCCGTCTCCGATCGAAGAGCTATATTGCAACCTGCATGGCTGATTACATCTACCTCTGTTGCCGCTATCTCCGCTCATAAAGGACGACATTAGACAACCGCCCGAAAAACTTACGCACAACGCTCCGTGCACGAAGTGTTCTATCTCGAGATTGGTATTTTGCTTGATTTCTTTTATGTCTTCCTCTAGCGTTTCTCTCGCCAGCACTACTCTACAAAAACCGAGATTTTCGAGTAATTTTGCGCCCAATAAATTATGCACGCCTAATTGAGTGCTCGCATGTAAAGGCACGTCGTATCGTCTAAATATATCTAGCGTGCCAAGGTCTGTGACGATAAACGCGTCGGCTTTGCTCTCCACGCATTTTTGGACGTATTTCTCCAACAAACTCATCTCGTTTTGACGCACGTTGGTATTAAAAGTGATATAAACCTTGACGCCGAACAAATGCGCAAGGTCTATATACTCGGCTATGTTGTCGAGGCTAAAGTTATCGGCTTTGATACGGGCGTTGAAGCAGTCCAAACCGAGATATACCGCGTCCGCGCCCCAAAATATCGCCGATTTTAGAGCCGATACGCTTCCTGCGGGAGCCAATATCTCCGTCATTATCTCAGAGTTGCTCCCAATTCTATATCGAGCTTTTTGAGTATCTTGTCGATTTTGGCGTTGACTTCATCTTCCGTCAGCGTTCTGTCCGCTAAGCGGAATACGAGGTTGATTGCCACGCTCTTTTTATTTTCGCCGATTGCATCTTTGTTGCGATAAATATCGAATATCGAGCAATCTACGAGCATGTTGCCGCCGGCTTTTTTGATACATTTGATAATATCCGCAGCCATTTTATCCTCGTCAAGTACCACCGCAATATCTCTTTCCACAGGAGGATATTTGGCAATTTCGGTAAACTTGTAGCCAAGGTTGGCAATCTTATCTAATAGATCAACGTCAATCTCCGCCACGTACATTCTTTCTTTGACGTCCAAGTCGTCAGCCACGCTTGGATGAACTTCGCCGAGATAACCCAGTTTATGACTTCCCACCATAATATCGGCTGATCTACCGCTATGCATATAAGGCAACGAACTTCTCACAAGCTCGGCTTTGATACCGAAGGCTCTAAGAATTATCTCGACTACACCTTTTATAGTGTAATAATCGCAACCGCCCCCGTACATACCTAGAGCCAACATAGTAGTTTCTTTTGGCTGAACGGATATATCTTGATTAGGCTCGTATACATGGGCTATCTCGAATAGTCTTGCCGACTTATTGCTCTTGAGGCAGTTTTTGGCAAGAGTACTCATCATACTATATACGAGCGTCGTCCTCATAACCGACACGTCTTCGCCCAAAGGATTGAGTAGTTTTACGGCATTTCTAAGAGGACTATCTTGGGCAAGCCTCAAAGTATCGAAGGACTTTGGAGAAGTAAAAGAATAGGTCAAAATCTCGTTCATTCCTTGGCTCACGGCTATTTCTTTTAGTTTATCTACGTTGATTTGAGTTTGAGTTTTGCCTCCGCTCGTCTGATGTGCGCCGTCCATAAGCGTACAGTTGATATGGTCGTAACCGTACAGTCTGATTATCTCTTCGGCAAGGTCGTTGGCGTTTTCAATATCGTCTCTAAAGAAAGGTTGCACACAAGTCAGTACGCCGTTATCGAGCGTAGTCTTAATTTGCAAAGAATTGAGAATATCCACCATCGTTTGCTCGGGCACCTCTATACCGAGTATAGCATTGATTTTCGAAGTTGGTACTTTGATTGTCTTTTCTTCGAGGTTAACGCTCTTCTTGTCTATGGTATCGCCCACGATTTTGCCGTAGCCGTACTGCGAGATAAGAGACAGCGCTCTTCTAAGTCCCATAGATTGGCTCTCGAAGTCGATGCCTCTCTCGTATCTAAAGGACGAATCGCTTCTAAGGTTGAGTTTTCTAGACGACCTTCTGATGTTATCCCTTAAGAATTTAGCCGATTCGAATACTATATCTCGAGTACTATCGTTGATACCGCTATATTCTCCTCCCATAATTCCCGCAACCGCAACGGGCTTGTTTTGGTCACATATTGCAAGAATGCTGTCGTCGAGGGTGTATTCGTTGCCGTCGAGTGCGGTAATTTTTTCACCGTTTTCCGCTCTTCTTACGACAATCTTTTTGCCCTCCAAATGCGATAAATCGAAGGCGTGCATAGGTTGACCAATCTCGATAAGCACGTAGTTGGTGACGTCTACGATGTTGTTGATCGGTCTAAGTCCTACTGCTTTGAGCCTCTTTTGAATTATAGGAGCACTGCTCGTAATCGTGATGTCTTTGACCACCTGCGCCATATATCTCGGACATAGGTCGCTTGCTACTACGTCCACGTTGACCTCGCTGTCTCCGCCACTTGCTACTTGATATTCGAAGTTAGGCATTTTGAGAGGAACCCCCAGCACGGTGGAGACTTCTCTTGCGATACCGAGCACGCTATTGCAGTCGCTACGGTTGGCAGTTACGCCTATATCCAAAATCACGTCGTCTAAGCCGAGCACTTGAGTTATATCGGTGCCGAGCGGTGCCGTCTCGCCGTTCATAATGAGTATGCCGTACACGCTTGCGCCTTTATAATCGGCTTCGGTAAGCATCAATTCTTCGCCCGAACACAACATTCCGTTGGACTCTACGCCACGAAGTTTACCCTTCTTGATGACTTGTCCCGTCGGTAAAAGCGAATTGTCCAAAGCAACGGGCACTATATCGCCCTCGGCAATATTGCTTGCGCCCGTAACTATCTGCACGAACTCGTCTTTACCTACGTTGACGGAACAAATCTTGAGTTTGTCGGCGTCGGGGTGCTTGACGACTTTTTCGAGTTTTCCTAGCACTACGTTTCTAAAGTTTTTGCCTTGTTCGATGACTTCTTCTACTTCGAAGCCCGCGCTTACGAGTTTTTGACACAATTCGTCAAGGCTTACGTTAATATCCACAAAATCTTTTAACCAGTTGAGTGAAACTTTCATATTTTATCCGCTCCTATTTTACTTAAACTCTTTGAGAAAACGTACGTCGTTGTCAAAAAGAATACGCATATCGGGTATGCCGTACTTAATCATTGCGATTCTTTCGATGCCGAGACCGAAAGCGAATCCCGAATACTCTTTGCTATCTATTCCGCAGTTGTCAAGCACCTTTGGATTGACTATGCCTGCGCCCAAAATCTCTATCCAACCCGTGCCTTTGCATATACGACAACCTTTGCCGTGGCATACCGAGCAAGTCACGTCAACCTCAACGCTCGGCTCGGTAAACGGGAAGTAAGAAGGTCTGAGACGAGTTTTGGTGTTGCTGTCGAATAGTTGTTGAGCAAACTTCTCGAGTATACCCTTGAGGTCGCACAAAGTGATGTTTTTGTCTACAACCAATCCCTCTATTTGTTGGAACATCGGACTGTGCGTAGCGTCGTCGTCTGGTCTATAAACTTTGCCGGGGCAAATAATCCTTATAGGAGGCTTTTGCGAAGTCATAGTACGCACTTGTACGGGGGAAGTGTGAGTGCGCAACAACATATCGTCGGAGATGTAGAAGGTGTCTTGCATATCTCTTGCCGGATGGTCCTTAGGAATATTGAGAGCTTGGAAGTTGAAAAAGTCAAGTTCTATCTCCGGTCCTTGCGCAATAGAAAAACCTAAACCCGTAAATATGTCTATTATTTGATTTTGCACGAGTGTCGTCGGGTGCAAACTACCCCTTTGACACACGCCGCTATCTAGCGTAATATCGACGGATTCTCTTTGCATCTTGTCTTCCAATTCCTTGCTAGCAAGGTCGGCTTGCTTGGAGGCAATGAGCCCCTCAATCGTATCCCTTGCTACGTTGACGAGCTTACCAATCTCGGGTCTTTGCTCGGCGGGCACGTCTTTCATACCCTTGAGCAATGCCGTTAATTCTCCGTTTTTTCCTAAAAATTTTACTTTGACGTTGTTGACGTCAACTACGCTTTCACAAGCATTAATAGCCTGTTTAGCGCCCTCGATGAGCAAATCAATTCTCTCTTTCATACACTTTTACTCCCTTTGTATCGTTGCTTTGTTTATTTCTAAATAGTTAATTTTATTTGCTTATGCGTTTTTTTGCTAGGTTGATACTTTCGCTTGTTTTCTAAGTTTGCATATCTCAACGCTTGCTCGGTATCTTAGTTAGCTATGTTTTTAGTTTAGCATAGCTCCAAAGCGTAGCTTGCTTGATAGTTTCGCTTGCTTCTTAAGTTTGCGTATCTCAACCCTTGCTCGGTATCTTAGTTAGCTACGTTTTTAGGCTAGCTTAGTTCCATAGCCTAGCTCGGTTGATAGTTTCGCTTGTTTTCTGAGTTAGCATATCTTAACGCTTACTCGGTATCTTAGTTAGCTACGTTTTTAGGCTAGCTTAGCTCCAAAGCGTAGCTCGGTTGATAGTTTCGCTTGCTTCTTAAGTTTGCATATCTCCACCCTTGCTCGGTATCTTAGTTAGCTACGTTTTTAGTTTAGCATAGCTCCAAAGCGTTGCTAAGTTGATAGTTTCGATTAGTTGTCAAGTTTTCTTAGTTATAACAAAACTATCATATCGGTCGGCTGAAATGTCGAAAAGCATATAACAACGACGCCCTAAATTAGGGCGTCGTTGACGCTGTACCACCTAAATTCACCGAATAATCGGTCTCATTGTGCTATAACGGGCGACCGTCCTCGCTTACTCTATTGCATTTGGGCAAGGCTGCTCCGAGGTGAATTGGGTCAACGCACTCGTCAGTCGTCCTTTCAGCCCGCGAAACGACCTCTCTGAGACTATGCCAAAGACCTACTTGTCCTCTTCTACGCTTTGCAATAATTGTACCACCAAAAATAGCTAATTGCAAGTTTTATGGACACATATTTTTTGTAATTATCTCTAAAGTCTAGTATTTTGGGCACTTATATCAAAAAAATTTTTCGAGTTAACGATAAAACTACTAACTACGCAAGCAGTAAAAGTAAAAACAAAGTACGCTGATACAACGTAGAAATTGATAGTTGACGAGTGAAAGCTGTCGTATCTGCAAAACCGTTGCACAATCTATAATATAATGCGTTTGATTTTGCTCGCATATAATAATTTAACTATCCGGTGTAATTAAACTACTATCGCACGCTTTAGTTGAGTTGCAAGAGTTTGTCTTGATTTTGTAAATAAACTTCGGGGACTTTGCCGACTATCACGTTTTCAGCTACGACAATCTTCGTTTTGACGTATAAATCTTTGACGTACAGAGGCAATATCATCTTAACTCTCGCCGTAACTTCGACGTAAATTCTATGTAGGGTTTGATTGATAGATACTCCGTCGAATACAGAGGTCAATTTACACTCTACGTGCCCTATCGGCTTGACCTCTATCTCGATATTTTTACCTAGTTGAGCTAGCATAAGACTACCGGTAATGGCGTAAAACGGCACATTGTATATCTTCTCTTTACACAAGTTGTTGACGTTGATTTGCGTCTTTTCCGTCAAGTCACATAGCAAAAGATTGACCATAAGCATATTGACATTGATGAGAGACACGTTGCCGTCGCTACCTACGGTAATCTCTACGAAATTGTCGTAATTGCGATAAGTATCGTTGTCGGACAATATTTTGAGAACGGCATTGTTGATACCGTCGACGAGTTCGGCGGTAATATTGGCAGAGGTATATTCGTCAACAAAATCGATAAGATTACTTCTTGCGGCATTGAATGAATATACGCTCAAAACAACTACGAGCACGACGAGTACGACGTAGACGACCACGTAACGTTTCGTTCTACTCTTTTTGGATCTACAATCTCTCACACTATACTATATGCCGACAAAATTAGTTTGACCCAACATGCGTATACGAACAATCGAGGCGCAACATCAAGATCAATCAAAATATCGATTACAAAATAACGCGTATATAATATATAGTATTAAAATCAATACAATTATTATAATATTTGCTATTATTTAGAATAATTTCCACTCTAGAGTGCTGGAAATGTCGATTGCTGACGCCGCCTTGACTTGACAATTTAGTCAAGTAATGCGAAAGAGAATTTTTCTCTTGCATCGTCGAGTAACGCCGTAGAAAAATTATCTTTTGTTGGGGTGAGATTTGAAGATGAGTGCAAATACGAAGCCAAATACAATAGCTGCGGTTAAACCGCCGCTTACCGCCGCCATACCGCCCGTACAAGCTTGCAACAGTCCTTCCTTTGCGCCTTCTATTGCGCCATTGACTAAAGAACTACCAAAACCGACTATTGGCACGGTAATACCCGCCTTGCCGAACTCTTCGATATATTTGAATAGCCCTACGGCTTCCAATACCGCGCCGAGTAGCAAGAAACTTACTAAAATTCTTGCCGAGGTTATCTTAGTCTTATTGATGAGTATTTGACCTATAAGACACACTACTCCGCCTACCAAAAATACTCTGAGATATAATAAAACGTGTTCCATATTATTTCCTTTTTGCTGTATGTACGGATAATTATCAACCGATAACTCTATCTTTATCTTACGAGGTAGAAACATTGTCGTCTCGGTCTTTGCATGCACGAAGTACACGACGCAATGACGTAACGCTTTAGGCGGATAAATGCAAGATAATAGATTCGAGCGACAGAATAATTATTATCCTATACCACAAGTCGGCGCGTAGTAATACTCGAGAGGTGAATATAGAAGCAAGTCAAGGATAATTGAGCCGTCGTGTAATAATCGTACTTGTCGCACGAGGTATCACAAAACGTTAATTCCCACGCCGTTAATACATATTATACGCCACTAAAGCGACATAGCATTACTACGCAACTATACGGCAACCCATCAATCTATTTGTATCGTCACGGCGTGGGCGATTGCAGGAATACTCTCGCCTTGTAACGGAGAATCTTTGGATAACAACGCACCAGTAGGTACGAACAAAATTTTTCGCAGTTGGCGTGAACAAAGCATAGGATAAAAATAAGAGCAAAATACAAGAGAACAACAGCCCGCGCCCGACCCACCTTGTCCTGCCTTTTGGTCTTTGCTGTACACTATAGAGCCACAATCGTTGAGATTGTCGGCTTCTATGCCCTCTTGTGACAACAAATAGTGCAAGGTTTCTCTGCCGAATCTTCCTAAATCGCCCGTAATAATCATATCGTAATCTTTAGGCGTCGTGTCGGTCGCTTGCAAGTGAGCATTGATAGTATCGAATGCCGCAGGCGCCATTGCCGCGCCCATATTGTTGACATCGCTACACTTTAGGTCTACTATTTTGCCAACTGTATATTGGCTGATATACGGCTTGTCGCACGGCTTATCGGTGAGCAAAACGCAACCGCTACCCGTCACCGTCATTTGCGATACGGGAGTCGGTTGAGTGCCGAGTTCCAAAGGATAACGATATTGCCTCTCCGCCGTGGCAAAGTGCGAACTGGTGATGGCGATTACTTTATTCATATCGTTGTTGATAAGGTTACTTGCAACGATGAGAGATTCGCCGAAAGTGGCGCACGCATTGTATAATCCCATAAACGGCACCTCGAATTCTCTCGCACTAAAACTCGTCGGAACGATTTGATTGATTAGGTCGCCGCCCACTATACAATCTAAGTCGTGCTGTGTAATAGCCGCCTTGTCGAGGCAATGCTGAATATTGGTCTTTTGCATTTTGATTTCTGCCATTTCGTGAGTTTTGCAGCCCCACATATCGTCTTCGATTATGCTATCGATATATTGATGCAAACTTCCTTTGCCCTCGTAACTGCCCGCAATCGTTGCAACGGCTTCCATATACACTTTTTTTTGTACAACGTAAGTCGATTCTCCTACTCTCATATTTCACCTCAAAACAAGCCGATTATATAATAAATGATACCAACGGCGACCGATACTCCCACACCCGACACGATAATGGGTCCCGCAACGAGAAACATCTTTGCCATCGTGCCGAATACTATGCCTTCTTTTCTAAATTCTATCGCGGGCGAAACTACTGAATTGGCAAAACCCGTGATAGGTATTATCGTACCCGCACCCGCATACGCGCCGAGTTTGTCGTACCAACCTAGCCCCGTAAAAAAAGAGCCCAAAAATATCATAGTGATACTTGTAAGCGTTGCCACGTCTTTTTGCTCCCACTTGGGAAACAGATATGCGTAGAGGTCGCTAAATCCTTGTCCTATCATACATATTATCCCTCCGATAACGAACGCTAAGGTCAAGGTTAACCACTCGTTGCTCTTTTGCGCGTTTTGGTGTACGTATTCTTGGTATTGTTTACTGTCAATCATTTATTTCCCCTCTCTTTCGGTCGGCTCGATACGCCTTATTTCGGTATCCTCCAGATTGTCTCTAACAAAAACACTCTTAAAGCCCTTGATTTTTTGCATAAAAAAACTCCTACCTTTATTGTTGACTAGTAGGAGCCTTTTATTCGTTAGCTTAGCGCTTTTCTCAATTCTTTGAGCACTTTGCTCTCAATTCGCGATATTTGCACTTGCGAAACGCCCAAAATACTTGCTATTTCGCTCTGCGTCTTGTCTCTATAATATCTGAGAACTATGACGTTGCGTTCTCGCTCGGGAAGAGATTTGATTACGTCTTTGAGCATTATTTTGTCGAGCATATCGTTTTCGCCCTGACCGTCGGATAGTTTGTCCAACACACAACCCTTGGAATCGTCGTCAAACTTTTCGTAAATAGATACTGGATACTTGGAACTGTCGAGAGCAAAAACCGCTTCGTGAACGTCGACGTCAAAGTGCTTAGCAATCTCTTCTATGCTGGGTTGTCTGTCGTTTTGCTGACAAAAATCCGATATATAGGCTTGCATCTTGGAGTTGAGAAGTTTGACCATTCTGCTGACTTTGATTGCACCGTCGTCTCTGATATACCTCTTGATTTCTCCCGCAATCATCGGCACGGCATAGGTTGAAAATCGCACGTTGTAACTGCTGTCAAAATTGCTGACGGCTTTGACAAAGCCGAGCGAGCCGAGTTGCAACAAGTCGTCGTACTCTATTTGACGATTTTTGTAGCGTTTGGCTATGCTTTTGACAAGAGGCATATTGTTGACAAGTAAATCCGTCAAGGCTTGTTTGTCACCCGCTTGTGCTTGTTTAATCAGCTTGATTGTCGTATCATGGTCAAGCATCAGTCGCCCTCTTTGATTATTTTGGTCATTACCACCTTAGTGCCGTTTCCTACTTGCGAAGTAACGGTGACGCTATCCATAAAGGTATTCATGAGCGTAAAGCCCATTCCGCTGCGCTCTTGCTCGGGTCGCGTAGTAAAAAAAGGTTGCATCGCCTTTTCGACGTCCTCGATACCTTTGCCGTGGTCCTCTATTATTATTGACGCTCTATCTTTTTCTAAACTGACCTCAACGCCGATTGTTTGCTCCTCGCCGCGAGAATAAGCGTGTACTACGCAGTTGGTAAAGGCTTCCGATACCGCCGTTTTGATTTCTTCGAGTTGTTCGAGCGTAGGATTGAGATGGGCGCAAAACGCCGAAACGGTACTTCTCACAAAAGCTTCGTTGGACGACAACGCCGATATTTGCATACAAAATTTGTTCATAATTACCTCACTTTGCTATCTTGTTGATGATTGTATAGATGCCCGCGGTATTGAGTATTTTGTCAATATGCCCGTTTGCACCCGTGATATGCACGTACATACCTTTGGCTTTGAGTTTTTTGTATCTACCAAGCAAAACACCTATGCCCGTGCTGTCCATAAACGTGACGCCGCTAAAATCGAAAATAAAATTTTGAACTACGGCTAAATCTATCGCCCAGTCAAGTTTTTTGCGCACTTCTACCGCCGAATATTCGTCCAATTCTCCAGCCAAACGGGCTATAAGTTTGTTGGGTTGATGAATTATCTCTATCTGCATATTTTTTCTCCTTGTGATTGATAGATAAATTATAAGTCAGCCTTGTTGTCGCTTAATGAGATTGTTTGATGGGATATGACGGATTTTAGCAATAAAAAAGCGACGGCTATACCGTCGCTAATCGGAGTATTATTGCTTTGACAACTATTTGACAGCTATCCAAAGCTCAAAATAATAGTCAGATGATTGAGTGTCGTTAGATGGGTACACCTCCATCTCTATACTCTTGCCGTAGTCGTAGCCGCTCTGTGGAAAAAACTCCGTGCATATCTTTTTGTACGTCTTGATAAAGGAATCGGGTAACTTGCCCTTGACAGGAAAAACCGCGTAGGTTTGTGCGGGTATTTCGATAACTTCAAACCTGTCGTCAACCTCTCTGCCGTCGTATTCAACGCCAATGCCATAAGGGAACCGATTGCCCTCGAATTGCGAAGTAAACGATATACCTAGCAAACCCTTAAGTCGTGGGTTGGAAGGAATGTTTGTGATAAGGCTATTCATCGTGCCGTCCTCGCTGCATTGCTGCCAAAACGCAGGAATTTTTTCGAAAGTCAATTCCTTTTCGGCAACGAATCGTTGCCTTTTGCAAACTACTTTGAATGAATCTAATTTTTCAATTCTGTAGTCCATCATGTTGCCTCCTTGTAAAGATAGAGTAACGTTGAGGCGAGAAAAGAACTTGGTAGCCGCTCCGTTTTTGGCTTGCATTGGGGTCACTCCGTGAAAACGAGTAAATGCTCTTGAAAAACTCTCCGGCGTGTCGTAGCCGTATTTAAGAGCTACGTCTAACACCTTCTGTCCCTCAGCCAAATCTTTAGCGGATTGCGATAGTCTTCTAAGCCGAATATATTCTCCCAAACTGTAATCGCATATACAAGCAAAGACCTTTTGAAAATGAAACGTCGACGAGTACGCTCTCTTAGCCACGTCTTTGAAGTCAATCTCGTCCGTTAGGTTATCCTCAACGTAGTCTATAGCTCTTTGTATGCCTGCTATCCAATTCATTCTTGCTCTCCGTTCGACTATATTCTATCGCAAAGAAAATAATATTTCTTGACTATTTATGCTGTTGAGTGTTAGGTTGAAATATATATTTGATACTCAAATATTTTTAATTAGCCTATTATAAGGTTTTTAGCATTTTGACGTGAGGGACGTGCTCTTCAAAGTACTTTTCTTCCGTAGCAACGTAGCCACACTTTTCGTAGAAACCTTGTGAGCGGACTTGTGCGGATATGAGTAGCGTCTTAGCGCCCTTTTCAATGGCTATCTTTTCTAGTTCTTTGACTACCTCGGCGCCTAAACCGTGCTTGCGGTATTGCTTGACAACGGCAATTCTACCAAGCTTGTAAATACTGTTATCTTGGTCGTACAAAAACACTCTGCCCGTGGCTATTGCCGCCCCGCCCTTATCATACAAAACTATCGTGTCCGCCCATCCGTCCACGTCGTCAAACTCGTCTTGAAAGCCTTGCTCTATCTCAAAGACGATATGCCTAATATACCTACTGTCGTCGCAAATGCCGACTGTTCTTTTGATACTGTACTGCATAGATTGATTGTAACATATTTTTGGGTGAGTGTAAATATTAAAAACAAACACTGTTTATGCTTTTTAGACAGCAAAGACATGTACAGCCGTTTCCCTACGGGAGCCTCGGCTGAGGCTTCGCTCGAACGCAGGGGCAGTTCTTATCAATGGCTCTGCCCAATAAAATAAGGACATAGACTAATGTCAATGTCCTTATTTGGTGGGCGTGATGGATTCGCCTTACAGCGAGCTTGCGAGCGTGCACATCGTAGTTAGATGGTTGGTATATGAGCGTAGCGAATATACAGTTGCGTAAAACGCAACGGAAGACATCTCTGACACAAAAATAGACCTAAGATTTACTTAGGTCTATTTGGTGGGCAGAGATGGATTCGAACCATCGTAGACAGAGTCGGCAGATTTACAGTCTGCTCCCTTTGGCCGCTCGGGAATCTGCCCATAATATAAAATTGGAGCTGGTGATCGGAATCGAACCAACAACCTGCTGATTACAAATCAGCTGCTCTGCCAATTGAGCTACACCAGCATTTATCGGCTCCATTGCGATGGTGCCTCGGGGCGGAATCGAACCACCGACACGGGGATTTTCAGTCCCCTGCTCTACCGACTGAGCTACCGAGGCATAAATTATGCGATAATAATATCGCAAAATTTTTTGGCGATTCGGAAGGGACTCGAACCCTCGACCTCTAGCGTGACAGGCTAGCGTTCTAACCAGCTGAACTACCGAACCATATTATTAAGTTGTGGTGGGCCATCAAGGACTCGAACCTTGGACCGACCGGTTATGAGCCGGTTGCTCTAACCGACTGAGCTAATGGCCCACGTCTGCCTTAGGTTATAAATTGGTCGGGGTGAAGAGACTCGAACTCCCGACATCATGGTCCCAAACCACGCGCGCTACCAAACTGCGCTACACCCCGACAAATCTAATCCTTGCGACTAATTCAATATACTATATCAATATTTTTTTGTCAAGAAAATTGTGTAAGTTTTTACAATTTTTTTTGGGGTCATTTTTATGACCCCAAAAGTCATAATTGTAAATTATTCTTTGTCCGCATTGTCATCGGTATCGAATACGAAACCTTTGAACAAATCTTTGAAAGTAGCGTTTTCTACTTGTTCGGACGTCCAAGAAGTAACTTCTTCCTCTTCTTTTTCTTCTTTCTTAGCCTTAGGCTTGCGAGCAACGGCTGCAGCGCTATCGAACTTCTTAGACGCTTTGCTTGCCCTCTTCTCTTTGGCTGCTTGCAACTCTTCTTCGGAGATTTCCTCTTCCTTTTCTTCCGGCTTGTCTATAAGCGCCTTGGCGGAAAGAGTAATCTTGTTGCCTTCGAACTTGATGACTTTAGCTGTAACTACGTCGCCCTCTTTATAAACGTCGGTTGCACTCTTGGTAAAGGTGTGTGCAATCTCCGATACAGGGATAAGTCCGTCTACATCTCTCTCGATAAGTACGAACGCGCCGTATGGCAATACCGTTCTTACAGTGCCGGTAACAACCGAGCCTACAGGATACTTCTCAGCGGCGATTTCGTACGGCTTCTTTTGGAGTTGTTTGTAGCCCAAAGATACCTTTTGGCTCTCTCTGTCAGCCTTGAGAATTACGAATTCGTAAGACTTGTTGAGCTCCAAAACCTCGCTTGGATGAGCGATTTTGTAGTGAGAGATGTCGCTGATGTGCACGAGGCAATCGAAACCGTTGACGTTGACGAAAGCACCGAAATCGGCAAATCTTCTTACCTTACCCGTTACTACGTTGCCCGTTACGAGTACTTCCCAAAGAGCGTCCTCTTTTGCCTTCTTCTCTTCTTCGAGAATTACTCTCTGAGAAGCGATGACGGTCTTGTGACGCTTGATTTCGATTTCGCCTTCGCTGTTGTCGTTCTTGCCCTTGATTGCTCTAAGTCTGAGGGTCTTGCCTACGTACTTCTTGAGATCTTCTTCGGTCACGAAACCGATGCGAATCTGAGAAGCCGGAATAAATACTTCGTAAGGTCCTACGTGAGTTTTGAGTCCGTTCTTGACTACGGATTCTACTTCTGCTTTAAACTCGGAACTTCTGAGTTTCTCTTCGCTCTCTTTGGCTACGATAGTCTTGAAGTCGTATGCTTTCTTAGAGAACGATATGCAATCGTTGTTCTTTTTGTTGCCGGATTTTTCTACTACGATTGCGGCGATAACGTCGCCTTCTTTGTAGTTGTCCGGATTATATTCTACGCCGTCAACTTCTACTTCGGTCTTGTCGATAAAACCGTCTTTCTTGCCACCGAAGTTGATAACGATACCGTCTTCGTTTGCAGATACTACTTTGCAATCTTTGAAAATTTTGCCTGCTTTTACTTCCTTAGTCTTAGACTCGGATTGTTCAAGCATTGCTCCGAACTCATCTTTCTTTGAAATTTCGTCCATTTGTGTTATAACCTCCTTGATCAACTCTTCCGGAGTTGATGCGCCCGCAATTATGCCGAGCTTTTTTAAATTTTTTGCTACATCGATTGTCTTGACGTCGCTAGCCGTCTCAACGTAATAGGTGCGTGGACAGTTGGCTTGACATATACCGTACAACTTGCGTGTATTGGAGCTGTTTTTGCTACCGATAACAAGCATTGCGTCGCACTTTTTGCTAAGCTCAAACGCCTCGTCTTGCCTACTGGTAGTAGTATAACAAATTGTATTATGTATGACAACTATTTTGAGGCATTTTTCTAAGATTTTTACGATTTTTTCGAACTTTTCGTGGTCAAAAGTGGTCTGTGCAACCACACAATATTTGTCGCAATTATCTAGTGTTATAGCATCGAGGTCGGTGGCATTATCTATGATTATAGCGCTATCGTCGCACCAACCGTTGATACCTTGAGTCTCCGGGTGAGACGGGTCGCCGATTATAATTATACGGTATCCGTCATCGTGATATTTGGCGACGATATTGTGAATTTTTTTGACGAAAACGCAAGTCGCGTCAATATAATCTATCCCGTGGCTGTCGAGATATTGGTAAGTCTTTTTGGAAACGCCGTGAGAACGAATTATGAGTTTTCCGCCGTTGTAATCGGCGAGGTCGTCAATGTACTCCACTCCATGGTTTTTGAGCATCTCGAGCGCATATTCGTTGTGAATAAGCATGCCGAAAGTCTGACACTTACCGCACTTAAGCGCCATGTTGATAGCATTCTTTACGCCGCTACAAAATCCGCTGTTTTTAGCTACGATTATCTCCATAAATCAGATAAACTGTCCTTCGCCGTATTCGGCTAAGAATTTCTTTTTGTTGCAATGGCACTCTTCTACAAAAAAGTCCATTTCCGCTCTTAATGCCAACATTTTCTGATAAATAAAGTCGGTTGCAGTACTCTTGGCATCGGCTAAGCTTTGGTTGTAAAATTGGCTTAAATCAAAGGGTTTGCCGATAAAAAGTCGATTGATACGGAAAGGTCCGATTCGTTTATAATAAAGCATTGGCACGATTTCGCACTTGGTTTTGAGCGCAAAAACCGCACTTCCGTCTTTGAAAGGTATCATCTCTTTGATGTCGTGAGGGTTGCGGGTGCCTTCGGGAAAAATTAAAACGGGTTGATTTTTGTGATTGAGCACGCCGAGTATCTTCTTGACGGCAACGACGTCGTTTTCGTTGCGCTTGATAGGTATGCCGCCCGCAATATTGTACAAACTATATCGAATAAAAGCACTATTGGCAAGCGAAGACTTCATAACGACGTTGGATTCTTCTTTGAGCACTCTACCTACGATGACGAAAGGGTCGAGCGCGTCTAAATGGTTGCAAACGTAGATACACTTGCGACCCTTGATAATATTGCGCTTGCCGTAGATAAAAGTAGGCCAAATAAACTTAGCCAAGAACCTACCGACTTTGCCAATTATGCGAAAAATCAACCAATCTTGAGGGTGCTTTTTTGCCTTTTTGATAGGTTTGTCGACTTTGGTTGGGTCGGTTGTAGTTGTCGTAGTTTGATCTTTGTTGCTTTCCACTATATTCTCCAAGAAATTGTTCTTATTATTTTTTATGCTTTGGTAGCGCCGGTAACGGTGCCGATGATGATTGCAGCCACTTCGTCTATCGAGAGGTGCGTGCTGTCGATATACACCGAATCTTGAGTTTGCACGAGGGGTGCAAAATCTCTATTCATATCGTTGTAGTCACGGTCTATTATGTCGTTGAGAATGCGGTCAAAGTCTACCTCTTGTCCTTTGGCGGTGAGTTCTTTGTACCTTCTCGTAGCTCTCTCCTCGGCGGTTGCAGTAAGATAAAATTTGAATTTGGCGTTGGGCAGTACATAGCTGGTAATGTCTCTGCCGTCGAGTACAACGTCGGTAGTCTCTGCGATTTTGCGTTGCATAGCCACCAAGAACTTGCGCACCTGAGGTATCTTAGACACGTCGGAAGCAAGTTTGGACACATAATGCTCCCTAATTGCTTGAGATACGTCTTCGCCGTTGAGCAAAATTATCTTTTGTCCGTCCTTAAGCTCAAAAGATATGTCTACGTCGTCCAAAAGCGGTACGACCCTCTCTTGGTCGTTGACGTCAATGCCCTTGCGATAAGCATAGAGCGCTACGGCTCTATACATTGCGCCCGTGTCAAGATAAGTAATTCCGAGTTTTTCGGCAACCATTTTGCTTATAGTGCTCTTGCCTGCTCCGCTTGGTCCGTCAATGGCTACGTTGATCATAATTTCTCCTTTTGTATAACTTGCCTTGTTGATAAGGCTTGAATGACTAAAATATATTGTTTTGAGATTCCCACGCTACGGCACGAATGCCTTGCTCGGAATGACATACTACTTGCTCGATGCACGCAGCGGAATGACATATTTCAACCCTTCCACCACTACGTGCTCCCCTTACACAGGGACGGCTATTTATAAGGATGAGATTCCCACGCTACGGCACGAATGCCTTGCTCGGAATGACATACTACTTGAGATTGCCACGGCATACTGCGTACGCCTCGCAATGACATTATTATTGAAGTTATGACACAACGCAAGGACATACTGCAATCTAATTATATAATATTATATACTCTTTTTCAAGTACAAAAACGCCGTATATGCAATTTTTGACAATAATCTTACTCTAGGCAGGCTTTGGCGGCGCAGTTTGCGGTTGCTAAGGCTATTTGGACATTGTATCCGCCAGTGTATGCGTCCACGTCCAACACCTCGCCGACGAAGTATAATCCCTTGATTAGCTTACTCTCCATAGTCTTTGGATTGATTTGGCTGACGTCCACTCCGCCCTTAGTAACTATGGCAAAGTCGAGCCTTGCCATATCCTTGACGTCAAAGGTAAGGTGCTTGACGGTATTCAAGAGTTTTGCACGCTGAGCCTTAGTGACGGAATTGACGGCTAAAGTCGGTGTAATTCGTGCTTGTGATAATATTATAGGTATCAAAGACTTGGGGCAAAGCGCCGAAAGTACGTTTTTGATAGCGGCGTTGGGGGTAGAAGAAAAATCTCTAAGTAGCCTTTTGTCAAGTTGCTCCTCGTCAAGCGCGGGCTTGAGGTCGATAGACACCTTGACTTGAGATATAAATTTGCCACCCTCGTAGTATCTATTGATGAGGCTCGATAGTGTCAAAATGATAGGTCCGCTTAGTCCGTCGTGGGTAAAGAGCATTTCGCCAAAATGGCTGTCTATACTCTTGCCGTCGACTATTGCCATGGCGGTGACGTTTTTGAGAGATAGCCCGGCAAGTCCGTCTACGCCGTCAACAATGAGTGCGGATAAGGCTGGTTTGGGCTCGATTATATTGTGTCCAAGCTTCTTGGCAAAGGCGTAGCCGTCGCCCGTGGAGCCTGTGGAAGAATAAGACTTGCCACCCGTGGCAACAACCACTCTATCGCAAGGGATAAACTCATTATTCGTCTTGACCCCAACGATTTTGCCGTCTTCTACGACTATATCTTTGACGCTCGTGTTGAGTTTGATTTGTACGCCGTTGCTACGAGCAAACTTCTCGAAAGCCGAGATAATATCGTTGGCTTTGTCGGAGACGGGAAAAACTCTGTCGCCACGCTCGACTTTGGTAGGAACGCCGTGGCTCTCCAGAAAGTCTATGGTTGATTGTGGCGGAAATTGATAGATTGCCGAGGTCAAGAACTTGGCGTTGGTGACTACGCCGTCGAGAAAATCTCGGGCGGTGCAATAGTGAGTGACGTTGCACCTACCCTTGCCGGTGATATAGAGCTTTTTGCCGATACGCTCGTTCTTTTCGAGCAAAATACACTCGTTGCCACCGCCTGCAACCAGTCCCGCGCAAAATACTCCCGCCGCTCCTCCGCCAACGACCACTACTCTCATAGCTCGACGTCCTTGAGAATTTGATAAGCCGTGTAGTCGTTGAAATCGGCACGCACGGGTGAAATGGTGATATAGCCCTCGCGGATATACCTCACGTCGGCGTCGTCCTCGTTTTCTATATCCTCGATAGGCTCGCCCGTGAGAAGATAGCCCTCCAAGCCACAGTCTACGTAGTTGTCGGTGTAGACGTGATTGCCTATCTTGGCAAACTTGACGCCCTTGATATACTTCTCCTCGCAATAAGGGATATTGATACTGAGTATAGAGCAAGCCGTGGTGAGCATACGATAGAGACTGTCCAAATGGCGTGCAACGAAATCCGCCGAATAGGTGTAATTGTCGAGATGATAATTTTGCGATACGGCAAGCGAAGGAACGCCCATAAGAGCGGATTCTACGCTTGCGCCGACAGTGCCCGAATATAGCACGTCGGTGCCGAGATTGTAACCGTTGTTGATACCGCTGATGACAAGGTCGGGTTTGCAGCCCAAAATGAGGTCGATACCCATCTTGACACAGTCGGCGGGCGTACCCGAAGTGGCGTAGCAATCCACGCCGTCAATGAGGTCCAACTTGATATAATTGACACATTCGTGAAAAGACATAGAGTGGCTCTTGCCCGACATTTGCTTGTGCGGTGCAACTACCGTCACCTTATGGTTGGGGCTAAGCGTCTTGGCAAGCGTGATAATTCCGCTTGCGTATACTCCGTCGTCGTTGACAATAAGAATATTCATAGATAGATTGTAGCAAAAATATGGGGGAAAGTAAAGAGATATTTGCAAAGGCTTGCACTACCCCGAACACAAGCGGACGGCTTCAATAGGATTAAGATTGCCGCGTTCGTTTTACTCACTTTGCTAACGCAAAATGCACGCAACGCAATGACATTTGAGGCAATCCCTCCGTCTTGACAATGTAACTTGCTCATAGTGTAGATACGGATTGACAACCCTTCCACCACTTCGTGGTCCCCCTTCCCTTGCACAGGGACGGCTATAAATTGAAAGGCACACTTGGTTGAAGTGTGCCTTTGTGTGTTGATTAGATTGATGATTAAGATTTGCTTATAGTGCCGTCTATGCAGTATATTGTGTAATTGCCGGTACTACTATCCCAACCCCTTCCTTTACTGATTGCATTCCATTGTGCTCGTGTACCTTGGAAGGTTATAGTCGTTAGGCTACTGCAACTAAGAAATGCAGCAGATCCTATACTCGTCACATTGTCAGGTATGATTATGCTCGTCAAACCATAGCAACCACAGAATGCATCTTCTCCTATACTCGTCACGCTTCCGTCAATAGGAATTACACTTGTAGAACAACCTAAAATCAAAGTTTTACTTTCCGTTTCTATTAGACAATTGCCGCTACTATGATATTTAGGATTTCCTTCTTGAACAACGATGTTTTTTAAATTAAGAAAAATGTTAAATCTTATATTAGTCACGTTTTCAGATATGGTTATACTTGTCAGTTTATTATTAAACATAAATACCATACTTCCTATACTTGTCACAGATAAATTATTTATCGTTGATGGAATAATAATATTATCTGAAGCACCTATAAATTTTGTAATAGAATACTCTCCATCAATCAACTCATAACGCAAGCCTTGATTGTCACAATTGCATCGAGAACAAAGTTCTTCGGAATCAAAACTATGAACATAATTATTACATCTGTCACAATGACATTTTTCATCAATATTATGTAACGTCAATTGGCAGTTTCGACAATAACAATTACTATCAAAACTATGCTCAACCACCTTAAAATTGAAAGAATGGTCGCCAAATATGGATTGGACGTCAACTTTGGCAATTGTATCTTCCTCATCTGCGATGCCGTTGGTGGTTATTTTGGCTTTGACAAGGCTACCGTCCTTGTATTTGGCGATATATGAGATATTGCTATCCGCAACCGAAGAACCACGGCAAAGAGTATTTTTGGTGAGTTCTATATTCTTGAGCTCTTTTGGCTCCTTGGAAGCAAAGACATCAAGTTCGTCATACTTGGCGTTTTTGTTGAGGCAAACAAAAGAAACGTTGCCGTCCATATCAAAGCCAACAACTAGACAGTCAAACTTCTCCTTGGTCAACTTGTTGTACTCTTTGTCAAGTTTTTCTAAGTCTTCGAAGCTCTCAGCATTGTTAAACTTCTCTTCAAATGCTTTAAGTTTTTTGGCAAAAGCATCGTCATAGTATACCCATGCCTCTCGACACATTCCTTGCGCGACCCCTAAAGAAATTCCTTGTATGCTATACGCATTGATGACGTTGGAAGGCTGTCCGTAAGTATCTTTTATTTGTTGCTCAGTCAATACACCCACGTCAACCTTGGCGACGTTGTTTGGGTGCAATGGATTGGTAAACGTAGTGATGATAGGTATGAGCACAATGAGCAAAACTAGCACAGCCGATATTGCTATGGTAATCTTTTTGTGCGACATAGCCAATTTGCCTGCCGAAATGAAAAAATCCTTGGCTTTGGACAAAAAGTTGAAAAAGCCTTGTTTAACTTTTTCGACCTTGTCATTGGGGTCTACTTGTAGTTTGGCTCCGCAATAAGGGCAACGCGTAAAATCACTCTGCACGCTCTTGCCACACTTGGGGCAAACGGATTGTTGGGTTGACGCTTGATTTGCTTCCATAATTTCTCCTTGTTTTGTATAGAACAAAATTTATTGTATATAATATATGATAATAGAATTATAGTTCTAAGTCAATCTTTTGAGAAAAATAGTTCTAAAATATATCTATGTTGTTCGCTGAAAGACTAAAAACTTTGATGATTGAGCAAAACGTAAATCAATCTACGCTCGCCAAGAATATCGGATATACCCAACGCGCCGTGTCCAAGTGGGTAAACGGCGAAGCCGAGCCAAGCGCTACCGCCGTGTATCTGTGTGCAAAGTTTTTTGACGTTTCGGCGGATTATCTTCTGGGTTTAGAGAATTACTATTGACTGCGTATATACGTCGCAATACTGTGTCAAGTAGCAATTTTTCTCACTCACGTACAGTAAGTACGCTCGTTTCGATAAAATCACTCCTTTCCTTGTCTTGCTCGTATCTACGCAGTCAATTATTTTACGCTAATTTACTCGCCTAACTCGCATCTATGGCGTGATATGTTTTTTTGTTAGGTCTTGCTCGTATCTACGCAGTCAATTTTATGTTTATTTATAGTTTTTACAACCCTTCCGTCTTGCCATTGGCAAGACACCTTCCCTTGCACAGGGACGGTTTTTTGTATGGATAGAGATTCCCACGCTACGCTTTGCTTACGCAAAATGTACACAGCGGAATGACATTGTTGATAGAGATTGCCACAGTATTGCAAGCAATACTTCGCAATGACATTTGAGGCAATCCCTCCGTCTCGGGCAAGCCGAGCCACCTCCCTTTGCACAAAGGGGTCTTTTTAATAGGATAGAGATTGCTACTCTCCTTTCAGTCGTCTTTGCTATCGCAAAATGTAAACAACGCAATGACATAATAAAAGAGATTCCCACGCTCGCTTTGCTCGCTCGGAATGACAGACATATCATTGAACAATACAATACAAAAAACGACCTCTAAAATATAGAAGTCGTTTTGTTATCAATATTTATTGATTGGACAAGTTTTAGACTACTTGTATACCCTTAGCGACGTCGCCAACTTCGCTATCTACGTGATACTTGTTAGCTTGTCTGTACTTGAAGTAGTTGAGAGCAACTTGTGGGAAGAGCGCGTAAGAAAGCACGTCTTCGTCTTGTTCGATATACTCTTTGATTTCTTCTCTGTACTTGTCGAGTTCGGGTTGAAGTCTATCGGCAGGACGGCAAGTAATTCTCTCTTCGTCACCGAGAATCTTCTTGACGATTTCGGGATTTGGCTCGGCTGGAAGTTGACCGTACTCGCCTCTCAAAAGTCCTTTGGTCTCGGCGGAAACCATCTTGTATCTCTCGCCCGACACGATGTTGAACACGGCTTGCGTGCCGACGATTTGGCTGGTAGGAGTTACGAGTGGAGGATAACCGAGGTCCTTCCTAACGTTAGGAACTTCGGCAAGCACTTGCTCGTATTTGTCCATTGCGCCCAGCTTCTTGAGTTGTCCGACGAGGTTGGAAAGCATACCGCCCGGCACTTGGTAAATGAGGGCGTTGACGTCGGTCTTGAGCGACTTGTCGGTGAGCCAGCCGTCCTTCTTAAGTCTGTCCGCGATAGGTACGAACATATTGGAGAGGTCGCTTACCGTCTTGAGGTCGATGCCCGTGTCGTAAGGGGTATTTTGCAAAATAGCAACCATTGGCTCGGTAGCAGGTTGAGAAGTACCGTTGCCGAGTGCGCTGAGTGCCGTATCGATGATGTCGGCGCCCGCCTCGATGCACTTGAGGTAGGTTTGGTTGCCCGTGCCAGCCGTTTGGTGAGTATGCACGTGAATGAGCGTCTCAGGCTTGAGGACGGCTTTCATACCCTTGACGAGGTCGTAAGCCACGTATGGGAGCAATATACCCGCCATGTCCTTGATACAAATGTTGTCCGCACCCATATCTTCGAGTTCTTTGGCAAGCTTGATAAAATACTCGTTGGTGTGTACTGGGCTGGTAGTATAAGAAATAGTTGCTTCGCAAACTGCGCCGTACTTCTTGCAACTCTTCATTGCTTGAGCCATATTACGCTTGTCGTTGAGTGCGTCGAAGATACGGATTACGTCGATACCGTTTTCAATCGACTTCTTGACGAACTCGTCTACGACGTCGTCGGCATAGTGCTTGTAACCGAGGATATTTTGTCCTCTGAGAAGCATCTGCAATTTGGTCTTAGGCATAGCCTTTTTGAGTTGTCTAAGTCTATCCCATGGGTCTTCGTTGAGAAATCTCAAACAAGAGTCGAAGGTTGCTCCACCCCAACACTCTATAGAATAATATCCTACTTCGTCGAGCTTGGAAGCCATTGGCAACATCTCGTCAAGTCTCATTCTCGTTGCGGCTTGCGACTGATGCGCGTCACGCAAAATTGTTTCTGTAAGTTTTACCATAATAACACCTCTATTTAGTTTGTGGCTTATGCGAATATTGCGAGCAATACGCCTGCGGCTACTGCCGAGCCGATAACGCCTGCGACGTTAGGTCCCATAGCGTGCATAAGCAGATAGTTGCTTGGATTTTCTTCTTGTCCTACGTTGTGGGCAATTCTCGCAGCCATTGGCACCGCGGATACGCCCGCAGCACCGATGAGCGGATTGATTTTTCCCCTCGAGAGTTTGCACATAATCTTACCGATGAGAAGTCCGCCCGCCGTACCGAAGGAGAAGGCGCATACGCCGATGATGATAATGAGCAAGGTCTGCGTGTTGAGGAAGACGTCGGCAGTCGCCTTGGTACCTACCAACAAGCCGAGCAATATCGTGATGATATTGATAAGTTCGTTGGAAGCCGTGCGAACAAGTCTTGGTACCACGCCCGACTCTTTCATAAGGTTGCCGAGCATCAACATACCCAAAAGCGGTATAGCCGATGGTAAGATGATACCTACGATTGCCGTTACCGCCAATGGGAAGATAACTTTCTCCGTCTTGGAAACGGGTCTAAGCTGTTCCATGACGATTTGTCTTTCTTTCTTGGTGGTGAGCAACTTCATGATAGGCGGTTGGATAACCTTGATGAGCGCCATGTAAGAATATGCCGCTACCGCTATTGCAGGCAACAAGTGAGCCGCAAGTTTGGTAGTTACGTAAATTGCCGTAGGTCCGTCTGCTCCGCCGATGATACCGATTGCCGCTGCTTCTTCTCCCGTAAAGCCGATATTGACTGCTACGATAAAGGTGACGAAGATACCCAGCTGTGCGGCTGCGCCGAGCAACAAACTCTTTGGATTGGCAATGAGAGGACCGAAGTCGGTCATTGCACCGATACCCAAAAAGATAAGTGGCGGATAGATAACCCATTCTACACCCTTGTAGAGATAGTAGAACAAACCTTGGTCGGCAACGACCGCGTGGTTGATAGTCATCTCTTCGGCAAGCGTCACGCCCTCAAACGCCGCGTTGCCCGCTACGAGCGACTGATAGCTGCCGACGATCTCTGCAATCTTTTCTTCTACGATATGCAACTGGGTAAGCGTGCTGGTGCCGTCAGCAAAAGTTATGCCGATCATTTGGGCAAGCTCGGGAACGGTGCCCGCTATTACGCTGCCGTTGTACAAAAATTGTCCCGCTTCGTTGAGAACGCCCGCCGAAATCAGCGCGTTGATTTGCTCCTGAGAGCCAACGAAGGTAACGTCGTATCCCAAAGTTCCGTACAAGATAGAATACGCTCCCGGTATATTGATGATAAACATACCGAAACCAATCGCAAGCAAAAGGTTTGGTTCAAACTCTTTGGCTACGGCAAGGTATATGAGCAAGCACGCTATCGCCATCATGATAAGGTTTTGCCATATCGGCGTGAGCGACGTCATAAAACCCGTGCTGTACCACAGATTTTTGAGCGAGTCTACCAGAGAGAACGATGGTAGAGTAAGAAAAAAGTTCACGGTCTTTCCTCCAAAATTATGCTATAGTACACAATACCGCGCCGGTATCTACGTTGGTACCCGCGGTGGTAGAATAAGTGATAACTCCGCTTGCGTTGGCAACGACAGGCGTATCCATCTTCATTGCTTCCAAAATTACGATAGTGTCGCCCTCTTTGACTGTTGCACCGTTGTCGAAACAAAGTTTCTTGACAAGACCAGGCATCGGAGCGTTGACTGCCTTGCCGCCTGCAGGCGCCGCTGCGGGAGCAGGAGCTGCCTTAGGTGCGGGAGCCGCGCTTGCGGTAGGTGCCGCTACGGGAGCGGTTGCGACGGTTGCTCCGCCGATTTCTTCTACTTCTACGGCATAGTCCTTGCCGTTGACCTTAACGTTGAATTTACGCATAATACTCTCCTATTGTATGGATATTTATTTTATTTGTTTGATTGAGCGAACCTTGAACGGTAGGCTTGACGTGATTACGACGCCGTTGGACTCGTAATACGCTACGAGTGCCGCCGTAATCGCTGCGACTACTTCTTCCTCTGCTTGATTGTCCTCGACTGCCGTCGCGGTGACGACGGGTTGCGGTTTGGCTTCGACAGGCTTCTGAGGTTTCTTCATATTTTTGAACAAATTGAGCAACACTTCCATAAGTTTGATAAATAATATCAATACTATAAGGACGACGAATACCATTCCTATGCCCAAAACAGATACCAACAGTCCCGTGGTAATCCTTCTGCCGACCGACATATCACCTATGCCGAGGCTGTCGGGATTGCCGTATTCTAGCGTGCAACCCACGAACAACGACATGAGACAAACAAGCAAAATTATTGAAAATATAATTTTTGCTCTTTTCATCTTTCACCTCACAAGCCGAGCAACATGAGCAACGCCGACGATACGTAAGGTCTGATATTGCATGCTTCGATTACGTTGTCGATGTAGCCGTCCTTAGCCGCTACGAGCGGATTGGCTTGCATTTGTTGATATTTTTCGCTGAGGCGAGCACGCAACTCTTCGCTGTTGCCACCCTCTTTGAGTTGCTCGTTCATCATAGCAACTACCGCCGTGTCTGATGGTATAGGACTAATGACGGAACGTTCGCAAGCAAGCGTATAGCCGAAGCCTAAGCCCTTGCTCATGAGTGCGCTGTATCCGAAACCTACCGCGTTGCCTACCGCTACGCCGATTTTGGCAATGCTACTTGCCGCAATGGTCTGCATAAGACGATTGGTCTTCTTAGCGAAGCCGCTAAGCTCTTGCTCGAGCGTAGGATTGACGCCCAAAGTGTCTACGAGCGTAACGAGCGGCAAATCGAAACTTTCAAGTTTGTCGATAAAATCGGTAGCCTTCTCTACGCCTTCTTGGCTGATATAATCGCCTTCGGTGGCAATCACGCCGACGGAAATGCCGTTGATTTTGGCAAGCGAACAAACAACCTCGGGAGCGTAACTTGCATTGAAAGTTATTACCGAGCCCTTATCGCAAATGCTCTCCGTCCTTTGAGCCGCAGTCATTGCGCCATCAAGCGCAGGATCGATACGATTAGGGTCGTCCTCACTCTCTTCTTCGTCGGCTGGCAAAACCGTAGCGAACAAACGTGCGAGTTGGCTGCTTAAATCTGCAGAATCTTTGTAAATAAATTGAGCTAAATCCGTGCTCTTAGCGTAGTTGTCGTATCCTATAAGCTGCGTATAATTGATAGGGAAATTTTTGACGTCGGAAGCAAGATACATTGGAGAATTGACCGACATAATCGCGTCCTTGGACATAAAGACAAAGTCCGCGCCCGCAACGTAAGTTGCCATCATTCCTACGGCAACGCCCTTGACTATCGCTACGTGTGGCACGTTGTCCGCCAAAATAGCGCTGTTGGCGATGAGTTGCGCATAACTCTCCAAAACTGCGGCACCTTCGCCTACTCTTGCACCGCTACAATCGATGATTGATACGAACGGTACTCCCGCACTGACTGCTCTTTGCATTGCTTTGGCAATTTTGTCTGCTTGTGCTTGAGACATACTTCCTTTGAGCACCTCTGCGTTTTGAGCAAAAAGATGAACCGGGTGACCTTGTATGGTAGCGTAACCCGTAATAACACCTTCACCCAAAGCCTCGAGGGCACTGTCAAAGCCTTTGCCGGTAAGGAAAGCGTCAGTCTCTACAAAACTCTCGGCGTCTACGATGTCGTTGACGAAAGACTTGATTTTGGAACAAGCCTTGTCAAGCGCCTTAGAGAAAGTTGAGAGATTTTTATTCTCCATATTTACCTCCAAATAGTGTTGTATAATTTTACCAATAGCATTATATATTTTTGTTAAAATTTTTGCAAGGATTTGCAGTACATTTGTGAGTAAATTGAATAAAAAAAATATTTGTGTATATTTGCGTGCAAATTGTTTAGAAAATTTATCAATTTAGGTTTTTAGGCGCGCGTTTTGCATATTCGCAATCTCTAGATTTTTTAACCGACATGGCAAATACCGACGGATAACTCGATTGGACGCGATACGGTAAGTTAAAAAAATACAACGGCGAATTACCGTTGTATCTAATAATCTAACTAAATTAGTGCTCGTAGGATTTACAGTCTTTTGAGATAGTCTATCTCAAACTCGTTGAGGTATCTATACCCGCCTCGGGACAATCCGCCAAGCCTTAAATCGGCTACTGCGGTCCTCTTGAGGAAGATGACTTCTTTGTCAATAGCCTCGAACATTTTGCGAATCTGTCTGTTTCTTCCTTCGTAAATGGTTACTTGAATTTTGGATATTCCGTCCTTATATTCTAGCAACTTGACCTTGCTACGCTTGGTCTTGACACCGTCTACCATCACGCCCTTGCGTAGTTGGGCAAGATTATGTTCGGGTACTTCGCCCTCGACTTTGACTACGTACGTCTTAGGAATTTCGTGGCTCGGGTGAGTAAGCGCGTGCGCAAGTTGTCCGTCGTTGGTAAGCAATAGCAACCCCTCAGTCTCATAGTCGAGCCTGCCTACGGGCACAAGCCCCGCTACGTCCACGGTAACGTAATCGAATATCGTCTTACGACCCAATTCGTCCTTCTTGGTGGTGATACAGCCCTTAGGCTTATAAAACATTATGTAGACCGGTTTGACGGCTTTGACGGTAATTCCGTTGCACGTCACGACGTCGTTGTCGGGATTGATAGTCGCACCAAGGCGATCGACTACCTCTCCGTTGACCTTGACTTGCCCTTGGGCAATCATTTTGTCCGCGTTGCGTCTCGAAGCAACCCCGTTGCGCGCCAAAAATCTGTTTAGTCTTTCCATTGCTCTCTTCTCCTTAAATAATTATAAATTGCCTCGACCTAAAAAGCAAGTATTTGCGTGTCAGGTCGAAGCAATTTGACAAAAATTTTGCATAAACGGGCAAATAACGGTTGGATAGATTGCCGATTTCAATCAAACTAATTTTTAATTTGCTCGAAGCCCTTTTCCAGCAGATTTTTGCTGACGTTCCACATATCGTGAACGTTGAGTACCACACATATCAGCTGCGTATCCCCTCTAGTTGCCGAACTGACCAAACATCTGCCGGAATTTTTGGTATAGCCGGTCTTGACCCCGTCCGCGCCCTCCATCATTAAGAGCATCTTGTTTTTGTTGCCTAAATAGTATCTATCGTGAGTATAATTGCCCTCTACCACATACGATTTGGCGGAAACAATACTTTTGAACAGCGGGTTTTTCATAGCTTCAGCCGTTATTATAGCTAAATCATAGGCGGTAGTATAGTGATTGTCGTCGTGTAGTCCGTGCGGATTGGTAAAATGAGTATCTTTTAGCCCCAACTCCGAAACTTTTGCGTTCATCATATCAACAAAGCCTTGAACGCTTCCGCCAACGGCTATTGACAAGGCAACCGCCGCATCGTTGCCGCTACGCAGCATGAGGGCATAAAGTAAATCTCGTACGCTCCATATCTCGTTGCGCTTAAGATACACCGAAGACCCTTCTACACCAACAGCCTCTTGCGGAATAGCTAATTGCACGTCGACGTCGACTACGTTGTCAAGTACGACCATTGCCGTCATTATTTTGGTAGTGCTTGCCATAGCAAGTCTTACATGAGCATTGCTACTTGACAATATCTTTTTACTCTTTTGGTCCACGACGATAGTTGCGCTAGAAGAATTATATTTGACGGTTTCGACAGCCTGTAAATCAGTACCTATTTCGACTTCTTCGTTTTTTCTACAAAATATCATTATTGGTAATAAATTTGTTGATATTATTATGAAAAACAAGGTAATTAAGAAGTATTTACCCTCGAATTTTATCTTTTGATGACTTTTGTTGCCAGACTTATCAAGTCTTTCCATCTCTCTTCTTTCTCCTTATCTTCTACTTTTATCAATCTAAACCCCTCGTCGTAACATACCAAAAAACCAAGCGGCGTGATAGATATTCCGCCTCCGCCGCCTCCTGCGAACGGCATATTGAATACGTCGTATTCTTTATTTTTGTTTATCTCTCCGCCACCGCTCGCTATGCCTATGGTTATCTTAGACATAGGGACAATCGTCGTACCGTCGGGCATGGTGATTGGTCTCGAGACTGCCGAATCGCTCTCAACTACGCCTTTTAGACTGTTGAGCGCGCTACTCATAATATCCTGTATATCGTTCATACTCCACTCTCCTTATCTAATTCTATTTCTATCATATATTTTGTGCAGATTTTTACATTTAGTTGAGATATTTATTTTGTTATTAATTTAATATTGATAATTTTAGACGTTTATTTGACGTACCTCGGTAACTTAGTAGACAAAAGATTTGCTATCTTCAATTAGTCTAATTATTGGCGGCAATCTATAAGATCGATCCACAAGCAGTACTCTGCAACTTTGGCAATCATAATCTTATACCATCTTGTTCAAGCCTTTGTCTTACTATCGGATGCTTTCGTTTTTCTCCGAAGAACTAGCACCTTTGTCAGCAAACCTAAAATTGTAAATACTTTGATATTAACGCCTAAGCAAAGCATAAAGCCTTGTCGAGCGTACGCGTCGTTGATAACGAGTGACGTATCTTCGCATTTTATTAAACCGCGGCTAAGATAGTCTATCGCGCCGCGAAATCCCTCAAGCAACGGTTTCAGCATTGCGCTCCACATATTATCGGCGCAATAAGATAGATAGACGTGAAAACTACGAAGAGGTATGGGTAATAAATCAACTAAAATTTCCTTTTGTTTTGGCGATGGTTTGGTGGATTTAATTTGTCTGCGTGTCGAAGTGAGATTGATTTTTTCAAAATCCCTATTGCCTATTTGATAATAGACGTTTCCCTTGCATTCGAAAATAATAATTTTTAATATAGTCTTTGTCATCAAAGCAATCTCAAAACTCGCTCTACCGTTATGTGAATCAAAATATCCTTTTATCGTCAAAGTAGCTAATGCTATAATCGACAAAATTGAGATTACTATTGCACCCGACAAACTCAAAATCAACCAAACCATAATATTGTTGTGTGCAAACGGCGCTGAAAATACAAAAAAAAAGAGGCATAACCCTCTTTTTGTATATGATTGTTTAGTTTTGATATTTTCGATAACGTTAGCGATTGACGCGGAATTGCCGTTAGATACCGCCTGTAGCGCTAACGTTATCTATAGGTCAACTAAAGATAGCGTATATTACGCAATTATACCCCTATCGTATCGTCGTCCTCGCCGCTTTCAAAAGTTACGAAGTCTTCCCCCTCCAAAAAGTCGGGATTGTTGCTGTCAAGCATTGCGTCCAGCTCGTCTTGTTGCTGAATTTGACTTGACGTAGCACCCTCGCTATAGTCGTCCGAGAGTTGCACTTCCCTATACAGCCCCTCGGTCTGAGCATTGAAGTTGCCGTATTCGATAAGTCTCTTCATAACTTCACCGTAATCAGGCAATTCGTCTATAGAATGCAATTCAAACTTTTTGAGAAATTCCTCCGTCGTGCCGTACAATACGGGCTTACCCGGAGATTGCTTAAATCCACAGCTCTTGATAAGGTCGGCTTTGAGAAGTACGCTGATAGCATAATCGGGACTTACGCCTCTTATTTCTTCTATTTCGCTACGAGTGATTGGCTGTTGATATGCGATAATCGACAACACTTCGACCAAAATTTTGGAGAGTTCCTTCTCTTTGACGGGTTGCAAAACCTCGGCTACGATTTCGCCATATTTGCTATTGGAACAAAACTGAACCTTGTCATTGAATACTTCCAATCTGATTCCGCAATCTCCGCTATATTTTTCTTCCAATTCGAATATTGCGTCGTTGAGATTGCGTTTGGACACATCGTCCGGAAGTTTGGACAATATATCTTGTCTGCTTATCGGTACTCCCGCCGCAAATATTATCGCTTCCACGACGTTGACTAAATTTTTCATTCTATTCCTCCGTATCGGTCAAATGCGAATAATCTATTGCTTCGCTGTCGATTTCTTCGTTGTATTCGATGAGAATATCATCGGTAAACGACTGTTGAGTAGCTTTGACGATTTGTTTCTTCATAAGTTCGAGAAGTGCTTGGAAAGTAGATATTTTCTCGCTTTTTTCTACGTTATCTCCAAACAATTCGCTAAACTTGACACTTCTTTGTTCAATGACCCTCTTGGCTATATAGTTGATTTTATCTGCCACGGTATAAGGGTCTTTGACAATCTTTTTGGTTGCGAAAGCAATCTCTTTTTCGTTGAGCCTAAGTAGCATTCTTCCGTATGCGTCGATGAGATTGTTGAGGTCAAAATTGCTTAGAACGATAATCGCGTCCTTGTCTGTAAATACCGGCTTGCGATAAAATTTGTTGAGCGTCTCTCTCTCCTTGAGCGCCTCTCCCTTTTCTTTGAACATTGCATACATAAGCAATCTTCGTCTAAGCAATTCCTCGGGGTCTTCCTCTTCGATATAATCTTCGTCTTCGATTTCTTCTTTAGGCAACGCGTCCTTAGATTTAATTTCTAACAGCGTGGCGGCAACGGATACGAAGTCGGAAGCCACGTCCATATCGAGCTGTCCGACCCCTTCCATATACTGCATATATTGCCCCGTGATTTGCGCTAGCGGAAAGGTAAGCAAGTCGTACTTGCCCTCCACCACTATAAGGGTGTAGAGCAAGTCGATTGGTCCTTCAAAATCAAGCAAACTAAACTTGACTACGTCGCTAGCGTGTTTTTCAAAAAAATTCGCCATATTTACCTACAAAATATTGACGCCGAATATCAAACCGAATAGTTTGCCTACGACGTTGCGTACAAACGTGATATACATACCGAATATATCGAGATAAGGACTAATTCTACCCAAAACGCTGCTACCGATAAGCAATATCAGAAGAGCATAATTGCCGTATCTATACATAAAATCTACGTATTTGCTCGACGGCTTGAGCGTTTCGAACAATCTAAATCCGTCTAGCGGATATATAGGCAAAAGGTTGAACGCCATAAGCGTGAGGTTGAATATTATGCTAAACTGGAAGAGATACGAGAAAAAGAAATATGCGTATTGCCCCGCCGATATTTCTTGCCCCACGTAAATCGTCAAGTCAACGCTCTTGGTACACGCAATCAATATCGCATAAACGGCGGTAGCCAAAAATGCTACGATAAAATTGCATATAACTCCCGCCAAAGAGACCGTTATCATACCTTTCTTGTAATCTCTAAAATTGCGTGGGTCGATAGGTACGGGTTTCGCCCAACCGAAACCAACCAACAACATCATCAAAAATCCTATAGGGTCAATGTGTTTGAGTGGGTTGAGCGAAAGTCTACCTCGCATCTTTGCAGTATAATCACCGTTGAGATACGCTACCCAGCCATGCGCCATTTCGTGCAAAACTATAGCAAACAATATCGCTATCAGATATGCAAGCACACCTAAAAACGCAAGTCTCGGATAGTCGGCTAGCGAAGTGATAATATATAACATTATTGATAATCTTCCTCCACGTCGTTGCGTACTAAGTCCTCAAAAGTCTGAGGCTTGACGGCGTATTTACTTTTTCCACCCGATACGAATACGACAGGCGGTACAAAATTGCGGTTGTAATTGCTCGACATCGAATAGTTGTATGCACCCGTGGTGAATACGGCGATAATATCGCCTCTTTGCGCCTTAGGCAAGCAAATGTCTTTGATGATTACGTCGCCGCTTTCGCAACATTTACCTGCTATGGTGACAACTTCTTCACCCGCCTTGTCGGCTTTGTTGGCTATGACGGCTTCGTACTTGGCGTCGTATAGAGCGGGACGAATATTGTCAGTCATTCCCCCGTCTATAGCCAAATACTTCCTGATGCCCTTGATGTCCTTGATTGCGCCGACGCTGTAGAGAGTAACTCCCGCCTCGCCGACGATACTTCTACCCGGCTCTATCATAAAGTAAGGCTTGGAAATATGTTTCTTTGCCACGCAGTCGTTGAGAGTGTCGGTGAGTAATTCGACGTATTCGCAGTATTCTTTGATATTGAATTTTGGGTCGTCTCCGCTGTAATGTACACCAAAGCCTCCGCCGAGATTGAGCTCTTCCACCTCGACACCTTGCTGTTTGAGAGTAGCGATAAAATCGGTCATAACTTCTACAGCCAAGGCAAAAGCCGACTTGTCGAAAATTTGGGAGCCTATATGGCAATGCAAACCTCTAAAATAAACGTTGTCGGACTTTTTGATTTTGTTTATTACTTCGAGAGCATCGCCGCTAGCAATGGAAAAACCGAATTTGCTATCTACCTTAGCCGTCTGAATAAAGGTGTGCGTATGCGCTTCAACCCCCGGGTTGGTACGGATAAGCACCTTTTGCTTGCGGGAGTATCTTGCACATATTTCGTCAATAATATCCACCTCTTCGAGATTGTCCACTACAATGACACCGACGCCGTTGGATATAGCGTATTCGAGTTCCGAAACCAACTTGTTGTTGCCGTGGAAATACGCCTTGGCAGGGTCGAATCCCGCACTGATTGCGGTATAGAGCTCTCCCGCCGAAACAACGTCGATATTGGCGTCCTCTTCTTTCATAATTTTGTAAATTGCCTTGCAACTAAAGGCTTTGGAAGCATAGGCAACGTTGCCATGACCGTAAGTATTGGCAACGGTGTTTCTAAAAGCTCTTACTACGCCTCTGATATAATCTTCGTCCATAACGTAGAGCGGCGTGGAATACTTGGCAACTAAATCTACACAGTCAACGCCACCGATTTGCAGGTGTCCCTTTTCATTGACGTTCATCGTTTCTCTATAGTTCATAACAATCTCCTATGCTATATAGTATCGTCACGTTTGATTGTAACAAAACTCGAGCCTAAAGTCAACGCGGAGAATAAAATTATATAATAAAGACCGCAATTATTTGGTGAATTATACTATCAAGTGCAACACCCGATAAAAAAGATAGTTCATACAAAAT
>CAMBZZ010000008.1 GCA_945872615.1 uncultured Clostridia bacterium | reverse complement strand
GATTCATACGCCATTCTTTAACTTGTAATAGTGTCCATAAAAACAAACAGCAGTATATAATGGCATTGGGAAACTAAAATGAAATTACACGAAGCGGTAGCAAAAAGAATACTCGAATATTGCAGAGAGCGTAATATTACGCCCAACAAGTTGTGTGCCGATTCGGGAGTCATACAATCGACGGTCAATAGTATCTTTTCGGGTAGAAGCCAAAATCCGAAACTTGCAACGATACTATACCTCTGCGAAGGGCTCGGCATAACGCTAAAAGAATTCTTTGACAGTCCACTCTTTGACGATATAGACGATTAGAAATTAAAAAGGCAACTATAAAAAAGTTGCCTTATTTTGTACTTAGTAACTGTTTCGCTATTCCCTCACGGCATAGGTTCGAATATGACAACCATTTCACCGCTACCGCGGTCCCAATTCCATTGCACAGACTTTTGAGAGATTGCGTTGTTTCTCAAAGAATAAAATTAGAATTATCAATCCCTCCGTCTCGCCTTTTGGCGAGCCACCTCCCTTTACACAATGGAGGCTTTTCAAGTATAGAGATTGTCACGGCTATTTTATAGCCTCACAATGACACACTGCTTGGTCGACACTCCATCACCATTTGACGGTAGAGATGCGAGTTAGACAAAGAAAAAGGCAACTTTATCAGTTGCCTCAATTTAGTAATTAGCCATTTTGATTATGTTTGACGGCGTAGATGCGAGTTAGGCTAGGAAAGCGACTGTTTTATCGAAGCGAGCGTACTTAGCGTACGTGAGCAAGAAAAATAGTCGCTTGACAACGCATAACGAAGTATATCCGCCGTCAAAATTAGATGATATACTTGTTTTGCTTCTGAGGCGCATTAGCCAGCTCTGCTCTCTTCTCGTCGTAGCCAGGTCTGCCGAGGAGTGCGTAGGTTGCGTTTTTGCCCTCTTCTACGCCCGGTTGGTTGAAGGTGTCGATGCCGAGCAAAGCGCCGGTGTAAGCCGTCTTGAGCATAAAGAACATGAGAAGTTGTCCCAAGGTAAACTCGTTGAGCTGAGGGAGCATAATGGTGTGATTCATCTTGCCCGCCTTGGTGATTGCGTACTCGGTAGCCTTGCGCTCTGCTTGAATGAGTTCGTTCATTGTGTGTCCGCAGAGGAAGTTGACGTTAGGGAATTCTTCGCAACCGTTAGCAATCTTGACCTCGCTGCGGTATTCGTCTACGCCGATAAAGGTGATAACCTTGTCAAACGGACCTTCGGCATAGAGTTGCACTTGAGAGTGTTGGTCGGTTACGCCCAAAGCCTTGACAGGGGTCTGACCCTTGTTGCAAGCCGTGCCGTCGAGGTTTTTGTTCTTACCGAGGCTCTCACCCCAAAGTTGACAATACCAGTCTGCGATAAACTTGAGACCGTCGGCGTAAGGCATCATTACGGAGATATTTTTGCCCTTTTGCATAGCCATATATTGCAAAGTGCCTGCCATTAGCGCAGGGTTCTTCTTGACGTTGGCGGATTGGCATTGCTCGTCCATATATTTCGCGCCACCTATGAGTGCCTTGATGTCAATGCCGTTGACAGCGGCAGGGAAAAGTCCTACAGGGCAAAGTTCGCTAAATCTTCCGCCTACTCCGTCAGGAATATAGAAGGTCTTGTAGCCCTCCTTTTGAGCGATTTTGATAAGGTTGCCCGTTGCTTTGGAAGTGGTGGCGATGATATGGTCTTTTGCCTTATCTCCGAGCTTGGAGGTAAGAATATCGTTGATGATAAGATATTGCGTCATGGTCTCGGAAGTAGAGCCACTCTTGGTGATGACGTTGAACATGGTCTTTTCTACGTCGATGACGTCGAGAAGCGCCGCCATTCTCTCAGGGTCCACGTTGTCCTCAACGTAAAACTTAGGTCCCTTTCTCTTGCGCTTAGGCAAGTCGTTGTAGTGCAAGTGGCATATTGCTTGGAAAGCCGCGATTGGACCGAGCGCGCTGCCGCCGATACCCAAAACTACGAAATACTCGAAGTTTTTGCGAACGTATTTAGCAGTAGCAAGAATGTCCTCGATTACTTCGGTTTGATTGTAAGGCAGATCCGTCCAACCCATCATATTCTTGCCTCTACCCGCTTTGACTGCTTCGAAAGCGTTGGTAATTTCGCCGAGACGAGAGGAAAAATCCTTGTCGGTAAAGCCGTCTGCTACGGCGGTGCTCATCATATTGTTGTAATCCAATCTGATTTTCATTTCTTTTTTGTTATATCTCATTTGTACCCTCCGAGGTATTATTTTTGTTAAATTTAGGTTAGGCAAGCGCCCGTTAAGTATATTTGCATACTAGATTATTTGTTTTGCGCCCTATCCAGACAGTCGCAAAGGTATAAATAACTGTCCTTAAGCTGTGCTATGTCTTCGTAATTTTTGTCATACACTTCCATAAGGCAAGGTCCGTCGTACCCCGCGTCCATAAGCCTTGCGAAAAACTCGACGAAATCGAAAGTTCCTCTACCCGGGATTGCCAAACCCGACTCGTCGTAATCGCACACGTGGACGGTGCATAATCTATCCTTTTGCACCTCAAGAAACTCTCTCCAATCTATGCCCGACTGCATGGCTTGTTTGATGTCGAGCACCGCACCCAAGTCGGGACAAAGTCTCTTGAGATTGTCAAAGTACGTCGGAGTGGAACAGTACGTCCAATGCACGTTTTCGTAGCAAAACTTGAGACCGTAACTTGCCGCAATCTCTATGAGTTTGTTGACTGTGGTAGCTAGACGCGGATAGTCGAAAGTATACTTGACGGCTCTTTTGAGAAGCGTTGGTCCGTGGAAAGTATAATGCTTGGCGCCTATCGTCTGTCCTACCTTGCACGCCTTGTTGAAAGCGTCGAATGCGTCGGCTCTGGCTCTATCTCCCCTATTGAAGAGGTCGGGCTCGAATTGGTTGGTAAGAGTATGTATGGAATGTACGTCCAAAGAGTGTACCCCGCGAGCCTTAGCAAGACTATCTAGCAAAACCTCGCCAAACTCGCTCCTATACTCGTAATGCGAAGCCAAAAAAACCTCGCACACACCGCAACCCGCCTCGGCTATTGCGCCGACTGCCTGCTCGGTGTAGAGATTGGGAAAATACGATGCCGTTGATATTCCGATACGCATATTAGCATTATAACACCTAAGCCAAGCTATGCAAAGTATTTTTGTGATTTTTTTGAAGAAGCTTTACAAAATTTTGTGTGAAATTGCACTATTTGGCTCAAACGGCAAGTTTCGAGCGGATTTTGAAAGCTTTGCGCTTGGCTCACAATATTGGAAAATTATGTAAAATAATTAATTATGTAATATTTTAGTTCTAACGCCTATAATGTGTTGATTATTTGAAATAAATTTGATATTATTATTGGTGAATATTATTTACATATAGGAGAAGATTGATGACCAAACTTGCAACTTGGATTATGAATCACAAAATCGTGATAATTTGCGTGGTAGTGTTGCTGATAGCTCTGTCCGTCGTCGGAATGCTGGTGGTGGACAAGGAGGGCGACGTCCTATCCTATCTCGACAAAAGCACCGATACGGTTATAGCAAAAAAATTGCTCGAGAGCGAATTTAATATTATCGGCGATTGTACGATTTCTATCTCCTTTGCCAGCCAAAATCAAGTAAAAAAGATAGTCGACAAAGTCACTACTTCTAATGCCGTAATCGACGGTAAACAAGCTACTCTCTCCTCCGCTATTTCCAAAACCGTGTGGATAGGTACTTTTGACAAACTCGACGAACTAAACAGAGTGGGCGAGGCTGAAGACGTAGAACAAGCCATTGCCCTTGCCACTTCCAAGTTTATCAAAGTGACGGACAAGGACGGCAATATCGTAAACGACAGCTACACGGGAGAAAAATATACTACTTACTTCGTGTCTTTCTACTTCAAATATGCCGGCTCCGACAGCAGAACTATCAATTCTCTCAACACGATAGAAGATATTGTCAAGACCGAACTGCAAGCGGGCATCGACAACGGCTCTATCGTAATTCCGCAAGGATTAGGCTCGAGTGCCGAAGATATATATTACTTTGGCGGAACTTCGACCAATGCAAGAAAATTGGTAGAATCCTCCGTCGGCGATATGCCTAAATTCTTTGCCGTGGTCGTCTTGGTAGTTTTGGTTATCCTCCTTATTACGACCAAAAGCTATCTCGAGCCACTCATTTTTCTGGCTACGCTCGGCATTTCTTTGCTCTTAAACATGGGTAGCAACGTCATTGCGGGAGGTCCGCTCGCGGGCACGCCTCTAGGCACTATCAGCAGCATAACCTCCTCTTGCTCCACGATCTTACAACTGGCGATTGCAATGGACTATTCGATATTCCTCATGCACACGTATTACGAAGAATTGGAGCACTGTATGACGCCTAAAGAGGCTCTAATCAAGGCTCTGCCTAAGACCATTGCCGCTATCTCCTCCTCTGCTCTCACTACGGTGGGCGGCTTTATCGCGCTGTTCTTTATGAAATATAAGATGGGCTACGACCTCGGCTTCGTACTCGCTAAGGGCGTAATATTGTCCTTGCTCGCCGTAATCTTTATACAACCTATCCTCATCTTGATATTTGACAAACTGGTCAAAAAGACTACTCACAAATGGCAAGTGGAAGTCAGACTAAAGCCCGTTGCCAAAGTCATGACCAAGAAGTGGGTTGTGGTCGTAGTGACTGTTCTTTGCCTTGCAATGGCTATCCCTTGCGCATACTTCCAACTCAAGGCTCCGCTCAACTACATCACAATGACCAAGGAAAACCCTAACCCTAATTTCCCTGAAAAAATTGCCAAAAAATATGACAATATGCTCATCATTATGACCCCTTACACGGGTACTGCCGATATTGACAAACAATACGAATTTATCGATAGAATAAACAAAATCGGCTATCAATTAGACGAGAGCGGTAATTTCGTAGTGGGCGAAAACGGCGCCGCCGTGGAGAATAACGACGAACATAAGGTCATCGAAGTCTTCTCACTCTGCACCATTCTCAACCGCGATCTCTACGACGACGTGGAAGCTAGTTCGATAAGAAGTATTATATACAACCTATTGCACAAAAACTTTATATCCAATATTAGCAACTCTCAAGTCGAAGACAAGTATATGTTGTACACTATCAACCTCGAAGGCGTGTCGGAAGACGTGGAATCATACGCCACCCTCAACAAAATCAAAGCTATCGGCGATGACATATTTGGAGAAAAAGTCAACATAACGGGACTTGCACAAGGCGCTTACGAACTCAGCCTAGTAACCCCGCAAGACTTTGCGTTGGTATCTCTGCTCTCCGCCGCTATTATTTTGATAATACTGCTAGTAACATTCCGCAAACCGCTACTATCTATCCTCTTGTTGTTGGTTATCGAAACGGGTATCTTCGTCAACTTGTCTCTGGTGTACTTTACCAACACCAAAATCAACTTTATGGCGTATCTCATAGTGACGGCTATAGAGTTGGGCGCAACGGTAGACTACGCAATATTGATGACGAGTAAATTTAACGACGAAAAATCTAAGGGCGTCGAATCGGTAACGGCAATCAAAAACGCCATATACCGTGCCGCTCCTAGCGTGCTGACGTCGGGCGCAATACTCATTGCAGCTTGTATATCGGTAAGATTGATTACTTCTAATATGATTGTCGGTCAAATAACCGAACTTATCGCTCGCGGCGCATTTATGAGCCTAATACTCGTATTTACCTTCTTGCCTGCCCTACTGTATATCAGAGCCAAGGCAACCAGAGCCATATCTATCAAGCGTGGCAAAGGCGACCCTGAAGAAGGACTAAGCACGCAAGTGATTTTTGAAAAGCCCGTAGCCGTAACGGTGGGTCAAGGCGAAGTCGATATTGCTCCAATCGTAGGAGTTGCCAATACTACCGACGGAGACGAACTTAACGAGACTGCCGACGCACAAAACAACGACGGCGTAGAAACCGTTGAAAACGACGAACAAGCCGTAGAAAAAGAAGTGACCGTCGAAGTCGATGAAAAGCATGCAGAATAATATAAATAACAAAAATCTAATACAAAAAGCGAGAAGAATTATCTTCTCGCTTTTTGCATATAATAATTTTTTATTTGCCGTTAACTACATATCGATATTATCCAATCTTGTGTGTTATTCGGTGTTGTCCACAACGCCTTGACTAATAGTTGCGACTAAAGCGTTGAAAAACCGTTAGGCAGTCAATTATTTGGTCTTGGCTATACAGTCAATCTCCACCAAAACGTTCTTTGGCAAGGTCTTGACAGCCACGCAAGAGCGTGCGGGACGAGATACGAAATATTGAGCGTAAATCTCGTTGAAAGTTGCAAAATCGCCCATGTCGGCAAGGAAGCATACCGTCTTGACTACCTTGTCCATACCGCTTCCGCTTGCTTCGAGTACGGCGGTGAGATTTTTGCATACTTGATGAGTTTGCTCTTCTATCGTCGTAGTCTCAACCGTGTTGGTGGCAGGATTGATAGCGATTTGTCCCGAAGTGTAGACGGTGCCGTCCACTACTATCGCTTGAGAATATGGTCCTATCGCCTTTGGCGCATTGTCGGTTGATATAATTTGCATAATTCCTCCTATAATTTCAACTAAAATAGTTTGAAGCCTTCGCTAGTCAGTCTATTGCGAATTTGTTGGATATGGTCGAAGTTTCTCGTCTCGATTTCTACTCTCAAGAAACAACCCGTGACGTCGCTACCCTCGTTGGAACGCTCGTGATGCACTCCGATAACGTTGGCGCCCAAAGAACTGATGATAGCCGCAACGTGAGCAAGTTGTCCCGGTTTGTCGGGGAGTTCGATGGACATAGCGTGGTTTCTGCCCGTCATCAAAAGTCCTCTCTTGATAACGCGGGACAAGATAGTCACGTCTATATTACCGCCCGATATGAGTGCGCACACGTTTTTGCCTTGAACGGGCACTTTGTCAAACATAACCGCTGCGACCGCTACCGCGCCCGCGCCCTCGGCAATCATCTTGTGTTGCTCGATGAGCGCAAGGATAGCCGAGGAGATTTCGTCATCGTTGACGCTGACAATCTCGTCCACGTACTTTTGGCAAAGCTCGAAGGTTAAATCACCCGGTTGCTTGACCGCAATACCGTCTGCAATGGTCGACACGCTGTCGAGCTTTTCGATACGGCTGTGAGCCACCGAATTGAGCATGCTCGGAGCGCCCGTTGCCTGAACGCCGTACACCTTGATGTCGGGACGGAGCGACTTGATAGCAAATGCCACGCCCGATATAAGTCCGCCACCGCCGATAGGTACTACTACCGCGTCAAGGTCTTTGATCTGGTCTAGAATCTCAAGTCCTATCGTGCCTTGACCCGCAATGACGTCGGGGTCGTTGAAGGGGTGAATAAAGGTGTATCCGCACTCGTCTTTGAGTTGCAGAGCCCTATTATAAGCGTCGTCGTAAACTCCCTTGACGAGGCATACTTGAGCTCCGTAGCTCTTGGTAGCTTCAACTTTGGAGATTGGTGCGCCGTCAGGCAAGCATATCAAAGAACTGATACCGCTCTTAGTTGCGGCAAGGGCTACGCCTTGAGCGTGGTTGCCCGCGCTGCATGCGATAACGCCCCTCTTCTTTTCCTCCTCGCTGAGTTGCGAGATTTTGTAGTACGCTCCCCTCACCTTGAAGGAGCCCGTCACTTGGAGATTCTCGGTCTTGAGGAATAGGTTGCAACCGCTCCTTATCTTGGGAGCGGAGATTACGTCGGTGTTTCTAATAACCTCTTTGAGTACGTAAGAGGCGTGATAAACTTTGTCTAAAGTCAGCATATTTTCCTTATTTGAGCACTGCGCCCTTGTCGGCACTGGTGACCATTCTTGAATATCTTGCCAGCCAACCCGTCTTGATTTTTGGCTCAGGCATAACTTGTTTTGCTCTTCTTTGCTCCATTTCTTCGTCGCTTACGGCTACGTTGACGCTTCCGTTAGGAATGTCTATGGTGATAACGTCGCCCTCTTGTACAAGTCCGATTTCTCCTCCCATAGCAGCCTCGGGAGCTACGTGACCGATGGACGCGCCACGGCTAGCGCCGCTAAATCTGCCGTCGGTGATGAGGGCTACGCTCTTGTCGAGTTTCATACCCGCAAGCGCCGAGGTAGGATTGAGCATTTCTCTCATACCCGGTCCGCCCTTAGGTCCTTCGTATCTGATGACTACCACGTCGCCGGGCACTATTTGACCGCCGTATATGGCTTGGATAGCGTCGTCTTCGCTGTCGAACACGCGTGCAGGACCGCTATGCTTGAGCATCTCGGGAGCAACTGCACTTCTCTTGACTACGCAACCGTTTTTGGCAATGTTACCCCAAAGAATTGCGATACCGCCGTTGGCAGAATACGGATTGTCAATCGACTTGATAGTGCTGTATTCTTTAAGTTCTACGCCCTCGAGATTTTCGCCCAAGGTCTTGCCCGTAGAGGTGATTGCGCTGCAATCTATATAGCCGCCGCGTTTGAGTTCGCTGAGTACGGCTTGCACGCCGCCCGCCTGATTGAGGTCTTGCATGTGGGTAGGTCCCGCAGGGGCAAGATGACAAATGTTAGGCGTCTTGGCGCTGATTTCGTTGATAACGTTGAGGTCAAGCGGATAGCCAGCCTCGTTGGCAATAGCCAAAAGGTGCAACACGCTGTTGCTGGAACAACCCAAAGCCATGTCGCATGCGAGTGCGTTGCGGATAGACTTTTCGTTGATAATGTCCCTTGCCTTGATGTCCTTGTTGACAAGGTTCATAATTGCCATACCCGCGTGCTTAGCAAGTGCAATCCTTGCGCTGGATACTGCCGGTATAGTTCCGTTGCCCGGGAGCGCGATACCTATCGCCTCGCACAGACAGTTCATAGAATTGGCGGTGTACATACCGCTACAAGAGCCGCAAGTAGGACAGCAGTTTTGCTCGAAGTCAAGGAGTTCTTTGTCGTCGATGATGCCCGCTTTGCGTGCGCCTACGGCTTCGAACATCTTGGACAGCGACACTTCACAACCGTTTACAAGTCCCGCCATCATAGGTCCGCCGCTCACTACTACGGCAGGAATATTCATTCTCACCGCAGCCATAACCATACCCGGAACGATTTTGTCACAGTTAGGCACCAGCACCAGTCCGTCGAAGCAATGAGCCATAGTCATCGTCTCTACGCTGTCGGCAATAAGTTCTCTCGAAGCAAGGCTATACTTCATGCCTATGTGTCCCATTGCGATGCCGTCGCACACGCCGATTGAAGGCACCATGATTGGCGTACCGCCCGCAAGTCTTACGCCCGCCTTGACAGCCTCGGTAATCTTGTCGAGGTTGATATGTCCCGGCACGATGTCGCTGTGAGCCGAAACGATACCGATAAGCGGTCTTTCGAGTTCTTCTTTGGTAAAACCGCACGCATACAACAACGAACGCTGAGGCGCGGTCTCAGCACCCTCGGTCAAATATCTGCTTCTTAGTGTCATAAATACTCCTTTTGTCAAAAATGCAAAAACACAATAGCTACCTAGCATTGTGTCCGACCAATTTATTTTGGCGTAAAAACGCCGTAGTTCCCCATACGGGTATATATCAAGTCGCCCTAATAGGGCGACTTGAACAATAGCCTTTATTTCTTGAGCCAGCTCATCATCTCACGCAATTCTGCGCCCACCTTTTCGAGTGGATGCTCTGCTTCGAGACGACGGGTTGCGAGGAAGTGAGCGCATCTGCCGCTCTTATTCTCGGTCATCCATTCGCTTACGAAAGTACCGTCTTGGATCTCTCTAAGAACTTGTTTCATCTCTTTACGGGTCTCTTCGGTGATAAGTCTCTTACCCGTGCGATAGTCGCCGTATTCTGCGGTGTTGGAGATAGAATATCTCATCTTGCCGAATCCGCCGCTGTTGATGAGGTCAACGATGAGTTTCATCTCATGGATACACTCGAAGTATGCCATCTCAGGCGCATAACCTGCCTCAACCAAGGTGTCGAAACCTGCTTTCATCAATTCCGTTACGCCGCCGCAAAGAACTGCTTGCTCGCCGAAGAGGTCGGTCTCGGTCTCTTCTCTGAAGGTGGTCTCCAAGATACCTGCTCTGCCTGCACCGATGCCGCTGGCGTATGCCAAAGCATAATCCTTTGCCTTGCCGGTGTAGTCTTGTTGGATAGCGATAAGGGAAGGAACGCCTTTGCCCTCTACGTATTGGCTACGAACGGTGTGTCCCGGTCCCTTAGGTGCAACCATGATTACGTCGATATTGGCTGCAGGCTTGATGAGGTTGAAGTGAATAGAAAGTCCGTGTGCGAACATGAGTACGTCGCCGTCTTTCATATAAGGTGCAACTTGCTCGTTGTAGATATCTGCGCAAAGTTCGTCAGGAACGAGCATCATAACCAAGTCGCCCGCCTTAGCCGCTTCGGAAACAGGCATAACCTTAAGACCTGCTTTCTTAGCCTTTTCTTCGTGCTTGCTGCCCGGACGCAAACCGACTACTACGTTGACGCCACTTTCTGCAAGGTTCATTGCATGAGCGTGTCCTTGGGAGCCGAAACCGATAACTGCAACGGTTTTGCCGTCAAGAACTTTGAGATCACAATCTGTATCATAATACTTTTTAATCATTTATTTATCCTCCAATAAATGTATTGATTACATAATAATTTCGTCTATAGTTTTTCCCGCAGGAATCATAGGCAATACCTTTTCGTCTCTATCGATTACCGCGTCGATGACGCAAGGTCTATGACTGTCAAAAGCCTTAGCGAGCGCGTCTTGCAACTCCTCTAAGGTGGTGGCTCTAAATCCTACCGCACCGAAAGCCTCGGCGAGCGCAACGTAGTCGGTCGCTCTCTCGAGCGTGGTGGAAGAATATCTCTTGCCGTAGAACTGCGTCTGCCATTGTCTTACCATACCCAAAACTTGGTTGTTGAATACGATAGTAACCACAGGTAAATTATATTTGACGCTGGTGCATAGCTCGTTGAGATTCATATGAAAACAACCGTCGCCCGTGCATAGCGCAACTTTGCGATTAGGAAAAGCGTACTGTGCTCCTATAGCCGCGCCGTAGCCGTAACCCATCGTACCGAGACCTCCCGAAGTGAGAAAAGAACGAGGTTTGACTCTCTTGCCGTATTGAGCAGCCCACATTTGGTGTTGACCTACGTCGGTGACGATGATGCCGTCTTCGCCGATTGCCTCGTTGATTGCTTGCATAACTTGGTGAGGTCTGAGCACGCCCTCGATGTCCTTAGGCTTGTAGTCAAACTTCTTCCACTCGTCTATCTGAACCAGCCACTCTTTGTGCTCCGCCTTGTCTATATTAGGGAGCATTGCGTTGAGCGCGTCTTTGACGTCGCCGATGACGGCGCAGTCGCAAGGTACGTTTTTGTTGATTTCCGCAGCGTCGATGTCGATATGTATGATTTGAGCTTTGGTGGCAAAATGCTCTTTGTCCGTTGCAACTCTGTCGCTAAAACGCGTGCCTATCGCAATGACTAAGTCTGCATTAGCAAGCGTTTTGCCCGCCGACATAGAGCCGTGCATGCCTACAAGTCCGAGATTGAGTCTCTCGCCGTAGCCCAAAACACCCGCTGCCATAAGGGTGTGGCAAGCAGGAATCTCCGCCTTATTGATAAACTCTAACAGTTCTTTTTCCGCTCCGCTAAGCCCTACGCCGCCGCCGAACAAAACGGCAGGTCTCTTAGCTTGGTTGATAAGAGTAACGGCTTGCTCGATAGACTTGGCATTAGGCGCAACCGCAGGGGTTGGCTCTACCTTAGGCATAGCGGTAAACTCCGTCATAGCCGCGGTGATGTCCTTAGGAATATCCACGAGAACGGGACCAGGTCTGCCACTCATGGCAATGCGGAAGGCTTCTCTCAAAGTCTCGTGCAATTCGTCCACGTTCCTGACGACAAAACTATGTTTGGTGATAGGCATAACTATGCCCGCAATATATACTTCTTGGAAAGAATCTAGTCCAATCAAACTCTGACCGACGTTGCCCGTAATGGCAACCATAGGCACGCTGTCCATATATGCCGTAGCAATACCCGTGACGAGGTTGGTAGCTCCCGGACCCGAAGTAGCAAGACAAACGCCCACCTTGCCCGTAGCTCTCGCATAGCCGTCTGCCGCATGTGCAGCACCTTGCTCGTGAGCGGTGATAACGTGAGTAATACGCTCCCTATTGAGATACAAAGCGTCGTATATGTTGAGTACCGAGCCACCCGGATAACCGAAAATAGTGTCTACGCCTTGTTCGATAAGCGTTTCGACAATAACTTGAGAACCGTTGATTTTCATAATTACTCCTAATTTACTTACATAATATGATAAAATAAGTATAAAAAAAAGTCAAGGCTATTGTGACATTTTAGCACAAATTTCCCAAAAAACCACCTATTATTATTTTTTACACTCAAAGCACCCGCAATGCTCCGACAAAATTGCCTCTAAAGCGCAAAAATCGTCCCCCTTTCTGGGGGGACGAAACTTATATAGCAGTCGTGACTTGCCAATCGTATCGTTAGGTTTATTTGACGTCTCTCAGCGGTTTGACGCCTACTCGCCCCGCCCTCATTGCGTTGGCAATGGCTACCAACGCCACTCCTACGTCGGCAATGACGGCTATCCACATGCCTACCAAGCCAAGCGCCGACAAAATCAACGCCAGCACCTTGACAGCCAAGGCAAATACTATATTTTGCTTGGCAATAGCCGCCACTTTTCGCGCTATCTTTTTGGCTTTGACTATTGCGCTAAGGTCGTCGTGTACCAGCACTACGTCGCTACTTTCTATCGCACTATCGCTACCTATTCCGCCCATAGCTATACCCACGTCGGCACGCATAAGCGAAGGCGCGTCGTTGATGCCGTCGCCGACGAAGGCTACGATCTTGCCGTCTTGAGCAATTTTTTCCATCTCTTCCACCTTTTGGGCGGGTAATAAGGAATATCTGTAGTCGTCTACGCCAACGGCACTTGCCACTTGCCCGGCGGAATAACCCGAATCTCCCGTCAACATAACTACGGGGATACGATAGGCGTGCATATCGTCTACGAACTGTTTGGCGTTGGACTTGATTGTGTCTTTGACGACGATTTTACCCAAGAATTTACCGTCTAAGGCTACGAAAATTTCGCCTGCGTTTTCTTCTTGAGGCAACTGAGTTACTCCTTGCTCGGCAAGTAGAGTTAACTTACCTACGACGGCGGTTTGACCGTCCTTATTAGCCAACATGCCCTTGCCCGCTATCTCTTGCACCTGCCACTCACACGACTTTTGTCCGCTCGCCTTGGTTATTGCTCTAGCAATGGCGTGGTTGCTCACGCTCTCTATTTGCCCCGCAATAGCAAGAATTTGCTCTGCTTGCTCATTAGGCTCTACCGCCGTCACGCCAAACTCACCCGTGGTGAGCGTACCCGTCTTGTCGCACACGACCACTTGCACTTTGTCCAGGCTCTCCAAGACGTTGCTACCCTTGACCAGCACTCCGCACGACGAGCACGCCCCTATACCCGCAAAGAAGGTCAGCGGTATGGATATGACGAGAGCGCAAGGACAAGATACCGTCAAAAAGGTAAGTCCGCGGATAACCCAAGTCTTCCACTCTCCGTCCACGATTGGCGGAATTATCGATATAAGCACCGCCAATCCCACTACGACGGGGGTGTAAATGCGGGCGAATTTGGAGATAAATTTTTCCGTCTTTGCCTTTTTGTCGGAGGCGTTTTCGACCAATTCCAATATCTTGGCTACCGTACTGTCCTCAAAAGCTTTGGTGGCTTGCATAACGAAGGCATCTCCCACATTGACGCTACCGCTGAGCACCTCTGCGTTTTTTGACACGTCCACGGGCACGCTCTCGCCCGTCAAAGCCTTGCAATCGAGCATTGCGTATTCGTCTGCCAAAATGCCGTCAACGGGTATTGCCTCGCCCTTGCGAACGAGCAACATGTCGCCTATCTCCACCTCTTCACTATCCACGACGACGTATTCTCCGCCCTTTATCACGGTGGCTGTATTGCTCTGCACGGCAACGAGATCACCTATCGACTTGCGAGCTTTGCCGACGGCTTTGTCTTGAAAATATTCGCCCACTTGATAAAACGCCATTACCGCCACGGCTTCGGCGTAATCTCCGATGATAAACGCACCGATTGTGGCTACCGTCATCAAAAAGTTTTCATCCAGCCATTGACCTCTGAATATCCCTTTTACGGCTCGCCAAACGACGTCTACGCCTACGAGAAGATACGCAACCAGATAGCACAGCGCTTGAACAATGACGTTTACCTCGACGAAACGCGTGAGTATCATCATCACGGCAAGCAAAACTACCGCAACGATAATTCTTGTCAGTTGCTTTTGCTGTTTGGTCATACTATTTCACACTCCGGCTCTATCTTTTTGGCGATTTTTTTGGCATTTTCCAAAACTTCGTCCTCTCTGCCGTCTTCGCTGACTATGGTGAGGCGCAAAGTCATAAAGTTGAGTCTGCACTCTTGCACGCCGTCCGAAGCGGCTATCTTTTCTTCTATTTTTCTTGCACAATTTCCGCAACAAAGATTGTTGACACGATACACTCTTTTCATACTTTTTCTCCTTTTTCGTGTAAATTTTATTCGTTGATATGTTCTATTGCAAGGGCAAAAATGCTCTTGATATGGTCGTCCGCCAAACTATAGAAGACCTCTTTGCCACTCTTTCTGCTCTTGACGAGTTTGGTCTGCCTGAGCACCCTCAGCTGGTGCGATATAGCCGACTTGGTCATACCTAGCAACGAGGCAATGTCGCAAACGCACATCTCTTGACTAAATAGACCCGCCAAAATTCTCACCCTCGTGCTATCGCCGAATACCTTAAACAATTCCGCAACTTCGTATAGTTCGTCTTCGCTCGGCATATGGCTCGACGCGTTGGCTACCGCCTCGTCGTGCACGTGAGAGCATTGGCATACTTCTTCTTCGTTAAATTTTTCCATTTCTATACTTCCTTTCTTTTATTCGAACAACAGTTGAATAACTGCTCAACTATTGTTATTATATTCTCGTTTTTTATCCTTGTCAATAGTTTTTGAAAAAATTGCAAAAAAATCCCCACGTCTTGCGTGGGGAAATATTGCTACCGTCTATTTTCTATCGAGCCAACTTGTTCCACTCGGCGTCATACACTACGGCGCAATTATTATACCCTACCTCTTGTTTGAAACTTTCTATTTGCTTAGCAAGGTCGGCGTACTCAAACTTACGATGAATAAATACGAGATTGTCCTCGTCTTGGCAATCTACCGCCACGGCGTTTAGAGTTTTGTCAAAAGTATCGATATAAAAGGCAATCACTACTTGATTGGTACTGTCTACATAGCAGTTTTCTTTGATTAGCAAGTGATTTAGCGGGTTGTAGATGTCGTCATATACCTTTTCTCTATATTTCCAATACTTACGATAATTTTCGTCGTTTGCTTCCGCTTGCTCCTCTGCATAGCTAAACGAAACGTATCTCTCCATGGTCGACGACGGGTCTTGCCCCCAATTATTGTCTGCTAAAAATTGCTTAAACTCATCACTTTTGGTATCGTTGTCATAGGCTACGTAGTAGTACACGTCAGGCAAATGCTTTTCTTTTTGCTTGTCTTTATCCGTCAAAAATATTGAGTATATGATGATACAACTTTTGCCGGTAACGGTACTTATCTGCGAGCCCGTGTCTATAGACATGACTACTTGCCCTTCGGTTGGTTTGGATTTTTGAGCAATATTACCACTACTTACCAATATTCTGCCGTATTCGTCTTTGTCAACAATCGAGCAATCCCACCTTATATCAAAGATGCCGAATTCTTCGTATGCTTGGTCTGCAAAAGTCCTTTTCGGTCCTCCCAAAAGTCTGGCAAGCGTGAGAAAAAATCCGACTATTATCGAGACTATCTATAATAATCAGCCAAACTTGTATCGTCGTTTTCTTAGGTTTGTACATTTATCTCCTTATTGCGTCCATACCTTGTTCGTAGACGCAATTCCACTCCTTGTCAAAAATCTTACATTCGTTGACCCAATCGACTGTCTCCTTGACACTCTCCAAGTCCTCGCGGAAGTGGTCGTATCTGATGAGATGATTGGAATAAGTGATATTGTCAAGGTCGTTGCAGTCGCTAATCACCACGTAGAGATTGCCGTCGTCCTTGTTGATATACGCGCTCATCAACTTGTAATCCTTGTAACTTTGAATTGTATTGAGTTTTACTATGTCGGCAGATATATTTTGCTTGACGTAGTCGTATGCCCCGTCGACGTATTCGCTATATTTGAAGTCTGCGTGAGAATCAAGCAACTCTCTATCCATCAAGTGATAGGGATAGCCGAAAGACACGTATTGGTCTATCGTAGCGGACAGTTCTTCGCCCCAATGATTGTCCTCTAGAAATTGCCTAAACTCTTCGCTATCGGTGTTGTCTTCATAGGCAACGAAATAATCTACTTTAGGGAGATGCTTGAAGTATTGATAACCACCCGAGCGCAACAAAACCATATATGCTACTACGGTGTCTTGCGTCGAAATAGAGTTTCGCTCGGCGATATTGCCCGAAGATAAGAGTATTCTGCCGTATTCGTCTTGGTCGATAATATTATCCTCGTCAATTTCGTCGCAAAAATTTAATATGCAACTTTCTTCTATCTCGCTTGTCAAATCGTAATAAGACAACTCATCACTGTATCTCGGTTCCATTCCAATAAAAAATAGACAAGCGATGCCGATGACAATAACAAGTATTGAGCATACTGCGCCAATTCTCGCGAGTTTCATAAGAAATCTAAATACTTTATTTGCTTTTTCCGACATAAATTCACCTTATTATTTTAGTTTAAACTATCGAGCCACTGTAACAATTTCTTTTTTCTATATCTTGGAATAAGCACGTCTTGTTTGTCACCGACAACGTCTTTGTTATTTTATACTATCTTATTTCGGTATTATGCTTTTGCGCGTCAAGTCACGCTATCGCCTCTTAAATCTATGGTAGCACATATTATTACTTATTGCAATAGCCACTTTGAATAAAAAAGAGAGCCTTTCGGCTCAGTTTTTGTTGTCGTGACGGTGCCACTTGCGGGCGTTGCCGCTTAGCTTGAAGTCTGTTTGAATACACTCTTCGAGGCGGTTGAAAAAGTCTGATTTCGATTGCTCGTCGTCGAGGATTGGCGGTGGATTGTCGTACACGTCTTGCCACAATAGGTCGCATTGAGCGGTAGCGGAGATTGCCGTTTGCTCGCCGCGTCGAGTGGCGATATACTGCCCGAGAGAGTAAAAGAATGCGTACGGCGAATAGTATTTTGGTATCAAAAAGTCGATACAGGTCTTAAATCTTCCACTATTGTGATACCTCTCCAGCGCGCTTTCGCAAGTCTTGAGTTGCAATATTTGGTCATACGTCAAGTAAGGCGAAGATACGATTTCGTAAGGTGGCAAAGTACCTACCGTGTACCCCTCGCCCTCGCTAGCCAACCTAGAGCCTTTGAGCACTTTAAGGAAGCCGAGTTGTAGGCAATCTCCGCCCATCTCGTATAGTCTGTCAAAGCCCTTGACGAAGCTGTCGTAATCCTCGTGAGGCAGACCTGCGATAAGGTCGGTATGGATATGGATATTGCCCATTGCTTTGAGCCGAGCGAGGTTGCTAGCAATCCTCTCCACGTTGGCGTTCCTACCCACGGCGGAGAGCGTCTTGCTATTGAAAGACTGCACACCTATCTCGAATTGGAACAAGCCCTTTTTAGCTCTGGCGAGGGTGGCAAACATCTCTTCGTCAAAGAGCTCGGGTGCCATCTCGAAGTGAAAATTGGTGTTGCTCTCGCCGTAATTGTCTATGAGCCAAGCAAAGATTTCGGTGGCTCTCTTGACGTCAAAGTTGAAGGTACGGTCTACCATTTTGATTTGACGAGGATTATATTTCATCAACTTGCGATAGTCGTCGAAGGTCCTCTCCAGAGAAAAGGTGCGTGGTTTGGTCCCGCCCGACATGCAATAACTGCACCTATAAGGACAGCCCCTACTGCTCTCCATATACAATATCCTCGTGTCGCCCATAGAGGCGTACTCGTCATCGTAAGGACTGACTATATCGTCGAGCCTATCCACCTGCCCCGCTTCGATAATCTTGGGATATTCGCCTCGACCGCTCTCTATATCTTGCAAGAGCCGTCCGAATACGAAGTCGCCCTCGCCCTTGATGATATAGTCGGCTACTCCGGAATATTTGTCGGTATCGAAAGCCACCTCGTATCCGCCCAATATTATCTTGACCTTAGGCAAATATAGTCTGACGTCTTGCAAAAGCCTGTCTACGAAGGCGATATTGAAGATATAGCAACTTATCGCTACCACGTCGGGCTTGAGGCTATACAACTGAGCAAAGAGCGTAGACAACTGAGTGTTGACGTTGGTCTCGATGATTTCTACCTCCAAAGGGCTGTTGGCTTTGAGATACCTAGGCGCAAGCAAAGTATGCACGTATTGAGAATTGATTGCAAGAAAAACCGTTTTCATAGTCGTATTATATCACGATTTTCGTATTTGGCATAGCGTTATTTTGATTGCAAAAAGCATTTTTGTAGCCAAGTATGCGCGACGAAAAACGTTAATTTTTTGACAATAATAAAAATATCGCAAAATAAGCGATAAGACGCCCTTTATTCTCAATATTGATATTGACAAACGAGCATTTTATTTTTATAATAAAAATTATAGGAGGGAGCCGTGAGAACTAACAATACTGCGTATCGAATAGCACTCGTAGCACTTTTGACGGCTGCTTCCCTCATAGTTTTTGTGGTGGAAAACGCATTTCCTCCGCTTATTCTCCCGGGAGCTAAACTCGGACTTGCCAATCTTTTTACTTTACTTGCATTGGTCGTTTTGACGCCTATAGACGCTTTGATTATCTTCTTGATTAGAGCCGTGCTCGGCAATATTATCGTGGGCAACCCTTCCGCCCTATTGTACTCAATCCCCGCGGGGTTGATTGCTTTGACCGTGAGTGCGGTTTTGATAAGATTGTGTATGGACAAAATCTCTATAGTGGCTATATCCGTCGCAAGCGCGGTGACTCACAACGTGGTGCAAAACCTCGTATTTTGCTTGACTTCGGGTAGCACGGCGGTATTGTCCTACACCCCTTATCTTGCTCTACTCGGCGTGCTCAGCGGCGTCATCGTCGGAGTAGCGGCGTACTTTATATTGCGCTATTTGCCTACGAGCGTGTACGAAAGGGCTTGGAATACTTTGAAAAACAATAAAAACGATATATCAATCGATAACGGAGGGAAAACTGTTGAAAGCAATTAAAGGAAAACGTTTTAGGCGAGGCATTCATATTGCCGACAAAAAGCAATACGCCGCCGACGCCTACATCGAGGTCGCTCCCGTACCTCAAATACTGTCGATAAGTATGAGCCAACATATCGGCAAGCCTTGCCAAATACTCGTGCAAGTAGGCGACGAGGTCAAGCAAGGTCAGCTCATAGGCAAAGCCGACGGTTTCGTCAGCGCCAACGTGTATAGCGGCGTCAGCGGAAAGGTCATCGGCATTGAAAAACGCGCCAACCCGAGAGGTATGGTCAGCGACTACGTGGTAATCGAAAACGACGGTCAATACGATAGCGTTTGTCTCGAGCCTCTAGCCGACAGAGAGCCTAATACCATCAAAGAGCGCATAAGAGAAGCGGGCATCGTCGGTATGGGCGGAGCGGGATTTCCAACCGCCGTCAAACTCTCCCCTTCTACTCCGGTAGACACCTTGGTCATCAACGGCGCGGAGTGCGAGCCTTATCTCACTTGCGACTATAGGCTGATGATAGAAAAGACCGACGAGGTGGTGAGCGGTATAAGGCTGCTTGCCAAAGCCCTCGGCGTGGACAATATCATCGTGGGTATCGAAGCCAACAAGCCAAAAGCCATAGAGCTATTCGAGAAGTACGACGACCTAACTATCGTTACCCTCAAAAAAGCATACCCTATGGGCTCGGAAAAACACCTCATCTACTGTTGCACGGGTCGTGAAGTACCCGTCGGCAAACTACCTGCCGACGCTGGTTGCGTGGTGCAAAATATAGCCACCGCTTACGCCGTGTACGAGGCGGTGGAACTCAACAAGCCTCTGTACGAAAGAGTGTTGACGGTGTCGGGCGAGTGCGTCAAAGAGCCTAAAAACTTGCTAGTCAAATTCGGTACGAGTTTCCAATATCTACTCGACTACTGCAAGTACGACAACACCAATCTTGCCGCTCTCATTGCGGGCGGTCCTATGATGGGCTCGACGATGATTTCTTCCGATTACTATACTCGCAAGACCGACAGCGGTATATTGGCTCTCGACGATACGCAAGCCGACTTTATCGCTCCGTCTCCTTGCATAAGTTGCGGTAGATGCGCAAGCGTGTGTCCTATGCACCTTTTGCCTATGTCTATCGACTTCTACACCCAAGCGGGCGACTACCAAAGCGCGGCAAAATACGGCGGCGTCCTCAACTGCATAGAGTGCGGTTGTTGCGCCTACGTCTGCCCTGCAAGACGCTCGCTGTTGCAAAGCATTACGCTATGCAAATCTCAACTGAGAAAAAAGTAAGGAGGAGATTATGAATAAAGTTTACGTTTCCGATTCTCCTCACGTTAGGGGAGCAAGAACTACCAAAGGCATAATGATTGACGTGTGCATTGCCCTTTTGCCCGCGTGCATTATGGGTTGCGTGTACTTCGGTTTCAAAGCCTTGCTCGTGCTGGTTTTGTCCTGCGTGGGCGCGGTAGGCAGCGAGATTGTCTACAACCTCATTTTGCGCAAAAATATCAAAGAAATTTTGCGTAACTTCGACTTTACGTCGCTGGTATCGGGCATGTTGCTCGGCATGTGTCTAAGTAGCAACGTTCCTTGGTACGTACCTATCATATCTTCGATATTTATGATAATCGTCGTCAAAATGCTATTTGGCGGAACGGGCAAAAATATCGTCAATCCCGCTATCACGGGTAGAGTATTTGCCTTTATCGCCTTTCAATCGGTGATGATAAGCGGTTGGGCAACGCCAAACATCGGAGCAATACTCTCGGGCGGCTCGGAAGTGACTTCGGGAGCAACCCCTCTCACGATTATGTTGTCCGACGGAGTGGACAATATGGGTATATCCCTACTCGACCTATTCTTGGGCACGGGCGTGACGGGTTGTATAGGCGAGACGTGCAAACTCGCGCTAATAGTCGGCGGAATTTACCTAGTATGTCGCAAAGTCATCGGTTGGCAGTGGCCTGTGATTTACGTTGGAGTGACGGGCTTGATGAGCGTTGCTCTCAACGGCTTTAATTTCGGTTACTTCTTACCTTCGATTTTGTCGGGCGGACTGATGCTCGGAGCAATCTTTATGGCTACCGACTACGTGACCTCGCCGTTTACCGACAAAGGCAGATACGTATATTATATCGCTCTCGGTATAGTGACCGCTCTACTTAGAAAGTACACTCGCATAGAAGTCGTTTCTTTTGCGATATTGTTGATGAATCTATTCGTTCCTCTCATCAACGCTCATATAAGACCGAGAATATTCGGCGCGCCTACTCTGCTTGACAAAATCAAAGATAAAATTGCCAAGATGAAAAGCAAAAAGCAAGCCGATAAGGAGGTGCAAGGATGACGGTAAAACAGTTTTTTAAGTCAAGCGCATTTAAGTGCATACTCGTGTTGACTTGCATTGCGCTAATTGCGGGGGGCGTGCTTGCGATTCTCAACGACGTACTGTACGTATCCGACGAAGAGCGCACCCAACAAGCAATCAAAAAGATTTACGGGCAAGCCGTAGAATATCAAGAAATGACGGTGAGCGAAGAAAAAGCCGTCAACGAATACGGCACTATAGACAAGGTGTACAAGTTGTCGGACGGCAACTATCTATTCAAATCTACGGGCACCGAAGGTTACAAGGGCGGTACTGTTACGCTGTGGATAGTAGCCGACTTCGAGGGAGATACCTTTAAGGGGCTGGACAAAGTAAAGGTTGCGGGCAACGAAAAGCAAACGCTGATGTCCTCCTTTAAGTCCTCCTTTACCGACTTCTACACCAACAACGACGACCTACTTCTCGAAGGCTACTACTTCGACAAGGTGGCAAGCGAAGGCAATATCCAAAACGTGACGTCGGGCGCGACACGTTCTTCCAACGCCTTCAACAGAGCCGTCAACTGTACGCTCTACTTTATTCGCAACGATATGGAGGTGGCACGATGAAAGGCAATAAATTCAAAGGCATAGCCGTTGACGGACTGCTTCGCAACAACCCGACCTTGAGGTTGGTGTTAGGTACTTGTCCTACCCTCGCGCTGTCTACCACGGCAATGAACGGTATCGGTATGGGTCTTGCCGTAACCTTTATATTGATATGTAGCAACACTTTGATTTCTCTGCTGCGCAAGGTCATTCCTAACGCGGTGCGCATACCGTCTTTCGTGTTGATTATAGCCACTTTCGTGACGGTAGTGAGAATGGTGATGGAAAAGTTTATCCCGGACCTATACGACTCTCTGGGCGTATATCTGCCTCTTATAGTCGTCAACTGCGTCATCTTAGGCAGAGCCGAAGCGTTTGCAAGCAAAAATCCGGTGCTCGATTCGGCTGCCGACGGCTTGTTTACGGGTCTCGGCTTTACTTGGGCGTTGACTCTGCTCGGCGTGATAAGAGAGGTGCTTGGCAGCGGCAGTATCTTCGGCGTGGAACTGTGGTCCTTCCGCATAGAGTTCTTTACTTCGGCGGCGGGTGCGTTCTTTACCTACGGCGTGATGATTGCGCTATTCAACGCGCTCTTTGCCAAGATAGACAACGTCAAAAAACGCAAGGAGTTTTACGCGGCTTATCCCGACGCGATACAACCCGAAAAACTCGAAACCAAGACGGAGGAGGTAAAGTGATATGGGCAACTTCCTTATGATTATCATTATGGCGGTATTCGTCAACAACTTTATTCTCGTGCAATTCTTGGGTATATGTCCTTTCTTGGGCGTGTCTAAGCAGACGGGCAACGCGCTCGGTATGGGTCTTGCCGTAACCTTGGTTATGACGATGACGTGTCTCATCACCTACCCTATATATCAATTTATATTGGTGCCTCTGGGACTGCAATATTTGGAGATAATCGTATTTATCTTCGTTATCGCTTCGCTGGTGCAAATGATAGAAAAGTTTATCAAAAAGTTTTCGCCGTCTCTATACAACGCGATGGGCGTGTATCTGCCTCTCATCACCACCAACTGCGCCGTGCTCGGTGTGGCGGAACTGGTAATAGATAAGGCGCAAATGCTCTCCTTGCTAGGCATAGAGTCTATGAATATCGGCGTTGCCGTGGGATACGGTTTCTTTGCCGGCGTGGGCTTTACTCTCGCTATCGTGCTGATGAGCGGACTGAGACAAAAGATAGACAAACTCGACGTTGCTCCCGCACTCAAGGGCTTCCCAATCACGATGATTGCGGCAAGCTTTATGGCAATGGCTTTCTATATCTTCAATATGATTTCGATAGGTTGAGGTGAGTTATGCAAAGTATGATTATTTTAAGTGCAACGATACAATGGAACAAAGTGGGTATGGTGCTAGGCATTATCGCGGGACTGGCGATTTTGTTCGGCATACTCATCATAGTAGTCACCAAAGTGTGCCATATCGAAGAGGACGAAAAGGTTACGGCAATCCTCAGCCACCTCGCGGGCGCCAACTGCGGCGGTTGCGGACACTCGGGTTGTTCGGGCTTTGCCGAGTCGCTGGCGTGCGGTAAGGCGTGCATAGGCGACTGCAAAGTGACGTCAAAAGAAGAAAAAGAGATTATTTGCAAAATTGCAGGTATCGAGATGAGCGACGACGAGCCTACCGTGGCGGTGGTACGTTGCGGCGGCGGAGTCAACGCGGTGGACAAGTTCGACTACGTAGGCTACGAGGACTGTATCAACCAAGTGGTGATTATGGGTGGAGATAAGCTCTGCTCTACCGCTTGCCTCGGTGGCGGTACTTGCGTCAAGGTTTGCCCCGTAGGCGCTATCAAGATAGACGGCGACGGCGTGGCGCACGTGGACAAGTCTATCTGTATCTCGTGCGGTGCGTGCATAGGCAAATGCCCTAAGGTGGTCATAGACCGTATCCCTGCCAAAGCCAAAGTCTACGTGGCGTGCAACAACCATTGCAAAGCCAAAGAAGTGATGAGCGTGTGCAAGGTGGGTTGCATTGGTTGCGGTATGTGCGCAAGAAGTTGCCCTCACGGCGCAATCACTATGGTGGACAATATACCCGTATTCGACTACGACAAATGTACGGGTTGTATGACTTGCGTAGAAAAGTGCCCGAGAAACATTATCAAAGTCCACTAAATATACGAGTATCAATATCTGCTATCAAAACTAAACGCCCGCAAGTTGCGGGCGTTGTTTTGTGTGTAATTTTATTATCAATTAGTAATGTCATGCAATGCTTGCTCGGCTTCTATATTGCCTTGTTCGGCAGCTCTTTTCCATAGTACTACAGCTTTATCTACGTCCTTGTCGACGCCGTGACCGTTGTAATAACACGCGCCGAGTTCGTATTGTGCTTGGGCGTCTCCTGCGCCTGCTGCTTTGGTAAACCATTGCACTGCTTTGGCGTAGTCTTGCGCTACGATTGTACCGTAATAATAGAACAAGCCAAGACTGCATTGCGCCGTGCTAGAACCGCCGTCGGCTGCCCTGGTGAGCCAATATATCGCCTTGTCGTAGTCTTCCCTACCCCTTTACCAAACCTGTATCGCGCACCGAGCATAACTTGGGCGTGGAGGTATCCTTGCTCAGCCGCCATAGTAATATATTGCGTTGCTTTGGCGTTGTCTACGTCCACACCGTAACCGTTGAAATAGCACTTGGCAAGGTCGAATTGAGCCTTAGCGTTGCCTTGCTCGGCGGACAGAGTGTACCAATAGACCGCCTTGGCGTAGTCTTGCTCTACGCCTCGACCATTTTTGTAACACTCACCGAGTTTGAATTGTGCCAACTCGTTGCCTTGCTCTGCTAAATCTTTATACTGCGCTACCTCTTGGGCAAAGTCTTGAATGATACCGTATTTCATATTATCCCAACTGTTTTTGATAAAATCATTATACTATCGAGATATATCGTTGTCAATATACGTCGGTGTCGTGTCAATTATCGTGTCTACAACTATTGACAATCAACCCGAGATAGGCTCTTTGACGTCTTCTTCTCCAACGCCTTGGACGACGAGAGCGTGCGGAACGCATATTATACTGTCGCCCGCCTTGGTTATCGCTTTCATGCGCGTGCACTCGGCGGAGGAAGAACAGTCTGCCTCTTGCACCCAAGCCGTGTGCTTCGTTAGGTCAATGACGACAACGTTGTAGCCACCCGATTGGGAATTGACCGTCAAGTAGTACTTGTCCCCCTCTCTGCGACTATCTACGGTAGAGGCGGTGACTAGGCTATCGCCCTCAAAATAATACTCGGCAACGACCTCGCCCTTGAGGGTGACTTGCACTCCTCTAAGACTACTATCTTGCCTAGGCAAACAAAACGCCAGCAACAAAGCGACAATCAATACGACCAACACGCTATACACTATCACGTCGGCTATGCGAAACGGTTTGATATTTTTGATATTATCTATTTTGTCAGCCTTGTTCATATAAGACGAAATCTCCGCTATTGATTGTCATCGTGTCGGGACTGTTGCTAAACACTCGATATTTGCCGCCTTGCTCGAATACGAAATAAGCGTTGTAGTCCAAGCCTTGGACAAATTCCATTGCCTCACTCACGCTCATACAGCATATCGCCGTGCTGAGGGCGTCGCATAAGGCGGAACTCTCGCCCAACACGCTGGCGGTAATAATTCCGCCGTCTATAGGATAGCCGTCGTCGCCTATGATATGGCAATATCTCTTGCCCTCTATCTCGTAATACCTCTCGTAGTCGCCGCTGGTGGAAAAGCCTTGGTCGCAAGCCTTGACGCTTAGGTAGTTGCCCTCGCCCCTGGGATTGACGACGCCCACCCTCCAAGCTAGAGGATTGTCTTCGTAGATGGGTTTTGTCGCCTTGAGAAGCGACAACGAACTTGTGCCAACGCTGACGTAGCCAAAGTTGAAGCCACTCTCCTTGACTATCTTGTATGCTATATCGCAAGCGTACCCCTTGCCTATTCCGCCCAAAGAGAGCGTGACGGCATATTGTACGCCGTCCACGGCAACCGTGTCGGTTGGTTTGACCAGATAATATCTATCTTCTTCTTGGACTAATCCCACCTTGTCCACGCCCACCAAAGCGTTGAATGCTTGGATATACTTGGTATCCGGCAAGGTCTGCTTGTAATCTGCTCTGTCGTACGGCTCGATAGGCTCATAGTCTCCCGCAAAGCGAGGACTAAATCCCCATAGGTCGACGAGCCTAGCCGTGGTTGGGTCGAACTTGCCTCCCGTGGCTCGGTTTACGCTTTGGCACAAAGCGACTATTTCGTAAGTATGATTACTCACCTCGACTCTCTCTCCAGCCCCTGCGCGGTTGAACTTAGCCACGTCCGAGCCGCTTACGCTCTCGTTGATAGCGTCGTCTATCTCTCTTAGAGCCTCTTTGACTTTGCCCCAAGTTGCGTCCATTCGCTCTACAACCTCTGCGTCGCCGATATTACCTGCAAGTACAAGATAAGTCGCGGTGCCGAAAAACTCGATACTCGTATAAGATTTTGGACGATAGTAGGTGTAATCTTCGCCGTCGGGAGTAGTCAGCCTAGGCGTACAACCTAAGCATATGAGCATCGCTACAACCAAACATACGGCAATAAAAATAATCTTCTTTTTCACAACGATAGTATAACATTTTTGACTTTGATTTACAATAGATTTGAAAAAAACCGACGTTCTGATTGCAAGTATTGTCGAAAGTTGACTAAAACAAGCCGTAGTAGTATAATATTGGTCGTATGGTAAAGCAAAAACTAGCCGAAGGTAAAAAGCCTCACAAAGGACTAAAAGTTTTTCTCGTTCTGCTCATCTTGTTCGTGGTGTGCTGTCTTATTGCCGTGCCTTTTGCTTTGCAGACCATTCCCGTCAAAGAATTCGACACTTCTCTCTCCGACTTTTATTGCAACTGGATGAGCCATATACCCGACGACGTGTTGATAAAAAACCTCGTCATACCGGGAAGTCACGACTCGGGAACTGTGACTATGCCGTCTATCGGCTGCACCCAAAATAGGCATATCCAAGACCAAGTTAAGGCGGGCATCCGCTACTTCGACATTAGAGCGGCTAAGCAAGGCGACGATCTCGTCATCTTTCACTCAATATTGCGCGGAGTGAGATTTGAGCCTATTGCGCAAGGATTGTACGACTTTATCGTTGCCAACCCGAGCGAATTTTTGATACTAGACTTCCAATACTTCGAAAACAGTCAACAAATGATACACGACACGCTACAGCGCATAGGACTTGCCGACCTCGCCGTAGTCAACGACACCGATTTGCCCGACTACGACTTTGTGGACGGACTGACCGTGGGCGATATGCGTGGCAAAGTGCTGATCGTTTGGGGCGCAGATAGCAACGTAGACTACGCTTTTAGGCGCAACAACAACCTTTGCACCGTCAAAAATTGCGTGTTGACTTCGCCGTTTTATATACTTTTGCACGGCATGCAAAGCCAAGACGTCATCGACAATATCTTACCTCTCTACTATAAGCGATACAAAGAGTGGAACAAGGGGTTGTTCGTGCTGCAATGTCAGATTACTTTTGGTCCTAATCTCTACCAAAGAGAGGCTTCGCACAAGGACAATATGACGGCTTACGTCAACTCGATAGCCTCCGACCCCGAAAAACTCGAGTATATCAATATAGTGATGCGAGAGTATGCAGACGACTATATGGAAAAAATCAACTCTATCCTAAGGCTTAATATTGCCAAGGGGTTTGTCGAAGAGAGCGACACGGAATACGTCCAAACCACCTTGCCACCGCAAGTTGCTACGCAGTGAGGTTTGTCTTCGACAAGTGAGGTAGCCAGCTATGCCAACGGTGATGTTTTGACCTATGGTCAAAGGGAGGTTTCTCCTTGCGGTGAGTCGTTGATATTTTACTTTTTTGACCAAAATATCGCGCAGACTACCAATCAATCACAAAAAAATGCCACGATTGCAATAATCGTGGCGATTTTTATTGATTGTATTTTACAGTAAATGCGCTCTGAGTTCTTCGGGAGATTGAGGGCTGAGCAATCCGATTGGTACGTCGAACACCGTTACGCAACCCTTGCGTCCTTCTTGGGACATCTTGTAGATTGCTCTTGCGTACGCCGTCAACACGCTACCCGTAAACTCGGGATTGGAATCGAGTTTGATATTGAGTTCCAACACGTGCTTTTTGTCGCTGTACGTGTCGCCGCTTCTCAGCACCACTCCGCCGTGAGGAAGCTCATTATGATTGCGCTTCATCTCCTCCATATCTATAAAGTGAACGGTGGTGTCGTAATCGGCAAAATAGTTGGGCATATTTACGATTTGTTCTCTAATCTTGTCCTTATCCGCGCCTTCTTTAGCCACTACGTAACATTCTCTGACGTGCTTTTGTCTTGTGGTAAGTTGAGGATTTACACCACTTCTAACCGCTTGCATAGCACTATCTACCGGCACGGTATATTGTCTTGCGTCAACTACGCCCTCAATTCTTCTGATAGCGTCGGAGTGTCCTTGCGAAACGCCTTTGCCCCAGAAAGTATAATCCTTGCCGTTAGGGAGCAACGCGCCGAACATCATTCTTGCCACCGAGAATAGTCCCGGGTCCCAACCTACCGAGATAATGCCGAGTTTCCCGCTCTCTTTGCCCGTCTTGTCCATGTTGGCAAAGTGCTCAGGTATCCTCGCGTGTGTATCGAAAGAATCTACGGTGTTGAAGTACTTTATCATTTCTACGCTTTGCTTAGGTAAATCGGTAGCCGAGCCGCCGCAAAGTATCAAAACGTCAATTTTGTCCTTATATTCTTGGATTTGGTCGATACTAATCGCTTTACCCGTTGCCGTCGCTACGTCTTTTCTGCGGGTAAAAATTCCCACCAATTCCATATCGCTGTTGTTGCTTACGGCTAGTTCTACACCTCTACCGAGGTTGCCGTATCCCAAAATGCCGATTTTGATTTTTTGCATATTTTTTCTCCTTGTTTTTTTCGATAATATTATCGCACACGCTAGCCACTATACGCAACTATTTGAAAATTTTTTTTGATTTTTCGGACAAAAAAATCCGTGCGTTTTGCACGGATTTCGACGATATTAGGTCGCCGCTTAGTCTTGTTTGTCTTGTGGCTCAACGACTTCGCCTACGTTTGGCTCAACCATATCTTGTTGCGGATTAGATTGGGCGTCTACCGTTTGAGCGTCGTCCGTCGGCTGAACTTGCGCGATATTGCCGTTAGAAGTTTCCTCCTCTCCCGACTTATCCTCCTTGCCCTTGAGCCCGCCAAGAAGTTTGCCTACGGCTTGCTTTACTTTGCCTACTTTTTTGGGTTGTTCTTCGCCGCTTTCTTCAGCCATTTGTTTGAGCTGATATTTTGTTTTGAACTCGGTAGGTTTTTCTTTGCCTTCGAAGTAATCTATACTCATGCCGTGGTTGGAATTGTCGTAGAGTTGCTTCATAGCTTTGACGGTCTTGTCTTCCATATCCTTATACATCTCTTTGCTAAATAGTTGTAGATTAGGATAGATAGGCTCTCCCACCGTAATCGTAGCGCACGGCTTGGAGGTAAAGCACAGCTTGTAAAGTCCTCTTCTCTTGCGCCAACTGATGACTATCGGAATGATAGGCACTTGGCTGTCGCAAGCAATTTTGAATGCGCCCTTGTTGAGTTCTCTTATGCCCGCGTAATAGTTGATAAGATGAGCTTCGGCGTAGATGTGTACGGTCTTGCCGTCTTTGAGCAAGGTGTTGATTTCGTGTTTGAACACCCTTGCTTCAGCAACGTTTTGCGGGGTTGGAACGGCTCCCAAGAACTTGAGCATCTTGCCCGCAACCGGCATATTGAAAGACTCGTGTAGTACGGTAAATTGTACTCTTCTAGGCCACAAAACCAGGGCGTTCATGGCGCAATCCAGCAAATGCACGTGATTGCTTACACTCACCACGCCTTTGCCTTTGGCTTTTTTCAAGTTTTTCTTGCCTTTGATACGCAACCCGAGATAGAAAGTACAGAATAAATAAAACACAGGTATGCCTATAAGGTAATATAGCAAGCCCGACAACACGTATGCAACTTTGTTTTTGGACACGAACTGCTTGCCTTTCTTTTTGGCATCGTCGGTCTCCATTCTACGTTTTTCTTTGGCGGTGGATATTGCCTCTCTAAACATCTCCTCGGCTTTGTCGATAGAATAGGAAATATTATACTTTTCGCTTTGAGCGACGTATTCTTTGCTCATCTGCTCTTTTTGCTCGGGATGCTCTATCCAATAGTCTATTTTGTCTGCCAGATCCTTTGGATTGCCCGCCTCGAAGAGCGACCTTTCGTCCAAAGCGAATTGCGGAGTGGCTGACTTGGCGGAATTGGCAATAATAGGCACTACTCCGCAAGCAAATGCCTCTATACATGCTATTGCCTCTATTTCTACGTCGGCTGCGTGTACGTATAGGTCGGTGTCGTGAAGTCGCTCGATGAGCTCTTCTTTGCTAAAAAATCCAAACTTGACGGGATTGGTCAACAGGTTGTCCGCCAATTTCTTAAGTTTGTTGTACGTAGGTCCTTTACCCGCCAAAGTCAAGTGAATTTTGTCTGCGTATTTGCTCATAGATATTGCCTTGATAAGCACGTCTTGACGCTTTTCGCTCGCATATCTTCCCGTCATCATTATGTTAATATGCTCTGGATTTAGTCGTTTGTACTCGGCAGGCGGCTTGAAGTCGTCGGACACGCCGTTGGATATGACGTGCATATTTGCCTTATAATTTCTATCTTGCAACTGCTTGGCAATAAATTGCGACGGACAGTGAATATGATCGACTTTGTTAAAAAAGTTGTCCCTAAAGTATGCGTAAAACCATTTTACGGCTATCGAAGAATGCTTAAGCCCCGCATTATAAGTGATGTTTTCGGGTTGGACGTGGAAAGCTGCCGTAACGGGAATACCCATTTGTTTGGCAACTTTGAGCGCTTTCTTTTCGAGTTTGAAAGGCATATAAAGATGCACGACGTCGGCGCCGCTAAATGCGTTGGTGAGCGTCTCGTAGTCGGGCTTACCGAATCTAACTTGCTGTAACATTGCAACTTCCGTCGCGATAGGCAAATATCTCTCGCCTACCTCGAAGCACCCTTCGCCTTTAGCGCCCGTTGCAACTACTCTGACGGTATTACCTCTCTTCTTGAGTTCGTCGGCAAAGCGGTGCGCCGACATAACCGTTCCGTTGGTCATAAGGTCGTATAAATCTATAACTATTACTATTTTCATTTTTACTCCTACGTTATTTGGTCTACAAGTCGAACTAACAGTCATATCTATGATATTGCCAAACTTAGACAAGATTATAATAACATTGTAGTGGTATTGGCAAGGTTTGCAATCCTTTTCGAGGATTTTTTACAAATTTTACCATAATTATACATTTTGTTTACTTTTATTTTACTCAATATTTACAATTTATAATATTTAATTATTATTTTATTTATGCAAATAATTAACCGTTAATATTGAAGAACCGATACCTCTAATTATGCGTTTTGGTATTATAAATAATTTTCGCAATCGAAAGTCAAAAATATTATCACACAAAAATCGCTTTTAATATGACATTTTCAAAAATATGTATCGCAAAAAATTGACATAATTCTAGCGTTGATGTATGCTCAAAATATACCAACAAATACACAAGGAGACGTATCTATGAAGCAAGATATGATTGCAATCATTGACCTTGGCAGCGAAGAAAACTCCGCTATTGCCAGACTTATCAGAAGCTACGGCGTGTACAGCGAGATTTACGCTCACGATATTACGCTCGAAGCTCTCAAAAAGATGCCCAACGTCAAGGGCGTTATCCTCAACGGCGGTCCTAACAGAGTTGTCGACGGCGTAAAAATCGACGTATCGCAAGACCTCTACTCTATCGGCGTACCGTTTTTGGCAATAGACCACGACACGGACAAGTGTCCTCAAGGCAAGGTCAGCGACATCAAGTCTTTTATCTTCGATACGTGCCACTGTGACGCCAACTGGAACATGGACAACTTTATCCAAGACCAAGTAGAGCTGTTGCGTAAACAAATAGGCAACAAAAAGGTTTTGCTTGCTCTTTCGGGAGGCGTTGACTCTTCCGTCGTTGCTGCTTTGCTCATCAAAGCCATCGGCAACCAACTCGTCTGCGTACACGTCAATCACGGACTTTTGCGTAAAGGCGAGCCTGAACAAGTCGTTAGAGTGTTTAGAGAAGAATTGGGCGCCAACCTCATCTACTCCGACTCCGTAGACAGATTTCTTGACAAACTCGCGGGCGTAGAAGACCCTGAGAAAAAGAGAAAGATTATCGGTGCGGAATTTATAAGAGTATTCGAAGAAGAAGCCAGAAAACTCGACGGTATCGACTTCCTCGCCCAAGGCACGATATACCCTGACATAGTAGAGAGCGGCACCAAGACGGGTAAAGCTGTCAAAGCTCACCACAACGTAGGCGGACTGCCAGAAGACCTCAAATTCGAGCTGGTAGAGCCTCTCAAATATCTCTTCAAAGACGAGGTTAGAGCTTGCGGCAAGGCTTTGGGGCTCCCTGACGACATGGTTTATCGTCAGCCGTTCCCTGGTCCGGGTCTTGGCGTAAGATGCTTGGGCGCTATCACTCGCGATAGACTGGAAGCCGTAAGAGAATCCGACGCAATCTTGAGAGAAGAGTTTGCCAAAAACGGTCTTCAAGGCAAAGTATGGCAATACTTCACCCTCATACCCGATACCAAGTCGGTAGGCGTGCGTGACAACGCTCGTTGCTACGATTGGCCCGTTATCATCAGAGCAGTCAACACCGTGGACGCCATGACGGCTACTATCGAGCATATCGATTGGGCTATCCTTGACAAAATCACTTCTCGTATCCTAAGCGAGGTCAAGGGCGTCAACAGAGTTTGCTACGACCTCTCTCCGAAGCCAACCGCAACCATCGAATGGGAATAAAATTAAATTCAAACACACAACACCCGCCGAAAAGCGGGTGTTTTTTTCTTAAAACATAAGCGCGCTATGACTTTTTGCCGTCAAGTCTTTGGTCAACAAAGCAGCGATGGTTTCTAATAAAAAGTGGCTACGATTTGTAAAACAAGGTCTCTTATTTGAAAAACATAGACGACGAAAACTATACTCTCGCCGTCTATTAAAATCAGTTTATAATTTCTTGACCGTACAATTATTCCATACTTACTACTTCTCTAGGATATATGGCGTATTTGTCTTGATAGTAGTTGTTGTTGACGCTACCGTAACTGCCGTCGGGTTGGACTGTGATGACTTTGCAGCCTCTCTGTTTGCCCACCTCGTCAATACCTAAATATGCAAGATAGTCGACACTCATACCGTATTCCATATTGATACCTTTGTATGTCAAGGCGATGTTGTTGACATGGTCATGCCCGAAAAACATGGCTTGTGTGCTACCTAGCTCGACAATCGTCTCAAACATATCGGTATCTATCGGAGAAGAATAGACGTAAGGGTCGCTCTCCTCAACTACACCGTACAACCACTGAACGTCTTCGGTATCTTGGCAACCCGCTTGCAAATATTGATTGTACGCTTCCCTCGTCTCGAGCAAAGGTATATGGAAGAACAAAAGCGACTTAAACATAGGACAAGCAGGGTCTAAAGCAAGGTTTTCATTGTGGATTTTAGTGACTTCTTGCCTATACCACTCTATTTGGTCGTCGTGGAAGGTATCGTAAGAAGAACTAAACGCGGCAAGCAACGCGTCGGTCAACTTGTCGGACATATACGAGTTACTGTCCATAGTAAACAAAGCTTGCGTGACTATACCCGAAGAATTCTTGATTTTGATGACGGAATTGCCGCAACCGTATAGGTCGCCGTCGTCCTCGAAGAGGCACTTAGTCCATCTACTATCGCTATATATATCTGCTACCGCTTGTCTGTCGTAAAAGCTATACCACTCGCTATCGTGATTGCCGAAGGTGACCGTCCAATATACGTCCAACTTCTCCATAAGCGTAGCAAAGAGAATAATCTCTTCTTTGTTGTTGAAAGTAGCACCATAAGCACCTACCGGGTAGACCATATCACCCGTGATGATAACAAGGTCGGGTTTCTCTGCCGTAACCATATTGGCGACGGCGTTGATTGCCTTGTAATCCTTGGTTTTGGTGAGCCAACCGCCTCCGATATGTATATCTGTAAGTTGCAAAATCTTAAACTCTTCGTCTGTAGTAAAGGTCCAATATCCCTCCTCGTACGTCGGCGTCAACTGCTCTTCGTACTCAACGGCTCTAATCGACGTCTCGATATACTCCAAGTTGTCCTTACGGAACTCGATATTGAGAATTCCTACCACACCGAGAAATGCCCCGACAAGTAAAATAATCGACGCAATGACGATGAGGGCTATTTTGCCCTTGCTAAGTCTTCTTTTTTCCATATAATACACTCCTACGTTATCATTTTAGACCCAAAACCGTTTTTTTACAATAAAAATTGTTAAATTTTACATCTTTTGTACACAAGTCGGTTGAAATAATTTACTAATCCCAATACTTTTGATACAATATAAATATGAATATCAATAGAATCAACGAACTAGCAAAAAAGAGTAAGACGGTCGGTCTGACGGAAGAAGAAAAACAAGAGCAAGCGCGCCTTAGGCAAGAATATATTGACGGTTTCAAACGCAATCTGCGCGCACAACTCGACAACTGCTACGTCCTAGACGAGCAAGGCAACAAGACAAAGCTAAAAAAGAAAGACGAATAATTAAACTCTACGAAATTGCGACCCGTATATCAAATAAGCCGATACAGGTCGCAGTTTTTATCAATACCATATTGCGGTTGCCAAATGCAACTAAATTTAACGTAATCGGTTAAAACCACTTGGTTGAAGACAGTGCATAGTTGAGATACAATATATTTGGAGGCTGATATGAAAGTTACGTTGAGCGAAAACCTAAAAACCTTGCGTACGAAAAACAAATTGACGCTGGAAGACATTGCCGAAATAGCGGGCGTTTCGAGACAATCCGTAGCCAAATGGGAGTCGGGAGCAAGCTACCCCGTCATCGACAATCTCGTCACTCTCTCGCAATACTACGGCGTGTCGTTGGACGCATTGGTCCACAAGCCTATAGGGTGTCTTGAACAAGTCGACCCGCAAAGCGATAGATATTTGTTCGGACTAACTCATCTCGGCGCAAACGGTACGATAAAATTGCCACCGAAAGCAATAGATATTTTTGAGCTTTCTGAAGGCGACCTATTGCTCGTCGTAGGCGACAAAACGCAAGGAATAGCCATAGTCAAATGTGACGGCGTAAACGACGTAATAGCCGACTAAAATCAAGGAGGTGCGGTATGGAATTCGTAAAAATAGACTTTGACAACAACAAAATGTGCAACGCCAACCTAAGCGGACACAGAGAGATAATCGAAAAGTACGTGGGCGACGGATACGATTATCTCGGTTTTGTACCCGTAAAACTCGGTCCAAGCGGAAAAATGCTCTCTATCGAGTTGATATTCAACAAAAAAAATCAATAAGAGCATAATTTAATTATCATTACTAAGTGGCAATATGCTAATTATTTTAGCCTATACCCAACTTGTAAAACAAATAAAAAACCAAGTCAATAAGACTTGGTTTTTTGGAGCTGATAGGCAGATTCGAACTGCCGACCTGTTCATTACGAGTGAACCGCTCTACCGACTGAGCCATATCAGCATATTGGAGGTTGCCCTCCTTATTCTAGAAGTCCGCGTTGCCCGTGGTACGCGCAAACGGTATTACGTCGCGGATATTTTGCATACCCGTCATATACATTATTAATCTCTCGAAGCCTAGACCGAAGCCTGCGTGCTTGACGCCGCCGTAGCGACGAAGGTCGAGATACCACCAATAGTCCTCTTCTTTGAGCCCCAATTCTTTGATACGCTCGGTGAGAAGGTCAAGACGCTCTTCTCTTTGGCTACCGCCGATGATTTCTCCAACGCCCGGTACCAACAAGTCAACCGCAGCCACCGTCTTGCCGTCGTCGTTGAGACGCATATAGAAGGCTTTGATTTCTTTAGGATAGTCGGTGACGAATACAGGCTTTTTGAAAACTTGTTCCGTCAAAAATCTCTCGTGCTCGGTCTGCAAGTCCGCTCCCCAATATACAGGGAATTGGAACTGCTCCTTGTGCTTTTCGAGTATCTCTACCGCCTCGGTGTAGGTAACCGTAGCGAAGTCGGAATCTACTATACTTTGCAATCTTTCAATCAAACCTTTGTCCATAAAGTTGTTGAAAAATTCCATCTCTTGCGGACATCTCTCAAGCACTTTGGCAATGACGTATTTGATCATATCTCTCGCCAAGTCCATATCGTCCTTGAGGTCTGCAAAGGCAATCTCCGGCTCTATCATCCAAAACTCTGCGGCGTGTCTCTGAGTATAACTCTTCTCCGCTCTAAAGGTAGGTCCGAAGGTATATACGCTTCTAAATGCCAAAGCGTAACACTCGGCGCTGAGCTGTCCGCTAACCGTGAGGTTGGTAGGCTTGCCAAAGAAGTCCTTAGAATAATCTACGTTGCCGTTGTCGTCAAGAGGCGGATTTTTGGCGTCGAGAGTGGTAACTCTAAACATCTCTCCCGCTCCCTCGCAGTCGCTCGACGTGATGAGAGGGGTGTTGACGTAGACGAAGTTCCTCGATGCAAAAAACTCGTGAATTGCTTGCGCCGCTACCGAACGAACTCTAAACACCGCCAAAAAGGTGTTGGTCCTTGGTCTGAGATGAGCAATCTCTCTCAAAAACTCGAGACTGTGACGCTTTTTTTGCAATGGATAATTAGGTGAAGAAGCCCCTTCTACGACTATCTTGGTGGCTTTGATTTCGTAAGGTTGTTTGTTGAGCGGTGTAAGCACCACTTCTCCCTCAACGCTCAAGCCCGCGCCCACGTTCTGAGCAACGATAGTCTTATAATTGTCAAGAGTGGTATCGAGTACTACCTGCACAGACTTAAAATTGCTGCCGTCGTTGAGTTCTATAAAAGCAAAATTCTTGCTATCTCTTATCGTCCTGACCCAACCGCAGACTTCTACGCTACGTCCGCCAAGTTCTTCATACTTAGATGCCAATTCTTTGAGAGTCAACTTCATCGTGCTACCTTCTTGATTATCCTGCTAAGTATTATAACATACAAAGTAGGTTTTGTAAATGATTAATTATAATATTTTCTTTTCTTTTTCAATAGATTTGTCGCCTATAACCCGCCGCGTCACGGCAACTATATATTCTAAGCGTCGATAGTCTCGTCTATCTGCTAACAGCTTTGCCGTATTGCTACACCGTCATAATGCCGTCACTAAAACAAACTGCCGTCGACGTAATATCGACGGCTTGATTTCGGCGACCTATACGAACTATTTATAACCCGCTGAAAGCAGGTGGGTACGCTGTGCAAGTATTCAGTAATCCTCATACTATCCTAACGGATAAACTCGTATAGAGTAAAGGCACGCCCTAGTCCTTACAACTCCGCATTCCCTTTTAGATAGTTGCGGTACAATAAGAATCATATAGGTCACTTATAGTATATCTCATTGCAAGGCTAATTACAATACTTTTATCGATATTTTACATTTGCCATATTTTGACAATATTATTCGATATTCTCCAGCACTGCGTCCTTATACTCTTTGGTAGGGTCGATAACCCTCTGGTGGTCGATATAATATCTGAGATTGTTGTGATGATAAAAGTACACCAACTCGTACGTCTGCAAAAAAAGCAATCCTACAATGAAGAGTATCGGTATGGATATGCCTATCGTCACCACTACGGAAGCGGCTAAAACAATATTGAATACCATATACATTATAAACTCTCCGCCAAATACGCCTGCAAAAGTCTTAGGTAAATCCTTGGTGCTGTTTTTGAGTGCAATGCCCACCGAAACTTCGTTTGCAACCATATTAGGCAGCCACATAGCAAACAATGCTCTCTTACTGCTGACGCTTATCAAAACGGCTAGATAGCCTACCATCGCGCCCAAAACGGAATTGCCTTTGGCTACCAAGAGCGCAAGTCCTATCGACGCGCCTATTGTAGCCGCATAATACAAAATCGACAGCGAAACGCAAGCAAAACCGAAGGCTAGTGCCCTTTTGAGATTGCGCAACATATTGCTCACAAAACCGTCCTTACCGTTGCACGACATAAAGGTGTTGAGTATGCTAGCCGTAGTATATCTCATCACCGATACCACGACGCAAAATAGGTATATCAACACGCCGAGCAATACGAAACTTACGGCAACACGAGCGCTGTATTCCACTATAGTATCTTTGAGCAATCGGAATTTGGCAATCAACTGGTCAAGCGTCAAATATCCCGGGGCACTCTCGCCTTCGATGTCGGTATCGAAGCCTTTGAGTATTCCTTGTACGTAGTTGATAGTGCTCTTGATGAGGTGCATATCGTTGATTTCTTTAATCATATCGCTGAGCGTAGGATAGATTGTGACCATACCTATGGCAAACAGCACCAAAAATACTATCATCATAAACAAAAGCAATTTGTAAATCAAACCGAATTTGGTCGTAAAAACCGTCGTCGTACTATTGAATACCATTATTTCAACCCCCATTCTTTGTAGGTGGCGAGATCCTCTCGCTCCATATCGTTGATGTCGAAGAATATCGTATATACCAACGGCAACCCTATCATGAACACTGCCTCGTAATACAAAACGTTGACTATATAATGCAACAAACCGCTACCCGGGAAGTGCAAAAGATTGACTAGCCAAACCGGTATTATAAATCCGACGAACGGCAACGCAATGGCAAGCATTATGTTAAATATATGCGATACCGTTTCGCCAACAGATATGCTAAGCGACTTGAACACTCCGAAGCCTTTGATGGTCATATTAGGAAAAGACGTAATAAACAAGCTGACTACCAATAGCAACACAAAAAGCAATACAAATATCGTAATGACCGTCAAAACGATAAATACCGCGTGCGAAGCCACTTTGAGCCAAATAAAGGAAAATATCGACAACAACAATGCAAAAATTTGCATTATGGCGGTCAATTCGATAGTTATCATAACTATTGGCAAAAAGAAACTGTTGACTTTGTTCCAAAAATTGCCCATACTGTTACGATATTCTACACCGTACCTCATACGGCGCTGGATTGAGCCAGCCATTGCGCTGAGACATACGCCTCCCACGATCAACGCCAGCAAAAACACGAATATCCAACCCGGTCCATTGATTGAATCTATCGCCTTGTATATCTCGCCGAAACCTTGTACGTCTTTGTCTGCGCTGCCCACCAAAAAGTTGAAAATGCTAGCGGGATTGTACACCAACGGATATAGCAACGCAGGTGCCAACGCGTACAAAAACATTTTGAGAGAATTATGTTTCAAAAAACTGTACGTCAGTTTTAGATATTTCATTATCGCTCCTTTACCCGCCCATGCTCGAAACATAGCAGTTTTGATAGCAATGCAGGTGTTTCTACGGATAGTTTTATTTGTCAGTATTAGTCAAAAAGTCGTATACGTCCATAGGGCGCTCGGCTCTATATATTATGTTGGATTGGTAGAGCGCGTCATAGTCGCCAAAGCCCCACAGACACACTATACAATCCATGCCGCATTGCTCGGCTCCCTCGACGTCAAAGGACGTATCGCCTATCATCACGGCTTGACTTGCCGTTATGCCCAAAGTGTCGAGAGCATAGTCGAGCACGTCTTTTTTGGTCTCTCGCTCTTTGTACTTGAGCCCCGATACGAAGTCAATATCACCGTCCATGCCAAAGTACTTTAGCAACGTCTCCGCGTCCTCTTGCTTCTTGCAAGTTGCCACGCCTATTTTGTAACCCGCCTCACGACACTTCTTGATAGCGTCGATTATACCGTCGTATGGTTTGGTCTTGAATATCGCTTTGCGCTCGAGATAGTTTTTCTTAAAATACTCCACCGCTTCGTACGCAACCTCCTTACCCCAATAAGCGGTAAAAGTTTCGCTGAGAGGAGGTCCGATATAGTTGCGATACAGCGACTTGTCTACCTCGGTATCGTAATGCTTGAAGGTGAGTTCCAATATCTCGCTGATACCCTCTTCGGTGTCGCAAAGAGTGCCGTCAAAATCGAAAAACAAATACTTATACATACTTTTTGAGTGACTCTATCTGCTCTATGAGTTTGTCAGCCTTTTGTCGATAGTCGGCTTGCTTTTGTATCTCTTTGTCAATCAAAGCCTTCGGCGCTTTGGCAACGAAGCCTTGGTTGGCAAGAAGCTTGGTTGCTCTGTCAATCTCGCTTTGGGTATGCGCGAGCTCTTGACTAAGACGAGCGATTTCTTCTTCGAAGTTGACTAAATCGCCGAGCAGTACGGCAATCTCGCCGTAACCGCCGAAGAGAGAAACAACGTTGCTGTCAAGCCCCGACTTGTCGTCAATGAAGCAAACCTCGCCCACTCCCGCAAGCTTTTGAATATATACCACGTCCTTTTTGGCAACGCTACTTGCAACCAAATAGATATTGAGTTTCTTAGAAGGGGCAACTCCTCTCTCGGCTTTGAGGTTGCGGATTGCTTTGATTGCTTCCATAACCTTGCTAAACTCTGCCGCTTCTCTGCTAAATACCGTCTTTTTGTCGTAAGTCGGCCATTGTGCCGTTACTATCGTGCCCTTAGTGGTTGGCAAACTTTGATAAATTTGTTCGGTGATGAACGGAACGAAAGGATGCATAAGTTTGAGAATATTCTGCAAAACGTATGCAAGAACGCTGACGGTATTTGCCTTTTTGTCTTGATTGTCGCCGTAGAGCGAAGTCTTGGCAAGTTCGATATACCAGTCGCAGAACTCCGTCCACACAAAGTCGTAAATCTTGGCGCTTGCAAGTCCTATCTCGTATTTCTCTAAGCTCTTGGTAACTTCTTTGACTGTCCTGTTGAGCTGCGTCAAAATCCATTTGTCGGCGCTAGTCAATCTAAAGCTACCCATTTGTTTGACTTTGACGCCCTTCATATTCATCATTACGAAACGAGAAGCGTTCCAAACCTTATTCATAAAGTTGCTTGCGCTCTCTGTCTTTTCGTCGATGTAACGGGTATCTCCGCCCGGGGTGATGCCTTGAGTGAGCGAAAATCTCAAGCTGTCTGCGCCGTACTTGTCGATAATCTCCAACGGGTCGATGCCGTTGCCGAGAGATTTACTCATCTTTCTACCGTATTTATCTCTCACGATACCGTGTATAAGCACTTCGGGGAACGGAATGTCGCCCATATGTTCGATACCCGAAAAAATCATTCTCGCTACCCAGAAGAAAATGATGTCGTAAGCCGTGACGAGCAAACTATTAGGATAGAAATATGCCAAGTCTTTGGTCTTGTCGGGATAGCCGAGCGTAGAGAAAGGCCACAATGCGCTGGAAAACCACGTGTCCAACACGTCCTCGTCTTGCTTGATATGCGTACTACCGCACTTAGGACAAACCTTGACGTCCTCTTTGCTGACTATCATCTCTCCGCAGTCTTGACAATAATACGCTGGTATTCTATGTCCCCACCAAAGTTGTCTGGAGATACACCAATCCTTGATATTTTCCATCCAGTTGAAGTAAACCTTGCTAAATCTGGAAGGGATAAACTCGACCTTCTTTTTCTTGACTACGCTTATGGCAGGCTTGGCGAGCGGTTCCATCTTGACAAACCACTGCTTGCTGACGAGAGGCTCTACCGTCGAATGGCAACGATAGCAATGCCCTACGTTGTGTTTGTAATCCTCTACGCTAACCAGATAACCTTGTTCCTCAAGGTCTTTGACGATAGCGACTCTCGCCTCCTCTCTGCTAAGTCCGACGTATTTACCCGCATTGGCGTTCATAGAGCCGTCGTCGTTCATAATGCGAATGACGGGCAGATTGTGGCGTGCCCCCACCTCGAAATCGTTAGGGTCGTGCGCCGGGGTAATCTTAACCGCACCGCTACCGAAATCAGTCTCGACGTAGTCGTCGGCAACGATAGGTATCTCTTTGTTCATCAAAGGCAAAATAAGCGTCTTGCCTATCATATCCTTGTATCTGTCGTCCTTTGGATTGACAGCCACTGCCGTATCGCCCGGCATAGTTTCGGGTCTTGTCGTGGCAACGACGATTTCTCCGCTGCCGTCTGCAAGCGGATAGCGAATATTCCAAAGATGTCCGTCCTCTTCTTCGTATTCTACCTCGGCGTCGCTGAGTGCGGTCTTACAGCAAGGACACCAGTTGATAATTCTGTCGCCCTTGTAAATCAAACCCTTTTCGTAGAGATTTACGAATACTTCTTTGACAGCCTTAGAACACTTCTCGTCCATAGTAAATGCTTCTCTCGACCAGTCGCAAGAACAACCAAGTCTCTTGAGTTGGTCGATAATTCTTCCGCCGTACTGTCTCTTCCAGTCCCACGCTCTCTCCAAAAAGCCTTCTCTACCCACGTCGTTTTTGCTAAGTCCTTCGCTCTTCATCTTTTCTACGATTTTGACTTCGGTAGCAATGGACGCGTGGTCGGTACCCGGCAACCATAGCGTAGAATATCCTTGCATACGCTTAAATCTGACGATAACGTCTTGTATGGTGTCGTTGAGGGCGTGACCCATGTGAAGTTGTCCCGTAATGTTTGGAGGCGGGATAACGATGGTAAACGGCTCTTTTTTCTTGTCGACTTTGGCTTCGAAACAGCCGATTTTTAGCCAATTTTCGTATAATTTTTCTTCAAATTCTTGTGGATTGTAAGTCTTGGACATTTCCATATTCGTAACCTCTTTTGCGGTTGTGTTGTTATTTGTGTTTTTGAAGGGCATTGCCCCGTATTTCGTTTTAATTATTTCTTTCTACGCTTTATGCCGTCAGCACCGCCGTCACCACTCCCGCCAACATCACTATCGCGGATATGATGCCTATCGTCGTAATTTTAGCGTCCGCCTTGCCGTTTTTTAGCTTTGCGCTAAATAGCAACACTCCCGCCATACCGACGACGGATAAGCATATTGCAAATATAAGTAAAGGGTTAGACAGTCTCTCGGGACTAAATTGTAACCAATCAAACATTGTCGTTAGGCTTTTGATTGTCGTCTAAATCAACCTTCGTCTCGCTATCGGATTGTACGTCTACAATATCGATAGTCTCTCGAGCGTTGTCGTCTAACGCACCCGACTCACGCAATCTCTTGAGGTCTTGCGCGTAGCGATAAGTGTATTGGGCAGCGGCGATGACGGCGAGCACCATTCCCGCAGACAAGATACCAACGTCCGCAACGTAGACGTATCTAGCCCAGTTATAACCGGCAACGTCTTTGAGAGGCACGACGAAAGCAAGCACTATTCCCACGAAGTTGATAGCCGCTCCTGCCTTACCCCACTTGTTGGACTGTTGATTGATTTGGCTCTTGCTCTTGACCATAAAATATCTTGAGGACACTCCCATATAAATCTCTTTGACGATAAGCAAAGCCATAAATACGAAATATACGCCTTGAAGCACGCATACCAGCATTATGAGTGCAACGCATTGCAAAACCTTGTCGGCTATAGGATCAAGCACCTTGCCTATATCGCTGACTTGGTTGAAATGTCTGGCAATATAGCCGTCTACTACGTCGGTAATCGATGCAAATACGAATAGTCCGAAGCCCGCCCATAGGTATTGGGTGGCTTGCCTGTCTAGATAATACTCACTCATCATCCATACGAAAAACGGAATACAAATAATCCTGACGTAAGTGAGAATATTGGGTATGGTAAATATGTCTTTTTTGCTAAATTTCATATTGTCCTCCGCGATTGAATTTTATTATAACATAGCAAAGGTCAATATTCAAGCAAAATATTATACTCGTTTTAATAATTATAAGGCGCACCATATTTTGGATGCGCCCCGTTATGTGAAAATCACATTAAAATCCGTTTGTGTCGTTGGTTATCAGCCCAAGAATGACAAGTATCTCGAAGCCAAAAAACTATGTGCTTGACTTGTTCTTAGTCTCGTTTCGTCTTATACCGACAATCGATAGACAAGCTACCGCAACTATCAACCAGACCACTCCTAAACATCCTGCCACATTGAAAAAGACCTTGACGCACCATCCAAAATCCAAAAAGTTGCCTATAAGCGACAACACGGCTACCAATAGGACGGCAACTACCTTTTTGGCAGAGATGACGACTATTTTGGAATAAAGAGCGCGAGCACAAGCAAACATCGTTGTGATGATTGCACCGAGAATTATCACCGAGCAAACTCCTCCCAAGCCGTGAGATTTAGCAAACTCGAACACGGGCATGGCTGCATGCGCGTTGTCCTTGGATATTGCAAACCCTACGGCAAGCATCAAGGCGAGTACACCGCCCGACAGTACTCCCGCCAAAGCTATTTGTCCGCCCTTCATCTTGCGCCCTTCGTCACTCACTACGTAGCCGCCCAACATGACGTTGAGCCCGCAGTATTGCAAAATTCTAAGCGTCGCCACCTCGCCCCGAGGGCATGGCGTAGCATACCGTAAAAAGTATAGCATCATGCCTACGACTGCTACTATTATGACGCTGTTGACGCGCGCAAGAAAGTCTTGCTTTAGCATAACGAAACAAGTTATCGTCCCCAATATCAAGCCCGTTCCCCTTATACCGAATGCGTCGAATACTATTTGGCTCGCACCGCTACACATCGATAGATACACCAGCGCCGTGCTGACGAAAAGAGCGACTTGCAAAACGGTAGATACGAAGGCAGGCAATATGGCAAAGCAGTTGGTCTTGCCACACAACAAAAACAACGAACAAAACACGCCGAGCAAAAGTCCCGCGATTATCGCGCTGACAATTCCGCTACCGCCAAAAAAAGTAACTATCTCCTTACCCGTGGCAAAGCCCGCGCCTATCACCGCACCCACATACAGCATCGCCGTCCTAAAAGTCTTCATAAACACCTCGCATATAGTGTATGAATTGCATAATATTTTTATTTGTCTAATAGTTGACGACTGGTAGACGTTATCCGAAAAAAAATAAAAAACTCGATACGTATCGAGTTTTTTGCTTGTATATGGGAACGGTTTATCGTTTCGGCTACCTTTCGATATACCGATATTCGTATCAAAACCACTAGTGCAAAACGCCGCCTAAACGACTTGTCGTTAGTCGGACAACTTCTTAGGCGTGTTGATAACTACGTCGTTGATATACAACTTAAAAGTGCATCCGAGGTACTGTGCCGCTCTCTCCGACATTATCATTCGGGAGAGGAATATGGAGAGATAGTCCATAACCGACGAAGTTTCGTCCATATAAAACTTGGCGCTGATTATCTTCTTTTCTCCGTCTACCAGCACGATGTTTTTGATGATAGAATAGTTGACGATGTCGTGCACGTCGCCTTGTGTTAGTCTCTTGACCCTAGTGCGGTGAGCGTCGCTCTTGTCGGCTATAACGAGCGCGGCGGATATAGGATTGACCACGTAGCCTATTTCTTCTTCGTGATTGCCGACGGCGGAACATATCGTGCAAATATCTTCGTAAGGCATCTGCATATTTTTGAGTATATTATACAGCAAAATACCCGAACTTACGCCGTGCGCCTTACGATTGATGACGTTGCCGATGTCATGCACGTAACCCGCTATCTTGGCAAGTTCTTGCATATGCTCGTCGTAGCCAAGCTTTTCGAGTATCATCGCACTTGTCCACGACACGTAACCCGCGTGGCGCAAACCGTGTTCGGTATAGTCCATTGACTCCAAAACTTGATTGGACGCTTTGATAAGCGCTTGGATTTCTACGTTGTTTTTTACGTCCTCTAAGGTAATCATAATTCCTCCTTTTAGTTGTCAAACAACTCGTGACAATATTCGAGATAGGTATCTGTATTATATTCTACGTCGGGTTGCAGAGTTTCTATCGGTCTCTTAAAGGCATAGCTTATCAGCACCGCCGACAGACAGTCTGCCGACCTGAGAGACACTCTCCTTTCTCTTGCGAGCGTCCAGACTTCATCCAACGCTTCGCCCAATTTTTCTATCGCCTTTTGCCCCAAACACGCTGCGTACGAGCAAGCTCTACAATACGCCTTTTGGCAAGTTAGGCTATACTTGTCGAGTTGTCTTTTGCTCTTCAGCTTGACGATATTAAACTTGAAGTCTTGCATAACGGCAAATCTTTTGCGCCCCGCCAACGACAGTCGATAAATAATCTCGCTTTTGCATATCGGCAAAACGTCTTCTTCGATGAGCAAAGAAGACAAAAACTCCTCCACGGCATACACACCCAATTCCACCAATTTTTTGACGCTTTGTGCTTTCATATCGCCGTCGAACTCTTTGCTTACAAGGTATCTGATAGCGAGCGCGAGTTTTCTATTTACTCTTCCGTATTGGTCCACGGCAGTATCCGCCGTAACTTCGTCGAGTAACTTTTGCCACTCGACATATAATTGCCCAAGATAACAATCGTCGATTACTTTGCCGTCGTTGTCACTTGCGTATTTATCCAAAAAGTACAGATACTGCTCCGCACCAGTCATATCGGGATACAGCCTTGCCATATCGGCAAATATCTTTTTGCAAGCCTTGCGGTTGCCTAGATTGTACAGCGCGATAGCCTTGCATTTGTTGTACACATAGCAATCGGGACAATACTCGAGTTGTTTATCGGCAATAGAAATAATGTCTCGATATTTGCCGTCCATGGATAATATAGTAAAAACTTTGGACATTTTTTCGTCCGACAATCCGTCGGCTTGACCTATGCGCCCAATACATTGTTGCGCAACGTCTTCTTGCTCGTCCTCGACGCTCAACATATATTGAACCATCAACGCTTCCACGTCGCACGGGTCTATATCGAGCACTTTTTGCACTCTATCGTGCACCATATCTACGTCGCCGAGCGCCATAAAACACAGGCACTCGTCGTTGAGTATTTCCACTCTTACGGACTTTGACACGCCCTTTTGCTCGATTGATTGCAAAGTTTCCAATGCCATATCGTAATCGTGAACGAAAATATATTCTTTTGCCCTGTTGATTAGCTCGTTCGCCCTGTCGTCGGCATTTTTTAGATGACGTTTTTTTAACAGTCGTCCGTTGAGAGCCGCCTCCACCGTCGATTGGTCTATCCTAATTCCTCCGCTGTTGCACAAAAGATATAAGTCTTGCTCCGACCTTACGCCGTATTGACGTATTAGTTGCATAAACGAAGTGATATAGTGTCCTACTATAGACGTATCGACGCCCATACGCAACAACGTGGCAATCATCAATACTTGGGCTTGTACGTTGATTTCGTCACGGCTCATGACTTGCGCAAGGGTCTGCAAAGCGTATTCTTCATTGCCGTCCATGGCATAGCATTCGGCAAGAAAAATATAAATACCTTGCTTTCTATACCCCTCCTTTTCTTGAGAAAGAGCTTCGTAAGCAAACCTTATTGCCCCCGCATAATCGTCTTCGCCCATACAATCAACGGCAAGTTTCATTAAATCTTTGGCTTTGGTAGGATACTGTATCATTTGAAAATTTCTTTGACGTCCTCCTCTCCAAAAGTGTACGTCGAGTTGCAAAAATCACACTTAATCTCTATCTTACCTTGTTCTCTGACTACGTCCAAGGCTTCCTTTTCGCCGAGCGCGCACAACATTTCCATAGCCTTTTGACGAGAGCAAACGCATTGATATTTAGGGAAAATATCCGGCAAATATTGCATCTCGAAATGCCCGAAATAATAGTCGATAATCTCTTGTGGTGTATGCCTTGCGAGCAAACCTGCCACGTCGGTAAAGTTGCCCACTATATCTTCGAGTATTACCAAAATCTCCTCTTCACACCCCGGCATAGGTTGTACGATAATACCGCCGCTCACAGCCACTTCGCCCTGATCGTCAATATTGCAACCCAAGGCGATAGCCGAGTTGATTTGCTCGCTAACTGCAAAATAATATGCAAAGTCGTGCGAGATATTGCCGCTGACAAGTCCCGTAAGTCCGTTGTATGGCTCCTTGAGCCCCAAGTCTTTGATGATATTGAGCTGTCCGCTGTTACCCACCACCTCGGCAACCGAAGCGTCCTTGTCGTCCGCCAAAGCCGTAGGATTGTCACAATAACATCTTACAATCCCTCCGCTATCTCCGCAAACTACCATTTTGCCGATTTCTCTATCCGACTGAATGATTGCTGTAAGCCTATCGCCCTTGTTTTTGAAGCCTGCGCAAATAAAAGCACCTATCGTCAAAAACCTTGCCATGGCACGAGTGACGGGCGCCGAAAAACCGTGAATACTCTTGGCTACACGCGCAACTTCGGTAGTGTCCATAACACTAACCAACGCTTTGCCTCCAAATAAAATTGCTCTCTTAATTACGTCCATTATTTCTTAGTAGCGACGAACAAAACTCGTTGAGTTTTTTCGACAGGCTCTGACATCGTATCTGCGTCGTAAGCCCTCACGCTCCACTTCTCCTTTAGTAAATTGATAACGTCTTGCGTCTTATGCGCGTATTGAGTATGCTCTTCGTCTATTCTCAAATAAATATCTCCCTTTTGCTTTTCAAAAAAACTAATCTGCATCTCCACACGCTCTTCGTCTCGGTCAAAGATATTGTTCCAAATATAAGTTATATCGTCGTAGTCCTCGCAAAACGTGTTGTTGCCTAGGACTTCGCGTAGTTTGTAACTGCTTGACAAGTCGAAGACCAACTTTCCTCCTACTTTGACGTAGTCGCTTATTTTGTCCAAAGTCTTGGCGAGCGTCTTATAATCGAGATAATTGAATCCGTCACACACGCACGTCACGAAGTCAACGGGGTGAGACGGCGCAAAGTCCTCTGCTCTTTGATTGACCCACACCACCTTTTTGCCCGCTTTGCGAGCCTTTTCCGCTGCTACGTTGAGCATTTCGCCCGAATAATCTACGCCCGTCATAGTGCAATAACTAGCTAGTTCTATGGCGATATTGCCCGTTCCGCAACACAAGTCCACACCCTCGCCGCTAAGGAAACTTTTGAGAAAGGCGGCGTAACCGTCATAGTCAAAGTCGCCCATCAACACGTCGTAATATTTTGCAAGCACCGAATAGCAATTCATCTTTTGCCCTTTTTGTTTTTGTTCTTGTTTTTGTTGGCTTGCTTTTGCGCCTTGAGTTGTTCTTTTTGCGCCATTTGCAGTTGTCTATAGTACAACTGCATTATAAAGCCGTCGGAAACGTATTGTCCGAAAGACAGCGCAAACAAGGTATATAGCGAAAATCCGAAGATGAGCAAGAAAATATATACGATATATTTGCCTATACCCCAAAATACCAACGCCATTGGCGCGCTAAGTCCTATCAATACAACTAGTGCAACCAAGCCCATTATCAAGCAGAGCAAAATCGAATTTTTGATGCCGTCGCGATAATTGAACGAATAGTTGACGCTGAGTGGCAAAAACATCAGAGTAAAGACGAGCGTCGCCAAAATCAGCAGACCGCAAGCAATCACAGCCACCCACAAACCGGCGTTTGCCGAGCCGTAAGCGGTGGTCTGCTTGAGCATCTCGAATATCGTGCACAAAAAGCCCGTACCCAAAAGTCCCAAGAATGTAAACGTTACCAAAAACTTGTGCCAGCTCTTGGCTATACCTCTAAAAAAGGTGCGAAATACGTTGAGTTTAGCTCCCCACAAGGCGTTGCGGCAACAGTAATACCCTCCGCATATGCCGATAGACGCTATCATAAGTCCCGGAGTGAGAGCAAACAAAATAAACTTTTGTCTAAGCGAATAGATCGCCAAAGCGCCTTTGACGGTGTCGTCCACCTGAGCGTATCCTATGCCGAGCCCTCCGCTAAAGTTCATGCCCGCAATAGCAGCGGTCTCTTTGATCGGCATATAGATAAACAGTACCGCAATGAGTGGCAAGGCAAACAGCATAACCAAAAGATTGACGCTGATCATCTTGATAATATTGTTTTTGAGAGTGGCAAAAACTTGAGCAATTCTCCCCTTGTAGGCAATATCTCTGCCTGCCGGGCTCAAGTCTTTGGCAATGGTAAGTTTTGACGCAATATCTACAGTTGACATAATTTCTCCTAAAACCGAATTTATATTATAATACAACAATTTAGCAACAATATCAACATTATTTCAAATAAAAATAATTTAACCCGTCAAAATCGCTTTACACCGACCGAGATATTGTGGTATTATCTCCTTAGCTTGTAGAGGCGCGAGATTTATTAGTAGCGGAAGCACGTTGCAAGGACGCCGTAAAAGGAAATTTCGCCGAAGCGTATATTCTCTTGCAAGGGTATATTGCTGGGCATAAGGTTAAGAGCCTTATGACTGTCATCGCATAGATGGAGCACTAAAAGCTGTGATACTTACCATTAGTTATCTATTGCAGAGGCTCCGTTTAACAAGCTTCTGCATTTTTTGTATATAATATTATGGGTACGACCCACAAAGGAGATAAAAATGAAAAAGTATAACGTCGCCGTAGTAGGCGCAACAGGCATGGTAGGCAACAAGTTTTTGGAAGTTTTGACCGAAAAACAACTGCCTGTGGACAATTATTATTTGTTTGCTTCGAGCAAATCGGCAGGAAAAACCATAGACTTTATGGGCAAGCCTCACACCGTCATCGAATTGACCGAGGACAACGTCAAGGCTCATAAGGTAGATATAGCCCTCTTCTCGGCAGGCGGAAGCGTGAGCGCCAAGTTCGCTCCTATCTTCGCCAGCCAAGGCGCAGTCGTTATCGACAACTCCAGCCAATGGAGAATGGACAAAAACGTCCCTCTCGTAGTGCCCGAAGTCAATCCGCAAGATATAGATTGGAACAGCGGTATCATCGCCAACCCTAACTGCTCTACCATTCAAGCAATGGTTGCACTCAAACCACTCCACGAAAAGTACGGTCTTAAGCGTGTAGTTTACAGTACTTACCAAGCAGTGAGCGGTGCGGGCGTGGCAGGTTACAACGACTTGCTAGACGGTCTCAAAGCATTCGTCAACGGCGAGGAGTATCAAACCAAAAAGTTCCCTTACCCTATCGCCAACAACCTCATTCCTCAAATAGACGTATTTTTGCCTAACGGCTATACCAAAGAAGAGGAAAAGATGATCAAAGAAACCAAAAAGATTTTGGGTGACCAAACTATAAAGGTTACGGCAACCACCGTCAGAGTGCCCGTACTCAACTCTCACTCCGAATCTATCAACCTCGAGTTTAATAAGCCTTGCACCAGAGAAGGTATCATCGAGGCTCTCAAAGGTCAAAAGGGCTTGATCGTCATCGACGACGACGCTAATTGCAAGTACCCTATGCCTAAAGACGCTACCGGTCACGATGAAGTTTACGTCGGACGTATTCGTATCGACGATACGGTAGAGAGCGGTTGCAACATTTGGTGTGTAGCCGACAATATCCGCAAAGGCGCTGCAAGCAACGCAGTCCAAATTGCGGAATATATGATAAAAAACAACAAAATCTAATTAGAGGTGCTTATGTTCACAGGAACGGCAACTGCCCTCATCACCCCATTTAACGAACGGGGTATAGACTACGACGCTTTCGGCGCTTTTATCGACAGACAAATCGACCAAGGTATCGACGCCCTCTTGGTGTGCGGTACCACGGGTGAACCTGCCACGATGACGGCGACCGAAAAGTTCCAAGTCATAGAATGGGCTGTCAAATATATCAATCACCGTGTGCCCGTCATCATCGGCACGGGTAGCAACTGTACGGCTACGGCTATCGAAAACACCAAGTTTGTCGAAAAAATCGGCGCTGATTGTGCTTTGGTGGTTACGCCGTATTACAACAAGTGCACCCAAGAAGGCTTGTATCAGCACTATAAGGCTATCAATGATTCGACGTCTATGCCTATCATTGCTTACAACGTGCCTTCTCGCACGGGCGTAAATATCTTGCCTACGACTGCCGAGAGATTGGCAACGTTATCCAATCTCAAAGGCATCAAGGAAGCGTGCGGCAATCTCGAGCAAATCAAGCAAACTTACGACCTAATCAAGGACAGCGATATGCTACTCTACTCGGGAGACGACGGCTTGGCTGTCGATATAGCAGAGATGGGTGGCGCGGGCGTTTTGTCCGTGGCAAGCAACGTTATACCCGGTGAGATGAGCAAGATGATGAGATTGGCTCTCGACGGCAATATAGCAGAGGCAAGAAAACTTGAGAGCAAGTACGCAGAACTCTTCAAGGCTTTGTTCTACGAAGTCAACCCTATCCCTGCCAAGTACGCTTGCAGCAAAATGGGACTAATCAAAAATATCCTTAGACTTCCTCTCACTCCGATGAGCGAGGCGCAAAGCCAAAGATTGGAACAAGTTATGCAACAATTACGACTGATATAACAAGGAGCGACTTATGATAAAGGTTTTGATATGGGGAATAGGCGGAAAAATGGGTAAAAACGTGCTGGAATGTCTCAAAAACGACGGCGAAGCAGTTTGCATCGGCGGTGTAGACAAATACGCCGACCCAAAAGCTTTTGACGTGCCCGTCTTTGCCGAGGCAGAACAAATAGACGTCGTGCCCGACGTTATCATCGATTTCTCCAGACCCGACGCACTCGAGCCTTTGATGCAATTCGCAGTTAGCAACAACTGCAAAGTCGTGTTGGCTACCACGGGTTACAGCATCGACCAAATAGTGCAAATAGGCAAATATAGCGAACAAATTGCAATCTTCAAGACTGCCAACCTCTCTTTGGGGGTCAATCTTATGACTGCTCTGTGTCGCAAAGCCGTACAGTTTTTGGGCGGCTCATACGACGTGGAGATTATCGAGCAACATCACAATCAAAAAGTCGACAGTCCTTCCGGCACGGCTCTTGCCATTGCCAAGGCTATCAACGAGGAGTTTGATAATCAAAAGCGTTTCGTCTACGGAAGAAACGGCGGTGATACCAAGCGTCAGCAAGACGAAATCGGTATCCATGCCGTAAGGGGCGGAACTATCGTCGGCAAGCACGAAGCTCTCTTTATCGGAAAGGACGAAGTCATCACCATATCGCACGAAGCTCAGAGTAAAATGGTCTTTGCAGTCGGTGCGGTGAGAGCTGCAAAATATATCGTCTGCCACTCTTGCGGTCTCCACGATATGCAAGACCTCATTGCTACTATGGTAGACTAATCTCAAGAAAAATTTTAGGACTGTTTGCTAATTGCAAGCAGTCCTTTTTTGTTACTATTTTTTATTGATAATCGTATCGGTTTATGATGTTTTGTATAAGTAAGATTGTCGTTGTCTATTATCAATTTTGTTGCGCCTTGGCAAAAAACGGACATCTGTTACCAATACATTGCTTGTTGAGAGGAGAAAACTCGCAGACGATTTTGTCCATAGTCATTTCTACGCCGTACTGTTCTCTTATAAAATCTACCGCATAGCTCAGCGAGAGAAAGGCGTTTCTTTTGCAACATCTCGGTCCGCCTATCTCACTCATTTTGCTCAAAACCATAGACGTAAGCTTTAGATTGTCCTTATAAAATTCGTCGTTACTGAGAGGTTGAGTGTCGTGGATAATCGACAACACCGCACCCACCGACGCCACCGAACCGCATACACCCCAATAGGCACACATAGCTCCCGGCATTTTGACCGAACGCTCGGCAAGAGCGTCCAAGCAACTTGGCAAGTCGATATTCCCGCCCGCGTTGCGGTACGCCGTCAGCAAAGCCGCTCCGTCAAGAAAATGGTGCTCGGGTCCGTGAATGGCAATACAATCTCGGCGCATCATTTCTTTGACCACCTCAATAGGGGTGGTGGACTTTACGTTGACTATTTCGCTCTTGATAAGATTATATTTTTCTTCGAGAGAGTATTGCATTTATCTCCTTATCGGTCGCGTCTTAGCGGCTTATACTATTTGATATTGCTATTTTTGTCGACACGTATCGACTTTTTAGTCAATTTATTCCGTCGTCGCAATTCGGTTTTTCTTTTTCTTCGCTCTCGCGTTGCTCTTGTTTTTGCATTGCTACGCTCTTGTTGCGCGTGGCTATCTTACCTTCGTAATCGCGTTGCAATCTCTCAACTTTGTCTACCGCTTGCTCGTATTTTTGTTGCAAACTTCTCATCTTGTTGCTATAGGTGAGCATTAGCAGTTGCAAGTCGTCTAGAAGTAAACACTTATTGTCGATATAGCCTATCGTAAAGTTTTCCGCCGATTTGAGAGCAAGCACTTCTTGCCAACTAAACTGCGCAGGCGACACGTTGGTATAGGTTTGCAAGCCGTCACTATAACTATACTCTACGCTAAAGTATTCGGCTTTGCCCGACTTGCCACCCGATATATACCTAATAAAATGTGCCGTGGTGATCTTGCCCGACTTGAGTATTTTGTTTTGCGTGACGTATTGAAGGCTCCTCACTACTCCGCCGACAAGACATATCACGCCCACTATCATAGCCAAAATTGGTATGAGATATGAGGAAATATTGGCGCTTCCTTTTGAGTGGTAATATATACTCAAGCCTACGCCTATTGCAATAGCAACCACGCCGAGTATCAACGGATATAATACGCTCTTTGCCCAGTCGAGTTTTTTCATACTATTTGTTGTACATTATTCTTCCGCAGTTAGGGCATTCGATATAAGGAACGCCTGCGTCCATCTTGTCACGAATATTGGTATCTACCTCGATACCGCAAGCACATGCGTGTCCTTCTTTGTTGTAAGGCACGAATACGGGCTTTTTGCCTCTCTTGCGCGCGTCGAGATAAATTGCCATCAACTGCGGGTCAACGTCCTTGGCGATGGCTTTTTTCTTAACGTCAAGCTCTTTGGCGATTGCCATCTTACTCTCTCTAAGTTTGTTGAATTTGTCGGCATAAGATTTTTCTAATGCACCCGCCTTGGACGCACTATCCATCTCTGCCTTAAACTTGCTTTGGATTTGACCGAGTTCCGCCTTGAGCCTACTAAGTTCTTTTTCGTAGTTTTCGATAACGGTCGTATACTTGTCAAGTTGTTTGGAATAGTAATCGAGTTCGTCGTCTTGAGCGTTGTCGTTGACGTGCTTGCTCAATTCTTCAATCTCTTTGACTGCCTCTTGGTATTGCGCGTCTACTCCCGCAAAACTAGAAAAAGCTTCTTCGGTTATGCTGTTAAGTCTAATAACCTCCTCTACCGCTCTCTTTCTTTCATTTTGGTAGGCAAGATACTTCTGATACTCTTCGCTCTTGCGCATATCTTCTTCGAGTTTGATAAATTCCATATCAACCTTTTGATATTCCAAAATTTTGTCTATTTTCATATGCTCCTCCTCAATCAGTTGTATGGGTCTGCGTCTTGTTGAGATTTTTCAACTTCGACGCTGCCTTGCAACCAATCGTATATTATATTTTTTGCTATTTTTTCACTCGTCCAATGTCCGAGTTCTATAAGTGAGATCGACTTGTCCTTAAGCGTCAACAATAAGGAATGTTTGACTTCCGCCGTCACAAAGGCTTGCACTCCGTGAGGAACTAAAACCTCGTCAATCAATTCGTCCATTCTTCCGCCGGCGCCGCTACATAGTCCAACTACGCTTATTTCTCCGGCAAGGTCGCCCGCGGTACGCACGTGTTTTTCGCCCGTAATTGCAACTATCTTGTCAACGAGTTCTCTCAAAGTTATGGGTTTACCCAATTTGCCCGTTCGCCAGCAACAGTCTTTGCCGTCTCTTTCGATCAAGCCGAGTTCTACTGCAAGCCTACTGTTGATACCTCCCGTCACGCAATCGAGATTGGTGTGCATACAATAGATATTGACGTCGTTTTTGACGGCTTGCATTATTATTTTGCCCGTCGTATCGTCCCGACTTACGCGTTTGATTGCACCGAATATCACGGGATGATGCGACACGATAAGGTTGCAACCCTTTTCTATCGCCTCTTGCACGACTGCGGGTGTTACGTCGACGCACACCAACGCCTTGTCAATCATACTATCGCTATCGCCCACGATAAGCCCGCAATTATCCCACTCTTCGGCAAGCGATAGAGGGGAGTTGCTTTCCAAAACCTTAATTATTTGAGACAGTTTTTGCATGTCGTATCTCCTCTTTGACTTCTCGGAGCAAGTCGTAGTATCGTTTTATTTGACTATCTGCAGCGACAAACTCGGCGTAAGAGCCTATCTTGGCTAGCTCGTTCTCGACGAAGCTGCAAAAGGTCGGGTCGGTGATAGAGTTATTCCCTAGCATAATCTCTTTATAAGACGGCGTTTCCTCTCCTCTCGTCGCAACGATGAGGTTGTAGAATTTCTTACCGCTCTCTACGACGTAATCGCGTTCTCTAACGTAACCGCCTGCCGCCAAATAGCGCCTTAGATAGTCCACGTCGCTATGTGCAAGCAAAACGAATTTGGCTATGCCTCGTACTTGGCTATCGAGAATTTTGACTATTTCTCTGCCACCCATACCCGCAACGACTGCAACGTCGACTTGGTCATCTCGGTAGCCCTCGAAGCCGTCGCAACGTATAAATTCAACGCTAGTCAATCCCTCTTCCTTAGCAAGTTTGATTGCCTTGTCGAGGCTTGGCTGAGATACGTCGCTCTCGATAGTCTTGGTTACTCTGCCCTCTTTGAGCGCCGTCAATCCTATTTTGCCGTGGTCGCAACCCACGTCGGCAAGCACTACGCCGCTGATATTGTCAACCACAGCCCTCAACCTTGGGTCAAGTTTTTTCATATCAAATGTAGTCTTTGAGCTTCTTTTGGCGATTAGGGTGACGGAGTTTTCTGAGCGCCTTCGCCTCGATTTGTCTGATACGCTCACGCGTAACGTTGAACTCCTTGCCCACCTCTTCCAAAGTCTTAGGGCGAGAATCCTTGATACCGTAACGCATTATCAACACTTCTTGTTCACGCGGTGTGAGAGTGCTCAGCACTTGCAACAAATGCTCTCTTAGCATTGCGGCTTCGGCTTTTTCGGCAGGAGAAACGGAAGAATTGTCCTCGATGAAGTCGCCGAGGTGACTGTCCTCTTCTTCGCCGATTGGCTTTTCGAGCGATACGGGGTCTTGGGCAATCTTTTGAATTTCGATAACCTTATCTTCGGTTATGCCCATTTTCTCAGCAATTTCCGCTGCCGAAGGCTCTCTACCCAGCGTTTGCAAAAGATTTCTCGACACTCTGCCGAGTTTGTTGATAGTCTCCACCATATGCACGGGGATACGAATAGTTCTGGCTTGATCGGCTATGGCTCTGGTGATAGATTGCTTTATCCACCAAGTGGCGTAGGTGGAAAACTTGAAGCCTCTCTCGTAATCGAACTTTTCTACCGCTTTCATCAGTCCGAGATTGCCCTCTTGAATGAGGTCGAGGAAGTGCATACCTCTGCCCACGTATCTCTTGGCAATAGACACGACTAGTCTTAGGTTGGCTACGCTAAGCTTGTCCCTTGCCGACATATCTCCTTCGTTCATTCTCTTGGCAAGTTCTACTTCTTCTTCGGTAGTAAGCAGAGGTACTTGTCCTATCTCTTTGAGATACATCTTGACAGAGTCGTCGGTACTGGAATCGAAGTTGTCAATAGCTATCTTCTCGCTGAGGGAAGAGTTGCTGACCGTAATTCCTTTGGCTTTGAGTTCTCCGTAGACGTTTTCCATTTCTTCAACGCTCAGAGCAAATCTGTCCAGTCTTTCGTTGACTTGCTCTTCGGAGAGTTTTCCGCCAACCGCCGAAGCAATCAAGCCGTCCACGGCACTACGGATTTTTTCTTCTCTACGCAGTTTCTTTTCGTTGTTTTCGTTTTTTTGTTCTGCCATCGTCTTTCTCCTATTGTTTTTTTGCTAATTGCATATATTGCACCATCAACAATCCCCTCATTTCTTCATCTTCCTCTTGGTCTATCATCTGAGACAACGCTTGGAGTTTTTGTTGCTTGGTGGTTTTTAGAATTTTGGCTAAGCAGCCCGCAAAATGAGCGGTAGCTACCTCGTCGTTGACCTTGCTACCTGTCACTAATACTGCTTTGGCTTCAGGATTGCCCTCTTCTTGCGCCGACAAGTCGTCGAGAGTGAGATTGCCTACTCCCTTCGCCCTCACCATATCGTACAGTTTGACTTGATTGGGATCGATGAGATATTGCGTCAGGTCTTCGTTGCATTCTACGCCGCCGTCCACGCCTCCGTATAGGGCGTACAACACGTACCTTACCGCCTCGTCGAAAGAATTGCCTTTTTTGTAGGCTTTGGGTTTTGGCTGTGCTATCGGAGCGGCTTGAGTAGCTTCGTATTGTTGATACAACACCTCTCTATTGATTGAGGTATATTCTACGACTATCGGGATATAAGCCTCTACTTGCGCGGGATTGCCCAATTCTTTGAGTATTTTCATTGCTTCTACGGCGTATTTTCCTCTACCCTCGGCGGTGGTTAGGTCAAAACTTTCGGCAAGCTTTCTAAGTTTGAACTCAAAGAGCGGCAAAGCCTCCATCATCAAAGTCATATACTGCTCTCTGCCGTATTTTTTGATATATTCGTCAGGGTCGAGCCCCTCGGGGAGCGACATGACCTTGACGTCAAGTCCCGCCTTGTACAAAATATCCAGTCCTCTAACGGTAGCTTTTTGACCCGCCGCGTCGCCGTCGTAACATATAATCACTCTATCGACGTAACGCTTGATGAGCCTTGCTTGTTTTTCCGTCAACGCCGTACCCATCGACGCCATTGCGTTGCAAATACCCGCTTGATAGAGGGCAATGACGTCCATATATCCTTCCACCATTACGACGGAATTGACGTTTTCTTTCATCTGCAACTTCTTGACGTTGTTTTGACCGAAAAGCTCGTTGGACTTGTTGAAAATCACAGTTTCTTTGGTATTTTTGTATTTTGGTTGATAGTCGTTGTCAACTATTCTTCTTCCGCCGAAAGCCACGACTTGTTTCATATTGTTGACGATAGGCACAATTACTCTGCCAGCCAAAGCGTCGAAGCACTTGCCGTCCTTCATTTCCGCAACGCCCGCGTCAATCATCTCTTGTTGTTTGAAGCCTTTGGAGGCAAGAAAAGCAATTAGTTGATAATAGCCCAAAGAGTATCCTAGTCCGAAAGCCGTGATTGTCTTGCCCGTAACGCCCCTGCTTGTCCAATACGCCAAAGCCGCCTCGCCTTGAGACCCGACGAGATTGTCGTGATAATATTTGGCTGTGACGCGCATAAGCTCATACAGTTTATCCTTATATCGCTTGACGCTACCGTCTTTATCTCCGCTTTTTTCAAAAGTTGGTATAGCCACGTTGTACATATCGGCAAGTATGCGCAACGCTCCCATAAAGTCGGTATGCTCTATCTCCATAACGAAAGCTATGGCGTCGCCACCCACGTGACAACCGAAACAATGATAAGAATTGCGCTCTTCGCTTACGCAAAAAGAAGGGGTCTTCTCGTGATGAAAAGGACAGCAAGCCCACAACCTTCCGCCCTTAGGCGTAAGCGTTACGTACTTGCCTACAACGTCGGCTATATTGATGCGTGACTTAAACTCGTCAAGCCACGAAGAAAAATTTTCTGCCATTGCGCCCGTGTACCCTCCAATTATTATATACGACGGCTCGTTGGCTTTTCCTAAAAAATTTTAATTATTACCTATATTATTTTTTTTATACTCTATTTATAAAAATATGATTGCGCTAGTATATAGAAAAGTTTGAAAAAGCCGTTTTACCATATTATTAATTCAAAGTATCGAAGCTAACGTAAAATTATGTAGAAGCGTATTTTATGCTTAGATATGCTTAATTGACAAAACGCTTGTTATCAAACAAGCGTTTTGTTCTAGATCAAGGTGAATTATACTATCAAGTGCAACACCCGATAAAAAAGATAGTTCATACAAAAT
>CAMBZZ010000007.1 GCA_945872615.1 uncultured Clostridia bacterium | reverse complement strand
ACAAAAATTTCTTTCGCTCATCTACTTCTTACTCTGTTTAGTTTTTAAGGTGCTTATGCTGCCAAATAGCATAACTTGCATACTTATCAAGCAGCTTTATCATATTAACATAGACGATAATCTGTGTCAACATTTTTTAACAACTTTTTTGCAAAAATTTTATTTTTTTATCTCTCGCATACTTAGACGCGCTCTGTACTATAGCACAATCGTGCAAAAGGGCAAAATTTTATTTGCTCTTACGTTCTATCACTCCGCCGCCTAGACAAATCCTACCCGCGTACACTACCGCATACTGTCCTTCGGCTATGGCTCTTTGAGGCTCGTCGAAATCTACCGACACCTTGTCGCCGTCTACTCTCACCGTTGCGTCTTGCAGAGGTTGACGATGCCTAATTCTCACTTGAGCCCTAAAGCAAGTCTCTTGCGGTTTGGTAGTGATAAAGTTGAACGCGTCGCACTCCAAGTGGCTGTGATATAGCGGAGATTGGTCGCCTTGCGACACGTAGAGTATATTCTTTTCTACGTCCTTATCCACGACGAACCAAGCTTCTCCGTTACCTCCGCCGCCTATGCCCAGCCCCTTGCGTTGACCCACGGTATAGTAGAACACTCCGTTGTGTTTGCCCACTTCTTTGCCGTCAAGGGTGAGTATTTTGCCTTGCTGCATAGGTATATAACTTGCAAGAAACTGCCTAAAATTGCGTTCCCCAATAAAGCAAATGCCCGTGCTATCCTTTTTTTGCGCGGTAGAAAGTCCGTATTTCTCCGCCAATTCTCTCACTTGCGGTTTGGTAAGCGAGCCTAGCGGGAATAGTACCTTCTCGAGTTGCTTAGACGTAACTTGATTGAGAAAGTAAGTTTGGTCTTTATTGTCGTCAACCGCTCTAAGCAGATAATTGTAGCCATCCGGATTGTGGTCAATGTCGCAATAGTGTCCCGTAGCGATATAATCGGCGCCCATTGACAAAGCTTGTTTGACGAAAGGACCGAATTTAATCTCTTTGTTGCAAAGCACGTCGGGGTTGGGGGTACGCCCCTTTTTGTATTCTTCTACGAAAAGTTTGAAAACCTTGTCGTAATATTTGTCGGCAAAGTCGACGCTATAATAAGGTATATCCAACTTGTTGCATACCGATCTCACGTCGTAGAAGTCCTCATCGGCAGTGCAACAACCGCCGTCGTCTTTTTCGTGCCAGTTGCGCATAAAAAGACCTACGACGTCGTACCCTTGTTGTTTGAGCAACAACGCCGCCAAAGAACTGTCTACGCCGCCGCTCATTCCTACTACTACTCTCTTTTTGGTCATACCTTCTCCTTGACGATATTGTAGCACATAACGCCCAAGTCTACAAACGAAAATTGCCAAAATGCAGATACGTGTCGATATTTTTTGCAAAAACGCCGACTTTCTACGTTAGAATGCTAACATGCAATTCGACAAAATCTATTGCGTCTTAATAGCGTTGACATCAACTTAGTCTTTTTACCAAAACGCACCCCATAAGCAAAACTTTGGGGTGCGTATCTAAAAAATGAAAATCGTATATTATATGACTTCTTCTGCTTTTTGCAAAAAGGCTTTGGTCTTTTCGCTCTTAGGATTGCCGAATATTTCCTCGGGCGTGCCTTGCTCTTCGATTACGCCGTCGGACATATAGATGACTTTGTCGGCGACTTTACGAGCAAATTCCATCTCGTGAGTGACGACGATCATCGTACTGTCGGTGTTTTTGAGCCCCTTGATAACCTTGAGCACTTCGCCCGTAAGTTCGGGGTCAAGCGCACTCGTCGGCTCGTCAAAGCACAACACGTCGGGGTTGAGAGCCAATGCTCGGGCAATAGCCACACGCTGTTGTTGACCTCCCGACAATTCGCAAGGATAATTCTTCACTTTGTCACTCAAACCGACTTTGGCAAGCAGTTCTAAAGCCTTGGTTTCTATCTCTTGTTCAGTTGCCCCACCCGTCTCTTTGGCTCTTAGTTTGGCAGCCAAAGTCACGTTGTCGAGCACGTTGTAGTGAGGGAAAAGATTGAAAGATTGGAATACCATACCCATGTGCAGTCGCCTGTTTCTAATCTCTTCTTCCGACAGTTTATTGGCTTTTTCCCATTGTTTTTTAGCTTTTTTGCAAGCCTTACTTATTACTTTATTTACCTTGTCTCCTATCTCTTCTTTGGTGAGATTAGAGCTCTTGATTTTGGCAATCTTGGCTCTATCCTTGTCGCTAAGTGCTTGGTCGGGGTCTATCTCAGGTATATCGATAAGAACTTTGTCGCCGACCTTGACCGTACCTACGTCGGGGGTAACCAAAAAGTTGATACATCTGAGAAGCGTGGTTTTACCGCTTCCCGAAGAGCCGATTATGGCAACGACTTGCCCCTTTTCTACCTCGAAGCTAACGCCTTTGAGTACTTGGGTAGAGCCAAAGTCCTTGCGTATGTTGCTTACTTCAAAAAACGCCATACTCCCCTCCTAAATTTTGTAATAATCGAGTTTTTTCTCGATATAGTTGAACAATATAGTCAACACGCCGCTCATTACCAGATAAAAAACGCCCGTATAGAATAGCGGCCAAATAATACCTTTGGTAGACACTATTGTTTTGGCTGTCATAATTATCTCCACTATACCGATAATATTGGCAAGCGAGGTATCTTTGACGAGCGTAATAACCTCGTTGCTCATAGGTGGCATTATTCTTTTGAAGACTTGCGGAATGACGATGCGCGATACTATTTGCTTGCGTTTGAAGCCCAACACGTAGCCCGCTTCGTACTGACCTTGCGGTATCGACTGAATACCGCCCCTATAAATCTCGGCAAAATATGCCGCATAGTTGATGCCAAAGGCAATGATTGCCGCCAAAAATCTCTCTCTCATCGGCATACCGAACACAAGTCCCGGTACATACATAACTACGATGAGTTGCAACATAAGCGGCGTACCTCTTATTATCCACACGAAGCCTTTGGTGATACTAGATACAATCTTAGATTTGGACAGTTCGAACGCCGCAATTACCATCCCAAACGGTATGGCTATGAGCAAGGTAATAAAGAACAAACCTAGCGTATATTTGGTGCCTTCCAACATAGAAAGCGTTACTTCTGAAAATGACATATTCTCCTTTACGCACGCTATGTCGTTGCAAAAACTTGCAACGACATAGGTGTAATCAATTATTTTTCTGAGGTTTTATATTTAGCAAACTTAGTCTGCGATAGCAACTTCGCTTGCAAGTCCATACTTAGCGGCAATGGTTGCTACGGTGCCGTTGGCATTGAGTTTCTTGAGGCTTGCGTTGATTTTGCCGATAAATTCGGTGTCACCCTTTCTGCCTGCGATGCCGTATTGCTCGGTGGCGAATTCTACGCTGGTAACGATTTGCAAGTCGGCATAGTCAGGTTGCGAGCAGTAGAAACCTGCCATTACGGAGTCGATGATAACGATGTCGCTGGTACCTGCCTTGACGTCAAGAAGTGTGTCTGCTTGAGAGTTGAGTTCGTTGTAAGTAGAATTTGCAAACTCTGCTGCTACTACGTCTGCGCCTGCGCTACCTTTTTCTGCGGTAAACTTAGCGGAAGCCATAGAGTCTTTGGTGGTGTAGATAGCGGCGTCAGCCTTACGGATAACTGCTACTTGTCTGTTGTTGAGGTAAGGGATAGAACATTCCATAGACTCTTGTCTGCTTGCGTTGAGGGTCATACCGTTCCAGATAAGGTCGATATTCTTAGCGTTGAGTTCAACTTCCTTGGTGTCCCAGTTGATGAGTTGGAACTTGACGTTGATACCGAGGTCTGCCGCAACTGCTTTGGCAAGGTCGATATCGAAACCGATAAGTTGTCCGCCTTCTTCGTAAGCGATAGGAGCGAACAAGGTATAGCCGATAATCATCTCCCCATTTTTCTCAATATAAGCCCAGTCGGAATCTTTGTTGCAACCTACCATTGCAAAAACACCTGTAAGAGCCATAACTACTACGATTGCTGCCAAAATTACTTTTTTCATTTTTGTTTTCTCCTTTAGCACTTTAACAAGTTAAAGTTTATCTTTATGGCACTATTATACTTTATCCAATTAAAGTTGTAAAGCGTTTTTAACAAAATTTTTTAATTTTTTTCTAAAATTTTTTTGAGAAAAAAAACAGTGGATATAAAGCACAAACCGCCTCTAAATCTTACGGATATTGACTATATAATGGTTATATGATATTATATTGATAACCATATATTTTCTTTTACCAACTATAAGGAGTATGAATATGAAAAATTATAGAGTCATAGTATCGGTCGGCGTAGTATGTGTTTTACTCATATTATCAATGACAATTTTTGTGGCTTGCACGACGAAAGTTAGTGACGAACTACCCGTTCCTTGTGGAATAACTTACGACCACGTGCAAAAAGCAATCGTATGGCAAGTTCCCGAGGGTTTTGAAGACGGTGATGCTTTTGTTGTCAAAAACAATGGTAAAATCGTCAAAAAAACTAAAGATACAAATATATCTGTGGATATTTTTGAGGAAGATATCAACAACATATCCATATCACTTTTGAGAGATAAAAAGCAGTCTAACGACTCGGAAAACTATCGCTTTATTACAAAAGGCTGCAATGGAATAACTTATGAAGAAAAAGAGGGCGTTTTTGTTGCTAAGATGTTTTGTGAATTAAATAAGACAATCGATATTGTTGTACCGTCTATATATGATGGCAGATTGGTAGAAAAAGCATCGGGAACGGTAAATGGCAATTGCATTTTACCGGACAGTCTACAAATTGTTGAATTAGGGATAACCAACGAAAACATAGTTGATTATAAATTGCCAAAAGATTTGATTGCTATATCTTCCATTAGAATAGACTGTAAAGAATACGTGATTTCTAAAGAAAATCCTAATTTTGCAACTTTAGACGGTATTTTGTATAGCAAGGATATGAAAACTTTGGTGGCATACCCTAGTCTAAAGGAAACTAAAATGTATTATATGCCCGATAGCGTAGAAGTTGTGAAAAATGGGATTTCTATAGACGGTAATAAACTGGAATTATTGAAATTGAGTAAAAACTTGAATATGACGGAGGAAAACTCGTTATTAAGTATTTTGGGCGTGGAAAAATTGGTTATTCCAAAAGAGTGCGTCAACGTAGGTCTTCTTTGGACAGACGCAAACTATATAATTTTAGAAGAAGGAATGGAAACCTTTGTCGGAAATATAGTTATAGATTCAATCAGTTATATATATACGCCTTTTGGAAGACATATTATAGAATTACCAAGTACAATAAAACAAATTGTAAATTCTACCGATGCAGAAGACGGCAAACCATATTTCTCAACAATATGGTCATCTGAGTATTATATTATATTGCCAAATACAGTTGATACGTCGTCTTGGATTGAAAATTGGCAATCGGGTTTTATCGTTTTACAAGCCAAATGATATATAAAACAGATTGTATTGTTTAGCAAATTTTGGCGCACCCGGCGAGAATCGAACTCACACCGATGCCGTCGGAGGGCATTGTTCTATCCAATTAGACTACGGGTGCATATAGATTGATATAATTATTATATTATATATTATATCATATAAGTAAGATTTTCCAACCAAAATAATTGAGGATAAAATAAGGACTGCTAATTGCAGTCCTTATTTTAATTGATAGGTCTTGTTAGACAAAGTTATTAGTGATAGGCTTCCACATAAATGAGATCTCATTTGCAAAGCCGAAAATGTGAGAATCTTTTGAAACATCCCTTCCACCACTTCGTGGTCCCCCTTCCCTTGCACAGGGACGGCTTTTGACGGTGGAGACGCGAGTTAGGCGCGAAAAGCGGTGATTTTATCGAAACGAGCGTACTATAAGCGTACGTGAGTGAGAAAAACTGCCGCTTGACAAAGCATAACGAAGCATATCCGCCGTCAAACTAATTACTATCGAACTGTGAATTGTACAACTCCGCATAGAAGCCGTCTTGTGCAAGCAACTGCTCGTGAGTGCCTTGCTCGATAATATCGCCTTCTTTGAGCACCAAGATATTGTCGGCGTTTTTGATTGTAGACAAGCGGTGCGCAATGACGAATGAGGTTCTGCCTTGCATAAGCCTTGACATTGCCTTTTGGATAAGTTGCTCGGTACGAGTATCTACGGAACTGGTTGCCTCGTCCAAAATTAGTATCTTAGGGTCGGCGAGTATTGCTCTGGCAATGGTAAGCAACTGCTTTTGACCTTGCGAGATATTGTCGGCGTCCACGTTGATGACGAAGTCGTAGCCTCCCGGCAATGTGTTGATAAAGTGATCGGCGTAAGCGATTTTAGCTGCGTTAATCACTTCTTCGTCTGTGGCGTCAAGTCGTCCGTAACGGATATTTTCCATAATAGTACCGCCGAATAGCCACGTATCTTGCAACACCATACCCACGTTGTCTCTCAGACTGTTGCGACTTATATCTCTAATGTCTACGCCGTCCAACTTAATCGAGCCGCCGTTGATTTCGTAAAACCTCATCAACAGTTTGACGATAGTGGTTTTGCCCGCTCCCGTAGGTCCGACGATAGCAACGGTTTGCCCCTTCTCCACCTTAGAGGTAAAATCTTTGATGATAATCTTATCTTGGTTGTAACCGAAAGACACGTGCGAAAACTCCACTTCGCCGCTGCTCACGAAATTGTCGCAAACTCCCTTTCTCTCGGTCTCTTCCTCTTCTTCGATAAACTCGAATACTCTCTCTGCCGCCGCCATAGTGGACTGCAAAGTGTTGGTGATGCTCGCCATTTGATTGATTGGGTTATTAAACTGCCTTACGTACTGCAAAAATGCTTGCACGTCACCGATAGATATGCGACCGCCCACTGCGAGTGTACCGCCGACGAGACACACGCTCACGTAGCCGAGATTGCCCATCAAAACCGAGATAGGTTGCATCAATCCCGAATAGAAATTGGCGAACTTAGCCGATTGATAAAGCTGTTCGTTGTATTTGCCAAACTGCTCTACGCAAGCCTCTTCGTTGTTGAAGAGTTTGACTACGTTGTGTCCCGCAAAGTTCTCCTCAATATATCCGTTGACGTTGCCGAGATAATCTTGTTGGTCTTTGAAGTACTTCTGCGACTTTTTGATAATAAACGATACGCTGATGAGGGTGAGCGGAATAATGGCAAGCGCAATTAGCGTGAGTTGCCAGCTTATCGTCAGCATCATCACGAGCACGCCTATTATCGTCGTTATCGATGTGACGAGTTGCGATAGACTTTGGTTGAGCGTGGTGGAGATGACGTCCACGTCGTTGGTAATCAAACTCATCACTTCGCCCCTCGATATTTTGTCATAATATTTGAGCGGTAATTTATCAAACTTTTGGTTGATTTGGCGTCTAAAGCGATAAGATACTCTTTGCGCTATGCCTGCAAGCAAAAATCCTTGTACGTAGGACAAAATCCCCGATATACCGACCAATATCAATATCTTGACTAGTATGGCTACTATACCCTCCACGTCAATCTCGGGCGGCGTAGTCATTGAGGTTTCGGCTACCGCTTGACGATAACTTGAAGGTATCTTGTCTAGCATCTGAGACATATTGAGATAGCCTACGTATTCTCCTATCGTCTTGGCGTCGTATGCTTTGACTAAATTGCCGAGGTTTACGCTCTTGATATTGTCGGGCATATTTTGCACTTGAGTTTTGATAATTGCCAAAACTCCCGCACTAAAATTGTCGTTGATTATGCGGTTTTGTTCTGCCGTTCTGGAGCTCTCGTCCAACAAGAATATACCTACCGTGCCTTGTTCTTCGCCAAGTTGGAGAAATACTTGTTTGGTATCGTCGTCCAAAGGCGGCAACTGCGTAGCGGTTATTTGCTTGTAGACTGTCTTTTGCATTGCGCCCGTCATCAACTTATCGGTGGCGTCACCCAAAATATCTGGCACGAGCAAAGTCGCAACTACTCCGCCGATTGCCAAGACAAAGGCAATGATAATAATGAGCAAGTCGTTGCGCATATACTTGACAAGTTTACGCAAAGTCTTGCCAAAGTCCTTGGCTTTGGCAGCCATCATTACGGGAGGACCGCCCGGTCCGCCGTGTCCGCGTCTTAGAGGTGGTCTTCTATCTTTCATATTCCAAGTTCCTCCTCCGAAAGTTGCGATTTAGCAATTTCTCGATACACATCGCACGTTTTGAGCAAATCTTCATGTTTTCCTTTGCCCACTATATGACCGTCGTCGAGCACGATTATTTGGTCGGCATTCTTGATTGTGCCGACTCTTTGGGCAACTATAATGATAGTAGCTCCCGATAGTTCTTGGGCAAGCGCTGCTCTCAAAGCCTTATCCGTCTTGAAGTCAAGCGCGGAAAAGCTGTCGTCAAATACGTAAATAGGTGCGTTTTTACTAAGCGCTCGGGCGATTGACAATCTCTGCTTTTGACCGCCCGACACGTTGCCTCCGCCTTGTGCAATCTCAGACTCCAAGCCGTTTTCTTTGTTGTCGACGAAGTGTCTTGCTTGTGCAATATCTATAGACTTGTTGAGAGTATCCGTATCGTCGGTGGAGCCGTAGCCCACGTTGGAAGCGATAGTTCCGCTAAATAGATAATTCTTTTGAGGGACGAAACCTACGTTGGCTCTCAAGTCTTTGAGGTTGTAGTCTTTGACGTTGACGGAATCGATAAGTATCTCGCCTTCGGTGGCGTCGATAAGTCTAGGTATCATATTGATAATGGTTGATTTACCGCTACCCGTACTACCTATGATAGCCGTCGTCTTGCCGTGCTCGGCAACGAAACTGATATGTTCTACTGCGTTATCTCCGCCGTAGCTGTAAGCCACGTCTCTAAATTCTACGTCGCCCACCAAATGCAAACCTTGGGGATTTTGTTTACTTTCCTTGTTGACGATGCTGACGGAAGTATGCAAAATCTCGTTGATTCTCTTGGCAGATACCGTCGCTCTAGGTATGAGCACAAAAACCATAGAAACCAGCATAAACGACATAATTATGTGCATTGCGTACTGGATAAAAGCCATCATATTGCCTACTTGCGTGATGTCTTGCGCCGAATATGCCGCTATCCAAACTATGGCTATTGTGACGGAGTTCATGACAAATGTCATCAACGGCATCAACGACACCATTGTGCGGTTAGCAAACAAACTAAGTCCCGTCAAAAATCTATTGGCAACGTCGAATCTTTCTTGCTCATTGGACTGAGTGTTGAATGCTCTGATGACCATCATACCCGTAAGCTCGTCGTTAGCAACTTGGTTGACGTCGTCAATTGCCTTTTGCATCTTCATAAACTTAGGCTGCGCTATCATGAGAAGCAAAGCAATGGCAACGAATATGATGAGTACGGCAATAACGATTACCCACGCGAGGTTACCCATTCCCGCGCCGAGTTTGACGGCTTTGATAATGCCTCCCATACCCATGATAGGCGTCATCATAATCATTCTAAGTAGAACGTTGGTAAAGTTTTGCAGTTGCGTAACGTCGTTGGTGCTTCTCGTAATCAACGATGCAAGGTCGAACTTGTTGTACTCTTCCCCCGCAAAAGCCATTACTTTATCAAAACAAGCCTTGCGCAAGTCTCTTGCTATACCTGCCGAAATTTTGGAAGACAAATAGCTGACCACGACCGAAAAAATCGAAGCCAACAACGTAAGACCAATCATCCAAAGTCCCCAATACAAAACTTTGTCCATATCGCTGACGGCGATGCCTTGCGACACGATGTTGGACATGTATTCGGGCAGCTGCAATTCGCATATCGCTTGCCCAGCCAAAAACGTAACGGAGAAAAATATCAACAGCGCGTACTGTTTGTAAAAACTCATTACTCCGAATTTTTTCTTTTTTACTTTATTTTCCATACCAATATTATAGATATTATTGCCAGCGATAGTCAAATACAGTAATGTAAATTGTATATAAAATATACTATCGCTATATTACATATCATATCGATAATTAGGCTATATTAGACTATAAAAATATGCTAATTCGTCAAAAAAAATCCCTCTCCACTTGGGAGAGGGACAGGCAAAATTCGATACGATTATCTCTTGCTGAATTGTGGTGCTTTTCTTGCCTTTTTGAGACCGTATTTCTTTCTTTCTTTTGCTCTTGGGTCACGAGTCAAGAAGCCTGCTGCTTTGAGAGCCGACTTAGTGTCCTCGTCTGCAAGAACCAAAGCTCTGGAAATACCGTGTCTGATAGCACCTGCTTGACCGGTTGCTCCACCGCCGTACACGTTGACAACAACGTCGTACTTGTCGCTAGCTCCTACGAGAGCAAGTGGTTGATTGACGATGTATTTGAGAGTATCGAGACCTCCGAAGTAGTCGTCAAGACTTCTCTTGTTGATGCTGATACTTCCGTTTCCTTCAGGGATAAGTCTTACTCTGGCGATAGCTTTCTTTCTTCTGCCAGTTCCCCAGAATTGTACCTTTTTCTTAGTCTTCTTAGTAGCCATAGTCTTATCTCCTTATCAGAATTTCAATTCTATAGGTTGTTGAGCTTGATGATTGTGCTCTGCACCCTTGTATACTCTAAGCTTCTTGATCATCTGTCTGCCGAGAGCGTTCTTTGGAAGCATGCCCTTGACTGCAAGCATAACTGCTTGGTCGGCTTTTTCTTCCATCATCTTTTTGTATTGAATTTGCTTCAAACCGCCAACGTATCCGGTGTGATAGGTGTGGTATTTTTGCTCCAATTTTTTACCCGTCAAAACTACCTTGTCGCAGTTGATGACGATAACGTGGTCGCCGCAATCTACGTTAGGGGTATAAGTAGGCTTATTTTTGCCTCTAAGTACGCTGGCAACGTTGCTTGCCAATCTACCCAATACCATATCCGTAGCATCTACGACATACCAATTTCTCTTTACTTCTTCAGCTTTTGCCATATATGTCTTCATGGTCTTTCCTCCATCAATATTTTATACTTGGCGTGCATCTCCAAGGGGCTAGTTCTTTGACACACATACAAATGCTCATTGATTTTATTAAATATTTTACAAAATGTCAATCAATTTTAAGCGATTTTTGCGATATTATATGATATTTATTAAAAATTATCGTATTCTACGCTCTCAAGATACAAGGCTTTGCCTTCCAAAGTCTTCCCCGCGGCGCTTCTATTTTTGGCTTGCAAAATGTCTTTGACTTGCTCGGGCGTAAATCTTCCTCTACCCACGTCTACCAAAGTACCTGCGATATTGCGCACCATATTATGCAAAAATCCGTTGCCTTTAACCACGACGTCGACTATGCCTTTATCCTCGTCGTACTCGATATGCAAGTCGTATATCGTCCTCACGGTATTTTCTTTGGTATTGTCGGTGAGCATAAAACTTCTAAAGTCGTGCTCGCCTATCAAGTACTTGCAACCCTCGCGCATCTTGCCAACGTCTAGGTCATAGAAACAGATATGAAAATACCTTCTCTCAATGGGACGATGGATTTTGGACAAAACTATGCGATAGCGATATGTCTTAGCCACGGCGTCAAAACGGGCGTGAAAGTCGTCTCTTACCTTACGACAACCTACTATCGCAATATCGTGAGGCAAAAGTGTGTTGACGCTATAACCGAAGTTGTCGCAGTCGAGTTCTACGTCGCTATCAAAGTGCGCTACTTGCCCTAGTGCGTGTACCCCCGCATCCGTTCTTCCGCTAGCAACTATCTCGGTAGGCTTGTTGAGCTTGGTAGATATAGCCTCTTCCAACTTTTGTTGGATTGTAGGCAATCCCTCTTGCCTTTGAAAACCGTAATATGCTTCGCCGTCGTAACAAATAGTAATAGCGTATCTCATCTGCCCACCATACCGCTTATCAGTTGAGCGATAAGTCTATCTATACCTACAAAAATTCCTTCTCCGCCTATGAGATATTTGTCCAGCAAAATTGCAACGAAGAGCGCGACCACTATTATCAACGCAACTAAATCTCTCCACTCGTACTTGAGTACTTTCATCTTTGTGCGATTGGGCGAAGCGTTGTAACATCTGCTGTCGAGAGCGTCGGCAAGCTCGTCTGCTCTACGGAACGCGCTGACGAAAAGTGGAATAAGCACGGGTAGCATAGCCTTGATTTTTTGAACGAAGTTACCTGTGTCGAGGTTGGCGCCTCTCGCCTTTTGCGCCATCATAATCTTATCGGTTTCTTCGATAAGTCCGGGGATAAACCTCAAAGCGATACTCATAATTATCGCAAGGTCGTGCACAGGCACTTTGATATAAGTGAGAGGCTTGAGCAAGCTCTCTATAGCATCTGTAAGTGCGGTCGGCGTGGTGGTAAAGGTTAGAAGTGATGTGCCCATGACGAGCAACGACAATCTCAGCATCATCTTGATCGCAAAGTTGATTCCTTCATCGGTAATCCTTATTATCCACCATTCGACCAACACGTTGCCTTGCTTGTAGAACAACACGTTAATGATTGCGGTAAAAAAGAGTATAAACAATATGGCTTTGACCGATTTGAACAAAAGTTTGAGCGGTATCTTTGCCAAGGCGACCACGCTTACCAAAAAGATAAATACCGCAAGATACATCGTGTAGGAAGCGACGAAAAATATGCCAATCATATACAGCAAGCTGAATATAATTTTGGCTCTTGCGTCAAGTCTGTGTATTACCGATTCTGCAGGATAATATTGACCGAAGGTGACGTCTTTCATACCTCTTCACCTCCGTCTCCAGGATTGTCGTCAATCGCATTTTTGTCGACACGTTTCGAGTTATACGCGTTTATAATCGCTTTTTCAAGGTCGTTTTCGTTGACGATTTGTCCTTGCAAACCGATACCTTTCTTGGCTAAATCGTTCTTGATTTTAACTGCCGTAGGAATATCCAATCCCATTGCCGTCAACTCTTCTTCTTTTTCAAACAGCTCCTCCATCGGTATATCGTAAGCGATTTTCGACTCGTTGAAGACGACTATTCTACTTGCAAAGCGAGTAATTTCGTCAATGTCGTGAGATATGACGACGATGGTCGGACAAACGTCCTTTTTTAGACGCGTGATAAGGCTTAGTATTTGCTCTTTGCCGTATGGGTCAAGCCCTGCCGACGGCTCGTCGAGTATCAACACCTTTGGTCGCATAGCGATGATGCCCGCAATGGCAACCCTACGCTTTTGACCGCCCGACAATTCAAAAGGCGCTCTGTCTTTGACCTTTTCGTAATCGAGCCCCACCAATTCTATAGCTTCTTTTACCCTTTCCTTTATCTCCTCGTCGTTTAGTCCGAGATTTTTTGGTCCGAAAGCCACGTCCTTATATACGCTCTCTTCAAAGAGTTGATATTCGGGATATTGGAATACCATACCCACCGAGCCCCTAAGTCTTCTAAGGTCGGGTTTTGGCTTCTTAGCGTTGGTCAATAGTATATCGAAGACTTGCACCTCGCCTTCTTGCGGTTTGATAAGTCCGTTGAGGTGTTGTATAAAAGTGGACTTTCCGCTGCCGGTATGTCCCACGATACCAACGAAGTCACCCTCGTTGATAACGAGGTTAATATCGTCGAGAGCTTTCTTTTGATACGCAGTCCCCGTGCCGTAGGTAAAGGAAAGATTTTTTACAACAATCGACATAATTCCTCCACCAATTCTTCTTTAGTTGTAACCGCCGTATCTATAGGCACTCCTTGTTCGGCAAGTCTGACGGCAAGTGCTGTAACGGGTGGTACCGACAATTTGATTGACTTCAGATATTCGTGCTGAGCAAATACTTTGGACGGAGTGTCGTCCAATACGATTTTTCCTTCGTTCATAACGATTAGTCTATCCGCGCCCAACGCCTCGTCCATATAGTGAGTGATGTTGATGACGGTGATGCCCTCTTGCCTATTGAGTTCCTTAGCCACTTGCATGACTTCTCTGCGCCCTCTCGGATCGAGCATAGCCGTAGACTCGTCCAGTACCAGTACCCTAGGTTTGATGGCAAGTACTCCCGCGATGGCAAGTCTTTGCTTTTGTCCTCCGCTCATCTTGAACGGCGTGCCCTTTTTGTGCTCCGACATGCCGACTTTCTCTAAAGCCCAATCTACTCGTCTTATAATTTCTTCTCTTTCTACACCAAGATTTTCGGGTCCGAAGGCTATATCGTCCTCTACTATAGAAGCTATCATTTGATTGTCGGGATTTTGGAATACCATGCCCACGTTTTTTCTAATCTCATATATACTTTCGCTCCGTTTGGTATCTATTCCGTAGACGCTTACGCTACCCGAGGTAGGCAAAAGCAAACCGTTGAGGAGTTTTGCAAGCGTGCTCTTTCCGCTGCCGTTGTGTCCGACGAGCGCAACAAAGCTACCCTCTTCGATCTGAAGCGTCACGTCTTTGACGGCTTCTACCTTGTCACGAGAGCCCGCATTGTAAGTATAGGATACGTTTTGTAGTTGTATTATCGGCATAGTTCTCCAAAATTTTCCAATACATTTTACCACATTTTTCTTTGGATTTCAACATAATTGTAGCCATATAATTGACAAGATATGTAATTTTATTTTTTATAATAATTCGCGCGCAGAATGGGCAAAAAGTTTGACAAAAAATTTAGATGTATATTATAATAATTAAGGTTAAATGAATTAACACTATATTTTATACTTTATACGGAGGTACTATATGGGCAAAAAAATGACTATCGACGGTAATACGGCTGCCGCGCATATCGCGTATGCTTTTAGCGAAGTAGCGGCTATCTATCCTATTACTCCGTCTTCCCCTATGGCAGAAAACTGCGATGAGTGGGCAAACCAAGGCAGAAAAAATCTTTTCGGTCAGGTATTGAGATTGGCAGAAATGGAATCCGAAGCGGGTGCTGCCGGTGCCGTACACGGCTCTTTGATGGCAGGTGCTTTGACTTCTACCTTTACGGCAAGCCAAGGCTTGTTGCTTATGATTCCTAATATGTACAAAATCGCGGGTGAGTTGACCCCTTGCGTATTCCACGTAAGCGCGAGAGCTCTTGCATATCACGCACTCAACATTTTCGGCGACCACAGCGACGTTATGGCTTGCCGTCAAACGGGATTCGCTATGCTCTGCTCCAACTCTGTACAAGAAGTTATGGACTTGGCTTTGGTAGCGCACTTTGCTACTCTCAAATCCAGAGTTCCTTTCTTGCACTTCTTCGACGGTTTCCGTACCTCGCACGAAGTTTCTAAGATTGAGATGATTGATTACGCAGACATTTTGCCTACCTTCAACAGCAAATACGCTCAATACGTTGCAGACTTCAAGAAGCGTGCGCTCAACCCTGAGCACCCAACCCAAAAAGGTACTGCTCAAAACCCTGATATTTATTTCCAAAACAGAGAAGCTTGCAACACCTATTACAACAACGTGCCTGGCATCGTAGAAGAAGCTATGCAAGACGTTGCCAAGATTACGGGACGTAGTTACAACCTCTACGACTACTACGGCGCACCTGACGCAGAAGACGTCATCGTCGTTATGGGTAGCGGTGCCGAGACCATTGCCGAGACCGTTGATTACCTCAACGCTAAGGGTGCTAAGGTCGGTCTCATCAAAGTAAGACTCTTCAGACCATTTGCAGTAGACAAGTTTGCCGCAGCTATCCCTGCTAGCGTCAAGAACATCACCGTACTCGACAGAGTAAAAGAATGCGGTAGCGCAGGCGAGCCACTCTACCTCGACGTAGTTGCCGCAGTTGCCGAAGCTAAGAGAAACATCAACGTCGTTGGCGGAAGGTTTGGTCTCGGTAGCAAAGAGTTTACTCCTTCTATGGTCAACGCTATCTACCAAAATATGGCAAGCGGCGCTCCTAAGAACCACTTCACCGTTGGTATCGTGGACGACGTAACCGGCACTTCTTTGGAAGTTAAGGAAGTTATCGACGCTTCCCCTGCAGATGCAATCAGCTGCAAGTTCTACGGTCTCGGCTCAGACGGTACCGTAGGTAGCAACAAAAACTCTATCAAGATTATCGGTAACTACACCGAGAAGTACGCTCAAGCATACTTCGCTTACGACTCCAAGAAGTCGGGCGGTATCACCGTATCTCACCTCAGATTCGGCGACACCCCTATCAGAAGCGCATACCTCATCGACCATGCGGACTTCGTAGCTTGCCACAACTCTTCTTACGTCATCAAATACGATATGATTTCTTCCCTCAAGGACGGCGGTACCTTCTTGCTCAACAGCCCTTGGACGGTAGAAGAAATGGAAGAAAAGCTTCCTGCTTCCATGAAGCGCCTTATCGCTAAGAAGCACATCAAATTCTACAATATCGACGCTATCAAAGTCGTTAGCGAAATAGGACTAGGCAACCGTATATCTACGGCAATGCAAGCTTGCTTCTTCAAGCTCTCCGGCGTAATCGACTACGCTGAGGCAGAAAAGCACATGAAAGAATTCGTTGTAAAATCTTTCTCCAAGAAGGGTGAAAAGGTTGTCAACCAAAACTTTGCCGCTATCGACAACGCTATAAGCAATATCGTAGAAATCAAATATCCTGAGTCTTGGGCAGAGGCTACTACCGGTGCAACCGTAGCTAAAGTGACCGATGACAAGTACTTCAACGAAATCATCGCTCCAATCCTTGCTCAAGAGGGCGACAAGCTCCCTGTATCGGCATTCTTGCCTAACGCAGACGGTTGCGTGCCTACCGCTACTACCCAATTCGAAAAGCGTGGCGTAGCAGTCAAAGTTCCTCAATGGATTAGCTCCAACTGTATCCAATGTAACCAATGTTCTTTCGTTTGTCCACACGCTTGTATCAGACCTGTCGTTCAAAAGGAAGAGAAACTTGCAGGTGCTCCGGATACCTTCGCGGTAGTAGACAGCAAGGCAGCCAAGGGTTACAAATATCGTATGCAAGTCAGCGCTCTCGACTGTACGGGTTGCGGAAGCTGTGCCAACATCTGCCCTGCTAAAGAAAAGGCTCTCGTTATGGTTGACCTCGACAAGTCTATCGACGCAGGTGAAGCAAACAACTGGAACTTCAGCCAAACCCTCCCTGCAACCGACGCTCCTGTCAAGAGAGATACCGTTCTCGGTAGCCAGCTCAACAGACCTTACTTCGAGTTCTCGGGCGCTTGCGCAGGTTGTGGAGAAACTCCTTACCTCAAAGTTATCACCCAAATGTTCGGTGACAGAATGGTAGTTGCCAACGCAACGGGCTGCTCTTCTATCTACGGTGGTTCCGCTCCTACTTGTCCTTACTGCAAAGACGAAAACGGCAACGGTCCTGCTTGGGGCAACAGCTTGTTCGAAGACAACGCAGAATTCGGTTACGGTATGAATATCGCTTACGCTCAACGCAGAGGCAAAGTTGCCGAAGATATGCAAGCCGTTATGGCTCTCGGCGTTGACGACAATACCGCCGCTCTATTCAACAACTGGCTCGACACCTACAAGGACGTTGAGGCTAACAAAGTTGCTTCCGCAGCGGTCAAGGCAAATATCGACGCTATTGCAGCTGCAGAAACCGATGCTGAGAAGAAAGCTCTTCTCACCGCTATCGCGGACGCAAAAGACTGCTATATTAAGAAGTCTATCTGGATCTTCGGTGGTGACGGTTGGGCATACGATATCGGCTTCGGCGGACTCGACCACGTGCTCGCAATGGGCGAAGACGTCAACGTCATCGTTCTCGATACCGAAGTTTACTCCAACACCGGCGGACAAGCTTCCAAGTCTTCTCCTACGGGTGCAGTCGCTAAGTTTGCCGCAGGCGGTAAGATTACCAAGAAGAAAGACCTCGGTAAGATTGCTATGAGCTACGGATACGTTTACGTTTCCCAAATCTCTATGGGCGCAAATATGAACCAATGCCTCAAGGCTATCAAGGAAGCCGAAGCTTATGACGGACCATCCCTCATCATCGCTTACGCTCCATGTATCAACCACGGTATCAATATGTCCAACAGCCAACTCGAAATGAAGAAGGCAGTTGAGGCAGGATACTGGCAGTTGTATAGATACAACCCTGCACTCGCTGCAGAAGGAAAGAATCCGTTCACACTCGATAGCAAAGAGCCAACGGGCGACTACAAAGAGTTCCTTATGGGCGAAAACAGATACGCTCAACTTGCTAAGGCTAAGCCTGAAGTTGCGGAAAAACTCTTCGACCTCAACGAAAAGCAAGCTAAGGCTAGATACGACGGCTACAAGAAATTGTCCGAGTAATCTAAAAGTTTACAAAACTATAGCCACTCCTTACGGGGTGGCTATTTTCAACGAATTTGTGATATTTATCTTAAATATTGACACAGTTGGCGTTGACTACGTTCGGCTATTCAATTTCACTTGATCTTTGTAGAAAAAAAGCACACTACATTTCACTTTTGGCGACGTATAGTATGTTCAACTTTTTTGATAAAAACACCGAGAGTTAGCTAGTAAGCTTTCTTTAATTTTAGTCTTTTATAAACTCTACCACGTCTTCAATTTTACAATCCAAAAAAGAACAAATTCTATCAAGCGTTTTCATTTCAATATTTTGGTTTGCTCTTAATCTGCGAACTGTTTTGCTATCAATTCCACATTCTTCTCTAAGCCTATATGTCGAAACGCCCTTTTTATCCATTGTTAAAAATAATCTATCGAATCTAAACATTTTAGCCCCCATATGTTGACATCTAATATTATGGGGGTTATAATCTTTTTTATTAAGGGGATATAATCTCCACTATGACAATAATAGGAGATTTTTATGGAATTATGGAGAGAATTGTTAATAAGCGGCTTGCAAAATGAAACTTACAAGCTCGATTGTATAGACGATAAGACACTTAAAGAAATAGTCGACAGTAGAAGTTATCAAGTTTTATTGCAAATCAAACAAACAATTGAAGATGAAAGGTTGTTAGACCAGGACTGCTTTATAAAAATTGAAAAAATAATATGTTTATTAGAAGATAATCAAATATTTTGTGATAGGCACGATTTTGGCTAAAAATTGGCTCTTATTAGTATCACTTTGTATTTTTTTCGCCATCAAAAACGACTAACGAAGTTTTCGTTAGTCGTTTCGCTTGTCAAAAAATCCCTTATGCAAATATCCTTATGATGGCAGGCTTGTTTATATTACTTGACGTAAATTTTGGTGCTCGGAGCGTTGCCCGACAAAATGTCTTTGATAGAAAACTGCGGGCTGGCAATATATATTTCCGTGCCGTTTTGTGCTGGGGCTTTGATATATTCCAGTTTTGCTTTTGCCCCGTTGGCACCTTTGCGAGAAGAGCCTACGCACGCACTTTGACAAGCGGTAATGTTGTCTATCAGCTCGTACGGGTCTTTACCGACGATTTCTCTAATAATCGTATCGGGGTTGCTAGGGTCTGCGTAGATGCCTAGCGTTGAGGTGTATATCAACAATCTCTTACATTTGACAAGGCAAGCTACTTGCGAAGCCGTCTCGTCGTTGTCCATACAATGCACCGTCTTTTGCCCCTTTTCTTCGAGTTGTCTAAGCTCGAGCTTGACTATCTCTTCATCTGAGAGCGGGTCGTTGTAGTTGATGATAGGTATGGCGTTTTGCGCGGGACATCTAAGCAAGAGTTTTCGCAAGTTCTCACGCTTTTTGTCGTCGTTGAAGTGTTGGTGTTCTACGAGTATTTGTCTTACGCTATACTTTGGGTCGATATACTGTCTATAATTAGCCATAAGTATGGCTTGTCCTTGAGCGGCATAGTCGATTTTGTTATCCTCTTCTTTGCCGTCAATCTCTTTGCCGTTTCGTTTGATATAATCGAGCCTACCTATCTCGGTTGCACCAGAAGTGACCCATATCATACCTGGGACAAGCTCTCGACTTATCCTTGATATTACGTTGTAGTCAATATCGCCCCAAGCCTTGTTTACCAAAGCCATAGAGCCGACCTTGCCTACCAATTCCACGTCAAATCTATTCATTCTTCCTCCGTATCGTCTTTCTTGCCGTCTACGATTTATATTTTGGTCGATACGTATCGACTTTTAGGCTGCTTTTTGTTCGATTTCCTCTTGCTTCTGATAGGTGCAATATATGTCCACGCGATACACCGTAGCAACGATGCTCAAGGTGGCTTGCGTTCTGTTGCTATCAGAATTGTTGGTGGAGATGAGGTTAAGCGTACCGTTTTCTCCCACTTGTACTACTACGTTGCCGTCCCTATCGGTGCGATAGACTTGTTCGATACCGTTGAAGTCGGTATCGGGATTGAGGTCAACGTAACCCGTCATCAAGTCGAGTGCTTCTTGCGTCGGATGCCCGTGAGAATTGCCCTCGCCCACGCTTATCACGCAATACTCAGGGTCAATGGCGTTGAATACTTGCGCTGCCGTCGTGTTGTTGGCGCCGTGATGAGGCAACTTATACACGTCGCAGTCGATATCGTTTAGATACCCTTTGTCCAAGAAGTATTTTTCGTTCTTTTCATTGGAATCGCCCGACAAAACTATCGTTCTTCCACCGTATTGCAACACGCACAGCGGTGATACGGAATTGAGAACTTTTGCAGTTGAGCCTTTGCCGATAGACGGATAGTCTGCTTCATCGTAGCTAAAGCACTTCATAATCCAACCATCACCTTCTATATTCCACTTGTCCACGTTGTAGTTGATAGTAGCGTCGGTCATAGTGCCGTCTAGATTATATTTTTCGTTTCTCGCACCCGTGATGACCTTGTTCCAAGCGCCCGTCGTATCGTCGGCGGCTTGCGGAAGATAGAAGTTTTTGACTTCGTAGTCATTGATCACGTCGTCAATCTCAGATACGTGGTCGAGGTCTGTATGTGTGACGAATACGTAGTCGAGTTGGGTCACGCCCGCGCTTGCCAAAAGCGGTACCAAGTTGTCCTCGTAATATCCCTTTTGTCCACCGCTCACAGCCTTACCCATATCCATAATCATAGTCTTGCCGTCAGGGAACTGGATAAATATGCCGTCGCCTTGACCAACGTTGACAAATGTTACTTGAAGCATATTACCTTGTATCGGCGTAATGCCTTGTATAGCTGCGTCGCCTCCACCACCTGACGTGGTTGGCGGAGTATTATCTTTGCCCGTAAGCATAGACAAAATCGAATTGAATACGTCGGGCTTGAATAAATACAGCGCAACGACGGCAACGACTATTGCCACGACCAAAACTATCAAGGCAATTTGAAGCCCTTTGTTACGTTTGATTTCCTTTTTTACTGCCTTCTTAGCTGATTTGACAGCTTTTTTGCCGACCTTAGTATTGTTGCCACTACTCTTAGTATTGCTTTTAGAGCTGTTTGTAGTCTGCTTTTTGTTAGCCATTATTCCTCCTCGGCAAAATATTCTACCACTTTCTGCTTCTTGACGGGTTTGTTGTCGCCGTGCTTTATAAATATGCACGCCACTATCGCCAACGTCACAAATATAATAGCATAAACAAACACCGCGTTGCTACTGATTTTATCCATAAATATTCCCGCAAAGGCAGGAGTGAGCGATTGCGCCGTCATGGACGATATATAATAATATCCCGTGTACTTGCCTACGTTGCTACCCTTGGACAATTCCGTCACCATAGGGAAGGTATTGACGTTGACGCACACCAGTCCAAAGCCTGCCAAAATAAAGCAAAGCGGAAACAATACTCCAACGCCCGGGGTGTTGGCAGTCATCAAAAAGCAAGGCACGAACGCAACGGCTGACAGCGCAAGTCCTATGATGATAGACTTCTTTCTACCTATTTTGCTTGCCATTAGCGCAACGGGAAGCATTGCTATAGCACCGCCCGCGCCGTTGATGATATTGATGACGCCTACAAAGCTGTCCTTAAAGTTGAGTACCGAGGTTGCGTAGGTCGACAAGTGCGACTTGACGGCGTTGTAACCCATAAACCAAAGGAACACCGTACCGAGTATGAGCAAAAGCGACACGACCTTTTCCTTAGGAAGTTTTTCTGTGCTTTGGATCTCTATCTCGTCGACAATCTCCCAACGTTTTTCTTCTTCGTACCGCATTGCCACGAACTTCTTTTCTTTGCACAAGCCCAAAAAGAGTCCCAACATACATAGCATTACGCCCGCAAGCCCGATAAAGAGAGCAACGTGAGATTGATACCTCTGCTTAGCTAGGAAGGTGTACAGCAATATGGATACCAGACCGCCAGCTCCGCCCATAATGTTGATTATTGCGTTGGCTTGGCTACGCAAAGGCTTAGGCGTTACGTCGGGCATAAGAGCCACGGCAGGAGACCTATAAGACGCCATTGCCAGCAATGCGCACACTAGCACGCACATAAACAAAATAAAGTATAGAGGTTTCGCTTTGGTGACCGCCCCCGCACACGCCACTTGCGCGCCGTATATATTGTTGAGCATCTCGTTGTACATCACCAACGCATCGCCCTCGGGTTTGACGCCCGTGGCTATTACTCCGTCGTAGATAGCTCGATATTCACCTACAAGGTACTTTTCGTCCAAACCGTACTGCACCAAACTATCCAAGTTTTGAATATCCGCACCCATTACGGCTCGATATTGCAACAGCTCTGTAATAGCAATACCCACTAGGCACACCACCGCCGCCAACGTACCGAAAAGAATGAAATGCGTCCTTCGTCCGAGTTTCGCGCTCACCTTTTTGTCGCTAAGACTGCCAAAAAACGGCAACAAGAATATAGCCAATAAATTGTCTAACCCCATAACTATGCCGTACTGCGCTTGATTGAGCCCGAAATATCTGCTTAAGATAAGCGGCATTATGTAATCATACACTTCCCAAAAGCACATTATGCCCATAAAGGCAAAGCCGACGAACAAAGTTCGCTTGACGTCCAACTTCATATTATCGTTGTTTGCGCTCATATTTCACCCTTAGTATATTATAATATTATATTATCATAATCTATCCCTATTGTCCATACGTGTGCAAAATTTTTACACGACTAGAGCTTTGTCATAAAATCGGGATTGCGACAGTTGTACCTTAACAGCGACTACGATAGCTATGCTTTAGATAAGGTATTGACAAAATATTTTATTATGTTATAATTATGAAAAGACAAAAGGAGAGCCATATGGACAATATCAATCCACAACTTGCAAGTTACATTGAAAAACAAAAGCAACTTGCAGCTCAAAAATCTGCCGATGCTAGCAAGAAAGCTCAACAAGCTGCCGATGAGAACAAAAAGCGTCAACTCATTGACGCAGGCTTGTTTAATATGGTGTTTGACCCCGAAGAAAAGGACGTCAAGAGTGACGAATATCCTTTTTTGCACTACGACACTAATACCAAAAAGTGTGTTGCCTACAAAAAAGTTCCTATCGAGCTAACTGACGAAGAATATCAAGAGTTCCTCAGATACTACAAACCTTCTTCAAACAATACTACCAAATCCAAAGCAACGCAAGAAAATAGCAATTTTCGAAACACTATACTTTATGCTTTGGGATTATTGCTGATTATTGCCAGCGCGATAGGCGGATTTTTCCTATTTTACGTATTAGATATGTTTGCCGTTGTCGTAATGGTTGTTGGCATAGCTCTTGGCATAGTTATGATGGTAATGTCTTCGGTAATTGTCGAGCTAAAACAAATCAAGAATCTTCTAAAACGGCAAAACGATAATAATTAAATATTAGTCCACAAACAAAAAGAGTTGACGAAAGTCAACTCTTTTTCACAAGCCGTCGTCCTTACTGTTGACCTAAGTCAATCCCCCAAAGTATACGACTTGGTGTAAACTAATTGTTACCGTACAGATTATTTCTTAAAATATCTGTTGTACAAGCCCATAAAGCCGGAGCCGTGTCTTGCTTCGTCCTTAGCCATCTCGTGAACGGTGTCGTGAACGGCGTCGTAACCGAGTTGCTTAGCGAGTTTTGCAAGCATAAGTTTGCCTTCGCAAGCGCCTGCTTCCGCTTCCATACGCATCTTAACGTTTTTAGCGGTGCTGTCGGTCAACACATTGCCAAGAAGCTCTGCGAACTTAGCAGCGTGCTCAGCCTCTTCGAATGCGTATCTCTTAAATGCTTCTGCTACGTCAGGATAGCCTTCTCTATCAGCTTGTCTGCTCATAGCGAGGTACATACCTACTTCGCTGCATTCGCCGTTGAAGTTGTCCATAAGTCCCTTGACAACTTCAGGATCAAGGTCTTTAGCAACGCCGACTCTGTGCTCGTCAGCCCATTTGATTTCGCCTGCAACCTCTACAAACTTAGAAGCAGGAGCTTTGCAGATAGGACAGAACTCAGGAGCGCTGTCTCCTTCGTGAACGTAACCACATATTGTGCATGAAAATTTTGCCATAATAAAATCCTCCAAATTGTTGTTGATATTATTTATTCTTCACATTCTTTGCATTTGGCATAAAAAGTGAGTTGAATACTTTGATAGCCTTTATCATCGGCTTCTTTGTAGAGCGCATCTCTCAGATTATCCGACACTTCTACGTCGTCCACCCTACCGCAACAAGGACAAATCCTATGCACGTGAGGGGTGACGGTAGCGTCGTATCTATCAACGCCCGCCACGTTGGCGACCTTGATTATCTCACCTCTCTCCTCGAGTAAAGCGAGATTGCGATACACCGTACCGAGAGATATATTGGGTATCAAAAGCCTACATTGCTCAAAAATACTCTCCGCACTAGGGTGCGACTTGGTAGATTGGAGCACTTGTAGTACCGCTTGTCTTCTGCTGGAATAATTGGTTGCCATAATACCTCTCTATGATTATATAATATACCTAAAATTCTAACTTGTCAAGCAAAAATAGGAATAATTCCTAAAATATTAGGAATTATTCCTATTTTATTATAGTGCAATAAAATAATACTTTCCACAAGATTTAATTTTTCGTCTGTGGCGCATAATTCATAAGACGCATCGCCGTTGACCTATAAAAACACGTAGCCATATCAAATGAACCGATTTTGGCGAAATTAAGAAATAAAATATCCCGACCGTTATTATGTCGGGATATTCTTGATTATTTAGACTTTTTGCTCGTCTTTTTTGCAGTTGATTTATTCTCTTCCTTTACGGGTTGGAGATGCCAAATCCTATCGGCATATTCTTGCACGCTTCTATCCGAGGAGAAGAAACCTGCGCCCGCAGTGTTCATTAGGCTCATACTTGCCCAACGTCTCTTGTCGGAATATGCTCTGTCGAGACGATTGTGAGCGTCGCAGTAAGAATCGAAGTCGGCAAATACCTTGTAGGTGTCTCCGCCAAACATAAGGCTGTCGGCGATTTCGCTGTAATTGACGCCGGCAATGCCTCTATGCAATCCGTCGATGACGGCTTTGATACGAGCATTGGACTGATAATATCTGCTAGGCTCGTAACCGTTGCGGTTGAGTTCGTCGATTTCGTGAGCAAGCAAACCGAAGATGAAGATATTCTCTGCGCCTACGTTTTCATGAATTTCGATATTCGCGCCGTCCATGGTACCGATAGTAACCGCACCGTTGATCATAAACTTCATGTTACCCGTACCGCTGGCTTCCTTACCCGCAATGGAGATTTGTTCGGACACGTCGGAAGCAGGCATAATCATTTCGGCAAGAGTTACGCGGTAGTTTTCGATATATACGACCTTAATTCTTCCCCTAACGTCCGGATCGTCGTTGATGAGTTTTCCAAGCGAATGGATAAGTCTGATTATTTGCTTAGCCATAAAGTAACTTGGCGCAGCCTTGGCACCGAAGATAAAGGTGCGTGGATTCATCTCGATATTTGGATTTTGCTTGATCTGATAGTACAAATCCAAGATATGCAACGCGTTGAGCAGCTGGCGCTTATACTCGTGCAATCTCTTGACTTGAACGTCAAAGATAGAGTCGGGGTCTACGTCGATACCGTTGGCTTCTTTGATATAGTTGGCAAGAACAACCTTGTTGGCTCTCTTAATATCCATCCACTTATCGAGGACTGCGGCGTCGTTTTTGAAAGCGACGAGTTTCTTGAGTTCGTTGGCGTCTTTCTTAAAGCCGTCGCCTATCAAAGAGGAGATGAAGTCGGAGAGCAACGGATTGGCTTGACACAACCATCTACGATAAGTGATACCGTTGGTTACGTTGGTAAACTTGTCAGGCGTCATCACGTATGCGTCGTGGAAAACGTCGTTCTTCAAAATCTCCGAGTGCAATGCCGATACGCCGTTGACGGTGTGAGAAGCGGCAAGACAGAGGTTAGCCATCTTGATTTGACCGTCAGCCATAACGGCGTTGTAAGCCACTTTCTTGAAGTCGTTTGGATAGAAGCTCCACAAGTCTTGACAATATCTGTGGTTGATTTCGCACACTATTTGATATATTCTTGGCAAAAGTTGCTTGAAGATATTCTCAGGCCACTTTTCGAGAGCCTCTGCCATAACGGTGTGGTTGGTGTAAGAAATAGTCTCCTTGATAATCTTCCAAGCGTCGTCCCAACTATAACCATAATCGTCCAACAAAATTCTCATGAGCTCGGGGATGCAGAGCGTTGGGTGGGTATCGTTGATGTGGATAGCCACTTTTTGACCGAGGTTGTCGAGGGTCTTATAGTCTCTGATATGCTTTTTGATGATAGATTGGATAGAAGCCGAAACGAAGAAATATTGTTGCTTAAGTCTAAGCATCTTACCTTCTATATGATGGTCGGCAGGATACAATACTTTACATATACTTTCTGCCAAAGCCTTTTGTTCCAAAGACTTGACGTATTCGCCTTGAGAGAAGAGTTGCATGTCGAAGTCAACGGGCGCTTTTGCCGTCCAAAGGCGCAATTTATTGACAGCAGGCACGTCATAACCGCTGATATTCATATCGTAAGGAACGGCAAGGATGTTGTAGCAATCTCTATATTCGATTTTGAGTTTGCCGTCTTCCCATCTTTGTTCTACGCTGCCGCCGAACTTAACTTCGAAAGTATCTTCCTCTCTCGGAGCAAGCCAAACGTCGCCGTTGGTAAGCCATTCGTCGGGCATCTCCATCTGCAAGCCGTCAACAATCTTTTGTTTGAAGATACCGTAGTCGTATCTGATAGAAAATCCGCTCGCCACGTAATTGAGGTTGGTCAAAGATTCCATATAAGCGGCTGCAAGTCTACCCAAACCGCCGTTGCCAAGTCCCGCATCGGGCTCGATTGCATATATATCTTCTATAGTGGTTCCGTATTTTTTGCACAATTCCTCTACCACGCCCGTCATACCAAGGTTGTACAGGTGGTTTTTGAGGGAACGACCGAGCAAAAACTCCATCGACATATAATATACTTGCTTGGTTTCTTGCTTGATTCTATTCTGTTTGAATTTTAGACGCTTTTCGGTCAAATAATCTCTCACAGTCATGCAAATGGCTCTGTAAAGTTGCGTTTTGCTACAGTTTTCTATGGTTTTTCCAAAATAAACTTCGCACTTTTGAGACACTTGCTTGTCAAAATCATTAAAACTTACTTTTTCCATTTTTTGATAAATCTCCATAAAAAATATTTTATCGCGACAATTATATCATAAAGAGACGCGCATTGTCTACCAATACGCGCCCTATTATAATATAATTAGTAATATTACTCAGTTAAACTATACAATATGCTTGATATTATCACATATTGTCATACAATTCTTTGTACTTTTTGGCGATGCTATGCCAACTGAAATCCGCCGTCATAGCGTTGCGCACGACCTTCTTCCAGTCATCCTTGTAGTCGTAGTATAGTCCTACCGCTCTCTCAACGGCATACAACATATCGTCGGCGTTGTAGGTTACGAAAGTAAATCCTCTACCCTCTCCCGTCGTGTGGTTGTAAGGAGGTACGGTGTCCTTTAGTCCGCCAGTCTCTCTTACGATAGGAATGCTGCCGTATCTCATAGCAATCATTTGGCTAAGTCCGCAAGGCTCGAACTTGGACGGCATCAAGAACATGTCGCTAGCACCGTAAATCTTGCTCGCCATATCGCTGGAGAAGTTGATAATTGCTCTAAGCTTGCCCGAATACCTGCTTTGCAATTCTTTGAGACGATTTTCATATTTCCAATCGCCCGTACCGAGCACTACGAGTTGCAAATTCATAGACAGCATTCTCTCGATGACGTAGTCGAGTAGGTCAAGCCCCTTTTGGTGAGTAAGTCTTCCTACCATACCTATCATAGGAACGTTAGGATTGACAGGCAAACCGAGGAGTTGCTGGAGAGCCGTCTTGTTATTCACCTTCTTATCAAAAGTCTCTAGGCTATAGTTTTCAAACAACGACTTGTCGGTCATAGGGTCGAGTTTCTCTACGTCAATACCGTTGATAATGCCCGACAATTTGTATCTTCTATTTAGCAAAATCTTTTGCATATCGTAGCCGAAAAACGGGGTCAAAATTTCCTTGGCATAAGTATCCGACACTGTGGTCACTTTGTTAGAAGCTTCGATACCACCCTTCATAAAGTTGACGCAGCCGTCCATCTCGACGAGTTTTCTCTCATGTTGCGACAGTCCGAGCACGTCGCTGATAAGCTCGGTGCCGTACTTGCCTTGGAACTCGATATTGTGAATGGTAAATACCGTCTTGGCAAACTTGCATTGATCCATTCCGCGATAGAAACTATCCAAGAATACAGGCGTCAATGCAGCGTGCCAATCATTGCAATGTATTATATCGGGACGAAAATCTATTATTTTCAAAGACTCCAGCACGGCTTTGGAGAAAAAGGCAAATCTCTCTCCGTCGTCGTAATGTCCGTATAGACCATGCCTCTTGAAGTAATACTCATTGTCGATAAAGTAGTAGGTTACGCCGTCGTACTCTTGAGTAAAGATACCGCAATATTGGCATCTCCAACTAAGGTTGACGTAACAAAATCCGACAAACTTCATATTTTCCCTAAACTTATTAGGAATATCCATGTATAGAGGCAGTATTACACGCACATCGCAGCCCAATTCGTTGAGTGCCTTTGGCAATGCGCCCGCAACGTCGGCAAGACCTCCCGTCTTGATATAAGGCAAGGCTTCCGCCGCAACGAAAAGCACCTTTTTGCCGGCGGCTTTCGGTTGCTCTTCTACGACGTTTTGAGCGACCTGTATTGGCTTTTCTGCCTCTTTTGGTTGCTCTTTGACTTCGGCTACGGCTTTTGTCTTTGGCTTAGCGGCAGTTTTCGGAGCAGTCTTTTTGACTGTAGTTGCAGGTTTTTCATCCACGATTTCTATCGGTTTGGCAACGACGACCGTTTCAACCTTTTCGACCTTTTTGACTACCGTTTGCTTAGTAATATTTTGCTCCGTCTTAGCTTGAGCTTGCGTCTTTTTTTCTTCTGCTTTTATTGGTTTTTCCGCCGATTTTTTATTTACGTTCTTCTTATTTGCCACGTTTTACCTCCGCTTAAATTGTCTTATTCTTGACGATAACCAACGGATAGGTCTCGAATCCGCCTATCTTCTTGTCCTCGGTGATAGTAACGTTTTTGTCCGTTATAATATAGTTGAGGGAAGAATTAGGATAGATATGTCCGTTTTCCATAACGATAGAGTTGGTAATTACCGCGTCTTTTTCTACCTTGACGCCACGGAATAGAATACTGTTTTCTACCACGCCGTCAATGTCGCAACCGTCGGCTATTAAAGAATTTTTTACTTTGGCGTTTTCTCTATAAATGGTAGGCACGCTGTCCTTAACCTTAGTAAATATCTTGCCGAAAGCATAGAACAAGTCGTCTCTTACCTTGCTATCCAGCAGTCTCATCGACTCTTCGAAGTAGGTCTTTATATCGTCTATCATTGCCGCATGACCTTGAACTCTATATGTATATATTTTGAGTTCGTTTGCCTTTTGTTGAATGATATTTTTTTCGAAGTCAACTCCGCCTCTTTCGTAGCAGTTGGTCACGAGATCCATAAGTAGCGACTTTTTGAGAAGATATATATTGAGCCCGATCTCTTCGATTTTGTCGCTCGCGGTTTGGGTTATTCTGCTACCCGTTACTCTACCCGCGTCGTCGCTTTCGATAATAACTCTTCTCGAGGTCGTAGGCTTGGCAAAATACGTCAGCATCGTAATGTCCGCGCCCTTTTCAAGGTGCTTGTTGTACACGTCGTCAAAGTCTATATTGGCGGCGATGTTGCTGTTGGTGACGATAACGTAGTCCTCGCTAGCCTTTTCGATATAGTCCAAAATGCCGTACATTGCTTCGATTTTGCCCTTTGATACGCTTCTCGACGTGTTGGATGCGTATGGAGGGAATACCGTAATACCGCTATTCTTTCTATTGAGGTCCCAATCTCTACCCATTCGGATATGGTCCATCAACGAAGAGTAGTTGCTCTTGGTCATAATACCTATCGTGGTGATTTGGCTGTTGACCAAGTTGGACAAAGTAAAGTCGATGAATCTATATCTTCCGCCCACGGGCAACGACGCCGTGGTACGATGAAGCGTAAGCTCGTTGAGTTTGGACTCGTTGTCGCTAGCAAAAATAATACTCATTATATTGTTCATAACTCTCTCCCCCTTAGTCTATCATCTCGCCCATAGGCACGACTTGATTTTCCGCTACCACGGCGTCAGGTCCGACTACCGCAATCTTGAGACTCGACTTGTCGCAAACTCCGCCGACTTGAGCGTTTTTGCCTATTCTTGCTCCCGGTCCTACGATTGTATATTTGATAACCGCGCCGTCTTCGATAACTACGTTAGGCATGATATTGCAATCTTCGATAACTACGTTTTTACCGACCTTGACACCCGAAGATATGACGCTGTTTTTGATATAACCGTCAATCTCGCAACCTTCGGTGACTAGAGAGTTGACAATTTGCGCGTTGTTGCCGACGTAGTGAGGAGGCTCGGCGGTATTGCGGGCATAAATCTTCCAGTTGTTGTCGTCAAGATTGATGCCGCTGTTGCTGTCTAGCAAGTCCATGTTGGCTTCCCAAAGGCTGGAGATAGTTCCCACGTCCTTCCAGTAGCCTTCGAATTTGTAAGCAAACAACTTTTGTCCGTCGTTTAGCATATTAGGAATGATATTCTTACCAAAGTCATTGCTGGAAGTCTTATCCTCTTCGTCCTCGATGAGGTATTTACGCAACTTCTCCCAAGTAAAGATGTATATACCCATAGAAGCGTTGGTGCTCTTTGGATTTTTTGGTTTTTCTTCAAACTCGTACACCGAGTTGTCGGCGTTGGTATTCATAATTCCGAAGCGACTTGCCTCTTCTTTGCTGACGTTGATGACGGCAATGGTACAATCGGCATTCTTCTCCTTATGATAGTCGAGCATCTTAGAATAATCCATCTTGTAGATATGGTCGCCCGAAAGTATCAACACGTATTCGGGGTCAAACTTGTCTACAAACTGAATATTCTGATATATTGCGTTGGCGGTGCCTTTATACCAGTCGGAGCCCTTGTTTTTCATATAAGGAGGCAAAACGAATACGCCGCCGTTGAGACGGTCTAGGTCCCAAGGTTGTCCGTTGCCTATGTATTGATTGAGGTTAAAAGGCTGATACTGCGTCAACACACCTATAGTGTCGATATTAGAATTGATACAGTTGGACAATGGAAAGTCAATAATTCTATACTTGCCACCGAACGAAACGGCAGGTTTTGCCAAATCTCTCGTCAAAGAATACAGACGAGTACCTTGACCACCCGCAAGCAACATTGCCACACATTCTTTTTTATTTGTAAACATCGTGTCCTCCCGATTGCTATTGCATTGATATAATATACATCACGTCTTTGGTTGATATATAAGGTTTACTTTATTGTTTTGTCGTTTTTTTGCTTTTTGCGCGTTTACTGACGGGCTTTAGATACAATACGCTGTTGCCCGGTATCGTCATCTTGATGTATTGTTGTTGTCCGTGCAACTCGCCTTTCTTGGCTTTGTATTTGATTACTCCTTCGTCCGTGCCGCCAAACTCCTTGTCGTTGCTGTTGAGTACGACTCTATAGGTGCACTCGTCAGGCACGCCCATATTGTAGTCGGTTCTTGTAACAGGCGAGAAGTTGACGACTATCACGGTATACTCTCCGTTGTTATCGTACCTAACGAAAGAAACAATATTCTGAGTATTGTCGTCTACTACCAACCACTTAAAGCCGTCGTATGACGTATCGAGTTGATACATTTCCGCATTCTTTTTGTAATACGTATTGAGTTTTTTGACAAAATTGTGCAGATTGCGATGTGACTCGTAGTCAAGCAAAAACCAATCGAGTTGCTTCTTGAAGTCCCATTCGATAAACTGTCCGAACTCTCCGCCCATAAACAAGAGTTTCTTGCCCGGATGCGCCATCATATAGCCGTAGAAGGCTTTGAGCCCGTCAAACTTCTCGTGATATTCGCCCGGCATCTTGGAGAGCATCGAGCATTTGCCGTGCACCACTTCGTCGTGCGAAATCGGCAAAATATAATTTTCGCTATACGCGTAAGTGATTGCAAAGGTAATATTGTTGTGCATATCCTTACGGAAGAAAGGATTAGCCGATACGTATCTCAGATTGTCGTTCATCCAACCCATATTCCACTTAAAGTTGAAGCCGAGTCCTCCGTCCTTAGGCGGTTTGGTCACCATAGGGAAAGCCGTCGATTCTTCGGCAATCATCACCACGCCTTTGTGTCTAGACAAAATAGCCGTGTTGAGTTGCTTAAGAAAATCTATTGCTTCTAGATTGTAATTGCCACCAAACGCGTTGGCTCTCCACTCGCCATCCTTGCGACCGTAGTCGAGGTAGAGCATCGAAGCCACGGCGTCCACTCTTATACCGTCGATATGGTATTCTTCTACCCAAAAGTCAGCCGATGAGATAAGGAAAGATTTGACTTCTTTTCTTCCATAGTCAAAAACCATCGTGCCCCACTCTTTGTGTTCGGCTTTGAGAGGGTCGCTGTACTCATAGGTAGGCTCTCCGTCAAACATATATAGACCGTGAGAGTCCTTAGGGAAGTGCGCCACTACCCAATCCAGGAATACGCCGATACCGTTTTGGTGACACAAGTCAACGAGATAACGGAAGTCGTCCGGCGTCCCGTATCTTGAGGTAGGAGCATACATACCCGTCACTTGGTATCCCCAACTGCCGTCGTAAGGATACTCCGTTATAGGCAAAATCTCCACATGAGTGTATCCCATTTCCAACACGTACTCTACCAACTTTTTGGCTATTGTGCGATAGTTGCACACAACGCCGTACTCGTTTCTAATCCAGCTACCGAGGTGCAACTCGTAAATGTTCATAGGAGAATCGTACGGATTGTACGTCTCTCTGTTTTTCATCCACTTTTTGTCGCCCCAATTGTAAGTGCTGTCGTACAACTTGGACGCAGTAGCCGGTGCCGTCTCGGCGTGAGTTGCGTACGGATCTGCTTTGAGGCGTATCTCTCCGCTAGGCGTCTCGATACTAAACTTGTAGATTTCGTACGTCTTTAGCCCTTCAATAAAGGTCTGCCAAATTCCTTTGGCGATAGAGGTCATAGGGTTGACCGTCCTATCCCAGTCGTTGAAGTTGCCTACCACGCTTACGCTTTTTGCATGAGGTGCCCAAACCGTAAACGTCCATCCTTCCTTGCCCTTTATCTTTTCTTTCTTTGGACAAAAGAACTTATAAGACTGATAATTGGAGCCTTCTTTGAAAAGATATACGGGTACTTGAGTGTTTTTATCTGCCATATGCACTCCTATTAGATTACTTTATATTATTATATCACACAAAAATACCCATTTCAAGATGCATTTGATTATTTTTTACTCTATTTTGGGCAAAATTTTACCATATTTACGCCAAAAATTTTGCCGACACTCACGTATCGGCAAAAGACTTACTCGTTTGTAGTTTTCGTTTTGTTGCAAAAGCCCCTTACAGCACTTTTGCCAAAAATTCTTTGAGACGAGGATTTTGAGGATTTTCAAAAAACTCCTTAGGCGTGTTTTGTTCCAACACGTTGCCGTTGTCCATAAACAATACCCTGGTGCTGACTTCTTTTGCAAATCCCATTTCGTGAGTGACGATGACCATAGTCATTCCGTCGTCAGCCACCTCTTTGATAAGCTCCAACACTTCTCCTACCATCTCCGGGTCGAGCGCGCTGGTCGGCTCGTCGAATAGCATCACGTCGGGGTTCATTGCCAAAGCTCTAACTATGGCAACCCTTTGCTTTTGACCGCCCGACAAGGTTGACGGATATTTGTCGGCTTTGTCACTCAGCCCTATTCTCTCAAGCAGTTGCAAAGCCTTTTCTTTGGCTTGCGCTTTGACCGTCTTTTTGTCACCGCTCAAGTTTTTGATAATGTTGCCCTTGACTGCTTTTTTATCGGCAATAAGTTCTGCAAGCTTTTCGTCAATCACCTTGATTCTGTCGGAAGTTTCCACGTTTTCCACGTATTCGGTATTATTTGCTTTTGCATCGGCAAGCAAGTTTTTGAGTTCGGAGAGCAACGTCTTCTTTTCTTCTTGCAAAGCCTTTATTTGTTTGCTTAGCGCCTTGACCTTTTCCTTGCGTTCTTTGCGCAAATTCTTGACGCCGATTTTGACGGGAGCAAGCATAATGTTGTCGATAATCGTCAAGTTGTTGAAGAGGTTGAAGTGTTGGAACACCATTCCCATCTTTTGTCTATGCTTGTTAATATCCGTATGCTTGTCGTTGAGAAGTTTTCTTTCAAAATATATCTCGCCGCCGCTTGGCTCTTCCATCAAGTTGAGACATCTCAAAAACGTACTCTTACCGCTACCCGAAGGACCTACGATGGAGACTTTTTCTCCCTTTTTGATAGTTTCGTTGATACCCTTGAGGACGTGAAGGTCGCCGAATTTTTTGTGCAAATCTTTTACTTCGATAATGACGTCGCCGTTGTTCAAATTATCTGCGCTCACTCTTTCTCATCCTCCTTTCTATAGCCTTAATTACAAAGGTTAGTGCATACACGATTACCAAATAGAATATAGCCGCTACCATCATTGGTACGAAATAGTCAGCCATCTTATCGCCTGCACCAACAATCTTTGCCGCAAAAGTCAAATCAATTAAGCCAACCATACTTACTATAGAGGTTTCTTTGAGCAATGCTATAAGTTCGTTACCAATGGTAGGAATTACGTTTTTTATTGCTTGTGGAATAACAATACTTTGGTAAACTTGCATACCCGATAGCCCCAACGATCTACCTGCTTCCGTCTGACCATAATCAACCGATTGTATTCCCGCTCTCAAACTTTCCGCAACGTATGCACCGGAATTGATACCAAACGTAATAATAGCAGTAACTTCCAAAGGAAATCCCCTTATTGCAAAAATTACAAAAGCCATAATAAATAATTGTAAAGCGACAGGGGTTCCTCTTATTACGCCAACATAGATATCGCAAAGAATTTCTAAAAACTTTATTTTTTTATTTTTAGCGGAAGCAATTTTTACAACCGCAACAATAAGCCCTAATACCAAGCCTATTATCGATGCCCCAAGTGCTACGCTTAAAGTTGTGCCCAATCCTTTCCAAAATATTTGCATATAACTTTCGTTGGAAAAGATAGTAAACATGTCCTTAAAAAAATTCATTTTAATAACCAAGATTTCGACACCGAAACAGTGCCGAAATCTATATCCTTATTTATAATATATCCAAAATTAGTTGAGACCAAGATGTTTTTCTACCAAAAGTTGAATTTGATCTTTGCCGTTTCCGTCTTTTGTATTAAGCATTTCGGTAAGAACTTCATTGATTGCATTGAGCAACTCGGTATTGCCTTTTGTTACAGCAACCGCATATTGTTCTTCCGTAGCAGTATCTGCATCGTAATACAATGCTGCACATTTATATTTTCCGTTCTTGGCAAGATATTTTGCAGGCAACTCGTCCACTACAACGCAGTCAATTTGCAATCCGATAGCTTCCGCAGCGAGTTGAGCGTTAGAGAATGGAACGCATTCTGCGCCGGTACCAGCCAACTCTCCTACGTAATCTCCGTCGCCGTTGATTTCTAAATCGGTATAAATCATACCCGTCGTATCGAGTTGTACGCCGATTTTCTTATCTGCCAAATCGCTCCACATAATGCAGTCAACACCGTTGGTAGCCTTTTGGGTTTCAAAATCGCCTTCTTTATATACTACGTATTGAACGGAAGTGTAGTATGGAATAGAAAAATCTACTTTTGCTTTTCTTTCTTCGGTAATCGTCAAACCTGCCGCTCCCGCATCGCACACTTTACCCTCTTGAACGAGTGGAATTATTTGAGAAAATTCTTCGTTATTGACAAACTCAACCTCTTTACCAAGTTTTTCTCCAACCTTTTGCATAATCTCAACGTCTACACCTACGATATTGGTGCCCTCAAAATATTCAAAAGGAGCAAAATATGCATTGGTTTGTACTATAATTTTGTCATTACCGTTACAAGCCACCATTGCCATTGCGCTAACCGCAACCATTGCTACTACTACAAGAATAAGTAATGCTTTTTTCATTTTTATATCTCCTACGTTTGTTTCGATAGCACTATTTTAGATTTCTAAAGCCAAATGTGCAACAAAATGAAAAAAATTTTTCTAAAATGGATAATTATTCATTATTATTTGAATTTTTGCATATTTATACGGTATTTTATGCATAAAAATAACCGCTGTTCTATTTGGCGGTTATTTTTTTAGACATATAAAACCTAACCGATATTATCTAATCTATAATATATCTTATTTTTTGACGTATACTCTCGCCTCGTAAGGTCTTAGCGTATGAATATGCACGTTTGCTTCGCAATACTTGTAATTGCATACCAACAACTCCGCGTCCGTGGTGTCCATAGTATATCTGTCGTCTATCTCGACGAGTTCTTTGCCGTAATTGGCTTCTACGTACACGTAGGCGTCGCCGAGTTTTCTCGAAAATACCCACACTTGATTGGACTTTTCGTAATACTCTTGCCATTCGCCGTCCGCCAAAATATGGCTGACTTGTTTACGCTTAGCAATGAGGTCTTTGTAATACTCGAATACCGAGAATTCGCTCGCTCTATCCTTTTCGGCGTTGACGTCTACGTAATTAGGGTTGACCTTCATCCAAGGCTCCGCCGTAGAAAAGCCCGCGTATTTCTCCCCGCTCCACTGCATAGGAGTGCGTGCGTTGTCGCGCGCCTTCTTGGACAAGATTTTCATACCGAGTTTCTTGATAATCTTGTGCTTATTGAGCATTTTGATGACGTTGACGGACATTATATCCTTATATTCGTCCTCCTCCAACGGACAACTCGTCATACCTATCTCTTGTCCTTGATAGATATAAGGCGTACCTCTCAGCATCATGTTGACTGTCGCCAGCATCGTTGCGCCGTACTTGCGATATTCTTCATCGCCGTCCACGTATCTAGGGATACATCTCGGTTGGTCGTGATTTTCGAGATAGTTGGAAGTCCAAACGGTACTTGGCATCCGTTGGTATCTCGCCACGATTTTCTTAAATCTGGACAACTTAAACTTGCCCACGAAGTCAACGAACATATGCTCGAAGTTGAACAAAGTATCGAGCACGGGCTTGGTCTCGTCGGCGATTTGCTTGGCTTGCTCGTAGTTGATGCCCGCGCACTCACCGACTATCAGGCTATCGTACTTGGACCAAGACTCTCTATTGACCTCTGCTATGTACTTTTCCCAATTTTCGCCAAGGCAATAGTTCTCCACGCCCCTTAGAGGATTGAAAGGATTTTTGCCGTCTTTCAAGCCTTGATTTTTGCTTATGTATGTGATAACGTCGCATCTAAAACCGTCTACGCCCTTATCGAACCAATAATTGCATATATCTATGACCTCTTGTCTAACCTTAGGGTTATCCCAGTGGAGGTCGGGTTGTTTCTTGGAGAATAGATGCATATACCACTCGCCCGTCGTTTCGTCGTAGTCCCACGCACTACCGAGGAAGTTGCCTCGCCAGTTATTAGGCGGTTTTTTGCCGTCCTTCCCCCTACCTTTTCGCCAAAAATAGTAATCACGATAAGGATTGTCCTTAGACGAGCGCGACTGCTTAAACCACTCGTGTTCGTCCGACGAGTGATTGACTACTAGATCCATGATAAGCTTAATACCCCTTGCGTGCATGCCGTCTATCATCTCTTGCCAATCGTCAAGCGTGCCGAACTCGTCCATAATATCGCGATAGTCGCTTATATCGTAGCCGTTGTCGTCGTTGGGCGACTTGTAGCAAGGCGAAAGCCAAACCGCGTTCACGCCCAAGTCTTGCAAATAATCTAGTTTGGAGATTATTCCCCTAATATCACCTACGCCGTCGCCGTTGCCGTCGCAAAAACTTCGTGGGTAGATTTGATAGATTACCGCGTCTTTGTACCATCTACTCTTCATTGTTTTCCTCCCCGCCTAGATTAGACGATTGTATTTTGTATGAGGTGGCGCATATCGTCAAGCCTTCCACCTTTTGTGCACCCGCTTTGTATAGTACTCTTGCCACTTCGCTCATAGTCGCGCCCGTAGTCAATACGTCGTCCACGACCAAAATTCTCTTACCTTTGACTGCGATTTTATCAATCACCTTATATACGCCAAGTACGTTTTCTTCTCTTTCTTTGCCCGAGAGTTTGGCTTGTTCGATATTATTTTTATTCTTGACGATACACTCGCCTACGTATGGCAACTTCAACGCTTCCGCCAATCTCTTAGCCACTATTTGACTTTGGTTATAGCCTCTTTTGCGCGCTCTTTCTTTGGAGATAGGCACGGATACTATCACGTCTACGTCGTATCCCTCGTCAAGATATTTGTCCGCCAACATATTGGCAAAGTAAGGTGCGTAGTACTTTTTGCCACCAAACTTATATCTATGTATCATCGTCTTGGCAATGCCGTCGTATACGCACACGCTTCTGTTGCGCAAGAAGTGCCTTTCGTGGTTTTGACAAGTCAAACAATAGTCGGCTTCGCTCCTCTCTTGTCTACCGCACTTGTGGCAAATATCGTCGTGCAAAAATTCTATCTTGCTCTTGCACTCGTCGCACAGTCCGTAGCGATTGGGATTAGACAATTCTTTGCCACAATTTAGACAGTTATATTTGTCGACGAATATGGCTTGTCTAATATTTCGTATCAACTTGACTAAAGTCTTTTTCGCTTTTCCCTCTTTCTTTGGGTTGGCATAGTCTTTAGCTTCGTCTGCTTTCTTTTTGTCTGCTCTCATCAATCTTATTGTTTACTTGGCAAACACTCTATGAGAGTTGCTTTTCCACCGACGGTATATTTGCCAATCGCGCTGTATGGCAAAAAGAAGTATTCGCCCTTGACTACCTCTTGCTTATATCCCTCGCCCTCAATGGTGCATTTTCCGTCCAAGACTATCCACACGCTAGGTGGGTTTTGCATAGTCATACTTCCGCCGTTCAAGGTGTGTCTATATTGCGCAAAGCAAGGAGTATCGTCATAGTCAATGAGCTTTTCGCACTTATAACCTTGATTATCGACTACCACTTTCGGTTGAATTTTTGCACTATCCAGAGATTTTTGCCCCCACAGGGAATAGTCGAAACAGTCAAGTGCCGTGGACTTATCCAGCCCTATGTATTTTTCTTCTTCACTTATGTGGTATTCTCCGCACCAATTCTCGGGTTGAATGGTAAAGTCGGTTGGCTCTTGCACTTCGATGATGGTGCAACCTTGACCTATTGCGTGTATCAAACCGCCCTTAATCAAATACATATCGCCCACTTTTGCCTCGACGCCGTTGAGAATGCTCTCCATTATATTAGGCTCGTCTTGACTTCTCTCTTCCAATTCCCACAACTCTTGCTTGGTCATAGGGCGGTTAAAACCAAAATAAATCTTGGCGTTAGGACGTGTCGCGACAACTAGCCACGCTTCCGTCTTGCCGTATTCGCTACCGAAGTTTTTTCTCGAAAACTCCTTGGTCGGATGCACTTGCATAGGCAGTCTTATCGCGCTGTCGAGATATTTGACTAGACAGTCGTATTTTTTACCGCCGAGTAGTTCGTCTGGATATTGACTTAGCAAATCGTCAAAGAATACGTCTGTGCCTTTGATAACCGACACGCCGTCACGCTTGCCGAAGTATCTTGGATTGATTGCTTTGACCTTGCTGGCAATCCACTCTTCGGGAAAATATCCGTCCTGAGAGCCGTCGGAACAAAGTTGCGCGTAGCCCTTACCGCCTTGGTATATGCGGTAAACTCTGTTTTTTTCAAAAAATATCGGTCTTGTCACCACTTGTTCTATATTCATAATTATCTCCTCGATTATTCTTTCGTTATTACTTGTTCTAGCGCAGGCATGCTTTCCATTGCGCCGTAGCCCGCCACTACGACTGCGCACGCACGCATGGCAAAATCAAGCGCCTTGCCTATTTCGTCTACGGTAGGTTTAACTTTTCGGTACACCATATTGTAGAGTATGCTAGCCGAGAAGCAATCTCCCGCGCCCGTAGTATCCACCACTTTGCTCTTGACGATAGCCGCCGTCTTACAATTCATCTCTCTATCGTAGGCGGCGCAACCTTGCGCGCCTTTGGTGACGAAAATCATCTTACATCTACTTGCGTATTGCCATAGTTTTTGTATTGCCTCAGTTTCTTGTTCTATGCCCGTAAGGGTGATAAGCTCGTCCTCGCTCACCTTGATAATATCCGGATAGGAACAAAACTCAAGCACCGTATCAACGCAGTCTTGCAATCGTTGCCAAAGATTAGCGCGAATATTGACGTCAAACGACACGATACACCCATTGGCAATAGCCGTCTTGATAGCTTTGATATGAGCGTATTTCGAATGCGACTCCACCAGTCCCACCGAACAAAAGTGGAGCGCGTCGCCCTCATCGAAAATCTCCTCTTTTACGTCACTCTCGTCAAAGGCAAGGTCGCAGGTGTCGTTGCGATAAAAGGAAAATTCTCTATCCCCCTTGTCGTTGAGCGCAACGAATGCCAGCGCAGTCGGATGATTGTCGTCAATGACAACGTAGTCGGTATTGACGCCGTTTTTTTGCATTTTGTCTATCAAAAATCTCGAAAACATATCGCTCGACAATCTGCCGAGATAATATCCTTTACCGCCTAGTCTGCTCACTCCCGCACACACGTTGGCAGGGGCACCGCCCGCCTTTGCCTCAAAGGCAAGCGTCTTGCCTTGCACGGGCATAAAGTCTATCAAGCTCTCTCCTATACACACAACTTTATTCATAACGCCTCTCAAATAATATGTTTGTAATACAAATAACTAAAGAAGTTGACGGGTAGCAAAAATACCTTCGTCCTCGTCCACCAATCGCTAAGTCTAGTTGACTTAGGCTTGATTTGGCTGACGTCGCAAAGGCTCAATCCGTCCAACACTTCTTGCTCGCTCATGTCGTCCACTTGCAAGGTAACGACCTTGTCTTCATGCGGCAAAAGGTCAAAATAGTTGTCGCTAAAAGGCGAATAAACGTTGCGAGAAGTGAGCGCCAACTTTCTCACGTATTTGTCCGACGACAAAGTAATATTAGCGACGCCGCCACACACTTTCACACCGGTTTTGACGTCTGACAGCGGCAATTTCAGATTTTTTTCTTTGTCAAACAACACCGTCTTGACGTTGATTTCTTTGCCGTCTCTCGTCAAAGTCGCTACCAACACACAGCGTTTGAGGTCGCCGAGTTGCTTGAGCTCCTCCATCGAATATCTCTTGACGACGACTTTGCCTACGCTATCGACGGTTGCGGTCATATCTTCTCGCAAAAGAGTTTCGCCGTCAAAGGTGATAAGTCTAACGTTGACGCCAAGCTCAACTGCCTTGTCTGTATCGTTGAGGATATAGATTCCCACGCCGTCATTGTCGTTTTCGAGCGAAACGATGATTGGCGCAAAGAACTTTTTGCACTCGTATTGCAACGCTTTGTAATTGCGATAATAGTCTAGCCCCGCCCACGAGCATACGGGCCAACAATCGTTGAATTGCCAATAGAGCGAGCCGTTGCATCGACCAAAGTTTCTACGCCAATGTTCGGTTGCGTCCTTGATACACTCGGCTTGGCACAACTGCGATAGGTATATGTAATCCTCAAACTTTGCAGGTAATCGATAGTTGCCTGCAATATAATACTGCATTTTCTTATTGCCGCTGGCGCACTTTTGGTGAGCGGTAAAGACCTTGCTATCCAAAGAATAGTCATCGGTGTCTGCAAACTTTTCGATAGTCTTTATATCGGGTAGCGATTCGAAACCGAACTCGCTACAAAATCTCGTATTGCGACTGCGATAATACGTCAAATCTTGCAATCCGTGCCATACCGCCCAAAGGTGAGTATCGCCCACGTTGTCGCTGCTCACGTCCTTGTTGTGCGAACTACCGATAGGCGTGCCCGAGATAAAAGGCGTAATATCGTCGTACTTTTTGACTTGGCGAGGCAATATATCGTAGAAATACTTTTCCGTCCATTGTACGTATTTGGTCTTATACAGCCAAGCCGTAGACATGACCTCAATCTCGTTGTTGCCGCACCAAAGCGCCAAAGAAGCGTGATGCCTCAGCCTCTTGACGTTGTATTCCACCTCTCTGAGAGTATTGTTCAAAAACTCGTCGTCGAAGAAAGGATACGGTTGACACGCATATGCAAAGTCTTGCCATACCAAGATACCGTACCTGTCGCATAAGTCGTAGAAGTCGTCGCTCTCGTAATAGCCGCCGCCCCACACTCTTATCATATTGAATCCCGACTCTACGGCAATTTTGATATAATCTTCGAGTGCCTTATGAGTTACTCTGTTGATAAAACTGTCGGCGGGTATCCAGTTGGCACCTTTGCAAAAAGTCGGAATGCCGTTGACGACGAATTGGAAGTTGCTACCGTACTCGTCTTTTGCCGTGTTGAGAGTTATCGTCCTAAGACCTATATTTTTGCTTTGTTCGTCGACGATATTGCCCGCCACACTCAAAGCTACTTCTACCTTGTACAACGGTTGCTCTACTCTATCCTCGATATATCCGTTGGGTTGCCAAAGCATAGGCTCGTCTATCGTCAATAGGTGTTGCGCCTTATTGCCTTGCAAAATACTCTCCCAAGTCTTACCGCCCGGAGAGGTGATCTTGACTTGCGTCGTTATATCTTGCTCGCCCTTATCGTCTACGTCTATATCTACGATGACCTTGACACTCTCGCCGTGCACTTGTTTTATCGCCACGTCTCGGATAGTGACCTTATTGCGACTTTCGATATATATATCGCCCGAAATTCCGCTCGGAGTAAGCACGGGACCCCAATCCAACCAAAATGACATTGCGGTTTCCTGATATGCGGAATGCCTGTCAAGCCGTTGCTATTGTTAGGGCATTGCTCTTTGGCTTGTTTGGCAAGCACGTATTCCACAGGTGAAAAAAAGTCGACTTGTATCGAGTTTTTGCCCTCTCGGAGCTGATTTTTGATTTCCCATTCGTACGCAATATGGCAGTTGTCGGCTTTGGCTATTAGGTTGCCGTTGACGTATACGTCGGCTATGGTATCGAGTTGTTTGCACACGAGATACACCTCGTCGCTATCGAGCGCCTCTCTTGGCACCTCAAACTCTCTACAATACGTCCAATCTTTTAGCGCTACCCAGTCGCACTTGCTTTCGTTGTCCTTGACGAAAGGGTCCTCTATCAGTCCGCTCGCCATCAAGTCCAAAAAGTTGCAGCCCTGTACTTTAGCTACATAACGCTCCTCTTTGTCCGTTTGTCCAAAACTCCACATGCCTGATAAGTCTATCTTCATATCTACTCCTATTACGATGCATGCGCCCAATACGGCGACGACATAATTACATTTACTATAATTATTATAATACGCCAAAGGTTGGCTGTCAATATGCCCGCTAGTTTACACACATCTATTCGTTTGACAAATCTTACGCCAAACTATACAATGTCGGTATGAGTATTTTGACTATCAAGGGGTTGACCCATATCTTCGATTCCAAGGTTTTGTTTGACAACGCCGACCTCACCGTCAACAACGGCGAGCATATTGGCATTGTGGGGCTTAACGGTGCGGGCAAAACCACGTTTATGAATATCATCGCGGGCAGACTTCCGCAAGATTCGGGCGAAATCAAGTGGCTTAGCGGTATTCGCTGGGGCTATCTGGACCAACACGCCGACATTGACCGCTCGCAGACGGTGATGGAATACTTGCGTTCTTCTTTCAATTATCTATACGAAATCAACGAAAAGTTAGAGCAACTCTATTGCGATATGGCGACGGTGGAAGACCCCGACGAATTGGACAAACTCATCAATCGTTCGTCAAAGATGCAAGAGTATCTCGACAACGAGGATTTCTACGATTTAGATAGCAAAATTAAAAAGGTTGCGGGCGGGCTCGGAGTGCACAACTTCGGTTACGATACCGTAATATCCAAGCTAAGTGGCGGTCAGCGTGCCAAACTTATGCTAGCCAAGCTGTTGCTCGAAGACCTTGACGTGATGCTCTTAGACGAGCCTACCAACTTCCTCGATTTAGAGCATATCGAGTGGCTACGCAAGTTTTTGGACAGTTACAAAGGCACCTTTATTCTCATCTCGCACGATACGGTTTTCCTCAACGACGTATGCAAAATCATCGTCAATATCGAAAACTCTATGATACGCAAGTATTGGGGCAACTACGACGAGTTTTTGGCTCAACACGAACAAAACGCCAAGCAATACGCCGACAGTTACGAGCGTCAACAACGCGAGATAAAGAAGATGGAAGACTACATTGCTCGCAACAAAGCACGCGCTGCAACGGCAGGTATGGCAAACTCTCGCAAGAAGATGCTTGACAGAATTGAGGTTATGCAAAAACCCGTCAGCGTCGAAAAGCCTACCTTCGACTTCCCTTACACCTTAGCCGTCACCAAGCACATGCTAGAAGTCAAAAACCTCGAGATAGGCTACGACGGCAAGGCGATTTTGCCGCCAATCTCCTTTGAGATGGCTAGCGACACCAAGCTATGGATTAGAGGTACCAACGGTCTAGGCAAGACCACACTACTCAAAACGTTGATGAAAAAGCTCCCTGCCATATCGGGCAAGTTTGCCTTCAACGTCAATAGCAAAATCAACTATATCGAGCAAGACTTGCAATTTCGCACTATGGAATACAACGCCATAACATTTATGAACGAGACTTATCCTAAGATGAGCCAAAAGGACATTCGCACCCAACTTGCCAGAGTAGGACTAAAAAAGGAATTGACTACCAAGGCAATAGGCTCTCTGTCGGGCGGAGAACAAGTCAAAATCAAGTTGTGCGCCCTTATGCAAAAGGAGAGCAACTTCCTCATACTCGACGAGCCGACCAACCACCTCGACGTCAATGCAAAAGAGGCATTGTTCGAAGCACTAGCCGAATACAAGGGCGCGATTATACTCGTCAGCCACGAGCCAATGTACGCCGAAAAGCTATGCAACGATATATTTGATATAGTATTTTAACCAATCTACAAACACTCCAAAAAATTAAGACTCGACACATAAGTATTCGAGTCTTTTTTTGTGCAATAATTCGATACGTATCGACTTTTACGCTACGAGGTCCTTGATATAAGCGTAGGACTTCTTAGGATTGCTCGTCTCCACTTCGATATTGAGAATGTCACCCACTTCTATGAGCGTTTCGCCGTCGGGCACTATGTGTTCTTCTCCGCGAGTAATGCTCTTGACAAGGCAGTTGGCGGGCCACAAAATATCGCTGACGCTCTTGCCCACCAAAAATGCGCCCAACTCTATTTGCACTTCGAAAGTAACGGTTTTGATAGTAGTACCCTTGTTTTGTATCTTGACGAATCTCGCGAGCATACTGTCGTATATAGGTCTATTGCCGAGGAGTTCCGCCACTAGATATGCCGAAAATATCGATATAGCCGATGACAAAAAGCCCGCCGAATAACCCGTAATCTCAACGATGAGCACTATCGCCGTGATAGGTGCTCTCACGCTTGCGCCGAAGAAGGTAGTCATAGCTATGCACACGATAGCCTTGTAATAGACTTCGTCTAATCCCATCAATATAAATAGTTTTCCGCACAATCCTCCAACCAATGCGCCAATAGCGAGCATAGGGATAAACAAGCCTCCCGTCGCACCCGAATTGTAGCATAATATTATCATAACTACCTTGACAAAGAGTAGCAAAAGTAGCATTTGCCAAGTAAAGTCGAGATTGGCTATTTTGAGGATAAGTCCGTGTCCGCCGCCGTTGACGTCGCTCAGCACAAGTCCCGTCACTCCCGTCAAGACGAATACTAAGATAAGTCTAAGCCAATACGGAAATTTCTTTTCGATTTTGTCGGTAAACCGTTGCGTTCTGATTAGAGCGAAGTTGAAGAATATCGCCGTTGCGCCGCACACTACGCCGAGGATAAGGAGCATCCAAGAGTCAGCCGTAGCGATAGGCGTGATATATCCCATATCAAACAGCACCTTATCGCCCGCACCCCACAACGTAGACAAAAGTCGGTAAGTAAGCGTACCCGATATAACCGACGACGAAGCCGTCATCAAAATCATGGGCGTAAATCTTCTATGCGCTTCTTCGAGTGCAAATACAATACCCGTCAGCGGAGCGTTGAAGGCAACGGCAAGTCCTGCCGAGGCACCGCCCGTCATAATGTATCTCTTTCTGGCGGGACGACTGCCCATCAGTTCGCTCGTGCCTTGTGCCGTCATTGCGCCTATTTGCACCGACGGTCCTTCCGAGCCAAGCGATAACCCCGCAAAAAAGCTGATAAACGAGCCCGTGATAGTAGCGATCAAAGTGCGTAGCCACTTGAGAGTTACCAGTCCTCTCATTACGCCCTCGGCTTGCACCATTCCGCTACCCCTCACGTGCGGACAAACTTTATGTATAGCGTACATTGCCAAAGCCAACACTATTAATCCCAAAAATAACAAAGGAATAAATGCCGGGTGCTCGGCAACGTAAGCGTAAATCTCGCTACTCTTGCTAGACAAAAAATTGGCGCAAAGATTGAACAAACTCACGATAAAGCCCGTAAAAATCCCCGCCACGCCACCGTAGGCAATGACAGGAACGACTATATATTTTAGTTTTGACAAAAACTGTTTTCGCTTTTGTTGACTATTGAGTTTCATACTTTCACTACAAGTATTTTAATAAAATAATATTATTTTGTCAATACCCGCTCCACTACAAAATTTGCTCGTCCCGACTGTGGCTGTGCAAGCTAATTCTCACGGTGATAATAAGCATTTCTTCGCACCTTGCCTGCCGAGTTTAACAAAAAGAGGCGGATTGTTATCCGCCCCTTTGCGTATTTACTTAGTTAGACTTATTTGTTAAGTTCTGCAAAGTATTTGATAGTTCTTACCATTTGGCTGGTGTAAGAATTCTCGTTGTCGTACCAAGAAACGACTTGTACTTGGTATGTATCTTCGTCAATCTTAGAAACCATGGTTTGAGTAGCGTCGAACAAAGAGCCGAATCTCATACCAACGACGTCGGAAGAAACGATTTCATCGGTGTTGTAGCCGAAAGATTCGGTAGCTTGAGCCTTCATAGCTTCGTTGATACCTTCTTTGGTGATGTCCTTACCCTTAACTACTGCTACGAGAATAGTGGTAGAACCGGTAGCGGTAGGAACACGTTGAGCAGAACCGATAAGCTTGCCGTTGAGTTCTGGGATAACGAGACCGATAGCCTTAGCAGCGCCGGTGCTGTTAGGAACGATGTTCATAGCGCCTGCTCTAGATCTTCTGAGGTCGCCCTTTCTTTGTGGTCCGTCAAGGATCATTTGGTCACCGGTGTAAGCGTGAACGGTGGTCATGATACCAGATTGGATAGGAGCGTAGTCGTTGAGAGCTTTAGCCATAGGAGCAAGACAGTTGGTGGTGCAAGAAGCAGCCGAGATGATGTGGTCTTCTTTGGTCAAAGTCTTGTGGTTTACGTTGTAAACGATAGTAGGAAGGTCGTTGCCTGCAGGTGCGGAGATAACGACGTTCTTAGCGCCAGCGTCGATGTGAGCTTGAGCTTTAGCCTTAGAGGTGTAGAAACCGGTGCACTCGAGTACTACGTCAACGTTGAGTTCTCCCCAAGGAAGTTCTGCAGCGTTAGCCTTTGCGTAAATGGTGATTTCTTTGCCGTCTACTACGATAGAATTGTCGGTAAAGTCAACCTTGTGGTCTCTTGCGTAGTTGCCTTGCATCGTGTCATACTTCAAAAGATGAGCAAGCATTTTTGGGCTTGTCAAATCGTTGATAGCTACTACTTCATAGCCCTCTGCGCCGAACATTTGTCTGAAAGCGAGACGACCGATACGGCCAAAACCGTTGATTGCAACTCTTACATTTGCCATAATTATATTCCTCCAAAAAATAAATTCTTATTTGTTACTGCCAATATTTTAACAATTATATCCGATTATTGCAAGCGAATTATCCAAAAAGTTGTAAATTATATGTATTTTGTTATTTTTATCCGTTTTTTTGGCAAAAAAGTAGCAACCTTTCGATTGCCACTTAATTTATTATTTGGCAATATCGCCGTCGGTGCAATGAATTACGACGTTGCCCGAATTTTGCACCCAACCGTTTTGCTTTTCTATTGCGTTCCATTGTTCCATAGTTCCTTGATAGTTGATCGTCGTAAAGTCGTCACAAAGACTTATTATGAGCCAACCAAACTTAGTAACGCTATCAGGTATTGTTATAGATTTTAGACCTTTGATAGACACAAATGCCATAACAGATATTTCCGTAACGGGTTTGCCGTTGTATTCACTCGGTATCACAATATTTTTTTCATCGTCTATCGAATAAGAAAATCTTTTTACCGAGTACGATAGACCGTCGCTACTCAAAGTATAGCTCAACCCTTCTTTGTACGTGTACCAAGTAACTAAATATCCGTTTTCATAATAGCAATAACTATCTTGAGTATAGTTGCCTTTTTCGTTGTTCCACTTCAATAATTTATTATCTCGTTCCGCTTCGTCAATCTTTACGTAGCTATAATAGCTGTCGCAATTACCGTCAGATACGGCGTTAAATATTTCTAGCGAGTTCTCAGAGCCTACAAAATAAATAGTACTCTTTATAGCAAGCATATCGTCAAAGGCTTTTTGGGCATTGTCAAGCATAGCTTTATCAACCCCGCTAGTATCGAGTTGCAAAAATTCATCGTAATCGTTACCCGATACCACGAAATCCCCTTTTAGTTCGTACTCGGCTAATCCCATATCGACCGAGAGAAATTCTTTTAGTTGGGCGTCTAGTTCGGTATATTCTTTGTCCAAAAATACTACGAATAGAGGCTGTGAAGTTTCGGCAATATTCAAATAAAAGAAACCCGTACACCTTGTATCAAAAAAGTCTTGCGTCCTTGATTCCAGATCAACCATTGCGCCGTTGAACAAATACAAGATAGAACTTTCTACAGCCAAAAACTTGTCGAAGTTGTCAACTATAAACTTTATAGTATTTTTGTTAGTAAAACCGACCTCTGTTTCGCCTTCTTCATCGGGCTGTTGGTCGCCGGGTTGCTCGTTGCCGTCGTCTATGTTACCGTTATCTCCGTCGCTTGGCACTTGGTCTTTGCCAAGCATATCGCACCCCACCGTCGTCAGCATCATAGATACCAACAAAGCTACGACAATAGCAATTATCAATACTTTTTTGTTCATAATATCCTCCTTGGTATAACTAAAATTTAATCGTCAATAATTAAATCATATATTCGTTTTTCGAATATGTCAAGAAAAATATTCGCATTTAGAATATGCTAATAATATGAACAAATTTCCGGAAACTCTAAAACTGTATAGAAAAGCCGAAAAAATATCTCAAGTCAAGTTAGCCGAGATATGTAAGGTAAGCCAAGGCACGATTGCCAAATGGGAAAACGGGTACCAAGAGCCCGACATTGACACGTTGATTTTGTTGTCCAATATATTAGGTATAACGATAGACGAATTGGTAGGCAAACAATAACGACTTTGCGATAATGCAAAGTCGTTATTTTGTCAATACGTATCAATTTATTTCAAGTTATCGGGATTGAGGCACTCAAGCTCGGGCAGTACGAACAAGCCGTCTTTTCGCACGAGTACGTCGTCGAAGTATATCTCTCCTCCGCCGTATTGAGGCGTTTGGATAAGCACCAAGTCCCAATGTATCGCAGAAGTGTTGCCGTTGGGTGCTTCGTCGTAGCAACTACCGGGGGTAAAGTGGATAGACCCGCTGATTTTTTCGTCAAAGAGAATATCCCCCATCGGCTTGTTGATATAAGGATTGACGCCTAGGGCAAACTCACCCACGTATCTTGCGCCCTCGTCGGTGTCGAAAATCTCTTGCAAAGCCTTATCGTTGTTGCCCGTTGCTTTGACGATTTTGCCGTTTTGGAATTCCAGTCTAATATTTTCGAACTTATATCCGTTTTTGCTCGTCGGAGCATTATAGGTGATATAGCCGTTGACGCTGTCCTTGACGGGCGCTGTATAGACCTCTCCGTCGGGAATATTTCTCTCCCCGCTACACTTGACGGCAGGGATACCTTTGATAGAAAATCTAAGGTCGGTGTTAGGCGCAACGATACGCACCTTGTCGGTCTTGTTGAGCAGTTCTACAAGCGGGGTCATAGCCTCGTCCATTTTGGCATAGTCGAGGTTGCACACGTCGAAGTAAAAATCCTCGAATGCCTCTGTAGACATAGCCGACATACTGCTCATACCTTGCGTCGGGTATCTGAGCACCACCCACTTGGTGTGTTTTACTCTCTTTTCGTGATGAACGGGCAAAGAATACAATCTATTGTATATACCCATCTTGTCGCTCGGTACGTCGGAGGTTTCAAAGGCGTTTTCACCCCCTCTAATGCCAATATACGCGTCCATCTCGTCCATCTTGTAGCCGTCGTATCTTGCCATATCGCAAGCAAGGCTTTCGCTCATACCCTTATATATTTCTCTCTCTATGCGGTTATCCTTGACGCTTACGAATGGATACGCTCCCACGGCGTAAACTTCTTTGACTATACAGTTGACTAGTTGATAGTCTATTCCAAAGGCTTCCACCAACACTCTCTCGCCCTTCTTGACCTTACAAGAAAAGTTGACGAGATTTTTTGCCAGAGTTTCCACTCTTTTGTCCACCATCATATATATTTCTCCTATTTTGCCGTCTTTGCGGCACGCATAATATATTGATAATATTATACACCTTTTGGTCGATATGTAAATGCCAAAATCGCCATATTTGCACTTTTTTGTTCAAAGACTTGATATTTGTCACAAGGTATGATAACATATCTTTGTTAAAAAATTATTTTTTTGAGGAGGTAATGGTTATGCCATTAATGAACACAAAAGCGATGTTTGAAAAAGCATACAACGGCGGTTACGCAATCGGTGCTTTCAACGTCAATAACATGGAAATCATTCAAGGTATCGTAGAGGCGGCTATGGAAGTCAACGCACCTCTCATCCTTCAAGTATCCAAGGGCGCAAGAAATTATGCCAACCCCGTATATCTTAGAAAGATGGTTGAGGCTGCCGTAGAAGTTTCCGGTTTGCCTATCTCTCTCCACCTTGACCACGGCGATTCTTTCGAATTGTGCAAGAGCTGTATCGACGGCGGTTTTTCGTCCGTAATGATTGACGGCTCGGCTCTCTCTTATGAAGACAACGTTGCATTGACCAAGAAAGTCGTAGAATACGCTCACGACACCACCAACCATCCATACGTTACCGTAGAAGGCGAGTTAGGTACTTTGGCAGGTATCGAAGACGAAGTATCTCACGCAGTAGGCTCTTACACCAGACCTGAAGAAGTCGTTGACTTCGTCAAGAGAACGGGCGTTGACTCTTTGGCTATAGCAATCGGTACTTCCCACGGCGCATACAAGTTTAAGCCGGATCAATGCACCAGAGACGAGAACGGCGTGCTCGTTCCACCTCCACTCAGATTTGATATTCTCGAAGCAGTTTCCGCTCAACTCCCTGGTTTCCCTATCGTATTGCACGGCTCTTCTTCCGTTCCACAAGAATTCGTCAAGATTATCAACGAAAACGGTGGCAAAATGCCTGATGCAGTAGGTATCCCTGAGAAACAGTTGCGCCAAGCTGCAGCTATGTCGGTATGCAAAATCAACATCGACTCCGACCTCAGACTTGGTTGCACCGCAGGTATCAGAAAGCACTTTGCAGAGCATCCTGACCACTTCGACCCAAGACAATATCTCGGCGACGCAAGAACTAACATCAAAGCAGTCGTTAAGCACAAACTTATCGAAGTTTTGGGTTGCGCAGGCAAGGCTGACGAAATTCTCGGCAAATAATCAAACGAAAATACATAAAGACTACCCGAGGGTAGTCTTTTTTTTGCAATTCCAATACTATTGCCGTTGCGATAATTATTATATGTCATTGGGTGGAGCGTATACCACGCAGTTTGTCATTCAGAGCGAGCAAAGCGAGCGTAGGAATCTCTATCCGTATGTCAATGCGTTGTGTACATTTTGCGTCAGCAAAGCCTTTGGCGTGGCAATCTCAATCCTTTTGAAGCCGTCCCTGTGCAAGGGAAGGGGGACCACCACAGGTGGTGAATCCTAATCTTATACTTTGAGTCTATAAATCTACTAAAACTATCCCCTCTCACGCCATAGGTACAAGCAAGGCAAGGAGAGTTAGGACACCGTGAACGAGCCTTTTATGGCAAGACGGAGGGATTGTCCCTACGTCCTTTTGCAAAAAAATACTGCGACAAGTTTTCTCGTCGCAGCTATTTTTTGTTTTGTCACGCAGTCAATTACGCTACGTTAGTTTCGTGTACGTACAACTCATAATTACCATTGTTGACGATTGAAGGAGTTCCACCCGGATAGTTGGCACTCAAATCCAATACCAATTCGTGTGGTACAGTAATATCGATTTTTGCGTCGCCTACTCTACCTGCGGTAATGGTTCCGTCACAAGTGATGTTGAATACAACGCCTTCGTTGACGGTGGTGTTACCCGAACGTGCCACGATACCTACACCGTTGACGATATTGAAAGTACCGCCGTTGACTACTACGGTATCGTCGTTGGCTACGTAAATACCGCCTGCGATATATCCGCTCGTTGTGATATTGCCGTTGAAGGTACCACCGTTGACAACGATATTGTTCTTACCCTGTCCCGTAGTTCCGTTGGTCATAATTACAAGGTTATCTTTTGACGTATATGTACCACCGTTGACAGTCAAGTTAGACGCATAGAAAGCCATCAAACAAGCCTCTTGAGCAGTTATTTCGATATCGTCAACTACGAGAGTAGCCCCTTCGGTAGCACACGTTGCAACGCCGCCCGAAACAATCTTACCGTTCTTAATAACGACGTTTGCCTCACTGCCAACCGCTTGAATAGCGTAACCGCTGCTGGTAATAGTATTACCACCCAAGTCGATTATCACGTTCTTAGTAGCGTCTATCTGTGCAGTCGTTTCGATGTCATTTGCCAACAAAACGTATGCGTTGTCAACTTTTACAGCGGCATTGAATTGTGCAAAATCCGTAACTACAAAGCCGATACGTCCCGTCTCGCCTTGGATACCTTGTTCACCTTGTGGTCCTTGGATACCTTGCTCACCTTGTGGTCCTTGGATACCTTGCTCGCCTTGTGGTCCTTGGATACCTTGCTCACCTTGTGGTCCTTGTGGTCCAACCAAGCTAGCAAGCCATTGAGCCTCGGTCAAAGTGCTATTAGGATTGAGTGCTTTCCATATCTCGTATGCAGACTTACCGTCGGCACCCGCAATACCTGTTGCACCCGTCTCACCCTTTGCACCTCTGATTGATTCTATCCATGCTTCATAGGACAAAGGCGTTGTGCCTGCTTCTTCCGCACTTGCTACGTAGAGGTTATATACAGCCACGATTTTAGGGTCGCGGTTGTCGACTTCATCGTTGCAACCTGCGAATACGCAAGCCGAAACACATACTACGATAGCAATGAGAAGTGCTAAAATTCTCTTTTGCTTTTCATAACAAAAGCCTCCTTAAAAGTTTTTTTATTTATGTCAATTATATTATGTAGCGTCTTTACTTATGGTTTACAGTTTGGCAATGATATTTCCTCTTCACTTCTTGTACCCTATCTTAGTTATATTTCAAATAGTTATCTTTGCCAAGCAATACGTTGATTTTATAACTAAGCTGTATTTAATTTACTCGCGTAATCGCTTTTTAATGCTTACAAAAATTTGTTTTGGATATATTTGATTATATCCTACATTTTGTAGGAAGTCAACATTTTGTAGGAAAATATCGTAGAATAAAATTATGTACAACAATACTTTCGGCAAAATTTTGCGAGATTTGAGGCTCGAGAAAAAACTATCCCAAAGACAACTGGGAGAGATATTTGGCGTATGCAACCAAACCATCAGCTTTTGGGAGTCGGGTAGCCGAGAGCCCGATCTCGATACGTTGTGCAAAATTGCAGATTTCTTTGAAGTTTCTTGCGATTTCCTCCTTGACAGATTACAATTCTAGCTGCGACTTGTCTCGCCCAACTATTAGATTTATTGTACCAATACAAATATGACGAAAAGTATCAAAAAATGTATTTTGGATACGCGTTTTGACGATTTTCTCTCTACTTCCCTATATATAACAAGTCCAAATGCGGTTTTGTCAGACAAAACGCAGATTTTGTCAAAATCAACTACTTAATTTCCAATATCAAAAATAATATCGCCAAACCGACAAACAATAGGGTTTTTCCTATACCCCAACCGCCTCCGCTATTATTAGTCGGCGGAGTTTGATTGCCATCGAGTACGTTGTTATAAAAGTCGTCGTCTCGTCTATCCAAGTTGCCGTCTCCGTTCCAATCAACCATACTGCCCTCCTTATTTATATGATAGTCAATCAATTATGACAACACGGGTCATATTTTGCAAAATTTTTTATTTTACAAAAAAAATGCTATGCCTCGCAAGGCACAGCACTCTATTAATTTATAATCGTTATTTAGTTTTGGCAGTAGATTTTTTCACCTGTCAGCATAGGATAGGTTATTATCGTCGACCTGTCGAGATTTTCTTTACGCATATCGACTTTGCTTATTTGGTGGTTGTCATAAGTATTGTAATAGTATATACCCTTGGTAGCGTTGCAACACGAAGTGTATATGGTTATTTCGTACTTGCCGTCCTCCACTTCGCAACAGCCCCTTTGTTGTTCAACCGAGCCTAATATATGGAAAAATTGACTTACGCTTGCCTCTTCGGTATCTGCAGACTTTGAGTTACCTCTAACGAAAGCTACTCTCACGAAGCGAGACGCCGACGACAAGTCCCCCGGCAAACCAAGCGCGCCCATACCTCTGCTATAAGTGCTCAGCGGTACTTGCTCGCAAAAAGCGTTTTGCGGAGAGCGTGGCGATAGAGACATATAGTTGTTGAGATTAAATAGTTGCATATCGAAAGGCGGATTGTTGGTCAGTACGCCCACGGGATTGTCGTAGATTTTCAATCCCTCTTGTACGCTTTCGACGGTTATCGCGCCGTCCTTATCTGCTATTATCCAATGCAACGACGCCACGGGCAGCTCAGCCGCAAAAGGCGTATCGGTGATATTGATTTTAGTTAGCAATTCTTTGGCTTGTCTCACGCTGTCGCATTGCGTCAATACCCACGGTATCAATTCGAATTGCGCCACGTTGTCCTTACCTTGCACTATTTGGCTATTGTACTTAGCGTTGCCTACGAAGTTTAGTCCCGCCATGCCCAAACCTTTTTCGTTGATAGCGTCGTAATACAGCGGATAATTGGCTTCAACGTGCGCCATACCGATAATCGCGTATCGTTTTTTCGCTCCTTTAGCGTTTCTCCAGCCAAAGTCAAAATTCCTCGGGGTTACTACGATTTCTTCTCCGTAACTAAATTCGTAATCGAGCGTCCTTCCAAAATAAAAATCTTTCGTCCTATAAGTTGCAGCCGTACACATAATTATCTCCGTATTCAGTATTACCAACTAATTTTTTAGTATTCAATGCACCTTTTATAACGACCTTACGATGCTTGTTCTTCTTTCTTTTTTCGTCTTACGGTACCGTATTTGACTTTGCGAGCAATCATATAGCCTATTGCCAATATCAAAAATAATATCAATAAGCAACCTAGTATCATAGCAATGATGATAGCAGGCATAGCCTTTACTTGAGCCATATTCCTATCGTAGAAATTTTGCAACTCGTCGCCGTTGCCTTCACCTTCCATCAATGAGTCTATGCCGTTTTTGTTGCACAACTCAACCATTTCTTCTATCGCCGCTTCTCTACCCTTGCAATCGGCGGAAAACTGTTCGCCTTTGACGAATAGCACGCTTATTTTGGCGCGATTGATTCTGTCAATCAAAGTCTGGTCACCGTTTGCCGTCTCAATCGCGTTGTCGAAGCACTCCAAATAACTATTGATATTTTTCTCGCTTAGATACCCCGCCATATGACTTTGCACGCTAGAATAGATATACAAATCCTCTCCCGTTTTTTCTACGTTGGTAGCCAAGCGGTCGTAATATTCCGCCATATATTTTGCCGACTCGCCGTAGTATACGGTCATATATTTGTTATATACTTCTTGCACGTCGGTATCCTTATTCCACATCAACCTCGCAAAAATATAGCTATTGATTTCCGCCATATCTCCGCCCTTGTCAAAACTCATTTGGTGGAACATTCCGTAGGCGTTGTTTTGAATATAAAAGTCATTGGTTTCTTTGAGACTGTCGAGTATAGGATAAGGCATCATATAATTATGAAAATTGATGTTGTAATCCCATATCAAGATATGCTTAGCTCGCGTTCCCCAAGCTTCCACAATCTTTTTGGCGTCCTCTCCCTCCTTGCTGCGCGGAGAAGAATACGGCGCGGTCACGTCACCGGGCATCAAGCACAACTTGATGATAACGTTGTCCTCGGGCACGATATTTTTAGGTGGTTTGGCAGTATAGTTGTAGGCAAGCGTTGATATGTAATTGTCCGGGAATCTTTCTTTTATATCCCTCGCCAGCCTATTGACAAAGGTTAGCAGCGACCCCATTTGACTGCCCTCGGCGTCGTCTATTGCCTTACAATCGGGACAAGTACAACCCTTGCCTCGATTTATCCAAGTATCCATCTGGCTTACGTCCCATATATGTATATCGGGGTTTTCTTCCATCTCTTTGGTGACTTTATCATATATAATTCGATACACGTCCTCGTTGGTCCAACACAACTGCCCCGACACGGGTCCTTGCTCGTAGACGCGCTTTCCCATGTACATACTAAAGTACTCGGGATTAGTGTCAAAGTACTCCTCGGGAGATATAAACTTGAAGGAAGAATGACACCATCTATACCAATCGTCATTACCCGCTCCGTTGAGTTTTATCTTGTTATGCCAACCTATATAGTCTTTATCCAACCCCTCGGTTTCACGATATAAGGCTTCGTAAGCGTATACGTTTCTCCACGCCACGTCGGGATTGATGGTTTTTTCACATTCGGATAGATATATCGTAGGCAAGTGCGGAATATAGTCGTAGGTCTGACTGACAAACATACAGCCAAACTCGCTCTCCAACACGTCGTACACGCCGTTGGTCAAGCCCCTAAATTTATTGGCGACGATTGCAATTCTACTATCCGTCACAACAAACTTATATCCGTCGTCTTCCACTCCGTCAACGCTTGTCTTTTCCACGAATATTGCCTTTTCACCCACATGGCTATCGTCGTAGCTCTTTTGACTGATTGCAACGATTTCACCCGCTCCGCCGTATATCATTTGGTTGAGCGTGTTTGCCATAAATTTAGTGGCGTTGATAAGCTCCACCTCGTGTCTATACAGTCTATAGTAGGTGTCGCCGTCAAACTCAACTAAGTCCAACTCGTCGGGATAGACGATATATTTGAACTGCGCCACGCCGTTTTCACTTACCAATACCCGATTTTCGCCACCCGTAGCCATAGTTTGGACAAATTCTGCCTCGTCAAACGGCACGAATTCTCTGCCCAAATTGGTATAGTCGTCGTCAACCCCGCAAGCCGACAAACCAAACGCGCACACAACCGTCATGACCATAATTGCTATCAATATAAATCTTCTCTTCATTATCCCATCAAATTGCCTTATTCAAATTAATACAATCTTATTTATTAGATTATCATACTTGTCCTTCTTTTGCAATACCAACGACTACCTTAAATATCCTTTTGACAAATTATCAACCATATTTTCCCCCTTATCACCCAATCTAAATAAAAAGACAGCCCTAAAGACTGTCAAAATTGATAAACATATAATAGTTTAAATTAAAACTCTCTATCTCATTGCGTAAAAATTTTGGAATTACAAAGGACTAAAACTATCAAATCCGTATGTGTTTGTAAAGAGTTGTTTAACACCTATTTGGAATTACAAAGGACTAAAACTAGCCTAAACCTTTGATAAGTTTTTTCGCCGTTTAACACCTATTTGGAATTACAAAGTACTAAAACGCAACCGTTATCGTCGTCTTACTACCGTCCGTTTAACACCTATTTGGAATTACAAAGTACTAAAACTCGTGTCGGTAGGAATGCTCGCAAGCGTGGGTTTAACACCTATTTGGAATTACAAAGTACTAAAACTCGACATACCACGCTATTTGGTTGTTGCTTGTTTAACACCTATTTGGAATTACAAAGTACTAAAACCAATGCCTTGAATGCCATTTTCAAGAATGAGTTTAACACCTATTTGGAATTACAAAGTACTAAAACTGGACCGTCGCAATATGGTATATGGACGTGTTTAACACCTATTTGGAATTACAAAGTACTAAAACTTGCGCTATGTTGATGAGAATACACTCTCAGTTTAACACCTATTTGGAATTACAAAGTACTAAAACATGCGAGACGGTAGTTTGGACAACGGCTTTGTTTAACACCTATTTGGAATTACAAAGTACTAAAACTTATAACTAGATGTCAACGATATTATACCAGTTTAACACCTATTTGGAATTACAAAGTACTAAAACCGTCCAAAACGGATACAAGTCGCACAACACGTTTAACACCTATTTGGAATTACAAAGTACTAAAACACATTGAGATAGAAGAGTTATTTGACATGAGTTTAACACCTATTTGGAATTACAAAGTACTAAAACTAGCCGTTCTGTACGCATATAGTGCACAGTGTTTAACACCTATTTGGAATTACAAAGTACTAAAACGATTGCCACCACCAAAATATTGGCGCGGTGGTGTAACACCTATTTGGAATTACAAAGTACTAAAACTGGTCAAGGATGATTGATGCGATTGTTATTGTTTAACACCTATTTGGAATTACAAAGTACTAAAACTGGTGCTATGGTAGAGTTATATTTAACTAAGTTTAACACCTATTTGGAATTACAAAGTACTAAAACAAAACCATTATCGAGGCTACCGTCCCGCATGTTTAACACCTATTTGGAATTACAAAGTACTAAAACACAGAAATGGAAAAACAAGTGCTTGATGCAGTTTAACACCTATTTGGAATTACAAAGTACTAAAACGCTATGGCTTGTCCAAAGTAGAGTTGATATGTTTAACACCTATTTGGAATTACAAAGTACTAAAACCGTTTACGTTCGCATAATTGCTTATATCATGTTTAACACCTATTTGGAATTACAAAGTACTAAAACTGGCAGATGGAGCGGTGACTATTCCTGCGGGTTTAACACCTATTTGGAATTACAAAGTACTAAAACGTTGTTGATGGATATCACCACGACGGGTGCGTTTAACACCTATTTGGAATTACAAAGTACTAAAACTTATAAGTGCGTTACTTGCTCTGTGATATTGTTTAACACCTATTTGGAATTACAAAGTACTAAAACGGAGTAGCCTCGCAAAGTCAAGGCGGGCGAGTTTAACACCTATTTGGAATTACAAAGTACTAAAACCATTGTGTACAGTCAAAAACATCGTCCGTAGTTTAACACCTATTTGGAATTACAAAGTACTAAAACCTCTACATCAACCCACAATAGCGTTTCTTCGTTTAACACCTATTTGGAATTACAAAGTACTAAAACCTCACCTTGCAAGGCGTATTGGAATAGTCGGTTTAACACCTATTTGGAATTACAAAGTACTAAAACAACACATTGTCGACATCGTCAAGTTTGTCTGTTTAACACCTATTTGGAATTACAAAGTACTAAAACCTCAAATTCATGAAGTCGGTACACTAAAGTAGTGAATTTTGGGCAATTCCAAATGGCTGTGATTACGTTAAAAACTCAAATAATTCTTGATCTACGTACAATTTTCTCTCATTTAGGCAAAGAGTTGGGTCGTGGTATCTTTCTAACACCAACAATTTTTGCTTTTTGTAGAGGCAAAACTTGTACAATTCTTGTAGTTGCTCTTTGGTTAAAAAAGCTCTTTGATTGACAATCACTATCAACCTAAACAAATCGAGCTCCGACGACAGAGCAATCAAATTGAGTAGATTGTCAAAATAATCCTCTCCTACCTGCGGAGCAAGTTGCACCAAATCAAGAAAATCTTTGATTTTTGACTCTCTTTGAAGAGTCAAATCACAATTATATTGAGATATTAAGTTGTCAAAGTACGATATTATTGTAGCATATATTTTGTCCAACTGCAACTTCAGGTCGTAGTCGGCAACAATATCCGTCTCCACCTTTTTATAAAGTTTATTCAAAAAGGTCTTATTCGTCAATGATACGTTGGTTATATCGAACAAAGAGCATACGTCTTTGGCTGCCACATATTTATCATTTTCCAATACAGCAATATATTGATTTTCAAGCGTCATATCTCGAAAATAGCCCGCGCATTCGACAAATACCGATTGTCGTTCTATCTCCAAGCACAAAGGTTTGTCGTCCAAACTTATGGTATCGTTTTGGCATTGATACAATTTTAGTTTCATAGTATTACCAATCTATCGGTATTATCCAACACGTTTGAGACACTCGGATTGAGCAAAAACTCTATGTCTTCAAATTGTTTTTCCGTCACGCCAAACATCATAACGTCGCCTTCAGATGGTTTTATCTCTCTCACTCTTTGCTTAATTGCTTGCATCACAGAGTCATTCAGAGCGAGTTTGCAATACACCGACTCTTGCAACATCAAAAAGCCCTCGTCTACCAACTTCTTTCTAAAAGCATTGGCTTGCTTTTGTTGATTGGAGGTGTATCTCGGTAAATCAAATATAACAAACAATCTCATATATCTATAACTACTCATACCATATAGTATAATTTTAGTTTGGTCATATCTTTGGCATTAAGACTATCGATGCAACTCTTAACAGACGTGGCAACAGCGTTGCTAACGAAGGTCTCTCTATCTAAGACGATTCGTTGATTGAGTACGTCTATCAGCCCGTATTTTATCTCTTTGTCAAACTCTTTGTTGCGATTTTCATACACGTATCGGTCTATCAATACTCTATATGGTTCCATCAAATCACACGACAAATTGAATTGATTAAACTCGTTACAGTGTTTTATCCCAAGTTGAGTTACGCACCCGTTTTTGACTACTTCTCTATTGACCAAAGATAAAAGGATACTATACCCATAGTCCAACGCAGAGTTGATATTGCAAGTCATATCTCTGCTAAAAGACTTTCCAAATAGGGCGTTAAAGTACACTTTGGCGGCGTGCCCTTCACGATTAGTTTCATCGTAAAATTGCAGTTGTTGCCGATATTCGTTTAGAGCCGCCGACTGCTCTTCAAAGCCGAGTTCTTGCAAAAGCGCTGCTTGATTAAATATTTTAGCATCTATGATGTGCGTAAATATCGTCCCCTTTGTCTCATCATCCCATAGAGTTTGCAATCGCAATTTTTTGGACGTATTATGCGAGCCGTAATAAGATACGAGTTCTCCGTACGGGTTATACTTTTCGTCGCACATAATGACTTTTATCTTTCTTTTGGACATCTCACACAAGGCGACGCCGGTGACGTTGACTTGGGTGTTGGTCATAATAACTATACCTATCTCATCCATAAATATCTTTTTGACGTCGTCATTGTGGATAAGTAGATAATTGTTTTTATACGACACCTTGCAAGCCTTTTCTATCACCACCGTGCGCCAACTCATAATCCTACTTAGCCTTCTTCGCCATAACGTCCGCCAAAGTATACTTGCGACAATATATTCCCGTCATAGATTGGTCTATATAGATTACTTTTTCCGGATCAAATCCGCTTTGCATCATTCCAAAACCTGTAGTGCCTAGGGTCGACGTCATTTTGAGTTGGCACGACTTAGCTTGACCAAGGCACATAATATTGGCTGCAAATTCAACTTGTTCCTTCAATGATAACCCATCATACTTATCATTGACAAATGCCAGTATCTTTTCTGCATTGTTATGATATACGGCATAATACTTGTGTAACTGTTGGCTAAAATCAATAATCAACTCTTTGATCTTATCTCCAAACTTTGTCATTGCATCATTTGAGGTTTGTTTCCTTTCCTCCTCTTCTATTGCCATCAATGTTGCCGTGGACATATTTTTTCTTTCCTTTTCCACTCTTTCTATCAACGCTATCGTTTTGTAATGTTTCTTATCTATCACCATTTGCACGGCATTAATACAATACCTTGCGCTTGTAATATAGCAAGTATGGGTTCCATATTCGTTGGTTTTGACAATCTTCTGGTTTTGATATATCGGCATTATTATCTCTTTAGCCTTGAACTCGTCTTGCAAATACCTTTTCAATTCTTGCTCTCTTGCTTCTTGAGTTGCCAATGAATTTATTAATGCGTATTCTTGAGCGGTAACGCCTACACATCTATATTTTTCTTGTTTTCGCTCTATACACTTGACAACGTACCAACAAGTAGATTGAACTTTGCCAAAAGAGCCGTACAAATCCGGATTTAGAGGTTTGCCGTCTATATATCTAAGCGGAACTTTACCGGCACCCGCTTTGATTGGAACCGTATCGTAAAAGTTCCTATTAGCCTCAAAGTTTTTAGCTTTAACTATTAGACAATCGTTGAAGCCCATAGTCTTAAGGATGGTGTTGTATTTAACTAAATCCCACAACACTTCTCCGTCCTCATTGATAAAGTCATCTTTGTTTACATAGTCAGACATCATCATTTTGTCTATGATAAGACCATATCTCTTGTTGACGAGTTCGTCAACAGAGCCGTATCGTCTCTCTTTTTTCTCAATCACATACTTATATCTTAGGCTATCTCTATCTTGTCCCCAGCTAGGATAAGCCACCGTCACGAAATACCCTATTACCGCAGTAAGATAGGCGTCTTTTGCGTGGTGCATATCGTTGAGAGAGCGGAGTTTATAGAACTCGGGATATTGGTCTCTATGTGCACTTCGCATAAGACTATTCATCTTGGCTTTTACACCCCTAACTTCCGTATCTGTAAAACGCTTTTTCAAAAGATCGGTCACTTCTTTTATCGTTTGCGAAGTTTCAACAAGTTGTCGATTGACAAATCCCACCATATCGTTTTCGTTATACTCAGTCTTGTTGAGATTATTCATTTTTCGTTTACTTATAAAGCCGTGCTTATGTAGATATTGCCAAAACTCTTGCATTCTTGTCCTAACTTCCAAACTAAGAGCAAGCGTGCCCGACTTGTTTTGGTTTTCTATTTTCTTGACCAAAACTCTATTGGATAAGCTGTCGTCTTTGATATAATGTCTCGGTACGATATGGTCTATCTCGCAATTTTTCAGTTCATCAAAAGGTATAACCTCACCCGAGTACATACATCTACCAAGTTGGGTAAGCCATAGATAGACCTTGTCTGTCAATTCGTTTGTCTTTTCGGCTTTTTGCATTGCCGACGTCTTGCTTTCGCACGCCTCGTTGCGATATTGCGGGTCATCGGCAATACTCTTGTACAACTTGGCTATCGTGTCAAGCCTAGAATCTTTTTTCTTTTTTTCTTGGTCTTCCTTGGTTGTTTCCAAGAAGATATGTTTGGGTGGACAACCCATTATTTTGACAATCTCTTCTACCAGCTTGCAACAATTCCATATAGACTTCTTGACCGAAGGAGAACAATACAAGGGTTCTATATGCTCATCATAGACAAACTTATCTATTATCTCCTCTTGAGGTTTTATTTGCGGCAAAATACCTAGAGTCTCATCGTAGATAATCTTATTGACATGTTGCATTCTCTCATACATAGTTTGCAGTACGGTTTTTCTTTCTATCGACTTCTCACCGTTAGTCAATATACCGTGCAAAAATTTTTTAGAAAATCTACCCCAACCTTTGTAGCGCAGTTTAGACAAAGGCTCAACGTATTTTTCGTCCAATCCGATTATCTTTTTGAGTTGTTCTTTTCGAGGCTTTATGTCCTCAAAAATCGATACGTATTTGACGATTTCTTCATATGTGTCTAAATTTTTTAAGTCAAAATCCTCGCCAAATATCCTCTTCATATCCAGTAATGTTGTCATTTTGCCAAGTAGTTTGTTGTCGTCGGCAAACCCGGTTAATCTATCTTTGGTTATCCCGAGATGATAATTGACGTTGAGATAATTGGCAATATCGCTCTTCTTGACGCTTCTTTGCTTGCACACCAAGTTGACGAATATATCTCTAAGAATGTCCGCTGTCAAGACCTTCTTCTTTTGATTATCCACGTTGATACCGCTAAGTTCGTTGATGCATACGTATGCTTGATAAATAATCGAATTGAGTGGCAAACTATCCTCGGTAGGAAAATACGTGCATTGATTGGTCATACGCTGAATAAACTTCGCACCCAACTCATTGCCCCAACCCGTCGTCTCCAACAATTCTTTGATGTCCCAAGGATAAAGTTTGTAATCGAATTCGCTCTCATTCCAACAAGTATTCTTCGGACCTTTGAGTTTACCTACGTAATATGGTCTACGGAAGGTAAGCAAAGTGATTATCTTTTCTCTATTCTCCTTAAGTGTAGGATAATACTGCGATTGATTGTCCAATATCTTTTCAAGTTCCGCAAGGTTGGCTTGATAAGGTATGATAGAGTTGCTTACATCGTTGAGTCTCAACAAAAAATTTTCGTTGTCAATCTCGTCCAAAATATATTGTTTATCTTCACAGTCGGGTAAATCTTTTATTGTTTCTTTTATCTTTTTATAAAAGTCCTCTCTCTTCGCCTTTTTTGGCAGAATGCCGACAGTTTTTCTATCCAAATAACCTACGTATGCTACGTAGTTACTTTCGCCGATATTTCTAAACGTTGCGTCGTAGAGTTTTTTGTCTTGCTTTAGCAATCGTTTTAGCACACGCAAGTCGTATTTATGTTTCTCATACTTTAACACCATCGCGGCGCTCAAATATTCTTTGCCTTGCAAAAGTTTGTAAAAGAAAATAGAATCATACAATACTTTTAAACTTTGGATGAGTGGCGAGTATTCTTGAAGAGCCGATAGGTATTGTTCTTCCTTTTCGTCCCAATCTCCGCCGCCAAAACTAATCGTTTCTTCTTTTCCATTCTCTTTGACAATAAGCGGGTCTTGCAAATCAAACAACTTTTGGGTAGAAAAAGAATATCCCACCATTGCTTTAGCAAACTCAGTTGCTATACTTTTTGCGGTTTTATCGGCATACAAAGCGGCAATTTTGACCACTCTGTCTTTTCTCTTGAGTTTGTCGTCTTGCAAAATTCTACTCATTTTTTCTATGACGTTGGATTTATTGAGACTATTCGATTCTATATCAAAAGAATCCTTTTGCTCCAACATCACGCTATCGTACTCATCCAAAAAGTCTGCAATCTGACTATCAATATTCGTACAAGAAAAGTTTATCTTTTCTCCTTCTCTTAAGAAGTTACCTCTATACTTAATAATATGATGAATCGCAAGGTACACCAACCTTATATCAAACTTCTCTTGGCTTTGCACCAACTCACTTCTAAGATGATAAATAGTAGGATATTGTTTGTAAAAGTCCTTGTCAGTATATTCTCCTTCAAACAAATTAAAGTGATTGATTCTTCCTAGTTCTTTGTCCTCTTCAACGTTGTGCAAAAAACTGCTTTTGAGTTTTATAAAAAAGCTGTCGTCCGCCAAGAGAACGTCGTCAGACATCAACATTTGAAGTGCGGCAATTCTTTCTCTTCTTCGCGCATAATGCGTGCGTTGAGAGCGAAATACCCTACGCTTTTCAGCAGTTTCGCCCGCATCGAATAGATACGCACCCCACGCGTGTTTGTGCTTTACCTTGACGACGTTGCAATCGTCGTCTATGACTGCGTAACCTATCGACGTGTCTCCAATGTCCAAACCAATAGAATAATTTTTGTTTTTCATCTTGACAAACTCCTCTTTATGTGTTATCTTTTAGTTGCAATTATTTGGAATTGCAAAGTGAGTTAAAATAAATTTTATACTCAATGCCCGTAAGGGTCCCGCGTTTGTGGGTAGAAAGACTGCGCTAGCAGTTTTTCTTTTTTATTGCAATAAAATTATAACATTTATTTTTGCAATTTACAATACCCTTTTTCAATCATAATAATTTTTCTCATCCTAGCAATCTCGACTAAATCAACTAATTATCATTGAAAACACCAAGCATAAAATCGGCTATTTTACCCATTCTACAGAGGAAATTGTAGTTTTGCTTTTATCATAATTTTCGGCTCGATTATCTCTTTGATAATTATCTCCTCTACCGTATTTTGCACGTAGGTCAACTCCTGCCACACTTTGAGAAAACTCATTTCTTCCTTCAATCTCTCTCTCGCTTTCTCCATTTCCCTGTTCATGAGCGTCGACGCTTCCTCTTGGATGTTCTTGCAAAACGCCTCCAAATTCATCTCGTATGTCAAGATGTCCACGAGTCTCGGATTGCACTCGTTCATCATCTCCAACGCTTTCTCCGCCCATTTACCCCAAAACGGTCTCTCGTCCAACTTGATTCCTTGTTTCTCCATCTCTTGTAGTTCTTCTATCGTGTAAGTATCCTCGCTGAACGCTTTCCACGCTTGGTCCAATTCCTCTTTGCTCTTCCACACTTTCAACTTTTGCATTTTACTCTCCTTTCGATTGTCCTTATATTTCCGCAACTATCATCAAAGGCAATCTTTGTTATCATCGTCTATATTAAACCATACTTTTTGTGACAACGCTTGTCATATAAATTTTTTTTATTCAAAACAAAAAGCCGTCCATATTAGACGGCTTGTTTATAAAAAGTAATTCCCATTAAATTTTTCGACCGCAGTGATTACAAAATTCGCTGTCGACGTCCACCTCTTGACCACAGTAAGGGCAAGTCTTAAATAGCGGTTTTCCGCACTTCTTGCAAAATTTACTGCCTTCATCGTTGACCTCACCGCACTCGCAAATCAATTTTTCCTTGACGCCGTCTTTTACGGATTTTGCAATGCTTTTTATTGCAGGCGCAATCTCTTCTCCCGCCTCATTAAACACAGGCACCGCCTCGTTTTTGATATACGTACTCACCTCTTTTTGATAGCCGTACATAGTAATTATTCCGCCCGCTACTGCCGTCGGCATACCCAAAAAAGCCATAAAAAACAATTTTGGCGTACCAAAACTACCCATGGATACGAAAAAGTCTATAAAGCCGATTATTGCCAATACCGCCCCAACGGCAAGCAATATCGGTCCTATCGTCTTAAGTTTCTTTTTTATCTTGAGATGTTTTTGCATCTTCTCATCCTTATTTTCTTCCATACAAGCCTCCTTACAGCCTTTTTCAAATCAAGTATATCACGCTATAGTCATAATTACAATGAAATTTTTTAGAAAGATAGTTTTCATAGGCATACTTATCTCCGCCAATTAGCACTTAATGCTTATTCCCAACTAGGTTTACAAAAAATTAAAAGCAAACTTTTTCCTATTCCAATAATAGTCCGTTGCTATTTTCGTTTGTTCCCTTTTGCCACGCACAATATGGGTCG
>CAMBZZ010000006.1 GCA_945872615.1 uncultured Clostridia bacterium | reverse complement strand
GGCGGTCTATCTCTTGTTTTCGGTTGCTTGCTTCCTTACCGTACATGAGCATTTTCGCAAGAGTTTCCGCATTTACATTTTCATTATGATTGAGTTTGTTAAGTGTATAAGGGCTTAATCCAGCCATTTTAATCATTTCATATTTACCTAAATCTTTATCAATTAGGAGCTTCCATAGCTTCTTATAACTAATCATAAAACACCTCTAACCAAAATTCCTTCTTATTATAGCACAATTTAACGAAGAAATCAATAGCGAACGCAAGGAATATCTATAAAAGGTGCAACTTTCTACTTGAATATAATTATAGCAACTAAACGTGCCAACGTCTGTCATATTTGAAAAATTACTATTACATTTTTACTCCACCTAAAACCATTGAAAAACCCACCGATGGCTGTGGGGCGTGTGCTTGTCTTGAACAAGTGGCGTCGCTTCGCGCCGCCAGACAAGCACACGCCTTAATTCAATTTCACTAAACTATACTTCAGAAAATAAAGGCACGAGCGGAAGGCGACGCAGCCGCTAAACCGCTTGCTGTCGTTCGCCTTATTCCGTCGTGCGTGGCTCTTTATTTTTAAGCCTTGTATCACGTTTATTATCAGTTTACTTTTCGCATTTGTGCTATCACTTCGGGCGATACTTGCCCCATATAGCATCCTTCGTCCCAACACGAGAAATTATCAAAGAGAAGCAGTTTTTTATCTTCCAACCCAAAGGGGCACGCAACATCTTCGTCCATAATATCAGAGATAAAGAATTGCGGTAACCCTTTAGAGTATACTAGTTTCTCTCCCGTTTTTTCCATGTATTTCATAATATATCTTACCATATCGGACAAATCAGCTTGCGTGTTAATCTCTTCAAAATCTGATCGCCCGAATTTCATATTGAAATAGGGGTTTTGCCACGTTATCTGTCGTCGATGTGTTCTTAAGTTATAATCGTTTACGGGAATATTATCCGGGATTGTTCCCTTAGGAATATAAAAGATACCGTGAAAGTGTAAACGTTTCTTTTCGGGCGAGCGTTCCCAAACACCAACGTACTTCCAGCCTTTTCTATTACTAAAATGACTTAGACAACTTTTCAAAGACTTTTGAAAAGACTCCTCGGTGTGTTTTTTGTCGTCATAGGTAAATGTGCAAAAGAAATTGAACTCTTGTAAGTTTATCTTTCTCCACAATCGAACTCTACGACATATCACATTGCGAATCTTTCTTTCCATATTTTGATTTACAAAATCTTCAGCACTTTGCATAGTAGGGAAATACTCTTTCATCTCATTAAGAATATAACTTTTCCTTTGGGCTCTCCGCATATCTTTCGACTTTTCGTAGAGTTCTTCAAAGTATTCCTTATGAGTCATTTCCCTGCCGAGAGTATGATTGGGAGTGGACTCTGTTTTAGTAACTATGTCCTTCTCATCAGTTTCACCTTGAACAATCTCCACGTCGCTATTTACAGGCCCGGAAACGGTATCGTCAGGCTGCTCCGTTTCTTCCCTATCCAAAACCACAATCTTTTCTTCCACCGGTTTAGGACGCCGTTTTGTCTTTCTGGTAGTATGAGGGATAGCAATATAATGCGATCCGTCAAAGTAAACTTTGGTTTCGCCGTATGGCATATAGACCTCCTTTTTTGTAAAAGAAATGCCGACTGCCATTTCAATTTCTTACTCGCAGAACTATTCCGAGTCGGCATTCTTGTACAATGCGTTAATAAAATAGCTGTTCTGCATTTTCAGTTCTGTTACAGTTGCTTTTTCGGTTGCGTATTCCATATAATCGTTCAATCCTATTTTCGTTTTCTTTGCCATGTCGTTGAAATAATCCGAAAAACAGTCCGTCGAAAACCTTTGACTGTATATCTTCTTATTCATAACGTAATACTTTTTCTTTTCCGCTTTGCCATCCATCGTGCCACGTTCTTTTTCAATATTTGCAACACAAAAGCCGTAATTGTTGTAAGACAAAGTGTTGCGGTGGTAGATAAAACTAGTCACTTTTTTCAACAAGTAGATAAAAAGCGTGTTATCACCACGGTTAAAACGGAAATCGTAATATAGCCCTATAAACCTGTTGAAAAGCCATTCGTTCACCATATCTTCAATAGTAAAGAATGGTAAGGCAAGGCGAGTACTCCCGGAAGATACAATGTGCACTATATCGCACAAATCTCTGGCATCTGCACCCCAAGAAGCAGGCCTTTGCTCGTCGGTAAAAACTTTCACAAACGGGTAGTTATCTACGGTTGCCGAATGCCTGCACATTTTTAGCCAACTGTTGAAAAGATCGTTCTTCTGATTGGTTTCTTCAGTGCCCTTCTTCACTTCTTTCAATTCAAGATTGTTTCCGCGTTCTTTTCCCACTTCCGTAATTGCCACAACGCCGAACTCAAAACTGCCCGCATTCGGGTTGTTGTCTATAACCTTCTTGCCTAAACGTAGAACGTCAAAGTCCAAAATGTGTGCATGCCTTGACGGACGTCTGTTTTTAGCAAAGAAATCCATAGACCACATCGGGAAGTTACCTTGATCAACAAACTTGTTATCTTCGCGAATAGAAAAGTTAGACACAATAAGGCTGCTTTGTATCACATAGATGAAGTACAACTGCGCATAGGTTTCCAAAACGTCGAATATGTATTGAGTTTTTAAGCCGTCTTGGTAGTACAAACCATATCTTTGGCTATCATATCCGTAAAGTTGAAGGTCGTCGTTGTGGTGCTTATCGTATCGGCTACGTTTGAGTTGTACCCATTCTTTAATCGTTGCAAGGTTATATACAACACCGTATTCCATACACTTTCTAAGCTCCATTTCAAAGGCTATCCACCCAAAGTTTGGGAACTTCATATCAGTCGTTTGCAGTTTCCCGTATGCAACATTGCGAAACATTACTTCCTGAGAAAGAGTCATATCCGTAATAATGGTGGTTTTCTTCTTTCCCATACTTCCGCAAGTCATTGAAACAATAGGCAAATCACTTATAAACCCACGGTTTGAGTTCTCCATTCTTCGCAGTTTTGCAAGGGCAAGATTCTTTCTCCAATGGTCGAAAATAAACCAAGCGGCTATTACAATAAGCCAGATAGGAACGAATTTCACAACTACTTGCAAATCTATAAACATCTTCACCACTTGCACATAAATAGATGCCAAATCGAAAGACACCGCAAAGTAAAAATAGTAGCCTAAGAAAGCAATAATTATCGTAGCAAAATTAAGATTGCATACCCAAATAATTACCCACAGCACAAGCACCTTTGAATGCTCTTTCAAAAACTCCACGTACTGCTTTATGTATCTTTTTAGTGGCTCGATAGTGTACCCCGTTACAGTCTTATAAATGCGTAACGGTACGGTATCTACGTTATGCTTTGTGTTAGGTTTGGTGTAGAGCATTTTCAATGCCATCCACAATGCCAAAATGCAAGGCAAAATGAGAACGATTATCTTTGAAATATCCCCGGCTTTTTGACCTGTTGCAGACAACCAATTCAAGAAGTTTTCTTTGGTTACGAACAACTTACAAAACTCTATGAAATTTGCCTTGAACGTTTCAAAATCTTCGGGCAGGAATATGCTCCAATTCAACACCTTTGAAAACTCGATTACGCTCGGCGCTTCGCATTCTCCCAACTCGAACAACTCGCAAATATAATACTTAAAACCACCGTATAAGTCGGTTAAAGCCTCGATTGTGCGAATATAGGATATCCGAAAGACAAACGCACCAAGCAGCAAAAATGCCACGCTAATGGCTATTGAAAGGACGATATTAAGCCGTCGTTGCCATCTCATAGATCACCTCCGAAATACCTTCGTCAACAGGTATTTGACGAGCAGTATATACAACGTAACTAACTATCAAAATGGTTAGCAACAGTAATAGAACTGCCATAATTCTTCTAAATGTTTTCATATATGTTTTCTCCTTTTTTATTAAGAAAAGAACGCCGACAGACCGATAGATCCGCCGACGTTTTTTCAGTTAATTTACTCGCCCTCGTCTTTCCAAGAGTCCATAAATTCTTTGCGTACACGCTTCTCGGCGCGCCTTCGTTTTATAGTTTTGCTTAATGCCGCTATGCCCTTTATTGGCAGTGAAATTATCCACACCACAAATTGCAAAATATACGGCAAAATAGGTGCAAGAATAATGATGAGCAGAATCAGCATCAAGAGGTACAAAAGGGTTTTTCCTCGATTGTTCAGGCTAACGTCTATTTCCGTTTCGTTCACCGGATCGGAACTGCCCGTTTGCTTGTTGTCTATGACTCCCAAGTTGTACGTGATGCCGTCCGTTTCGAACTTCAAACGTAGTATCGTAACATCCCCTACAAGAGTGGAAAACGTGCCGTGAGCGCTTTCACCGTACCAAAAGGTGTAGTCCGTTTCGGCAAATCTTAACACCCATTTCTTGCCTTGCAATTCCGTCAACGCCTCGTCCGTCAATTTACTTGAAGTTTTTACGTCGATAATTGCGCCGTGGTAGATATTTTCTCTGTCTTCGGTTGCAATGAAATCTTCCACGCTCTGTATTCTGTCCCAAGTGTACGTTCCTGCAAAAAGACCACCGCCGTTATGCTCAACCTTGTCGGTATATTTCAGGTAAGCGTAGTTGTCCGCTTTCTCGCCAAAACTTTCGCTCGTGCCACCAAATAACACCCAAGATGATGAATACTCTTGCGTTGTATAGTACACATCGGCTTCCAGAAGTTTGTCGATAGGCTTGTCTGTGTTGAAAGCCACGAAATGGCTGTCGCACGCTCCGACGTACAGTTTGAAACCGTCCGGGTATCTTACAAACCCAACAAACTTATCCGTAACGACAATGGTTTCAATATCTACGCAGTTGACGTAAGGATTGCCGTTTATTTCTCCGAAACAATACTGTTTGTTGACGGCATAGTTGACTTCCGTAACCGTGTTTCCACCGCTTGCTTGTTTGTCTATACTTTCATCAAACGGACGATAGATTGAACTTATGGCATAATACCTTGCCGCGTCGGTTTTGACGGTTAAGCCTTTGACTTTGTACTTGTAGAACACGCCGTTGGAATTAAGCAGTTCAAGTTTGTAGTTGGTGAAACTGATCGCATCGTTGATAGTCGTTGAAATATTGATAGACGACGCTTTCAGATTCTTGCTTTTCCCGCTCGGCTGATAAGCATATACGAACAACTCTTTGTCTACGCTTTCGGCAAGTTGTATGACCTGTATCGAGAAATCTTCTGCTTTTTGCGGATAATTGCTCGGCTTGAACGAACTGTCTTTCTTCAAATCGTCCAACACACCGGAATAACTAATGCTTTCCGCCATTGCAATGACGGGTGACTGCACCGCCATATAGACAGTGCAGAACACCACAATGATAGCGAGAAGCATTATGTACAATCTCGTTCTCATTGCTTTCGTCAAAACTCAATCACCTCCTTGTCCAGCGTTATGCCCGTAACGTTGCGAGAAAGTGCGAAGTTTAGCTTAACAGTTGCTTCACCGTTAAAGGATGTAACCACAATCGTGAACATATCGTTGTAGCCAAGTCCTGTGCAATCGCTTACGGGTTTACCGTAAACGGCGCTTAATACGTCGGTTAGAGTTTCACCTTTCGGCTTAACCGAAAAGGATGTTTCGCCCTTCTCAATCGAGAAACCGCCGGATAAGTCCGTTAGCTCGAAGTAGTTGCAAATCTCGTTGTCAACGACGTACTCGAAGTTTTCACCTTCGATCTTGTTAGGCACGATTTTTACAGAATAGCCTTTGTTTTCGTCCTTGTTCACCACCGAGAACGTATAGTGGACGTCCACTTGTAAAGGTTGGGAATTTGTTACTACAAATCCGTCCGACGAACTCATTACGTCCTTGCCGTCTACGGAAACGTAGAAAGTTTTGAAATCGCTTGTAAAACCGTCCGTAAACTTGGCAATAAGTCCGAATACACCTATAAAAACAAGCAGAACGAGAATATACGCCAAAACTTTGCTTATTGTTTTTCCTGTTTGCTTGCTCATACGTCACCGTCCTTAAAACTCGATTTCCGTATTGTTGATACCAAGCGAAGTAACGGCAGTAACCAAAGAACTATCCGCGACGTTGACGTTGTAGCTTGCTGTATATGTGCCGCCTTTGGCAAGTTGAATGGTGACGGTGACAACAAAGTCTACGGAAGAGTTTTTGAGTGCGGTTTTCAGATTGTTGAACTTAACGGATTGAATAACGTCACAGCCTTCGTCATAGGCTTCGGCACAAGGTGACAAAAGACCTACGGGCGTATTTCCACCGGCATAGAACAAACTTGCTTGAGAAATGCTGCCGTCATAGGTATAGGTTTTTGCGAAAGCGCTTCTGTCCACAGAAGAAGTAAAGAGCGAATTCAAATGTGCTTTCAACTCATTACTTGCCGCAATGCTGATTGTCTTGGAAACAATGGTATCTTCCTTAGAACCAACAGACCATTCTTCGTTGTTTGCAGACATAACGTTGTTACTCCAAACCGAACCCTGAATGTTTTCTTCCGTGTTCGTCAACGCTTGCCAAGTCCAAGTCTTAACAGTGGAAGTATCTCCGTCCAGAACGTTTCCCGTGGCGTTCAACAGTTTCTTAACATAATCTACCGTTGCAGTAGCCTTTGCTTGAGGGTTACTTCTCGAAACGACAGTCACGATTGCTTGTTCACCGGCAGGTTGCTTACAAGTTAGAGTAGCAGTCTTTGAACCGTCCGAAGTTTGAGCGATTGCATAGTAGTCCGTAACCTTTTTACCGCTTGCCCAAGTGGAAGATGCGTTTTTCCAAGCGATAAAGAAATCTACCATTTGGTCGTCCGCGTCTTCGGGCATTACGGTTGCTTCAAGCGAATAACTGTTTTCCGCATAGGTAGCGACTTCGTTTGCAGCAAGTCTTACGACTTTTAGCGACATAAACTGCGACGGAGTTGTATTGACTTCCAAAGGTTCGCCGTTATCCGTAACGTTTTCCTGTTGTGTTTTGTCGTCGGCAGGCTTATTAACGTTGTCGAACCAACCGCAGATAATACCTGCAAGCATTACACCCACAAGGATGAATGCAAGGAGAGTAAGTATCCACTTGATCTTATCTCCGCTTTTGTGTTTTTGTAATTCGTTGTTCATTGTTTACCTCCTTAAAATTGCATGAATGTAGTGTCCAGACTGACGCTTGTAACGGTGGATTCGATGTCAAAGTTGATAAGACATTCTTTGCCACTTACGGTATCTCTTACGACAATATACCAAGTACAGTCTGTAGGAACGCCGCCCGCACGAGGATCAGTATAGGCACTCTTGTAAGTGAAACGATAACCGGTACGAGGATAACCGTTGACGTAAGACGCTTCGGATTTCTTTGCGTTGATGGTAAGAACGTCACCGCTGATAGACGCGTCGAAGAAAATATCCGTGCCGATAGTCAAGGTTTGCTGCGCTCCGGATACTTCGTTAGTGTAGGAGTAGCTGCCCTTTTCAAGGTCAAAGATAATATCCTCGGAAGAAGAAATACTGCCGTTAACGATATACTCTTTCTTCATAATGAATTTACCCAAGCCCTTAGTTGACACGATTTCATAATTACCGTATTTCGAACCAACCGCGCCCAAAGTGTTTTTAAGGTTGAGCGAGATGTTTGAAGTAGTGCCGGCAACCAAATCTATACTGTCCGACGTGATATGCTCAACGCCGTTGTAAGTGAAACGCAAAGATTCGGGAGCGCCGTCATAACCAACCAAACAAGAAGAGGTAAATCCGCCAACGCGGGTAGTTGCTTTTACGTATGCGCTTGCACCCTCGAAACCCTTGTAAGCAGTAATGGTTGCAGTCAACGAGCCGTCACTGTCCGGTGTTACAGTAAGATAGTCCGTTACAGCTTTGCCCTCGATAGGAATACACCATTCGATAGACCAATCAACAGATTTGTCCGGTGCGTCCACAGGCAATACGGTTGCCGTAATCTTTTTGGAAACAGTACTTACACCTCGCTCATCCGTTGACGAAAGTGCAAAAGGAGAAGAAGAAAGCAATACCCTTGTTTGCTTTGCAACTTCGCCATTGTTCGTACCGCCGTCATCTGTAACGATAGGATTTTCGGGAGCGTTATCCGTATCGTTTGCCCGGATAGAAATGGCAAGAGCGGATATAACCCCGACAAAGAGAAGAATTATTGCAGTAAAGACCGCAATCCATTTGATTTTGTCTTTACGTGCGTGTTCGTGAATTTCGTTGTACATTTTTAACCTCCTAAAAATAGATTTTTGGTGTAAAAAACTACGGCTCGCACTAGCAAACCGTAGCTTTTACAAGTTGATTTGCTTTATCTCAAAAGCATATTGAGAAAACTCTTGTCCGACGCTTTTGCAGGCTTAATAGGACATTCGTAAACGGTGCCATCTTCATCATAAGAACGTACCATATAGGTGTTGCCCTTGATTACTTTGCCGCTGTCATCCTTAATCTCGAAAGGTACGGTGACAAGTTCTGCTTCCATAGCGTCGCCGAATACGACATCCAATACTCTGTAGCCGTTTTTGTCGTGCTCCTTATCGGGCGGTGCAACGGCAATTCTGACTTCCAGACCGCGAATCATTCCTCTTATGAAATAGGAAAAATACGTCTTGTCGTTCTTCTCGTAGGTTTCTCTTTCGACCATTATTTTTTTAGCCATTTCTCAAACCCTCCTTATGCTTTCTTCCCGATAGTACGGGAGATTTTCTTTGCTTCGGCTTTGGATTTACCTTCACCGAGAGCTTTCTTGTACTTGTACAATCCTGCGTGATCCGACTGTGCTTGAAGATACCCGGAACGAAGTCCTGCTTCGTAATCGGTAAGTTCTTTACCTTCTTTCGGTCCGTGTTGATGTACCTTGTTTTTGCGTTCGGATGCGTACCCTGCTGCTCGCTTGGAAGACACGCTCCATCTGCGTTCGTTGTTTTTATTTGCCATAATTTTTTTAACTCCTTTACCCGTGTAGCCGATAGTTCAGCATTAGATTTTTTTGTTGCCCGTATTGCCGTTAGCTAAGCGAAAAATTGAAATATTAAGTTGTAATTTTGCATTAGCCTTATCCATTATTTGAAACACTCCGTTTCGTGCGACTTCTTCTCGGAAGGTGGCCACCTTTATCTTTGCAAAGTCCGCAATCAACAGTCGGTTTTCTCTTTTACGATAAAGACTTCTGCGATATATTCCACAGAGCGAAATCTATTGATTTGCTCAAAATGGACGTTGTTTGTGCAAAAACCGACACATTAAGTGTTTGTTCTGCGAATTTCTTATTCGACGTATTCTCTCAAATAAGTGCCTGACTTTATACGTTTTCCGTCAATCTTATCTCTGAACTGAAACGCAAATTCATAATCGGCATCACGCCTTTCAGTTCTGGCATAATAGGTATCTATACTGACTGAATGAGCGTCGCCCTGATGGCTTACGCTAATGGAAAGCTTTTGCTTTACTATGAAGTCCGGTGTGCGATATACGTTGTCCGCTCCCTGCAAAAAGTCCATTTCACAAAGCCGTCTTGCAATCTTTTCTTTTCTTGACACGTCTTTTTCTCCTTTGCCCGTAACCTTGATAGCACAGTTATTTCAATGCTGATTGCAAAAAGCGAATCAGCTTGGTATTGAGTTCTTTCATATAATCAGTAGTAAACTGCCATTCCTCGGCAAGAGCAACTTGAGTATTGTTTTCTAAATACAAAGAAACATATAAGATATAAAGCCTTGCCGGTGCTTTTTCCATTGCCTCGTTGTACTTTGCAACTTTCTCAATGATTGCCAATGGTTTGACCGTCTTTGAACTTCTATCAAAAAGATCCTTCATGGCGTAATAATATCGAATTTCTTTTAAGTCACTTCTGACCTGTGATGTGGTAAGCATTTTTCACCTCCTGATTTTATTTTTTCTTGCCGAACCGCTTTAAGATTGACTGCATTGTTTTCTTTTCGTCCGCATTACATTTCGTGAGCAAACTTTCAAGCAATGCTTGTTGTTCGGTTGACAGATACTGCTTTCCCAGATAGTAATCATCTTGGACAAAGACTCCGCTGTCGTGTCGTCCCGATACGGTGTAGACGGGGTAAGAAACCGAGAGTTCGAGAACATCGCGCATAATCGTGTGTCTGGATACTCCAAACTCGAACGCAAGATTTTCCATTGTGTCGTGCCGACGTTCACAGAGCAGTTCTAATAATGCTTGGCGACGTTCCGTTGCTCTCAAGTTTCTCACCTCCTTTGCCTTTGATGGCTCTATTTTCGCAGTCAACTGTCGCAGGTTTTGCTACAGTTAAAAAAATCTTTTGAAATTTTTTTGAAATAAAAAAAGTGCCTTGACAAACAGGAATCTCTAAACTGAGACTCTCTGTTCGCCAAGACACTTTTAAGCCTTGTATTTTACCTATTCAGATAAGTTACGAACACTTATACATAAAACATTGACACCGGATTTACCTACTTTCACTGTTTCAGAACGACCGATATTTCCTTTTATGTACGGATTATTTAGTTTTACTTCATTGTTATTTTTATCAATACTTCCTTATTATGCCGTTTACTGAACACCTTTGCTTGACATCGGTGACATACTACGACAATAGCGCCATCTTCTCTCATAATGCCCGTGGTTTTATGATGACACGCCGGGCATACGAAAGGTACTTTGTTTGCCTTGATTTCCACGATTATACGCTCCTTTTCCCGTGATACATAAAGAGATAGATTTAACCCCCTACATTGATAGGGTTGGGAAGTCCCGTATCGTAGTTGAGCTATCTTTTGTATCTAAATATGAATAGTTGTTTGTAAAGCGGGGCTTCTTTATTTCGCAACTATGCAGATTTCATAAATATCATCGAAAAAGATTTTTTGTTGATTGACTATCAAATAGTGGTACGGAAAGTTAATCTTTTCAAAAACTCCTTCAATTTCATAATAATGACCGGCAGAATAAAAGGTAAGGTTTATTAGCATACCCTTTTCCAATTTACACAAAACGGACGATATTTCTTCTTTTCGTTCATCAGAGATTTCCTTTCTCTCAACACGGGTACGCTTTTCTATTCTGCTTTGTATTTCTTCCGTCAAACCTTTTAGAGCGTCAAACGGCAGAAACTGTGCTGCTCTGTTTACGTCATCGTCTTTATTCACCGCCGTTATGCCCTCCAATCAGTTTATTTCTTTCAACTTGCGTAGCGCCTTCTTGTAAGTCAAAGGCTCGAAGCATTGCGTTTTTCCCAAACCTATCTTTAATATCCAAAACCGCTTGCTCCAGTCTACGTTCTTTTTCAATAGCCTCAAAGTCTGTAAACAAATCGTACCCTTCGGCTGATTCGTCGGCCAAACCCGAAAAAGATATTCCAAGTCGTCTTATCGGTACGTCTTTCGCTGTGGTTTCTTCAAATATCTCGTCAACGTATTCTCTTATAAACGAGTACAGGTTGGTGCTATTAAGCAATTTCTTTGTTCCACCACTAGCAGGTATTACGTCTTTTGAATATCCAACAAATATTCCAACGTGGCTTGCAATCAGGTGTTCTCGAATAAGCCTTTGGCAACCGTTCAATGCCATTTCTTGTATTACGATTTTTGCTTTGTCGTATTCATAATCGCTGAACAAGATTTGCGAATTAGAAATCGACTTGGACTTACTTTTGTATTTTTTAATATCTGCAATAGTGCAAGACTCTTTCCCGTTGGCGTGGTCTATGAGTATCTTGGCATTCTTGCCGAAATGACGATACAGTATTTCTTCCGGAGCATTTGCTACGCCTTTCAAGTCATATATTCCAAATCTCGCAAGCCTGTTTGCCGTTCCTTTTGCAATATTCCAAAAGTCTGTTATAGGTCTATGTTCCCACAAACTTTCCTTGAAGGTTTCTTCCGTCAATTCACCAATATGGTCTTTGCAGTGCTTTGCCGTTATATCCAACGCTATCTTTGCAAGAAAAAGATTTGTTCCGATTCCGCAAGTAGCAGGAATATGAGTTCTTATCGCAATTTCATTGATAAGCTTCTTCGCCAACTGTTTTGCAGTAAGTTTATATATGGATAAATAATCCGTTACGTCAATGAATGCTTCGTCAATAGAATATTGGTGAATATCGTCTTGCGAAAAATAGTCTAAATATATTTCAAATATGTCGGCGCAATACTTGATATATAAACTCATTCTCGGTTTGGCAATGATGTAATCAATATCTTTTGGTATTTCAAACAACCGACAACGATTTTTTACGCCTAAACTTTTTAACTTCGGAGAAATTGCAAGAGTAATTGCTCCGTTACCGCGAGACTCGTCCGCTACTACAAGGTTTGTTTCAAACGGACTTACGTTTCGCTCCGCACATTCAACTGATGCGTAGAACGATTTCATATCTATACATAAGTAAGTCCGTTGTTTTTCCATAAATCTCCTTATTCTAAATCTTTTAGAACTTTTACTGCTACACCTTGAATTGCGATACTGTCAAAATACATATCTTCCATTTCATCGTTTTCCGGGTGTAGTCTTATTTGTTTACGCTTATCGTCAAGATAATAACGCTTGAGCGTTGCTTCGTTGTCAATCAAAGCTACAACAATCTGACCTATCTCTGCCGTTTCCTGCTGGCGTATGATTACCAAATCTCCGTCTTGGATATTTGCGTTAATCATACTATTACCTTTCGCTCTAAGGATAAAGAAGTTACCGCTTCCCAAAAGCTCACGAGAAAAAGATATGTATGCTTCTATATTTTCTTCCGCAAGAATAGGAGTACCACAAGCAATTTCACCAACAAGCGGAAACTTATCCATACGATCTTTCATAACTTTGGTTATTTCTTTTGTTTGCAAATTGCCAAAACGAGAGTTTTTATCTACTTCTCCGCGTTCAATCAATGTTGTCACGTAACGGTGAGCAGTCGTTTTGCCTATATTAAGTTTTTCAGCAATCTTCCCTAGTGTCGGGTAATCGTTATACTCAAAATACCATGTATTGATAAAATCTAATATTGCTTGTAAAGTATCTTCATTTTTTGTTCGCATATTCCTATCCCTTTGCCTATATGGAACTTGTGTTCCGTTTAGGTGTTTTTATTATACTCAACCCTAATTGCAATGTCAAGAGAAACGGACAGTATTTTTTGTGAAATTTTTGGACTGAAAAAACTATCTTATCTTTTGTCTTTCGGGTACGTAGCATAATCACCCGCATCGGTTTGTCAAGGCTCGAAAAAAATAATCTGATTTTCAAGGCAAGAACATCTTAACATAACAATGATGACAAGTAAGTGTCATATTTACCAATAAAAATGAAGATTTTTACTATGCTATTTTTTTCTCGTCGCTTCGCTTACCCTTGACAAACCTTCTTTGGTGATTATTTCGTCCCTGTCGAAAGACAAATAGAAAGACATAAAAATCTACGAAAACTTACCAAAATGGAGATTTACTCAATATGAAGGATACTTACGACAACATTTCTCGGATCTATTCCCACCTTTCGGGGGTTCTTCCTACCAGCAAAAAGAATAATACACCATCTTGTAGAAATTATCCACTCACACTTTTTCTTGCTTGTGTAGTAGTGTTGAAACAGAAAGTTAGCGAGCGATATGAAATCTATCGACTGAAAGCTTTCAATACTACACAAGGAGGTTCAAGGCAAATGTTAAGAAGCATTAAGAAAGCATTCGATATAATCAAAGCCGAAGACGCTGAAACTGCCATTACCGTTCACACTATCCGAACTTGGTGCAAACAAGGCAAAATTAAGTGTCTGACTGCCGGCAACAAGGTTCTTGTTGATATGCAAAGCCTCTTAGATTATATCGCTATCAAAGAAGAAAAATAGGAGGTAAACAATGGCATACTCAAAAATCACAACAAACAAAAGAGGCGTTTTACAAGCAAAAATCCAAGCGTATGGGTTAGATCCCGCAACAGGCAAATCAAAACTGTATGTAAAAACTATACATAATGTTGACAATCTTTCGGAAGCTAAATTCAAAAAGTACGTGACAAAAGCGGAAATCGAATTTGAAGAAAGCATAAAGTTGACGGGAAAAACATCGGCTCTCGATGGAGTTGTATCTGACGGTGTTCTAACCTTTACGCAGCTTGTAAAAGAATGGAAGGCGACCGTGCTACAAAATCTATCAAAAAGTTATTACAGTAGAATATGCGACACGGAAGGTAAATTTACGGAATTCTTGGTCGAGCATCATCTTGCCGACAAACCAATCTCGGCTATTACTGTTCGCCACGTTCAATTATTTCTTAACTCGTTCTGTTCAGGTGAGAGAACAGCTACTAACTTGGCAAAGCTAAAAAATCCTTTGCCGGATAGCATAAACTTTCGAGAAATGATAAGGGAAAAAATCATCAATGCGAACAGTTTATATAGACTTAAACACCTTGAGGGTGGAGTAAATATAAGCACAGCAAAGAACATTTGCAAATATTGTCACATTAAATTCGACGATTATTTCGAGCAAATTTTCAAAGTCAGAGAGTATTCAGCCGAAACAATAAAGGGACATAGACGTATTTTGAGAACCATTTTCAACGAAGCTGTTCGCTATGAATGGATAACAAAAAATCCTGTATGTAAAACCAAAGTCGGAGCATCAACATCGAGTTGCAATATCTCGCTAAAACCGATCGAAGAAAAAGAAGTTTTTTCACTTACGGAAGTAAAGCAATTCCTCAAGCTACTCGATGAACTTCCCGAAGATTTGATTTACCGTCGAGTTACGTTGAAATTTATGGTTTTGACGGGCGTTAGAACAGCAGAATTACACGGTTTACGCTGGTCGGACTTCGATTTTGACAAAAGAATTGTTCACATAAGACGTAATAGACTTGCAACCGACGGCTTTGGTATATATGAAAAAGATCCAAAGTCGAGAACATCAAAAAGAGATATTCCGCTTCCTGCCGAACTTTTAGATGATCTAAGAAAATATATGGATTGGTTCAGACTAGCGGACGATGAATTCGATTCAAAATTGGACGAATACTATTTTTCGGTCAATATATTTAGAGAACCGGAAGGAACATCAAGCACAGGACAATGGCTTGCAAAATTCGAGAAAAAACACGGGTTAAAAAGAGTTTCGCCACATGGTCTAAGACACACGTATTGCAGTATTCTTTTAGCACAGAATGTACCTATTCAGACTGTCAGTAAATATCTTGGTCATAGTGATTCAACAATTACTCTTGAAGTTTATAGTCACTTCATACCCGATACACAAGAGCGAGTCACCGATGCGTTAAGTAATTTGCTTAATAGCTAAGCGACTCGCTTAGTTTTATAAGGAGAACATAGAAATGTATTTACCACGACTGAGAAGAATTTCCGACGTATTAAAAGAGGTAAAACAAGTCGATCCCTACACTTGTCTTAACTACAAAATGTTGGTCACACTGATGAAACAAGGCGTAATTACTCCGCTAAAATACGGCAACGCTTGGGTTATCAATATGGATGAATTGTTGCTATTTGTAAATGGCAAGAAGGAGATAAAACAATGAGATATTTGACTTCAGGCGATATTTACAGAATATTCAAGCAGGAAGATAGTGGCACAATCATAAGACGAAACAACGTTCGTAGAATTGCACTCCAGAATGGGATAAAACATACTATTTCACAAAACATAATTTTGATTGACTCAAAAGATTTCTTTGAAAAAGTGAACCCATACAATTTAGAAGTACACGAGTATTCAATCCCAAAGTTAAGGTGCATAGAAGATTGTGCGAGAGAATGGAACAACAATAGAAAAACGGGCGACCGTTTTATCCATCCCGATGAAATACGCGAGTTTTTGAAAACAGACACGACAGTGTTTAAGTATAGATACAGCAATAAATGGATTGTAAACTATAGCCAACTTTTGCCACATCTCAAGAAAATGAACCGCCACGAAAGCAAAATGTGGAAGAAATATATGCAGTGCTTAGGCATAAAAAAATCAGTCACTCCACGAAAGAAGTGACTGACGGCTGGCCTGCCTGATTGGAGTCGAACCAACGGCGTTCCGCTTAGGAGGCGGACCCTCTATCCTACTGAGGTACAGGCAGATGTGTCAAAATTATAGCACGATTCAAAAGTTATTGCAAAAGATTTTTGATACCGAAATAATACCCAAAACAATACCTGATATTATTTGATAATGTAGTAATCACAATATATAGTGGTCTTATAGCAGTCATCTCGCTATATATTGTGGTTTTTCCCGAGTTAAAAACACCCTTAGGAGGGGCTTGTTATATCCATTTAACTATGGAGGCAAATCAAATATTTATTTGAAAAATGATACGTAAAATAGATAAAATCCACGTTAAAAAATAACATTATCAACCAATACAATGTGATTATATAACATTTGTAGCAAAAATGCAACGAAAGAAATCTTAAAACGGAAAGAATTTAGAAACTGCTGATTTTTATTTTGCAATTCTTGTACTCATAATCGGCAAGGCTACGCTTAGTAAGCGGAGCCTAAACTCTAATAGCACTTCCATAAACGCTAATAGGATAATGATAATCACAACAAAAGATTCTTTATTCCACGTTCAACTTGCGCTTTACGTATCCGTCGGTGGTCTTTTCGTACGCGCTCCGTACGTATTGACACACAGTGTCCACAACTTGCTCGTTGCCCACCGAACAGTCAAGGCAAAGGTCGTAGTTACTTTTCTCTCCCCATTTTTGATTGGAGATGATTTCGTAATAATTGCCTCGTGCCTTATCGCTGGACTTTATTCTCTTTTGCGCTTCGATCCGGCTGTCTCCGTAAATTTCCATAACGTTATTTATTCTATATTCGTCGGGTGCATACAAAAACACCTTTATCACGTTGCTTCTATCTCTCAAAACGTAGTCAGCGGCTCTTCCGACGATGACGAATGATTCTTTGTCTGCCAAAGCGCATATAATTTCGCTTTGGGCGATAATTGATTCCTTCTTAGCGTCCAAAGAAAGGTATAGCGAATAACAATCTTGTTCCGAGCCTTTTCGATATAGCGTCTGTCCAATCCCCTATGTTGAGCCTCAATCATAAAAAGTTCCTTATCGTAGAACTTAAGTCCGAGTTTTTCTGCAATCAATTTAGCAATTATTTTGCCGTTGGTGCCGTGTTGTCTAGAAACCGTTATGATGAGATTGGAGTTTTGCGGCGCGCTAATTTTTTCGAGGGCGTCTATTTTTTTACGTTTTGCATCTCTCAAAAAGCCAAGTGCAAAAATCGTCGTTGCCACCTCTGCTATCGGGAAGGTCCACCAAACGACGTCTATCACATTGGAGGAAAGCGTAAAAAGATAGGCAATCGGAAAGACGAATATCACCAATCTCAAAAGCGATATTATCAATGGTTTGACGGCGTAGCCCAACGCTTGCAAAACGCCTTGAACGGCGACGGAAACCCCCATAAAGATATAGCCCAAGCTTGCTATCCGGGTAGCTTTGGTACACACTTCGACGAGCGCAGCAGAAGAGCCTCCCGACAGAGCAAACAGCGTTGCCAGAGGCTTGGCTATTATCTGAAAAAGCACCGTTATGGCGAGCGTGACGACAAGGGTATCACACACTCCGTATTTGATGCAATCCAGCGACCGCTCTTTATTTTTCATGCCATAGTTGAAGGACAAAATTGTTATTATGGTATTTGACAGCCCAAATGCGGAAAAGAGTGCTACTTGTTGGATTTTGTAATAAATTCCAAAGGACCCCACCAAAATCGTCGGGTCGGCGTTGGCATGCCCCAAAATTGCGTTGACGCCCGCCATCATCACCGAAAGCAAGGCTTGCATAGCCGCGGCGGAGGCGCCGATTTTGTAAATACCGCCGATAATCTTGCCGCTCGGTTTGATATACTTGATACTGCCGCCAATCTCCTTGTTGACCGAATAGTGAAAAGCCATCGCCACAAACAGCGAAACGAATTGCCCTATCACAGTCGCCCACGCCGCACCGTCTACACCCATCTCCAAAGGAAATATAAATACGTAGTCCAAAATCACGTTGACCACCGCACCCGATATTTGCGCTATCGTCGAGCACATAGTTTTGCCCGTAGCTTGCAAAAGTCGCTCGTAGATGGCAAACCCGATCGCACCCAGAGAAAGGCAACAACAAATCTTGAGATACGAACTACCCATTGCCAAAACGCTTGGGTCGTCGGTAAACAATGCTATAAACGAACGCGAAAAAAACAAGCCGAACACCAAAAACACGGCGTATATCACTATCGCCAAAAATATTCCGTTGCCAGCCACCCTATTGACGGTCTCGGAGTCCTTTTCGCCGAGGCTTTTTGACAAGAGAGCGTTGAGCCCCACGCCCGTGCCGACGCCTATTGCAATTATCATTATCTGTACGGGAAATGCTACGGTCAGCGCTTGATTGGCAAGCGCACCCGTGCCCTGTATATTGGCGACGAAAATACTGTCAACCACGTTGTATAGCGCTTGCAACACCATGGAGACTATCATTGGAAGTCCCATTTTCCAGACTAGTTTTTTCAACGGCTCTATCGCCATTTTGTTTTGTTTTTTGCTATTCATTTTCTGCTCCCTACGCTTTTTGCGCAAAAAAATAGGCGTAAATCCTTCAAGTTGGACTTACGCCTTTCGACTACTCACTTTGGGTATATTTTAGCATTTTGCAAAATTTTTTTCAACTTTTTTGCCCTCTACAAAGCAAAAATTTATAATTTACATCAGCCCGATAGCCAATTTCATCAAAACGTATCAAACACCAAACCTACCTCAGTCCCACAAAATATCAACAATTACTCAAAAAACGATAGACAACTATGCAATTTTGTGCTAAAATGACTAAGCAATTAAATATGGCTCCATGGTCAAGCGGTTAAGACTCAGCCCTCTCACGGCTGCTACCGGGGTTCGAATCCCCGTGGAGTCACCAATACTTTTTAGGCTTCCGAAAATGCGGATTTTTGAAGAAATAGGCGTTTTCGGAAGTTATTTTTTGCCTAAAAAAGAAAAATCAAAAATAATTTGTGTACGGATTTGTGTATGGATTATTGGTTATTCTTATTTTATACGTTAAATAATTATGTAGAGTACTTTGCAAAAAACTAGAACATAGACCCGTGGAGTTACCAAACAAAAACACACCTATCCCTAGGTGTGTTTTTGTTTCTTGTTTATTAAAAATTATTTATTCTCTTCCATTCTATCGAGCACAATCTTATATCCGCCGTTGCCGTACTCAATGCACTTGTTTACTCTGCTGATAGTAGCCGAGCTCATACCAGTAGCGGCGCTGATGTCGTTGTAATTGGCTCCGCCGAGTAGCATCTTAGCGGCTTTGAGCCTTTGTGCCATACCCAAAATCTCGTTGATAGTGCAAGCGTCCTCAAAAAACTTGTAACACTCCTCCACGCTCTCCAATTTCGTGATAGCCTTAAAAAGTTCGTCCACCTCTTGCGTATGCCAACTGCTCATAATTTACCTCTCAAACACTTTAATACTTTAATTTACTAAATTATAATATATTCCGTAGCACTTGTCAAGCAAAATATAAAAACCAATCTCCAATATCAATCAATGTTTACATCTCAAAATTGAAAATATTGCCAATATTAAAACTAACCACAATACAAAAAACTCGATACTTATTGAGAAAATAGCCAATCTATCGACTGTATTCAAAAAAGAACGGGCAGCTGCCCGTTCTCAATAACAATAATCTCCTAAACTTTGCAGTCCGTCAAAGTCGCCAGCATAACGGCTTTTATAGTATGCATTCGGTTTTCCGCCTCGTCGAAAACTATCGACTTATCCGACTCGAACACTTCGTCGGTGACTTCCATGCAGTCTATGCCGAATTTGTCGAATATCTCTTTACCGATTTTGGTATTGAGGTCGTGGAAGGCAGGCAAACAATGCATGAATTTACATTTTGCACCCGCATTGTTCATCACGTCTGCCGTCACTCTATAAGGACTTAAGTCTTCAATTCTTTGAGCCCAAACCTCGTCGGGCTCGCCCATTGATACCCACACGTCGGTATATATTACGTCGGCACCCGCCGTTGCCTTATTCACGTCACTCTCCAATTCTATAATCGCTCCGCTATCCCCTGCAATTTGACGGCATTGTTCTACCAATTCGGCATTGGGGAAATACTGCCGAGGCGCGCACGCAACGAAGTGCATACCCATTTTGGCGCAACCCACCATCAGCGAGTTGCCCATATTATAACGGCTATCGCCCATATACACCAACTTTTTACCTTTGAGCTCCCCGCAATGTTCCTTGATTGTCAAAAAGTCGGCAAGAATTTGCGTAGGGTGGAACTCATTGGTTAATCCGTTCCACACAGGCACTCCCGCATACTCGGCAAGCTCTTCGACTATGCTCTGTCCAAAGCCACGGTATTCTATGCCGTCGAACATTCTACCAAGCACTCGTGCCGTGTCCTCTATGCTCTCCTTTTTGCCTATTTGCGAGCCTAGCGGGTCGAGATAGACGGGGTGCATACCCAAGTCGGCTGCCGCCACTTCGAAAGCACATCTCGTCCTCGTACTAGTCTTTTCAAAGATCAAAGCAACGCTCTTGCCCTCGCAATATCTATGGGGCACGCCTTGTTTTTTCATAGTTTTTAGTTTGCTCGCCAAATCAATCAGCCCTTCGATCTCTTGAGCAGTAAAGTCCAACAACTTCAAGAAGTTTTTTCCTTTCAAGTTCATATTATTCCCCCACTATTTCTAATAGAATATCCAACGCTTCGTCAAGCAACTCTTGCTCGATATTGAGTGCGGGCAACAGTCTCACCTTATCTTTTGCGGTCAGGCAAAGCACCCCTCTCTCCAAGCATTTTTCCACCACTTCACGTGCCGGCTTATCAGTCTTAATTCCTATCATCAAGCCCATACCGCTCACACTTTCGACGCCTTTGGCATTTTGCAATTTTGTCCACACGTATCGACTTTTTTGCCTTACTTGTTGCAATAGGTCATCGTCTATTCTCTTCAAAATCGACAGTGCACCCGCACAAGCTATAGGGTTGCCGCCAAACGTTGAGCCGTGTTCGCCGTAGCCCAGAACGTCAGCCACTTTGTCGCCCAGCAAAGTTGCGCCTATCGGCAAACCTCCTCCAAGTCCTTTGGCTGTCGATACAACATCGGGTTTGATTCCGTATTCCATGTAAGCGTAGAGTTGTCCGCTTCTACCGTTGCCCGTCTGCACCTCGTCAACCATCAACACTATATCGTTGTCTTTAGCAATCTTTTCCACGCCCTGCACAAAGTCTTTCTCGAGGCAATTTACTCCCCCTTCTCCTTGCACTATCTCTATCAAAATACCCGCGACTTTGTTTTCTGTTACGCATTTGTTCAACGTGTCCAAGTCGCCCGCGTCGGTATGCAAAAATCCACTGGTTAGCGGCTTAAACAGTTGGTGATAATGTTCTTGTCCCGTAGCCGCAAGAGTCGTCAAAGTTCTACCGTGAAAAGAATTTTTCAAAGTGACTATATTGTAGAAGTCTTCGCCCTTCTTGTTTTGGCAATATTTTCTTGCAACCTTGATTGCGCATTCGTTGGCTTCGGCTCCCGAATTGCTAAAAAACACCTTTTTCATGTCGGTCTTTTGACATAATAAGCGTGCTAAATCGGCGCAAGGTTTGGTATAGTACAAGTTAGAGGTATGTTGAAAACAAGTGAGCTGTTCCGTCACCGCCTTCATCCATTCGTCGTCGCAGTATCCAAATGCGGTTACGCCTATTCCGCTACCCAAATCGATATATCTCTTGCCCGTCTCGTCCCATACTTCGCTACCCTTTCCTCGGCATATCTCTACGCCACAACGGTTGTACGTATTGGCAACGAACTCTTGGTCTATCTGCTTCGTATTCATTGGTTGTCTCCCATCACCATGGTACCCGCGCCCTCGTTGGTAAGCATCTCCATCAAAATTGCATGTTCTACTCTTCCGTCCATAATTATGACCTTACGCACTCCTCTATTGATTGCTTCGATGCAACAATCGACCTTAGGTATCATTCCACCCGTTATGACGCCTTCTTCGTATAACCGTTTTGCTTGTGCGATAGTTATAGAAGAAATCAACGTCGACACGTCCTCCTTATCTCTCAAAATGCCCGCAACGTCGGTCATCATCACCAATCTTTCGGCGCCCAAAGCTCCTGCGATATACGCCGCCGCAGTATCTCCGTTGATATTATAAGTGTTGCCGTCCTTGTCGCAACCCAAAGTAGAAATTACGGGTATGTAGCCTTTTTCAAGCAAGTCGAGTACGGGAGCAATATTGACGTTGGTAACCTTGCCCACGTAGCCCAACTTCTCGTCCTTTTGTTTGGCTTCGATAAGTCTGCCGTCCATTCCGCTTATGCCCATAGCTCTGCCACCCTTCATTTCTATCAAGTTGACCAAAGTCTTATTGACTTTGCCCGCCAAGACCATCTGCACTATATCCACAGTCTCCTTGTCTGTCACTCTCAATCCGTCAACGAATTCGGCTTTTTTGCCTAGTTTTTGCATGGTCTCGCTTATCTCGGGTCCGCCGCCGTGTACCAATACGACTTTGACGCCAACCAGCCACAACAATACTATGTCTTCCATCACTTGCTGTTTTAGCACGTCGGAAGTCATAGCGTTGCCACCATATTTGACCACTATTATTTTGCCGTTATATTTTTTGATATATGGCAAGGCTTGCGTCAAAACTCTTGCCCTTTGCGCATTAGAAAAGTTGTCCATAATCACCTCAAGTACGGTAGTCTCCGTTGATTTTTACGTAATCGTAGGTCAAATCGCATCCCCAAGCGGTAGCCCCGAATTCTCCTTGATTTAGTTCTACTTTTATCAATATCTCTTTTTCGCTCAAGACTTGCTTGGCTTTCTCTTCCGAAAATTCTATGCCCGCGCCGTCCTTACAGACTTCGATAGTGCCGACGGTACTCTCAAACGCTACGTCGATCTTGTTGACGTCCACGTCTGCTCCGCTATATCCTATAGCGCACAACACTCTGCCCCAATTAGCGTCCGCGCCGAACATAGCCGCTTTGAGGAGAGAGGAAGTAATGACGCTCTTTGCCACAGTTTTGGCTGTCAGTTCGTTCTTTGCACCGCCGACAACGCATTCGAGCAATTTAGTTGCACCTTCGCCGTCACCTGCTATCATGCGACACAGCGCAACGGTAACGCTGTTGAGAGCCTTGACGAACACTCTAAAGTCGTCGTCCTCTTGCTCGATCGGCTCGTTGCCCGCAAGTCCGTTGGCAAGCACCGTCACCATATCGTTGGTAGAGGTATCCCCGTCTACGCTCACCATATTGAAAGTATTGGTAATATCGCCACTCAAAGCTTTTTGCAACATTTTGCTACTGATCGCAACGTCGGTAGTGATAAATACCAACATAGTCGCCATATTGGGGTGAATCATACCGCTACCCTTAGCCATACCGCCGATGCGACAGGTTTTGCCCTTCACTTCAAATTCCACAGCCACTTGTTTATCCACCGTGTCGGTGGTCATTATTGCTTCGGCGGCGGCGTCGTTACCGTTATAAGACAGCGCTTCCTTCAATTCCGCCATACCGTTTTTTATAGGAGTCAAGTCAAGAGGTTGACCGATAACGCCGGTAGAGGCAACCACGACGTCGTTTTCTTTTATTCCCAATGTTTCGGCTACAGCTTTGCTCATCTCTCCTGCGATATACTCACCGTCCGCATTACAAGTATTGGCGTTGCCGCTATTGCATATTATTGCTTGCGCCACTCCGTCAGCCACGTGTTTTTTCGTCACGGTTATCGGTGCTCCTTTGACGAGATTGGTGGTATAAACGCACGCCACGTTGCACTCCACGTCGCTGACGATGAGTGCCAAATCCTTTTTACTTTTATTCTTTCTTATTCCGCAATGTACTCCGCTTGCCTTAAAGCCTTGCGCGGCGCAAACACCGCCTTTTATCGATTTTATTTTCATTGTTTGATTACCAATCCTTTTGTTAGGTCTTGTCCCAACACTATGTTAAGATTTTCTATAGCCGACCCCGACGCTCCCTTGCCAAGGTTGTCATACAGAGCAATCAGCGAAATCCTTTCGTTGTTGCCTGCAACCGATACAAGCATATTGTCGGCTCCCGACAGCCTGTTGGCATAGATAAAACCCCCGTCCGACATATCGTCGCAAAAGCCTACCAGTCCTTGCGAATACACCTCTCGATATACTTGTTTTATCTCGTTGGCGCCGGCTTTTATATCTTTTACAAACAGCGGCACACACACTTCCATGCCACTATAAAACGGAGCAACGATAGGATAAAATGACGGCGAAAACTCGATACGTGTCACGTTTTTCATCTCTTTGAGATGTTTGTGTTGTTGACCCAAAGCGTATAGAGCGGGTGACGAGAGATACTCTCGTCTATCCTCTAATCGATACTCTTCAATCATCTTTTTACCACCGCCCGAATAGCCCGTAACGGACCAACAACTCAAAGTCGCGCTCTTGTCTATTATCCCTACGTCAACCAGCGGTTTGACCAATGCGATAAAGCCGCTCGCATGGCACCCGGGATTGGCAATTCTCTTACTATTGGCAATGGTGTCGACCCCCGTCAATTCCGCAAATCCGTAAGTCCAACCTTCGGCGGTTCTATGAGCGGTAGACGTATCTATCACCACCACGTCGGGATTGTCTATCATAGCTACTGCTTCTTGTGCCGCCGCGTCGGGCAAACACAATATTGCCACGTCACAAGCGTTGAGCGCCTTTTTTCTCTCCTCGGCGTCTTTGCGTTTATCTTCACCAAGCACGATCAACTCAATGTCGTCTCTCATCGATAGTCTGTCGACTATTCTCAATCCCGTCGTACCCGCGCTGCCGTCAACAAAAACTTTTTTCATAGTCCTATTGCTCCTTTGACGAAAGCTAGTTGTTTTTGCACCGAAGTCAGACTTGTTCCCCCCTCGGAAGTGCGCTTCTCCACGCAATTCTTCAAATCTATCGCTTGATACAAATCGCTATCGAATACGTCGCTATGTATCTTGTATTCGTCAAGGCTCAATTCTTCGAGTGTCTTGCCCTTACCTATGCACTCCGCCACTATTTGTCCCGAAATTTTGTACGCCTCTCTAAACGGAACGCCCTTTTTGGTCATATAGTCGGCAAGGTCGGTTGCGTTGATAAATCCTCCCGCAGCCGCCTTTTTCATTTTGTCGGGCTTGGTCGTCATGGTAGCTATCATAGGCGCGGTGACGTCAAGGCACTTGGCGAGGGTATCCATTGCGTCGAAGACGCTCTCCTTGTCTTCTTGCATATCCTTGTTGTAGGCGAGAGGCAATCCTTTGAGCATAGTCAACAGCGCCATCAAGTCGCCGTAAACTCTACCCGTCTTGCCTCTTACCAATTCCGCCATATCGCTATTTTTCTTTTGCGGCATAATCGACGACCCCGTCGTATAGGCGTCGCTGAGTTCCACGAAGCCGAACTCGAGGCTCGTCCACAGCACGAGTTCTTCGCACAATCTCGACAGATGCATCATCGTGATTGCGCAGTCGCTGACGATTTCCAGACAAAAATCTCTATCCGACACGCCGTCCATAGAGTTTAGACACACGCTGTCAAAACCGAGCCGTTTGGCTTCGAAAGCTCTATCGGTGTCGTAGGTCGTTCCCGCCAAAGCGCAACTACCTATAGGCGACACGTTGAGCCTTTTTACTCCGTCTTCAAATCTTTCGACGTCTCTCAACAGCATCATGCAGTACGCCAATAGATGATGCGCCATAGTCACGGGTTGTGCTCTCTGCAAGTGGGTATATCCCGGCATAATACTTTCCTTATTTTTTTCGGCTTGACTTACCAACGCCGCAATAAGCGTCTTGATTTTGCTTGTCAAATCTCCTACGTACTCTCTCACGTACATTCTCATATCTAGCGCAACTTGGTCGTTTCTGCTACGCGCGGTATGGAGCTTTTTGCCCACGTCCCCCACTCTTTGGGTCAACGTTTGCTCCACGAACATATGCACGTCCTCGCAAGAGATGTCAAACGCTAGTTTGCCCTTGTCAATATCTTCCGCAATGCCCGCCAAACCTTCTACCAAAATATCAGTTTCGGTTTGCGTGATAATACCTTGTTTGCCCAGCATAGCGGCGTGCGCCATACTGCCCGCAATATCTTGCTTGTACATTCTGCTGTCAAACGCTATCGAAGAATTGAAGTCGTCGGCGACTTTATCCGTAAATCCGCTAGTTCTTCCCGCCCAAAGTTTTGCCATATTATCTCCTATTATTGCCAAAAGTCTTTCGCCCCGCGAAAGACTTCGATTGCTTATTTTTTGTTTTTTGCGTCCACCATTGCCTTGACTTTGATAGGCAATCCGTATAGATTGATAAATCCCGCGCTGTCTTGTTGGTTGTAGTCGCTCTCGCCAAAGGTAACAATCTCCTCGCTATACAACGAATAGTCGCTCCATACGCCCGCATTGATCATATTACCCTTGTAGAGTTTTAGTTTGACCTTACCCGTCACAGTCTCTTGCGTCTTATCCACGAAGGCGCTCAAAGCTTTTCTAAGCGGTGTAAACCATTGTCCGTTGTAAACCAATTCGGCAAAGGTGACGGACAATTTTTGTTTTTCGTGCATGGTCATCTTATCGAGACAAATGCTCTCCAACACGCTGTGTGCCTTGTACAAAATAGTTCCGCCCGGGGTCTCGTACACGCCACGGCACTTCATACCTACCAGACGATTTTCTACGATGTCGAGTATGCCGATACCGTTTTTGCCGCCGATTTCGTTGAGTTTGAGAATGATATTTTTTGCGCTCATCTTCTCTCCGTTGAGAGCCACTGGCTTACCTTTGACAAACTCTATCTCCACGTATTCGGGCACGTCGGGCGCGGCTATCGGAGAAACGCCCATCTCCAAAAAGCCCTTCTTCTCGTACATAGGCTCGTTGCCCGTATCCTCGAGGTCAAGTCCCTCGTGCGATAGGTGCCACAAGTTTTTGTCCTTGCTGTAGTTGGTCTCCCTATTGATTTTTAGAGGCACGTTGTGAGCCTCGGCATAATCTATCTCCTCGTCACGCGACTTGATATTCCACTCACGCCAAGGTGCGATGATAGGCATATCGGGTGCAAAGTGTTTGATAGTCAATTCAAAACGCACTTGGTCGTTACCCTTGCCGGTACAGCCGTGGCAAATAGCATCCGCACCCTCTTTGAGAGCAATCTCCACCAATCCCTTAGCAATGCAAGGACGGGCGTGGCTGGTACCCAAAAGATACTCTTCGTATATCGCCCCCGCTTGCATGGTAGGTATGATATACTCGTCCACGTATTCGTCTGTCAAGTCGAGCACGTAGAGTTTAGACGCACCCGTCTTGAGAGCTTTTTCTTCGAGCCCTTCCAATTCGTCGGCTTGTCCCACGTTACCCGATACCGCGATAACTTCACAATTATTGTAGTTTTCTTTCAGCCAAGGAATGATTATCGACGTATCTAGTCCGCCGCTGTATGCCAAAACCACTTTCTTAATTTTACTTTTATCCATAAAACACTTCCTTTGATGAATATTTATTCAATCAATTCTATTTTAATGTCTTAATTATAGCTGTATATCAAGGTATTGTCAACGGATTTTATTTATAAAATTACATTTTTTATGAATATTTTTGTGTATATTTGTATAATTATTCCAAATTGTTGCATATTATGCAATAAATGAATAATATACAATAATTATTCAAAATATTCGCTCTTTTCCAATAATTCCACGTTGCAATCATCGCACTTAAAAACTAAATAACAAAACGGACGGCTTATTGCCGTCCGCCAATTCGTTTGCAGTTTTTATCTATTTTTTATTTTTTTGACTATAGCTATAATAATCACCAACACTATGATCGCAACTATGATAAAAGGAATACTCTTGGCTAAACCTTCAAAGCCTATCATCTCGCCAAGTCTACCCAATATTCCGTCGCTGTCGGAACTACTATTATCGCCGCCATTGTTTTCGTCGCTAGGAGTGGTAGGCTCGTCTTGCGACGGCTCCTCCGGCTCTTCCGTCTCTTCGGGCGTCGAAGGTATCGTAGGCACGGTCGCCTTGACCTCGAACTCTTCTTCCGTTACCGCTTGTAGATACTTATTTTCAACGGCGTCTGCCACGACTTTTATCTTTATCTTTTTACCCTCGGCATTTTGCGGAACGACGAAGTTAGGCTGAGCCAACTCTACGTACTCTCCTCCGTCCACGCCGTAGTAGATAGTCGTTGTCGTTTCCACGCCGAAAGTATCGTTATACGCGTTGGCAAGCTTTATATTTATCGAAGCAACTTTGCCTACTTCCCACTCTTTTTCGTTTTTAGTCACGGTGATAGTTATCTCGGCAGCCACCACTTCCACGCTTATCTCACCATAAATCGGCGCGTAGTTGGTGTTGTCCGGCACGAATTTTACCCTATGATTTTTTGTCGAGTCGGCGTAAGAATACGAATCTATTACCACGCTCCAAACTCCGCTCAACTCCGTCCCGCTGTATTTATCGGTCACTCGCCCGCCCGTAAGCACGGTATCTTCTAGTTTTTGTCCGTATTTCAACGCGCTTGCAGTCGGTAGAGTTTGCACTTGACAGGCTACTTTTATACTCACCGAAGTCGTGCCTTCGTTGGCGGAATATTTACCCGTCACCGCCGCCGTTTTCGCTCTGACGAACATAGTCGTACCGTACGTAGCCGAAGTAGGAATTGTCATCGTGCTTCCGTCGAGTTGTACCCAACTGCCCAAATTGCCGATTTTGTAACTATACGTTACTTCGCCCGTATATAGGAGAGTTTCGTCGTAGAAGTTGGTTACTTTGGTTTTGATTTCTACAACTTGCCCCGCATAAACTGCCGCAATCGGCTCAACAAACTCGATATTAGGCATCGAGACGTCCACGTCGGCATTGACTTCTACTATTATAGGAGAATAGACGGACTTATAAGGCGTAAAGACAAGGTTGACTTTATCGCCGCCGACGCAAATTGCATCGGGATTTTCAAAGCTCCACTCGCCCGCTACGGCTTTTCCGTTCAAGCTATCCTTGACCTCTCCGCCGTTTATCGTCGACGCACTTATCTTTTGTCCGTAATTGATAGTGGACAGCGTTGGCGCCGAAATAACGCTTGGCGTACCCACGTTGTTATCCACGGTATAGGCTTTGATTCTAAAGTTGACGGGCAGCGTCCCGCTATTAAAATAGCTTTGGCAATCGTACCACGTCGACCCGTTGTTCGACAGATAAGATTGTCCCTTGTCGACGGTGACGTTGCTATTGGCTAAGGTAATCAAAGTACTACCCGAATAGGCTTGCAAAGAGCCGTCTCTGTCGATGCCCACGTAAGCGGTAGTATAAAAGCATACGAAGAATTTTTCGCCCGCATTCATCGTAACTCCTTCCGTCAACTTGATGGTTGTCATACCCACTTGTCCGAAAGTGCCCGATTGAGTATATGCAAGGCTGCCTTTGCTAAGCCCCAAAGAATTGTCCGTGCCCGTGTATATATTCAAAGTATAAGACTTGCCCGAACACTCGACCTTGGTCAAACTGTTGGTCTCGCATGTCTCCACACTCACCGCCGTCAAAGTTTCGTCTCCGGCGCATTCGAACACGTTGCCGTAATACGTATTACTGCCTCCCGTATACGACGAGATGATGCCGCCGTCGTGTTGGTATCTGTTGTCGTATTCGTAACTGTCCACCACGTCGTACGCCGTAGCGGAGGTCATGGTTTTATCCTCGTAAGAAATCCAAAAATATCCGCCAAGCCCCCAACTCGTACCCCAGCTGTTTTTGATTAGCCAAGCGCCGTTGGAAGCAGGTGCGGTGGGGAAGTTACTCTTGGGATAATCGTCGTCCCAGCCCACTATAGTCACGGCGTGATTTTCGTTGTGATTGTCGTAGCAATAGAATGCGGAGTTGGTAGAACTAAAGTAGTTGTTGTTAGAAGTGGAATAATACGAAGTCGCCACCGCGCCGTAGGTTAGTATCGCGCGCTTTACGTCTTCGGCTTGGGTCGGCAAGTCGTAATAGAACACGTTGTCTATATAATATTCGCATTGATACCTAAGGCTTGGGTCAAGCGTAGTATTGCCGCCGTTCCTTACGGCGTACACCAAGTCGTCGTATTCCGCTACCGACTCGTCCGCAAAGCCAATGCCCGTGGCAAGTGTATGCGCCGCTATGACGCTCGAGCCTCCTATGTCGTAATAAGCCGTTCCCGAATACGTATATTCTACGCTATCGCCCGTCCCGTCACGCTCGGCATTGTAGGCAAAATAGCCCAAGTGCCACTCGGACAAATTGACATCGGGGTCTGCGCCGTGATTTTTGATTGCGTCGCTCTCCGCCGCCGCACAAGCGGCAAAGGTCCAGCACATTCCCAGAGGATTTTGATTTTTGACTGGAGTTATGTATTGAAGATTGCGATAGTCGTCGTTGTAACTCGACGGCACAGTAACTTCTTCTAAAGTATCGACTACTCGCGTATAGGCAACATAATCTTGAGTTGCGGTTAGGCTCGTCAAATCGACGCCTACGCCCAAGGCAAGCACGCACCACACGCTTAGCAATATCCCAATCAAACTTATCGTTACGATAGTCCTTTTCATCGATACCTCGAAGCGCAATCAACCCGTTGCGCCAATAACTAATATATTATATATTACAACAATTTTTTACGTTTTGCAACGCCGATTTAATTTTCGTCTTTGAGACTTGCAAGTATTACGTCGATAGCCTCGTCCACGCATTGACAATTCACCTTTGCCACGCTCTTGTCTTGCATGTCTATTGCGTAAGAGTTGTCTGTCAGACGCAACATACTCACGTCGTTGGCTCCGTCGCCCACCGCGTACAGCCCGTCCTTATTCACGCCTAACTCCCTCATCACTTTTTGCACGCCGACGGCTTTGTCTATATCGCAAGGACAAAAGTCGTAGCAATCGCTTTGTCTGTACACGTTGACGCCTTGCAAAGCGGCGCTATAACTTCGTACCGTCTCGTCCAAAATTTTCCATTCTTCTTCACCTTTAGGGAAGGGCGTCAACGCCACCTCGTTGGGTTGAAACCATACCCCGTCGCCCAGTTTTTCTTCTATCTCTTCTTTCAACTCGGCGAGTAAGGTTTTAGTCTTTTTGTCGACCTTCACTCTCTCGTATCTGCTAGGCGGCAGATCGTAGCCATAACATATCACCGCGCCGTTTTCGCCGATATGTATCGGTTTTTTTAGTCCAAGCTGTCTTGTCAAACCACATAGATAGTATATGGGTTTACCCGAACAAATAGCAACGCTTGCATACCTTTCTATCTCTTTTAGTTTGTCTACGTTTTCCGCTTTTACCGCCTCTCCGATTTTGGCAAGCGTGCCGTCCAAATCAAATACGACCAATCTCTGCATACTCTCTCCGCATCCTGTTATTTATTTTATTTTATCCTCCGACTCAACTCTTTGTCAATCGGTATCGCCTTACAACGCACAACTATGTCGTCGCTGCCAACCGCTAAGCATTATTGCCTAAATAGCCGATTAATACAACCAACCTTATATGTCGAAGCAAAACAACGTAACGCGCCGACGTTTAGTCGTTCGTCTCCGACTTTGATGTCTTTCGCTTTATCAGCGAGCAAGTTATGTCTACAACAAAATACGGCTTGACGTTTCGTCAAGCCGAATGATAGGTGATTAAATTTCTTTGACGGGATGTAGCTCGATATATCCTCGTTTACCGATTGGCTCCAACTGAATTGTCGGATTGCTCTCGTCCCACTTATAGCCGAGCACGGCGGGGTTGTAATTTTGCCAAGCTCTCTTCACCTCTTCTATCGCTATCTCGTAGTTCTCTTCTTCAAAAGGCTGAGATACGAACATCAGATATTTTGCCTTAGGCAAGTCTATCACGTCAAAGCCGTCGGGGACTACGCCGTCATAGTTTTCTTCCACTTCCACGCCTTGCACGTACTCACCCGTACCCTCCTCGATATACTTCTTAGGTAGCCACATACATACGGGCTCTCCGCATATCGACTTGATAGAGGTCAACACTCCCCACACTTCGCAGCCCACCTCTTGGCAATAGCCGAAGTATTCCGTTGCCGACTTGCTTCTTTTGATTATCGCCTTTCTCGTCGGTCTCTCCACTTCCGACACGAAGACACATTTTACGTCTTGCATATTCTCTTTGCTCCTTTCCGTTTTGCGGTATTTTATTCCGTAAGGAACGAACAAATTGAGCGGAATAGGATTTTTGGCATAGTCTTTCGGATTTTTCCCAAACTCGCGCGCAAATGCTCGGGTATAACCGTCCACACTTCCAAAGCCCTCTTCCATTGCCACGTCGATAATTTTGCAATTACTGTCTCTCAGCCTCAACGCCGACTTTTTGAGCCTAAGCCTACGAATATAATGAGCGGGCGTATATCCCGTATATCGTTCAAACAATCTCACGGCTTGCCTTGGCGAGAAGTTGGCGGTTTTTGCTAGTTGCTCTATGGTTATCTCGTCAGACAAGTTTTGCTCGATATAGTCTTGCATGCGTTGCACCGCTTCGACGTGTTGTTGCATTGCTCACTCCTTACGCTACCATAATAGCATCGTATTTGGGACGATTCTCGACTTTTTATGCCAACTTACACTAGTTGCCCTTCTCTCTTTTCTTTCACTTTAGGCACGAAGTCTTTGTCAAACTCGTCGACCTCACTCTCATCCACCATATATACGGCGGGGTCGCTATATACGCCCTTTACGTCTTTGGCTTTTTGCTCGTCAAGCACTTTGAGCATAAAAAACGGCGTTTCCATATCCTCGGGCACACCTTCGTAGGTTATGCCGTACTTGTCCGCGCTATCGAAGCCGAAACGGTGGTACAAGTCGGGATTGCCAGTAATAAGTACCACTCCGTAGCCCATTCGTTTTGCCTTGTCGCAAGTCAACTCTATAAGTTTTCTCGCATAACCCTTTCCTTGGTGCGACGGCAATACCGACAACGGTCCGAATATCGCCACCGTATGGCTGATTTCTCCCTCCTTGACGGTGGCTTTTGCCCAAACTATTTGCGCTACTATCTCGCCATCCTCTTCTATCACGTAGTCGAGTTCGGGTATAAAGCAGTCGTCGTTTCTCATTTTATTGACGACTAAATGCTCGAAGCACCCCGGGCGATATACGTTCCAAAAAGCCTCTCTTACTAGGTTTTCGGTCTTTCTATAATCTTCTTTTCTTTCTCTTCTTATTTCCATTTTTTATTCCTTTTCTAATTTTTGCCGACACGTATCGGCTTTTTAAGATACAAACGGAACCCTTCGGGGTCTCGCCGTATTATATCAAGTTCATTCTTTTTGCCAGTTTTTCAAATTGCGTCATCGACCCGACTACCGTATCTTTGGAGACGCAATATGCTATCCTGACGTAGCCTTTGCACCCAAAACTACTACCCGGAACAAGCAACAAATTGTACTCTTTGGCTATACGGCAAAACTCTTTGTCGTCCTCGATTGGCGACTTGACGAATAGATAAAACGCGCCTTGCGGATTGACGTATTCGAAGCCCAATTTTTTCAATCCCTCGGTCAAAATATTCTTGTTGTCCGAGTAAGGAGTTATGTCGCACGTTTCTTCCACGCACCTTTCCACAAGCTTTTGTTGCAAAGACGGAGCGTTGACAAAACCGAGTATTCGGGTTGCGACGTTGCAAGAAGCAATCAACTCTTCAAAGTCTGTGCAAGTGTCGGGGATAAGTAAGTAGCCTATTCTCTCCCCCGGCAAAGAGAGCGACTTGCTATAAGAATATCCCACGATAGTATTGTCGTATAACGATGGCAAAAACTCAACCTTCGCATCACCGTACACGATTTCTCTATAAGGCTCGTCGCTAATGAGATAGATAGCATTGCCCCACTTCTTTTGTGCTCTATCCAATGTCGAGACGAGTCCAGTCAAAAATTCTTTGTCGTACACGACGCCCGTAGGATTGTTGGGAGAATTGACGATGACTGCCTTGGTCTTACTCGTGAGCAACTTTTCCGTCACGTCGAGGTCAGGCAAAAAGGTTGGCGGATTGGCGGGTACTTCAACGATTTTTCCGCCGTAGTTGTCGATATAATTGCGGTACTCTCCAAAGTACGGACAAAATACCACAACCTCGTCGCCCTCGTTGAGCAAACTCTTCAAGACGACGTTTAACCCGCCTGCAGCTCCCACGGTCATAACTACGTTTTTTTCGCCGTAAGTCGTGCCGTATCGCTTATTAAAGTAACCTGCAACGGCAGCCCTCGTAGAAGAAAATCCGCTATTGTTCATATAGCCGTGCAACTCTATTTCGCTCGTCTCGTCGACAATATCCTTGATACTTTGATTGACGCTTTGCGGCGGTTTTACGCTCGGATTGCCTAGCGAAAAGTCAAACACGTTTTCTTTGCCGTATATCTCGGCAAGTCTTTTGCCCTCTTCGAACATCTCTCTGATTGCAGAACTCGTTGCAATCATCTTTTTCATTTTTTGCGAAATCATTTTTCTTCTGCCTCTTGCTGAATATCGTATCTAACAGCCGAAATAATTACCAAAAAGCCGTTGTCGGTATAAGACAGTTCAATCTTATCCACGGTGTTGTCGTCGGCATTGACGTCAACTACGACTTTTACGTCTAGCCCCTCTTTGCCCAGCGCCAATCGAGAATCTCTTATCACTCCTTCGAAGCGATACCCCTTGTCGGTCTTGACGTATTTTCCGTCGAGGTTACTCGTCTTCCAGTTTAGTGCAAAGTTGTCGTTATTCGTCGTCACAGTCAAGTCGAGAGGGTTGTAAATCACTCCGTCAATCTCGCTATACACTATTTGCTCGTCTTGCTTAACCACGGTGTCTATCCTTGCAAAAGAATCTTGGTCGAGGTTGTCAAATGCACTCTGCGTCGTGCGAGAATCTTTAGTCACCTCAAAGGTCAGTGCCGAAGTCGCCACCAATATCGCCACGACGAGGACGAAAAACAAAAACAATCTTCCGTTAAATTTCATCTTTCTTCCTCCTCGCTATCGTCAATCCTATCAAACCGAGCGTGCCCATCGCTCCCACGGCATATTTGACGATTATCGCTCCCGACAAAGACAGGGCTTGTTCCGTGACTTCTTGAGCCAAATCTTTGTACTCGCCAAAGGCTTCTCTCACGCTCTCGAGATATTGCATATCTACGTTTTCTTCAATATCGCCCTCGGCTAAATACGTCAAGCATCTCTCCAATTCTCTATACTTTGCCACGTCCTTAAAGGAAAATCCTTCGAGGTCGACGTCTTTCATCATTTGGTCAAAGAGTTCCGCGTCAAATCCCGTTCGCACCGTCTTTTTCAAAATCTTTTCTTTATAGTTGTCGCTTTCCGCAAGTTTTACCATAACCTTATAGTCATGCATAGGTTGAGCTTCCAACTCGTTGTTTTGTTGCCAAGTCGTCCCGTCTAGGCTAAAAGTGACTATTATTCCGCCGAAGTCTGTCTCTATTACGATAATTTTTTTGTCGTACAAGCGCACTTCGAAGTCGTCTATCGCATATTCCGCCTTGTCGATAACTATATACGCCTTGCTCTCGTCCACGACGAATTCGTAGTTATCCCTATCCTCACCGTCAAACGCGCACGACAATACGTATCTTCCCGCATTGAGTGGCAATGCCGCCTCGCCGTTGTAGAGCACTCTCACACTTACGTCGTCGCCGCTTACCACGCCCGTCATCACCGCCTCGGCAAAATGATTAAATCCGTCATATACGACTTGATTTTCTACCACCCAATCCACGCCGACGGTCTTTTTGACGATATTTACCGTCTTATAGTTGCGGATATAATAGTTAGGATTGTCGCAGGTCATAGACAATCGGTACTCTCCGACGGCAGTCATTTCCGTTACGACTTGTCCGTCTTTAGTGATGACCAAAGTCGCGTTTCCGCTGTCGTACGCTCCCATAGCGGTATTGTATTTCCAACCCGCGGCATATATCTTTGCTTGCGGCGTTCTGTCGGTACCGTCGTAGATCAGCTCGCCTTGCAATACGTAATCGGCGTCAAGCGGCGCTTTGGATATAGTAAACTCCCCCTCGAATCTTTCCGTATTGTATGTATAATTGGGGTTGTCAAATACCAATTCCACCTTATATCTACCCACGTTGATAGGTCTTTCGTCAGCCGCCATTTCTACCCAGCGGTCGTCTTGCCACGTCTTATAAACCTTATGGTACACGTCGTTGTCACCGTAAAAGACGGTCTGGTCTGCTTGCACGGTAATTTCATAGCTTGACCCGTCGTAAGTCTTATCGTCGGCGCTGGTTTTGCGAATAGTAATTTCAAACGGCGTAATTTCGAACGTCTGAGTTGACTTACTTTCCTCCACAAAGTAAGTATCGCTCTCTACCTCAACCTTGACGGTATAAGTGCCCACGTTACATGGCGGCGTTCCGCTCTCCGTCGTCTTTTCGCCCTCAAACGCGCCGTTGTCGTAGGTAATCTTATAGCCCACGTCTACACCCGCACCGTCCAAAAAGGTAAGTACGTATTTCACGTCTACGTCTGCGTAAGGCTCTTTCCACTTGACGGAATACTTATACCAGTTGTAACCTATTGTTCCGTGATACGTGATACCGTTATTCTCGTCCAACAAAAACTCCACGGGCTCGTCGGTACTGCTCACAAGTCCCGCCACGAATATCGGCTCTAGCTCAATGGTTGGTGTCGCCGTATTGACGATCTTGACGTCGGTTGTCATATCGATTGCGCCTTGTCCTTCGTCTACCGCAAAACCGCCCAAACAAAGGACAGCCGCACCCGTCAGCGCAACTGCCATCAACAATATCGTTATCAAGATTTTTGTCCTAACTTTTATCATAGGTCTATTATATATATTATTTGCCCGCGTGTCAAGGTCAACTTGTCGGGCTACAGCCTTATTAGTTACGTAGAAATGACGTTTAGCTGACCAATTACAGCCGATTTTGCTCAATCGTCCGCGTCAATATACGCAGTTGACTACCTGACCTTCCAAAAATTTCCTTATATTGTCGCACGCTATTTTTAGGCATCGTTGTCTTGCGCTCACGCTTGCCCAAGCAATGTGCGGAGTTATTATTGTCTTTGGGTGACTTAACAATCTATTATCTTTTGCAGGAGGCTCGCTCGCCGAAACGTCGGCTGCATATCCCGCCAATTTTCCGCTATCTAGTGCGTCCACAACTGCTTCCTCGTCCACCAAACCGCCTCTTGCCGTATTGATGACTATAGCGCCTTTTTTCATCTTAGCCAAAGTTTGTTCGTTTATCATCTTTGCGTTGTCTGCGCCCAGCGGACAATGTAGACTAATCACGTCGCAGTTTTCTATTATCCAATCGAGTTGTGCATATACGGCGTTGTCGTCTACTTTACCTTTGCGATTATATCCGTATACGTTCATACCCAACGCCCTTGCTATCTTGGCAACGCAAGCTCCAATCGAGCCGTAACCGACCAGTCCTATACTCTTGCCGTCAAGTTCCTCTATACTCTGTACCGTATAGCAAAAGTCGGGGCACGCCGCCCAATCGCCGTCTTTGACCGACCTATCGTGTTTACCCACGCCCATAGACAGCTCAAGCAATAGTGCAACGGTCAACTGCGCCACCGAAGCGGAAGAGTAAGCGGGCACGTTGCATACGGGGATATTGCGGCTTTTGGCATACTGTACGTCCACCACGTCGTACCCCGTCGACAACAGACCGATATACTTTAGATTATCCAATTTTTCCAACAAGCTTTGGTCGAGTTTTACCTTGTTGTCGAGTATTATATCCGCCTCTTTGGCTCTCTCCAACGCTTCTCGTCTACTACTACGCGGGTACACGGTCACTTCGCCCAATTTTTCCAACTCTTCCCAGCTCAAATCTCCGGGATTGACGGCATTGCCGTCCAAAACAACGATTTTATTTTTTTGCATATCAATTCCTCAATTTTGCTTATACGTATCGACTTATTGACACTTTACGTCCTTTCTCAGACCTTTCGGATAGTGGTTTTTGGCTTGCATTCCGTCGCCCTTACACCAGCCGCAAGGGTAACCGTCTACGCACACCAATCCCCAACCTCTAAAGTCGCATTCGAGGGTTTGTCCTAGGTAGTACCCCTCCGCCTTACCGTCTGATAAGGCGGTGTCTATCCTTCTCTTAACGTCATTAGCGCCCAAGTACATTGCAAGAGAATGCGACGGCTCGAATCTATCCTTTTTGATTTCTCCGAGATGCAGTCCGCATCTGAGCACCCTCACACCTTTCAGCTCGGGGGCGAGGTGAGGCAAGTAGTATAGATTATCTCCAAAAGCCACGTTAGGCGAGAGCGTTACGTTGAGATTTTCCCTTTGCCACTTGTCGAATATTTTGGTCATGGCGGTTGATACTTTGCTTGGTTTTGCGTATCTAACGCCGTCTTGTTCGCCATCCTTTTGCATTACGCAAAAGAAATGTCCTTCGCCCGCGTATTTATGCGGAAAAATTCTTTGAGCCAACACTATGCTATCCAAACAATTTTCGGTATTGCACGTCTTGCAAGCGTCGAATCTCACGCAAGGAGCGACGATAGACATATCGGCGTGTCTCTCCAAAAATCTCTCTATCGTCAATTCGTTTTCTTCTACTTCGAAGGTGCAAGTGGAATATATCATCTTTCCGCCCTTCTTGAGCATTTTGTATGCGCTGTCGAGTATGAGTGATTGTCTTTGCGCGCACGTAGCGGGGCTTTGCTCGTTCCATTCGGCAACGGCTTGAGGGTTTTTTCTAAACATCCCCTCGCCCGAACAAGGTGCGTCGACGACTATTTTATCAAAAACCTCTTGCCACTTATCTTGCAACTCTTCGGGAGAATTGTTGGTGACGACTGCCCTTGCTATGCCCATTCTTTCTATGTTTTGGGAGAGAATTTTGGCTCTTGACGGCACTATTTCGTTGGCAACTAACAGTCCCGTGTCACCGAGTTTACAAGCAATATGAGTAGCCTTGCCCCCGGGCGCGGAGCACAAGTCTAGCACCACGTCGTTCTCTTGCACGCCAAGCGCTTCGACCACACTCATTGCGCTTGCCTCTTGTATATAATACAGCCCCGCCTCGTGATACGGGTGTTTCCCGGGTCTTAGGTCGTCGTAATAATACAATCCGCTATCGCACCACTGTACGGGTTGCAAGTCGACGTGCATAAGTTGCTCGACTTTTTGAGGCGAAAGCTTTAGAGTATTGACCCTCAACGATTGGCGCGGCTCTTCGTCGAAACTTTGTTCAAACGACGGGTACTGCTCGCCTAGCAGCAGTTGCATATTAGCTAAAAATTGACTTGGCAAGTTGTCGCGGTATTTCTTTTCCATACCGATATTATAGCATAATGGAGAGCCAAAAAAAATAGTTGCAACGCTTTTTTGCAAATATTTGTTGCTATTCTTGCCATCTCCCGCCGGGGCGTACAATCGTATGCGCTCTTTGCATTCAAATTCAAATATCTACAATAGTTGCGTAGTCGTTGCCTTACAGTCGCCACAAAAAATACCGCACAAAGCTTATTGCCTTGCACGGTACACGCGTGACGATTGCCGCTTATCTAAACCTCGGCATTCTCATTCTTTGGTTTGTAGAACTTGAGCTAGCCGTCCTTACGTTTTGCGACGATACGGTGTTGGTTTCTCCCACGCTTTCGCCTCTATTTTGGTCTACGAAAGTGACGAACTTGACGTTGAAAATATCACAAACTATGTAGGCGTCTATGCTGGCTTGATATAGTACCAGCGTTTTGGAGCCGACGGAATACAAAATTCCGCTCTTCGTTGTCAAATTGTTGGTACCTACCAAAAATTCTACGATGACGTAACTGCCCGTATTCATAGACAGCACTTCTTGAAAAGAACCGCGATAGATTTCGTTAGTCAGGTCGCTATCGGGCACTTGCACTTGGTTATTGTTCGGCATAATATATCTCCTTTTAAGTTAAATAATAAGATTCGGTAGGAAGATAGAAGCAGTGGTCGCCTATTCTTATTCCAAAAGTACCGTTTTGGTTAGGAAAGTTTTCCCTGCACGACGGCATATACGGATTAAAATACCACAACGATTCCGACACGATAGGCAGTCTGCCTCCGTTGAGCGCCCACTCGGCTATATCGTAATGTATTTGTTCGGGTCTCATATTATATATGTTTTGCGGATTGTATCTACCACCAATGGTCTCTCTCGCACAGTCAAACTGACGTAGTGCAAAAATCACGTCCTCGAGAGTATTTTGTCTGCCGTACTCCCCTTGGGTTTCTTCCAGTCGGTTGGCTATCACGGTAGCCACGGCTCTCATTCCGTCCTCTCCTTCGCCGCCCGCTTCGCATTGTAGTATTCTTGCCAAGAGTTCCACGTCGTCCATATTTCACCTCTTTTTCACTCTATGCTATCGCTCTATACTTCGTTACAAAAAAAATTCGCCATACTTCATCGTATGACGATTTTTGTTGACACGTATTGATTTTTATTACTTTTTTTCGTTTACAAAAACTCTAAACAGAGGTAGACACGCACCGAAGAATTTTTGGTAAGCTTCGCAATAATCTCTATCCTCTCGACTTCTTTTGCAACCGCCCGCACGGCAAATTCCGTATAACCTACACTTCTTGCATTTGTCGGGTATATCGAAGGACTGTTTGATAAAATCTATCGCTTTGTCGGTGTGAGCCAACTTGTCAAAGTTACTGTCGTTGATATTGCCGAGTAGCCATTCGTCCAGACAGTAGAAGTCGCACGGATAGACGTTGCCGTTACCCTCGACTACGAATTGGTGAGAGCAATGACCGCACACTCCGCACTGTTCTACGGGATTGCCAAGGTACATATGCACCATATTATCCAACAGCCTAACGCTGGTATAGTCGTTTCGCACATAATCTTTGACGTAGAGGTTAAAGAGCCTTATAAGGAAGTTGCCGTACTGCTCCACCGTCATATACAATTCGCTCTCGCTCTTGTCGCCGAAAGGTCTGAGACACGGTATAAACTGCAAATACTTATAGCCCTGTCCCGTAAGATAACGATACACTTCTTCCACGTGGTCGGCGGTCCACCCCGTGGTAACTATCAGAATATTAAAGTCCACGCCCTTGCTCTGCAATATCTCTATGGCTCTTTTGACCTTAGGAAAGGTATAGTTTAGGTCAATATCCAATCTATATCTGTTGGCGCTTTGGTCTCCGTCGAGGCTCACCCCCAACAAAAAGCCGTTGCTAGCAAAGAATTCCGCCCACTCCTCGTCTATCAGAGTTGCATTGGTCTGCAGACTATAATAAATCTTGCTGTTTCGCTTATTTAGTTGCTTTACTTTGTCAACGAAATATGCAAACCACTCTTTACCCGCAAACAGCGGCTCTCCGCCTTGGAAGGCAAAATAAATACTGCCTCCGTCGGCAAAGTCGAGCGCCTTAGCGATAACGTTGTCGGTGGTCTGCTCGTTCATTTTACCGTAACTAAAGCTCTCTCTCGAGCCTGCCAGAGAGTGATAAAAGCAGTATTTACATCTAAGATTGCACATACTCGAGGCGGGCTTGAGCATTATTGACAAATCGGGCATAGTTCCTCCGTCTACAAAAAACGCACTCGTCTTGAGGACGAATGCGTCTTATGTCATTCGACGTTATTTTTTATAATAATCGTTTTTGATTGCACGTCTATTGGCTTTGAGGTCTTTCTTCACTTGTTCCATAGTGTCGGCATATTCTTGACACAAGTCAGGGAATACGTCTGCTCTTTGGTAACTCTCGGAAGTATCGTCGGTGAGACACATAAACCAATTCTTTCTTACTTTATCAAAGAACTCCGGATTGTCGTTTTTGTACTTTTTGATGTACTTCCAAGTCAACGTTTCGTTGTCTCTGATAAAAGGCATCTCGGCATAGTCGGCTTCGTTGCCCGTCTGAATCTTGTGGTCGGTCGTCGAAGCATATCCCGATACGCTCTCGAGTACGTGGTCTTTAGTTACTGTATATTGTATTGCCTGTACGACCTCTCTCTTCATATGGAGGATAGGATTGTCCTGACCGTGGATGAATACCGTACCCGTGGTGTCCTCGAGCAACGGCATCATGGACACGCCGTCTATCTCTCTATCCACGTCGCTTGGCATATAAACTGCCTTAGCCGCATTGTCGCCCACCTTACCGGTAATTCCGCACGCCTCAACGAGGGTAGGATACAAGTCGACGAGCGTCGCAATCTGCTCTACCGTCTTGGCTGTACCCGCGGTGCCGCTGCTAAATCTACCTTGAGTGTCGCCGTCCCATCTGATATAGAAAGGAAGTTTTTGACCTGCGTTGTAAGGGGAATACTTGCCGCCTCTCAGCTCGTTGGTAGAGCCTTGCAGAGCGGGACCGTTGTCGGAGGTAAACACGATAATGGTATCGTCCAAAGCGCCCTTGGCTTCCAACATATCGAACAACTTGCCTAGGTAAGCGTCAAACTCCGTCACGCAGTCGGCGTAAATGCCCGCGCCCGTGCTACCTTGGTAGTCGTAACCCGCATAAACCGGAGCGTGTGGCCATGGCGTAGCGTAGTATGCAAAGAATTGTTCTTCGCTGTCGATTTTGTCTTCTATCCAGCTAGAAATCTCGCTATGTATGAGGGCAGTAGCGTTGCTTTGGTCGAGTTCTTCCGTTCCGTGAACGATTTCGTAGCTTCCGTTAGTCTCTACCGAATGATAGAATGGGGTCATATCGTTGACGTGGTGCGAACCGTAGAAGTAATCGAAACCTTGGTTAGTCGGCAAATATTGACCGTAGTCGCCGAGGTGCCACTTGCCGAAGCAACCCGTAGCGTAACCTGCCGCCTTAAAGGTCTCTGCCATTGTAACTTCGTCACCGAGCATACCGTCGACGTTGGCGCCGAGTTCTATAGAGTTGAATACTCTCGTCGAAGCAAGCGGCGTAAAGGTATTGACGGTAGGATACATAACGTTGTCGGCGTATCCGCGATAAGGATAACGACCCGTCATCAACGCAAATCTTGCAGGCGAGCACACGCTATAAGAAGAATAGAAGTTGTCAAAGTCGGTACCGTTGAGCGCAATGCTATCGATATTAGGCGTCTCGAATGCAGGGGTCATACCTGCCTTGCGCGCATTGTAGCTGGTATCGCCGTAGCCGAGGTCGTCCATAAGGATAACAAGCACGTTAGGTCCGTTTTCTTTTTTGTTGACGTTGTCGAGGTATTCCTTTTCGCCCTTGCTCATATCGAATACTCTCGGATTGGCTCTGAGGTTGGTGGTAAACACGAATAGCACGCTCATACCTACGAGAGCTACGGACACCGTGCTAGTGATAGCCGTCTTGAGTTTTCCGCTACATCTTGCCTTGTCCACGATGAGATACATAGCTAGGAGCAACAAAAATGCCGGTCCGCAAATAATAATGTTACCTACGAGTCTGGTCCAGAAGTTGCCTTCGCCTTGCCACAACGGGTGATCTCCGCTAACAAATCCCGTGTGACCGTTGTCAATCAAAGCACCCCAACCCGCGTCGGCACCGTTGAAAATAAAGTATGTAGCAATGCCGAAACTTACAGCAACGTATCCCAGCAAATACCAGAGATACAGCTTTCTTTTGACAATTACACCCAAACTTATGAGTACCGAACTTGCAATCATGTAGATTGCGCCTATGAGAACGATAATGTTGAGACCTATTATCCATTGCAACAGCATCAACACGGCGCCTATGCTAAACATCAGCAAAGGCATAACTTTTTTCGCCTTGTCGATTTCTACCGCGCGGTAGGTCTTTTGCTCGATATTATCCTTATTCTCTTGCATAATTTCCTCCTGCAAAGTTGTTATCGTATTGTCTATTATATCATAACTAATACCAAAAATCAATACTAAATTATTATTATAACAGTTAAATAATAAGGCTTTACATACCTGTCGGTTTATGTTATAATCAACCTATAAGGTAACGTTCAAAATATGGGACAAGGCAAAGTAAGAACTTCTATCGACGCGATGTCGTCCACGATAGAACAAGGCTTTTATAGCAATATATATTTGATATTGATTGTCGTAATATCGGCGTTCGGTTTTATAATAGAGTCGGCTTACGACTTCAAAAGCGGCACCGCTTTATTTGCTATGGGCACGCTTATAATTCTTATGTCGGCGTCTCTTATTTTTTGCAAAGACGCCACTCCGTCTTTCGTCACTTTTTGCTTTATTTGCATGATGCCGCTCGGCTTTTACGGAGCGCATATGGAAGATTTTTTCCATATGTGGTGGGTGGGAATATTCCTCGTTCCTTCCTTTATTTTGCACATGATACTCTATCCCGCCGACAAGGTCAAAGCCGACGCTATGTTTTGGGCAATCGCAATATATGCCGTAGCCTTGCTATTGGGAGGCGTGGGTTATATCAGCCTACAAGATTATCTCAAAATCCCCGCTCTTTACTACGTTGTTTTACTCGGACCGGGCATGTTGTGCTTCTATATTTTCTATCAAGCATACCTCACCCGCGACGCTCGCGACAACGTAGATTATTTTGCCAGAGCAATGGTAGCTTTGGGCGTCACGATACTACTCATTTGGGCGGCGCAATACGTCGTAGACATCAAAGCGGGCAAAGATATAGGCATCTTTTTCCCTTATCGCCAATTCAAAAACAATCTAGGCAACTACACCTTGCTAACTATGCCTTTCGCTTTCTATCTGGCTATCAACCGAAAGGGGCTCAAGTCCGCCGCTTTGTTTATAATAGGCGTATTGCAATACGCTGCAATCGTATTGTCCGCATGTAGAGGCGGCACTATGGCGGCTACCGTGTTGATGCCTTTCGTCATAGTTTATACGCTCGTCGTTTCTTCGAAGACCAACCGCAAAATATTCGTAGCACAACTCGTCTTGGTATTAGTTGTCGTGGCATTATTGACGGCGCTCAACTTCGAAGCCGTACGCAACAAACTCGCCTCTCTTATAGCCGGCGGCACTTCGGGCAGAAAGGGTTTGTACGCCGAAGCTATTAGCAACTTCAAGGCGCACCCGCTCAACGGCGTAGGCATTGGCTATATCAGTCCCGATCCATACAAACCGCAAAAAGAAATGACGATGTATTGGTATCATTCGACGTTTTTCCAAGTCATTGCCTCCATGGGCATTATCGGGCTGGTTAGTTGGTTATATATGACGATAGTCCGTTTGTGGGTCATCGCCAAAAAGAATGCCTTCAATATATTTATGCTCTTTGCTTTCTTAGGTTTCGAGGGCTATTCGATGATCAACACGGGCGACTTTGCACCGTTGCCTTTCGTCACGATGCTTACGTTTATGTTCGTGCTGTGTTCCAAACACAATACGGCTTGCAACCTATTGCCGCTCGTCAATCTCAAGAAGGACAAAAATCGCTCGCAACATAGCGACAATCCCTCTCCTCAACCAATCGGTACGGCAATCTAATTAGTACAAAAGCAAACGCACGGCTCGTCGTCGTGCGTTTTTGATTTATTCTTCGTCTATTATCGCTTCGTAATCTTTGGCGTCTATTTCCAACATTCTTAGCAACTGCCCTATATCCAACACTTTGAGCCTACATCCTTCTTGCGAAAGGATCTTTTTGACGTTTTTGCTTCTATCGCACTCCTCGTCACCCTTGAGGAAATAGTCGCTTTTGCCAACCTTGGTACAATAAAAACCCCCGCGACGTCTAATCTCTCGCACCAAATATTTTGCCTTGCAAAAATGATTATCCTCGAACTCCTTGCTCAGACAAAAGTATTTTTCCTTAATCAACTGATTCTTAGGTATTTGGCGGTCTATTTTTATTTTTCTCGCCATATCCAACAATTTTTTCGAATTGCTCTCCACCGAAAAGTTGTTGACGATAGAGCCGTCGTCTTTGACGGTATAAAAAGCGGTCGGCAATTTAGCAAATATTCCTTGCACGTCGGTATCATACTCGCCGCATAGAGCCTTCATCACCGACATGGTAAGATATGCGTCGTAATCGCTCCTATGTAGGTCAGTCACTTCTATGCCGTATTTTTCGCACAATTTACTCAAAGAACTTTCGTTTTTTTCTTTGTGCAACAACTTGTACAGCACTTGCGTATCATAGGCGTCGTATCCGAATGTAGGCTTATAATACCGTTTGCACTCCGACAAAATAAAGTGTATGTCATTGATGACCGAATGCCCGAACACTATTTGGTCGGGATAGGTCAACAAGTTTTTGATAGTGGGATAATAATATTCGAAGTCGGGCGACGCGGTAAACATTTCCAGAGGATAGCTAAGTTCTATATCTTCGCCCTCTTTGCGTCTGTTTTTTAGATGAAATTTAGTCTTGGGATTGATAAGTATATCCTTTTGTTCCAATATCTCGAAGTTATCGTCTGCAATCACGTATCCAAAACTACAAATTTTGCCGTGCCCGTTAAAACAATTAGCGCATTCTATGTCAAAAAATAAATATCTCACGGCTACCTTCCTTATGTCCTGCCACAAGTATATACTTTTTTGTCACTTTTTTCAAGCGTAAAACTCATTATTCTACATAAATTTTCTCAATTCTCTTTCCCAAACCGACGAGTAGTTCATAGACGCTGGTGTCGCCCAAGCTTGCTAGTCGGGTCAAATCCACCTTATCGCCCCACATTTGAGCCTCGTCGCCCACACTCACGCCCGCTATATCGCTGACGTCTATCATACAAGTATCCATGCAAATGCGACCGATTACGGGTGCCAATCCGCCGTTGATATACACCGTGCCTTTATTGGACAACGTGAGAGGATAACCGTCGGCGTAACCTATCGACAGCGTCGCAATCGTACTATCCTTGGAGGCGACCCAAGCCGCGTCGTAACCCACCGCTTGCCCTTCATTAACTTTGCGCACGGAAATAACTCTACTATAAAGATTCATTGCCCTCTTCAAGATTTTGTCGTCTTTGTCTCCGTAACCGTACATACCCAGTCCTATCCGCACGGCGTTACCCCAACACGCGTCGCCCATCAACGTATCGTCCGTAGCCGATAGGTGAAGTTTTCCCGTATCTATTCCTTGGCGTATCAACCCCTGTACCCATTGTCTCAATCTGATTTTTTGACTATACGTATCGAGTTTTTGCCCCTTATCGGTGGTATTGAGATGCGAGAATATTCCATAAATCCTAACGCCTTCGGTACGCGTGGCGCACTCTACGACTTTGGTGGCACGTTCTCCTATCTCCGCGCCCAACCTATGCATATTGCTATCCACGGCAACGTTGATTTTTGCCACCACGCCTATTTCTGATGCAATCCTACCTATTTCCTCTATTGCTCGGCAATTCTCCACCGTCAATATAAGCCCGTGCAAAAGAGCCTTTTTGATGCTTTCGGTTGCAATAATAGGTTGAAGCACCAAGATGTCTCTATCCGTGGCTGATAACGCCAGTTCGATACCCTCATCGCAAGTAGCCACACACAAAGCGACGACGTCCTTTCCCAACGCCCTACTTACGGCTACGGCTCCGTGTCCGTAAGCGTCGGCTTTGACTACGCCCATCACGTTGTCGACGTTTGCCCTCCTTTTTATCTTCCTCACGTTGGACACGATAGCCGACACGTCGATAGTTGCCCAACATCTATCCTTCATCTTTCATTACCTTAGAGATTTTATTTTGTATAAACTCGACGATTTCCGTCGCTCTACCGCCGATCTTCATACCGTCTAAGCTTACCACCCTCATACAAGGCGCGCCGGAACTACATACGATTACTTCGTCCGCCTCGTACATTTCAGCCAGCCCAAAGTCGCTCTCTTGCACGCACAAGCCCATTTCCTTACCTATGCGAGCAATCTTTTCTCTACTTACTCCTCTCAAACAATGCTCGTCGCACACGGGAAAGACCAATCTTCCGCCCTTAATCAAGCCAATACTACTGTGACTGCACTCCTTCACTATTCCGTCCCTTATCAATACGCACTCGTCGGCGTTGCAATCGCTAGCATATTTACTTGCCAACACGTTGCTAAGCAAGTTGAGGGACTTGACGTTGCATAGTCCGTGTCTTATATCTTGCATACTTACCAACCTATAAGGCACGCTCATATCTTTGATAGCGTGTTGTCTTATCATTATCCATAGATTGGGTTGCATATCGTCGTCGTATTCGTGTCTACGCAGTCCGCAACCTCTTGATATTTGCACATAAACTTGCAGGTCGGGGCTATCCGTCATTCGCACCAACCCCTCGATTATTTGCTTGAGTTGCGCTTTGTCGAATTGCGGTTTGATGTCCAAAGTTTTACAGCCTTCCCATAGTCTGTCCAAATGCTCGTCTAAGCAATACGGCTTACCTCCGAGTACGTACGCCACCTCATACAATCCGTCGGCAAAATAGCACGCTCTATCCAACATAGGCACTTGCATTTTGTCAAGCTCTCCTATATTGCCGTTATAATATCCTATATCTTTCATACAGTCACCACAATAGTATATGGCAACCCTTCTCTCGATATGAAAGGTCGTAGTCTGCGCGCATTGCTAGGTTTGATAAAGGAAAACGAAATAAGACTTTCGGATATTTTGTTTGCGTTACGACTTGACCTCTACGCCACTCGTATTCAATCTTTGTTATAGTAAAAAATCGCCCCCTATAATGTAGGGAGCGAGATAATCGTATCGTGTAATTTATGAACTTAATTTGCGGCTACTTTCTTCTTCGCTTTGACGTCCGTCACAATCATAGCAATGGCAAACGCAACTATTACGGCAGCAACATCTGCGATTACGATAGTCTTTACGCCAAGTCCTTCTATCGACCTTGCCTCTGCCGATTGCAACTTAACTACCGCGTTTTTGAGATTTTCTACGTCGTTGTATTCGACAATGGCATCGTTGAGTTTTTTACTGCTTTCTACCAATTCGCTTGCAATGGTTGCGACCATATTTTCAGCCGTTGCAATCATACTTGCCTTTTGCTCGTCGGTAGCCATCGAAAAGACGGATGTCGGACCGTAGCCGAGTTGCATCTCTTCCACGATGCTCAGTCTCTTGCTTGCGGCGGCTTTTTTCGCTTCCAACTCCAACAGTTGGTTGACAAGCGCAACGTAATTGGAGTCGTCGTAGACCAAAGTTCCGTCTTGGCTGACCTTGATGTTTCCGATTCCGTTGGCAAGTTTGTCCAGACTGGTGGTAGTCGAAGCAATCACACTCGTCAATGAGTCGATTTCGCTTTGTTTTTCATTCTTTATTTGTTTGAGATACGCCACTTCGCTCGAGGTAGACGTTTGGCTGGATTCAACGCCCGTTTCGGTAGCATAGGCTTTGAGAGCAATCAGCTTAGTCTCGTTGGCTTTAAGTTCCGATACCATATCGGCAAAGGTCATCTTCGATTCGGTTGCCCTAAAGGTAGGATTGATTTTAGCCATTGATTCCGCCACGCTTATAGCACTAAGCATATTGTTTTCCAAAGTGTCTATTGCTTGAATAAAATTGTATTTTTTGACGGTATCGACGCTTACCGATTGAGCGTAATTCTCATAGCTGTATTTGCTCTTATAGTTTTTGATAAAGACGTCGCACACGTTGTCAAGCAACTCTTGCATCTTGACTTTGCTCAATCCCAAATCGTTGTTACCCGCAAGCGTCACGGTATAAGAGAAAGAATTGAGCGTTTTGCTTGCATCGCTCGATGCGTCAAAATCTGCCGTAACAGACAAATCCGCAATAACTTTAGGCAACAATTTAATGCGTTGCTCTTCGCTCAAGCCTATATTCTCGAGGGCTTGATTGACTACGTAGGTAGATTTTATTTCTCCGCTCGGGTCAAATTTCGTATTCCAAGGCGACATACCTTCGTTGACGTATTCGTTGGTAAACATAATCCTTGCTTTGTAACTACTACCTTTGGTAGCCACGGAAACAATACCCAATACCGCAGTCAGAACGACCACTGCAACAACCGCGTAAACGACGATTCTTACACCGGCTTTTTTTATTTTCGTCCATATAGACTTAAAAGAAAGTTCGTTGTTTTCGATTTTTTCTTCCATTACGTTTCCTCCGCTCCGACTATTTTTGCTTGTCGGCAATACTTTACAACAACAATATAACACAAAATATATAATTATGTCAAAAAATTTTTGCGTAATGTAAGAGCCTCATTACGTCAAAGGGCAATTTAGTCGCCGTTTCGTTTCGAATATTCGCATCCGCAATAATTTTGTCTATAAAACCCCATCCGCGCGCTAATCTCGCAAGATCTCTTATATCCCTCTTGTTTCTTAAAATCGTTAGGCAAATGTTTTACTCCGTACTTCGATTCGCACACGGCGCCTATTTCGTTGAGTTTTTGACTGTTCTTATGCGGCGACACCGACAGCGTTGAGGCAAAATATTCATATCCCTCACGCTTTGCCGTTTGGGCTGTATAGGACAATCTGAGAGCGTAACAAGCCAGGCATCTCTCTCCGCCTTCGGGGCAGTTTTCTCTACCTTCCGCTATTTTTTCAAAATGCTCTTTTTGATGACCTGTATCGAGAAATTTAACTTTTCCGCCCCAACTTTCTACCAATCTCATTACTTCGTTTTTTCTTAACGAATACTCCTCATCGTCCGTTATGTTGGGGTTGTAAAACAACAGCGTGACGTCAAACGCGTCCACCAATCTTTCGATACAAACCCCTGCGCACGGGGCGCAACAAATATGCAACAAAAGCCGAGGTTTAACCCCCCGCTTTACGTTGTCGTCTATTATTTGACACATTTGTTTGTGATAGTTTTGCTGCATCAATAAGATTCTTCCAAAAGATTGATAATAAAGCTATAGCTCAACTCTTCCGACTTAACGTCTGCTGCCGCAATGGTCTCTTCCGCAATAGAAGCAAAGTCAGACTTAGATATGTTAAAATCTCCCAAACAGCTGTTATAATTGACAGCCTCGTCTATCTCGCAATAGATTTTTTCGATTCTGTCCAAGACGACTTGAGCGTCATCCTCGCCCTCGTCTTCATCGAAGCAAACTCTCAACTGCGACAATACCTCTCTGTCGTCTGCGCTTGCGTGTCGGATATAGTGGCGGAACAAGATTGCCATAACGTTGGCTTGATTGACCTTGTATCTATCGCTTATCACGTCGCTCAGCACAGCCAAGAAATTCTTTTCCAACTGATAATATCCACAACCCGCTATTACCACCGCCGACATAATTTCTCTGCGGTGCTCCTTGTCCGCTACCTTCAAAATGCCTTTGATAAGGTGCTCTTTCAAAATTTCGATAGCCGTCAGCGCGTAAGGTTTGGTGTATAGGCTGTCGCCGCTTTTCACGTATCCGTCCACCGCCATCGCCAATGCGTAAAGTCCGTACGAAGCTACGGCTTTTGGCGGAGTTATGTCCGTCATACGCGAGTCGCATACCACCACGTCGCTCTGGGCGTAGGTGCTGTCAAATTGATATATCGTCTTAAAGTCGGGCGAATATATTCTAACTTTGTTGGAGCATTCTATACCGCTGGCGTAGTTGGTCGGCACGACGAACATAGGTATCTTTTTCACTTCGCTGACGCTGAGGTCTTTTCCCTCGTACTCGGCGACGCTCAATTCTCCTTCGCACAGCATAATTTTGCTTATCTTACCCGCGCTCATCACGGCTTTTTTGCCAAGCAAAATCAAGCAATCGCTCGCGCTTTTGATAAATTCCTTGACGATTCTTTCACAGTCGTTGGTGGTAGCTATATCTCCTATGGTATGATCGATATAGTTAATATCGGTATCCGTACCGTCAAAAGACTTTAGCAAAATGCTCTTGTAACCAAGTCGTCTCGCCATATCGTCGCATACCAACATAGGCTTGTCACAGCCCGCCAATCTTATCTCGTATGCGAGATTTTCCAGTGATTTTTCTCCTATCAAAAACTTGATATTATTATCCGAAACCTTGACCATACTCACCTCACCAACACATTTCCAAAATCTTCATCATATCGCTCTTTTCGTACCATTTTGCGCTGGTAAGCAACACGCTGTCGTTGCATGCAAGTTCGGCGATGTGCTCTAGCGATTCCCTCTCCACGCCCATATCCTTCAATCTGTGTGCGAGTCCGTACTTTTCCAACACCGCTTTGATAAAGGTACACGATTTTTCCACGAAGTAACCCGCGCGTTTGTTCTTGTCAATCGCGCTCCACTCTTTTTGCGGCACCGTATATCTCAGCAAGGTCGCGCAGTCCTCTCGGTTTTCGTCCAATCTCTCGGCAAGACACACGGGAAAGACTACCGCCAGTACAAGATTGTGATAGGCTTGCGAACAAGCGCATATCGCGTTGGTCAAAGCGTGACTGAGCCCTCCCAAAGAACTTGCTAAAGCCATACCCGACATAGCGGAACACTCTTGCAACTCTATGCACTTGTTTTCGTCCAACTTACCGCTTACTACGAAGTCGTCAAATATATTGCTCAATATTTTGATAGAAAACAACGCGTAATTGTTGCTGATAGGATTGTATCTCTTGTTGAGATATGCTTCCACGCTGTTTATTAGCAATTCTATTCCGCCGAGTAAAAATCTATCTTCCGGCAAAGACTTGACGAAGGTAGGGTCGAGTATGCAAAAGTCAGGTTGCATAATCTCCGACGAAAACTCGTGTCTCGTCATATTTCTTTCGTCGATAATACTTGCCGTCTCGTCTATATCGCTGCCACCGCCTACGGTTGTCGCTACTACGCCGAAAGGAATATCGTCTTGTTTTCGTGCATAGCCTGTGCCGCATAATTGCGACAGTTTCTTAGTCTTGGTTGCCACCATAAGTTTTAGACATTTGGCGGTATTGATAACCGAGCCTCCGCCGCAAGCGATAATGCTGTCGCAACTATTGTCCTTAAAAAGAGTGTACGCCTCCTCTATCGTATCCATAGAAGAGCCTCTCGGCACGTTGACGTAGGTGGCGTTGATTCTAAGGCGGGTATTGGTTGAGACAATCTTTTTGATGACGTCTATATAGCCCAACTTTTTGATATTACGGTCCGACACCACCAAAATATTTCGTGCGCCGAACAAGACCATTTCTTTTGCCAATTCGTTGATACTGTCTTTACCCGTCACGATTTTTACTTTGTTAGCAAATTGATAAAACTTATTCATATCAAACCTCTAAACATTACTCTCGACTTAACCACGGCGGGTGCGACTTCGAGAGGCAACGATTCGGGCAAAGATTCCTTTCTTTGTCTAATCGAGGCAAGATAACTTTGCACGATCATCATCATTTTTATGTATTTTACGGCAAGCAAATTGTCCCCGACGGTGATAAGTCTGCCTTGCGTATATGCTTGAAAAAAGGATATTCGGTTGCCGAGTACGATCTCTTCGCTGGCGAGATTTTTGAACATAATCTGCAGCGAATTGTTGGAAGATATGTAGTCCACCACGATTTTGCATTGCAACTCGCCGTCGAGTTTTGTAATCAAAGCGGCGTGATGCCTATCCAGGACGCCAATCACGAGGTCAAATCCGTCGGGCATCTCGTCAAAAATTTTCCTCACTCTGCTGTCGTGCTTATAGCACGCTTTGACGCCGCTGAGGTAGACGTAAGAATTAAACAGTGAATAAGATTTTCTTATTCTCAAAGGCTTTGCATTATACTTCTTGCTCATACTTGGCTCCTTGTTCTATATTATAACACAGCCACCCCTCGTTGTCCATATTCTCCCCGTTATCTTAGTCGTGTTTACAATATTTTTACTTGTTATTAGCGGCATAAAATTGCGATTATTGCACACATTATCACTCGGGCGACGCTCAATCGACAATCAAAAAGTCGATACGTGTCAACAATTTTGATATTATAGGAGACTATTATGAAAAAGTTTCGTCAATTTATTTCATTCAATCGCGATAGACGACCTTGCAAGTATCGTCCCATATCTTCCCCTTTCGACCCCAACGGAAGTTACACGGGGACGTCGGAATTCGACGATATTCCCACCCAAGACGCAGACGATTTATAAATTCACTCCAAAACGCTTGCCACAAGCCCCCGCGATGTGGTATATCTATGTCATAGAAGGTTTTCGGTAAACACTTCTGAATAAAAAAACCGAGGTATTTTTATGAAAGGTTTCTCAACCCGTATGCTTGCGCGTGCAGGCATAATCTCCGCAATGTATATTGCACTCACCTTTTTGGTTTTCCCCGTTGCGTCGGGAGCAATCCAATTTAGAGTATCCGAAGCGCTCACACTACTGCCGCTGTTTTACGTCGAAGCAATACCCGCTCTATTCGTAGGGTGCCTGCTTTCCAACATTATCACGGGTTGCGTGATAGCCGACGTTATCATAGGCAGCCTTATCACGTTGGTTGCAAGTTTGCTTACGTATCTCGTAGGCAGATTTATCAAGTCGACCCCGCTTAAGATTTTGTTGGGCGGTTTGCCACCCGTACTGCTCAACGCCTTTTTCTTGCCTATAATATGGTACTTTGCTTACGGCTCCTTGGACTACGTTTATATGCTTCAAGTTGCCTTTTTGCTAGTATCTCAAGGCGTTGTCATTTACTTGCTGGGTACCGCCGTATATTTTGCAATCGCCAAACTTTGCGCTAAGGGAGTCAAGGTCTTTTACGCAACCAACGTATGCGCGTCCGAAGCGCAAGAGGGCAAGGACGAAGATTGTCGTTCGTAGTAGCAATACTTATCTACTCATCAAAAAATCGGTTGATTTCAACCGATTTTTTATTTAACGTTTCGTATTTAGTCGGACGCTTAGTTTTGCAATATTTCTTCGATTTTGTCAATCTCTACGTCGCTAAAGTCGGTATTCTCCAAAGCCTTTAGATTTTGCAACAGTTGCTTGGTACTGCTTACTCCTACTAAGACGCTGGTTATTACGGGGTTACGCAAAATCCAACTTATCGCCATTTGTGCCAAACTCTGTCCTCTGTCAAACGCAACTCGACTGAGCCTCATTGCCTTGTCTAAATTGTCGCTCTTAAATATTCTGTCCATCGTAAATCCGTTTTTGGCGCGGCGAGAATCTGCGGGAATACCGTCGAAGTACTTTTCGCTCAACATTCCTTGAGCAAGAGGACTAAAGGCGATACAACCTATTCCGTTTTCCGCAAGCACGTCGCAAAGGCTGGTTTCGCCACGCTCTATCCACCTATCCAACATATTGTACCTTGCTTGATGAATGACAAACGGCGTACCTTTTTCCCTCAACAGCCGCGTCATCTGTAGAGTTTGCTCCGCGTTGTAATTGGATATGCCTACGTACAACGCCTTGCCTTGTCTGACGATGAGGTCTAAAGCATGCGCGGTTTCTTCCAACGGAGTATTGGGGTCGGGTCTATGATGATAAAAAATATCGACGTAGTCCAGCCCCATTCTCTTTAGGCTTTGGTCGAGGCTGGCAACGAGATACTTCTTGCTGCCCCAATCCCCGTAAGGTCCGTCCCACATCGTATAGCCCGCCTTAGTGGATATGACCAACTCGTCGCGATAACCTTTAAGCGTACTTGCCAGCATCTTGCCGAAGTTGGTCTCGGCGCTCCCCGGGAGAGGTCCGTAATTGTTGGCAAGGTCAAAGTGCGTTATGCCGTTGTCGAATGCGGTCGTGATAATGTTTTTGCACTCCTCCATATCGCAGTAGGTGCCGAAGTTTTGCCACAAACCAAGCGACATCTCGGGCAATTTCAATCCGCTGTTGCCACAATAATTGTACTTGGTCTTTTGATAACGGTCTTTGTCAGCAACGTAATCCATAATTCCTCCTTACTTTTTGTCAGATATATTTTGGCTGAACATAAATTCGTAATATTTATCTCTAAAGTCATTGAGTTTTCCGTCTTTTTCAAAGCTATAAACTTGCTGTTTTGCCACGATCAAGTGGTCTATCAATCTCACTCCCAACATTTCCAGCGAAGCCGCTGCCCATTTAGTAAACTCTATGTCCTTGACGCTCGGAGTTGCCTCTCCGCTGGGGTGATTGTGCACGATATATACGTTGGGCGAGGCAAGATTGTGACACATCATCACCATCTCCCTCGTCATCAATTTACAGTCGTCTATCGTACCTTGACCTATCAGGCTCTTGTTGATAAGCTTACCTTTGTTATCCACGGCGAGCAAATACAATACTTCGTAATTCAAGTCGCCGAGCAAAGTCTTGCAATATTCTTTTATTCTACCGTGCGTAGACAAATCGGGCTTTGGACCAAACTTGCTCACGTTGTATTTCTTGACCACTTGAGGAAACGACGAGAGAAACAGCGCGGCTTTGTGCGTCATATTGGGCACTTCTTCCAAAGCCTTGCTATCCGACTCCATCACGCCCGCCAACGAACCGAAACGGTCGATAAGTTCGTGTGCAATGGGATTGGTATCTTTGCGAGGGATAAAAGGATACAACAAATACTCAAGCACTTCGTGGTCCTGAAAATTCTCCAGTCCCTCCGTGAGTACTCGCTGTCGCATTCTATCTCTATGATTGGTGTGCATTACCGTCGCTCCTCTTCATTTTCATCTTGATACTTCTTACCAATCGTTTGACGTTATCGTTTATCGATTCTCCCCATCTTTTATCCATCGCCTCGACTATCCAATATAGCGCGAGGTGCAGAGCCGTTCCTACCAGTCCGCTTGCCAAGGCGTAAGGCAAATGTCTCCAAGCCACAACCTCTAAACCGAAAAACAAATTGCCTAAATAGTGTGAGTCGATATATACCGACACCACCGTCAAGACTATCATTGCCGCTATTACGCAAGCGCGCAGTTTGTTTAGAGGTGATGATATGATGAGCATCGCGCCGAAGCTTGCCGTTATCAAAGCTATCGTCAATAGAGAGTTGCGATAGTTTTCTACGTTTTCCACTCCTGCGAAATCTATCCTAAAATTGAGCGCGTACATTACGAAGACAGCCACGCACAGTCCCACCAACGCCGATATACTCGACTTGATGATATTGTGCATAAACCGTCCGCTTATTCGAGCGTCGTTAGGCTGAAAAGCGTATATGTAAGTAGGCAAGCCTATAACGAACATCTCAACAATCATTATCTTCTTGGTATCGAAAGGATAACTAGGAGTATGGGTTGCCAGCGTTATTATGGAAAACACGAAGGTCATCACCATAATAAACAGCATTTTCATAATGTACAGCGACGACACCTTTTCCATATTATTTATGACGCGCCTACCCTCTCTTACTATGCTAGGCATAGCGCCAAAGTCATTGTTGAGCAACACTATCCTCGAAATATTACGCGCCACCTCGTGGGCACCGAGGAAGGATATAGAGCAGTCGCTCTCTTTGAGCGCTTGGATGTCGTTGACGCCGTCTCCTATCATACCTACCACTCTGTCGCTATCTTGCAGCGCCTTTACTATCTCCTCTTTTTGCAACGGCGACACTCTTCCGAAAACCACCGTATCCTCCACCACGTCGGTAGAAAGATTTTCCGCCAAAGAGCAGTTGATATATTTGTTCGCATCCTTGACCCCCGCTTTGGCGGCAACGTAACTTACCGTCTCGGGGTTGTCGCCGGAAATAATTTTGATGTCCACGTCGTTGAGGGCAAACCAATCCAAGGTATCTTTGACGTTTTCTCTCAACCTGTCTTCTAAGGCAAACAAGGCGATAGGCTTAGCTTTGGTCTTGTCCAGCCTATCTACGTCTCCCTTAGCGGTAGAGAGCATTATCGTTCTTTTGCCCACGCATGCGTTGTCGTGACAATATTTTTCCGTATCTGCCGACGATACGGCAACGTAGTCGGGCGCACCCAAAAAATAACAGTCCTCGCCTATCTTGATTGCGCTACATTTTCTTAGAGAAGAAAAACTCCTCACTTCGTCGCAGTCCATCACTCGGTAGAGCCCTTGCGTCTTCTCTCCGTCCTCTTGGGAGGCGTTGTCGAAGTTACCGCCAAAGTAATCTACCAGCGCCCTCGCCGTCGGTTTGTTGTCTCTAGTCCAATAATTGATTGACGCCACTATGCTACCCACGTCGATTTGCGGATCGAGAATTTTGACGTCGACGACCTTCATTTGTCCGTTGGTCAAAGTGCCCGTCTTGTCAAGTAGCAACGTATCGACTTGCGCCAACATCTCTATAGAATAAATATCTTGAGGCAAGGCACCCGTCTTGGAGAGTTTGAGTACCGAGCCCGCTAGCGCGGTCGAGGTAAGCATAAACATACCCACTGGCAGCATGCCCAATATAGAGCTAGCCACCGTAATTATCAGGTCGCGCCATTGTCCCGTCATGGTCAGTTTTTCTGACAAAAATATAAACACGCCCAATATCACCAGCACCACGCTTAGACACTTGATGATAAAGTTGATAGTGTTGAAAATCATGGATTTCGGCTTGTTGAATTTGCTTGCGATACGCAAAATCTTCTCTATATAACAGTCCTTGCCCACACGGTCTGCGCGGCATCTCGCCTCGCCCGCCACTATATGACTGCCCGCCAAAATATTGTCGCCGATATTCTTCCTTATAGGCACGCTCTCGCCCGTAAGTATCGACTCGTCAACCTCCATATAGCCGTCTAGCAATATGCAATCCACGGGTGCTTGCGCTCCCGCTCCCAACACTATCACGTCGTCAAGCACTATATCGGCGCTGTCGATTTCTTGTTCTTTGCCCTCTCTTATCACCTTGACGCCCGCTTTGTGGACGATTGCGAGTTTCGACACGGCTTTTTTTGCTTTGACTTCTTGCCAAATACCTATGACGATATTGACCAAAATTATGCTAGTCGACAGGGTATAATCCCACGCGCCGATACTGCACAGCAAAATAACGAGAGCAATGCAGACTACGTTGCAAAAATTGAAGAGATTGTCCGCTACTATGCGTAGATAAGATTTGCTTTCTTTGGTGTTTCTTTGATTGGTAAGGTGGTCGTTTTGTCTAGATTCCACTTGATTGGCAGTCAAGCCGTAGTCGGATTGAGGAAACAATCTATCAGCGTTTTTCATCTTTTGACTGTCTTTTTGTTTGTCTATACTTCGACTGATTTTTTTGTAGGTATTGCTCTTCATTGACCGATGATTTTTCCTTTGGCTATATCAAAGCCGAATATGCCCTCTTGCCCGTCTTCGATATATTTTATTATTACGTTGTTACCGATTTTTTCGCAAGATAACACTTGCGTATCTTTCTTTTGTATTGCGTCTTCGAATAGTGCTTTGCCCTCTCGGTCGTAGGTAGATACGTCGTCGGAGACAAAGCACACCCCTCCCATCATAGAGTTGACCTTGGCTAGAATTTTCTTTTGTTCCGCGTCAAACTTGAGATTGCCGTTACGCGCAAAAAATACGTCCGGGTCAAGCGCAAACGCGCGTCCGTTGAGATGTCTGCGGAACACCGTGTTGTATATCGAATTTTGAGTACAGATAATCTCTTGATTGGTATGTTTGGTATAAAATCTCGGCTTGTACGTCAAGTCTACGTCACAACCCGTACGACACATATCCACCAAGCCCCAACCCGAGGCGAGCGGCATTCCGCAACCGAGTATCAACTTGTCTCCCACGCACTCTCTAAAAAACTTCATCGTCTCGTACATAATTCTGCCGCGCGTCTTGTTGCCACGCGGAATATAACAAGAAGAATACAAGAAGTCGAGTTTGACCATATCGTAGCCCCATTCTCCCAATATTACCTCAAAAACGTGCTTTAGATACCCTCTAACTCCTTCTTTTTCTATATCGAGCACCCAGGCTCCGCCCCAGCCTATTCCGCCCGACACGAGTTTTCCGTCCGCATATCTCAGTAGCCAATCGGGGTGTTCTTTGGCAACTTGGCTCTTACGTGACACCAAAGTCGGAGCAAGCCATATACCCGCCTTGTAGCCCTTGGAATGTATTGCGTCGGCAATATATTTCATACCGTGCGGGAATTTATTTTCTTTGACCGTTAGCCAATCGCCCACTGCGGACTGATAGCCGTCGTCTATTTGGAACAAGTCTATCTTGTCGCCGTACTCGGATATTGCTTGCAAGTCGTTTAGCAACTGTTCTTCGGTTATTTTGCCAAAATTGTTGTACCAACTGGTGTAGCCTGACAATCTCTTTACTCTCGGTTTAGGTAAAGCGAGCAACGTAAAATACTTGTCGAAAACTTCGTCGTACTCACCGTCCAAGACCACGGCGTTGATACCTTCGAATACCTCGCCTTGCTCAAGAGTAATGCCCTCTACATCTTTGGAGAGTTTGATACGATGACGATACGGCTCGAAACCCACTATCGTAAAAGCGTTTTTTTCGTTGAGCGAACCGACTAAGCACAACTTGTCCGCGCGCCTTACGTAGCCGTAAGTATAACCGTGAAACAGCCCCGAAAGGTTGCGATATTTATAAAAAGAATAATCGCCCGCAAGTATTGCGTTTTTTTTGACGGGCTGACATTTGCCTAAGCCGCGCAATCCCTTTTGCTTGTGGTATATAGTCACCTCTCTACTGGTAGTCCACGACTGATAACCGTTGCAAAATACCTTGTCGGTCTTGTCAAAAATATATTCGAAACTCATAGCGCATTCTAGCAATCTAATGCTCTTGAACGCGCTGATATTCATAACTATTCTTTCGCCTTGACAAGCCAAATCGATGCGCAAGTCGTCGTTGCTTACGCCCGTTATGTACACGTTGTCGTCTTGTTCGTATGTAACTCTTATTTTTAGATTGTCCATATCTTCCTATGTCGAGTAACACGACGGTTGATACAACCGCCCGTATCTCGCGTATGCTATTATATCTTAATTTATATGCCGAGGTCAATGATTAGGCTTCTATACGCGCATTATTTCGCGACTATATAAGCGTCCATACCCATCGACTAAAATGCTAGCGACCTTTGCCTCGTAGCTGCATACTACCCGTCGATATACGGTCATTAGCCGTTATCTAACATTCAAAAAGCCGACGAAATCGGCTCTTTGACGTTAGGAAAGTGTTATATTCGTCTCCTCGATGCGGATAAATCCGCCGTAATTGCTACCCTCGAATAGGGTGTTGCCACTATGTCTTACACCGTAGCCGTCCTCTTTGACAACGTTGTCCAAAACGTTCTTGATGGTCCATTGTTTGGAGATTGGGAAGCCTCCGATTGACTCTATACTGATAATCTCGGTGCCGAGTATCTTATTTTTGATTGTGTCGGTCGAATCGAATAGCGTAGTGTCACCCTCGCTCGCGGTACGATTGCTGTTGATGATGTCTTTGAGAATTTTTTGTTCTGCGCTCGACATGTTGTTGAACATCAATTCGGTAGCGTAATCGCTAGCGTCCACGTCGATAACCACCGTCGCGTCGATACTCTCCGGAAGCAAAGTGGTGGTCTTACTCATAAGCCCGCTCGTCTTGATATTGAGCGTCAACAACATATACGAATCGGTGGCGGTAAAGTTCATTCCGCTAAGACCTTCTTTTACGGTGCTTGCATTGACGTAGTTAGGATTAAACATCAGCACTTGCTTGTAAGTTACGCTTTCTTTTGTCAAGCCCAAAGCCGTAGAAACACCGCTGCCCGAACTCTCGTTGTCAAGCAAAGTTGCGCCTATATTACGGTCGCTGATTTCCATAACGACTTCTCCGTGAGGGAGAGGCGTAGCCGCGTAGGTAGCATCGATTTGCGAAGAAGCCATCTTGTCAGCCGTAGAGTTGAGCTCCGTCTGTCCGACGACAGGCGTGAGGGTAAACAACGACTTCATCATATTTTGGAAGTCCAGCTCGCTTGGCTTTGCTCCGTCGCTGTAGATATTGTTGATAGCCACACCGTAAATGCTTGCAAAGGTTACCGTTCCGCCCGCACAATCGGCGTTGATGTCGGTAGTATCGTAAGTCATCGTAGCGCCGCCCGTCATATCGCCGAGTTTGTTCTTGACTTTGGTTGACGCGTCGGCATTGATGTCGTCAGGCGTAATAGTCTTGTTGGCGACTGCCTTGAATAGAGTGCAAAATACGTTTAGGTCATCGTCCGTCATATCGTTGATGGTAAAGTCGGTACAAACTTCCGAGCCCTCTACCTTAGCAGTATCTACCTCCACTACTATAGCGACGCTGTTTGGCAACAATTTGGCATACTTGTCAGTTTCTTGAGACTCGATGCTTGCCGTAAATACGATACGCAAAGTGGTTGTAGAGGTTATCGTAAGGCTGGTCATGTTGACGTCCTTCAAGCCCTCTGCGCTCACCGTCACGTCGCCGCTGAGCAGTTTGCCGAGTTCTCCGCCGCTTGCTTGAGGCTTGAGCACGTTGCCGTCGGTGACTACTCTAATATCGTCTGCCATTGCCCGACCGCTTATCAAAGTAGAATAGTCTCTCGATATTGCCGCAATTTGGCTCGACACGTCGGCAGAGGCGTCTATAGGAGTTTTAAGATAATACTTGTCGCTGACGTCGCCCGCCAATCTACTCATATCGCTTGCAATATTGCTCTCGGCAAGTTGTTGAGGAATGAGGTTGACTTTTTGCAATACGCTTCTAAGCTGTACGTTGGTAGGCTTGAGCGCCGGGTCGGTATCGGAGTAGATTTGACTTATCGCCACGTCAAACACGGTAGTGTTGAGCTTCATTTCGCCTACTTGGAATACTATTTCTATCGTTCCGTTAGATTCTATATCCGCCATAAAGTTGTAGATATTGTTTTCCAACGTATCGCCTAACGCTGCGGCGGTCACTTCGCTTCCGCCGAGTTTGGTAGCCAACGCGAAGAAGTCGTTCATCTCGTCGTCCGTCATGCCGTCGATATTGAAACTCGTGCAAGTCACGACGGCGCCCGCAATTTTATTTTTGAGTGCAATCGTATTGACGTAAACGTTGACGTACACCTTATCAGGCAACAGCACCGCGTACTTGGCTTTGTCTCCCGTAAGGCTTATTTCGCCGCTTATCTGCATATTGAGGTGGGTCTCCGTGACGTCGGTGGATACGACTGTGATACCCGTCAACACGCTGACGATATTGTCAAGTTTTCCGCTAGACTGAATAAGGAAGCCGAGTTCTTCTTGCGACAAAATCGGTTTGAGAGTGTCGATAGCACTCTTATCTCTAGCCATCTTACCCACGTCGATGCTACTCTCGAAGTTGTTTTTGATTGTAGTGACGGAGTTGAGAAGCGCCGCGCCGTCGGTAGGGTCAAGTATGCCCGTAGTCAAATAATACTTATTCTCCAACTCAGATACGAATCCCGTCGCATTGGTCGCAGCATTGACCTCTTCTGCGGTAAACGTATAGGTTGCTCGCAACATATCGTGCAACTCTCTATCGTCAACGATAGCCACTCCGCTTTCGTCTTGGAGTATCTTCAATCCCGACACCGTCTCAAAAATAGAAGGCAGTATACATTCGGTAGGAGAGAATACTATGTCCGTGCCTAGTTGGGCATTGATATTGGTAAGATTGTCTATCACGCTCTGCTCGAGTTTCGTCGTCAACTCCGTAAGATTGAATTGACTGACGTCGATGCCGAGACTTGCGCACAAAGTATTGAGATTGGCGAGCAATTCCGTCGTTTGTTCCACGTCGCATTTGTTGATACATATCTGCGTAGGTTTGTTAGGGTCGGAGACAAGGCTCAATTTGGCTTTGATAAATATCTGCTCGGGCAGTATCTGAGGAGCAAATATCGCAACGAGAGAGCCTTCTTCCGCCTTGCCCGTAACGACTTGCATGACGTCTACGGCAATATATACTTCGAGCATTTCTTCGGTTTGGTCGTATGCCATATTGAGTACCGTGATAGGGAATGCGCTTGCCTCTTCGCTACCCGTCGCAAGTCGGCTGTTGAGCAACCCTGACAAAGCAGGATAAGATATGCCCACCTTGTGTTTGTCGGCGTTGTAGCTCGATACGTCGTAGTCAAGGGTCGCAAGATTGAGTTTAGCAAGCATTGCGTCGTCGTTCATTATTCCCGTAATGCTAGAGAATACGTTGTCGGACGTGATGGTATCGCCCGAGTTGTCAAAGCCGTATTTGGTCGTAAACTCGTCTATAAAAATCTCAAGATTCTGGGTGCGAAGCTCTTCGGTATAAGAGCCCATACCTACGTCGGAAGCGGTTGGCAACTTGAAGTCTCTAATCAAACACAAGAATTGCGCTTCGCCCAATTCTACGCCAAGCACGTTCATCAACGCTTCGACAGGCTTCATATCGCAACCCGAATCTACGAAAGTGAGAGGTATTACCGTATCGAGTTTGGCAATAACGTCCTTGACTGCGTTGTTGATGGTCTGCATTATCGGAGTTTCTCCTCCGACGAACTTGTTGAGGAGATTTTCGAGTTTGATCATCAATTCCTTGTCGATTTGGTTGATGGCAATGCTTGCCTGACCGTTTTCCGCATTAGGTTTGACTTGTAGTCCTACGAACAACGTCTTAGGCAATAGTCCCGCAACGAAGGAAGGTACCGACGTACCTTGGAGCAGTTCGGGAGCAAGTGAAGCCACGTCGATTTTGATAGTCAGCGACAAAATCACGTCGTCTAGTCTTGCGCCCGCAACGCTGTCAATCACCACTTGAGAGACCTTGACGTGCTTGAGATAAGGCGCGTATTTGGAGATTGCTCCCAACGCGGATTCTTCCGAGTTGTCGGAACTTTGGGTAACGTAGTATTGCAAAACGCTGTCTATCAATGCGGCGAATTGCTTGTCTGTCACTTCCAAAATATTCTCTTCTCCGCTGTAAGTAGAGAGAGAAGAAAAGTCGAATTCTATCTTAGAGAGCAAGTCGTCGAGCGCCGAATTTCCCGTTGCCTTAGGCGTATCCTCCGCCAATGCAGTAGGCGTGGAAGCTTCCTCTTTCTTGGCAGAAGCGGCGGTGTCCAAAATGTCTATGATGTCTATTTCGCTCTCTGCCGACATATAGGTCTTGGCTTTGAACTCGCTATAAAAAGAGTTAAGGTCGTCCTCACTATACGGGTTGGTGACGATTTGCTTTTCGTCGGCTTTGTACAATGAAGTCAAAACTTGGAACGCCTCGGATATACTCAAGCCGACTTGCGGCTCGACGTATTTGCCCCAAGCCCATACTCCGCCGCCCGCAATACCGGCGATAAGTACGACGAATATAACCACCAAAGTGATGATGCACGAAAGACAACCGTGGCTCTTTTTCGCTTTAGGCGCTTTTTTGCCTTTGCTTTGGCGATTGTCCTTGGCTTGGATTTCATCCAAATTTATCTTGTTCTTCTTTGCCATAATATACCTCGAAGATATTTATTTATTTTACGCCCATAGAAAATAATTTCTATATAATAATATATTATACCACCGCTTGCAAGGTTTTTCAATATAAGTGGGACACTATTTTTTTATTATCGCGCATATTATACAAGCAAACGCCCTATTTTGTTGGCTTTGAGGAGAAAAATTTTTGAAAAAATTTTTGAGAAGTATTAGTATTTATAAAGAATAAGAGGCGTTGTTCGCTTGAATAACGTAAATGGCGTGGGAAGAGTTTTGGTTAGACAGATTTAGTCGTACTCCAATAGGATTATACAATACGCAATCCCTCCGTCTTGCCTAGCGGCAAGGCACCTCCCTTTGCACAAAGGAGGCTAAAAAAGGATTGAGATTGCCACAGTCGCTACGCTCCTTCGCAATGACATAACACTTTTGACGGTAGAGATACGAGTTCCCCGTTTTTCCTTTGGGTGTGGAGATACGAGTAAGACAATGAAAAAGGCAACCGCATTGGTTGCCTCTTTTTGTTATATCTCTCGTGGTGTAGGTGCGATTTATCCTTTTCTTCTTTGGGTGCGTAGATGCGAGTAAGACAAGGAGTACGCGGATTTTGTGCAGGGAGCATACTCTTTGTATGTGACCAAACAAAAACGTAAGTTACGACACAGTATTACGACGCATATACACAGCCAAAGCGATGGGAGCGTACTATGAAAAGTACGTGACTGAGCAAAAATCTCCGCTCGACAAAGTATTACGATGTATATCCGCCGTCAAAACTCGATAATGCCGCTAAACACTTCAACGGAAGTCCCCTTGAGCAACACACCCTCGTCGGTATATCTGACTACCATCTCGCCACCGTTTTGCTTGACGGTGATGTCGGTGTCCTTTGGAAGATAGCCGTTGAGGACGGCGCTGACTACTACGGCACAGCTTCCGCTGCCGCTGGCGAACGTTTCGCCACAGCCCTTATCCCAAATGCGTGCTTTGACGGTTCTTCCGTCTATGACTTTAGCAAACTCAACGTTGGTGCGATTAGGGAAGATGCTGTCGTACTCGAGTTGCGATCCCAGCTTGGATATGTCGATATTGTCGAGATGCTCGACGAATAGCACGCAATGTGGGTTGCCCATAGAGACGACGTTGAGCATATACTCCTTGCCGTCTATGGTATATGGTACGCCGATTGCGTTTTTGCCCGCAAGTTTGACAGGGATTTGGGCAGGTTTGAGAATAGGCGAGCCCATATTGACCGTCATATAGGTCGCTTCTCCGTCTTGCGTCTTGATATTGATGTCTCTAATGCCCGTAGGCGTCTCGATAGTGATGTCGTACTTGTTGACCTTGCGATTGTCGTAGAGATATTTGGCTACGCCGAACAAGCCGTTGCCGCATACCATACCTTGCGAGCCGTCGCAGTTGAATATGCGCATCTTGGCATCTGCAACGTCGGACTTTTCGATGAGCACGATACCTTCCGCACCCACTCCGAAGTGCCTATCCGACATTCTTACGGCAACGCCCTCGGGATTGTCTATAGTCACTCCGTCAAGGCAGTCGAAGAATATTCTGTCGTTGCCCGCGCTGTGCATCTTGACAAACTTGTGGCTTTGCTTACCCTTGCGAAGTTTGTTGATGTCGACGAGTTCGGTATTGTACTCGCTGTATCTGCTCATGAGGCAGTTGGCTACCGCGTTGGCGGTGTCTATAGAGGTGAGACAAGGGATAGAACGCTCTACCGCCTTTCTCCTTATCTTGACGCTGTCGCGAGTAGGTAGTTTGCCTTTGGACGAAGTGGAGATGATATAGTCGATTTTTCCGCTCTCGATGAGGGTGAGATTGTTGTGCTCGAGGTTTTGGTGAATCTTGTCCACCGTAACGACTTCGAGCCCTCTCTCTCTTAGCACGCGCGCCGTGCCCTTGGTAGCGTAGAGGGTGTAGCCCAAGTCTTCGAACTTTTGGGCAATGTCGCCAATCTCCGCCTTGTCTTGGTCACGCACGGTGATGAATATACCGCCCTTTTTCTTCATACGGTAGCCCGCCGCTACCAAGCCCTTGAACAAGGCTTCTTCCAAGGTGTCGGCAAGTCCTAAAACTTCGCCCGTGGACTTCATCTCAGGTCCGAGTTGGGTGTCGACGTTGACGAGCTTGGCAAAGGAGAATACGGGCACTTTGACGGCTACGTAGTTGGACTTTGGATAGAGCCCCGTGCCGTAGCCCATATCGGCGAGCTTTTCGCCCAAGATACATCTGGTAGCGAGGTCGACCATAGGAACGCCCGTAACTTTGCTGATATAAGGAATGGTACGGGAACTACGAGGATTGACCTCGATAACATAGAGTTCTTCTTCATAGATAAGGTATTGGATATTTACCAGTCCGACGGTGTGCAAGTTGATAGCAAGCAATTTGGAACACTCCACTATTCTTGCAAGCATTTCGTCGCTGAGATTCCACGAAGGATATACTGCAATAGAGTCGCCCGAGTGAATACCCGTGCGCTCGATATGTTGCATAACGCCAGGAATAAGTATCTCCTCGCCGTCGCAAATAGCGTCGATTTCTATCTCTCTACCCATGAGATATTTGTCGATAAGTACGGGATTTTCTATCTTTTGGGAGAGAATGACGTCCATATATTCGATGACGTCGGCGTCGGAGTGGCAAACGCACATATTTTGTCCGCCGAGCACGTAGGATGGACGAAGCAAGGTAGGATAGCCTATCTTGTTGGCGACTTGCAAAGCCTCCTCCTTGGTCATTACCGTATAGCCCTCGGGACGCTTGATTTTCAATCTTTCAAGCAACTCGTCAAAGAGTTCTCTATCCTCCGCCATGTCGATATATTCGGCTTGAGTGCCGAGGATTTTGATATTTCTTTCTCTAAAGAGTTTGGTGAGTTTGATTGCCGTCTGTCCGCCGAATGCTACGACTACTCCGTCGGGCTTTTCGGTGTGGAGAATGTTGAGCACATCCTCGTTGGTGAGAGGCTCGAAGTATAGTCTGTCCGCCGTATCGAAGTCGGTGGATACCGTCTCCGGATTGTTGTTGACGATGACGACTTCGTAGCCCTTACGTTTGAGCGCCCATACGCAATGTACTGACGCGTAGTCAAACTCTACGCCTTGTCCGATACGGATAGGTCCGCTACCGAATACGATGACTTTCTTTTTGCCCTGAGAGTGGGATTGGATAAACTGCTCGGCTTCGTTGTCGCTGTCGTAGGTGGAATAGAAGTAAGGGGTCTGCGCAGGGAATTCCGCCGAACACGTGTCTACCATTTTGTATGAAGCATATATCGGATTGGCAATCTTTTTGCCGCTTATTCTCTCGATAGAGCTGTCGAGGAACCCTACTTTTTTGGCTTGCAAATAGAGGTCGTCGTCAAGCTCCTCGCTCTCTAAACGCTTCTCTATATCGATGATATTGACGAGTTTATTGAGGAACCACCTGTCTATTCTGGTCTTGGTGTGAATTTCGTTGACGGTGACGCCCCTCTTGAGAAGTTCGTAGATGACGAATAGTCTCTCGTCGTCGCAAGACAGCATCTTGTCTTGTAATTCCATATCGCTCATTGCGGCAATCTTCTTGTTGTATAGGGTGTCCATGGAGATTTCCGCTCCTCTTACCGCTTTCATCAATGCTTGCTCGAAGGAAGAGCCTATGGACATTACCTCGCCCGTCGCTTTCATCTGCGTACCGAGTTGACGGCTGGCATAGAAGAATTTGTCGAACGGCCACTTAGGGAATTTGACTACGATATAGTCCACGGTTGGCTCGTTGCAAGCGTAGGTGCAACCCGTAACGGCGTTTTTGATTTCGTCAAGACTGTAACCGATAGCAATCTTGGTGGCAACTTTGGCAATAGGATAACCCGTTGCCTTGCTGGCAAGCGCCGAGCTGCGGCTGACGCGCGGATTGACTTCTATGACGGCGTACTCTAAACTGTCGGGATGCAAAGCGAATTGAACGTTGCAACCCCCCTCGACTTTGAGAGCGTTGACGATTTTGAGCGCCGAACTGCGAAGCATTCCGAACTCTTTCTCCGATAGCGTTACCGCGGGAGCAACGACTATACTGTCGCCCGTGTGCACGCCGACGGGGTCTACGTTCTCCATACTGCATACCGTGATACAGTTGCCCTTGCTATCCCTGATTACTTCGAACTCGATTTCTTTCCAACCGCTGATGCACTTCTCCACCAAGATTTGGTGAATAGGGCTGAGACGAAGTCCGTTCTCTGCTATGTCTTCGAACTCCTCTTGGTTGTGAGCGATACCGCCGCCCGTTCCTCCCAAAGTGAATGCGGGACGAATGATGACGGGATAGCCTATCTCGGCGGCTACTCTGATACCGTCGTCCATAGTGTTGACGACCTCGGAAGGAATGACGGGCTCGTTGATTTCTGCGAGCGTGTCCTTGAAACTTTGTCTGTCCTCGGCTCTGTCTATCGTCTCGGGATTGGCGCCCAAGAGACGCACTCCCATCTTGTCGAGGAAGCCTTCCTTGGCAAGTTGCATACTGAGCGTAAGTCCCGTCTGACCGCCGAGCGTGGAGAGGAGGCTGTCGGGACGCTCCTTTTCGATAATTCTTTTGACGGTGGTGAGCGTCAAAGGCTCGATATAAATTCTATCTGCCACCGCGTTGTCGGTCTGTATAGTTGCCGGATTGGAATTGACAAGCACGACTTCGAGATTATCTTCTTTGAGAGCTCTGCACGCTTGAGTGCCCGCATAGTCGAATTCCGCAGCCTGTCCGATGACGATTGGTCCCGAACCTATTACCATTACTTTGTGTAAATCTTTGTTGAGTGGCATTATCTATTCTCCTTTGTTAAATTGATAAATTGGTCGTATATAAAATCGGTGGTTATCGGTCCGCCGTTGAAACTTGGCAAAAATTCGGTGGATATAGCCTTGTAACAGTCGTATTCCAAGCCCTCGACGCTGCCGTCGTTGACGTTGACAAAGGTGGCTTTTACACCCTTGGCATCGCTGAGGTCAAGGTCGGTATTATGATTTTGGTAAGTGACAAATAAGCGACCTGTATCGAGTTTTTTGGTAGGTTGGTTGCTTCCGTGATGTCCGTATTTCATATTATCGAGCTTGGCTCCGCACGAGAGCGCCATGAGTTTGTGTCCCAATCCTATACCAAGCATAGGTAGGCTCTTGCCGACCGTAGCAACGGTTTGTACAACTTGGTCGTAATCGCTCACTCTATCGCTGCCCGACGACCAAACTACACCGACGGGCTTTGCCTCCAATATCTGCTCGGCAGTTGCGTCCGCGCTCATAATTTCTACGCTCATGCCCTTAGCGGTGAGGCTGTGCGCAATATCGTAAGTTTCGCCCATGTCGATAAGGCACATCTTGTCGCCCTTGCCTATGATTTGACCCGCTTTGCTAACTCCTCTACCCTTGATTGAGGTGGTTGGGTCGTAGCCCTCGAGTAAGGCTTTTTGCTCGTCGTCAAGACTTGGCGAAGACGTGATAAGCGCGTTGACGGAGCCGTTGTCTCTGATGATTTTGGTAAGGTGACGAGTATCGAGACCCGCCATTCCTACTATCCCGCGCTCTTCCATCAACTTAGATACGCAACCTACGCTACGGAAGTTGGACGGCTTGTCGCACACCTCTCTGACGAGCACAGCCTTGACGTAACTGTCCTTGCCCTCCACGTCGCTATTGACGCCGAAATTGCCGAAAGCGGGAAAGGTGTCTACCACAATCTGTCCCTCGTAACACTCGTCGGTGAGCAACGTCATGTCTCCACCCATTGCGGTGTTGAATACCAGTTGTCCCACTACTTGTTTGCGCGCTCCGAAAGCCGTGCCTTCAAAGACTTGTCCACTTGCAAGATACAAATAAATTTTGTCCATATATACCTCTCAAATATTGTCGATATGTTAAAAAAAAGAAGACTACTCAACGCATATCACAATGCCTTGTCAGTCTTCTAATACGCTTTGCCAATGTCGTATCGGCTTTTGCCCTTGTACGTTGGTAACATAAATCTCCTAATAGTTTAGTCGCGAATAAACGAAAAACCGTTACTTGCACTCACTCGACTCCTTTGCCGAGCCATTATTAAAATAATACGCTAAATCCCTCCCCGATGTCAATCTAAAAGAAGCAAAAAAATAATATTTATTTGGCTCAATTTTAATGACACAAAGGCGCGATTTTGATATACTAAATGCGTATTTTATCTGTGGAGGTTTTTATGCAAAACGCGATCGACGACAAAATTCACGAAGAATGCGGCATATTCGGCATATACGACAAGTCCAAAGCGGGCAATATCGCAAGCACCGTTTATTACGGCTTGTTTGCTCTGCAACACCGCGGTCAAGAAGCAGCCGGCATAGCCGTCAACCATAATAGAGAAATTACCCTCGTGAGAGGTCTCGGCTTGGTGAGCGACGTCTTTAAGCACAAAGACCTTGCGTCGATGCAAGGCGATATAGCCATTGGTCACGTCAGATACAGTTCGGGTCCTTTTAAGGGTGTGGAAAACGCTCAACCTATCACCGTCAACTACGCCAAAGGTAACCTTACCGTGGCTCACAACGGCAATATCACCAACTCGCAAGCCTTGAGAACGGCGCTGGAAAACCAAGGAGCAATATTCCACTCCAACAACGACAGCGAAATAATTTGTTATCTCATAGCTAGAGAAAGACTAAAATGCAAAACGATAGAAGAGGCGGTTGCCAACGTAGTGCCTATGCTCAAAGGCGCCTTCTCGTTGCTGGTTATGAGCCCTACCAAACTCATCGCCCTGAGAGACCCTCTAGGCATCAGACCTCTGTGTATGGGTTATATCAACGAGAGCGTGGTATTCGCCAGCGAGACTTGCGCACTCGAAACGGTGGGAGCGAAGTTTGAAAGAGACATCAAACCCGGTGAAATCCTCGTGGTTAGTAAGGACGATATGTACAGCGATATGCGCTTTGCTACAGACAAGTCGGCTCTGTGCATATTCGAACACGTGTACTTCGCTAGACCCGATAGCACCATAGACAACCAAAGCGTCAACGAGGCTCGTATGAATGCGGGCAAACTGCTGGCTATGCAATATCCGGTTGACGCAGACCTCGTAATAGGCGTACCCGACAGCGGTCTGTGCAGCGCGATAGGTTACTCCGCCCAAAGCGGTATCCCTTACGGCACGGGACTGATTAAGAATAGATATATAGGAAGAACCTTTATTCAACCTACCCAAGCAATGAGAGAGAGAAGCGTGGCTCTCAAACTCAACGCTTTGGTGAGCAACGTCAAAGGCAAACGCATAGTGATGATTGACGACTCTATAGTGAGAGGTACTACCCTCAAAAATATCGTCAAACTGCTGAAAAACGCGGGTGCAACCGAGGTGCACGTTCGTATAAGCTCGCCTAAATTCTTGTATCCTTGTTTCTACGGCACGGATATTCCCGATAGAAGTTGCCTAGCCGCAGTCAAGTGGACGGAAGAAGAAATCAGACAAAATCTCGATGCCGATACACTCGGTTTCCTCAAACTAGAGAGCGTAAAGGACATTGCTCCTTGCTCCACCGCCGATTTCTGCACCGCTTGTTTTGACGGCAAATATCCGTCTTGCGTAGACAACACTATCGACCCGCAATTTATAGACAAACTGTAGGAGTAAATATGTATCAATCTCAACTCAATCTTATTCAAACCGAAATCGCCATCAAAACTATCAAGGACAACTTTGAAAAGTTCTTAGCCGGCAACCTCAACTTGACTAGAGTGTCCGCTCCCCTCTTCGTGCTAAACGATACGGGGCTCAACGACAATCTCAACGGCGTAGAACGACCTGTAAGTTTTGACATCAAGCAAACGGGCAAGACGGCGGAAGTCGTACATTCTCTGGCAAAATGGAAGAGATATGCATTGCACTACTACGGCTTCGAAGTGGACAGCGGTCTGTATACCGATATGAACGCAATACGCCGTGACGAGATATGCGACGAAATCCACTCTCTCTACGTAGACCAATGGGACTGGGAAAGAGTTATCAGCGAAAAAGAACGCAATCTTGACTTCCTCAAAGAAATCGTGGGCAAGATATACGACGCTATCTATTCTACCGCCAACGTAATCGAAAGCACGTACGGTCTCGAAAACTTTTTGCCTAGACAAATAACCTTTATCTCCTCACAAGAGTTGGAAGACATATATCCCGACCTCGAGCCTAAGGAGAGAGAAAACCAGTTGGCAAAACAACTCGGCGCAATCTTTATAATCGGCATAGGCAACAACTTGAAGTCGGGCAAGCCTCACGACAACCGCGCGCCCGATTACGACGACTGGGCACTCAACGGCGACCTGATCGTGTGGTACCCCGTGCTCAATCGCTCGGTGGAACTGTCCTCTATGGGTATAAGAGTAAACAAGGAAGCAATGCTATATCAACTTGGCATACTCGGCGCAAGCGACAGATTGGACCTTCCTTTCCACAAAGCGTTGATGAACGACGAGTTGCCTCTGACAATCGGCGGCGGTATCGGTCAATCTCGCCTATGTATGGTATTGTTGCACAAGGCGCATATCGGAGAAGTGCAAAATTCTATTTGGCCCGACGAGATGGTGGAAGAGTGTAAGAACAAAAACATATTTTTGCTGTAAAAAGTCGATACGTATCGACAAAAAAGTAAAAGCGACCTATATTATGAAATGCACCCCAAAAGTTGGACAGAAATGAAAAACTAAAGGAGGTGCATTTT
>CAMBZZ010000005.1 GCA_945872615.1 uncultured Clostridia bacterium | reverse complement strand
GCAAAATGCTCAACTCCGCGGACAGCGGATTGGGTATTCGCAAAATGCTCAACTCTGTCAAAAGCGGGGTTGAGTATTTGTATAGCAAAAATAAGCCGAATAGGAGGAGAAATGAATGAGGAATTGAAAAAAGCTCTATACAAAAAGGCGATAGGCTACACCGCCAAAGAAGTGGTGGAAGAGTACGGCGGAGAAGAGGGAAACTTAGTAAAGAAAAAGGTCTCCAAAAAGCACGTTCCGCCCGATATGAGCGCGATAAAAGCATTGATGGAGTTGCAAGACGTAGCTGACGACTTGTCGGATAAAAGTGAAGAAGAATTGCAAGAAATGCTAAAAGAACTGACGCGGCAACTCAACGAGCCCGAGCCTAAATCGAGAGCGAAAAAGAAAGCAAACGCAGACGAAAAGACTAATAAAAACAAGGAGACAGTATGAAAATCATCGAGCAAAAAAAGAAGGTAAAATGCGACACGTCGGGTTGCAAAAATACGGCTGATTATTCCGTATTGCGAGAGGGCAGTAGCCCCGACAAATATCTCAATCTCTGCAAGGATTGTTTGCAAGAAATCTACGAGCAAGCGGCTATGATATTCGTGCCCAAAAGCCCTAAGAATATCTTGCAAAAGGACCTAAGTAAGGGCGGAATAAGAAGATAAATCCGTCAAGAAAGTTGAGCGAAAAGGCTATCGGCGTTGAGTCGACAACTGAAAGGAAAGGCAAAGTCAACCTTGGAAAACGTAGTTGCAAGGGAGAGACCTACGAATATACTTGCTCAGACGAGAGCCTTACGCTAAACAACAGTCAAATAAGTCAAAACGAAAGGAGGATAAGGTGAAAATCGAGGACAAAATACAAGAAAAAATCGTAAACGAAGTGAGAGCCGATTGGGAGAGGCGCAGACAAGAGCGCAAACCGCTGGAGTTGCAATGGCGACTTAATATGAACTTTATGGTGGGCAACCAATACTGCGAGATAACCCCGAGAGGCGACGTCGAGGACTACGGCAAGCAGTACTTTTGGCAAGAGCGAGAGGTATTCAATCACATTGCGTCCATCATCGAGACGCGTGTAGCTAAGTTGTCGAGAACCAAGACGGGCATGACGGTAAGACCGTTTAGCCAAGACGAGGGCGACGTCAATTCTGCCAAACTCTCCACGCAGATAGTGTCGGCGACCTTGGCAAAGAACGATATGTCGAGGTTGATGAACACGGCGACCATGTGGAGCGAAGTGGTGGGAAGCTGTTTCTTCAAAACTATATGGTCGGCGGATAAAGGCAGGGTCGTGGGTAAGAGCAAAAACAACGTGTCCGTCAAAGAGGGCGACGTGGAAATCGCCGTCGTTCCGCCATACGAAATCTATCCCGACAGCATATCGAGAGGTAGCATAGACGAGTGTCTAAGCATCATTCACGCCAAAGCTTACCACGTGGGCGAAATCAAGGACGCGTGGGGCGTAGACGTCAAGGGCGACGACGTGGACGTACTGGGTATGGACAATACGCCTAGCCTAGGCGGAGCGGGTTATAGCGCTAGCGTGGGAAGTATCTTCAACACTAGGGCGCACGACAGCTGCGTGGTGATAGAAAGATATACTTTGCCGACTAAGGATATGCCTAACGGCGAATTGGTGATAGTAGCGGGCGACCGACTGTTGTATAAGGGGGAACTACCGTATCTCAACGGCAAAGACGGCTCGCGCGGGTACCCCTTTGCAAGGATACATTGCATAGAAAAGATAGCTTCCTTCTTCGGTATGAGCGTGGTGGAGAGAATGATACCGCTCCAAAGGGCGTACAACGCAGTTAAAAATCGCAAACACGAGTATATGAACAGAATCGCAATGGGCGTGTTGGCAGTCGAGGACGGCTCGGTGGATACCGACAACTTGGAAGAAGAGGGATTGTCCCCGGGCAAAATTCTCGTGTATAGACAAGGCTCGAGCATACCTCATATGATGGACGCGGGCAAAGTGCCGAGTGACTTCCATATAGAAGAAGAGAGACTGCTGTCGGAGTTTGTTACCATATCGGGCGTGAGCGAATTGTCCAAATATTCGCAGACCTACGATAGTATGTCGGGTAAGGCGATTAGTCTGTTGGTGGAGCAAGACGACACTCGTCTGTCTATCGCTTCGTCAAGTATAAGAGAATGTCTCAAGACTATAGCCGAGCAAATTATAAGGCTGTATAAGCAATACGCAACCTCCAAGAGATTGGTGAGAATATCGGGCGACAACAACGACGTCAAGAGCGTGTACTTTAGTAGAAGCGACCTAGGTAGCGAAGATATAGTCTTTGACAACGAAAACCAACTCAGCGATTCGCTTGCCAACCGTAGAAATATGGTGATGGAACTAATCAAACTAGGAGCACTCAACGACAGCGACGGCTCGGTGTCCAAGCGCAACAAACTCAAAATACTCGAAATGCTAGGTTTTGGCAACTGGGAGAGCAGTATGGATATAGAAGAATGTCACCGCAACAAGGCTATGAAGGAAAACGCCGAAGTGGAGAGCAAAGAATTGGTGGTGGGAGAGTTCGACGACCACAACATACATTGCGACGAACATATCAAGAGATATATCGCCGCCGAAGACTTACCTGAAAAGGTGAGGGAAAAACTCAAAAAACACATACGAGAACACAAGAGCAAGATGATGGAAGCGCAAGTGGAAATCTTGCAAAATCAAACGTATGAGAAGTGAGGGGAATATGCAAATAACGCAAGGAGAATATCAAAATGTGGAAAAGATTTTTGTACAAAATGAGATGGATGCTGAGGTGGGGAGTGTAATTCCTTCAACAGAAAAAGCCTCGCAAAACGTGGACGAAACCACGCAGACAAAGCAAATGCAAAGCAAGCAAAGCGACAAAGAAAACTTGCATAATCCTATGCAAGATATAGCACGAGAGAGCCAAAACGCAGCTTTAGATTCTACGACCGACAAGACGAGCAACGACGAAACTCAATGCGACGAGAGGGAACGAACAGCGTCTGCAAACGTAGAAAACGGTGACGAAAAAGCTCAAACAAAAAACGCCGAAGGGGGCGAAAAACCCGATACGTATAACGAAAAATCAAACTGCGAGCAAGACGAACAGTCTAATCGACAACCTATATACGAGCGGCAAGAGTGGAAAGATAGGACGGACAACTTCTTCGAGAATTATCCGTTAGCTAGAAGTTTTGCCGTAGAAATCGGCAAGGAGATAGCGGGCGACGACCAACTGGCGCGCAATGAGAGTTGCCTCGAAATCGCGCTTGCCAAGGTGTTGAGCAAGGCGTATATCTCGCCGCAGGAGATGATACTAAATAAAGACTTTGTTGACCGATACGTGCTAACTAACGAGCAAATTAAGTCGACGATAATAGACGGGTACATTCAAAGTCTTGAACAAAACAGCCCGCCTAAATCTATGATGGGCAGAGGGCAAATAATTCTCTCGCCGCCAAATAAACCAAAGAGCATCGAAGAGGCGGGAGAAATAATCAAAAAGATGCTAATCAATAGGAGGATTTGATGGTAACACTGGAAACAGCAGACAAGGCACTAAAAGAAGTATATCTCGGCATCGTAGCCGACCAACTCAACGTAACGATAAATCCGTTTTTGGCTAAGATTAAGCAAAGCACCAACGACGTGGTAGGCAAGGATATAGTCAAACTCGTGCCTTACGGAATCAACGGCGGTATCGGAGCGGGTACGGAAACGGGAGATTTACCTACCGCCGCTCAAAACAATTACGACAGATTTAAATTGGAACTCAAAAACTTGTACGGAACGATTGAGCTTTCCGACAAGGCAATTCGCGCTTCGCAATCGAGCGCAAGCGCATTCGTCAACTTGCTCAACGCGGAGATGGACGGACTGCTCAAAGCGTCCAAGTTCAACCTCGGAAGAATGCTTTACGGCGACGGAAGCGGCATTTTGTCCAAGTGCGTGTCGAGCAAGTCTTCGGGCAAAGTTATCGGACTTGCAAGTGTAAAGAACGTGATGGAAGGTATGGTCATCGACGTGTACAACGGCACTACCGACAAGATTTACGCGGGACTTGCGGGAGTGAGAATCGTGAGCGTGGATAGAGTAAACAAGACTATCACTATTGGCGCTACGCCTTCGGTGACTATCGCCAACGTCGACTATATCACCGTCCAAGGCTCTAAGAACAACGAACTTACGGGACTTAAGGCAATCTTCTCCGACAAAGACCTCTACGGCTTGTCGAGAGAGGGCAGAAGTTGGCTTAGTCCGAAACACGTGCAAAACGTGGGGGACATTACTTGCTCCAAAATCCAAGAGGTCATCGACTATATCGACGAGATAGCGGGTAGCAGCGTTGATATGATTCTTTGCAGCTACGACGTGAGAAGATACTATCTCGAGCACCTCGCTCTCAACCGTACCAACGTAGATTATATGAATCTCGACGGCGGTTTTAGAGCAATTTCTTACAACGGTATCCCCGTAGTTGCCGACAGATTCGTCGAAGACGGCGAGATGTACTTGCTCAACACGGGCGACTTTAAGTTGCACCAGTTGTGCGATTGGAGATGGCTCGAAGGCGACGGCGGTAAGGTAATCAAACAAAAGGCGGGGACCGCTACGTATACCGCAACCTTGGTAAAATACGCCGATATGTTGTGCGATAAGCCTATCGGTCAAGCAAAACTCAGCGGCATCACCGGCTGATAAGGAGAGACTATGCAAAAACTCGTAGCCGTATATAACGACCTATTTGACGTATCGAGCAGGATAAAGAGCATTGATGACGACTATCAAATATACTTTAATCGGGGAAACTGCCGATACGAATTGCACAATCTCAGATGCAAGCCTACCAAGCAAGCGGACATTCCGTGGAAAACCTTGGATTGCAGGGTGCTCTCTTGGGCGAGGAAAACTCGCGTGGAAAACTTGGAAAGGCTGGTAAAAGAAATGAACGAGCACAATCAAAGATTGGAGAGGGAAAACGGTTACGCGCAACTGCAAAGGGCTCAAAGCATAATAGAAAATCAAGTGCGTAGAGGAGTCGGACGATAAGCCCGACGCCTCTATGCCAAAGGAGCGATATGAAACTGAAAGAAGTGATAGAAATTTGCTTGACTTATCTTGGAGACGAGGACCCGACTATCAGTAGTTCTACCAAGACGACAGCCAAAATCAAACTGCTCGTCAAATGCGCCAATATCGTTATGAAAGAGATAGCTTCCGACTATCTGCCTTTGACGGAAAGTAAAACTTGCGTCGTCAAGGACGGGGAGGTGGAATATTCTATGCTCGACCATAGAGTGAGAGAAATACTCGGCGTAAAATCCAAAGGAAACGAGGTCGCGTGGGAGGCGTTGCCGTCAAAACTAAAGACTGACGCAGAGGGTGAGGTAGAGATAAAATATTGCTACTTGCCGTCGGACGTAGACCTCGAAGGCGAATGCGACGTAAACGTTCGAGTGTCGCCCGTATGCCTTGCTCTGGGTGCTTGCGCGGAATATTGTTTGATTGACGGCGCGTACGAGCAAGCCGTGATGATGAACGACAAGTTTATGGACGCAATCGCCGTCGCTTGTAGAAACAACAGAGAAAAGAAAGTCAAAGGTAGGGTGTGGCGATGATTGTACGTAGAAAGAGCAATAGTCCTATAAAGCCAAAGCAACTCGTCCGCAGACTGTCGTATTACGTCGGCAACGGTAACGTCAAGAAAGACGGCAACTTGCCTTGCCGCGGTTGTGACGAGGGATACAACTTCGAGTGCAAAAACAATATGTTGGTTGAGGCTAGGGGCTTTGGAAAACTAAAACTCGACGACGGTAGCCTCGTTGCCGACTTGCCGAGCGGCGTCGGAGAGGGGAAACTCTTCTTCGTCCATACCACCGCAACAGACGAGGGTAGCGGGAAATTGTTATTTTGCCACGACGGCGGTCTGGAAATCTTAGACCTCGTAAAGGACGCGAAGTGGCAACACCTCGACCTAAACGAAAAGATTGCTTCGGTGACCGACTACAACTATAAGGACAGAGATTTGGCGTTGCTCGGAGGTGCGAGCGGTACGACGTATATACTCGAAAATCAAACTTTGTCCACCGTGCTGACGGATAAAATTATTTTGCAACTAGTAAGCCACAACGAAAGAATCTTTGCCCTCGTCAAAGGCGGTAACAACAGCGTATGGTTTAGCGACGTGTTCGACCCCTTCGATTGGGAGGTGTCGCTGAGCGGTGGCGGATATTTGGAGTGCGACAACTCGCTGGGTGTGATAAACAAGTTGGTGAGCATGGGCGATTATCTCTATCTTTTTTGCGATTACGGAATATATAGATTGACTTGTTATAGTCTACAGTCGCAGTTCGAACTAAAAAAGGTGTACGCGGGCGGCGAAAAAATCTTGGGCGAGTCGGTGGTTGCCACTCAAAACAAAATAATATTCTGCACCAAGGACTGCGCCTACAGCTACGATTATTACGGCGTCAAAAGACTGGAGAATTTGGATATGCCGACGGGGAACGACAGCAAGATTAGGAGCGCGACGGCTAAACAAAATCAAGTGTATATCGTTACCCAAAACGACGAAATTATAATCTACGACGTAGAAAAGAACAACTATTGCGTGGTAAAAGGTTATGCAACGGGAGACTTGACGACGGTGGAAGCAAAAAATTTGAGTGGCGTCGTGGCAATTTCAGCGCAAGGCGAGCCTACCATGTTGATAAACGACGCCTCACAATATACCATGCAAAGTCAAAGATGTTGGTTGATAAAGGACGTGGACTTCGACCAGCCTTATCTATTGAAAAATATAAGGTACGCCGAATACAAAGTTACGGCGCAAACCACCCTGACTATTACCGCGGACGGACAAAAGTACGAGTTTGCTCTAAACGAACGAAACAATAGGGTCGCTATCAACGTCAAGGGCAGAACCTTTGACTTCCTACTTTCCAACGATACCGAAAAGGTGACGATAGGACCTATAGAGTTGAGAGTTGACGTGTTGAGGTGTTGATATGCAAGAGTGGATATATAAAGCCGACGAAGCTTTGAGATACTCTTTGGAGGCTTTGTCGGCTATAAGAGAAAATCTCGAGTGGTGTTATGAGCCGCAGAGCGAAAATCATAGATACGTATTGAGATTTTGGTGTCAAAACACAAGATGCGACGTGAGAATTATTGCCCTTGGCAACGATAATAAAACCGCCTCGATAGATGGCGAGAGGGTGACTTGGCAAGGCGGCGTAAAACATTGGCAAGGACGTCTTGGCAAGGGAGAACATACCGTAGAACTTGAGTGCGGAGCGCATCAAGGGATATACGTTTCGATAGAGGCTAAAGGAGGCAAAAAGATTGAAAATTGATACCTTTACGCTAAAAAAATGGATAGCAAGATATAATCGCATAATTGCGATGAGGAGTAAAAAATGTGGGAGAAAATAAAAGAATTTTTTGGAATAGGGAGCAATAAAGAGAAAGAGGAACAGGCTCAGAGAGAAGGAGAAAAGAAAAAACTGTCGGAAACGCAGTACAAACTCTACGAGAAGTTAAAAGAGATGGACGAAGCGTGGAAGAACAAACAGAGCAATAGATGGACGCTGTACGAGGACGTTTTGCCCGAAGAATACGAGTGGACGCCTATGCAATACGAAGGCGAAAGCGAAGACGAAATAAAAACCCGTATTTACGACTATTATACGCCTATCAAAGACCAAAAATCCAAGTCTCTAGCCGACGAGTACGACGCCATGATTAAGGCGCAAAACGACAAAAAGTCGCAAGCCCTCGTCAATGCAGAGAAGGAGCATGCCGACAATAGACAAAACAAACAAGACAATCTCGACCAAATCAAGTCCTCTCAAGCAAGCAAAGGCATGGTGCGCTCTTCGATTAAAAGTAATCTCGACGAGCAGGCACAAAAAAACTTTGAACAAATGCGAGACCAAATCTATGGAAAATACGCAAGCGACATAGGGGCGATAGATAATAAAATACAGCAACTGGACGCGCAAAGAAAAGAGGCGCTGAGCGACCTCGACATCGCCTTTGCAAAATCTATAAGCACCGATATTGACAAACTTGTAAAAGAGAGAAATTCCCAACTGGAAAAGATACAAAAATACAACAACGAACAGAGCAAGAAAGCGGTGGATTATAAGGAAAACAGAGCCAAATTGATACAAAAACAAAAAGAGGACATTGCCAACATCCAAACCAAAGAAACCGCGAGCGAAGTGCGAAACGGATATAGCGGGGAAAAATTGGAAGAGTACAAAAAAAGATTGAACACGGCGTTGGAATTCTATCAAGCGATGCCTAAGGATATTGCCTACGAATTGGTACAAAACAATCAGCAACTCAAAAATTATCTCGGCTTGATGTACGGCAGTCTGTTGAGTGCGCTGAATGGATAATATGTGGCAATCGTTGTTGGAGTTTGCCGCTACCAACGGCATTTGGGCGTTGTTGTTTTGCTCGCTGTTGATATATCAACTCAAAGACAGCAGAGCGAGAGAAAAGAAGTATCAAGATACTATAGACAGGTTGAGTAAAGGCTTGGAGTGTATGCAAGATATAGACGTCAATATCGAAAGAGTAAGACAAGAAATGAGAGCAAGATTGGGGTGAGTATGAAAGAAAAATTGAAAAGTTATAATTTTTGGCTGTCGGTCATCAGCGCGATTCTCGTGGCGCTGAGCACAATCAACGGAGAATTGAATATCCCGTATATCGATAAGGTGCTGACTGCCGTGTTGGGCGTATTTGCCGTGAGCGGCATAGTGTCTAAACCGAAAACGGATGTAAATGACGACGCTGATGGAGAAGACAAAACAACCGAAGAATAAGACGTTCGTCCCGTTTGGCAACGGACGGGACGAAAAAAATTATATTTTTGTCAAATAAATTTTTAAATTATTGACATATTTTTTTATAAATCGTATAATACTAATAGAAAAACAAAGGAGGTATTTATCTATGGCTACAATTTCATTTGATGAAAATGTTGTAATCACAAATCCAGATATTATTTCTATGATGAAAAACGATATTGAAGATACATCTCCTATTGTTCACGATTTAAATAGCAAATACACTATTAAAAAAGCGGAAAACAACGGAAGAAAATGGGCTTTGAAATTGTTGCGCTCGGAGAAATAATTAAAATTTTTGAAAATAATAAGACTTCTTTGGATGAATTGAAAGAGGTCTTATTTTCTTTTAAGTGTAAAAAAAATAAAGATGAAGAAGATTTTTTGCATTACAAAGCAATTGATTATGAACAACATAATAAAGCACGAACTTATTTGCTGATTGATGAAAACGAATCTATAGTGGCTTATTTTAGCCTAGCATTTAAGTCGATTAGTCTAGAAGGAATATCAAAAACAAAAATGAAGCAGATTGTTGGAGGCATAAAAGAAGATAAAACATATTCGGCTTTTCTAATTGGGCATATAGCAAAAAACGACAATATTCTTGAAGAGATTGGGGATTACATAATTAGTGTGGCGGAGAATTTGTTGTTTGAAGCTCAAAGAATTGTTGGGGGAAGATTGATATATTTGGATTGCAAAGATGTACCAAAATTGAGATTATTTTATGAAAGAAAAAATATAAATATTTCAATACCAGCGAGACAAGTAATTTGTTGCAATATTATAAAAAAATATAAAATGCTTTACATAAAAATATTAGACGATTGTTGGAAAACAATCGTCTAATATTTTTATTATATTATTTTTTGTTTATTTGAGCGTCTTGACAAATATTATATAGCAACGTAACAATTTTTTGTGGTGTTTGGCGGTCGTAGTTGCGATGACGAAATTCGGTGTGGTAGGCTTGGTCGATAGCTTCGATGAGAGAGTCGGGGGTGAGATCCTTTTGCTCCAAAAGTCGAGCGTAGCCCATAGAACACACTTCGGAGGCGTTGGTGAGTTGGTCGCCTCTGGAGGCGTCGGTGGGCAGCGGTATCAAGACGACCTTTTTGCCGAGGGCGAGTATCTCGTCAACGAAGTTGGCACCCGCTCGCGATACTATTACGTCTGCCGCCGTGAGATAGTCTTGGATATTGTCTGCGTATGGTAAATGATAATAGCGGTCGTGTTCGGGCGGAAAGAACTTGCTGCCCGTCACGTGAACGACGTCGTAGCGTGTGGTCAGCACGTCGAGACAGTCGACGAGCGTCTTGTTGATAGCCCTTGCCCCCAAAGAGCCTCCTACTACCAACAAGATTGGTTTGTCACCTTGGATATGGTGTTTGCCGTAGACTTTGGAAGCATCGCCCTCGAATACAACGTCCCTCACGGGATTGCCGAGTAGGTAACTATTGGTCTTGTGACAAACGCCCTCGTGCGAAGTTATCACCGCTCGGGCAAACCGTGCCGTGATTTTGTTGGCAAGACCCAAGGAAGTGTCAGACTCGTGACAAACGACGGGAATATCCAATTTTTTGGCTGCGAGCACTACGGGAAGGGCGACGTATCCGCCCTTGGAAAACACTACGTCTATCTTGTGCTGCTTGAGAATTTTGACGGCTTGACGGACACAACGTGGCAAGATAAAGGGAATGAGTAGATTGCAAAACAGTCGACTTCTATCAAACTTGACGCTGTCGGTATGGCAAAATTCCACCCCTGCGCTTGCGCAAATCTTGCTTTCGATGCCGCCTTGGTTGCCGATATATATAACTTCGTCAAAACGACACGATAGATATGGAATTAGCGCTATATTGGGCATTACGTGTCCCGCCGTGCCGCCGCCCGTGAGTGCTACGTTCATAATACACCTCCCGATAGTTGTTAAATTGTCGATACGTATTTATTTTATGAAAAAAATTGCACGATTATCCAAAATGTATCTTGAAATAATTATAATATTGTAGTATTATAATATATAGAGGTGAAAATATGAAAGAAATTAAGTTTTCGGGATACAAAAATTATCCAATCAATCTTTATATTTGGGACGAGGTAGACAAGCCTAAGTGCGTGGTACAGTTGGTACACGGAATGGTTGAACACCTCGGCAGATACGACGAGTTCGCTCGCTTTTTGAATAGCAAAGGATATATCGTGCTGGGCGACGACCACAGAGCTCACGGCAAAACCAGCGGCAAAGCCGACCTAGGCAAAGCACCCGAAGGCGACTGCTATTGGGATACGGTGGAGGATCTAAAACTCATAACCGACTACGCCAAAGAACGATACGGTCTGCCGCTCGTGCTCTTCGGACACAGCTACGGCTCCTTTTTGTCTCAAGGCTATATCCAATCGGCTAGCGACAAGTTGACGGCGTGCGTGTTGTGCGGCTCGGCGTTCCAAGACGGCGCAGACGTCAAAGCGGGTAGGCTGGTAGCCAATATTCAAGCCGCTTTGATTGGCAAGGATAAACCTGCTAAGCTTATCAAAAAACTCTCCTTTGACGCATACGACAAGCAGTTCGATCCGCCCGTACCTTTTGCGTGGGGCAATCGCGACGACGTAGAACGACAAAAATACCTCGACGACGAGTATTGCAACTACGTATGCTCGGTAGGTTTTTATCAAAGTTTCTTCAACGCGCTCAAGGTGATATGCAAACAAGAAAATATAGACAAAATCAAAAAAGATTTGCCGATATTCATCATCAGCGGAGACAAGGACCCCGTGGGTAAGTTTGGAGAATCGGTCAACAAACTCTACGGAAAATATAAACAGAGCGGTATAGAAAACGTGACGATGAAACTCTATAGCGGAGCAAGACACGAGATACTCAACGAAATCAATAAGCAAGAAGTTTTTGACGACGTGGCTAACTTTTTGGACAAATGCAATAGATAAACGGAGGATATGATGAGCAGTTACGGCTCCAAAGATTTAGAGGTTTTGGAAGGGCTTGACGCCGTGCGCATGCGCCCCGGTATGTATATCGGTACTACCGGCAACAAGGGTATGCATCATATATTGTGGGAAATCGTGGACAACTCGATAGACGAGGTTGCCAACGGATTCGGCGATACCATTAATATCGAAATATTCGAGGACAATTCTATCAGCGTGTGGGATAACGGACGCGGTATTCCCGTCGATATTCACCCCAAGTACAAAGTACCGGGGGTGGAACTTGTTTTTACCAAACTGCACGCGGGCGGTAAGTTTAACAACAAGAGCTACGGATTTAGCGGTGGACTTCACGGTGTGGGCGCGTCGGTTACCAACGCTTTGTCGGAATGGTTGAGGGTGGATATATACAAGTCGGGCGTGCAATATACCGAGGAGTTTCACTCTTACGACAAGGGCGACAAGGTGGTCAGCGGCGCTATCAAGACGCCTCTTACCAGCGCTCCTTGCGACAAAAAGTTAAAGGGTACTAAGGTCACCTTTTTGCCAGACAAAAGAGTATTTGGCAACGAAAAATTTAGCTTCGATATAATCAATCGCAGAATTAAGGAGCTAGCTTTCCTCAACGGCGGAATCAAACTTTCCGTCAAAGACTACCGCGTGGCTGACGGCAAGACTTCTTATAAGTACAAAACCTATCAGTACGAGGGCGGTATCAAGGACTACGTGACTTACCTCAACGAGGACAAAGCCACCTTGTATCCAACTCCCGTGTACGTGGAAAAAAGACAAGATAACTTTATCGTCGGGCTTGCATTCCAACACACCGACGGCTATCAAGAGAATATCTTTAGTTACGTCAACAACATTCCTACCACCGAGGGCGGAACGCACGAGACGGGCTTTAAGTCGGCGCTCACCAAGGTGCTCAACGACTTCGGTCGCTCCAAAAACATAATCAAGGACAAACAAGCCAACTACCAGGGCGAGGACTTTAGAGAGGGTATGACGGCGGTACTAATCGTCAAAATGCAAAACGTGCAATTCGAAGGACAGACCAAGACTAAGCTCGGCAACCCCGAAGCCAAAAATATGGTGGAAAACCTCCTTACCGACGCCCTAAAAGACTACTTCAACAAGGTCAAAAAGGACGTGACCGACGCAATATTCGGCAAGGCTGCCGTGGCTTGCAAGGCGAGAGAAAACGCGTCTAAAGCCAAGGAAGTTGCCCGCAAAATGAAGGGCATGAGCAATAGCGAATTGGTGGGTAAACTCGCCGGTTGCAGCGGTAGAAAAGCCGAACTCAACGAGCTGTTTATCGTAGAGGGCGATAGCGCGGGAGGCTCGGCAAAACAAGGAAGAGATAGGTCGGTACAAGCTATTTTGCCACTAAAGGGCAAACCGCTAAACACCGAAAAGAAGAGCAAAAACGGCATAGTGGACAACGAAGAATTGATGTCGCTCATCAATGCGCTGGGTACTGGCTTCGATAAGGACTTCGACATCAAAGGGCTCAAGTACAACAAGGTCATTATCCTTGCCGACGCAGACCAAGACGGAGCGCACATCAGGTCGATTTTGCTGACCTTCTTCTTTAGATATATGCGACAGCTGATTATAGACGGACACGTGTACATAGGTATGCCGCCTCTATACAAAATCACCGAAAAGAACGTGGTCAAGTACGCTTACGACGACAACGAACTGACGGAAATGCTCAAAGACTGCGGTAAGAATTATACATTGCAAAGATATAAGGGACTCGGCGAGATGAATCCCGAACAACTTTGGGAGACGACCCTCAATCCGGCTACGAGAACGCTGATGAGAGTGACTATCGAGGACGCCGCAACGGCGGACAAGCTCATCGACACGCTTATGGGCGCCGACGTAGAGCCGCGTAAGCAATATATCTACGAATACGCCGACTTCAATAAGGTGGACAAATTTAAGGAACTTAGCGCAAAATAAGGTACGGTATGGCAAAAAAGAACGAAATAATAGAAGATAAATCAAGAATATTAGAGGGAAGCGTAGAGGATATAATACACAACTCTATGATTCCTTATTCCGAATACGTCATTCTCGACAGAGCCTTGCCGAGGGTTGAGGACGGACTTAAACCCGTGCAAAGAAGAATTTTGTATACCATGCTCGAGCTCGGTATAACCCCCGACAAGCCTCACCGTAAGTGCGCGCGTATAGTCGGCGATTGCTTAGGTAAATATCACCCGCACGGCGACAGCTCGGTGTACGAAGCCTTGGTAAGATTGGCGCAAGACTTTAGCGTGAGAAGTACGTTGGTGGACGGACACGGTAACTTCGGCTCGGTGGACGGCGACTCGGCTGCTGCTATGCGTTATACCGAAGCAAGACTGACGCCGCTTGCCATGGAGCTATTGAGAGACCTCGACAAAGATACCGTGCCTATGTCGCTCAACTTCGACGACTCGCTCGAAGAGCCGGATATTTTGCCGGGTAGATACCCTAACTTGCTAGTCAACGGCACCAGCGGTATTGCGGTAGGCTTGGCAACCAATATTCCGCCACACAATCTAGGCGAAGTCATCGACGGCGTAATTGCCTACATAGACAACCCCGACATTACGCTAAAAGAGATGATGAACTATATCCCTGCGCCAGACTTTCCTACGGGCGGTATCATCATCGACAGCGAAGAAATTTACAAGGCGTACGAGACGGGCAAAGGTAGAATTATCACCCGTGCCCGCACGCATATCGAAAAGGACGGCGACAAACAAAATATCGTAATCACCGAGATACCTTTCGGTATCAAAAAGAGCACACTGCTACAGGGTATCAACGCGCTGAGAGAGAGCAAAAAGGAAGTCTTCGGCGTGATAAGCGACATAGTCGACGAGTCGGATAGAAGCGGTATGCGCTGCGTTATCAAACTCAAAAAGGACGCCGACGCGGAGAGAACACTTGCAAGCTTATTTAAGACGAGCAAAATGGAATCGGCATGCTGCTGCAATATGGTAGCTATCGCCAACGGCAAACCTCAACAAATGGGACTGCTGGACATAATTTCATTTTACGTAGAATATCAGAGAGAGATTATCTACAAGAGGTCGCAATACGAAATCAACGCAGCCAAAAAGAGGGCGCACGTGCTCGAAGGCTTGCTGATTGCCGTAAACAACATAAGAGAAGTGGTGGACATAGTACTGTCATCCAAGACCTACAACGAGTCGAGAGAGAGATTGAGAGAGAGATTCGAGCTCTCCGACAAACAAGCCGTTGCCGTATTGGACGTTCCTCTTAAGAGATTGAATAAACTCGACGTGGATAAGATGAAAGAGGAGTTAGAGGCTCTCAAAGAGAAGATTAAGGAGCTCGATTCTATCATCAACTCTAAGCGCAAACAGCTATCCGTAGTCAAAAAAGAGATAAGCGAAATAAAAAAGAAATACAACGAGCCTAGAAAGTCCACTATCGTGGCGGAACACGAAACCATATCCTCGGATATTGACCTTAGCAAAATTAAGTTGGAACGTAAGGGATTTATCGTGCTTGGCTATGAGGGCGAGATGAGATTTTTGACGGAAAAAAGCTACGCTATGGCTAGCAAGAGTATCGTCAACTGTACGGCACCTAACCTCGCAAAGCAAGTTTTGCCTTGCACCAACGACGGCAATATCATAGGCTTTACCGACAAGGGCAACTGCGTGGTGTTTAGCCTCGACGACTTGCCCGACGACAAGTGGAAGAGTAAGGGTACGGCTATATCTAAGATTTCTAAAGCTGCTAGCGACGAAAAGTTGGTGGCAATATTCAATCCTAGCGAGCTCAAGGGTAAAGAACTGTATATGATGACCAAAAACGGTATGGTCAAGAGAACTGCCGGCGACGAGTTTAGCGCAGACAAAAAAACGCTTGCTCCCGCTATCGTGCTCAAGGACGGCGACGTGCTAAGTTGGGTGGAAATCAAACAAGACGACAGCGGATATATCTTTTTTGCCACCGAGCAAGGTATGGCGCTCAACGCTCAATCGGACGATATTCCTCTACAAGGTCGCAAGGCGAGCGGTGTGAGAGGCGTGATGCTCGGCGAGGGCGACAGCGTGGCTTACGCTAGCCAAAACGACGGCGCGGGCGAGATAGTCGTGATAATGGAAAGCGGTATCAGCAAACGCGTAATTTTGCCTGAAATAGAGCCGACTAAGCGCTTCCGTAAAGGCGTAAAACTCTTTGATAACTCGCTGGGAATCGCCGTGTTCGTGGGGCTCGTGACCTATCCGTACGATATTGCCTTGGTGGGCATGAATAAAGAATGCGTTGCTATCAATACCGAGGACATCCCAATAGACAAGCGCACCTCCAAAGGTAAAAATATACTCAAACTGAAGGCTAAAGATATTGGGGCGATGATTGTTATTGATAGTGCCCGCAAGCACAACATTTGACGCTCTCGCGGCGGATATGCGTCGCAATACTGCATCGAGTTTGTGGGTGCGTTCGGTCACATACGAATTAGTATGCTCCCTCACGCCGTCCTCACTCTCCTTGTCTTGCTCGCATCTCCACCGCGAGAGTATTAAGAGTAAGCAACTAATTTCGCATTGGAGCAAGTACGCTCGCTTCGATAAAGTTGCCTTTTTCCTTGTCTTACTTGCACCTATGCCGTCAAAATATAATCAATGCTACTTGGTATATGTGTCGCAATACTGTGTCGCTCTCGCGGCATATCTACGTCGTTATGCTTAATGAGTTTGCGGTTGTGCTCAGTCACGTACGCAATATAGTACGCTCCTGTCGCCCAATCCTCGTTCTCCTCGCCTAACTCGTATCTACGCAGTCAAAAGGGTGCGGTAGCGGATATGCGTCGCAATACTGTGTCGAGTTTGTGGGTGCGTTCGGTCACGTAGTGGGGCATTTTAGCGGTGTAGGGACGGTTTTCGTTTGCTTTATGAAGATAAAAGTATTATAATATCGCTGCTAAAATAATGCGGCGATATTTTGTGGACAAATGACGGAAAAAAGACTGACGATAAAAGACGGAATAAAGATGGGACTGCCCGTAGGACTTGGATACCTCAGCGTATCAATTGCCTTTGGTTTGACTGCCGTGCAGAGCGGGCTCGCCAAGTGGGCGCCTATACTCATATCCCTCACCAACTTTACGGGCACGGGGCAGTTTGCTGCGGTCAATCTATGGAGCGTGGGCGCGGGTATTGCAGAGATTGCATTTACCGTCTTGATGATAAATCTACGTTACTTTTTGATGTCTTTGTCGGTGGCGCAAAAATTGCCGAGCGATATTGGAATGGGGCAGCGATTGGTCATTGCTTTCGGTATGACGGACGAAAACTTTGCCGTCATATATTCTACCAAAGGTAGGCTTACTTTTGGTTACTGCATAGGTGTGACGACCGCCTCTTACGTGGGCTGGGTCGGAGGTACGGCTATTGGCGCGCTTCTTCAAAACGTGATACCCGTATTGCTTTATTCGGCTCTAGGCATTATGATTTACGCAATGTTCGTGGCTATAGTCACGCCGACTTGTAGAGAGAATAAAGCCGTGCTCGGAGTGGTTGGTATTGCCGTGGCGATTAGCTGTATTTTCTATTGGACGCCTTATCTCAACAAGCTCTCTAGCGGTTGGGTGTACGTCATCGCGGGCGGTGTGTCGGCGATGATTATGGCTATAGTTGCGCCTATCAAGGACGAGCAAAATAATGACGGCGAGCAAGAGAGTAAAGACGAACAAACGAGTGAGCGGGTCGTTGAGGATAATTCGATTATTGACGTCGGCGTTGAGAGTGGCGAGGACGGTATAGAAATTAGCGACGAGCAAAAGGCTGTCGACTTGGCAAAAGACGAGGCGGATAGCATAGGGGGCGAGGTATGAAACTACTGATAATGATTGCCGTAGTAGCCCTCGTATCCTACTTGCCTAGGGTGTTACCTTTTGTGATATTTAGGGGTAAAATCAAAAATACCTTTGTCAAATCGGTGCTCAACTATATGCCGTACGGTATTTTGTCGGCGATGATTTTCCCCGCCGTATTGTATTGCACGTCATCGATATGGAGCGCGTTGGTGGGCTTCGTTGCGGCGATATTGGCGTCTTGGCGCAAGCTTGGGCTGTTGCCCGTTGCACTCATCTCTACGGCGGCGGTCTTCGTGGTGGAATTGATTATGAAATTTTGTTGTTAAAAACGCTAAATTTATGATAAAATAAAAACGTACAGGAGGATAGTATGGATATAAACTTTTTTAAGAAAGCAAAAATGCAAGCAATGAAAGAGAAAAATAGAGACGCGATGAACGCTTACGACGCCGTAATCAGCAAGATTATGTTGCAGACAATCGAGGCGAGAAGTAAGGGCAAAGAGCTGACCGAAGGCGATATTATAGTCGTTTTGCAAAAGGTGGAGAAGGAATTGCAAGAGGAAAGACTGGGCTACGAAAAGGGCGGAAGAGCCGAATCGGTGGCAAGCCTCGACGTGCAAATAGCTACCGTGTCGCAATATCTGCCAAAGATGATGAGCGATGAAGAAATCAAAGCCGAAATCGAAAAACTCGACGACAAGTCTATAGGCAACGTGATGAAGTACTTTAAGTCCAACTTCAACGGCAAGTGCGATATGAAGAGAGTGGGCGAGATACTCAAAACTCTGTAAAAGCGGATGTAAACGAAAAAGTGAGGCGCGTGCCTCACTTTTTCGTTTGTATTAATAATAGCCACAACCTTGTATGGCTGTGGCTATTGCATTTGAAGTATTGATTTAGATTTAATTTACGCCTTTGGAGAAGCGAGTACGTGAGTGGTTTTGGTGACTTGAGTGTATTGCTTCATGCTCTTGAAGACATTGAGAATATGGTCGGCGATACGCTCCATGTTGCTGACGAGGGAAAGGAAGACGCTAGCCGACTCGGCGCTACATTGACCGTTGCCGAGACGAATGAGGTGGGAGCGTTCGAGACTAGCCTTATAGTCGTCGACGATTTCTTCGAGGTCTTTGATTGTCTGTTCTTGGGTGATGTCTTGTCTCTCGAATGCCGATACGACGGCGTCGTAGAGGTTGTCGATAGCAATCTTCATATCTTCGATTTCTTTCTTAGCAGTGTCGGAGAACTCGGCGTTGTAGTCGATGAGCTCTTGGGTGTATTCCATGATATTTTGCGCATAGTCGCCCACACGCTCGATATTGGACACAACGTAGTAGTAGGACGCGCTCTCCTTTTCGCTGATGTAGGAGATGTGCTCGCTGGATACCTTGATAGTGTATTTGGTGATTGCCTTGTTGAGGAAGTCGATACGTTTTTCTCTAGTGTCAAACAATTCTTTTTGGGACAAGTCTTTGTTTTTGACGGCTTGGATGGAGAGATCGAGGTTGTCTTTGGCGAGACCTGCCATTGCCAAAATCTCCTTGCGTATCATCACCAACGCAATGGAAGGCGTGGAGAGCAGTCTGTTGTCGATAAATTGGAATTTCTCCGTCTCGATGATGTCCTTTTGGTCGTCCGCGCTCGACTTTTTGTCAGGTATGATGAGGGTAGCAAGCTTAGGCAATACCTTGACGAAAGGCAGTAGCAACAACGTGGTGATAACGTTGAACGCCGTGTGGAACATAGCTATTTGGTTGGCGATAGAGCCGTTGAAAGTGCCCGACATCCAAGTGAAGAAGTTGGTAAATTTGTCCAAAATCAAGAACACTATAAAGAAGAAGAAGGAGCCGATACAGTTGAAAAGCAAGTGAATAATCGAGGTGCGCTTGGCGTTGACGGTTGAGCCGATGCAAGCGAGCACCGCCGTGATACATGTGCCGATATTGATACCGAGTGTGGTGTAGATTGCGCTCTCGAGACCGATAAGTCCGCTGATACCCATGCTGATGATGATGGAGGTGGTGACGGAAGAACTTTGGATTACCGCCGTGATTACCGCGCCGAGGAGCAACAACAAAAGAGGATTGGTGGTGGCGTTGAGTACGTTGCGCACGGCTTCGATTTCGGCAATTTGTTTCATTGCGCCGCTCATTACGTCGAGACCTACGAAGAGTACGCCTATGCCGGCAATGATTGAGCCAACGTTGCGCACGTGCAACTTTTTGGAGGTCTGCATAAAGGCGCCCACGCACGCCATAGCAGCAAAAAACGCCGTGATTGGCAAGGATTGGAGCGAAACTATTTGGGCGGTGATAGTGGTACCTATGTTGGCGCCCATTATGATAGAAGTGGCTTGGGTAAGCGTCATTACGCCCGCATTGACGAAGCCCACTACCATAACCGTGGTGGCGGAAGAACTCTGGATAATTGCCGTCACGCCCGCGCCTACCACTACGCCCGTAAATCTATTGTTGCTGATTTTGTTGAAAATAGATTTCAAAGAATTGCCTGCGACGGCTTCGAGATTGTCGCCCATGGCTTTGATACCTATGAGAAAAACGCCCAAGCCCGCAAGCATCATCAAGACGCATTCTAAAATGTCAATAGCATTCATATTTTTCCTCAAAATTCGGCTGATAGCACCGAATGAATATCACTTGCAAGTAGCAAGTCTTAGTGATTGTCTATAGGTCTACATTTATTTTATAACAAAATATGGGCGCAAAAGTCAAATATATCCGCCCATAAATTAAAAATAAAAATGGACATCTCGGCAATAATCATATATAATATAATTATTATCATCACATTAGCCATACTCGCTACCAAACAATCGTGTGGCACAGAGAGAATTATGACCAAACTCGTTTTGTTGGATTCCAACAGCCTTATCAATCGCGCATACTATGCTTTGCCTTATCTCAGTAACAAGGCGGGACAGCCTACGGGCGGAATTTTTGGCTACGTCAATATGCTCATGAAAATCATCGAGCAGTATCAACCGACGCATATCGTTGCCGTATTCGACCAAAAAGCACCTACCTTCCGAAAAACTATGTACGAGGAATACAAAGCCAACCGTAAGGGTATGCCCGAGGACCTTGCCAAGCAAATGGAACCTATGAAAGAAGTGTTGGCGGCGATGAATATCCCCGTCGTTGCTCTAGACGGTTACGAGGCGGACGATATTATAGGTACTTTTGCCAAGCGCTACGGCGTGCCAACCTATATCGTGACGGGAGATAGGGATAGTTTGCAACTCATTGACGACACTACGACCGTTTTGCTCACCAAAAAGGGGATAACGGAGATTGCTACCTACGACGAGGCGGCTTTGGCGCAAGAAGGGCTAGTACCGTCTCAGATTATCGACCTCAAGTCGCTGATGGGAGATAGCTCCGACAATATCCCCGGAGTTGCGGGAGTGGGCGAAAAAACTGCCAAAGATTTGCTATCCAAATACGGCACGCTGGACGGTGTGTACGAACATATAGACGAGATAAAGGGCAAACTAAAAGAAAAATTGGAAACCGGTAAGGATATGGCGTATCTGTCGTACAAACTAGCAACAATCGACGTCAACGTGCCGATAGAATTCGACCTTGACAATGCTATCGTTGAGCCGTGGGGCGAAAAGGTCAAGGAAAAGTTTAGAGAGCTGGAATTTTTTAAACTGATAACCAAAATAGATCAAAATACAATCGAAGAAAATAAGACGGAAGACGTAAAAACAGTCGAGTGCGAAGTGGTGGAAATCACCGACGAGCAAGGCTTGCAAACCGCACTTGACGACGTCAAAAAATATAAGACCATGGCTCTAAGCCTTGCCGAGGAAGTTTCGCTGAGCGCCTCGGAGCATAGAGCCTACAAAATAGTCGTATGCGACAATCTTTTGGGAGAAGGACTGGGGTACGGACAGCTTTTGGAACATATCAAGCCTTATCTCGAGGACGAAGAAATCAAAAAGCTGCTATTTGACGCCAAGAGCGTAATGCACGCACTTGCTTACGAGGGCGTCGGCTTAAAAAATTACGACGACGTTTTGCTCAAAGCCTACCTTTGCAACGCTATCAAGAACTACAAAAACTTGTCCGAATTGTCCGACGCGTACCTTGCCAAAAAGAGCGTGGAAAGCGAGGATATTTTTGCCCTCAACGGCTTACTTGACGAGGAAATGAAGCAAAAGGGGTTGGATAAACTTTATAAGGAAATAGAGTTGCCGCTTGTAGAAGTGCTGTTCGATATGGAGGAGCAGGGCTTTAGGGTGGATAGAAAGGTACTTGACAGGCTCAATCAAAAGTTTGGCGAAGAAATAGACGAGTTGAGCAGTCAGATAATCTCGCTTGCGGGCAAGTCCTTTAATATCAACTCGACCAAACAACTTGCAAGCGTGCTCTTCGAAGACCTGGGACTGAAGGGAGGAAAGAAGACTAAGACGGGATATTCTACCAACAGCGAAGTGCTCGAAGGTTTGAGGAACGCGCACCCGATCATTCCGCTTATTTTGCGATATAGAGAACTGACTAAACTCAAGTCCACCTATCTGGACGGGCTTATTCCGCTCATCGATTCGAAGGGGTACGTGCATACGGTATTTAAGCAAACCGTGACGGCTACGGGCAGACTGTCGTCCACCGAGCCTAACCTGCAAAATATCCCGGTAAGACGACCCGAGGGCAAACAAATAAGGAAGATGTATATCGCGGGAGAGGGCAATGCTCTCGTATGCGCCGATTATTCGCAAATAGAATTGCGATTGATGGCGCACCTAAGCGGCGATAAGACTATGATAGACGCCTTCAACAACGGCGTGGATATACATGCAACGACGGCGTCGCAAGTGATGGGAGTGCCTCTTAGCAAGGTGGACCCCGATATGCGTAGACAAGCCAAAGCCGTCAACTTCGGTATTATCTACGGCATTAGTGACTTCGGGCTATCCAACGACCTGTCCATACCCGTATGGAAGGCGAGGGACTTTATCAACAAATACTTCGAGAAATATCCGAAAGTCAAAAAATATACCGAGGACTGTGTGAGCAACGCAAGTAGGGACGGATATATCACTACCATGTACGGCAGAAGAAGAGATATACCCGAGCTGTCGGCAAGCAATCACAATATCAGAAGTTTCGGCGAGCGTATCGCTATGAATATGCCGTTGCAAGGCAGCGCGAGCGATATAATCAAAATAGCCATGTTGAGGGTGTACGAGGCTCTTAAAAAAGAGGGGCTTAGGGCAAAACTCATAATGCAAGTGCACGACGAACTTATAGTCGATACTCCGCTAAACGAAGTAGAAAAGGTGCAAAAATTGATGAAAGAGTGTATGGAAAACGTATGCAAACTTAGCGTCAAACTCGAAGCAGAAGTCGGCGTGGGCGAGAATTGGTTGGAGGCTAAGTGATGAAGATTGCTATAATAGGCAATATAGGCAGCGGAAAATCTACCGTGGCTCGCTATATCGCAAGCAAGGGAAAGGTCGTCCTTGACTGTGACGTCATAGCCAAAGACGTGATGAGCGAGAAGGCAGTCAAAGCGAAAATTGCCGAGGCTATCGGAGTGAGCGAGAGAGTAGTGGAGGACAAAGAGGCTCTATCCAATGCGATTTTTGGGGACGACGACAAACGTAAGGCGCTCAATTTTATCGTGCACGGTGCAGTCAAAGCCAGACTGGAAAAATATGCCGACGAATACGATAATATCTTCGTTGAAGTATCCGTATATGCGGGGAGTGTATTGGAGGGCTTTTTTGACAAGGTAATCGGCGTGACTTGCGATGAAAAAATTCGTATCGGAAGAGTAATGGCAAGAAGCGGATATACCTTGGAAAGAACCAAGTCGATAATTGCCGCACAACCGAGTGACGAGACTATACGAAAGCTCAGCGATTGGACGATACTCAATCAAGGGTCGCAACCAGAGTTGTACAAGCAAGTAGATACATTGCTCGGTTTATTAAATTGTATATAACAATCGTAGTAGGGACTTTGCTTTAGAGCAAAGCCTTTTTTTTGGCTCGATACTTTTGTAAGTAACTTTAATAATTATTGAATTGATAAATAAAGATTATATATTTTACCATTTTAGGCGTAATTTTGGATAAAATCTATACCGTAAGCCAAAAAAGGTTAAGTAAAAATCTAAATTGAAGATAAAACACGCAACGCCAACATATCGGTAAAGTTAAAAGACATCGCATGACCGTGGCGACTGAGCACGGCAAAATAGAAACAAATAATGAGTATTAAATAAATCCAAATATCGGTATTTGGCATTGACTTACAAGGTCTCTTTATGTTAGTATATCTAAAATAATATTGGAATAAAATTGTAAAATTACGCCAATATCGCAACTTGGATTTCTGTTGTGTCAAGCGGCTTGATGTTGCTTACTTTGTGTTTCTATCCGCTCAGCAAAAAGAATTATCGTCAAGTTTTGGAACAACTCAAAGCTAAATCCGTCAATGCCGACGAAATTCTTGCCGAAGCGGGCGAGGGATTGGACAAGGTGATTGAAGAGGAAGAAGCAAGAGAGGCAGGCTTAGATACCAACGAAGAAATAATAGAAGTGACCACCGACAGCGTGGAGGAGAGTATCGAGGAAAAATCAAACGAAGACTCGCAATAATCTCTCGACAATTTTGTAGGTGCAACTCTTAGGCGTTGCACCTTATTTGTAAAATACTTATGCCGTACGGTCGGCGAATGCGATAGACTGTAAATTCGAGCATATTGCTCGCAAGGCGTCAATAAAGATTGTATGAGACGGCTAATGCGTATGAAGAGGAGGCTAATATGGAAAAGCACGATAAGACGGAAATTGTAGATTGCACGACGGTCGACGTTGGACAAAACACAGACTGCAACGCCGACGATATTGCTACAAAGTCGGAGAGCGATAACAATGCTATGACGTCAAAAAAGCCTATTGAGAAAAAGCATTATATCAATCCCAAAGTCAAAAACGGAGGAAAAAAGGTCAATTTGAGCCAAGTCCTTGGCAAGTTTTCTCCCTTCAACTTTTTGATGTTGACTATAGCCGGTATCATCAACGCTACGGGAGTGACTTTGTTCCTCACTCCAGTCAGCCTATACGACGGAGGTATATCGGGTACGTCGTTTTTGCTTTCGCAGCTTGCGGGAGTGCCGCTGAGCGTATTTTTGATTGCTCTCAACTTGCCGTTTTTTATCTTTGGATTTAAAAAAATGGGGGTAAAATTCGTCGTCTATTCTTTGTATGCCATAGGCGTATATTCTTTGTTTTCTTATCTATATCAATACGTGTTCGGTATCAACTTCGAGGGTGGCTCGCCTTTGGTAGGACACGAGATGATTTTGTGCGCAATCTTCGGCGGTATAGTGTCGGGCATAGGTAGCGGACTTACTATACGCAGCGGCGGCGCTATCGACGGAATAGAAGTCGCGGCGGTGGTTATCGCCAAAAAAATCGGACTGACTGTGGGTACTTTCGTAATGATATACAACGCAATCGTCTATATTTTGGCGGGTGCGTTGATGCACAACTGGGTGTTGTCGCTGTATTCTATCGTATCGTATGCCGTAGGTCTAAAGGCGGTCGACTTCGTAGTGGACGGCTTGGATAGGGCTAAAGCCGCCTTTATCATCACGGATAAATGCCAAGACGTCGCCGACGCGCTGTCTAAAGAATTTAGACGAGGTATCACCGTGATGAAAGCCAAAGGGCACTATTCTCAAACCGATAAAACCGTCATCTATTGTGTGGTCAATAGATTCGAAGTGGGCAAACTCAAGGCAATCGTCGGAGCAATCGACACGCGAGCATTCGTTGCGATAAGCGACGTCAGCGACTCTTTGGGTAGCAGCGTAAGACTTAGAAGCAAAAAAGAGAGAAATAATATTAAATAAAGCGACGTTGTATATAAGCAAAATTTGTGTAAAGTTGACTAGAGAAATATTGAGCTTTGTCGTAGAAAATATTATACTTAATCGATAGCCTATTATGAAACTTATAAATCTAGCCAAAATATAATAGAAACCTAGTGGTTTGAATGCGTTGGTAGATTGCGGAAAATAAGGAGAATTGATATGTATTTGCAAGATTATTTTTGGTTTTTGGGTGCGCTTGGGGTATGTATGATTATTTGCTTCATAGCGAACAGTAGGGTAAACAAAACGTTTGCCCGATACGATACCGTGCCCACTTCCTCCAATATGACGGGCTACGACGCCGTCGTGCGCTTGATGAAAAGCAACGATATATACGATATTTCCATTGGGCGCATAAGCGGAAAGTTGTCCGACAACTTCAACCCCAAGGCGAGAATGATAAATCTATCCGATAGCACTTACGGTAGCAATTCCGTTGCGGCGGTTGCAGTTGCGGCACACGAAATGGGACACGTGCTTCAGGAGCGCAAGGGGTATGTTTTTTACAAAATCAGAACGGCTCTAGTACCCGTAGTCAATTTCGGAACTCGATTGTCGCTTCCGCTCGTGCTGATCGGCTTGGTCATCGACTTGATTATATCGTCGACAACCGCTAGCATAGGCTTTTATATCGCTATGGTGGGCGTTATTCTCTACGGCGGGTCGTTTTTGTTTACTTTGATTACTTTGCCGGTAGAATTCAACGCGAGCCGAAGGGCTAAGAAAATGCTAGTCGAAGAAGGTATATTGAACGAAGACGAAGTGCAAGGAGCAAGTAAGGTGCTAAGCGCCGCGGCTATGACTTATCTTGCTTCCTCATTGGTTTCACTTTTGTATTTCTTGCGTTTCTTCGTGTACGTGCTGACATTGTTCGGCAGAAGAAATAATCGTCGATAAGACTATTTTCGATATAAAAAATATCGATTAAACTTTGTAATTCATAGAAACTATAAGCATATAAACTAATCTAAACGATATGAGTAAATATCAACGACTTTGGGAATTTATAAGCGAACAAAATAGAGACAAGCTCGTACTGACTTTTGCCGAGATAGAAAAAATCTCGGGTATGCCTATCGACCATTCTTTTTTGAGCTATAAAAAAGAACTGTCGGACTACGGCTTTTCGGTGAGCAAAATTTCTATGAAAAACCAAACGGTCAACTTTGAAAGAAAATAGGAGTTGGCTCGAATAATAAAGGATAGCGGGCAAGTGGGGGGGTACCTACGGCAAAAGCAAATGCAAAGTCGTGACAACTGTTTTATCTACTAATCCAATTATCCAAAAAGTCCATTTGTTCCTTGGTATGGAACCAGTGTTCCCCATTTTCCATAACGCAAACGCTCGCCCCGAATTGCTTGGCAAAGGACTTAATCGTGTCAATCGATTGTAAGTGGTCTTTACTTCCATAGAGTATTTTTGTAGGAATTTTCCAGTTTATAGGGTGGTTTCTTACCCAAACGAGGTATTTCCAAGATAGAGTTTCGCCAAAAGTCGTTGCTATAAGTTTTTGTGATTGCAAATCACTTTCCGTAACGTTAGCCCACTGCATCATATCCAAGATAAGTTGTTCCATATTGACGATAGGGGAGATGAAATATGCTTTTTGTATCTTTTTGTCACTCAAAGCGTTGATACAAAAGTACGCTCCTATACTGTTGGCGATTATGCTTACGGAGTCGTAATCTTTGCTCATATTGTCGAAATATTCTGAAAATTCTTGTTTGGTGTCCCAAGGCGTACTTGAGCGATAGTCAAAACCTATCACGTCGCAACTTCGGAAAAGATTTTTATAATGCTCGGCTTCTTGGGCGTTTCCGCCTTTTCCGTGAATATAAACAATAACTTTTTTCATAATTTATTCCTCAATTTTACTACACTCGCTATGCTCGTTAGGCTCAACTCTATGTGTGCCTACACCACAAAAAATAGGAGCAATGCTTGCTCCTATTTTTTGTGTGGTGCGGGCACCGGGACTTGAACCCGGACGGTCTCCCATACGCCCCTCAAACGTACGCGTCTGCCAATTCCGCCATGTCCGCATTTATTTAGCAATAGTATAATAAACCAAACTCGTGCCTTTGTCAACTCAATAGCGACAATATTTTCAATCTTTTTCTTGAATAGAATTTAATAATCGTGGGATGGATTGGTCGTATTAGGATTTGAATACGTGAAAATTAACTGACGAATTGATAAATAAATTAGCTCCGAATTCGGAGCTAAAACTATTTTTTGTTGTGATACTCGGTAAATAAGTCGTTGGGAGTACATTCGAGAATGTCGCAAAGAGCTTTTAGATTTTCAAACTTGATACTGCCCGTTTGGTTGTTGACTATTTTATTGAAGTTTTGATAGCTTAGTCCCATTTGATTGTACAGCCAATATTTTGTTTTACCTTTTTCTTTGAGTATCTCAAGTATTCTTAATTGCATTATCAATTCCTCCGCTGATTTTTCATTATAAAGTCGAAAACCTATTGACTTGTAGACATTTACATTATATAATGTATACATTAGGTAATAAATTATTACTTAAAAAGTAAATTCTAAGGAGGAAATTATGAACATTTTGCAATGCCCAAACTGTGGTGGGGAAATGGAAATTGTTGCCGAAGGGCACTATCGTTGTAGGTACTGCAAAAAGGAATCTTACGTCAAGTCTACCAATGGCGAGTTGATGTTTGCGCTCAATATGGGTGCTAAGCTGAGGTATCGCAAAGACTTTGCGGGAGCTATGGAAGAGTATGAGAGAGCTATAGCTTTGGACAATACTTGCGCCGAGGCTCATTGGGGTATGTTTTTGTCGGAGTACGGCATAGAATTTGTCAAAGACAAAGTAGACAACGAGTACAAGCCTACGCTGTGCCATAGAGTGCAGAATATTGCTGTCAAGGACAATATCAACTTCAACAATGCAGTCAAGGACGCTACGCCTAGTGAAAGTGCCGAGTACAAAAAACTTGGCGAGAGCATAGAAAAGGTGCGCAAACAGTTGTTGAGCATGTCGGGCAAAATGCAGAGTTACGACATATTTATATGTTACAAGCAAAACGAAGAAGACGGCACAACCCCGACGGAAGAGAGTAAGTGGGCGCGCGATTTGTATTACAAACTGACAGGTTACGGCTACAAGGTCTTTTATGCCGAAGAGTCTCTTGCAGACAAGGCGGGAGCGTATGAAGTCAATATCTTTTCGGCACTCAACAGCGCCAAAGTAATGCTCATACTAGGTACGTCATTGGAACATATCAACGCAGTGTGGGTAAAAAACGAATGGTCTAGATTTGTAAACTTGGTCAAAGACAACCCAATCAAGTCCTTTAAGACGATTCTCGGCTCTAACGTCGCTCCCGAAACCTTGCCAACTACATTGAGAGCAGAGCAAGCAATCCGCCACGACGATATGGATTGGTGGGACAAGGTAAGAAGTTATTTGAAAACCGCCTTTGAAAACGTGGAAAATACAGATAACTCCATCACAAAAGTTAACGTCAGCGACGTGGCTAAAAAGCGCTTCGAAGAGTTTGAAAAAATGCGTGAACTAGCCCGCACCGCAAGAGAAAAGGTAAAGGTGGATCTTACACCAGAACAACTTGTTGCCGACAAAAAGAAGAGAGAGGCATTGGGACACCTAAAATTGTATTATAATAAGACAGACGGTGATATAAAAAAAGCACACGACGAGTGCTTTGAAGAATTGCAGAAGTTTGCTCCTACAGATTATGAAGCCGCCAGAGCTTGCCTGCTTCTATGGGCGGAAGATTATTTGTGGGATATATATAGCGGAATGTACGGCGATGCTAAATGGCGTATCGTTGACGAAGCGCAGTTGATGGACTTTGCAATAGATTTGGACTGTGAATGGATGAAACTCGTTTTGAAGAATTGCAATGCGGAAGAAAAGAAATACTATAACAAGATTATCTCCGTATGTACAGAGAATTGTAAGGCACAGGATAAAATATCGAATATAAACTCGATGTTGTGTGAGGATATGTATAAAGAAGCTTTGCCTTTTGCTCAAAACCTTGTGGCAGAATATCCTACGTATCAAATATGTTGGTCTACTCTTATAGAATGTAAAGGGAGAGGGATAACCGATATGGGAGTAATAGTAGAAACGCCGGAATATCACAATTTGGTAAACTGCTTGGTGGATAAGAGAGACAATATATATACAGAATTAGTGCAACAGAGAATTAAGTCTTTAAAAGAGAGGATTAGTTCTAAAAGTGCGGATTTAGAAGATGAGAAGAAAAATATTCTTACCCAAGAAAAAGATTATAAAAATAAAAATAAAGAAATAAAAAAATATAATCGATTAATACAATCTAGTTTTATTTTTACTTCATGTTTACTGTTAAGTGCAATAGTACTTATACTTACTATGATCGGACCTGTTTACTCCTCTGTTGCGTTTTTTGTCAGTATATTTCTTTTGTTTTTTTCTTTCTTTGCACGTGTTGTATTGTTGGCAATACATCTTGGTGGAATAGATGAATTATTTGGTGAGATAATATGTAAACCAATATTGCCATTATTGTACATATTTATTGTTTTTACTTTAGAAATATCATTAATTCGAGAGAGAAGAGAATTAAGAATTGAAGCACGTAAAAAAAATGGTTATATTGATTTTTTAAATAGTCACTTGTCGTATATTCAAGATGAAATAGATGAGTTAGAAATAAGTGAAAAGAAATTAAATGAAATATTGTATAAGTAGATAAGGAGGTAATTATGTGCTTTTGGAAAAAGAAAGAAAAATCTGCAAAGACGATTAGAATGTCGGAGCAATCGCAAAGTAATATCGTGACGGTGGACAAACTGACGGGACTAGATACGGACACGACGACTTACGTATCGGTGCCGGATAGATTCGTTGCGATAACCGACGTGGAAGGTGTGGGCAAGCAAAGTCTCGGCGCAGGTCTGCACGAGATTAGGTTTGGCAATCAACTGCAACAAGTCAACGCCAAGGTATGCTACGTCAACTGTGAAGAAATAGTGACGATTCTATGGGGCACGGAGCAGTACGACTATATGGACAGCATCTTACAGATGCCTATCCGCATGGCATTTAGAGGCTCGGCAAAAATCAAGGTGGGGAACGTGGACAAGTTTGTCTCCGCAATGGTGGGAAGCAAAAGCTCTTTGACAGTCAAAGACGTGGATGAATACTTTACCGATTTTATTGCTACGCACGTCATCAAAGTAACCGCCGACGTGATGATAAGCGCGAGAATATCATACGTGGAATATGCTACGCATATCTTGGACATTACCGCCAATATCAAGAGTAGCCTTAGCAATATGCTACAAGAAGAATACGGCGTAGCCGTCAGCGTATTTACGATAGAGCCGCCACACTACGCCGATAGAGCGGCAATGGAAAAACTCGCAGCCGACTTAGAAGCAAAGCGTAGGCTTGAGTTGAGAGGAAGTAGCTTTGAAAAGGAAGAAGATAAACTGCAGAAGAATATCTCCGACAGCCATAAGCGCACTATGGAAACTATCGAAACGGTAGGAAAGGCAATGGCGGACGACACTACTATCAACATATATAATAACGGAAAAGTGTGTCCAAAGTGCGGCAAAAAAGTCAATGCAAAAGACGCCTTTTGTCCGTCTTGCGGCAACAAACTTTGATTTTTTGACAGTAATATCTGTCAAAATACTAAAATAGAACGTGCTAATCTAATTGGCGCGTTCTTTTTTAGCCTATTAGATTGTATTGCCATATAACGATTGAAGCAATGTAAAATTTGAACAAAATTTGAAATTTGTGCTCGATTATATTTACATTTTTTGGGTTTGGTGCTACATTATTGGTGAAGACGATATAATATTGCCAAAGGAGGTAAACATGAAAAGATTTAGATTTTTGGCATTGGTAGTTGCAATTATAACGGTATGCTCAACGATAGCTTTCGTGGGTTGCAACAATAATAATACTTTGCCTCAAGAGACCGACAAGGCTTTGGTATCGCTGAATATCAATCCCTCTATAGAGATGGTTGTCGACAGCGAAGACAGGGTAGTTAGCATTGCGGCAAAGAACGAGGACGCTCAAATAATGTTGTGCGGAGAAGAGGGACTTATCAACGCTAGCGTTGAAAGTGCCACGACTAAAATAGTCGATTTGGCTATAGAATACGGCTATATCACCGACGACAACAGCGGAATCTCCGTCAGCGTAGCGGGAGAAACGACGACCTTAGAGAACAGTATCGAGACCAAGGTTACCGCCGCCATAGGCAACGTCAAGACTGACATTTCTCTGAATATAAGTACCGATATTCCTTTCTCGGTAGCGAGAAAGTGGGAGGAATTCAAACAAAACAACCCAAATTATGCGGGCGTTACCGCATCTAAATTCGCCTTGGCACTAGGCGCGTGCGCGTACGACGCGTCTTTGGACCTGGAGACTGCCGTGTCTATGGACAACGGTGAATTGATTGAGATATGCGAGAGCGGGGAGAACAGAATATCCGTCTATGCGACTGCGGCTTATCAAGCGGTATATGATTCTGCGAGCGTAGCATTCGATCTTGCTAAAGATACGGCAAACTTTGGCATTTTCAACGCCAAATATATCGAAATGATGACGGCTAAGGCAAGCGGACTTGATAAGGTAAGCGCGGCGGCAAATGCTACTTGGATGGGTACGAAACTCTTAGGGCTTACCACGGCGCAATATGCCTTGCAAGGCGCAATCTATATAGCCGAGCAAATCGGAGAACTCGAAGTAAGCGCAACGGTTGCGAGCGATATTGCCACGATTTTGGGCGTAGAAGTAGAAGAGCTGCAAAATCAAGACGGTAAAGTGACGGTGGAGAGCATTGACGCATACTGTGACAAACTAGTCAAAAATGCCTCCGAAGCCGATAAACAAGTAGTGCTCGCCAAGCTCGAGCAAATCAAAGCGGGCTTGAGTGCGGCGGAAGAGCAAGCCGAGCAAGCTATGATGGAAGACGACGCTTCGGCATACGGCAATCTCAAAGTAGCCGTGGAAAAACTCGGAGATTGGATTGAGGGCATTGACGTCAACAAGTTGACGGACGTAGATAGCTACAAAGCTTTGCTTGCCGACGTAATCAAGGCAAAAGATGACACGAAAATCGCAATGGACGGCAACCTGACAGATGAAGAAAAAGCCGAGATTGCTAATGCTCAAACGGACGCAAAAGCGACGATAGACCAAGCGCAAGCCGACTTTAACGCTAAGATAGAACAAGCGAAAGACGAGGCTATAGCTTATCTACAAGCCAAGCAACAAGAGAGAAAAGCCGCAATGGCTTAATAGAACAATCTAATTAGAAGGGGCGGACGATTGTCCGCCTTTTTTTTGCTAGAGAAGATTGCGTCTTGGGTAGATAACGTAAAATCGATTGTAAAAAGCGTAACGTGTGATATAATAATCAAAAAGACTTAGCGAGAAAAATTATCTAACGACCGATATGCAAGAGTTTAACGAAATCGACACGACGGTCAAACCCGTCGAAGTCCCAAAAGAAGAATATAACGCTCCGACTACAACTCCCGAACCCGTCGAATTTAACGATAACGGCAGATATAGGGCGATTAAGAAGAGCGGCACGATAGCAACAAGCACGCTGCTAGCCATTTCGGCGCTGTTGATTGGCGGCGGAGTAGCCACCTCTTCCGATGCCGAGGTGGAGGCTTATATTGCTTCTCTCAATTCTACCGATACCCAAATAGAATGGGTCGTCAACGTCGAGGGAGATGCAAACGACTTGACCGTGGAAGCGTACAACGATTTTACTCATCGCAAAACTACTATAGAGGGCGGAGAGAATAGCGGAAGCTTCGACAATCTAAAAGAAGGTATGGAATATACCGTTGCCGTGTATATGGGCGACGGAGCCTCCCAAAAACTCTTGACCAAACAAAAAATAAAAACAAAACGAAAGTAAGGAAATATTATGAAAAAAATAAAAAGACCTATGAAAAAACTCACCAAAAGAACGATTCAAATTCTCGTTTTGGTGCTTGCTCTGACGCTTACCGTATTGATGGGAGTGTTCTCCAACCAACTTTTCGGCGAAGATTCCGTGTTTAATCAAGCGATAAGCGGCAACGACTTTGTCAACAAGGTGTTTAACAAAATACCCGCTATGATAAAGAGCGTACAGATAATCGCGTTTGCTATAGTGGTGTATTGGCTAATCAAATACATTATGCGTAAGAGTTTCGCCGACACCAAGAGGGCTATCACGATACACAAGTTGCTCGTCAACTTCCTCAAGTGGCTTATTGCACTCGTGACCCTTATGCTTGTGCTCGGCGCATGGGGCGTCAATACGGCGACACTCCTTGCCGGCGCGGGAATATTGACCCTCGTCATAGGTCTCGGTGCGCAGAGCCTGGTGTCCGACATAGTTGCGGGCATGTTTATCGTCTTTGAGGGTGAGTTCGAAGTGGGCGACATAGTCGTAATCAACGGTTGGCGCGGTACCGTGCAAGAGGTGGGCATTCGCACGACGAAAATAGTCGACGCGGGCGGCAACGTCAACATCGTCAACAACAGTCAAATCACCTCTATCATCAACCAAACGCAAGAGATTTCCGTAGCAAAATGCGAAGTCGCCATAGAGTACGGCGCTTCGATACCTAAGGTGGAAGAGGTCATCAAAAACAACCTCGATACAATCAAAAACAATATCCCCGCTATCATCGAAGGTCCTTACTATAAGGGCGTCAGCGCGCTAGGCGAGTCGAGCGTCAACCTTTTGCTCATTGCCAAGTGCAAAGAAGAAGACGTCTTCCAAGTGCAACGCGATATGAATAGAGAAATCAAACTAGTCTTCGACGACAACGATATTAATATACCGTTCCCTCAAGTGGTGATAAACCAACCTAAGTCTAACGACTAATCTACGGAGGAATAAGATGGCTGAATGGCTAAACGACGTTTTCGCTACCTATGACGGAGCGATTTTCGATGCGATGCACTCGCTTGCCGAGTCGGCGGGAGGATTTTTTACGCCTTTTTTCAAACTTGTGACGCTGCTTGGCGAAAAGGGAATTATATTCTTCGTGGCGGCAATCATATTGACGTTATTTAAGCCTACGCGCAAGTTCGGCGTATGCCTATTCGGCGCGGTGGCGTGCGGTGCGCTTATTACCAGCGTCATTCTCAAAGACCTCATAGCTCGTCCGCGTCCTATGACCGACCCGACCTATGCGGCGTTTTGGCAAGCGGTGGGAAGCCCTGCCGAAGACGGATTTTCTTTTCCGTCGGGACACGTGACTGCTGTAGCCGCTTGGGCGACGGCAATGCTGCTGTGTTGTAACAAAAAGTGGAGCTGGGTGGGCTATATAGGCGTGATTGTCATGGCTATGGCGAGAGTGTATCTCATCGCGCATTACGCCAGCGACGCATTGGCGGGCATAATAGTAGGTATCGTGTCGGGAGCCGTCGCTTATTTGATTGCCGGTCTTATCTTCAAATTATTGGAAAAACGTCAAGACAATAGATTTTGTTCTTTCGTTTTGGGTTGGGATATAAGAGATATAGCCAAGAACAAACGCGATTAGTTAGCCGATTTTTTTACGCGATAGGTTGCTTTGAGGAGAAAACGACAAGATAAGCGCTAGATGCAAATATATCGCCTGTAGCGCTGAATTATTGATACTGCCTTGCATACAATATCTATATGTGGCAAACAGAAGTGTATCTATCCCGCAAAAGAGACAAAATCGCAGATTTATTGGAAAATAAATTTACGAGACTGCCCGACCTAGCCTACGCAAGGGCTGAAAGCATAGGCTATAGTATTTTTGCTCTTGCTTGCGACGACGACAAGTCGCCTATAGTGAGAGGAAGAGTAGAAGAAATAATCATAGGCATTTTGCTCAACAATTATAAATATCAATATATAGTCGAAGAATGCGCTTTTGAGCAAGACTTGCCGCAAGACAAGGCGCTCGCGAGTGCCCTCGTATTTTACAATAGAGAGTACGAGCGCAAAAAGCTGGCAGAAATTTTGCACCGCAGCAAGACTTACAACCTCGACGGAATATTTGATTTTAGAATGGAAGGGCTGCAATTCGATTGGTCGGAACTAAGTATGATGAGTATAGAATTGCTCTCCTACAACCCCAAGAAGAAGGACGTTTATCAGATAGTCGCCTACCTTGGCAAGGGCAATAGAATTAGGTGCAAAAACGCATATCTAGCCACCAAACCCGCCTTGCGTTTAGTCGACGGAGCAAGCGGATTAAATATAGACGACGTGCATATTTTCGACGACCCCTCGGACGATATAGTGGCGACATTGATATACAATAGAGTGGAGCAAGTGTCGGTAGAGAGAAGTGAAGTCACGCCGTCGCTGGTAGAAAAATTGGTGGGGATAGTCAAGGTCAAGTTTTTATAAAAATCGTTGACAAAGCAAAATCCTTGTACTATAATATCGTTACGAAATTGCTGTGACTTAGGTCGGGCAAAAGGACAAGTAAGGTTGTCTACGTTGATACAGAGAGCGTCGGGAGCTGAGATGACGCACAACGCCAATACTTATACCACCTTTTGTAAGCACGCTACGTTGGGCGAATCAACGAAATTAAGTGGCAACTTAGGTTGCAAATAAGGTGGAACCGCGATAATTGTCGTCCTTATATTCTACGGAGTATAAGGACTTTTTTATTGACGAAAAGGAGAAAAATATGATTATCACACTCAAAGACGGTAGCAAAAAACAGTACCCCGACGGTATCAAGGTGATGGATATTGCCTTGGATATATCCGAGGGCTTGGCAAGAGTTGCTCTTGGCGCAAAAATCGACGGCAAAGTCGTAGAAATGAACGCGGTAGTAGACAAGGACTGCACGCTCGAGCTCCTCACCTTTAAGGACGAAGAGGGACGCAAAATCTATAGACATACATGTTCGCACGTGCTTGCACAAGCTATGAAAAGTATTTATCCGACCGTCAAATTGGCTATCGGACCGGCTATCGACAACGGCTTTTATTACGACTTCGACTTTAAGACGGCTATCACTATGGAAGAACTCGGCAAGGTTGAGGACGAGATGAAAAAGATTATCAAAGCCAACTATCCGCTCGAGCGTTTCGAGCTTCCTAGAGCCGAAGCAATCAAACTTATGAAAGAGTACGGCGAGGATTACAAGGTAGAGCTCATCAACGACTTGCCTAAGGACGCCGTAATATCTTTCTACAAGCAAGGCGACTTCGTGGACTTGTGTGCGGGACCTCACCTTCCTAGCACCGGCTATATCAAAGCCTTCAAGCTCACTTCGCTCACGGGTGCATATTGGCGTGGCAACGAGCACAACAAGATGCTCTCGCGTGTGTACGGCACTTGCTTTGACAAAAAGAGCGACTTGACGGATTATCTCACCGCACTCGAAGAAGCCAAGAAGCGTGATCATAACAAGCTCGGTAGAGAGATGGGTATATTTATGACCGACGAAAACATCGGTCAAGGCTTGCCTTTGTTGATGCCTAAGGGCGCAAAACTTATGCAGACCCTCGTTCGCTTCGTAGAGGACGAAGAGGAGCGCAGAGGATACGTGCGCACCAAGACGCCTTTTATGGCTAAGTCCAACCTATACAAGATTTCGGGGCATTGGGACCACTATCTAGACGGTATGTTCGTCATCGGCGACGAAAAGAAGGATGACGAAGTCTTTGCTCTCAGACCTATGACTTGTCCTTTCCAATATACCATCTACAACAACGGGCTCAAGTCGTATAGAGATTTACCGATAAGATACGGTGAAACCTCCACGCTCTTCCGTAACGAAGCCAGCGGAGAAATGCACGGTCTTATAAGAGTAAGACAATTTACGATAAGCGAAGGTCACATTATTTGTACGCCGTCGCAACTCGAACAAGAGTTTATGGGCGCTATCGACCTCATCAACTATATGCTCGCTTGCACGGGACTCAAGGACGACGTGACTTATAGATTTAGTAGGTGGGACCCTAACGATACCGACAAGTATATCAACGACCCCGAGAAGTGGGAAGAGGCGGAGAACACTATGCGCCAAATTCTCGACCATATCGGCTTGGATTATACCGAGGCTATCGGCGAGGCGGCTTTCTACGGTCCGAAACTCGACATTCAAATCAAAAACGTGCATGGCAAAGAGGACACTATCATTACCGTGCAAGTGGATATGTTCCTTGCCGAAAACTTCGACATGTCCTACATTGACGAGAACGGCGAAAAGCAAAGACCTTATATCATTCACCGTACTTCGATTGGTTGCTACGAAAGAACTATCGCCTTGATGATAGAGAAGTTTGCGGGCGCATTCCCGTTGTGGGTTGCCCCTACGCAAGTTAAGGTATTGTGCCTCACAGACCGCACCAAAGAGCTGTCCGAAAATATTGCTAATCAACTTAGAGCAATGGGAATAAGGACGGAAGTCGACGCGAGAAGCGAAACGGTGGGTTACAAGATAAGGGCTGCACAAATGGAGAAGATACCTTACATGCTCATCATCGGCGACAAAGAAGCCGAAGAGGGCGTGGTAGCCGTGAGAAGAAGAGGCGAGGGCGACCTCGGCAAGATGAAACTCGAGGAATTTACCGCGAGAGTTCTCAAAGAAGTAGCCGACAAAAGATTGGACTAAAATACCTATAAAAAATAGTTGACAGATTGCTTGGGCTTTGGTAAGATATACGAGGAAAACAAAGCAGTCTGGTACTCACCTAGCGACAACGGTTGGCTACGGTTAATAATTCGAAGGTATTTTTCGGGTGACAGATTGTTTTTGTCACCCGTATTTTATTGCCAAAGGGCAGGGAGGAAATTCTTATCAAAGAATTATTGATTAACAATCAAATCAGAGAAAAGGAAGTCAGACTTCTCGGTGCTGACGGAGAACAAATCGGCATTATGTCGAGTTTTGAAGCCAACAATATCGCAGATGAGCAAAATCTCGATTTGGTATTAATATCACCGACCGCCAAGCCACCCGTTTGCAAACTGATGGATTACGGCAAATACAAATACGAGACCACCAAGCGAGAGAAGGAAAATCGCAAAACCCAAAAAGAAAAAATCGTAGAACTCAAAGAAGTTTGGTTGTCGGCTTCTATCGACGTGGGAGACCTCAACACCAAAGCCAAGAGCGCACGCAAGTTTTTGGAGAGTGGCGATAGGGTTAGGGCTTCGATAAGGCTCAAGGGCAGACTTATCACCCGTCCGGAATTGGCAGTCGGAGTAATGGACGACTTCTTCGACCTTCTCAAAGACGTATCTACTATGGAAAAAAGACCCGTGCTCGAAGGTCGCACCGTAGCTATGATACTCAATCCAATCGTAAAAAAATAATTATAAATATACCTATGGAGGATAACGAACTATGCCAAAACAAAAAACACATAGTGGCGCAGGAAAGCGCTTTAAGTTGACAGGAAACGGCAAAATTAAAAGAGCTAAGATGAACAGAAGACATATTCTTAGCAAAAAATCGTCTAAGAGAAAACGCGGTCTCAGAAAGACTGCTTACGTGTCTGTGACACAAGAAAAGACCATCAAGAGTTTGATTTAACAGTGGAGGACTAAGATATGAGAATTAAAAGAGGCGTCAACGCTATAAAGAAAAGAAGAAAGATTATGAAGCAAGCCAAAGGATATTTTGGCGCAAAGTCCAAACTGTATCGTGTGGCTCGTCAAGCCGTAATGAAATCCGGCAACTACGCATTCGTAGGAAGAAAACAAAAGAAGCGCAACTTCAGACAACTTTGGATCGCTCGTATCAACGCAGCCGCAAGAATGAACGGTCTCAGCTACAGCAGATTTATGAACGGACTCAAGAAGGCGGGCGTCAACCTCAACCGTAAGGTTTTGGCAGACATCGCAGTCAACGACCCTCAAGCATTTACCGCACTTTGCGAAAAGGCTAAGGCGTAAATTTATTTGATTATTGACGGGCAACCTAATCGGTTGCCCTAAATAATATTATGGAAATTATCACTTCGACCACCAATCCGACTATCAAGGCTATCAGGAGCCTAAAAGACAAAAAAACTCGATACGTATCGGGTTTGTTTGTCGTGGAAGGGGGTAATATCGTCAAGGACATGCCAAGTAGCGCAGAGGTAAAATATCTAGTCGTAGAGCAAAGTAAGAGCGAGCAATTTAGCGAAATTATATCCAAATACGACTGTCAAACATTGCTCGTCGGCGACAAAGTTATGGCTTGTTTGTCTGAGACGGTAACTCCGTGCGGAATTTTAGCCGTAGTCAAAGTACCTACGCCACGTCCAATCGGCGGTGGAAATATCGTGGTTATGGACGGCGTGGCAGACCCCGGCAATATGGGCACGATAATAAGGAGCTGCGTGGCGTGCGGTATAGAGGACGTGGTTGCAGTAGATTGTGCCGACCACTTGTCGGGCAAGGTAGTCAGGTCGTCTATGGGCGGTGTGCTCAAATGCAATATCGTACCTTGTACGAGAGAGCGAGTGGTTGAATTGTTGCAAGGCAAACAAGTGTTGGTGTTGGATATGAACGGAAAGAGCATATTCGACGTGTCAATCGATAAGGCTAAGCCTTGGGCTTTGGTAGTAGGCAACGAGGCGCACGGTATAAGCGACACTATGCGCCGTCGAGCCGACCAAATAATATCTTTGCCAATGAAAGGGGATATGGAATCGCTCAATGCGGGCGTTAGCTTGTCGGTGGGACTATTCGAACTAGTCTTCAATCGCTAGACGAGCCGAGTGTTATAGATATACGGCAAAAATTGCAAATATCGAAATTACCAAACATATAGAAATACCGCAATCGTAGTATTGCAAGCATTGAAAGTAGAAAGCAAGTCTGCAAAAAACTTGATTTTTGTACGACTATATAATATTATATTTTTAGAGAAATTTACATTGACGTAGGAGGATTTTATGTCAGGACATAGCAAGTGGGCTAATATCAAAAACAAGAAGGGTAAGTCGGACGCCAAGCGTGCCAGTATCTTTACCAAGATAGGTAGAGAGCTTGCCGTTGCAGTCAAGGCGGGCGGACCAGACCCTAACAGCAACGCAAGACTTAGAGACGTCATTGCCAAAGCCAAAGCTAACAATATGCCTAACGATAATATCGTAAGAGGTATCAAAAAGGCTAGCGGTGAGCTGGGCGCAATCAACTACGAAGAAAATATCTACGAAGGCTACGCTGCAGGCGGCGTTGCAGTCATCGTCGAGACGCTTACCGACAACAAAAACCGCACCGCGTGCGACGTAAGACACGTATTCGACAAGTGCGGCGGCTCTATGGGTACTACGGGTTGCGTGTCCTACATGTTTGACAAAAAGGGCGTAATCGTGGTAGACAAAGCGGGGCTGGACGAGGACGAGATAATGATGCTTGCCCTTGACTGTGGTGCAGACGACGTGACGGTAGACGAGGACGTGGTAGAGATTTATACCGACTATACCACGCTCGGACAAGTGAGAGAGGCTATCGAAAAGGACGGAACTCTCAGCATTTTGTCCGCCGACGTGGATATGATACCATCCAACACCGTTACGCCTGATGAGGAAACTCAAGTCAAAGTACGCAAACTTCTCGATATGCTCGAGGACAACGACGACGTGCAAAACGTATATCACAACGCAGAATTGGACGAAGAGGACGACGAAGAATAATGTCAGTCAAGGATATTTGCAGGTCGGCTAGACTTGCCAGCTACGACTTGGCGGCAGCCGATACGGCAGTCAAAAACTCAATACTTACCACCATAGCGGACAATATCGTAGCGCATAAGGATGATATTCTCGCAGCCAACGCCACCGACGTAGATAGCGCCGATTACCTCGGCAAGGCTATGCAAGACAGACTTAGGCTCAACGACGCGCGCATAGAGGCTATGGCGGAGGGCATAAGACAAATAGTGGCTTTACCTGACCCCGTGGGCGCGGTAGTGGCTACTTTCCAGCGCCCTAACGGACTTGTCATAGACAAGGTGAGAGCGCCTCTCGGCGTAGTGGGCGTAATATACGAGGCTCGCCCCAACGTGACTATAGACGTGGCAGGCTTGTGTATCAAGTCGGGCAACTGCGTGGTTTTGCGTGGCGGAAAGGAAGCCGTCAACAGCAACCGCGCACTATACAAAATCGTGTACGATAGCATAGCTCAGTGTGGTTTCAATCCTAATATAGTCGGCTTTATCGACGACGTGACTAGACAAGGCACGCAAGAGCTTCTCGAGCAATCCGACAGCGTGGACGTAATTATTCCGAGGGGAGGCGACGGACTTAAGAAGTTCGTGCTTGCCAATTCTTCTATCCCCGTCATAGCGTCCGCAGGTGGCAACTGCCATATCTTCGTGGACGAGAGCGCCGACCTAGAGATGAGCAAAAAGGTGGTATACAACGCCAAAATGCAAAGACCTTCGGTGTGCAATGCTTTGGAGCAACTCTTGGTACATAAGAGCGTTGCCGATAAGTTTTTGCCGTCTATGATCGAGACGTTGCAAAAGGGCGGTTGCAAGATAGTGGGTTGTCCTATTACTATGCGCTACGGCGAGGGCATTATCCCCGCCACCGAGGATGACTACAAGAAGGAGCATCTCGACTACGAATTGACGGTGAGAGTCGTGGACGGCGTGGACGATGCCATTACAATCATCAACGCCAACAACACCAAGCACAGTGACGGCATAATGTCCTTTGATGAGTCTAATATCGACAAGTTTACCAAGAAGGTGGACAGCGGTTGTGTGTACGTCAACACTTCGACGCGCTTTACCGACGGATTCGAGTTTGGCTTTGGCGCGGAGATAGGCATTTCTACTCAAAAATTACACGCAAGAGGTCCTCTGGGATTGGAACAACTTACTAGCGAAAAGTATATCATCAAAGGTCAAGGACAAGTCAGACAATGAGGATTTTAGGTATCGACCCGGGACTTGCCATAGTGGGCTACGGCGTGATAGATAGCGAAAAGGGCGTCTATCGTCCCGTCGACTGCGGTGTTATCAATACTCCCAAAGAGCTATCATTGCCCGAAAGATTGGAGCTAATCTACAAGGGTATGGGCGAGTTGATAGATACCTTCAAGCCCGACCAAGTGGCGATAGAAGAACTATTTTTTACCAAAAATATCACTACGGGTATCACGGTAGCCGAGGCGAGAGGAGTAATTCTATTAGCGTGCAAGCAAAGCGGACTGCCTATGTTCGAGTATACCCCTAACCAAATCAAGCAGTCACTCACGGGCTACGGCAAAGCCGACAAAAAGCAGATTCAGTTTATGATAACCCGCCTTTTGGGGCTCAAAGCAATACCCAAACCCGACGACGCCGCCGATGCTTTGGCGATTGCGTTGACGCACGCACAGACTAATAGGCTCGGGGGTTTGTTTAGCATTTAGGTGTCACGGCATATCGCACCTATGGCATGAAGAGTAAAACTATTTATAATAATTTTATCAATAAACAACTCTCTTGTGATTGGAAGAGTTTTTATATTTAAACGTAGCATAATAAAATACCGCAATCTTAAACTTACGTCAAGCCTATCTTATAGACTTGACTTTTTTATATAAATAAATTATGATTGAGTTATGTATTATTCTATTAGTGGAAAAGTGATATATTGTGGCGAAGGTAGGCTCGTCGTTGAGTGCGGGGGAGTAGGTTACGACCTTGCGGTGTCGACCTCAACTCTAATCAAACTCGGCAATATCGGTCAGCAAGTGACGGTATATACCTACCTACAAGTGCAAGAGGACGCGTTGCGCTTATTCGGCTTCTACAGCCGAGAAGAAAAGGCAATGTTTGAGAACCTACTCACCGTGTCGGGCGTAGGTCCGAAGCTTGCCATACAAATCTTGTCGGGGCAAGAACTAGGACAGCTCGTATCATCTATCGTCAACGCCGACGTCAAGGCTATCGCAAGCAGTAAGGGCGTAGGCAAAAAGACTGCCGAGAGAATAGTATTGGAGTTGCAAGGCAAGCTCAACGCCGACGGCGCGTTGGAGAGCATATTGGGCGCCAATGCAACGCCTATCGTCAATAGCGGAGACGAAATCACTCGCGACGCGGTAGAAGCCTTGATGAGCTTCGGCATATCTCGCTCGCAAGCCGAGCAAGCCGTGGCTAAGGTAAGGGGCAACGCCGACGACCTTGAGAGCGTCATTGCGCTGGCATTTAGGAGTTTGTAATATGGATTTTGAACAAGACGACACCCAAAGATTTATGTCCTCACTAGCCGGGCTTGGCGAAAAGGAAGCGGAAAACACCCTTAGACCCAAGACCATGCAAGACTACGTGGGACAAGACAAGGTCAAAGAAAATTTAGAGGTATATATCAAAGCCGCTATTGCCAGAGGCGAGGCTCTCGACCACGTTTTGCTATACGGACCACCTGGACTTGGCAAGACTACGCTTGCGCACATCATTGCCAACGAAATGGGTAGCCAAATAAGGATAACCAGCGGACCCGCTATCGAAAAGGCGGGAGACTTGGCGGCAATACTCACCAATCTCGAGAAGAACGACGTGCTCTTTATAGACGAAATTCATCGTCTCAATCGCAATATCGAAGAGGTGTTATATTCGGCTATGGAAGACTTTGCGCTCGACTTCGTTGTGGGCAAAGGACCTTCTGCCAAGAGTATAAGAATATCGCTCAACAAGTTTACCCTCATAGGCGCGACCACTAAGGCGGGTATGATAACCTCACCGCTTAGAGATAGATTCGGCGTCAACTGTAGGTTGGAACTCTACACCCCCGACCAACTAGCCGATATAGTCAAGAGATCGGCACAGCTACTAGGTGTAAAAATAAGTGAGGACGGTGCAAGAGAGATCGCCCTCAGAAGCCGAGGCACACCGAGAATTGCCAACCGCATACTCAAGCGTGTGCGTGACTTTGCCGAGATTATGGGCGACGGAGTAGTGGACAAAAAGGTCGCAGATTATGCCTTGTCTAAGATGGAGATAGATAAACTCGGTATAGACAACGTGGATAGGAAAATCCTAGATACTATCATCAACAAGTTTGGCGGAGGACCCGTGGGGCTCGACACCTTGTCGGCATCCATAGGCGAGGACAGCGGTACTATAGAGGACGTTTACGAGCCGTATCTTATGCAGATAGCGTTCGTCGCACGCACGCCTAGGGGTAGAGTTTGTCTAGCCGACGCATATCGTCATCTCGGTCTAATTCCGCCAAAGGAAGACGAAGGAAGACAAATGTCACTCTTCGAGGTAAACGATGACTAATCTATCGACTCACGACTTTTTTTACGACCTGCCCAAAGAACTCATCGCGCAGACCCCCGTCGAGCCGAGAGATAGCTCTCGCATGCTGGTCTATCACAAAGAGGACGGCAGTATAGAGCACAAGCATTTCTACGACCTTGTAGACTATCTTCACGAAGGCGACTTGCTTGTCGTCAACGAGACCAAGGTTATACCCGCAAGGCTCTTTGCCAGCCGTATGAGCGAGGGCGCAAGCAAAGAAAAAAACTGCGAAGTGTTGCTACTCAAAAGGCTCGACTACACCGATTGGGAATGTATCACCAGACCTGCCAAAAAGATGAAAATCGGCACTCGTCTCGACTTCGGCGACGACCTCAAAGGCGAAGTGGTAGGCTACGGCGAAGAGGGTATTAGAAGGATAAAATTCGAGTGGCAAGGCGTTTTCGAGGACGTACTCGACAAGATAGGCAATATGCCTTTGCCACCGTATATTACTAAGAGGCTCGAGGATAAAGATCGCTATCAGACGGTGTATAGTAAGGTGCAAGGCTCGGCGGCAGCACCTACAGCGGGGCTACACTTTACGGGTAGGCTTATTGACGAACTCAAAGCCAAGGGAGTGCAGTTTGCCAAAGTATTGCTCCACGTAGGGCTAGCCACTTTTCGTCCCGTCAAGGTCGACAATATCTTGGAACACAAGATGCACAGCGAGTATTACGAGATTGACCAAACTAATGCCGACCTCATCAATAGTGCGGTGAGAGAGGGCAGACGAGTAATATGTGTAGGCACCACCAGCGTGAGGGTCGTGGAGAGCGTGGCTGACGACGACGGATACGTCAAAGCGTGCAGCGGCAATACCGATATATTCATCTATCCGTCCTATCGCTTTAAGACGGTGAAGGGGCTCATAACCAACTTTCATCTCCCCGAATCTACACTAATAATGCTTGTCAGCGCATTTTTAGGCAAAGAGGAAACTCTAAGAATGTACGAAATCGCCGTCAAAGAAAAGTATAGATTTTTCTCATTCGGCGACGCTACTCTGTTGATTTAGGCAAGGACAAGGACGACGCCATTGACGTTGGTCGCAAGTCGCAGCGAGAAAAACGTTTTGCCAATACGTTTTGTTGAAATTGCTTGCGATACGGACTAGGCTATTGACGTTTTCTCGAAAAGTAGAAATAGCGCAAAACAAATAAATACGACACTCATAAAGGATTTTATGTTCAAATACGAAGTAATCAAAGTATGCAAGCAATCGGGCGCGAGAGTGGGCAAACTTACCACTCCGCACGGCGAAATTATCACGCCCGTCTTTATGCCCGTAGGCACCAACGCCACCGTCAAAGCCCTGACTCCGAGAGATTTGGAAGAAGCCAAGGCTTCGATTATACTTGCCAATACCTATCACTTGTACCTAAGACCGGGGGAGGACCTCGTTGCCAAAGCGGGCGGATTGCACGAGTTTATGCAATGGCATAAGCCTATCCTTACCGACAGCGGAGGCTTTCAAGTATTTTCTCTATCCGCTATGCGCAAAATTACCGACGAGGGCGTGACCTTTGCATCGTATATAGACGGCTCGAGGCACTTTATGAGCCCGGAGAAGGCTATAGAGGTAGAGAATAAGCTCGGCGCAGATATAATAATGGCATTTGACGAATGTACCGAGGGCAATAGCGACTACGCCACCGCCAAAACCGCGCTAAGAAGAACTAATCTTTGGCTAGATAGATGCGTCAAGGCGCATCAAAGAGAGGATCAAATGCTATTCCCGATAGTGCAAGGCAATATGTACAAGGACTTGCGTATCGAGTCTATCAAGAAGGTACTCGAGCACGCCAAGTGCGGGTTTTCGATAGGCGGACTGTCGGTGGGCGAGCCAAAGCCCGTCATGTACGAGATGCTCGACACGCTAAGACCTTACTATCCCGAAGACCAACCTAGGTATCTTATGGGCGTGGGTAGTCCCGACTGTCTCGTCGAGGGCATTATGCGCGGCATAGATATGTTCGACTGCGTTTTGCCTACCCGAATGGCGCGCAACGGCACCGCCTTTACTCGCGACGGCAATCTTACCATTCGCAACGCAACGTTTGCCGAGGACTTTGCGCCCGTGGAAGAGGATTGCGACTGCTATTGTTGTCGCAACTTTTCGAGGGCGTATATCAGGCACCTCATCAAGTCGGACGAAATTTTGGGAGGTAAGTTGTTATCTATTCACAATATCAGATTTTTGACTAGGCTTATGGAAGATATTAGGCAAGCGATAATGGAAGATAGATTCGGCGACTTTTACCGCGAGTTTACCGCTAGATACAAGTGGGGTAAGGGCGGAGATAAAAAATAACGCCTTGCGACAAAAAATCCGCCGATTGTGTAATTTTTTTGTTAATATTTTTAGAAAATATGCAATATGTGTTGATTTTTTTGCAAATATTGTTTAAGATAAACTAAACGAAAAATAAAGGAGAACGTTATGTATAATATAATTTTGGCGGAGACTTCCAAGACCAGCTCCATTACCATGCTTATCGTAATGGCTGTTTTGTTGGTAGGTATGATGCTACTTTCTATCATTCCTCAAAAGAAAAGACAAAAGAAGGCTCAAGAGATGATGAACTCTATCAAGGTTGGCACCAAGGTTAAGACCATCGGTGGCTTTGTGGGAGTTATCAAAGCAATAGACAACCAAAGCAACTGCTTCGTGCTCGACCTTAGCGCTAGCGAGGACGGCTCGGTTACCGTCGTACTCGACAAGTCTGCTATCTACACCACTATGACCACTTCGGCAGAGGGCGTAGTAGAAGAGGCTAAACCCGAAGAAAACGTAGCCGTTGCAGAAGACGAAGTTGAGGCTGAGGCAAAACTTGCGGAGAAAAAGGCAAAGAAAGCCGACAAGAAAAAGGCTCAAGCAACCGAAGAGGAAGTCGTTGAAGCAGAAGTAGTAGAGACCGAAACCGGCGACGAAATCTAATTAGCAAAAATCGCAAATACAATCAAGCGGTGCAATATCTTGCACCGCTATTTGTTTTTAGCGCAATATTTGTCTGTCTTATGATGTTTCGTAGCTTGCTATAGTTGCTTTGCGTACGAAACAACTAATCAAAAATTGTTACAAAAGCCGATTATATATCATATACACCGCCACGTCGTCATAGATTGAGGCAGGAGGAGTATATGAAAAAGTTAAGCGCAAGGGATATATTGGACGTATTGTTGGGCGGTTTGATTGCCGTCTTGATTTCGGTTTTGTTGACGCTCGTATTTGCTATCGTGTTCAAGTTCGTCAACGTGTCGGACGGTGTAATAGACGGGGTTAATATCGCTAATAAGATAATCAGCGTGGCTCTCGGCTCGGTATTGTCAATCAAAAGCACGCGTTACGGTATAATCAAAGGGTTGCTCATTGGCGTGATATACGTATTGGTTTCCTTTTTGGTGTTTGGACTGCTTGCAGGCTCGCTTAGCGTAAGCACGCTAAAAATCATAGATTTTGCATGCGGTATCTTGGCGGGCGTCATCAGCGGAGTAATAGTCGTCAACGTCAAAAAGCCGAGTACGGTATGAACAAACCCCGAAAATCGCGACAAAAATTGCTAAAATAAGTTATTGTAAAAAAGTACTTGCCAAACCGTATAAAATGATATAAAATATCATTAAATAAATAACCTTGACGGAGGCATTATGAAACATATTAATTCTATCGTAAACAATGGTATGAAAAAGTCCGGCAACATCGGTTGCGGTGAGTGTCAATCCAGTTGTCAATCGGCTTGCAAGACTTCTTGCACCGTAGGCAATCAATCTTGCAAAAACAGAGAAGAAAAGGTAAATTCGCCAAAGAAACCTTTGCTGTAAGCGACAATTAGGTACAAAATGACGCATTCTTTTAGCTTTAATTATCACGAGAGGGCGTACTATTTTGTTTGGGACAAAGAAAGTGGCAGTCTACATAACGTGGATTATGTCGCTTTTTTAGTTGTCAAAAATCGTTTCGGAGAGAATATGACCGACCACGAAAAAGACGATTTTTCCAAGTTAGATAGTGCGACGATAGCAGAAGTCAACGCCGAACTCGATATTCTCGTCGAACAAGGAGTGCTTGACAGTCCTTGCACCGTTACCCAAAACCAAAAGCGCGTGGGCGAAATCAAAGCCCTATGTTTGCATATTTGTCACGATTGCAATCTAAGGTGTAAATATTGCTTTGCCGATGAGGGCACTTATCACACGACCGACAGAGCCTATATGTCTTTGGAAGTCGGTTGCAAGGCGGTAGACTTTCTCATCGAACATAGCGGCAAAAGGCGCAACTTGGAGATAGACTTCTTCGGCGGCGAGCCTTTGATGAACCTCGACGTAGTCAAGGGTATAGTAGAATACGCAAGAGGTAGAGAGCAGGAGAGCGGTAAGACCTTTTCCTTTACCATGACCACCAACTGCGTGCTTCTAAACGATAAGACTATAGAGTGGCTCAATCGGGAGATGAGCAACGTGGTCTTGAGTATCGACGGCAGACCTTGCGTGCATAATGCAGTGCGCAAAACCGCCAACGGCAAAGACTGCTATGACCTTATCCTCAAAAATGCACAAAAGTTTAGAAGCGTAAGGGGCGACAAATCCTACTACGTCAGAGGCACTTTTACTGCGCGCAATCTCGATTTTGCGAGCGACGTCGTTGCACTCAATGACGCGGGCTTTGACCAAATATCGTTAGAGCCGGTAGTGACGGACATTCCCGATCTCGCTATCAAAGAGGAACATTTACCGCGCATTTTGGAGGAGTATGACAAGCTGGCGGAGATTTATATCGATAGGCGCAAGGGCGACAAGTGGTTCAACTTTTTTCACTTTATGATAGACCTCGAGGGGGGACCTTGCGTAATCAAACGTTTGACGGGTTGCGGTTCGGGTTGCGAATACCTCGCCGTAACGCCCGACGGAAGTCTCTATCCTTGCCATCAGTTTGCCGAAAAGGAAGGATATAAGATGGGCAACGTTTTTGAAGGCGATATAGATATGAACGTGTCGCTCAAGTTTGCCAAAAATATCGTCACCAACAAGCCCGACTGCGCCGATTGCATTGCCAAATATTATTGCAGCGGCGGTTGCGTAGCCAACAACCTCAACTACGCGGGATCTATGGACAAGCCTTACCCAATCAGTTGCGCTATGATGCGCAAGCGTTTTGAACTTTCGCTTGCAATATCCGCAATCGAAGGGGCTGAGCAGGCGCAAGAGTAGGTCAATATACAAAATGTATTTTTTTGCGTTATACGCTTCTTGTAGGTAGCAAGAGGCGTATTTTCGTTGTGGCATAGGATTTTATCGGTTATTTTTTTGAGAAATTTTATTCCGTTGCCTCTTTATTTTGTCAAAGTTATTGACAATAATATTATATAAATATATAATAAAAAAGACTAAATTATTATGTCCAATCGGACTATATGTAGAGTTGACAAATATTAGGAGGCAACACAAGGTGAACAAGAAAAAATCAATAGTGATTTTATCTATATTTACTGTATTGGTTATCTTGGGCGGTGTATTTGCTTTCGTTTCTCTCGACAACGGAGAACTCGGCATTTACAACTACATCGCATTTCCTAAGACAATCAAACTCGGTCTCGACCTTAGCGGTGGTGCTTACGCCGTATTCGACGTCGACCAAAACGCAGTAATCGACACGACCGACGCGGGCGTAGAGCGTAAATGGGCAGACCTCGAAAGCGACGAGAGAGATCGCCTTATCGAAGGTACTCGTTCCAGTCTCGAGAGTTTGTTGGTAGAAAAGGGTTACACCGAAGCGCAAGTTACCACTTACGACAATCGTATCAGAGTAGAAGTGCCTGACGTAGACGACCCCGACAGAATCTTTGATTTGATAGGTCGTCCTGCAAGTTTGGAATTCAAGAAGTACGAAGGCGAATATTCGCAAGGTGCAGGCGTTTCTTACGACGACCCTATCACGGGTAAGGACATTGCCGAGACGGGCGTGACTTACAACAGCGAAAGCGGCACGTACGAAGTTGCTCTCAAGTTTACCACCAAGGGCGCCAAGAAGTTTGCCGACGCCACTGCCGAAGCAAGTTCTTCTACTTCCAAACGTATAGGTATCTATATCAATAAAGAAGAGGTAATTGCTCCGCAAGTTTCTTCCACCATCTCGGGAGGCAACGCTTCTATCTCGGGCAACTACACTTACGAGCAAGCTTACGAATTGGCTGTCAAGATTCAAGCCGGTTCTTTCCCTCTTACCCTCAAGATGAGTGAGTCTAACACCATCACCGCAACCCTCGGCACCAACGCCATCAAGGCGGGCGTAATCGCGGGACTTGTGGGCTTGGCTCTCATCATCGTATATCTTTGCATTATCTATCGTATGATGGGCGTGGCTTCGTCATTGTCGCTTATCTACTACGCACTCACTTACGTATTCTTCCTTGCCATATTGCCTTGGGTACAACTTACCCTCAGCGGTATTGCGGGCGTGCTGTTGTCTATAGGTATGGCAGTTGACGCCAACGTAATTATCTTCGAAAGAATCAAAGAAGAGCATGCAGCGGGCAAGATGATGCGTACGGCAGTATCCAACGGCTTCAAGAGGTCTTACGGCGCAATCATCGACGGTAACGTGACCACTATCATCGGTGCAATCGTGCTTATCATCGTCGGCGCGGCTTCTATCAAGGGCTTTGGTATAACCCTGCTCGTAGGTATAATTTTGTCGATGCTTTCTTCCTTGTTCCTCACGAGACTGCTTCTCAGTTGCCTCATGGTATGGTTCAAAGAAGAAGACGCTCCTAAGTTTGCTCTCAAAACCGTCGCAAGCGTTGTCGAAGAGCCTGCTATGGCAAAGGAGGTAAAGTAATATGAATAAATTGTACGGTACTTCCATTATCAATAAGTGGAGAATTTGGATAGTAGTTCCTTTTGTCGTTTTGCTTATCGCAATCATCGTATTTGCGGGTGTGGCAATTAGTCAAAAAGACTTCAGCAAAGGTATGAATATCGGTATCGACTTCTCGGGCGGCTCGGTCATCACTATAGTGCTTGGAGAAGGCGAACTTGGCTCTAACGACGGTTTCAACTCTCATCTCGACAAGATTGCAGAAGTAATCAAGAGTGAAGAAATTGCCGCTAAGACGGCAGAGTATGCGCTAGCCAACGGCGTCAACCTTCCTGCCAATGCCGCAGTAGGCTCTATCAGTTATTCTCAAAAGTCCGACGTGGGCGAGAATATGTCCATCATTGTCAAATACGACAACGTATCCAAGACTTACGACAAGGACAACGCCATCACCAACTACCGCAACGAGCTTATCAAAGAGCAACTTCAAAGTATATACTCAGATGACAACGGCTACGACTCGGTCAAGGTTGATATGAGTTATATCGGTGCAACTGCTTCGGCTAAACTCATTCAAACGGCGCTCATTTCTTTGCTAGTCACCCTCGTACTCATTCTTATATATATCATTATAAGATTTGAGATTTGGAGTGGTTTGGCTGCTATCATAGCTATTGCGCACGACGTATTGATGATGGTTTGCTTGACGATTATCTTCAGAGTGCAAGTCAACAGCGCATTTATAGCAGCAATGATTACTATCGTATCTTATTCTATCAACAATACCATCGTCGTATTCGACCGTGTGAGAGAGAATATGAAAAACGAAAAGACCTTGTCCAAGACGATGGCTCTCAACAACAACGCTATCGTTGACAAGTCGATATGGGATACCTTCTCCCGTTCCGTCAACACCACTATCACGACTATGATTTCTATCGTAATCTTTGCGATTTTGGGTGCTTCGAGCGTTAGAGAATTTGCGTTGCCTGTTATCTTCGGACTTATCGCAGGTTTCTATTCTTCTCTAGTTATCGCACCGTCGCTCTACTGCTTGATGAAGAACGCGTACGACAAGTCCAAGGTCAACAAGAAGAAGATTACAGCCGGCAAAAAACAATACGCAGGTATGTAACCTGACACTACAAACAAAGAGGGTTGCAATGCAACCCTTTTTTGATAACGAAAACGACGAATATAGATTAGCTTATGATGCTCAAAGATACAAATAATGACGTAATCGCGGGACAAATAGCCTCTCATTTTGGTCTTAACAAGGTCATCGCCGACATTTTGGTGTCACGCAATATAGATACCTTGGACAAGGCTGATGCTTTTTTGTATCCAAAGCAGAGCAATATGACGCCGCTCGAGCTTTACGTGGGACTTGACGGCGTCATAGAAAGAATTAAGCAAGCCGTTGACAATAAAGAAAAAGTCGTGCTATACGGTGATTACGATTGCGACGGAATTTGCGGAGTCAGTATTTTGTATCTCTATCTCCAATCCAGAGGGGTGGACGTGTCGTACTTTTTGCCAAGCAGACATACGCACGGTTACGGCTTGAGCATCGAAGCGTTGGAGAGTATTGCCGAGCAAAGTTTTCCCGACCTTATCGTCACCGTAGACTGTGGCATTTCTTCAAAAAACGAAGTACAGTATGCGCAAGAAGTGCTAGGCATCGACGTGGTTGTTACCGACCATCACGAGCCTATCGCCGAACTTCCCGAGTGCAATATTTTCAATCCAAAATTATCCAAAGGCTGTTTTAGAGAACTGTGCGGCGCGGGAGTTGCGCTTAGATTGGTCGAGGCTTTAGCGGGGGTACAAGAGAGCAAAAAGTACTACGATATTGCCGCAATCGCTACCGTTGCCGATATTGTGCCTTTGGTTGAGGACAATAGAATAATCGTATATTACGGCTTGATGCTCATCAACCGCGGATATAGAAAGGGTGTCAAAATGCTGGTAGAGAGTTGCGTGAAGGGCGTTGTCAAGTCAAGCGACATAAGCTACAAGATTGCTCCTCGTATCAACAGCGTAGGCAGATTACAAGACGCCAATCCCGTAGTGGAACTCTTTGTCAGCAACGATAATTTCGTGCTTAGCAACCTGATTGAAGAGATAGAAAAACTCAATGACCTGAGACAAACCATGACCACCGACCTTGCTACGGCTTGCGACGATAGACTGATAGGGTTTGACTTTGAGGACAATCCTATCATAGTCTTGTACGACAGATATTGGGACGACGGTATTTTGGGCATAGCTAGCGCAAGACTTGTCGGCGAATTTAATCGTCCCGTCATACTGCTTACCAAAAATAAGGGCGTGGTCAAAGGCTCGGGCAGAAGCGTAGAGGGCGTAAATATCCTCGATTGCGTTTCGGCTTGTTCGGATATTTTACTCAAATTCGGCGGACACAAAATGGCTTGCGGTCTCTCTCTTCAAGAAGATAATGTAGAAGAGTTTATTAGGCGTATCAACGCTTTTGCCAAATCAACTATCTCTAGTCAAGCATTGCAACCAAAGGTCGAGGCGTTTTGTAAACTCGACGACTTCGATATAGAGTTTGCCAAACAACTTGCTTATCTCGAGCCGTACGGCGAAGGTAACAGAGAAGTGACTTTTAGCACCGATATGGGCAAGTGTGATTTTGCTCCTATAGGCAATAGCGAACACCTAAAATATCACTACAAAGACAGCGATTTTTTAGCTTTTTCGGCTATAGATAAATTAAGTTTGCTCAATAGTTCGGCAAAGAAAAAAATACGTTTTTCTCTATCCGTCAACGTGTTTAAAAATAGCGAAACTCTGCAAGCCAACGTGCTCAACGTCACTTGTAACGACGTAGAGTGCGATATGGGCGTGGCTAACTACGTTATGCAGAGCATATACAAGTCAAATAGTCCTATACAAGTACGCCATATCGATAAAGAACGAGCCTTCGACGCTATCGCGGATAGCAGTTACGGAACTTGTTATTTGTGTTACGATTACGATACGTTCAAGTCGATTGACCCCAAAATCATCGCTAAATTGATGATAAACAACGGCTTTTGCGACAGCGACTGTCCGTATAATAGACTAATCTATAATCCCGACGTCAACGTCAATCTCACTTATTACGACAATATCGTGTTGTTGGAAAGACCGCTTTCGGGGGCTTTGACGGCAAAGATGCAAATATCTAAAGACGCAAGTGTTTGGGTAGTTGACGACGATATTATGCAACGGCGATGTCGAAATAAGTTGCTTGACTACGCGGGGCTCGGCAAGGTATTTACCGCTATCAAAACGCTACTTGCCGCTAAGAGTTATACCGACTATTATACTTTGTTTCAAAATATCGGCGTAGAGGGCGTGGCGTGGGAGGAATTTTGCGTTGCGATGGCAGTTTTTGTAGATTTGGGTATTGTAAAATACGATAATAATGCTATAATTATTGATAGAGAGGTTAAGACGAAACTCGATTGCAGTAAGTTGTATCGAGTTTTGAGCAAATGACGTGGAAGGACAATTTTTAACTAAAATTAGAGAAAATTATAGCGAAGCCAACTATAGCAAGATAGAAAAGGCGTATTATTTTGCCAAGGTGGCTCATAGCGGTCAAAAGCGACAATCGGGGGAGGATTACTTTATTCATCCAAGCGCGGTTGCCGAAATTCTCGTTGACCTCGGACTTGACACGGACACAATTATCGCCGCACTTTTGCACGACGTCATCGAGGACACCGAACATAGCGCGGAGGAGATTGACCAAGAATTCGGACACGACGTGGTTATGCTAGTCAACGGCGTAACCAAACTCAACAAAATCAACTTTAAGACCAAAGAAGAGGAACAAGCGGAAAACCTTAGAAGAATGTTCCTCGCTATGTCCAACGACATAAGGGTCATTATCATCAAACTTGCCGATAGATTGCACAATATGCGCACGCTGTCATTTAAGACGCAAGAGAGCCAAATCCGTATCGCAACGGAGACGCTCGACATATACGCGCCTATTGCGGCAAGGCTAGGAATTTCGGGGCTCAAGGGCGAACTCGAAGACTTGTGTCTTAGATATTTGCACCCCGATGACTATTATTTTATTGCCGAAAAGGTAGCTCAAAAGAAGATAGAGCGTGAGAGCGACGTAGAAAAGATTTCGCAAGAACTCAAAGATATGCTCAAAGAATTGGGCATCAAAGGCGACGTCAACGGTAGACCAAAGCACTTTTACAGCATTTACCGCAAACTGCAAAAGGGCAAGACTTTCGACCAAATCTACGATCTAGTAGCCTTGCGTATTATCGTGGACGACATCAAGGACTGTTACGCCGTACTAGGTGCGATACATACCAAGTGGCGTCCGCTTCCGGGTAGATTTAAGGACTATATATCCGTCCCTAAGGGCAATCTATACCAGTCGTTGCATACGACGGTTTTGACTTCTTACGGCTTTCCTTTTGAGATTCAAATTCGTACTCACGAGATGCACAATATTGCCGAATACGGTATCGCTGCGCATTGGAAATACAAGCAAGGCAACGTGTCGGGCAAAGCCAATACGTTTGACGACAACAAGCTTGCTTGGATTCGCAACGTGATGGAATTGCAAAACGAAGTCAGCGACTCCAAAGAATATCTCGATTCTCTCAAAATCGACCTTTACGCCGACCAAGTGTTTGTATTTACGCCTGCGGGTGACGTGTTTAACTTGCCTAACGGCTCGTCGGGCATAGATTTTGCCTATGCAATACACTCTCAAGTGGGCAACAAATGCACGGGTATCAAAATCAATTCTCGCATGGTGCCTATCAATACCAAACTCTCCAACGGCGACGTTGTAGAAGTTATTACTTCCAACAATTCCAAAGGTCCGTCGAGAGATTGGCTTAAGTTCGTCATCACGCCGGGCGCCAAAAGTAAAATCAAGTCTTTCTTCAAGAAAGAAATGAAAGAAGAGAATATCAAAAACGGCAAGGAACAATTAGAAAAAGAAGCAAGACACAAGGGCTATAATATTGCCGATCTGCTATCATGCAACGGCTGGAAAGAGGGGCTTTTGCAAAAATATAGCGTAACGGGCATTGACGAGATTATCGCACTAGTCGGTTACGGCGAAATATCGGGAGCGCAACTTGTCAACAGAATGATAGAGTTTTACAAAAAAGAGCACCCCGAGACTGAAACTCAAGCCGCTATCAAGACCCGCGCGGTATCGTCGAAAAAGAAGGATAACGGCATACTTATCAAGGGCTGTTCGGGTATGAAAACTCGTTTTTCGCACTGTTGTACGCCTCTTCCGGGAGATAAAATCGTGGGTTACGTTTCGCGCAGCCGAGGTGTGACCATTCATAGGGCGGACTGTCCTAATTGCAAATACTTCGAGCCCGAGCGTATCGTGGAAGCCGAGTGGCCTAGTACCGTTGAGGACAGCTTCGTTGCGTCAATAGAGGTGTATGCCGAAGATAGAATCGGGCTACTCATTGACGTAGCCTCCACAATCAGCGAAATGAAGGTGGCGATTACCAATATCAGCGGAAAGAAGGAAAAGAACGGCATGGGCAGCGTTTCCGTATCGGTAGAAGTAGCAAATATCAAATTTTTGGAGAGTGTAATCAACAAACTCAAGGGTATCAAGGGAGTTGTTGACGTGGTGAGAGTATAATGAGAGCTATTGTGCAGAGAGTAAACAACGCAACTTTGAGCGTCGACGACAAGATAATATCTTCCATAGGTACGGGCTACCTGGTTTTGGTTGGTTATACCCAAGGTGACGACGAAAAAATCGTCAAATATATGGTTGATAGAGTGGTAGGAATGCGCGTTTTTAGGGACGAAAACGGTAAACTAAACAAAACTATGGAAGACGTTGGCGGAGAAGTGATGGTCGTGTCCAATTTTACGCTTTACGGCGATTGCTTTTCTAATAGACGTCCCGACTTCAAGAGGTCGTTGCATTTTGACGAGGCATTACCTCTTTACAATCTTACCGTAGAGGAGTTTAGAACTAAGCTCGGCAAGGTAGCAACGGGAGTATTCGGCGAGCATATGCACATAGATATGTCCAATGACGGACCGGTTACTTTGTTTTTGGAAAAGAATGCAAAAAAGGAATAAATATGTCGCTTACCATTGATACTATAGTTTCGGGAGTTTTTGACACCAATACCTATATTGTTTTTGACGAAAAGAGTAAGCAAGGCTTTGTCGTTGACCCAAGCGACGGCTACGAGGCTATCAAAGAGTGTTTGACGGCTAATAACGTCGATTTAGAGGCAGTTTTAGTCACGCACGGACACTTTGACCATATCGGCTCGGTTGCCAAGTTACAGAGCGATGGCGCCAGAGTATATATGAACAGACAAGACGAGAGCAAGATTGCCAATCAAAACAACTATCTTGCAACTATGCTCAATATCACTACACGGCAGTTTACTATAGACGTCTACGTAGAGGACGGGCAAAACTTGTCGATTGCAGGGACTAATATTCAAGTTATGACAACTGCGGGACACAGCAGAGGGGGAGTGTGCTATCTTTGCGAAGACGCGTCGTACCGAGGAAAGCATTACGATAAGGTGATGTTTTGCGGCGATACTATTTTTAGAGACAGTTACGGTAGGACGGATTTTCCCGACGGTGACTTCGATACGCTCAGACTATCTATAACCAAAATTCTCGGTTTGCAAGGTGATATTTTGCTTTTGACGGGACACGGCGAGTGCACGACTAGCGCCTACGAGCGCAACAATAATCCAATATTCTATGACTAATATCAGTATCAACTTTACCACCGATAGAGAAGAATTTCTCAACGATTTTATGGAGCTTTTGAGGGCGTATTACCCTTACGTTGTCATAGAACGAGATGGCGATAAGGTAAGCCTTTCAATCGATCAACTAGGCTCCAATACTTATCAATGTATAATCAAAGATTATCAAAACCCGCTATATTGTTCTAAAAATACCATTAATTTAGAACAAAATGCCGATTATGTACGTCAAAAGAGTGATATTAAGCGTCACGCTAAAATCGCATTGTACCAATATTTGCAAGCAAAGACGGGGGTGTCTTTGCCGTACGGCTCTCTCACGGGGATACGTCCGACCAAACTTTTTCACGACCTGACGGCGCGAGGAATCGACGCCGAAAAATATTTTACCGACATTCTGTCGGTTAGTCCCGCCAAAGCCGACTTGATAAGTAGTATTTGCCACAATCAACGAGGGGTATATTGCACCGATACCGACATGGCTGACTTATTCATCAATATACCGATATGTGTTTCGAGGTGTGTATATTGTTCTTTTTTGTCGGCTGAGCTATCCAAAATATCCAAATCCGTCGAGCCATATTGCGACTTGTTACATAGAGACGTAGCGGACGCGGTAGATATGCTTAGCAAAGCGGGCAAAAAGATTAGGTCCATTTACGTGGGTGGAGGTACGCCTACGTCTTTGACTGCCGAGCAGCTACAAAGAGTTTTGTCCCCGCTCGACAAGGTTGAGTTTAGAGAATTTACCGTAGAGGCGGGTAGACCCGATACGATTGATCGAACAAAACTTCAAGTTTTCAAAGACTTTGGCGTAGGTAGAATTTCCGTCAATCCGCAGACCTTCAATCAAAAAACTCTAGACGAAATAGGCAGAAAACACACAGTAGACGATATTTATAAGATTTATGAAATTGCCAAAAATATGGGCTTTGACGTCAATATGGACTTGATTGCCATGCTACCTAACGAGGACTTTGAAGATTTTCGACGTTCGGTGGACAGTGCCGTTGCTCTCGACCCCGACAATATTACCGTACATACTTTGGCTATCAAGCGAGGCTCGGCTCTAAAACTCGACGGCTATGACAACAAGACCGACGCCGATCTTGCCGAGAATATGGTCAACTATAGTATCGAGACGCTTATCGGTCACGGCTACATGCCGTACTATATGTACAAGCAAAAGTATATGAGCGGTAACTTAGAGAATATCGGCTATTGCAAGGCGGGCAAGGAGTGTATCTACAATATCGACATAATGGAAGAAACTCACGACGTCGTTGCTTGCGGCGCTGGCGGAATATCCAAAGCCGTTTACCTTGACCAAAAGCGTTTAGAAAGGCTAGCCAACCCAAAGGGGTTAGACGTGTATCTCGAGCGAGGAGAGGATAATATGCTCAAGAGAAGGGAGTTTTTTGAAGAAAAGTTCAACTCTTAAACTATAGTCGTTGCATACTTAATTTTGCCACTCTCGTCGTAAGCCTACGTCGCACACGATTCTGCGACCGTGCCATATCGGAGTATTACGTGCGTGCTGCAAGTGGAGTTAAGGCTTTTTGCATAAACTCGTCTCAAAAGGCAAAAAATAATTTTGCTACGACGATATTTTAGCGACGAAGCCTTGTTGTGAGCACCACGAGTAATGCAAGTGATGCAATGCTAACCGATAAAGACTAGGTATAGATATTTATTTAATAAATACCTTTCAAACAGTTGCCAAGAAATTTTTATTGTGCTAAGATACTACCGTACCCTGTGCGAGGTTTAACAATTTTCCGATGTTATGCTTGGTTTAGGGCAAATAAAACTCAAGGAGTCAAATATGGAAAACAATCTTACGAAACAACAAATCATCGAGCAATACGCTCTAACCGAAGGGGATACGGGTTCCCCGGAAGTTCAAATCGCGCTTCTTACCGCAAGAATCGAACATCTCAACGAACACTTTGCCACCAACGCAAAGGACTTCCACTCAAGAAGAGGCTTGTTGAGAATGGTAGGTAAGAGAAGAAACTTGCTTGCATATCTCAAGAAGACCGACATCGAGCGTTATCGTAATCTTATAGCAAAACTCGGTTTGCGTAAGTAAAAAACATGAGAGCGTTTATTTCAACGCTCTCATTTTATAAAAATTAGTTATAATAAAATAGAAGATATTATCAAAAGCTAAATTGGAGGTTAGTAATGAAAGACAGAAAGATTTTCAGCACGACCATCGGCGGTAGAGAAGTTACCGTAGAGACGGGTGCGTATTGCGGACAAGCCAACGGCAGTTGCATCGTTCGTTGCAACGATACTGCGGTTATGGTCAACGCTACGATGGCAAAGACACAGAGAGACGGAATCGACTTTTTCCCACTCGGATGCGACTTTGAAGAGAAGATGTATTCGGTAGGTAAGATTCCAGGCGGCTTCAAGAAGAGAGAGGGAAGACCTAGCGACAAGGCAATTCTCGTATCGAGACTTATCGACAGACCTTTGCGTCCGCTTTTCCCTAAGGGATTTTACAACGACGTTTGCGTGACGGCTACTTGCTTGTCGGTAGATACCAATTATCCGCCTGAAGTATACGCTATGCTCGGTAGCTCTATCGCGCTCAGCATCAGCGATATTCCGTTTGCAGGACCTACGGGTTCGGTAATCGTGGGCTACGTTGACGGACAGTACGTCATCAACCCAACCAGTGAGCAAAGAGACAGAAGCAGACTTCACCTCAGCCTCAGCGGTACTAAGGAAGCTATCTTGATGGTAGAAGCGGGTGCCAACGAATTGACGGAAGAAGAGATGATCGGCGCTATTTTGTTCGGTCACGAAGAAATCAAAAAGATAGTTGCTTGGATAGAGTCTATCCAAAAAGAAATCGGTAAAGAGAAGTTCGTTCCAACTCTCTACGCACCTGCTCCGGAGATTGCTTCTGCAGTCAAAGAATATGCAGACGCTAAGATGGACGCCGTACTCGAAAACTACGACCGTCAAGCAAGAGAAAAGGCAGAAGAAGCCCTTGACGAGGACGTTTACGCTCACTTTGCAGAGGTTTTCCCTGACGGTAAAAAGGACATCGGCGAGACCTTGTACGCTATGAAGAAAGCTAAGGTTAGAGCTAAGATTCTCAACGAAGGTATCAGACCTGACGGCAGAGCTTTGACGGAAATCAGACCTATCTGGTGTGAAGTAGGCGTTTTGCCAAGAGTACACGGCACGGGCGTATTTACTCGCGGTCAGACTCAAGTTCTCACTTGCTGCACCCTCGGCACTATCTCCGAAGTTCAAAAACTCGAAGGTATCGACGACGAAGTATGCAAGAGATATATTCACCACTACAACTTCCCACCATACAGCGTAGGCGAGGCAAAACCTGCCAAGAGCCCGGGAAGAAGAGAAATCGGTCACGGCGCACTCGCAGAGAGAGCTCTCGAGCCTGTTCTTCCGTCCGAAGACGTATTCCCATACGCAATCCGCACGGTCAGCGAAGTTCTCAGCTCCAACGGCTCTACTTCCCAAGCCAGCGTGTGCGGTAGCACCCTTGCTCTTATGGACGCGGGCGTGCCTATCAAAAAGCCTGTAGCGGGCGTTGCAATGGGACTTATCAGCAACGAAGACAAGTCCAAAGTATCTGTTTTGACGGATATTCAAGGACTTGAGGACTTCCTCGGCGATATGGACTTCAAGGTAGCAGGTACCAAAGACGGTATCACCGCTATCCAAATGGACATCAAAATCAAAGGTATCAACGAAGAGATTTTGCGCAAAGCTTTGGCACAGGCTAGAGTCGGCAGACTTGAGATTCTCGACAAGATGCTCGCCGTTTTGCCTGAGCCAAGAAAGGAACTCTCCAAGTTCGCTCCTAAGATTGTTTCCTTCAACATCAACCCTGACAAGATAGGTGACGTTGTAGGCAAGCAAGGCAAAGTCATCAACAAGATTATCGAAGATACGGGCGTTAAGATTGACATCAGCGACTTTGGCGACGTATTCGTATCCAGCGACGATATGGACGCTATCCAAAAGGCTAAGTCTATCATCGAACTCATCGTCAACGACCCTGAAGTAGGTACGATACTCGAAGGCGAAGTCGTTAGAATTATGAACTTCGGCGCATTCGTACAACTTGCTCCGGGTAAGGACGCTATGATTCATATCTCCAAACTTAAGAAAGAGAGAGTAGAAAAGGTAGAAGACGTGGTTGCTATCGGCGACAAAGTAAAAGTACAAGTCATCGACATCAACGAAAAGGGCATTGCGCTCAAACTTCTCGAAGTAATCAAGTAAGGTTGATTAGCCAACGTCACGCCGCCTATGCGGCGTGATTTTTTTTGGCAAATTTTCAAAAACTATATTATACGTCCAACTTTCGTCAAGCAACTTAACTCATTTGCCATTATATAAGGTCACTATCATATATCGCCTGCTCGAAGAATACAATTAGGTATGAAAAAGTTCAAAATAGCGGGCATTAGATTGACGAGTATACTCACCAACGTAATAATTATCGCGATGCTAGCGATAGTCGCGGTGACGAGTTTTAGCGGATATAATTCTATTTTTGCATTTTCTGGCGACGTCGAAGCGCCGTATTATCGCGGTGAAAGCACTCGGAACGAAGTGGCTTTGATGATCAACGTGTATTGGGGTACGGAATTTATCGAGCCGATGCTCGAAGTGATGAAAAAATACGGCGTCAAATGCACTTTTTTCGTCGGTGGTAGTTGGGTTGACGACAACAACGATTTACTCAAAAAAATAATTGACGAAGGGCATGAGATAGGCAATCACGGTTATTTTCACAAGGATCACAAAAAGTTGAGCTTAGAGGGAAATCTCAGCGAAATCAAAGCCACCAACAGTCTGGTTTTGGCTGTCAGCGGTTACTCAATCAAGCTCTTTGCACCGCCGTCGGGTAGCTTTGGCGAATCAACTCTCAAGGCGGCTAAAAGCCTAGACATGACGGTGATTATGTGGTCAAAAGATACCATAGATTGGCGTGACAAGGACGCTTCGTTGGTGTATCAGAGAGCCACCAAAAACGTAAGTGCCGGAGATATGATTTTGGCACATCCTACCAAGCACACTTTGGAGGCTTTGCCCGATATATTCCAATACTATTCAAGTCAAGGTCTCCAAGCAGTCACCGTCAGCCAAATAATCCAAAAAAACAACGTATAGACTTGGTTGACTTTACAAAAGCTAGATAATAATCTATAATATGGTTATGAATAGTTTTATTTATCAATATCCTAGCGGACTTAGATTGGTCTACAAAAAGCTATCGGGCGTAAGGTCGGTCGGCATAGCGGTCGCCGTGGGTTGCGGCAGTAACAACGAGAATCTATCCAACAACGGTATATCGCACTTTATCGAGCATATGACCTTCAAAGGCACGGCAACTCGCAGTGCTTTTGAGATAGTTGACGAGATAGACGGTATGGGCGCGCAAATCAACGCCTTTACTTCCAAGCAAATGACGTGTTATTACACTATCAGCGTGGACGACGTGGCGGAAGATTGCCTTAGAGTGCTCAGCGACATCGTTCTCAATTCGACCTATCCGCAAGAAGAAATGGAGAGAGAAAAGGGCGTGGTGCTCGAAGAGATTGCAATGAGCGAGGACGACAACGCCGACTTGGTACTCGAAAATCTTTCTACGGCGTATTTTGACGGCAATACTTTGGCAATGCCGATTTTGGGACCGAGAAACAACGTCAAGAACTTTAGTAGACAAGATCTAATCAACTATATCCGAGCCAACTACGTGGCGGACGACGTAGTTATCTCAATCGTGGGTAATATCGACGCTCAAAAGGCTAAAGCTATGGTGCAGGAGTATTTTGAAGGCAAATTCGCTTGCAACAAGGATAGGGTGTGGACGGATAAGAGGCATACTCCTACTAGCAGTTACGTCTCCAAGTTCAAAGATATAGAGCAATCCAATATTGCTATTGCAATGCCCGCATACGAGTACGACAACCCGCTGTCTATGGCAATGATGCTCGTCAACAATATAGTTGGCGGCGGCATGAGCAGTAGGCTATTTCAAGAGATTAGAGAAAAGCAAGGTCTTGCATACAACGTGTACAGTTATCCTTCTACCTATATCAACAACGGCGTAACAACTATTTATATAGGTACCAATCCCTCTTCGGTGTGCAAATCTTTGCAAGCCGTCAAAAAGTTGATTGACGAAGTAAGAAAGACGTACCTTACAGAGGCGGAATTGCAAAAGGGTATTAGACAACTAAAGAGCGCCTACGTTCTCGGACAAGAGAGCACGTCCGCCCAGATGAGAGTGCTTGCCAAGCACGCGCTATACACCGATCGCCTATTCGATATTGACCAACAAATCGAAATTATCGAGGGCGTTACTATGGACGACGTGGCGCAAGTTATTGACGACTGCTACGACTTGTCCAAGGCGGTGGTTAGTTACGTCGGTCAAAAGGTGGACGAGGACTTGCTTGATTGTTTGCGATAATATTTTTGGTAAAAAAGATTTTGATGCCGTATTCCGTCGGGGTGCGGCATTTTTATTGCAAAATAACGATGTACTGGGACAAAACGCATTATTTAATTTAGTTTATTTTTTATATTATATTGTAAATCGTTATCATTTGTGCTATAATCAATTATGACCATCTTCAACTATAAGGAGAACGTCGAGTGAGCAAAGATTCAACGGAAAAGCAAAGCCGTTCCAATAGAATTTTCAACGGACTGATGGTATCGGGTCTGGCGCTTTTATTGTTTTGTATTTTGGTAGGAGTATTCGGTAGGGCGGGCGCTTACGTTAGAGACTTTTTCGTGGGCGTATTCGGCTATGCCGTTTACGGCTATACTTTGGCTACCCTCGTGTGGGGGTTGCTTTTGATTTTCGGCAAAAGACCGAGGGCAAATTTCGGCGCAAGAGTTTGCTATATACTCATCGCTGCCGTAGTCATTATGATATGTCACGTTTCGTTGACCAAACATTTGTCCGCAGCGGGATATTCGACGTATATCGACTCGTGTTTCAAGTCGGCAGACACGCCTGCCGGTTGGTTGGGAGCGCTAGTTGCGTATCCTATGTGCAAAGCCTACGTTTTTGCAATGATTATACTCAGTTTGTTTTTGGCGGGGCTCGTGGCAATGGCTATAGTCGTCAATATCAACAGCGAGTTGATTTTCCCTTCGCGTACAGACAAAGTAAGAGTATTTTCCAAGTCGAGCAAAGCCTCCGAGGGACAATCGGTTGACGGTGCAAGTCAGGATAGCTCGAAAAAGAGAGAATTATACAACGGCACGGTCAGCGGCAAGAGTTTGTCCAACAATATAGGCAAAGGCTATTTGGGAAGCAATCGACCGTTGGAATACGAGCCTTTGGAGAAAGTCGACCTCAACGACGAAGAGAGCGGAGATACCTTTGACGAAGACGGCACCATACTCAATCCGCAAGAAGTAAAAAACAGCGTCGACGCCGAAAGACAAGCGGTGCTTGACTTTTGGTACAATGACGGCGCAATGCCGGCAGCTCCTCAATATAGGGGCAGTTTGACGGTTGACCCTTCGACAAGGTACGGCGCTAAGAACAACGTCGTGCCTAAGCAGCCTATCCAAGAAGAACAATCCGAGCCTCGGCAACCTCAAGAAATCGACGAGCGCTACAAACCTTATTGTAGCAACTATCGCATGCAACAAATCATCAACCATATGGGCGTCAACAACTCGGCTGATGATTCGCAAGAGAAGGGAGAGGACGAAAAGTCCGACTTTATGCAAGAGATAGAAAACGCCCTCAACCAAGGCTTGCAAGAGTATAGAGACAACGATGCGGACGATAGGGATAAGGCTGACGAAACTAAGCAAGACGCAGCCTACGATGCTCAAGCTATCGTTGACGACAACGCTTCGATGCAACCTCAAGACGATGAGATAAAGCCTTGCGAACAACCCGAGCAGACAGAGCAACAAGCCCGAGAAGACGAAGAAAAGAAGGCAAGAGCCGAGAGATTGAGACAGCTCAAAGAGCGACAAGCCCAAAGACAGCGTGAGGCGGAGCAAAAGGCTCAAAGCAACAGCGGTGCCAAAGAGGTTGAGGAGACCCCAGTCAACTTCCCTTATCAAAGCCTCAAGCCTGACTTCGGCGCGATTAGAAACAACAATCAAACCGCACAAAATCAAGTAGTGCAAAATCAAGCGGTACACGACGAAAAGAAGGAATTACCAAAACCAAAGCCACGAGTTATCGCGCCTTACAATCCTCCTTCTTTGGATTGTTTGAGAGATTATCAAGAGGACGTAGCGGTAGACAGCGACTATTTGGACGATTTAGCAAGGACGCTCACCGAGAAGATGGCTGACTTCGGCGTAGAGATACAAGTCTCCAATATAGTCAAAGGTCCTACTTTTTCTCGTATAGAGTTCGAGACCAACGCGCAACTCGGACGTATCACGTCAAAATATAACGATATTGTCATGTGGCTTGGCGTAGAGAGTATGCGTCTCGAAGCCCCAATCCCGGGCAAAAGATGTTGCGGTATAGAGATTCCTAATAAGAACAGAGGTACCGTAGGACTAAAGGCGGTCATCAACAGTCCGGAGTTCAACAATACCGACAAGGACGGATTGTATTTTGCTCTGGGCAAGGATATAGACGGCAAATGTTACGTCAGCGACATCACAAAATTCCCTCACGCTTTGGTAGCGGGTGCTTCGGGTGCGGGTAAGTCGGTGTGTCTCAACGGTATGATATGCAGTATGTTGTACAAATACTCGCCCGAACAGCTTCGTATGATACTCGTAGACCCTAAGGTCGTAGAACTCAACATCTATCGCAATATTCCGCACTTGCTTATCCCGCAAATTTTGTCGGAAGAAAAGAAGGTCATCAACGCGCTCAAATGGGCGGTCGAGGAGATGGAAAACCGCTATCAACTAATGACGGACATGTCGGTAGCCAATCTTGCTCAATACAACGAAGAGGTCGACGCGGACAAAAAATTGCCGTTTATTCTAATAGTAATAGACGAGGTTGGCGATATTATTTTGTCGCCGGTAGGCAAAGAATTCCAAGCTTTGGTCAAAAAGCTTGCCGCCAAGGCGCGTGCCGCGGGTATTCACCTCATACTTGCCACCCAAAGACCTTCCGTAGACGTTATTACCGGTACTATCAAGTCCAACCTCCCTACGAGAATAGCTTTTGCCGTCACCAGCGGTGTGGATAGCAAGACGATACTCGACTATCAAGGCGCAGAAAAACTCTTGCGCATGGGCGATATGTTGTACAAAGAAGCAGTCAAGCCAAATCCGGTGCGTGTGCAAGGCGCGTTTATTCACACCAAAGAGGTCAAGGCAATCGTAGAGCAAGTCAAAGAGCGCAACGAGGCTTATTTTGACGAGCAAATCAGCAACTTTATCAACAAGACGGAAGAAGAAGCGGCTGTCGTGGACGCCGACGGTATGGACAAGCGCAATAGTGAATTCCCTGACGAACTGTGTATGGACGTCTTGGATTACGGACTGGAGAATTCTACCGTATCCATATCGGGCTTGCAGAGAAGATTTAGTCTAGGATTCAACAGAGCGGGAAGAATAGTGGATTGGCTCAAGAGCAAAAACTACGTAAGACAAGAAGGTAAAAACTTGGTATTTGCTCTCAACGAAGAACAAGTCGAGCAACTCAAAAAGAGAGCGCTCGAAGGAGACGAATAATGAAAGTAGGAACAGTATCTTTAGGCTGTGACAAAAACAGAATAGATACCGAAAATATGCTTGCTTATCTCAAAAACTACGGCTACGATTTTACTCCCGATCCTAGCGAGGCGGAGATAATTATCGTCAATACTTGCGGATTTATCGAGTCGGCAAAGGTTGAGGCTATCAACACGGTTTTGGAGATGGCGGAATACAAAAAGCAAGGCAAGTGCAAGGTGCTCGTCGTTACAGGCTGTCTCGTTCAGAGATATATGGATGAGATGAGCGCCGAGATGCCCGAAGTTGACGTATTCTTGGGTACTGCTAATTATCACAAACTACCCGAAATCTTAGACGGCTTGACCAAAGACGGCGGACAAGTTTGCGTCAAAAACGACATCAACGATAGGCGCTTTTCTTCCGATAGAGTATTGACGACGCCCGAGCATTATGCTTACGTCAAAATCGCCGAAGGGTGCGACAATCATTGTACCTATTGTGCCATACCTTACATAAGAGGTAGATACACGTCTCGTCCTATACAAGATATAGTACAAGAGGTGCGAGATTTACTTACCGAACATCCAATCAAAGAGATTATTTTGGTGGCTCAAGACGTGACCAATTACGGCAAAGACTTGTACGGCGAGCCACGACTAATAGAGCTGCTTCAAGAGTTGAGCAAGCTCGACGTCGAATGGATACGCTTGATGTATTTGTATCCGGAACTCATTACCGACGAACTTCTTGATTATATTGTTTCCAATCCAAAAATTTGTAAATATCTTGACATACCTTGTCAACATATAAGTGATACAATACTAAAGAAGATGAATAGACGCGTGAGCGGCGACTATATTAGACAACTCATAGAGAGGATAAGGAGTAGAGGTAATTTTGCCATTCGTTCCACCTTCATCGTAGGTTTCCCGGGTGAGAGCGCAGAGGACTTTGACCAACTCTACGACTTTATTGCCGAAGCTAAACTCGATAGGTGCGGTTTCTTTGCCTATTCTTGCGAGGAGGGCACTCCCGCCGCTCGTCTTAGCGGACAGATTGACGAAGAGGTCAAGCAAGAGAGAGTGGAGGCGTTGTACGAGTTGTCGGAGAATATTCTCGCTCAAAAGCTGCTTGCCAGAGTGGGAGAAGTCGTCGACGTAATATACGAGGGCGTGGATTACGATAGACAAGCCTTCGTCGGTAGAACTTCGTTTGACGCACCGGATATAGACACGACGGTATATTTTACAGCCGATAGACCCGTTGATGTCGGCACTATATACAAAGTAAAAATCGTCGGAGTAGACGGAGAAGACAGTATAGGAGAATTGATATGAATTTACCAACAAAAATCACGGTCGCAAGACTGATATTGATACCGATAGTTATTTTGTCGTATTGCTTGCAATCGGTGTGGAAGTATGCGTTTATTTTTACGTGGCTTATCTTTATGTTAGCTTCGCTTACCGATTACGTAGACGGACACTTGGCTCGCAAGTACAATCTTGTCACCAATCTCGGCAAATTTCTTGACCCTATAGCCGACAAAGTTTTGGTTGTGGCGGGGCTTTTCGTCATAGTGGAGGGCGGTTATTTGCCTATTCCTTATTTGGCGATGATATGTGCCGTGTTGATTATGGCGAGAGAACTTATCATCGGGCTTTTTAGACAAATGGCAGCACTGCGCAACTTTGTCTTAGCCGCAGACAAACTAGGCAAAATCAAGACGGCTTCGACAATGCTTAGCATGGCGTTCATACTTTTTGCGCCGCCTGCAATGCAAGTAGAATACGTGGCATTCAAAGTCTTTGCTTGGATAGGCACGGTTATTTTCGTCTTTGCCACGGTGATGACGATAGTCAGCGGGCTCAACTATATACTCAAAAACAAGGCAATTCTTGCCGAAACTAAAGAATAAGATTATGATAGACAAGAACAAAGATTTATGTATCATTAGAGCGTTAGAATTGACAGCGGAAGAGGTGGACGAGGTGTTGGAACTCTCTACCGAAGGTATAACCGTCGCAGTCGATAGCGAAGGACTGGACTACAAGATAATAGTCGACAATTTCGGTGGCGAAGAAGAGGATTTTTTTGCCACGATAGACGCTGTAAAAAGAGTGCTAGGCAACAAGATATACAGCGAGGACGACGAAACTCTCGAGCAAAAGGTAGTAAGGATATGTCTAGACAAGGGCATAAGAATTGCCGTTGCCGAGTCGCTTACGGGTGGCATGCTCAGTAGTAGAATAGTCAACGTGTCGGGCAGTTCGGGCGTTCTCAACGAAGCGCTCGTGACTTATACCAACGCCAGCAAAGTCAAGAGACTTCACGTCAAATTGTCCACGCTCAAGCAGTACGGTGCGGTTAGCGAGGAGACTGCGAGAGAGATGGCTATGGGGCTAAAAAACAAAGACAACAATTTCGTAATTGCCACTACGGGTTGCGCGGGACCCGCCAGTGACGAAAACGACACCCCCGTCGGTTTGGCTTTCGTAGGAGTAGCAGGAGAGGGTTTTGTCGACGTTATTCGTCTCGAATTGGACGGAGAACGCAACGTAATTAGGAAGAGTGTAACGGATAAAGCGTTGTATCTGTTGCTCGATTATATAACAAAATTTTAAGCGAGGTTAATTATGGCTAAAGACAAGAAAGTTGACAATGAAAAAAATAGTTTGATAGAAGATGCAATCGCCAAGATAGAAAAACAATACGGCAAGGGTGCAATAATGAAATTGGGAGACGAGAGCGTAGGACCTATCGAGGTCATCAGTACGGGTTGCTTGTCGCTCGATATGGCGCTGGGCGTCGGAGGTCTTCCTAAGGGAAGAATTATAGAGATTTACGGCCCCGAGTCTTCGGGTAAGACGACGGTTGCTTTGAGCGCTATCGCCGAATGTCAGAAGAATGGCGGAACGGCTGCCTTTATCGACGCGGAGCATGCTTTGGACCCGGTTTACGCCGAAAAATTGGGCGTTGACGTCAATAATCTTTACGTCTCTCAACCCGACGATGCAGAGCAAGGACTCAATATTGCCGAGACTTTGGTACGTAGCAACTCCATAGATATAATCGTCATCGACTCGGTTGCGGCACTCACTCCTAGAGCGGAAATCGAGGGAGAAATGGGACAATCTACCATTGGTTTGCAAGCGAGACTTATGTCGCAAGCCCTCAGAAAGTTGACGGCAATTATCAGCAAGACCAACACTTGTCTTATCTTTATCAACCAACTTAGAGAGAAGGTCGGCGTTATGTTCGGCAATCCCGAAGTTACGCCGGGCGGTAAGGCGCTTAAATTCTATTCTAGCGTAAGAATGGAGGTTCGTAAGGGCGACGCTATCAAAGACGGCACGGAGTTCGTAGGCAACAAAGCCAAGGTAAAAATCGTCAAAAACAAAGTTGCGCCTCCTTTCAAAAACTGTGAATTCGATATTTTGTTCGGCAAGGGCATATCGGCAATGGGTTGCATAGTAGATACGGGTATCAATATGGGCATTTTGCTCAAGAGCGGGTCTTGGATTAGTTACAACGACGAAAAGATTGCGCAAGGCAGAGACAAGGCTATATCGTATCTTGACGACAACCCGGAAGTAGCCGAAGAAATCAAGACCAAAATCATCGAAAAAACGAGAGAAAACAAATAATTGGTATATTTGGTATTGACTTTATAGTTAATATTATTTATAATATAATAAGCATAAATATATGCTATTGCAACTTAACAATTTAATATCAGGAGGTTAATATGACAACTACATTCAGTTGCTTCGATTATCTTCTTGGGATATCTTCGGGAGCCGTAGTAGGCATAGCCATAGCCATGGTAGCGGTAGGCTGTGCAATCGGCTTGCTAATTTACAGATTCGTAGCCCGCCGCATGGTAGGTAGTGTAAAGCAAGAGTGCAACCGTATTAGAGAAGAGGGTCGACAAGACGCTAAATCTTATCTCAAAGAGGCAAAAGTTGAAGCAAAAGACGAACAGCAAAGACTGAGAAGCGAGTTTGAGAAAGAGTGCAGAGAGAGAAGAAACGAAATCAATCGCACCGAACAAAGACTTGCTCAAAGAGAAGATTTTTTATCCAAAAAAGAGAGTGCGATAGACCACAAGTCCGACGTGCTTGACGATAAAAAACGCCAACTCGAAGAAAAGGAAAAGAAACTTGACAATTTGGAAGAAGAGATTCAACACGCTCATTCCAGAATGATTGAAGAGATCGAAAAGGTTGCGCAGATGACCCAAGCCGAAGCCAAGGACGTTTTAATGAACGAACTTTTGGAAGAGGCACGCCGAGACGCTGCCGTAGAGGCAAAAGAAATCGAGCAAAAAGCCAAAGAAGAAGCCGACAAAAAAGCAAAAAATATCGTTGCTATGGCTATTCAAAGATGTTCGGCTGACCATGCTTCGGAGTTCGCGGTTTCGGTAGTAGAACTCCCAAGCGAGGATATGAAAGGACGCCTCATTGGTAGAGTGGGAAGAAATATCCGTGCAATCGAAAACGCTACGGGCGTAGACCTTATCATCGACGATACGCCTGACGTAGTAACCTTGTCGGGGTTTGACCCGGTAAGAAGAGAGGTCGCAAGACTTACTATCGAAAGGCTTGTTTCCGACGGCAGAATACATCCTGCACGCATCGAAGAGACAGCCGAAAAGGTTAAGAAAGAACTTGACGCGCAGATGAAGGAAGCGGGCGAAAACGCAGCGTTCGACGCGGGCGTATACGGCTTGCATCCGGAGATTATAAAGCTTTTGGGTAGACTTAAGTATCGTACCAGTTACGGTCAAAACGTACTCAAACACTCATTGGAAGTTAGCTATCTTGCAGGCATTATGGCAGCCGAGCTCGGCGCCGACGTCAAAGTTGCCAAGCGTGCGGGTTTGTTGCACGACTTAGGTAAGGCGGTAGACCACGAGGTAGAAGGTACTCACATATCTATTGGTGTAGAACTTGCCAAGAAGTTCAAAGAAAGCCCTGCGGTCGTACATGCGATAGAAGCGCATCACGGCGACGTAGAAGCTAAGACCATCGAGGCAGTTATCGTACAAGCGGCAGACTCTATATCGGGTGCAAGACCAGGCGCAAGAAGAGAGTCGCTCGAAAATTACGTCAAGAGACTAGAAAAACTCGAGAGCGTAGCCAACGCATTCGAGGGTGTAGAACAATCCTTTGCTATTCAAGCGGGAAGAGAAATCCGCGTAATGGTAAAACCCGAAAAAGTTGACGACAAAGCTACGGCATTTTTGGCTAAGGACATTGCCAAAAAGATTGAGGCAGAGCTGGAATATCCGGGTCAGATCAAAGTCAACGTCATTAGGGAAGTCAGACATACGGAGTATGCCAAGTAATCAAAAATGTCACTTGCAATCGCAAGTGGCATTTTTTTTTGACGTAATTGTGATAAGTAAGTCTGCCGCAAACAAAATTAAGCTATTGCGCATAGATTTCGACGCGTTTTATCGCAATGCGCATACCGTTTTTTCTTTTATCAACGTCGCTATGACGACTTATATTTTCAATCTTTGCAACTCTAAAAGAACAATAGATTGAATAGCAGCGGCAACAACACGCACAAGATGAGTGCGATAATTATTGCAGAAACAATCAAAATCAAAGCAACGCGCGCCGATAATACTATCAAATTTTTGCACAAGTTGATAGATTTTAGGCAATTATTATATCCGAGATTGAATATCAGTTGTGTGGCTATAACCGCCAAAAACGTAATCCACAAAGGCAAATAATAAAATATAAGCGACAATATAGCCGTAGCGACGTTGACGTTGAAAGATACGGTAATCAAATACCCTATGCGATAGCCTACAAAGATTGCCGTGCAAAAACTCAGCAATCCAAAGCAAGGGTTCAAAATCGACAAAAATGCTATAAATACGGCTATAGCTAAGTAGAAGGATATTTTCAAAAAATTGCCAAAATATCCGTATTGAGATAGGGCAATTAGTTGATAAGGGGAAAATTGGTCGGGTTTGTCTATGTTTTTGCCTACCATAATACCTATTATCAATCCTACTATCGATATTATCGCTATCAGCAAATATATCCACCAAAATTTTTCTATATCCAATATTGACTTGACGTTGGCTAAGTAAAATCTCACTTTCGTCTTTTTTTTGTCGCGATTTTTCATATAATATTTTATCGGGTTGTTTTGCAAAATATGTCAAATTTCGCCCCACGCAGATATGCGCACGTGTTGACTTGGCGTTGGATTAGCGATAGTCGTCACGCTCGAGAGGAAATTAATTGCACTCAAACGCCATAGATTCATAAAAGCAATATGATGGTTATATCGATACTATTTCAAAAATCTTAAATTTTCATAGGATTGAACGATAAACTGCTTACACGTCGGTTTTCCTTTGTCCTGGTCGATAGTGTTGCCGAATCGAGCGTATAACAAATCAATATCGCAGTTGTTCCACGCTTTAGCAATACAATTTTGGATATTCTTATCGATATTTCCCACGGTTTGACTATATTTATCGGACAATTTTTTGTACCCGTTGTGTTTTAGAGGAAAGATTTCTTTACCGTGGCATAAATCTCCGATTAGTTCGCTCAAATATCTATATCCCGAACAGTTGGGCATAATACCCATAGTAATCAAATACTTCTTAATCAGCTCTTGCATACTAAGATTATAGTACCGTTTTGTTTGGCTTATTTGTCGGGTTATGAATTTTTGTGGACAATTATATCTTTTCAAACGCATAAATATGGTATATAATAGTGATATGAAAGCAATTCTATTGGTATTGGATAGTTTCGGAATAGGCGGAGCAAAGGACGCCGCATGCTACGGTGACGAGGGTAGCAATACTTACTTGTCTATCTCGCAAGGCATAAATATCCCTAATCTGGTGTCGTTTGGGCTCAATAATATAGACGGCGTAAGTATATTGCCTATGTGTAGCTCACCTAAGGCAAGTTATGCGCGTCTCGTAGAATTGTCACGTGCCAAGGATACCACTACGGGACACTTTGAGTTGATGGGCATAGTCACCGACAAGCCCTATCCAACCTATCCGCACGGCTTCGATGCCGACATTATATCCCGCCTAACCGAGGCATGGGGCGTAGACGGCGTTCTTGGCAACGAGGCGGCAAGCGGTACTGAGATTATTGCAAGGCTCGGCAATGAGCATTTGGCTACAGGGTATCCGATAGTTTATACTTCGGCTGACAGCGTGTTGCAAATAGCGTGCTGTAACACTATATATTCCACTCAAAGACTATACGAAATGTGTGAGCAGGCGCGAAAGATTATGACGGGCAAGGATGGTGTAGCTAGGGTGATAGCGAGACCTTTTGCTATAGACGAACAAGGCAACTTCTATCGTACGGCGGAGCGTAAAGACTTCGGATTGCCGCCGCAAGGGGAGAGTACGCTCGATATATTGCAACGCAATGGCGTCAAGACCATCGCAATAGGAAAAATCAACGATATATTTAGCGGAGTAGGAATTGACGAGGCTATAGTTGCTCACGGCAACCGAGAAGTGGTTGACGCAACAATATCGGCAATGCGCCAATATGACGAATGTTTGATATTTTCCAACCTTGTTGACTTCGATATGTTGTACGGGCATCGCAACGATATAGAGGGTTACAAAAAGTGTCTGCAAGATTTTGACGCAAGACTTGTAGAAATCGTTGAGGCAATGCAAGATGATGATCTTCTGATTATCACGGCAGATCACGGCTGTGATCCGTCCACGCCAAGCACCGACCATTCGCGAGAAAACGTGCCTGCACTCTTTTATTCTAAGGGCGTTTCTTCTCGCAATTTTGGCACTATAGACGGCTTTGGGTTTGTCGGTGAACAAATACTAAAATTCTTCAAAATAAATAACAAATAGATATAGTTTTCTTAAAATAATTCTAATATTTGCTCTAATTTATAATAAATTTCGAATATTGCTTATCATTATCCACACAATAAAGCCATAGCGAGGTGAATATGAAAAAGTTTTATTCGATATTTTTTTTATTGCTTGTCACGCTCACTTTGGCTATAGGCTCAACGTTGTGTTTGCCTGCCAATATCCAAGAAGCGAGTGTGGACGAAACGGTTGATTCCAAGTCGTTTAGCAAATATATGACCGACTTTGACACGGGACTAGAATTGTACAGTTACAAGCCCGACGAAAAGCACGAGATTGCCAGCATGGTCAAGATTATGACGGCATTGCTTACCTTGGAGGAGATTGATAAGGGCAACGTAACTCTAGACGAAAAGGTTACTATCTCAGCTAATTCTTCGGCAATGGGCGGCTCTCAAATGTTTTTGGAGACGGGTGACAGTTACGCCGTAACCGATTTGCTCAAAGGAATAATAGTAGTATCTGCCAACGACGCTTCGGTAGCGATGGCAGAGAGAATAGCGGGCTCCCACGAGGCATTCGTGGAGATGATGAACTTAAGAGCTAAAGAATTGGGTATGAACAATACGTTGTTTTGTAGTGCAACGGGGCTTCCTAGCGAACGCGAGCAATATAGTACGGCTCGTGACGTCAATATTATGACTAGAGAATTGATGAAGCACGACAAATATTACGATTACGCAAGTATCTATTTGGAGAATTACACTCACCCCGACGGTAGAATTACTCAACTCGTCAATACCAACAAACTTATAAGACATTACAAAGGCTGCATAGGAGGTAAGACGGGATATACGGCTAAGGCGGGATTTTGTTTGTCGGCTTGCGCGCAAAGAAACGGGCTAAAAGTCGTAGCCACGGTCATTGGATGTAACGATTCTAAGACGCGTTTTAACCAAGTAAGTAAACTGTTTGACTACGGTTTCGGCGCATACAAACAGCAAGTTGTGTATTCGCACGACCAAGATATGCCCGAGCAGTTGGCAGTCAAGGCGTCTCCTGTCAAATCCATTGCCGTGAGACCCGAACGTGACGTCGCGGTTCTTTGCAAGGGAGGAGAAAAGCTCGGTAGCGTAAGCGTAAACTTACCTCAATACGTCAAAGCTCCTATCAAAAAGGGAGACGTCGTGGGTAGTGTAACGATAACCACGCAAGGCAACGAACGAACGGTTAATTTAGTTGCAGAACAAGACGCGGACAAGGCAAGTCTGTTCGACTATTTCAAAGACTTAGCTTCTCAATGGTAACTTGTAGACGATCTAGTTAAAGACTAGGGCTTAGTCGGCAATATTATTACTAAAGCAGCACTGTCCGTCTGACGAGGTGTGCTGTCCGACCAATAGAGTGTCCGTAAGTTTTTTTCTAACGCAAGTCATCGACCTCCGACTTGAGTTAAATGAGTGCCTTAGAGTGAATTGTCAAACTAAGTGCAACACTTTTTAAGTTCTTGTTCAAATAAATCAG
>CAMBZZ010000004.1 GCA_945872615.1 uncultured Clostridia bacterium | reverse complement strand
TACACATAAAAATATGCACCTCCAAAAGTGTCTAACTTTTGGGGTGCATATCATATGCGGGTGGATATTTATTTGTCAATCTGTAATATTTTCGGGACTAAACAAAGGAGAGTTGAAAAAATCCTGCAAAGTGATTTTCAGTCCGTCGCATATGCCGTAAATGGTCGAAAGTTTAACGGTAGAGCTTCTAGTCATTGTAACAATGGTAGGACGAGGCACGCCGCTTATATTTGCCAAAGTATTGACGGAGATTTGTCTTTCTTTTACCAATTCAATAATTCTTGCATAAACAGCATCTACTAATCTCAAAAATACACCACGTTGGCAGTTGTTATGCTTATATTTTTTTATTATCAATCCACTAGATTTTCTTGTATAAACTCATACACTTGAGGAGCTTTATCCGCCCAATTTTTGAATATCCACTTGGCGGTATTGCGGTTTTGGATATTGAGTTTGAGTTCCATAAGTGGCATGGTATTGGACTCGATTTTTAGCACTACGGTATAGGTGCCGTCGGCGTTTTTGTAATAGTCGGAGAAGTAGTCTTGCTTCTTACGATACTTCATACGGTTAACTTTGATATTTTCCGTAATATCGTCGCGCACCGACGAGTTGATGTTGGTGTAGAAGTGATTTAGACACTCTCTGCCGTCGCTGGTAATAGTATATCTAGGCGTACTGCTTCTAGGCGAGATATTGGCGACGAAACTGGTTTTGATGAGGTCGGCAAGGCTTTCTTTGCATTCCATATAATTTATCCAGTTATTTTCCGTAGCCATCTCGACTATGATGTTTTCTTGTAGCGGCACGTCCATCTTGTCGAAGATATACAGCAATATCAGCTTGTTGATAGATTGTTGGTCAAACATGGCTTTTAGTCGATATAAGGTTGAAGTTTATTTAACAATTCGTCGCATTCGTCCGCATAAATCTCGAGGACTACGGGGCGATTGAGGTCAAGCGAAAATATACCGAGGATGGACTTGGCGTCAACGACGTATCTGCCGCTTCTGAGGTCCATTTCGTAGTCGTATTTTGTCAGCAATTCGACAAAGCTCTTTACGTTGTCGGTGGTATTGAGCAAAACAGAAACCGATTTCATATTCTATCTCCCAAATATTGATTATCAATATTATAATACATATTAATCTAAAATGCAATAAAATACTTCCACTGCCTAGTCAATAAATTTTTGTTGATTATTTTGGCTCTTTATTCTATAATTATACGTAGGAGAGTTTATGAACGCAGAAACGCAACAAGCATACCAAATATTTACCATGAGATGTCGCGAGATTACGGCATGCAAATACGTAATGTCCGGCAACTATATCATGCGATTGCTCAGATACGTAGCGTCTACTCCGTGTCTCATGGATTTCGTTGCCAAGTGCAACCAAGGCTTCAATTATCGCGAAGAGTTCGAACTTGCCTCTTCGGGCGCAAGTTTTAGACTTCCGTCCTCTAAGAAAAAGATTGTCGCGCTAGTCACGGGTATGTTGTTCGAGATTGACCGCAACCAACTCAACCTCAACGCCTTTTTTATCAAATACTATGGCGTGTCCGACTACGAAGAGGGTTACAAGACGTTTTGCAAGAGCGTCATCGAGCCTTATATCGAAGCCTTTTCTTTGATACTCCAAGACGATTTAGCAGAAGATGCTCCCGACGTGTCCTCCGTCAAGGACTTGCCCCTCTCCGACAATATCAAAGAACAAATCTATCCGTATATCTCGGCGATGAAAGAAGTCGTAATGTCCGACCGCGCTCTCAAAGAAAAGAAGAGGGCAGACTATATGACCATGCTCGAAGGCTTTTACTATTCCATAGAAATCAGCAATTCTCGCATGATCAAAGTCGTTTGGGTAGGTCTAGACAGCCTTTTCGAGAGTTATCGTCCGATTAAGTCGTACGTGAAGGCTCTACGGAATATACTCGAATCCTTCGCTATTGTTTGACTGTGTATCTGTGTCGTTATGCGTTGTCAAGCGACTATTTTTCTTGCTCACGTACGCCCAAGTACGCTCGCTTCGATAAAACAGTCGCTTTCCTAGCCTAACTCGCATCTACGCAGTCAAACCTAATCAGTGTGGCTTTTTACTAAATTGAGGCAGCTTAAATGTTGCCTTTTTTTGTCTTACTCGCACCTATGTTGTCAAAGGGTTGTATGTCATTGCGCTGTGTACATTTTGCAACAGCAAAGGCTTTAGCCGTGGCAATCTCAATCCTTATAAAAAGCCGCCCCTGTGTAAGGGGAGGGGGACCACCGAAGGTGGTGGAAGGGTTGACAAATTCATATCTACACCGCGAGAGTAGCACCATAGCAACAAAAAAAATAGAGGCAACTATATAGGTTGCCTTTTTTCTTGCAAACTTGCGCTTATACTTCAAAAGGCGTTATGTATTTGCGCTATGTATTTGTCATTGCGAAGCATACGCAGTATGCTGTGGCAATCTCAATCCTTTTGAAGCCTCCTTTGTGCAAAGGGTGTTACTCATCTATATGGACACTATAGGATGATAGGTATTAAAAAAGTGTATGAACCAGTAATATTCATACACTTTTTGTGTTTATGGGAATTATTGTTTGGTTGTTTTGTTGGTGGGGCGTAAGGCTGATGTGATATCGACCTTATAGACAATGTCTATTTCTCGTTCGTGACCAGTTATTTTCTCTAAGCCACCTATTATTACTCGGTCGATGAGTCCATAACACATTTCTCTTGTCAGGACTGGAGCATTGAAAAACTTCTTTATATTGCGGATAAAATCATCGGCAGTGTCTTTGGTTGTTTGCGTTTCGGATATATGAGTTTCTAAGTCTACAATTTCTTCCTTGAGTTGGTTTTGTTCTGCTAGGTATTTCTCGATAAAGCTGATACAAATATCCTCCGGCATTTTGCCTTTAACTCTATCTTCGTATGCGGTTTGGATAAGTTTTGTAAGCTCTTCCACTCGTTTTTGTTTAAGTTGCAAATTCTTTTTTGCTTTCTTTATTGCTGCATCGGCAAGTTCTTCATTGCGGCGAATAAATTCTTCTCGGATAGCTTTTTCATCTAGAATAATTTTGTTTGCCATATCTCGAATGTCATCAAGAACAATTTTCTCTATTGTTTTGCCAGAAATATAATGCGAAAAACAATAAGCTTTTCCATAACGAATATGGTGTCCACAATTGAAATATATATCTTTTTTGCCATTAGGTTTACTAGAAGTGCAAAGCTTCATTTTGTTGCCACAATCAGCACAAAATAGAAATCCAGACAATGGGTGTGTATATCCAACTTTTGTTTTTCTTCCTTGTGCAACGGATTTTTTACGCTCTTGGACTTTATCCCACAGCTCTTGAGATATAATCGGTTCGTGATTGTTGTACACAATTTGCCACTCACTTCTATCTCTTCTAAATCTTTTGTGATTTTTGTAAGATATTGAAGATGAACAATTTTGTGCCATATGTCCCAAATATATCATATTTTCTAGCATTTGGCGAATCGTCAATGGTGTCCATAGCCACATTGTGTTTGGTCTTGGTTTTTGTCCAAGTTTGTTATAAGCATAAGCAGATGGCGACGATACACCTTCCAGATTTAATGTTTGAGCTATCTTATGCGGACTTGTACCCACTGCATACATTTCAAATATTCGCTTTACTGTTGGTGCTGTTTCTTCGTTGACAATAGGTGTTCTTCGTTTGTCTGAGCCGATTTTATATCCATAGGCAGCACCTTTTGCGTTGTAAATACCATTCTTAGCATTTGCTTGTTTTACCGCACGGATTTTCTTACTTGTGGTTGCTGCATGCCACTCGTTGAAGATGTTCATAATCGGCATCATTTCCATTGTTCCGCTATCTCGATTGGCAGTGTCTACATTGTCTTGAATAGCGATAAAGCGTATTCCAAAAGTTGGAAAAACATAGTCTATATATTGTCCAACCTCTATGTAGTTTCTGCCAAATCTAGACAAGTCTTTGACAATAATTGTATTGATAACACCACTTTTGGCATCATCTAAAAGTCTTTGAACTGCTGGGCGTTGGAATGTTGTACCAGATATACCATCGTCGATATATTCATCGTGGATTTTGAATCCGTGTTCTATCGCATACTTGCGAAGAATTGTTCTTTGATTTTCGATAGATACTGATTCGCCTTGGCGTTCATCTTCTTGCGATAATCTAAAATAAAGTCCTGCAATGTGTTGTTTGTTTTTCATAGTTTTTATCTCCCATTTTTGTAATAGTTATTTTGTGCATAAGTTTTCATAATCGCTCCAAAATCTTGTTCACCTTTGAAGTATTTTGTGATGCGATAGGTTTTACCTTTTATGATTGTAGTTTTGCTTATTGAAGGCAAAAAGAGATACGAATCCTTTTTCTTTTCTCCACGAAGCAAAATTCCTTTCTTAACATTTGTCATTGTATTCTCCTTATAATATATTTTTTTTATTTTTCTTTCGGCAAAACCAACAAAAACGAAAAGGATTTTATGTCTTATATCTTGGTTGTATTTTTTCTTACTCCTCAAGGGTTGCGATATAGCAATTCACTTTACCCTTGAAGAGTAAGGCATTTTCGTTTAAGCTCTAAGCCGAAAGAAAAATTATTTATCAGTTACACTTGGGCATTTGCTCAATAATCTCAGGGGAAACATTGCCCATAATTGTTCCCTCATCTATACACATAAAATTATCAAACAGCAGAGCCTTGCGATCATCTACACCGATAGGACAAATGATATCTTCTTCTAGGATATCCGACAAAAAATATGTGGGAAGTTTGCCACCATACACCAATTTTTCGCCAGATTTTTCCATATATTTTGTTATGTATTTTACTGCACTAGACACATCATCAGGCAGACATATTTTTCTAAAATCATTTCTGCCAAAATGCTTTAGAAAATGAGTGTTTTGTAAGATTTTTTGCCTTCGATGATTTTTTGTGTCATAATCTTCTACTTCTACAATCTTGCCAATCATACTGTCTTTGGGGATATGGAAAATGCCGTGAAAATGTAGTCTGTCTGTATCACCACCACGCTCCCAAACGCCAACATATTTCCAGCCTTTTCTAGATACAAGATGCTTTAAGGTGTTGGACAACTTTTTGCGAAAACTCTCTTCTGTATGTAATTCGTTCGAATAAGTAAAGGTAACAAAATAATCCCATTTTTGTAGGTTTATTTTTCGGTATAGTCTTACTATTCGTCTGATAGAATTAGTTTTAGCTCTCTCAATGTTTTCATCTACAAAAGTTTTCAACTCTTCTTCATTGCTAAAAGTATCTGCCAATCTTTTTTCAATGTATGATTTTCGCTCTTTCTTAGGTAGAGAGAGGCTCTCTTTGTACGCTGTTTCAAATTTTTCCTTTTGCACATTTGGTGGGCTATTAGAATTGGGTACAATTTCTTCTTTTTGTTTATATTCTTTTTTCGCCGTTTTGCTTTTCTTTTTTCTATGTGGAAAAGCATTGGGCGGAATTGCTGTGTAATGACTTCCGTCAAAATACACTTTTGCTGCTCTTAAATGCATAAGCTACCTCCTATTGTTTTTTCAGTGTAAACTTTAAACTCGCAAGATTTTTGCGACTTTAGAAAAATATTTTCTTTTGTGAAAAACTTCCTCTACAATTTGTATTGTAAGAGTTAAATAGGAAGGGTTCTTTCCTATTAAAAAAACTTTTTTGTGAAAATCGCAAAATGCTCGCAAAAAAAGCAACAACCGCCCAAAACAAAGCGAATAAAAAAAATGCAGGTAAAAAAATACCTACTCAAAAATTTTTCGATGCGGAGGATATTGGGCAATTCGCAAAGCGGGTTAGCAGCGAATGCCCAAATCCGCTCGGCTTTGAGTTTGTTTTTACAGATTTTTTCGTTTGTTTTGCGGGTGCTTGATTGCGGAGCGAAGCGACGCACTTGTATTATCAAGCACCCGCCAAAGTGCCATTTTTTAAATTGCCTTTTGTAAAGGCATTGATTTATGCTTTAAAATATGCAATACTAACTATGCCAAACAAGTTATATGCCCTAATTAGGATTTGCTCTAAAAAAAACATATAGAATATTATCAAAAACGTCCATTTCTTATCAAAATATAGCGATTTTTGGGGCTAAAAAACGAAAAATAGTTTATTATTTACATTATTTTTCGTAAAATCAATAGCAAAATAATACCAAATTTTTTATTGCTTCACGAATTTCACTAAAAATTCTGCACATATAAATTCATGATTATAGCTAAAAGTACATACCCAAATAATTTTAGTAATAAAAGGTTAGGTTACTCGAAAGGGTAACCTTTTTATTAATAACAGAATAGAGATAATGTATGGAAAAAAGAGTGCTAGTGAAAATGTAGTCACACCAACTAAAGTAGAATAAACCTAAATGAAGGCGAAGGCCTTGTTTATATTTTGTGCCTTTCGTCGCCTTCGGCTTACACGGAATATCTCCAGCACACAAGGCGGAAAAATATTTTTTTACCAAATATCGGTTTCTTGAGTGCTTTGTTGAATACAAAAATAGTTAATTGACCTGTGGAGTAAAATCTGAAGGTCTATTTCTTTTTATAAGTTTCTATTTTCATCGAATTTGATTGTGTGATGAAATAAAACAAAAAATTTAATTATTTTATTTTATAATATTGACAAATTAAAAAGTGTAGCTGATAAAATAAGAAAATTTAAGATTTATAACAATAATAGAAATAATTATTTAATAAAAACTCCTATAACATAAATAAAAGATATTATTTGTAAAATATCTGTAAAATATCTGTAAAATTTATGAAAAAAGTGTATCCATATAGTATAATAAAAGAAAAGAATGTTTAGATTCTTAATGGTTAGACATTTTATGTTATTAGGGATATAAGATTAATGATAGTAAGGAAAATATAATTTTTGTTTTTTGGGGGGCGATTTAAATGGAAACAACAATAAAAAAACATATTAAAGATGTAATGAAAAGACATAGGATATATAATAAAAATCTTGAAGAAGAATTAGTGGCATATGGTTTAGATGAGTATCATATGCAATTGCTAAATGGACAAGATGAAACTATGTCATTAGAATTTGCAATTACTAAGGTTGAGTCTTTGATAAAACAAATGGATTCCCCAAAAAATAAATTTAATTTTTCTTTAATTATTTGTATAATTTTCTTTTGTATCTCGCTTGCCGAATTTTTGGTTTCCGTTTTATTTAATAATGTATTAGATATTTATGGCGCAGAGATGTTATTTGTTATTTGTGCTTTGCTAGTTTTATTTATATACACGATTAGTAGTAGAAAAAGAAGAAAATGGTTTAATGTTTTAATAGTTTCTTTGCTTTTGTTAAGTTGGGGGATTACACTTGGACAGGTTGGCATATACGCCTATCACTCAACAATGCCATATACATATTGGACTGCACAATATATTTTTCCGTGTGTAATAAAGATTGCTACTTATATGACAGAAGCAGTATGTCCACCCAATTATGTATTGAGTAGTCAAAATATACTAATATCTTTTAACCTTATTACATCATTTATAGGGCTAATTGCAACAATAATATTACATATTAAAGAAAAAAAGAATGGAGGTGGCAAAATATGAAATTTTTAATTGTTTTATTGATTTCAATCGTAACTTGTGTATCAGGAAGTACTATTGTACCATCAGTGCAAAAATATTGTGAGTTTTCAAGTGAATAAAAAATTATTGAAGAAAGAATCATTAAAGATTTTGATGATAATGAATTCAAACTTTATGAATTGGAAAGTGGCTATGCAATATATGGTGTTTTTGATAACAAAGAAACATTTATAGAAGGGTCATATGAAACGCATTCCCCATATAAATTTTATAAAGATTATGAATTACGTTATCTTGGTCCTGGAAACTATTTTTACATAAATCAAGACAAAACTTATGACATATTAGAACAATGTGTAATTGAAGACGATCTACAGACAGCATCATATCTTTTAAATGAAAAAGTAGTAATGCAAACAAAAGGATCATCCAACAAACCTGATCCTAATGAAACTACTACAGATACAAATGGTTATACAGTTGTCAAAAGAGCGCAATACTTTAAAAATCTAACAGCTTTTCCACAAAATTGGTTTGGAGAATGCGGGCTGGTTGCATTATCTATTATGCTGAGTTATTATGATACTTTTTATAATGATAATTTTATTCCAAACAATAAGGAATACGATGCACGTTATTATATAAAAAAAACTCGTTCTGGTGGATCGGATTATGAGTTGGATTATACTCGTTTAGAAAATTTAACTAAATTTGGCTCTACAAACTATAATGCTAGTGGTAGTTACTCATATGCTAATTGGAGTAAGATGCCAGGTACAACTTATGCGATGCGTGATTATTTATTTGATAAATATATGCATACATTTGCTGGCGTTGGTTGGGAATCTAAAGGCTATCCAATGCTAGATGGAGAATTAGCATCAACTTTGAAGGATTATATGAAAGATAATTGTTCATCATTGCAGAAGGATATTAAAATAAATCATGGTAGTCTTTTTTATACTCATGCAAGACCAAAAGAATATATAAACAAAGGATTACCTACATGCTTAGTTCTTCAAAAATATAATGCGACTATTGATTCAGGTAAAGCACATGTAGTAGTTGCATATGGGCATAAAGATGATAAATTTTTGGCGCATTTCGGTTGGTGGCCAGGAGATAAAAGTAGTGCGGCCGTTGTTATTAATAGTGCAACTATATATGGCTATTTTACAATTGAATATACTGGTCAACATGTACATTCTAGCAATGTAAGAGCATATTCAAATGGTCAAAATTATGGCATTTGTGGATGTGGCTATTCGCAAGCAGTCTAAAATATAATATTTATTCAAAGCAATGCGGATAATCATGATTACTTATGTAATGGTGTCCGTTTTAAGGGGAACTTTGGTTCTCCTTTTTTTATACAAAAAGTTAATTGCTTTTGTTGTTATATATAACGTTGTTACAAGTGCTTGAACCATAATTGCCAAAGTCGCAAAATCCTTGCGAATTTAGTATTTTTTAGGTCGAAATTTGTGATATGATTTTTGTCGTTAAGGGAGTCTTTCAACTCCCTTTGTTGTTTAGTCATTTCCATAAATTGCCAAATATCTCTGTCGCATTTTGATAAAGTATTCATACACGGTAGATTGGGCTCTAGATAGTGCTTTACCTATTTCGGGGTAGCTCATTCCTGATATGCGATATTCAAGTGCAATACGCATATTTTCGGTCAAATTTAGGCTTGCTACGATTTTGTCGTATTGGGTATAGTCTTGGTCAAGTTCTTCTTGAAGCACGCAATATGGTTCGCTTATTGGAGTTAGAGCATCATAGCTAACATTGCGAGTGCTATCGCTCATTTTTCGGTTGATTAGCCTCATCATTTTGCGAATGCAAGCCATCTCGATATTTACAGCTTTGCCTTTGTAATCATAGAAAAGAATATCGCTTAGGTGTTGTCCATAATGCTCGCATAAGAATAATGCACCTTCTTGTACAAGGTCATATCCATCACTAAAAACATGATCAACTTCGTGTTTGTGGCGAATATCTTTGTACAAATCATTGTGCATTTCTTCCATACGCTGTCCTATGTACATTATCTGGAATCGAGTTTCGGCAATGGCGATAAGCTCTGCCATATCAAGTACATTGTCTTGGGATATTTCTTCTTTTAGAATACTGAAAGATAGTTCTCTTGTTCTCATTGGTATCTCCTTGTATGTTAGATTGTCTTGTACCATACGTGATACTCAACTTCGATATCTCGTACATCGTAGCTATCTTGTTGCTTGTTGTAGATTGGGACATCTTGGTAGTACATTGTAATGTAACCTTTGTACTCATTTTGTTTGTTGTGAATTGGAAAGCATCTTTTTTCGACATCTGGAAAAACTCTGTAAGCATCTTTTCCGTTGTGCGATTTGTATTTCTGAATCAAAGTTCCATCATCGGTTATGAAACCTAAACCGGATATCTTCTTATCGAAATCCTTTACCTTCCTTATTGCGAAAACCACTTTTTTCAATTGTTGTTAAACCTCCGTTTTTTTTGAAGCCATTTCGGCAACCGCCAAGGTACAACAGCAAAAACTACAAAAAAACTCTTCAAAATTTGTTTTCTCAGAAGTCAACGACAAAGGACAAAATTGTTGCGTAAATAAAAAAAGAGCTAAACTCAAATAAAGTTTAACTCATAGCATTTTGATAGTTTTAAGTGACAATTTTTCCCGTTTACTTCTGATTTTTGCTGTTGTACAAACAATAGCCGAAAGGCGACAAAAAAAGCGGAGGTAGTATCTTTAATGTCAGGTCTTTTGAAAAAAGCCTATATCCGTTATAGTTTTGCTTGTTGAATGGGATAGTAACCGAAATATTATGCCACTCTCAAGAATACTCGAGATTTCAGCCATTTTCAGCAACGTAACCATACTGTCCATAAGAATGTGTAACAGGGGTGTCTCACGGCGAATATACTACGCAATACTGTGTCGAGGTTGCGGTAGCGTATCGGTCACATACGATATGTATGCTCCCTCACGCCGTCCTCACTCTCCTTGTCTTGCTCGTATCTACACCGTGAGCGAGCCGACTTGCCGAGACAGTGGGATTGTATCCACCTCCTATGAGAATACGGCGTAATCTCGCACAAGTGACGGCAAACGACCAAAAATTACATATAATATAAATATGCGATATTATAAAGCAAAAATTGCGTAAATAATCAAAATGTGTTTTATATTTGTTGCCAACTACGGCGTTATTTGATATAATAGGCATAACCGAAAATTGATATTATTTTAACAAGGAGATATGATATGGAAATGACAACAAACAAGCAAGTTTTGGATTTTGTCAACAGCAGAGCAAAACTCGTTGGCGCTGGCAAAATAGTTTGGATTACCGGTGAAAAGGAACAATACGACCAACTCACCAAAGAAGCTATTGCTAGTGGCGAAATGATAGAACTCAATCAAGAATTGCTCCCAGGCTGTTTGCTTCACAGAACCAAAGAAAACGACGTTGCTCGTGTAGAAAACAGAACTTTTATTTGTTCGAGAGACGAAAAGGACTGCGGACCTACCAACAACTGGTGGAATCCTACCGAAGCATACGCAAAACTTGACAGCATACTCGAAGGTGCTTACAAGGGCAACACGATGTACGTAATACCTTTCTCTATGGGACCTGTAGGCGGACCTATTTCCAAGATTGGTATCGAAGTTACCGACTCTATCTACGTAGTACTCAACATGAGAATTATGACCCGCGTCGGCAAAGACGTACTTGACGCTCTCGGTGACAGCAACGACTTCGTTAGAGGCACTCACGCTAAGTGTGACGTTGACCCTGAGAACAGATATATCTGCCAATTCCCTGAGGACAACGCTATCGTATCCGTCAACAGCGCATACGGCGGCAACGTATTGCTCGGCAAAAAGTGCTTTGCATTGCGTATCGCTTCTTACCAAGGCAAAAACGAAATGTGGATGGCAGAGCACATGCTCATTCTCGGTATCGAGAAGCCAAACAAAGAGATTGTCTACATGGCAGCTGCATTCCCATCCGCTTGCGGCAAGACCAACCTCGCAATGCTCATTCCTCCACAAGGCTATCTTGCAGAGGGCTATAGAGTATTTACTGTAGGCGACGACATCGCTTGGATTAAGAAAGGTTCTGACGGAAGACTTTACGCCATCAACCCTGAGAACGGTTTCTTCGGCGTAGCTCCGGGAACTAACAAGAAGTCCAACCCTAACGCCTTGGCAGCTACTATGAAAAACACCATCTTCACCAACGTTGCTCTCAACCTCGAGAATAACACCGTATGGTGGGAAGGTCTTGACAAAAACCCACCTGTCAACGCTATCGACTGGAAGGGCAACCCATGGAACGGTCAAACTTCTACCGAAAAGGGCGCTCATCCAAACAGCAGATTTACCGCTCCTGCAGTCAACTGCCCATGCATAAGCTCTGAGTTCGAAAACCCTGCAGGCGTGCCAATCAGCGCATTCATCTTCGGTGGACGTCGTCCAACTACCGTACCGCTCGTATATCAAGCAAGAAGTTGGGAAAACGGTGTATTCGTTGGCTCTATCATGGGCTCCGAGACCACTGCCGCAGCTACCGGCGCAGTCGGCGTAGTAAGAAGAGACCCAATGGCTATGCGTCCATTCTGCGGCTATCATATGGGAGATTACTTCCAACACTGGCTCGATATGGGCAAGACCGTAGACGTAGACAAACAACCTAAGTTCTTCAACGTCAACTGGTTCCGTACCGATGCAGAAGGTCACTTCATTTGGCCTGGTTTTGGTGACAATATGCGTGTTCTTGACTGGATGCTCAAGCGTATCGCAGGCGAAGTAGACGCTGTAGAGACCCCAATCGGTTTCGTTCCAAAGGCTGAGGACATCAACCTCGAAGGTCTTGACTTCTCTAGAGAAACTCTTGCCGACATTCTCAAGGTTGACAAGGACGCTTGGAAGAAAGAAGCAGAAGGTATCAAAGAATTCTACGAGACCTTTGGCGACAGACTTCCTGCAGAACTTGCTAAGCAAGCCGACGAACTTATCGACAGACTTAACAAGTAATTCTTAATCAGCAATGATTAGACGCACTTCTTATACAGGGGTGCGTTCTTTTTTGATTTTTTGACGGCATATCTACATCGTAATACTTTGTCGAGCGGAGATTTTTGCTCAGTCACGTACGCCCAAGTACGCTCCTGTCGCAAAAACTCCGCTCTTCGCGTCTTACTCGCACCTATGCCGTCAAAGTATGTAGCGGATATACGTCGTAATACTATTATGTCATTGCGGTGTAGTAAATAAAACATTGTAATGTCATTGCGAGTGAGCAAAGCGAGCGTGGCAATCTCATCAATATAAAAGATCCATTTGTGCAAAGTGGCTCCCGACAGTAGTCAGGTGGGGGATTGACCTATTATGTCATTACGGTGGAGCGAATAAAACATTATTATGTTATTGCGGTGTAGTAAATAAAACATTGTAATGTCATTGCGAGTGAGCAAAGCGAGCGCGGCAATCTCAATCCTTACTGATGTTTCCTGCGTCATAGCGTTGCGCGCATTGGCAATGTTTAGGCTTGCTTATTATAGACCTTTTCGGCAATATTTTTTCGCCCATAACGTAGGGTGTAAATTCTTTGTAAAGGTATGTTTTTATGTCGCCGTTCCCATTTACAAAGCCCCGAATTTATAATAAAATAACAGTATGAACAAGTTAGCCAAATTTATCGTCAAGCACAAAATTCTCATCATAGGTTTGACGGCGCTCATATCCATAGCGTCAATAGTCGCTATGCTATACGTCAACGTCAATTCCGACATTCTTTCATATCTTCCCGACGGCTACGATATGACGGAAGGCATGGACTTTATGCGCGAAAATTTTGATATGCAAGGTGACGCTATAATAGGCGTGGCTGACGTCGATTATGCTACTATGGTGGCTATCACCGACCAAATCAAGGCAGAGAACGGTATCAAAGACGGCGGAGTTATTTGGTTAGGAATGATTTTGGAGATGGCGGAAGGTGGAGGTCAGATGGCTGACGTAGTTGCGGAACTTACGAGCAACGAAGACATACTCAACTTGTTCTATCCTAAGCGCAATGCAGGCGAGCCTTTTACCGAAGAGACAAAACTTCAAAAGGGCAATTATATGATTATGCTTCAACTCAACGTGCCTACGTCGAGCACCGAAGCGTTGGACCTTGTAGAAAAGATTGACAAAGTAATTCTTGCCGACTACGACCACGCTATAGGCGGAAGTACGCAGATGACCAAGGAGATTTTCGACTCCACGATTGGCGAAATATGGAAGTACATACTCGTAGCTGTGCTAGTAATGTTTATCATCTTGCTTTGTACTACCACGTCGCTTGTCGAGCCGTTTATCTTTATGCTCACGTTGGGTGTTTCCATACTTATCAATATGGGCACCAATATCATTTTGCCTAGCGTATCGGTAGTCACTTTTGCCTCCTCGGCTATATTACAGCTAGGTTTGTCAATGGACTACGCCATCTTCCTAATGCATGCGTATGCAGAGGAATGTACCAAGACTTTGGACGAAACGCTGGCTATGGAGAGGGCAATACCAAAGACCTTTTCCACCATATCTTCGTCGGCGCTCACTACCGTATTTGGCTTTCTTGCGCTATTCTTTATGAAATTCGAGATAGGTGCAGACCTGGGTATCGTGCTTGCCAAGGGTGTATTTTTGAGTTTGGTGACAGTCATCATCGTTCAACCGTGTCTTATGTTGATGATGACCAAACTTCACAAAAAGACCTCGCACCGCATATTCCTTCCAAAGCTCAAATCCGTTGCCAGTTTTTCGGTGCGCAATCGTAAGGTTATCGTCGTGGTAGCGCTGCTACTCATCGTACCTTGCGTTATTATGCAGAGCAAGCTCAACTTGAGTTATATCAAATTTACCTACGACGACGGAGAAAAGACGGAGATAGAGCAGACCGTAGATTCTATGAGCAATTCCGTCATTGCCATTGTGCCCGTCAACGCTTCCAAAAACTATGCCTTTTTGGAAGACGTCAAAGAGATGGACAACGTGACTGCAATGATGGGATTATATTCTATGATACCGCCCGAGTACGGCAATCTTTTGGGATATATGTTGGAGCGCAATCTTCCGCTTCCGGAGGGATTCGAGATGGTCTCCAATTTTGCTAACAACGGATATACTATGTATTCTATAATGGTCAACTGTGAGGCGGAGAGCGAAGAAGCCAGCCAAGCCTTGGCACAAATCCGCACCATGCTCGACGACAACTTTGGTAGCGGCAAGTATTATATCACGGGCATGTCGCAAGCGGTAGAGGACCTCAAAGAAATCACGCCTATAGACAACGCTATCGTCAACGTAGTATCCGTGTTGTTGATATTTATCGTATTGATGATTGCGCTCAAGTCAATCAAACTCCCTGTTTTGCTCATAGCGGTAATAGAACTAGGTATCTTTATCAATCTATCTATCAGTTACGTATTTGGGCAAAGCGTCAACTTTATGGCGTATATCATCATCAGCGCGATACAGCTCGGCGCAACGGTTGACTATGCGATTTTGTACACCGTCAAATATCAGCGTTATCTTGACGTAATGCCTGCAAAAGAAGCATCTTACAGAGCGCTTAGAGACAGCGGGGTCTCCATACTCACGTCCGTCGCGATAATGGCGGGTTGCTGTCTGTCGGTTGCACTCGTCACGTCCAACCGTATCGTGGGAGAAATCACCCTTATGATAGCAAGAGGCTCGATTATCAGCGGCTTACTCACGTTACTCGTTTTGCCTGCATTACTCGTAGTAACCACGGGCAATCGAAAACTCAAAAAGGAAGGTAAGCGCGCGTCTAAAGAACTCAAGAAACAAGAGAAAAAAGCGCTTGCTCAAGACGCGGAAAAGGCAGTCGAAGCATAATAATCGACTGGTAATCTACGGCGCTTTGTCGTTCTCTAATTGTTTACTCGAGCAGAGTAGCGATAGTCGTAGCTACTCACACTCGCTATCTCGCACTCGACAGAGTTATAGATTATAATAATAAAGGAATACAAAAAATACTCGCTATTCAATAGCGAGTATTTTTATAGATACGTATCGAGTTTTTAGAATTTATTGACTGCCAAGAAACCTTCTACTTTGCGCATCTCTTCGAGTGCGGAGTTAGGCAAATCTTCATCCGTGTCAATAATCATATAGCCGATTTCTCCTCTCGTTGCGGACACGAGGTTGTTGATGTTGATACCTCTGTCTGCGATAAAGGAAGAAGCGGTGGCAATCATATTGGCAACGTTCTTGTGCAAAACGGTGATTCTAAACTTGGTGCATCTTGGTGCGCTGGCGTTAGGGAAGTTGACGCTGTTGACTACGTTGCCGTTTTCGAGATAATCTTTGAGCTGGTTAGCAGCCATCACAGCGCAGTTGTCTTCAGCCTCAGGGGTAGAAGCGCCGAGGTGAGGGATAGTGATGACGTTGTCTACGCCAATCAAATCGTTTTGAGGGAGGTCGGTCACGTATTTGGCAACTTTGCCCGCCTTGATAGCCTCAACTATATCTTTGTTGACTACGAGTTCCGCACGAGCGCAGTTGATGATTACGACGTCCTTTTTCATGGTAGCGATAGAGTCTGCGTTGATGCTTCCCTTGGTGCTTGGCGTTGCAGGTACGTGTAAGGTAATGTAGTCGCTTTCGGCATAAACTTTGCTCAAGTCATTTACGTATTCGACGTGTCTGTCGATAGACATTGCGCCGTTGACGTTGAGATAAGGGTCGTATCCGATTACTCTCATACCGAGAGCGATTGCGGCGTTGGCAACGAGCCTACCTATTGCGCCTAGACCGACCACGCCCAAGGTCTTGCCGTACAATTCTCTGCCGATAAAGGCTTTTTTGCCCTTTTCTACTGCTTTAGCCACGTCTTCGTCGAGGTTGAGCGATTGTGTCCACTTTATACCCTCGTAGATTTTTCTAGAGCCGAGAAGGAGAGCGCAAATAACCAATTCCTTAACTGCGTTGGCATTGGCGCCTGGGGTATTGAATACGCATACGCCTTGAGCCGTCATTTTGTCAAGAGGAATGTTGTTGACGCCGGCGCCCGCGCGAGCAACGGCTTTGACGGAAGCAGGCACTTCGTATTCGTGCATATTAAAGCTTCTTAGGATAATAGCGTCGGGATTGGCGCAGTCTGCGGAAACGGTATAGTCCTTGTATTGCAATATCGCGCCGACTTTCGGACTAATTTCGTTGAGTTTAAGAATATTGTACATAATCTCTCCTTATTTGTTTGCTAGTTCAAATTTTTTCATAAATTCTATCAAAGCTTTTACGCCCTCGACAGGCATAGCGTTGTAGATAGAAGCTCTCATACCGCCCACGAGCTTGTGACCTTTGATAGAGAGCAGACCGTTTTCGCCTGCTTCTTTGACGAATTTTGCGTCCATATCCTTGTCGCCCGTCACGAAAGGCACGTTCATCAAAGAGCGGTCTTCCTTGTTGACGTTGTTGGTATAGAAGGAACTGTTGTCGATAAAGTCGTACAAAAGATCCGCCTTATACTCGTTGATTTTTTGGATTTCGCTCACGCCGCCCAACTTTTTGAGATGTCTGAGGTTGAGCATAGCCATGTAGATGGAGAAGCAAGGAGGGGTGTTATAGAGGCTTCCCGCTTCGGCTTGAGTTTTCCACTTGAGCATTGTAGGGCAGATAGCTTGACCGTCGCCGATGAGGTCTTTGCGAACGATGACGATAGTTACGCCTGCGGGAGCAACGTTCTTTTGAGCGCCGGCATACAGTACGCCGTACTTATTGACGTCCATCACTTCGCTGAGAATGTTAGAAGAAACGTCAGCTACCAAGATACCGCTTTTGAGGGTAGGTAGGGTGGTATATCTGGTACCGAAGATGGTATTGTTTTGGCAGATATAGGTATACACGCTGTCGTCTCTTAGGTCGGGATTTTTAGGAATGTAAGTAAAGGTCTTGTCTTCGGAAGAAGCGGCGAGGTGAATATCACCGAATTTCTTAGCTTCCTTATAAGCCTTTTTTGCAAAGTTGCCCGTCACGATATAGTCGGCTTTGCCGTTGAGGTCGGGCAAAAGGTTGAGAGGTATTGCCTCGAACTGAGTAGAGGCACCGCCTTGCACCAACAAAACTTCGTAGTTTTCGGGTACGTTCATCAACTCTTTAAGAAGTGCGATACATTCGGTATGTATCTCGTCATAAAATTTGCTACGATGGCTCATTTCCGTCACGCTCATACCGCATCCGCAGTAATCGACGAAGTCTTTTTGCGCTTGCTCAAGAACTTCGAGAGGCAACATCGACGGACCTGCCGAAAAATTGTAAACTCTCATATAGATCTCCTAAATGATATTATTATATTAGTATGATTATAGCACTCTATTTTGCATTTATCAACCCAAAAAGTGTAAGCAATCAAAATAATCGACAAATATTTTGCTTTAGTCGTCCAAAAAACGCTTCGTTGCGTATCCTAGAGCGTATATTTCGATATATCCCTTGCCTTTTTGTATATTTTTATATATAATAAAATCAACGTAGTATGTTTACAATTATTGGTAGACGGTTATTTCGATTTTAGGCTTTAAGCCTTGGAGGATATATGGCAAGAAAGAAAAAACAACTCAAAGTTGTCTTTTTGGGCGGCGTGGGAGAGATTGGCAAAAACATGACGGCTCTCGAATACGGCGACAATATACTTATTATAGATTGCGGCTGTACTTTTCCCACCGTTGACACCCCGGGTGTCGACGTAATCGTGCCCGACTTTTCCTATTTAGAGGACAACTATGACAAAATCAGAGGTATAGTAATCACTCACGGACACGAAGACCACATCGGCGGACTTCCGTATCTATTGGACGACTGTCGTCAAATTCCCGTTTACGGCAGTTCTTTGACTCTTGCGCTCGTCAAGCACAAACTCAAAGAAAAGGGTATATCGATTCCCAAACTCAACGTCGTCAAAGGGGGAGAAGTGCGCAAGGTGGGCTGTTTCGACGTAGAATTTATCAGCGTTACGCACTCGATTAGCGGAGCATTTGCGCTGTCAATCACTACTCCCGAGGGCGTTGTATTCCACACGGGCGACTACAAGATAGACTACACGCCTATCTCGGGAGAGCATATCAACCTGTCGCGCATAGCCGAGATTGGCAACAAGGGCGTTAGGCTTATGCTCGGCGAGTCTACCAATATCGAGAAGCAAGGCTCGACCATATCCGAGACCAAAGTTGGCGAAACTCTCGACAAAATCATACGCAACAATACCGACAAACGCATCATTATCGCCACCTTTGCATCCAATATCAATCGCATACAGCAAATCATATCTATATGCGAAAATTTAGGTAGAAGGGTTGCTTTCAACGGTAGAAGTATGAAGAACATATCCGTTATGGCTAAGGAACTCAAGCTATTATCGGCGGGAGAGCAAACCATAGTAGATATAGACAAGATAGGGGAAATCGAGCCTCACAAGCTTTGCATCATCACCACGGGCTCGCAGGGCGAGCCGATGAGTGCTTTGACGAGAATGTGCAACGGCGAAGACAAGGTGGTAGTAGGCGACAACGACCTCATCATCATATCTTCCTCGCCAATTCCGGGCAACGAAAAGGCGGTGTACAACGTCATCAACAATCTCTATCGCAGAGGCGCGAAGGTACTGTACGGCTCTTTGGAAGCCTTGCACGTATCGGGACACGCCTGTCAAGAAGAAATCAAACTTATGACTACGCTCGTCAAACCGCAATTCTTTATCCCCGTACACGGCGAATATCGCCACATGCAACAAAATAGAGAATTGGCTATTTCTCTCGGCGTAAACCCAAAAAACACAATGATAGCCGAGATAGGCAGCTGTATAGCGGTAAGCAAAAAGGGCTTGACGAGGCTGGACAACGTGGTTGCGGGCAACACCTACGTAGACGGCTTAGCAGGGGTCGACGCGTCTATACTCAAAGACAGACACCAACTCAGCAAAGAAGGATTGGTGATAGTGCTTGTCAGCGTATCTGTGCAAGACAAGAGCATGTGCGCGCCCGTCGAGGTTATTGCCAGAGGCATCAGCCTTGACGAAGAACAGACCGATTATATCAAGTCTATCGTCGAAAAGGTATTCGACGACACCAACTACAACAAGCCGGAGGTCAGGGAAGAGTTTAAGAGCAACGTGCGCAAAAAAATCAACAGATACTTCAACAACAAACTCCGCCAGAAGCCAATGGTGCTCCCTATCGTAATGGAAAAATGAACCCGATTTTATCACAAGTATTAGCAAGCGCACGGGATAGACACGTGCCCGTCATAGACGACGACAGTCGAGAAATTTTGATTCGAGCGGTAGAGGAGGTCAAACCTCGCAGAATTTTGGAGATAGGCACGGCTATAGGCTATTCGGCGTCGCTCATGGCGCTAAATAGCGAAGCGACAATCGATACCGTCGAGATGGACGATACTAGGCGGCAAGAGGCTATATCTCTATGGAAAAGGCTTGGCATTGACGACAGAATACACGCATATCTAGGCAATGCGGACGAGATTTTGGAGAGTGTCGTAGAAGGAAAAGAGTACGACTTCATCTTTATCGACGGACCCAAGAGTAAGTATTTGTCGCACTTTCTTATTTGCTTGCCTCACCTATCGGCGGGAGGAGTGGTATTTGCCGACGACGTACTGTACTTCGGAATGGTGGAGGGCGAGGAGTTTATACCTCACAAACATAGGACGATAGTCACCAACCTAAGACAATTCCTTGCCACGGTGCAAGCCGACGAGAGGTTGGAATGTACAATCGTAAGAGAGGGCAACGGAGTTGCCATTATAAGGAAAAAATGAACAAGACGGAATTATTGTCTCCAGCAGGAGACCTCAACAAACTAAAGACGGCGTTGCATTTCGGTGCGGACGCGGTATATGCGGGCGGCAACGCCTTCAGTTTGCGTGCCAACGCCAAAAACTTTGACGATGCGGCACTCATCGAAGCCGTCAGATACACGCACTCAATGGGCAAAAAGATATATATTGCCACCAATATTTTGGCAAAAAACGACGATTTCGATAGACTAGGCGAGTATTTTGCTTTTCTCTATGATATAGGCGTCGACGCGGTGATTATCTCCGACCCGGGGGTGATGACGGTTTGCAAAAAGTGCGCCCCTAATATGGAGATACATATCTCTACCCAAGCCAACACCACCAACAAATACAGCGCCAAGTTTTGGGCGGAATTGGGAGCCAAGAGAATAGTGCTTGCAAGAGAGACTTCGCTCAAAGACGTAAGAGAAATACGCGATTTTCTACCTGACGACGTGGAGATTGAGGCTTTCGTTCACGGTGCAATGTGCATATCGTACAGCGGACGATGCTTGCTTTCCAACGCGCTGACGGGACGCTCTTCCAATAGGGGAGATTGCGTGCAAGCGTGCAGGTGGGAGTATCAAATGGTAGAAGCCAATCGCGGCGGCAACCCGCTCACCATAGGTCAAGAGGGGGACAAGGGCACGTATATTCTCAATTCCAAGGATCTCAATATGATAGAATATATCGACCGCCTAATCGATAGCGGAGCATATTCTTTCAAGATAGAAGGCAGAATGAAATCGCCGTACTACGTGGCAAGCGTCACCAACGCATATCGCAAGGCAATCGACTTGTACTATCGAGACCCCGAGCACTACAAGCCAACCGACGAGCTCGTCGGGGAGTTGTACAAAAACAGCCACAGAGACTACACCACGGGATTTTACTTCGACTCGTCGGACAGCGTATGCTTGTCCACTTCTCAGCCTAGTTGCGACTACGAGTTTATTGCCGAAGTTTTGGGCTACGACGAAGAGAAAGGTTGCGTCATAGTCGAGCAACGCAACAGGTTTAAGGTGGGTGACGAGCTGGAAATTTTGTCTGCGGACGGCGATTGTTGGAACAAGATTATCAAGGTAGACAAGATATACGACGGTTTAGGCGAAGAGATAGATGACGCCAAAATCGTCCAACAAGTATTGTATATACCTACCCAATATAGGCTACAGCCAAAAGATATTTTACGCAAAGAGGTAAAGAGATGAAAGGGACGGTTTTGATTTTGTATCAAAGCGGAGTGTACGACCAATCGGCAAAGGCGATTGAGGACTATATGAACGTCAATTATCGCGACTACGAGGTCGTAGCGGTAGACCAAGACAGGTTTTCCTATCTTTTTTCTGCAAAGATTCAGCGCGGTCTATACAAAGCCAGCGCAAGGTTGTTGCCGATTTTCAACAATTTCGTCGGTCCGATAAGGATAGGAAGTAAGAAAGACGCGGACGATAGGGTATCGAGCAACTCTACTCAACCCAAGGAAGTAGGGGAAGGTAGCGAAGTCAAAGTCAAATATCGCAAGATTGACAACGTGCTCAAGAGATTCAATCCCGACGTGGTTTTGTGTCTATCGCCCAAGTCGCACGACAAGGCTATCAAAGCTCGTAAAAAACTCGGTAAGAATATGCCTATCTACGCGATGACTACGGATTATTGTTTAGATTCCGACTTTATCAACGCTCTCAGCGACGGATATTTCGTTCAAAATCAACAAGTTGCGCAAGACATGCTTGCAAGCGGTGTCGAGAGCCAAAAAATTCTCATAGCGGGCACTTGTGCCAAGCATAGCGACAAGACCTACGATAGAGTTGCCGTATGCCAAAAGTACGACGTCGACCCAACGCTTCCCGTTATTTTGATGATAGGAGGTAGGTACGGTTGCGACTATCTCAAAGACGCCTTCAGCGCGTTGGGAGAATACTATCGCACCGTCAATCTCATTGTGGTAACTTCGGGTAGCAAGAGCCTAAAAAATTATATCAAGACATATTGCAAGAGCAAGGGTATCGACCGCAACGTATCGCTCGTAGACAATCTTCAAGACATGCAAGAGTTGTATTCTATCGCACGCGTTTTGGTTACGTCTCCGACGGCGGGTGTCACTTTCGAAGCTATTGCCAACCACTTGCCAATGGTACTCATCAAGCCTATGAACAGTATCGAAAAGGGCAACTATTCCTATCTCACCAGTCAGTCTTTGGCTTATTGCGGAGCGGGCAAACATCAACTTTTGTCTTCCACGCTTTCTTTGCTCAACGATGAGGGAGAATACGCCAAGGCAGTATCTCGACTTGACGGTAGAGGAGAAGACGTGACTGCGATGGTATGTTCAATCTTGACGGATAGAGCGTACGAACATAGACAATCAATACCACAACCTATCGAGGACGATAATACGGAGGAAAATAAAAATGATTAAACACGTAGTAATGTATAAGCTTCTAGACGATAGTCAAGAGGCAAAAGACGCACTCGTCGCTCGCTTTATGTCAATGCAAGGCAAAATTGAGGTGCTTAGGTCTATAGAGGCGGGCAAAGATTGTCTCGGATCGGAGAGAAGTTTTGACGTAGTACTTATTTGCACTTTCGACAGTCTTGCCGATATGCAAGTTTACAAAGACCACCCCGTACACGTACCCGTAATGCAGTACGTCAAGAGTGTGGTCGCCAAGTCGCACAGCGTTGATTTTGAATTTTAGGAGGTCAATATGCAAAAGATTCAAATTATACTTAACGACGGCAGAGTTATGAACGCCGAACTTTATGAGGAGGTAGCGCCCGTTACGGTCGAGAATTTTCTAAAACTCATCGACAAAGACTTTTTTGCGGGACTAATTTTTCACAGAGTTATCCCAAGATTTATGATTCAAGGCGGAGGTATGGACGCGGCTCTCAATCCTAAGAGCGCCTCGGCTATTAAGGGCGAATTTAAGTCCAACGGCTACGACAATCCTCTCAAACACACCAAAGGAGTTTTGTCTATGGCTAGGACCAATATGCCCAATTCGGCAAGTTCACAGTTTTTTATATGTGTAGAGGACACGCCTTTTCTTGATGGAGAATACGCAACTTTCGGTCGCTTGAGTGACGAGGAAAGCGTCGATATAGCAGTAGATATATCCAAAGTATATACCGTATCGGTAGGCTACTACGACGACGTGCCTTACGAGCCGATCGTCATCAAGACTATCAAAAGAGCCTAATCTTATCACTAGTCAACAATACCAAAATCATCAAAAAAGTCGATATGTATCGACTTTTTTGTATGTTTCGAGATATTTTTCTTGCTTATCTAATTGACGATATACTTTGTCGGCTTCGCATATTCACCCGCCTATCGCAACGAGATTTTTCTGTCACTCGGCAATATTAGTGATGTTTTTATCAGTTTGCGATCGTCGGCAAGTCACTTTGCGGTAATATTTAGTATTTTAGATGCTAAAAAAGCGTGCTCGGCGCAATTTTGACATATTTTTCATTTTCTACTTATTGCGCTTAGGCGAAATTTACTTTACTTTGAAATAATAATATTATATAATCCCCATAGGTGAATTATGGCAAAAATAACTGCAATCGACGACAATTCCATAGGCAAGGAGATAGGACTTGAGGTAGGCGACGAGCTTTTGGGCTTTGACGGCTATCCTCTTGTCGATATTCTCGACTACCTCTACTACGACGACCAGGAAGAGTTTGTTATGAATATCAAGAGCAAGCAAGGCGACGTCGTCGAGGTTGAGATAGAGAAGGACGTTGACGAGAAGTTGGGACTTACACTCGACGAGAGTGTGGAACTCAACGTAATGCCGTGCAAAAACAAGTGTATCTTTTGTTTCGTCGACCAACTGCCTAAGGGTATGAGAGATACTCTATACGTCAAGGACGACGACTATCGATTGTCCTTCGTAAGCGGCAACTACGTCACTCTCACCAACGTGGGAGACAAGGAGTTGGAGCGTATCGCAAGACTAAAGCTCAGTCCGTTGTATATATCCGTTCATTGCTACGACAAGGCTACCAAAAAGTTGATGGTTGCCAATCCACACGGGGCGGAGCTCTTCGACAAGATGCAATATCTCAAGGAACACGGTATTCAAATGCACGCCCAAATCGTGCTTTGTAAGGGCGTCAACGACGGAGAAAAGTTGCAAGAGACCTTATGCCGCCTATACGACCTCAGACCCAACTTGCTATCGGTAGCGGTCATACCCGTGGGGTTGAGCGGACATAGAGAGGGATTGTATAAGCTGCAAGCAATCGATAAGGATTGCGCCCGCGGGGTGATAGAGCAGGTAGAAGGCTTTGACAAGCACGTCGGCGGAGGCTTTTGCTATTGTTCGGACGAGTTCTATCTCAAGGCAGAGTTACCTCTTCCTAATTACGATAGTTACGGTGATTTCGGACAGATTGAGAACGGTGTCGGCTTAGTCGCACAGTTCGAGAGAGAGTTTGACGACGCACTTCAAGCCGCCCAACCAACCGACAAGCAGATTCAACTAGACTTTATCACGGGCAAGTCGTTTTGCGAAATACTTTCGGGTTTGCTAGAGAGGGCAAAGAGCAAATTTTCAGGCTTACAATATAGAGTACACGCCATCCGCAACGACCATTTCGGCGAGAGTATCACGGTAGCGGGTCTTGTCACGGCTAAGGATATTATCGCGCAAGTGCAAGAGCCGTGCGGACAGGTAGTCATTCCCGCCAATATGCTCAGAGAGTTCACTACCACTTTTTTGGACGGAATGAGCGTTGAGGAGTTGTCGGAAAAATTAGGCAGCAAGATCTACGTCAGCGGCGGAGGCGGAGACGTTATCAAAATAATCGGAGAGGTGGCAAATGAGTAAACCGCTCGTGGCTATTGTCGGTAGACCCAACGTGGGCAAGTCCACGCTGTTCAACCGAATAGTCGGCAAAAAAGTTAGTATAGTAGAAGATATGGAGGGCGTGACCCGAGATAGGTTGTATTGCGACGCAGAGTGGTGCGGGTACAACTTTACTTTGGTTGACACGGGAGGCTTAGAAATCAAGAGCCAAGACAAAATGTGGCAGCACATTCGCACTCAAGCCCAAATGGCAGTCGACATAGCCGACGTAATAATTTACGTTGCCGACGGCAAGAGCGGATTGACCGCCAACGACTACGAAGTGGCGGAGTTTTTGCGTGGTTGCAACAAGCCTATCGTCGTAGCCGTCAACAAGCTTGACAACAACGAGACGGAAAATTCCTTTGATTTTTACGAATTGGGACTTGGCACCGTTGTCGCAATATCGGCGGAGCAGTCCAAGGGTATAGGCGACTTGCTCGACGAAGTAGTGGAACATCTTCCTAAGTACGATATACAGCAAGACCAAGGCAAACTCAACGTGGCTATCGTGGGCAAACCTAACGCGGGCAAATCTTCTATCACCAACCGCATTTTGGGCTACGACAGAGTTATCGTCAGCAATATCGCGGGCACTACCCGTGACGCTATCGACACGGATTTTGAGTGGCAAGGCAAAAAGTTTAATATAATAGATACGGCGGGCATACGCAAAAAGTCAAGCGTCGAAGAGGGCGTGGAACAGTACAGCGTAATGCGTTCTCTGGCGGCAATACGCAGAGCCGACGTCGTTCTCGTGGTGATTGACGCACAAGAAGGACTTAGCGAACAAGACGTCAAGATATGCGGTTACGCACACGAGCAAGGCAAACCGTCCGTCATCGTCATGAACAAGTGGGATACTATCGAAAAGGATACTTACACCGTCAACACTTTCAACAACAAGATTTTGACTCAGCTCAAGTTTATGGACTATTTTGTGTCGGAATACGTTTCCGCCAAGACGGGACAGAGGATAGAGAAGTTGCTAATCAAGGCATTGGAAGTGTACGAAGAGGCAAGTAAGCGAATTGCCACGGGCGTACTCAACGACGTGGTGCAAGACGCGACCATAGCTGTAGAGCCTCCGTCAGACAACGGCAAGAGGCTCAAGGTCTACTACGTCACCCAAGCTTCTACCAATCCGCCTACCTTCGTGTTCTTTGTCAACGATACCAATCTATTGCACTTTAGTTACCAACGCTATCTCGAAAACGCCCTTCGCAAAGCTTTTACTTTCAAGGGCACGCCTATAAGGATAATAGTACGCAATAAGAGTGAAAAAGATATATGATTTTAGTTGTTAATTAGTTAACGATATGCTAAAATTTATGCAAAAAGGAGAGAGTATGAATTATTTGTCATTGACCAAAGAAGAACTTACCAATTATCTTGCGCAGGAGAGAAGAAACTACGACGCCATAGTCGCCGAGAGCAACAAGGTTGACATAGCCAGAGGCAAGCCTTGCAACGAACAACTCGACATAGCCATGCCTATGCTGGATATGGCAGAGCAACTCAAAGCAATGCCTAAGAGTTACCGCAACTACGGAATGCTCGAGGGCATACCCGAGATGAGAGGACTTTTCGCCGAGATTTTGGGGGTCAAACCCGACAACGTAATCGTGGGCGGTTCGTCGAGCCTCAATCTCATGTACGACACTATCCAACGCAATCTCCAATTCGGCGTTTGCGGTGGCAAACCTTGGAATTCTTCTCCTATCAAGTTTATATGTCCCGTGCCGGGTTACGACAGACATTTCGGCATACTTCAACACTTTGGCATAGAGATGATTAGCGTCAACATGACCGAGCAAGGACCTAATATGGATTTGGTAGAAAAGCTCGTAGAGAGCGACGAGTCTATCAAGGGTATCTGGTGCGTGCCTAAGTACAGCAATCCTACGGGTATTACTTACAGCGACGAAGTCGTCACTCGTCTTGCCAATATGAAGACCAAGGCTAGCGATTTCCGTATCTTCTGGGACAACGCCTATTGCGTGCACGAGTTGACCGACACCCCCGACGTACTCAAAAATATCATGCAAGCTTGCATCGAGGCTGGCAACGAAGATAGAGTGTACGAGTTTACCTCTACTTCCAAGATTACCTTTGCGGGAGCGGGTGTCGCATGCATTGCGGCTAGCGCCAACAACGTCAAGGATATATTGTCGCACCTCACTTATCAGACTATCAGCTACAACAAAGTGTCGCAATATATGCACTATCTGTATCTCAAGAGCGTGGACAATATCGCCGAGATTATGAAGAAGCAAATGCAAGTCATCAAACCGAAATTCGATACCGTTATCGGCGCTTTGGAAGAGAATTTCGGGGCGGACAACGGCGTGTGCACTTGGACCAATCCAAAGGGAGGATACTTCATTACTCTCGACACCTATCCGGGTTGCGCTTCGAGAGTGGGCGAGTTGTGCAAGAAGGCAGGTTTGACTATCACCCCTGCGGGAGCGCCTTTCCCTTACGGAGTGGACGACGACGACAAGACCTTGCGTATTGCCCCAACCTTTACCTCCGACAGCGACTTAGCGGTAGCCGTCAAGATATTGGTATGTTGTATCAAAGTCGCCGTACTCGAGAAGCTTTTGGAGTTGTAATATGAAACTGTTCATCGCTTCGGATATACACGGCTCGGCGTATTACGCCGGTCTTATCAAAGAAAAATTCGAGCAAGAAAAGGCAGATATACTGTTGTTGCTCGGAGATATATACAACCACGGACCGCGCAATCCTTTTCCTAAGGACTATGCACCGATGAGGGTTGCCGAAATTCTCAATTCGTTAGCTGACAAGCTAATAGTAGTCAAGGGCAACTGTGACAGCGAAGTAGACCAAATGATTTCCGATTTTACCTTCGTCAATCAAGCGCTGGTAGAGGTGGACGGAATCAAGGTTTTCGCCACGCACGGACATATCCACAATATAGACGCTATGCCCGCATTCAAGGGCGACGTAATGGTGTACGGACACTTTCATCAAGGCTTTATCGTGGACAAAAACGGTATAGTCGTAGCCAATCCAAGCTCGGCTTCGTTGCCTAAGGAAGGACAACCTCACGGCTATCTCATCGTTGAGGGCAACGCTATATCGCTCAAAGAGCTCGATACCGACAAAACGATTATCACAGAGGAAATAAAATAATGGCAAACAACGTAGTAAGCAAATTCGATACCAAGGTACAGTACCTCAAATACAAGGTGCTCAAAGAAATGATTAAGGCATACGACAAGGGCGATATGTCGGGCATTTACGTGGACATTCCTAAGATTATATCCCCGGGACCTAAGGCGACGATGAGATGTTGCATATACAAGGAGAGGGCAATCGTGCAAGAGCGTATCAAAATGGCGCTCGGTGGCGATAAGTCCAATCCTAATATAGTGGAAGTCATCGACGTAGCGTGTGACGAATGTCCTATCAGCGGTATGTACATTACCCCTGCATGTCGTGGTTGTATCGTCCACAAGTGCAAGGAGAGCTGTCCTAAGGACGCCATCACTATCGTAGACAACAAGCCCGTCATCGACATGGACAAATGTATCAGATGCGGCAGATGCGCCAAGGCGTGTCCTTACAACGCAATCATCGACCAACACCGTCCTTGCGTGCAAAGTTGCAAGGTCAAGGCAATATCTATGGACGAGCACAACAAGGCGCAGATTGACAACTCCAAGTGCATCGCTTGCGGAGCGTGCGTATATCAATGTCCTTTCGGCGCGATAGTAGACAAGTCGCTCATTCTCAACGCCATCGACATTCTCAACAATTCCAAGAACAATAAGGAGTACAAGGTCTACGCCATCGTAGCTCCTGCTATAGCCAGCCAATTCAAGCACGCCAAACTCGGTCAAGTCATCACGGGCATCAAGAAGCTCGGCTTTGCCGACGTAGTGGAGGCGGCTTTGGGCGCAGACATAACTTTGCACAAAGAGGCGCACGAGTTCAAAGAAAAGGGACTTATGACCACTTCGTGTTGTCCGTCTTTCGTTATGTTTATCGAAAAGAACTTCCCCGAACTCAAGCAATACGTATCTAGTTCGGTATCGCCAATGGTGGAGACGGCGCAACTCATCAAACGTATGGAGCCTACCGCCAAGACGATATTTATAGGACCTTGTACCAGCAAAAAGTTGGAATACAGACTTTATAAGACCCAAGGTGCCGTGGACTGCGTCATCTCGTTTGAAGAATTGCAAGCCTTTTTGGATGCAAGAGACATCGAACTTGCCGACCTCGAAGAGACGGCAATCAACGACGGCTCCTTCTTCGGCAGAGTATTTGCCAAGAGTGGCGGTATAGCGCACGACGTCATCTCCATTGCCGCGTCTATGGGCGTTAATGACATCAAGCCTCTCGCCATGAGCGGCATTGACGAGTGTAGAGCGGGGCTTCTCAAGCTCAAGCTCGGTCGCGCTACCGAAAACTTCTTCGAAGGCATGGCGTGCGACGGCGGTTGTCTCAACGGCGCTTTGTGCTTGCACCACGATATGAAGAATATTATGGATATAGACAAGTATAGCATGAGTGCGGAACATAAGGACATAGACAGGGCAGTCAAGCTGTACGAGCAAAGTTTTGACAAATCGGGCGAAGGCTTCTGCAAACAACTGCCCGAAGAAATCCAAACCGCCAAAGCCGACAAGGACGACAAAACCGAGTAGTTGACGTGGGAGACAATAAGCGTCGATAATCGGGCATATATGTCAAATAATATGGCATTCTAAGTGCAATCCAATACGGTTGCACTTTTATTTTGACTATTTTCGTCCCGTTTGCATATCTCGCTCTAGGGTGTCATACAATTTAGGGAACAAGATATTTGGAGGGAAATATGGATAAATTCGACCTTTATCAAGATATTGCCACACGCACCGACGGCGATATTTATATCGGAGTAGTAGGTCCCGTAAGAGTAGGTAAGTCGTCTTTTATCAGCAAATTTATGCAGACGCTGGTATTGCCGGAGATTGAGGACAATCATCGCAAACAGAGAATAATCGACGAACTGCCTCAGTCGGGCGACGGCAAGACCATCATGACTACTCAGCCTAAATTCGTACCCGAATCGGGCGAAAAAATCTATTTGGGTGAGGGCGTCAGCGCGGGCATAAGACTTGTAGATTGCGTCGGTTATCCTATTCAAGGGGCAGTTGGGCTGGACGAAATGGGCAAGGCGAGAATGGTCACCACACCTTGGAGCGACGAAGAAATGGAGTTTGACAAGGCTGCGACTTTGGGCACCAAGAAGGTCATCAACGACCATTCGACCATAGGTGTCGTAGTCACTACCGACGGCTCAATCAGCGGAATAGACCGTGGGGCTTACGTCGAGAGCGAAGAAAAAGTCATTGCCGACGTCAAAGAGACGGGCAAGCCATTCGTAATTTTGCTCAACTGCAAAAATCCCGACGACAGCGACAGCAAACGCCTAAGAGACCAACTTAGAGAAAAATACGACTGTATGGTAATACTCAAAAACGTCCTTCAAATGACTGCCGACGATATGGTACAACTTTTGGAGAGCGTACTCAAAGAATTCCCTACCAAGCTTATAGAAGCCAAGATGCCTAATTGGTTGCAAGCATTGCCGAGAAACAGCGAAATCATCAGCCATATCATAGCGAAAATGGCAGAGATCTCGACACAGGTCGTCAAAATGAAAGATTGCGAAACTCTCAAGACGCTCTTTGACGACGACGAATATTTGCTTGGCGGACAACTCGCGGTAGATTACGGCAAAGGCAAGTGCAGCTTGACCCTCCAACCCAAAGAGCACTTGTTTTACAAGGTTTTGTCGGAGCAAAGCGGCGTGGACATTGCAGACGAATTCGTCCTCATATCATATATCAAACAACTTGCGGGCGCCAAGGCGGAATTCGATCGCATCAAGTCGGCGCTCCAAGACGTAGACAATTACGGCTACGGTATCGTCATGCCGGGGGTTGAAGATATGGAGCTGGCTCCTCCCGAGATAATCAAGCGCGGCTCGAGATACGGCGTCAAACTAAGAGCCAAAGCCCCTGCTTTGCATATTATGAAGGTGGACGTAGATGCCGAAGTCAATCCAATCATCGGCACCGAGGCGCAAAACGAAGAAATTCTCAAAGCGTGGTTGCAAGACTTTGGCGAAGACGCAATGGAATTGTGGAAGACCAATATGCTCGGCAAAACTCTCGACACTCTCGCCAAAGAAAATATCGGAGCCAAACTCGGCAACATGCCACAAGACGCGCGTGACAAACTGAGAAGAACGGTCACCAAAATCGTCAACGAGGGCAAAGGCGGAGTAGTGTGCATCTTACTTTGATTTAGCATATAATGTACGGGGCTGTGAGGAGGAATTATGCACAAGTTTCCGTACAGACCAAAGTGTGGCGCTTGCCACGATAGATGCAATATTGGCGGATGCGATAGACGCGATAACGATTGCCGTCGCGATTGCCGCGGGTCTCACGACTGTGGACGAGGCTGCCTGAGAGACCACGGACGAGATTGTCGTTCATCCGATTGTGATAGGCGTCCACCGCCAAGACACGGTAGCCAAGGTTGTTGCAGCGACCTTTTGATAGGTCTGCTTATAGGGACAATGCTTGGAGATTGTTGTCGTCACGGAGGCGACCGATACGGCAGATGAATATCGACCAACACTATAACGATATAATACCATAGCAATTTTCAGCCGAACTCGCCTTCGGCTGATTTTTTTCTTAACTTGCCAAACCCAATACAAAATTGTATAATATATAATATGCAACAGCGACTGAGACAAAAAATCACTCTGCTTCACCTCACGGCAATATTATTGTCGTTGATTTTGGTTAGTATGGTTTTTGTTTTGCTTTCCAAGATTTCGTCGGTAGCCGAAATCTTGACTACGACGTGGGGGAGAATATGGAGCGACGGAGTAGGCAAGGCAATGTCCTTACTGCCTTTCAGCGTATTCGAATGGTCTTGTTTTTTGGTCGTAACCGCCCTCATTACAATAGTGATTATTTGCATAGTCTTGCTTGCCAAAAAGAAGTTTTTCAAGGCAGGTAGATTGTTTTTGAGTACGCTTGTAGCGGTAATGGTCATTGTTTGTGTTTACGTTTCCACCGCTACGGTAGCTTACAATCGAGCCGCACCGCCTTTGCCTAGCATAGACAACTCGCTCGTGACTTCGGACAAAGTCGTAGATTGCGTGGGCAATTTTGACGCGGCTTTTGCCGAGGTTAGCGGAAAGATAGCCGTTGACGACGAGGGTAGGTCTATATGCCCGTATGATTTTGACGAGCTTTCTAGTCTCATCTCTGCTCAGTTTGATAGACTGGACGAGGGATACTTTGGCAAGTGTGGCAAGCGTGTCAAAGCTTCGGCATTCAGCACGATTATGAGCCACAATCACATCGTAGGTATAACTTTTATGCCGTTTGGAGAAGCCACCGTCAACGCCAACGCCCCTTATACCGACGTAGCCTTTGCTATGGCGCACGAACTTGCCCATACTTGCGGCGTTATGAGGGAAGACTATGCCAATCTCGTGGCGGTGTACGTCTTGCTCACGTCAGGCGACGATTATCTACGCTATTGCGGTTATCTCAACAGTTATTATTATCTCAACGGCGCGCTTATCTACAGCAACAATTTTTCGCACACACTCTCACGCACGATACCGCAAGTTGCCCAAGCCGATATTGTTCGAGAGCGAGAGTTTTGGTCGCAATTTACTTTGTTTGACGAGATAGGGGACTTTTTCAACGATTTATATCTCAAGCTCAACGGTCAAAGCGGAAGCGATAGCTATTTTCAAACTATCGACGGCGAAGAGGCGGGCAAGGACGAGGATGGCAATATTATCTATACCAACGTCACCTATACGGACATGCAGCGCATGCTCGTCGCTATGTTTTCCTAAGTAATATCTCAAGACGTGCCGCCAAAGACAGATGATCGTTATTATGCTTTGCATATCTTAGCCAAAGTTAAATCAAAAAATTTTTTTAGAAAAATAAAAAAATCGTTGACATTGCGATTTTACGGGCATATAATCTAAGTATCGGATAGCTCGTAGAGAGCCGTCGATATAGATTAGACCAGTATAGACAAGGAGAGAAGAGTATGTTCAACAATAGGCGTTGGCGCATTTAGCGCATTTTATATCGTTTGATTTTTGCAAGCGATTTTTTTATACCCAAATTTAGCAACAGACCAAGCAAATTTTTTATCTTACACCAAGATAACTCGATACATATCAACAATTTTAGGAGAAATATTATGGAAAAGAAAATACCTTACAAGACGTATCTTACCGAAGAGGAGATGCCGAAATATTGGTTCAACCTCAAAGCGGTGATGAAGGAGCAACACGACCCGTTCCTCAATCCCGCCACTCTCGAGCCTTGCACCGCCGAAGACCTCAAACACGTTTTTTGTGACGAGTTGGTAGCGCAAGAACTCAATACCACCGATAGACTTATCCCAATCCCCGAGGAGATTCAAGAGTTCCTCAAGCTATACAGACCTTCTCCGCTCGTTAGAGCTTATCACCTCGAAAGAGCGCTCGGCACCCCTGCTGAGATTTATTACAAATTCGAGGGACAAAACACTTCGGGCTCGCACAAGCTCAACAGCGCGGTAGCCCAAACCTATTACGCTAAGAAGCAAGGCTTGACCCACCTCACCACCGAGACGGGTGCGGGACAATGGGGTACCGCTTTGTCGATGGCTTGCGGTTTCTACGGACTTGACCTAAGTGTATTTATGGTTAAGTGTTCCGCCAACCAAAAGCCACATCGTAAGGCAGTTATCCAGACTTACGGTGCCAAGGTTGTCGCATCACCTTCCGATACTACGGCTGTAGGAAGAAAGATTCTTGCCGACAATCCGACCACGGGCGGCTCTTTGGGTTGCGCTATCAGCGAAGCAATCGAAGTCGCAACCACCACGCCTAATTGCAGATACGTGCTCGGTAGCGTGCTTGACCACGTACTTTTGCACCAATCAATCGTAGGTATGGAAGCCAAGGCGGCTTTGGACAAACTCGGCGTTCAACCCGATATTATCATCGGATGCGCGGGTGGAGGATCCAATCTCGGCGGACTTATCGCACCGTTCATGGCAGACAAAATCGAGGGCAAAAACAATATCGATTTCGTTGCCGTTGAGCCTTCGTCTTGTCCTTCGCTCACCAGAGGTAGATATGCCTACGACTTTGGCGACACGGGCAAAATCACACCGCTCCTCAGAATGTACACCCTCGGTAGCGGATTTATGCCATCGCCTAACCATGCGGGCGGTTTGAGATACCACGGCATGAGCCCTATCGTATCCAAACTCTATCACGACGGCTATTTAAGAGCCACCAGCGTAGAGCAAACGGCAGTATTCAAGGCAGCGACCTTCTTTGCCAAGTGCGAAGGTACCTTGCCTGCACCTGAGTCTTCTCACGCAATCAAAGTCGCCATCGACGAAGCACTCAAATGCAAAGAGACGGGCGAGAAGAAGAAGATTCTCTTCGGTTTGACTGGTACCGGCTACTTCGATATGACCGCATATTCGTCCTACCTCGACGGCACCATGAGCGACTATATTCCAACCGATGAGGATTTGCAGAAAGGGTTTGACTCTCTACCAAAAATTCCCCAAAACGAAATCTAATCTCATCAAGTCCAACGACAATTTTCAATTATTGAGATTTACAACCAACACAAAGGCAATCGTCAAGGTTGCCTTTTTTTGTTTGCATCTTCATCGTCAAAGTGTATTGTCATTGCGTTGCGTAAGTTTTGCGACAGTAAAGAGTGTGTTTACAAGCTGGGGCAACGCTATTCTTTGTCATTCCGAGCCTTACTTATAAGGCGTGGGAATCTCAACAACTTTATGTCATTGCGTTGCGTGCATTTTGCGTTAGCAAAGTGAATGAAATGAACGTGGCAATCTCATCCTTTTCCGCCTACTTACTGACAAAATAATAATTGTTCTCATTATTTGTTGACAATTATTTTTTTTCGGTATATTATATTACCAACGTAATATTTTGCTAAGAAAAGAAGTAGTAGCATAGAAGCGGGAAACAGAGAATTGCCGTTAGGTGCAAGGCAATCAAGCCGAAGTGTGAACTCGTCTTGGAGCAACCGAGCCCAATATAGTAAGCTTGGTCGGGTACGCCCGTTACAGCTATCGAGTGTGCGCTTGACTAGCGCAAATTAGAGTGGTACCGCGAAGCTTTCGTCTCTAAGATTGAGACGGAAGCGTTTTTATTACTACGATTATTCTAGCCGATATTACTAAAACAAGGAGGTTTGTGTATGCAACATTGCGACAAATATTCAAGAGGTTATTTTATGCCACCTACTTGTTGCCGAGATTGGGCAAGCAAGGAATACGTCGACCACGCGCCTATTTGGTGTAGCGTTGACCTCAGAGACGGCAATCAAGCGTTGATTGTTCCTATGAGTCTCCAACAGAAGTTGGAGTTTTTCCAACTGCTATGTCGACTCGGATTCAAAGAAATCGAAGTTGGTTTCCCTGCCGCAAGCGAGACGGAATACGAATTTTTGCGTACTCTTATCGAGCAAAACCTCATACCCGACGACGTCAAGGTACAAGTTCTCACGCAGTCTAGAGAGCATATTATCAAAAAGACTTTCGAGGCGCTCAGAGGTTGCAAACAAGCTGTCGTACACCTCTACAATTCCACTTCGGTAGCGCAGAGAGAACAAGTTTTCAAAAAGTCCAAAGAGCAAATTATTGACATTGCCAAATTCGGCGCCGAGCTTTGCAAGCAGTACGCAGAGCAGACGGAGGGCAAATTCTATTTCGAGTATTCTCCCGAGAGCTTTACGGGTACCGAGATAGACTACGCCTTAGAGGTTTGCAACGCCGTCATCGATATATGGCAACCAACGCCCGACAACAAGGTGATCATCAACCTTCCTGCTACCGTTGAGATGAGTATGCCTCACGTGTACGCTTCTCAAGTGGAGTATATGTCCAAAAATATCAACAATCGAGACAACGTCATCATCTCGCTTCACCCACACAACGACAGAGGTTGCGCCATTGCGGATAGCGAACTCGGCTTACTTGCGGGCGGAGACCGGATCGAGGGCACGCTTTTCGGCAACGGTGAGAGGACGGGCAACGTCGACATCATCACGCTTGCGCTCAACATGTACACACATGGTATCGACCCGGGACTTGACTTTTCCGACATTCCTTCTATCGTGGAAGTTTACGAAAAGGTTACCAATATGAAGGTCTACGAACGCCAACCATACAGCGGAGCGCTGGTCTTTGCCGCATTCTCGGGTTCTCACCAAGACGCTATTGCCAAGGGTATGAAGTGGAAAGAAGACAAACACCTCGACCATTGGAGCGTACCTTATTTGCCTATCGACCCTAAGGACGTGGGCAGAGAGTACGACGGCGACGTAATTCGTATCAACTCGCAGTCGGGCAAGGGTGGTATCGGTTATCTTATGGAACATCAATTCGGCTTCAATCTCCCTACCAATATGAGAGAGGGCTTTGGCTACGAAGTCAAGAGCGTATCCGATCACGCTCACAAAGAATTGCAACCTGCGGAAATTTTGGAGATTTTCGAGAGCAACTACGTCAATATTGCTCAGCCTTTCAAGATTTACGAATATCACTTTGTTCAAAAGGGCGATATACATTCTACCGTTACGGCGGAGTATCAAGGCAAAATCGTAGACGTACAAGCAGACGGCAACGGTCGTCTCGACGCGGTCAACAACGCAATCAGACCGCTCATAGGCAAGGACTATATCATCAGCGAATATCACGAGCACGCTTTGACTTCGACTTCCAAGTCGCAAGCCGTAGCCTACGTATGCTTGCAGTACGGCGACGGCAACAAGGTGTGGGGCGTAGGTATCCACAACGACATCATTGCGGCGTCGGTATCGGCGCTTGTCAGCGCAATCAACAGAATGCTAAAAGATTGATAAGACGCCCGCAAGGGCGTTTTATATTGGATTATGAAGGGAGCAACGGCTAGCAAAAAACAAGAGATACTTCTCTCGGGCAATCCTTTTACGGGGCTGCTATGGTTTTCTATACCATTTATCATAGGCGACTTTTGTCAGCAGATGTACAACGCCGTGGACAGTATGATCGTCGGCAACTTTATAGGCGAAAACGCCTTGGCTGCCTTGGGCGTTGCTTCTCCTTTTATGTCCATAATGACCTACCTTCTTATGGGTCTAGCCATGGGAGCGGGAGTAGTCATAAGTCAACACTACGGCGCGGGCGAGCACGACCAAATCAAACGCATCAATTCTACCGCGCTCCTAATCGGTTGCATCATCACGTTGGTATTGTCGGCACTGTTTATCGGTCTTACCAATCCATTGCTAAAGGCTTTGTCAACGCCGGAAGTATTGATGCAAGACACCGCTCAATATCTCTATATCATCTTTGCAGGCGGCATATTTTGTTTCTTGTACAATTACTATTGCTACGCGCTGAGGAGCATAGGCAAGTCGTTGCTTCCACTGGTGTTTTTGCTTATCTCGGTAGCCGTCAACGCCACGTTGGATTTACTCTTCGTAGTGGTATTCAAGATGGGCGTCAAGGGCGCGGGAATTGCCACCATTATCGCTCAAGCCGTGTCGGTAGCAAGCTGTATAATCTACACCGAAAACAAGATAAAACTACTGTCGCTCAAACCGAAAGACCTAGTCATCGACAAGCGTTTTGTGCGACCTGTATTGAGTTATGGCATAAGTTTTGCCATTCAGCAGGTCTACGTTTACGTAGGTAGAATGCTTATCCAAAGCGTCGTCAACAAGTACGACACCTCGGTCATTGCGGGCATCAATGCTTGCTACAAGGTCGACTCCATTATTCAGACGCCTGTCAGAGGCTACACCAACGCCTTTACCACGTATTGTGCCCAAAATTACGGCAACGGCAATATTCCGAGGATACGACAAGGTTACAAAGCCACTTGGCTCTTTATGTGGGTTTATGCGTTGATTAGTTTCGTAGTGGGATTCTTCCTTGCTCGTCCGCTTGCGGGTATGTTCGTCAATGGCGATGCAGTAGGAGTAATAGACGTAGGTTCGACGGCTATCAAGTATATGGCGGTGGGATATATATTCACCTTCCTCATCTTCCAATCGCAAGCGCTCTTCAAGGGTATAGGTATGCTCAAGACCTTCTTCTCGGTCACTTTAGTGTCCATAACTTGTAGGGTCGGTTTCAGCTTCCTCTTCGAACACTTGATGGGACTAGACGGATTGTATCTTGCCATACCTTCGAGTTGGTTTATGGGCGGTATGTTCGGATTGATTGCCGTCACTATAGTCATGAAAAAGAAGTTTTCAGCCAAAGCGAGCATAGCTCTTGCAGAGGGTGTTTCTACCGACAATTCTGCCGCAACGACTGTAGCCAAGAGCGAGGAATCGCAGACGGACGACGCTCCGACAGGCGACACTTCTGCACTCGATTGACGGGCAGTAGAGTTTCTTAACTAATTAGCACTTTGCATTATGTCGATACGGCATTGTTGGATATTTGCTTGCCGATTTTAAGTTTTGGTGTCCCTACTTTTGTCGTTTTTATTGACACGCGTGGTATAATAAAATCGAGGCAAATATTGACGTCGTTGCACATTGTTTCGGGCTTTGAGGTTTATTCAGCATTGTCTAGATATTGTCCGACAGTCATTATACGATAGCCAAGTATATCGGCACGACTATCTTATTTTGGCGAATAGAAGATAATTCCGAAATAATAAAGTCATATACGCACGATAATATTATTTATGCAAAAAAGTCCGCAAATTGCGGTCTTTTTGATTATTTGCTTGCAACTAGGCACCGTCGGTGGTATAGTATATATAAATAATACTATCGCACGCCTTTTATAAGGAGACAACGAATGCAAAAAGTATCGGTAAATTTACCAACCAACGGTTACGACGTTATTATTCAATCGGGCTTGCTTGCAAGCGCGGGAGAGTATATCCACAGCAAGGGTGGCAAGGTGTTTGTCGTCAGCGATTCCAACGTATCGGTTTTGTACTGCGATACTCTGATTTCTTCTCTTACCGCTCAAGGGTATAGGTGCAAACTATACGTTGTCAAGGCGGGCGAGAGTAGCAAGAATATATCTAGCGTAATGCCTATGTACAGCGCGATGATAGAGTTCGGTCTCACTCGTAGCGACCTAGTGGTTGCGCTAGGCGGAGGAGTGGTAGGAGACCTTACAGGCTTCGTGGCGTCCACCTATCTTAGAGGCGTCGATTTCGTACAGATACCGACTTCCTTGCTCGCGCAAGTAGATAGTTCGGTGGGTGGCAAGGTAGCGGTCGACGTGGTCGAGGGCAAAAATCTCGTCGGCAGTTTTTACCAACCCAAGGTCGTGCTTATCGACACGCTTTTGCTATCCACTTTGCCCGACAAATTTTACGTTGACGGCATGGCTGAGATTATCAAATACGGCTGCATTCTCGACAAAAAGCTATTCGACAGGCTAGCCGCTATCGAGAGCAGAGAGGAGTTTATGGAGCAAGCCGAAGATATAATCGCGCGTTGTTGCGCCATCAAGGCGGGGGTCGTTTCTCGCGACGAGAGGGACAACGGCGAGAGAATGCTCCTCAACTTCGGACATACTTACGGACACGCATTAGAGAAGTATTACGATTTCTCCACCTTGACGCACGGACAAGCCGTAGCAATAGGCATGAGCCATATCACCGCTATCAGCGAGGCAAAGGGATTGACCAAGCAAGGCACTAGAGAGAAGATTGACAGAGTTCTCACCAATTTCGGTCTGTCTACCACCGACGTTGCCGACCCTAGCCAAGTCGTAAGTTATATATCCAACGACAAGAAGAATCTCGGCAAAGACCTCGTGGTGGTTATCCTACGAGAGATAGGCAAGGGCGTATTGTATCGCACCGATAAGGAGTTTTTTGAGGTATGAGTAGCGTAATAATTCCTTCCCGCCTCAGCGGCACGGTCAAGATACCGCCGTCTAAGAGTATGGCGCATAGAGCTATTATTTGCGCGGCGTTAGCCGATGGCGTTTGCCATATCTCCAACGTACAATTCAGCGCGGACGTGCTCGCTACTATAGGCGCGATGCGCGCTCTGGGGGCAACTATCGAGATAGAGGGCGATTGTCTTACTATATATCCCGTATCCGCTAGCAAAATTATAGGCGACGAGGTCGTGATAGATTGTAACGAATCGGGCTCGACGCTCAGATTTTTGACTATGATAGCTTTAGCTCTTACCGACAAAAAGGTACGCTTCGTTGGTAGAGGCAAGCTTGGCACGCGACCTATGCAAGCTTTCTACGATATATTCGAGGGGCAAGGCATATTCTATCGCGACGACAGCGCGTTGACCGACGAGAGATTGCTGGATTTACACGTGCAAGGTAGACTTAGGAGCGGAGAATTTTATTTAAGCGGAGACGTGAGTTCTCAGTTTGTCAGCGGACTGCTATTTGCCACTTCGCTACTAGAGGGCGACAGCGTAATCAATATCACCACGCCAATGCAGTCGGTTGGGTACGTAGACCTCACTATCAAGGCAATGCGCGACTTCGGCGTCGACGTTGCCAACTACGATTATCGCAAATTGGTAGTCAATGGGGGTAGAAGGTACACGGCAAGGGACTACGCGGTAGAGGGAGATTATTCTCAAAGCGCCTTTTTTGCCGTTGCCAACTTGATAGGCAACAGCGTTGATATAGAGGGTCTAGACCCCGATAGCCTACAAGGCGACAAGGTAGTTTTCGACTTGTGCGAGAGGCTAAAAAATACTAGCGAAAAAGAAAAAATTACGATAGACGGCAAGGACTGTCCCGATATAATACCCGTGCTTGCGGTAGGTTGCGCCTTGCGTAAAGGTAAGACGGAGATAGTCAACCTCGAGAGACTAAAAATCAAAGAGTGCGACAGACTATCGGCAACTTACGAGGTGTTGAGCACACTCGGCGCCAAGGTTAGCAAAACGGAAAACAGTCTTATCTTCGAGGGCGTGGATAGTTTTAGCGGTGGCTCGGTTAGCACCTACGGCGACCACAGAATGGCAATGAGTATAGCCATAGCGTCGACGAGAGCAAGAGGCGAGATAATAATAGACGATAGACGATGCGTTGCAAAATCATACCCCGATTTTTGGGAGGTTTTCGGCAAGGTAGGAGGAACAATACGATGAGCGGAATATGGGGAAGAAATATCAAACTCAGCATTTTCGGAGAGTCGCACGGCGTTGCGATTGGAGTTACCATTCACGACTTGCCTGCGGGATTTAGACTCGATATGGACGAGATTGAGAGAGAGATGGCACGCAGAGCGCCTGGGGGAGAATTTTCTACCACGCGCAAAGAAGCCGACAAGGTAGAGATTGTCAGCGGAATATTCGAGGGTAAGACCACGGGCGCGCCTCTTACGGGCATAATCTACAATACCAATACGCGCTCTAAGGACTATCAACCCGATATTCCTCGTCCAAGCCACAGCGACTACGGCTGGTGGGTCAAGACGGAGGGCAACAACGACTATAGAGGCGGCGGACACTCGTCGGGTAGAATTACCGCGCCGCTGGTTTTTGCGGGGGCGATAGCCAAGCAAATTCTTGCCAAAAAGGGTATATTCGTAGGCTCTCATATCTTGGCGATCAAGGATATATACGACCTTGCATTCGGCACGCAAATCACCGAGTGCATGCTCGACGACCTCACGCATTGCTCGTTCCCCGTGCTCGATAACAGAGTGAGAGAGAGTATGCAAAACGAGATAATCTCGGCGCGCAAAGAGGGCGACAGCGTGGGCGGAAAAATACAATGCGCCGTAGTGGGCATGCCTGCGGGAGTGGGAAGTCCTTTCTTCCACTCGCTCGAGAGCGAACTATCGTCAATGCTATTTAGCATACCCGCAGTCAAAGCGGTATCGTTCGGCAACGCGGAAGATATGAGCAAAACTTACGGCTCAATCGCCAACGACGCTTGGTGCATAACGGAAGGCAAAATATCCACCAAAACCAACAACAACGGCGGAATTTTGGGCGGAATAAGCACGGGTATGCCTATAGTATTCGACGTGACTATCAAGCCTACGCCCTCTATATACAAAGAGCAAGACAGCGTAAGTTTATCCAAGAGCGAAGAATGCAAATTGCAAATCGAGGGCAGACACGACCCTTGCATACTCGTCAGAGCCCTGCCCGTGGTAGAAGCGGCGGCGGCAATCGTGATGCTAGACGCCATTGAGTAAAGCGTATTGACCGAAATACACGTGCATATTTTTAGACAAAAAAACGCTAATCGCGGAATAATCTTAGTTTAGTAATAAGAACAACGAGCAAGGTTAGTCTAGTGATTGTAGTCGTTCGTTTATCGAGAGCGAGCACGCTAATCGCGGAATTATCTTGGTATTTATAAAGCGTATATATCATCTGAAGAATTACAAAACGTCAATCGTATGTTTTACGATAGTGGGAGAAAAATGGAACTTGACGAAATAAGAGCAAAAATTGACGGCATCGACGGCGAAATAATCAAACTCTTCGAGGAGAGAATGGCGTGCGCCAAAGAGGTTGCCGAGTACAAAAAAACTCACGACGTGCCCGTACTACAATCGGGTAGAGAGGAGCAAGTTATAGCCAAGGCGCAGAGCAATATCCAAGACCCGTCTTTGCGTTGCTACGCGCCCGAACTGATGAACTGCCTTATGGAGCTAAGCAAGGACTACCAAAGGCGCGATTACAACGCACAAGTCAAGACGACCTTGGCAAGAGAGGACTTTGACGCGCACGCTTCCAAGGGCTTTTTCGGAGAAAAGGGTAGCAACACCGAGAGAGCGACGAGAGAATACTTCGCGGGGGGCGACGCAATAAGCTTCTCGAGCTTTGAAGATATATTCGAGGCGGTGAGCAACGGCGAGATTAAGTATGGCGTTTTGCCTATCGAAAACTCCTCCACGGGCGCAATCACCGACGTATACGACCTACTCGGTAAATACAACTTGTACGTTGTGGGCGAAAAGTGGCTGCGAATAGAGCACAGTTTACTTGCAAAAAAGGGTGCAAAGACGGAGACTATTGCCAAAGTATATTCGCACCCGCAAGCGCTCGGACAATGCAAAGAGTTTCTGCTCTCTCGCGGTATGCAAACGCACGAGTGCGCCTCTACTTCTTCGGCGTGCAAACTTATTGCGCAAGGTGACGACCTTACTTGCGCCGCCCTTGCCGACAAGTCCAACGCCGAGATTTACGGACTGGAGATTTTGGAACAAAACGTGGCGACTTGCAAGGACAACTTTACTAGGTTTGTCGTGATAGCCAAAAATATGCTCAACTGTGACGCCGACAAAGTCAGCGTGCACTTCGTCATCAAAAATAAAGTCGGCAGCCTATACAACGCATTGAGAGTATTTGCTCGATACAACGTCAACATGACTATGATAGAGTCGCGCCCTATCAAAAACAATCCCAAAAATTATAGTTTTTACGTGGATTTGGAGGGCAACTGCAATCAAAACAACGTGATGCTGGCTCTCGAATATCTACAACAAAATTCCACCGTCTTCAAACTGATAGGCGAGTACAAGAGCGGAGAAATAAAATGAAGTATTGCGTATTAGGCAAAAAACTTTCGCACAGTCTTTCCCCCGTCATTCACGCCGATTACTTTAGAAGATACGGCGTGAGCGGAGAGTACAGCAAAAGAGAAGTGAGTGAAGTCGAGTGGGAGCGTATCGGCGAGATTGTCCGCGGTTACGACGGACTCAACGTCACCGTGCCTTACAAAGAAAAGATAATATCCGCCCTTGACGAGATTAGAGGCGACGCCAAAGTCCTCGGTGCAGTCAATACCGTAGTCAAAGAGGGCGAAAAATACGTGGGATATAATACCGACACTTACGGCTTCGAGGCATTGCTTAGATACAACGAAGTCGTAGTCAAAGGTAAAACTTGCGTGGTGCTGGGTAGCGGCGGAGCAAGCAAGTCGGTGGTGTATTGCTTAGAGCAAGCGGGCGCGGACAATGTGCTTGTCGTGTCTCGCACGCCTAGCGGTAGCCAAATATCTTACGAACAACTGAAATCCGTCAAGGGCTATCTCGTAGTCAATACCACCCCCGTAGGTATGAGCCCCAATATAGATGTAAGCCCCGTGGATATAAGCGTATTGTCCAACTTTCAAGTAGCCGTAGACGTAGTGTACAACCCGAGCATGACGGAGTTTTTGGCTTTGGCAAGCGAGCAAGGTTTGTACGTTGCTAACGGACTGTATATGTTGGTGGCGCAAGCCGTCAAGTCGCAAGAGTATTGGCAAAAGATAGACGTAGACGAGAGTTGGGTAGAGCAAGAGTACAAAAAACTCAAGATTAATTTTGACGTCAATAGCGGCAACAATATCTATCTCGTGGGAATGATGGGTTGCGGTAAGACCACTGTAGGTAAGGAACTGGCTAAGGCTATGGGAAGAGATTTTGTCGACAGCGACAGCGAGATAGAAAAGCTATGCGGCAAGAGCATACCTCAAATATTTGAGAGCGAGGGGGAAGAAGCCTTTAGAAAATACGAGAGCAAGGTTTTATCTTACCTTAGCAAGAGCAAAGGCTTGGTTGTGGCAACGGGCGGAGGTATAGTCAAAAATCCTATCAACACAGCCATGATGAGAGCGAGTGGCAGCGTTGTGTGGCTCAATAGGAATCCTCAGTTGATTGCGAGCGATTGCGATACTAGCAATAGACCGCTACTCAAGGGAAAAAGTCAAAACGTATTGAGCATTTTTGAAGAAAGGAAGACGCTCTATAAGTCTTGCGCAGACTTGGAAATAGCCAACGATACGGGCGTAGCCGAGTGCTTGGAACAAATCAAAGAGGCGCTGCGGTAGAGGAAAGTGTAGAGATTGCGGGGTTACGCTTCGCTCCACCACAATGACAAAATTACTTGGTCATCGCGATGATGCAATGACGTATAGTTGTTAACGCAAAAGGGTAGAACAACCCTTCCACCGCTACCGCGGTTCCCCTCCCCTTGCACAGGGGCGGCTAACAATCCCTCCGTCAACTGCGTTGACACCTCCCTTTACACAATGGAGGCATCATAATCGGATGAGATTGCAATGCTACGGCATAAGCACCCACACTCGCAATGACAAAAGGACTGAGATTGCCACGTTTCACTACGTTGCACTCGCAATGACAAAATTACTTGGTCATCGCGATGATGCAATGACGTATAGTTGTTAACGCAAAAGGGTAGAACAACCCTTCCACCGCTACCGCGGTTCCCCTCCCCTTGCACAGGGGCGGCTAACAATCCCTCCGTCAACTGCGTTGACACCTCCCTTTACACAATGGAGGATTATATTGATGAGATTGCCCAGCGTTTTGCAAACGCTTCGCAATGACAAAACAAAAGAGTCAGAGTAGCTTTAGTGGGCTCCATCGAAAAGCCAACGAAGTCTAAATGTAAGACTAAAATAACAAACAAACGGAAGAAATTATACGCTAACAGGTGAAATTATGAAAAAAATTATGGTTGTCAACGGACCAAATCTCAATATGCTAGGCATAAGAGAAAAGAATATCTACGGCGACAAGACCTACGACGGTTTGGTGGAGTTTATCAAGCAAAAGAGGGGAGAGGCGGTAGAATTGTCGTTTTTTCAAAGCAACTGCGAGGGAGCGATAATAGATTGCCTGCACGAGTGTTACTTTGAAAAGTACGACGGCGTCGTCATCAACCCGGGGGCTTATACGCATTACAGTTACGCGATAATGGACGCAATCAAGGCTATCAGCATACCTACCGTTGAGGTACACATATCCGACGTGGACAGTAGAGAAGCCTTTAGAAAAATATCCGTGACCGCGCCCGCTTGCATTGCACAAATCAAGGGCAAGGGTTTTGACGGTTACGTTGAGGCGATAGACCTTTTGACGGAGGAGAAAAATGGTTGACGGCATCAAGACAATAACCGTAGTAGGATTGGGCGTAATAGGCGGCTCTTACGCAATGGCTTTGACTAAGGCGGGTTACGAGGTGTACGGCGTTGACAAGGACGAGGACACGCTTGCCAAAGCGTTAGCCAAAGGCGCGGTGGCGGCAAGTAACGTCGACTGCAGAGAGTTTTTTGCGGTGAGCGACCTTATCGTAATGGCGTTGTACCCCGATATGATAGCCGAGTATCTCGCCGACAACGTAGAATATATCAAAGACGGCGCCATTATCACCGACGTTGCGGGACTAAAATCTCACTTTGTCGAGACCATAGAGAGCGTATTGCCCGAGGGTGTACACTTTGTATTTGCCCACCCGATGGCGGGCAGAGAAAAGAAGGGCTTTGACTTCGCCGACGACAAGGTGTTCCGCGGGGCAAACTTTATAATTACGCCTACCGAAAATACCGACGCTAAGGCTATGCAAAAGGTTGAGCTTCTTGCCAAAGAGATAGGCTTTGGACAAATCAAGCTCACGTCGCCTAAGGCTCACGACGATATAATAGCATATACTTCCCAGCTTCCGCACGCTTTAGCGGTGGCACTCATCAACAGCGACAGCGAAGATAGCGAAACGGGCAAATTTATAGGCGATAGTTACCGCGACTTGACGAGAATTGCCAATATCAACGAAAAGTTGTGGTCGCAACTCTTTATCAACAACAAGCAAAATCTAATAGGCAAAATAGACGAGTTCCAAGTTCAACTAGAGCTAATCAAAAAGTGCGTGCAGGAGTGCGACTTCGATGGGTTGGAAAAACTATTCGTCAAAGCGGGAATAAGAAGAAACAACTTGCAAAAATAAAAAATTGCTTATAATTGAGCGCAAAAATTGACTTAATTATAAATAAATGATATTATAATTATATGGCTAAAAACGACACGACCAAAAAGACGCAGAGCACCATCACCAACAGCGTCAAAAAGTTGCCTAAACCTAGGGCAAAAAAGACTCCGAACGAAAAGGCGGAGCAAGTTTTGGTGGTCGAAGAACAAAAAGTTGCAACAAGCACTAAGCCTACAACCGCTAAGTCTACGATAACAACTCAAACCAAGAGCAAGGCGGAAGAAAACAAAAAGCAAGCCGTTGCGGCGGACAAAGCCAAGACGAGCAAGAAATCAAATAGCGCTCCTATCGAACAAAGAGCGGTGGCTGTGGCACTCGAAGACGTTGACAACACCGTAGAAGGGCAAAGCTCCGACAACGCCGTAGCTAAAAAAACGACTAAGGGCGCAAGCAAAAGGTCGACGACCAAAGCCGTACAGGGCGAAGTCTACAATCAGGTGCAAGCAACTCCGAGCCAAGACGCAGACGGCGAGAAGACGGCAATCGAAGTCGAAAAGGATACTCAAATCTCCGAAAGCATAGTTGTCGCCCAACGAGAGATTGGCGCCGATAAATCGAGTGCAACAGAGCACGATATTAAGACGGAAGAAAGTTTAGTCGAAGAACGAGCAAGTGAGCAAGGCGCAACTCAAAGCAAGTCTCAATCGAGTAATACAAAGAAAAAAAAGAGCAAAAAAAGATTTAGTACGCCTCTGGTTAGAGTAGACGCCGACCCAAGTCAAGGCTTGAGCGCGGCAGAGGTCGAAGAGCGTATTGATAGAGGACTAAACAACGAACAACCCAATATCGTCACCAAGTCTTATGCGGGAATATTCAGAAGCAACGTATTGACTTTGTTTAATATTCTCAACTTTTTCTTAGCGACGATGATTTTGATATACGGAGAGTTGAAAAACGCTCTGTTTATGGGTACGGTGCTCGTCAATATGATAGTGGGTATCGTGCAAGAGATTCGCTCCAAGCTTACCCTCGAAAAGATGAGCATTTTGTCCACGCCTAAGATTAGAGTAGTGCGTGACGGCAAAGTCGTAGAGATAGACAACGACAATCTGGTGATTGACGACATCTTCGTATTGAGACAAGGCGAACAAGTGCCTGCCGACAGCGAAGTGGTGGAAGGCATGTGCGAAGTCAACGAATCTTTGTTGACGGGTGAACAAGACGACGTGCACAAAGAAGTGGGTAGCGAATTGCTGTCGGGTAGCTTTATCCAAGCGGGTGAGTGCAAAGCAAGGGCTCGCGCGGTGGGAAAAGACAACTATACTTCTAAGTTGATGACGGAAGCCAAACAGTTCAAAAAGCCAAAATCCGAGTTGATGAAGTCCATCAACTGGATTATCAGAATAGTCACCATAGCCATTTTCCCTATAGGTATCTTGATGTTTTTGACCAACCTCAAGACGACGGCAACCATCAATCAAGCCGTGACGGGTACGGTGGCTTCTATCGTGGGTATGATACCCGAAGGATTGGTAATGCTCACGAGTATCGCCCTCGCCGCGGGTATCATCAAACTTGCCAAAAGACGCACGCTGGTACAAGACTTGTACTGTATCGAGACGCTTGCCCGCGTAGACGTGTTGTGCCTCGACAAGACGGGTACTATCACAGAAGGCAGTATGCAAGTGGAACAAACTCACGTCTATTCTACCAAGTATGGCTTCGTCGACGACATTATGACCAATATGGTAGGGGCGTTGGGTGCAAGCGGAGCAACGTTCGAAGCCTTTGCCAATTACTTTAAGAGTAGCGAAGAGTATGACGTAGTCAAGACTATTCCTTTTTCTTCGGCTAGGAAGTGGAGCGGCGCCGACTTCGGCGATAAGGGTAGATTTATCGTAGGCGCGCCGGAATTCGTGCTAAAATCTCGCTTCGGGTTGGTGGAGAGCGACGCGCTCGAATACACCTCGCAAGGCTATAGAGTGCTGGTACTTGTCAAGACTACCGAGCAGCTAAAAGAGAGTATGGACGAAAACAAGATGCGTCCTATCGCCCTCATAGTGCTAAGCGATAAGATAAGAGAAAACGCCAAAGCGACCTTCGAGTATTTTGCCAAGCAAGGCGTCAACCTCAAAGTTATCAGCGGTGACAATCCTATCACCGTTTCTAAGGTGGCGGAGAGAGCGGGATTGATGGGTGCGGATAAGTTTATCGACGCTTCCGTTGACCTCGATACGCCCGAGAAGATTTACGAGGCTTGCGACAAATATACGATTTTTGGCAGAGTGAGCCCAAAACAAAAGAAAATCCTCGTGCAGTCCCTCAAACAAAAGGGATATACCGTCGGTATGACGGGCGACGGCGTCAACGACGTTATGGCACTCAAAGAAGCCGACTGTTCTATCGCTATGGCGAGCGGTAGCGAGGCAAGCCGTAACGTGGCGCAACTGGTGTTGCTCGACAGCGACTTTAGCGCTTTGCCTAGCGTGGTTGCCGAAGGCAGACGAGTTATCAACAATATCGAGAGAGCGGCTTCGCTCTTCCTCGTCAAGACGACCTACAGCCTAGTGCTATCGTTGTTGCTTATCTTGTTCCAGATGAACTATCCGTTCGTGCCTATACAGTTGACGGTGATAAGCATGCTCTTCGTAGGTTTGCCGTCTTTCTTCCTTGCCTTGGAACCTAACGATACCAAGGTGTCGGGAAGCTTTTTGTCCAAGGTCTTTAAGAAAGCCGTGCCCGCGGGCTTGACCGTTGCCTTTATGGTATGGCTGATAAGCTATCTATACAAGGATATTGGACTGGACGTATCGGCGCAAATATCTACGATGTCCTTCTTCGTGACCGCTATAGTCGCCGTGGTAGTCTTGTTGCAAGTATGTATGCCGTACAACAAGGAGAGATTGTTCTTGATAGCTATGGCGGTGGTAATATTTATCGCGGCGGTATCCTCCGACTTTGTGAGCGGTATTTTGTCGCTGGTGCCACTTACTACCGATATGATTATCAAGACGGTAATATTGGTGGTTTGCGCGCCTCTGATGATACTATTTATGCGTGCCGAAGTGGAGGCAATCAAGGCGCTATTTAGAGAGATAAAGGGCTTTTTTGTCGGCACAGCCACCAAAATTAGAGCCTTGATCGGAAGACGAAAAGATGACAAACAATGAAGTAAAAGACCTGATAGATTTGCTTGATAAGCAACACCCAAACGCCGTGTGCGAGCTGGAATATAGTAGCATATACGAGCTGTTGGTGGCGGTGATACTGTCGGCGCAATGTACCGACAAAAGAGTCAATATTGTGACCAAAAAATTGTTTGCCGTGGTCAATACTCCCGAGCAAATGGCTAAAATAGATATAGAGCAACTGGAAAAGATGATTTTTAGTTGCGGATTCTATCACAATAAGGCTAAAAATATAATCGCTTGTTCCAAGGATATAGTAGATAGATTCGGCGGCGAGGTGCCAAGCAATATCGACGACCTTATGAGCCTTGCGGGCGTGGGAAGAAAGACGGCTAACGTCGTCTACGCCGTGGGCTTTGGAGGCAACGCCATTGCCGTGGATACGCACGTATTGAGACTGTCCAATCGATTGGGCTTTGTGGATAGCGACAATCCGCTAGCGGCGGAAAAAGCCTTGATGAGCGCCGTGCCCGAAGAGTATTGGTCGCATCTGCACCACTTGTTGATTCATCACGGCAGACACGTATGTAGTAGTCAAAAACCCAAGTGCGATGAGTGCTTGATAAAAAAATATTGTAAATATATAAAGGAAGTGAAAAAATGAATAAGATTCTCAACATCAAAGACATCGCTCCTAGAGTTAAGGAGTACGTCATCGAAAATCCCGACATTGCAAGACATTGCTTACCGGGACAGTTTATCATCTTGAGAGTTGACGAGAACGGCGAAAGAGTGCCTTTTACTATCTGTGACTTCGACAGAGAAAAGGGTACTATCACCTTGCTCGTGCAAGAAGTAGGTTATTCTACTCACAAAATGGCTATGCTCAAAGTGGGCGACAGCCTTCACGATATGGTCGGACCTCTCGGCAACGCAACCGAACTCGACGCGTACGAAAACGTCGTGTTGGTTGGCGGCGGTATCGGCTGTGCGGTTATCTATCCACAAGCCAAACTTCGTACCAAAAAGGGTCAAAAGTGCGACGTCATCATGGGTGCGAGAACTAAGGAATTGCTATTTAATATCGACGAGTTTAGAGCCAACAGCGACAATACCTATATCGCTACCGACGACGGCTCTATGGGCACCAAGGGCTTCGTAACCACCGTGCTTCAACAACTCATCGACGAGGGCAAAAAGATTGACTGCGTATTCGTCGTAGGTCCTATGATTATGATGCGCAACGTCAGCGAATTGACGCGCAAATACAACATTCCTACCATCGTCAGCATGAACTGCGTAATGGTCGACGGCACGGGTATGTGCGGAGGTTGTAGATTGACCGTGGGCGGAGAAACCAAATACGCTTGCGTGGACGGTCCCGAATTTGACGGACACAAGGTGGACTTTGCCGAGGCTATGAATAGAGCGGGCTTCTACAAAGAACACGAAGAAAAATGTAGATTGAGAGGTTAATTATGGCAATAAACAATAGTCCAAGACATACTACTAATCATCAAGACCCACAAGAAAGAATTAAGAATTTCGAAGAGGTAAATCTCGGCTTTGACGAAAAGACGATGATCGAAGAGGCAAACAGATGTATCGGTTGCAAAAACGCGCCTTGCCGCAACGGCTGTCCCGTCGGTATCAATATCCCTGCCTTTATCGCTCACCTCAAAGAAAACGACCCCGACGGCGCGCTTAGCGTAATAAGCGAAGCTAGCCTTTTGCCTGCCATCTGCGGTAGAGTTTGCCCTCAAGAAAAGCAATGCGAAAACAACTGCGTGCGCAAAGCTAAACTCGGCGGCTCGGTGGCTATCGGCGCTTTGGAGAGATACGTGGGCGACTACGGACTTGCCAAAGGAACAGCAGACTACGTTAAGCCTGCTAGCTGTGGCAAGAGAGTTGCCGTAGTAGGAAGTGGTCCTGCAGGTCTTGCTTGCGCCGCAGACTGCGCGCAAAAGGGTATGCAAGTTACGATTTTCGAAGCATTCCACAAAGCGGGCGGCGTGCTCGTGTACGGTATCCCTGAATTTAGACTTCCTAAAGAAAAGGTCGTGGCTAAAGAAATAGAAAAACTCAAAGCACTCGGCGTAGAGATTAAGCTCAATACCGTCATCGGTAAGACAATCACCGTAGAAGAGTTGCAAGAACAATACGACGCTATCTTTATCGGTACGGGCGCGGGATTGCCTATGTTTATGGGTATCAACGGCGAAAACCTCAACGGCGTATCTTCCGCCAACGAGTTTTTGACCCGCGTAAACCTAATGCAAGCCTACAAAGACGACGCTATCACACCTGTATATTGCGGTAAGAAGGTGGCGGTCATCGGCGCGGGTAACGTTGCTATGGACGCTGCAAGAACCGCTAAGAGAATCGGCGGCGGAGAGGTGTACATAGTGTACAGAAGATCTCGCGAAGAAATGCCTGCAAGAGGTGAAGAAATCGTGCATGCCGTTGAAGAAGGCATACAACTGCAACTGCTTACCAACCCTGTGGAAATGCTGGGCGAAAACGGTAGAGTTTGCGGTCTTAAGTGCGTAAAAATGGAACTCGGCGAGCCTGACGCTAGCGGTAGACGTCGCCCGGTACCTGTGGAGGGAAGCGAATTCGTGCTCGACGTAGACCAAGTAATCGTATCGCTCGGCACCAGTCCTAACCCTCTTATCAAAAAGTCCTTCAAAGGTCTCGAATTTACACCGAAAGGCACCATTATCGTCAACGAAGAGGCTATGTCTACCAACGTTGAAGGCATCTACGCGGGCGGTGACGCCGTAACGGGTGCGGCTACCGTTATCCTCGCTATGGGCGCGGGAAGAAAAGCCGCTAAGGCAATTATCGAATATTTGGGAGTAGAATAATGTTTCTCGATGTCGCAACTATTTTTATCAAAGCGGGTAACGGCGGCGACGGCGTGATTTCTTTTCATACCGAAAAATACGTTGCGAAGGGCGGTCCTGACGGCGGCGACGGAGGCAACGGAGGGTCGATTATCTTTACCGTAGACAAGTCTGCCTCGACGCTGATAGACTTTAGATACGCCAAACACTTTAGAGCCGAAAACGGCGAAAACGGCGCGGCGAAAACTTGCAAGGGCAAAGCGGGCAAGGACTTGTATATCAAAGTTCCTATGGGTACCGTAATCAAGGACAAAGCAACGGGCAATATCATTGCCGATATGTTCTATGAAGATAGCGTCTTCGTAGCGCAAAAAGGCGGTTTGGGGGGCAAGGGCAATGCAAGATTTGCCACCCCTCAACGCAAAGCGCCTAGATTTTGCCAAAAGGGCGAAAAGACGAGCGAAATCGAACTGACCTTGGAACTCAAAACCATTGCCGACGTGGGACTTGTGGGCTTCCCTAACGTGGGAAAATCTACCTTGCTCTCTATGGTCAGCAGCGCAAAACCGAAGATTGCCAACTACCACTTTACTACGCTGTCGCCTAACCTCGGCGTGGTAAAAAGATACGACGAGAGTTTCGTAATGGCAGATATTCCGGGACTTATCGAGGGCGCTAGCCAAGGCGCGGGATTGGGATTTAGATTTTTAAGACATATCGAGAGAGTGCGCCTTATCGTGCACATAGTAGACGTGTCGGGACACGAGGGCAGAGACCCTTATCAAGATTATCTCACTATCAACAAAGAGTTGGTGGATTATAGCCCTCGCCTTGCCGATTTGCCACAAATAGTGTGCGCAAATAAGTGCGATTTGGTGGAGAATGAGAGCGTCGTCGACGAGTTCGAGGCCAAAGTCGGGCAAAAGGTGTTGAGGCTCAGCGCCGTATCAAGACAAGGCGTTGATGAGTTGATAGGCGAAATTTTCGATAAACTTGCAACTATCCCTAAGTCGCAACCTATTCCTGTCGAGATGATTGTCAGTGGGGATAAGGACACGACTTCCTTTATGATTACCGTGGACGAGGACGGCGTGTACGAAGTTGTCGGCGGGCTTATGGATACGCTGTCGCGCAACGTCGTGCTAGACGATTACGAGTCCTTTAGGTACTTCCAAAAGATACTCAAGGACAAGGGCGTGATTAAGGCGTTGGTGGATAGCGGTTGCGTGGAAGGCGATACCGTGAGAATAGGCGATATAGAATTCGATTTTGTAGAATAGGAGGCATTATGACAAGTAGTGAAAGAGCAAAACTCAGAGGATTGGCTATGACTATCGAGCCTGTGGTGACGATTGGTAAAAACGGACTGACGGAGAGCCTTATACAAGAGATTGACGAACAGTTGGAAGCCAAAGAGTTGATAAAAATCAACGTACTCAAAAACGCCGACTTCGGCGCGAAAGACGTCATTGCGGAAATAGCCGAAAGCGTCAACGCACAGCCCGTGCAAGCACTAGGCAACAAGATTACGCTGTATCGCGTATCCAAAAGAAAAGACGTAAAGCATATATTGTAAGCGATACTTTGCCTAAGATAACTCGATTGTTTAATATAATATCTAATAATATAGACGCCAAACGGCGTCTTTTGTTTGGATAAGTTGGTGCCTATCGTTTGGTATTTTAGGGATTTTGACCGATTATCGATAGTTGTTGAATTGATTTTGTCGACTGACGTTGGCTAACGGTCGGTTGTCGTAAATTGAATGACGAATTGGCGTTGATTGTCTATTATTGAATATCGTTAGTCGTATCCTTACCTACGGAAGCAGAGACGTCTGACGTAGATTCGGTAGGAGATAGGGCATCAAAGTCGGGCGGGTCACTACGACTATCGACGTTGCCAAAGGCGTCTTTGACTAGACAGAGTAGGGCAAGAACAAGAGCAATAGACGAGATGACGAGATAGTAAGTGGATAGCGGCGTGATGAAACTAAATATCAGCAATATTATCGATACGAATACGAAGCGTTTGACGTTGCTGCGGTCGAGCAATGAGTGAAAAATCGTAGAGATAAGATATTTGAAACTAGGGCGTTGAGAACGCTTAGGAAGAAGTCCTTGCTTGACGGCGGACTTGTAGACTATTTTTAGATTGCAAAACTCAAGCCTTATATCGGAGATTCTTTGGGCAAAATATAGTGAATTTTTGTTGCTCTCGGTGCATAATACGTAGGCAAAATTATAGCCGTCTTTGATACATATCGAGCACATATTGGCAATAGAATCGGGGGAGATTGCCGAAAATTTCGCCCACAAAAATACCGCTTGTCCGTCAATTAGTACATAGTCTTTGCCGTCAACTATATTCGAATTCGGAGATAGCCGAGCAAGAAGCGATACGAGATAACCTTTGCCGTGAATGGCGCAGTATGTAACCCAGTCGCCGTATCGCATAGTTTTGCGATAGGGACGATTGATAGTCATGACGAAAAAGCTCGCTAGCGTAGATATGCTAAAGGCTATAAGTAGACATTGCCACAATTTTAGCCCTGCAAAACTCGTAATTACTATTATAGCTAAAAAACCTATGATTATCAGCCACATTTTGTCAAAGAAATTGCCCATATCGGCATTATTGCCAAAAAAATCGCTATCTAAACTAAATTTGATATTGATAATCGTAGCATTTTGATATATAATAAAACTATGAAAACTGCTTTGTTTGGGGGAACTTTTAATCCCGTTCACGACGGACATATACAAATGGCTGAGTATTTGCTATCGCACGGCTACGATAGGGTGGTGTTGGCACCTTCCAACAACCCCGCCTACAAGCAATGCGACAATCGCTTCGATACTAGATGCGAGATGCTAAAAATCGCTATCCGTGGGCGTGAGGATATGCAGATATGCGACCTAGAAAGGGATAGACCCGACGACAATTATAGTTATATCACCATTCCGCTGTACAAAGAAAGAATAGGTGAGTTTGATTTCGTCATCGGCGGAGATAGCTTGATTGACCTCGGCAAGTGGAAAAACCCTTATCAAATAATAAGTCAAGTCAAGTTGGTTGTCTTCGATAGAGGAGATAGACAAGCCGAGGTGGATGAGGCGAGCAAGTTTTGGAGAGAAAAGGGCGCGGACGTAGTGGTAGAGCGATTTGTCCCTAAGGATATATCGTCAACGATAGTGAGATTAGAGAGCCGTCTGGGCTTAGTGCGTAACGTACCGATAGAGGTTGCCGAGTATATCGAAAAAAATAAATTATACGTCGATAAGTCGATACGTATGGAGCAAAAGTTGACGGCTAAGCTTGCCGACAAACTCAAAGAATTGACGGGAGAGAGGACTTACAAGCATTGTCTGAGAGTAGCCTACTGCGCGCTGAAACTCAATAGCGATTTGAAGTTGGGACTGGATACCGATAAGATTTTGGCAGCGGGACTTTTGCATGATTGTGCTAAGAGAGTAAGACATGTGGACGACCCGTCAATACCTACCGATAGCGAGAATACGCCGGTTTATCATCAGTTTGCGGGTAGCGTGGTGGCAAGAAAAGAGTTTGGTATAAAAGACGACGAGGTTTTGGAAGCAATCAAATACCACACCACCGCCAAACCCAATATGACAGACCTCGACAAGTTGATTTTCTGCGCCGATATGTTGGAAGAGGATAGGGACTTCGAGGGTGTGGACGAGTTGAGAGACATTATCTCGCATGATTTGCACCAAGGCTTCGTGGCGTGCATGGAACACCAATACGCCTATCTCGTCAATCGCGGCGGTGATATTTATCCGACGACTGTGCTGGCGGTGGAATATTATCGCGACCAAAAACGATAAAAAATAAATAAATAAAAACTAGAGGAAAAATATGAATATTACACAAGAAATTTGCAAAATACTCGACAGCAAAAAGGCGCAAGACATTGTGGTGGTGGATATAAGACACCTCACCGTTATTGCCGACGACTTTATTATTTGCTCCGGTCGTTCGACTACTCAAGTCAAGGCTCTTGCCAACTACGTGGACGACGAAATGTCCAAACTAGGCAGAGAGCCTCTTAGAAGCGAGGGCAAACAAGAGGGTAGATGGGCGGTAGTAGACTACGGCGACGTCATAGTGCATATCTTCCACGAAGAGACGAGAAGATTGTATTCTTTGGAGCAACTTTGGTCTGACGGAACTAACGTAACCAGATATAGCGGAGAATAATCTTTGAAGAATTAGGACTTTTGATATTTGGCGTAAGCTTATAATATTCGCCATAATTTTGTATACTAAATAAAGTATATTTGTAGACAGTCCTCGGGACTGTCTTTTTGTATTTGGCATTTTTCTATTAAAAATTGCCTATATCGGCAAAATTTATCTAAAATTAGATAAACATATTTACTTTTTTGCCGATAACGGATATAATGAAATTATGAGATATTTATCGGTAGTTCAAATAGCAAAAAAGTGGAATATTTCCGAGCGAAGCGTACGCTACTATTGCGCGCAAGGCAAAATCAACGGCGCCTTTTTGACGGGCAAAACTTGGAATATACCCGAAGACGCAACTAAGCCCGATAGAAGTAATAAAAAAATAGAGCAACCGAAAAGTTTGCTTGATATTTTGCGTATTGAAAAAAATAATCGTATATCGGGCGGTATCTATCATAAGATACAAATTGACCTGACGTATAACTCCAATCATATCGAAGGAAGTAAACTTACGCACGAGCAAACCCGATATATTTTTGAGACCAATACTATCGGTATCGTTGAAGCCGTTAGGGTAGACGACGTAGTCGAGACAGCCAATCACTTTAGGTGTATAGATATAGTCATCGATTGCGCGAAAAAGAAACTGTCCGAGAACCTTATAAAGGAATTGCATAGAACACTGAAGAACGGAACGAGCGATAGTAGATTGAGTTGGTTTAGGGTTGGCGAATACAAAGGATTGCCAAACGAAGTAGGTGGCAGAGAGACGATTAAACCCGAAGAAGTCGGTCGTAAAATGGCAAAATTACTTGCCGAGTACAACGAAATAGAAAAGCCAACCTTTGACGATATACTTGACTTCCATTATAAATTCGAGCGTATACACCCCTTTCAAGACGGTAATGGTAGAGTAGGAAGATTGATTGTTTTGAAGGAGTGTTTGCGTTGCGGGTACGTTCCGTTTGTTATAGAAGAGGAACTAAAAATGTTCTATTATCGTGGATTGAGAGAGTGGGAGAATGAGAGAGGATATTTGCGGGATACTTGCCATTTTGCACAAGATAAATTCAAAAAATATCTCGATTATTTCGATATAAAATATTGAACTGGTATTGAAAATACAAAGTGAGTATATTATAATGTTATTGAAAAAACAATCGAAGCGGGAAACCGATAGGCGTAACTAGAGAGTATCGGTTTATACGAGCGATAATTTTTAGTGAATAATAGTTTGATTTTTGCACATATAAAGGGTATGAAAACTTTAGCGTTGGCTCTTTGTATGGCAGTAGCGGTAAGCGGTAATAACGTCGAGGCGATGATTGAAAGTCGCGTAGTGCAAAACGACTTGATAGAAACGGCGATATGTCTCGTAGTGGACGACGAGGCTTTGGTGTGCGTGACGACGATGCCTATATATAGTCGCAGTCAAAGGCAAAAACTCGTAGAAGAATTGACGGAGGATATTGCACAAGAGTTGGGTATTCGAGCGGTGATTTGCTTCGATTGCGATATTTATTACAAGGCTAGCAAACTAAAAAAGCAACAGTCCGCTAATCCCGACGAAATTAGGGCGTTGATAAAATCGTGCAAAATTAGGAGAGGCGATGAATATAATCGAGATAATTGAGGACAAAAAAGTCGGCAAAGAGTTGAGTAGAGAGCAACTCGAATTTTGGATAGAGGGTTTGATGAACGGCGAGATTGCCGATTATCAAACTTCTGCTTTGTTGATGGCAATAGTCCTCAAAGGGATGACCGACCAAGAGGCAGTCTGGCTCACTAACGCTATGGCAAATAGCGGCGACAAACTTGACTTGTCGGCTTACGGCGACTTGAGCGCGGACAAACATAGTTCGGGTGGAGTTGGCGACAGTACTACCTTTATCGTTTTACCTACCGTGGTGGCGTGCGGTTTGGTTGGTGCCAAGATGAGCGGGCGAGGTCTGGGACATACGGGCGGCACTCTCGACAAGTTGGAGGCTATCGAGGGACTTAGCGTGTCGATGAGCCCCGAAGAATTCTACAATCAAGTCAATAAAATCGGCATTGCCGTGGCGGGTCAAACGGGACAAATATGTCCTGCAGACAAAAAGTTGTACGCCTTAAGAGACGTTACTGCGACGGTGGATAGCGTGGCGCTTATCGCTTCGTCCATAATGTCCAAAAAACTTGCAGGCGGCGCGAAAAACATAGTGCTAGACGTCAAGTGCGGTAGGGGCGCATTTATGAAAAATCAAGAGGATGCGGTAAAACTTGCCAAGTTGATGGTGGCTATAGGCAAGGCGAGCGGAAGAAATATCAGTGCTTTGGTAACCGATATGAACGTGCCTCTTAGCAACTACGTGGGTAACAGCCTCGAAGTGTACGGAGCACTAAAGGTTTTGAAGAACGAAAGCCGTGGCAACCTCTACGAAGTGTCGATGGCTCTTGCCGAAAGATTGCTCGAATCGGCAGGCATTGACAATGCAAAAGAAAGGGCGGAAGAAGCCGTAAGCAGTGGACGAGCTTGTCGAATCTTTGAAAGTATGATAGCCGAGCAAGGCGGTGATATTGAATATCTCAAAAATCCTGAAAAACTGCTAAATACTCGATACGTATCGGAGATTTTGGCTGAGAGCGACGGATTCGTCAACGATATTGACGCTATGAAAATAGCCGAAGTCGTACGTGATATGGGTGGTGGTAGAATAAAAATAGAAGACACCGTAGACCCTTGGGTGGGCGTAGAAATGACTGTAAACGTGGGCGACAAAGTGGCTAAAGGCGACACGGTTGCAAAAATTTACTACAACCATATCGGGCACGAAAATTTGAAAGAAAAGGTGCAAAGTGCCGTGGCAATAGGTAGCCAAAAACCTAAACAAAATAAACTGATATTGGAGATAATAAAATGAACTTAGCAAAATACATAGACCATACTATTCTCAAAGCACAAGCAACCAAAGAAGACGTCGAGAAGTTGTGCCGTGAGGCAGTGGAATACGGCTTTGCCAGCGTGTGCGTAAACGCGTGCAGAGTAAAGCAAGCAAGTGAATTGCTAAAGGATAGCGACGTCAACGTGGCGTGCGTAGTCGGCTTTCCGCTTGGGGCGACCACCACAAGTTGCAAAGTGGCTGAAGCAAAAGAAGCCGTGCAAAACGGCGCGAGTGAGATCGATATGGTCATCAACGTGGGACTGATGAAAGATAAGGACTACGATGGCGTAAAAGAGGATATAAAAGCCGTGGTGGACGGCTGCAAAGCAACTGTAAAAGTTATTTTGGAAACATGTCTACTCACCAAAGAAGAAATAGTCAAGGCGTGCCATATATCATCCGAGGCGGGCGCGCACTTTGTCAAGACTTCGACGGGATTTTCGACGGGCGGAGCAACGGTTGAGGACGTTGCTCTGATGAAAAAGAGCTGCGATGGTCTAAAAGTCAAGGCGAGCGGCGGAATAAGAGATAAGCAAACCGCACTCAAAATGATAGAGGCGGGGGCAGATAGGCTCGGCACCAGCGCCTCGATAGATATAGTGAAATAATTGTCGATACAATATTAAGCACACCCCGGGGTGTGCTTTTTGTATGGATGAGATTGTCACGCTCGCTTTGCTCACTTTGCTAACGCAAAATGTACACAGCGCAATGACAAGTAGAGCAATTCCTCCGTCTCGGTCAAGCCGAGCCACCTCCCTTTGCACAAAGGAGGCTTTTTCAAAAGATACAAAGAATAATGACAACTATAGCCGTCGTGCATTAGACGTTGAAATAATCAAAACTACTGGTTGGATTGGTCGGTCGGTTGGTCGTCGTTAGAAGTCGTAGTAACTTCGTCGGGTTGCTCGGCAGAGCAATCGGCTACTACGTCTTGTGTCGTCGAATTGGTTGGGGATACTGCAACTGCCACGGGCTCAACCTTGCGAGTTTTGCTCTTGACGCCCTTGATGATAGGAGAGAGCCTCTTGTAGAGCAAGAAGGTGATGAGCGACGAGGCGAAGCCTTTGCAGAAAGTGAGAGGTAAGTTGAAAATCAACAGACATTGGAAGATGCTCTTGACGGACGGCAATATCGCTTGATACATACCCAAAATGACCTCTTGAGGCATAAAGTTGTAATAAACGGGGTAGGTGATAAAGTAGTTGGTGACTAGACTAAGCAGCGACATAAGCACGGTGCCCGTAAGTGCGCCGACTATCGCGCCTTTGAAGGTGGTGTAGCGGTTGTAGATGAGCCCCGCGGGTACTACCAATAACGTGCCGAGCATTATATTGCAAAGTTCTCCCACACCGCTGGAAACCGTAGAGGTGATAGCCAAAAGTTCCGTCAATAGTACTACCAAAAAGCCCGACAAAGGACCGAGCGCAAAAGTCGAAATTATCGCCGGGGTGAGCGAGAAATCCATCTTCAAAAACGAAGGGAGAATCGGTACGTTGAAGTCGAGAAGTCGCAAAACGCTGGCAACTGCGACCATGATTGCAGTAACGGCAAGAAACCTTGCCTTGGACACGGTAAAAGTCTTCATAATAATCTTCCTTTCTCATCCAGACTATACTGTCGGTATAGGAATTGCACCTATTCGGCATCGCATAAAGATTTACGACGTTTGTGGACTGTACCACCGGTGAGGAATTGCACCTACCCTCAAAGAATTTATTTGATTTATAGAAATTATAAATCGTTTGCAAAATGATGTCAAGTATAATATAATTGATTATATGAAAATTGTCAGTCACAGCGTGCAAGAAACATATGATATTGCCCAAAAAATCGCCGCCGACCTCAAAGGGGGCGAGGTTATTCTACTCAGCGGTGATTTGGGCGCGGGTAAGACGACTTTTACCAAGGGTTTGGCGCTTGCTTTAGGCATACAAGATACCGTCACTTCGCCCACCTTTACCTTTATGAAAAGCTACGAGGGAAGACTGACGTTGTATCACTTCGATATGTACAGAGCCGAAAACGAGGACGAATTGTACGAATTGGGGCTTGCCGACTATCTCGACATGGACGGCGTGTGCGTCATAGAGTGGAATAAGTTCCAAAATATAAAAAATCCTATCGTCATCAATATAAAGGCGATGGACGAGAATAGTAGGGAAATAGAGATATTATGAAGATTTTGGCGATAGACAGCGTGTCGGATAGGTTAGTTATCGCGGCATGCAATAAAGATAAGGTTGCATCAAGATTTAGCGAGGGCAACAAAAGGCACAACGGCGCGATTTTGCCACTCGTCGACGAGGTGCTTGACGAGTTGGCTATGACGGTGAAAGACTTGGAGGGCGTTGCATGCGTGGTGGGTGCGGGCTCCTTTACGGGTATAAGGATAGGCATTGCGACAGCCGAGGCTCTGGCTACTGCGTGCAATCTTAAGACTGTGCCAATCACTTCCTTTGAGGAGATAGCCTACGACTGCGACCCCAAGTGTAAGGTAGTGGCGATAGACTGCGGACACGGAGAATATTACTCGGCAAAATTCGACGGAAATTGGCAAAATATCACCGAGTTTTGCATATATAATGATGAACAGCTAAAATCTATGGGCGATTGCGTGGTGTACAAAACCCAGCCTAGCGACCCTATTAAGCTATTGGAAATAGCCAAATGGAAGATGCAAAACGGCAAATACGATAAGCTTGTGCCTATGTATATGAAAAAGTCGCAAGCCGAGAGAGAAAAAGATGGAAATTGAAATAGTCACAATGAACGAAAGCCACGTGGATAGCGTGTGGGAGATAGAAAAGGCTCTCATCGCCTCGCCTTGGAGCAAGGAGTCGATACAAAAATTGACGACGACGGACAATGCCGTGGCAAAAGTGTCAACAATAGACGGCAAGGCGATGGGGTATTATAGCTTTTATCAAATACTAGACGAAGCCGACGTCAACAATATCGCGGTGGACAGCGCTTGGCAAAACAAGGGCGTGGGCAGCGCGCTAATGCACGATATGATAGAGGAGTGCAAGCTCCGAGGCATAGCTTCGATAACTCTCGAGGTGGGCGCAAACAATATCGTTGCACAAAAATTGTACGAGAAGTTTGGATTTAGACAAGAAGGATTAAGAAAAAAATATTATAATAATACGGAAGATGCGATAATTATGTGGAGAAGATAGGAGGTCGCATATTCTCAATTACAAGGTCGTGGGGCACGGCTCGAAAGACATCATATTTTTGCACGGTTGGGGTGGAAGTATAGACAGCTTTTGGGGCGTGGCTCAATTTTTTTGCAAAAAATACCGTTGTATCTTAGTGGACTTTTACGGCTTTGGCGGCACTCCGATAGACAGAGCGTTGACCTTGCAAGATTATTGCGACGGCGTAATCGAAGTGTTGGAATACCTAGGCGTGAAGCAGATATGCGTGGTGGGACATTCCTTTGGCGGGCGCGTTGCTATGGAACTTGCCGCAAAGACCGACGTTGTGAGAAGTATGGTTTTGGTGGATAGCGCGGGACTGAAACCTAGACGGACGCTAAAAAAAACCATGAGAAAACTTAAATACAAAATATACAAGGCTTTGGGCAAAAGTACCGAAAAATGCGGCTCGAAGGACTATCGAGAACTAAGCCCTATTATGAAAAAGACCTTCGTCAACGTAGTCAATTATCATCAAGACGGATTGTTGCATACAATACATTGCCCCGTACTAATCGTATGGGGAAAAACCGACAAAGAAACACCCAAATATATGGCAAAGAAGCTTAATAGAGGCTTGGCTCGCTCGACGCTGATTTGGCTAACGGGCGGGCATTGGTGCTATATAGAGAGTTTGGGCGACTTTGTAAAAAGGACGATTGATTGGCTTGAAAACAATGATTGATTGTATAATAGCCGTCGTGTTGAGCTGGTGCGTGGTGGCTCTGTGTCACCGACTGTTGACGTTGGTACAGCTTGACGGCTACGTGTTGAGAAAAACGCAAAAAACCGACGATATTGTGGCTAGACTGCTATTTTGCGGGGTGGCGAGTTGTATTATAACCTATATTACCTACCTAACCGCAATACTCAGCGTGCTGCAAAATCTCGAATATATAGTGCCGATATGTATCGCGATACTAGCGATTTATCACGCCGTAGACAGCTCTAAGTGCGGAGCAAGACAGACGTTGAAACTCACCGCTAGAGCGCGAAGATTGGTGGGGTGCTTTACTTTGTTGACCTCGATAACGTTCGTCGGCGCGGTACTGCTTGGCGGTATGATACGCCTTGAGGGACTGAATATGACCTACGTATTGTGTCCTTTCGTCTTCTTTATCACGCCTAGCATACTAAAGTTTAGTTTGGCTTTGTTATCTCCACTAGAAAACTCAATAAAAAAACGCTATATCGTCAAGGCGACAAGGACGCTGGACAACAACCCCGAATTGGTAAGAATAGGCGTCACGGGGAGTTACGGTAAGACCTCCGTCAAGAGATTTTTGACGACTATTTTGTCGCAAAAATTTAGGACTTTTTGCACCCCGCATAACTACAATACGCCTATGGGAATATGCCTCTCTGTCAAACAAATGCCCGCCGATACACAAATATTCGTGGTGGAAATGGGAGCGAGATACAAGGGCGATATTGCCGAGCTGTGTAAAATGACTAAGCCCGACCTCGGCGTCTTGACGGGGATAGAAAATCAACACTTGGAGAGTTTCGGTACGATAGACAACATTATCGATACCAAGTGCGAATTGGTGGAATTCTTAGGCGATAAACCTTGCTTTTTTGGCGAGTGTAGATATTTGGACAGGTGCGTGGTTAGGTCAAAAAAACCGATAATTGTGGGCTCGGGCGGATACGTGCAAGCCAAAAACGTGACGTGCGACGGAGAAGGAAGTACCTTCGACCTGTGTATTGGCGACGAAAAGATTAAGGTCAAAACCAAACTCATCGGCAAACACAATATCCAAAACATACTGCTCGCCGTGGCGGTGGCTCATCATCTCGGTATGAATATAACTCAAATCGCCAAGGGCATTGAGGAGATAAACGCCGTTGAACATCGACTGCAAGTGTGCAAACTCTACGGCGGGGTGACGGTGATAGACGACAGTTACAACTCCAACAAAAGGGGCGCAATGTACGCTATCGATACGCTCGAGTTTTTTGAGGACAAAAAGAAAATCGTCATGTCGCAAGGACTGGTGGAACTGGGCGCGGAGAGCGAGGAAGCCAACATAGAGCTGGGCGGATATATGGCGCAAAAGGTGGACTTGGCTATCCTCATAGGCGTCAATGCAAAATATCTAATGCAAGGGTTGGTGGAAAAGGGTATGAAATTGAGAAACATTTACGTCGTCAAGGACTTGGAGCAAGCGCAACACGTCTTGAAAAAAATAGTGGACAAAAACAGCGTCGTATTAATTCAAAACGACCTGACTGACAATTATTGAGGAGAGTATGAAAAATATTGCGGTGGTATTTGGCGGTAACTCTTGCGAAAGAGACATTTCTATCATTACGGGCGTGCAACTGTGTAGAAACGTCAATAAAAATAAGTACAACGTCTATCCTCTGGTGTACGAGGGGAGCGACTTCTATCTTCCGAGCAATCCTCTCGAGATAGACGGTTATATCAAATGGGTGGGAGAAGAGCAGAACAAGGTTTACTTTAGAGGTAAGTCCTTGATAAAAAATGGGAAAATTAGACAAAAGAGATTGTGCGCTATAGACTGCGTGGTGCTGTGTACCCACGGCGGAGAGGGCGAAAACGGGGTATTGCAAGGCTTCTTCGAGTGCCTAGGTTTGCCATATACTTCGGCGGGGGTGTGCGGTAGCGCGGTGGCTATGAATAAGAGCGTGTCAAAGGCGGTCTTCAAGCACATCGGGTGTAGAAGCGTGGAGAGCGTGAGCGTCAACAAAAAAGATTACGACGAGTCAAAAACCCAGTACGTGGCGGACAAATTGGACTTTCCAATCATAGTCAAGCCGTCGTCGCAAGGCTCGTCTATCGGCATTAAAATCGCAAACGATATAGAGGAATTGCAAGAGGCGATAGATACGGCGTTTTGCTTCGATAGCAAAATAATTGCCGAAAAAGCCTTGACCGACTTCGTAGAAATCAACGTAGCGGTGGTGGCAAAAGGGGGAGACCTTATATTTTCTTCACCCGAACAGCCCGTGGGGTGGAAGGACTTTTTGACCTTTGAAGACAAATATATAGCGGGCGGCAAGATGAGCGGTAGCGGAAGAATTTACCCCGCGACCTTGACAGACAAAACCAAAAAGACGGTCTACGATTACGCCAAGAGGATATACGAGTTTTTGGATATGAAGGGCGTGGTGAGAATGGACTTTTTGATAGACAAACAAAACAAGGTGTATATCAACGAGGTCAATACCATACCCGGGTCGATGGCGTTCTATCTATTCGAAGAAGAGGATATTGACTACGAGGACCTCATAGATATTCTCGTGGACGAGGCTATAAGACAAAACGCGGAAAAGCCGAAATATACTTTTCGCTCCGACGTGTTGAGTGAGTTTGAGGAGTGCAATAATGCTTGCAAAAATCCTAGTAAACTATTATAATATACTCAACAAAATCAACGGAGCACATTATGACGAAAATCAAAATGACGACGCCTATCGTAGAACTAGACGGCGACGAGATGACCCGCGTCATCTGGAAATGGATAAAAGAGATACTTATCGAGCCTTACGTAGAACTAAAAAGCGAATATTACGACCTCGGTCTTGTCAATAGAGAAGTTACCAAGGACCAAGTGACGGTGGACTCCGCCAACGCTATCGTCAAGTACGGCGTGGGCGTAAAGTGCGCTACCATCACCCCCAACGCGCAGAGAGTAAAGGAATACAACCTCTCCAACATGTGGAAGAGCCCTAACGGCACGGTGAGAGCAATACTCGACGGCACGGTGTTTAGAGCGCCAATCATGGTCAAAGGCATTACTCCTTATATACCGACTTGGACAAGCCCTATCACCATTGCAAGACACGCTTACGGCGATATATACAAGGACGTAGAGGGCTACGTTGCTAAGGGCGGTAAAGCAAAACTAGTCATCGACGACGAGCAAGGTCATCGAGAAATAGAAATCTTCGATTATGCTAAGAGCGCGGGCGTGACTATGGGTATGCACAATACCGACAAGAGCATATCGAGCTTTGCTAGAAGTTGCTTCAATTATGCGCTAGATACCAAGCAAGACCTTTGGTTTGCCACCAAAGACACCATATCTAAGACTTACGACCATAGATTTAAGGATATTTTTGCCGAGATATTCGACAGCGAATATAAGAGCAAGTTCGAAGAGGCGGGTATAGAATACTTCTATACGTTGATTGACGACGCCGTGGCAAGAGTGGTGCGAAGCAACGGCGGAATGATTTGGGCGTGCAAAAACTACGACGGCGACGTGATGAGCGATATGGTCGCAACGGCATTCGGGTCTCTGGCAATGATGACTTCGGTGCTCGTTTCGCCTGACGGCAAGTACGAGTACGAAGCGGCTCACGGCACCGTTACTAGACACTATTACAAGTACTTGGAAGGCAAGTCGACTTCCACCAACCCCGTGGCAACTATCTTCGCTTGGTCGGGCGCGCTTCGTAAGAGAGCGGAACTCGACAATCTCAGCGACTTGGCAGACTACGCCGATAGACTGGAAAAAGCCACTATCGACACTATCGAATCGGGATATATGACGGGCGACCTCGCTTCGCTGTATAAGGGCGACGTTGAGGTGCATACCTTGGAGACCCGCGACTTCCTCACCGAGATTGCTAAGAGAATATAATTTAGTAAATATAAATAGACACCCTCAACATAGGGGGTGTCTTTTTGATAATTGGTAATTGATTGTGATATTTAGTCCAGGTCGTCGTAATTGATTTTTCTATCACGATAAAAGTATACGTCGTCGCGCTCGTCGATAGGACGCAAAACTCGGCAAGGATTGCCGACGGCAACAACGCCTGCGGGCACGTCCTTGGTGACGACGCTACCCGCACCTATGACGGTATTGTTACCGATAGTTACCCCCGGCAAGATTATTGCGCCCGCGCCTATCCAACAATTTTTGCCGATATGTACGGGCAAGTTGAATTGATAAGCCTTTTCTCTAAGGGCGGGGCAGATAGGGTGAGAGGCGGTAGCAACGATAACGTTGGGCGCAAACATGGTATGGTCGCCTACGTATATGTGAGTGTCGTCGACAAGCGTGAGATTGAAATTGGCGTAAACACCGTTGCCGAAATGTACGTGTTTACCCGAAAAATTGGAGTGAAAAGGCGGCTCGATATAGCAGTCTTCGCCTATCTCGGCGAACATCTTTCGGAGTAATTGCTCACGTAGTTGCAGTTGGCTTGGTCTAGTGGCGTTGAAGTCGTAGAGCAATTCCAACCTTTGCAACTGTTCTTGCATAATGTCGGGATCATTAGGGTTGTAAACTTGTTGAGAATGTAATCTATCTTGCTTGTCCATAGTCTACCTATATAGTTTGGCAATATTCATTGCGCTCTCTTTGACCTTGTCGCGTATGGAGATAGGGGAGAGGACTTCGACGTTTTCGCGATAAGAGAGAAGTTTGTCTATGAGCTTGTCGCCCACGGTGACGTAGGCTTGCGCTATCCAATAGTCGCCTTGTTCGGCTTTGTTGACTGCCTCTACGCCCAGCCATTCTTCCACGTCGTAACGGGCGTTTTGGTTGACCTTGAGCACGATGCTAATCTCTTGGGCGTTGTCAAGCTTGTTGGCTATCTTCCACGCATTGGTAAACTCTCTAGGCTTGAAGTCGCTGTCGGTAGGTAAAATGTGCGTGATACGACTGATTTTGAAGGTGCGCATTTGGTTGCGCATACGACACCATGCGTATATGTACCATATTCCCGCGCCATACACGACTACGTAAGGCTCGATGACGCGCTCCGAAAGGTTGCCGCCTCTGTCGTGGTAGGTGATTTTGACTGCCTTTTTGCGAGAACGGGCTTTGAGCAACGCGTCCATCTTTTGTTGGAGATTGGTATTGTTGCCCCAAGTGGACTTGTCTACCACGAATAGGTCGGAGTGGAAGTTTTCATCCGTGCGCTTGTCGGTGTTGAGATTTTGAAGCTTAGCCTTGATACCCACCGCCGTGTCGTTGAAAGGCAAGGTGTCGAGAGAGGTAAAAATCAATTCCAATTCTTCTCTCGTAAGGTATTGAGCGCGAAGTTTGAAGTCTTCGCCTATCATAATTCCGCCGTCTCTGCCTTTTTTGCATACTACGGGTATATGAGAATAACTTAGCACATCTACGTAACGATAGACGGTGCGTTCGCTTATTTCGAGTTTGCTAGCCAATTCTTGCGCAGTACACTTGGGATTGTTGAGCAAGTCCACCAGCATCGTAAAAATATTGCTTATCATTTGACACCTTGTATCTATTTTTTGTATATATTATAACCATAAAATGGGCGATAGTCAATAGCATAATGAAATGTTATACTACTTTATTTGTAAAATAAAACTGTAAAAAACCGTCAAAAAATATAAAAAAATACTTGTATGTCAAAAAAAAATTGTGATATATTTTTTTTGTTAAATCAATAAGGAGATATATTTTATGAACGCTTACGTAGAAAGAGTGCTTGCAGATTTGATTAAGCGCAATCCGAACGAACCGGAATTTCATCAGGCTGCAACGGAAATACTCAAGTCTTTGTCGATAGTCTTCGACAAACACCCCGAGTATGAAGAAAAGGGTCTACTCGAAATGTTGGTAGAGCCCGAAAGAATTATTATGTTTAGAGTGCCTTGGCAAGACGACAACGGCAAAATCCACGTCAACAAGGGCTACCGTGTGCAATTCAACAGTGCAATCGGACCTTATAAGGGCGGTATAAGATTTAGAGACACCGTCAATTTGTCGGTAATCAAGTTTTTGGGCTTTGAGCAAATATTCAAAAACTCCCTCACGGGATTGCCTATCGGTGGCGGTAAGGGCGGTAGCGACTTTGACCCTAAGGGCAAGAGCGATAGCGAAGTAATGAGATTTTGTCAATCCTTTATGTCGGAGCTATATAGACATATCGGCGCGGATACCGACGTGCCTGCAGGTGATATAGGCGTAGGCGGTAGAGAAATCGGATATTTGTTCGGTTATTACAAAAAACTCGTCAACGAGCATACCGGCGTGCTTACGGGTAGAGGTTTGACCTACGGTGGCTCTTTGGTGAGAACTCAAGCTACGGGTTACGGTCTTATCTACCTCATGGAAGAGATGCTCAAAGAGAAGAATCTCGACTTTGCGGGCAAAATTTGCGTAATCAGCGGTAGCGGTAACGTGGCTATTTACGCTCACGAAAAGGCAACCCAACTCGGCGCTAAAGTCGTGGCTATGAGCGATAGTAACGGTTACGTGTACGATGCTGACGGTATCGACCTCGACGTCATCAAAACTATCAAAGAAGTTAAGAGAGAAAGAATATCCACCTATATCAACTACAAGCCTAACGCTAAGTACGTGGAAGGTTGCAAGGGAATATGGAATATCAAATGCGACTACGCTCTCCCTTGCGCAACCCAAAACGAAATCGACCTCGAGAGTGCGAAGATTCTCGTTGCTAACGGCGTGCTCGCAGTGGGTGAGGGCGCAAACATGCCTTGCAGTATAGACGCTGCCGAATATTTCCAAAAGAGCGGAGTGCTCTTTGCTCCTGCTAAAGCTGCCAACGCGGGCGGCGTTGCATGTAGCGCGTTGGAAATGGCTCAATCTTCTATGAGAACTTATTGGTCCTTCGAAGAAGTGGATAGCAGACTAAAACATATCATGGTCAATATCTTCCACAACATCAAGGATGCTGCTATGAGATACGGTCTTGACGGAGACTATATCGCGGGCGCTAACATTGCGGGCTTCGAGAAGGTTGCTTCCTCTATGATTATCCAAGGCGTGTGCTAATCATTCTAAATCAAATACAATGGGTCGGTTGAAATATACCGACCTTTTTTGTGTCTAAAATTGCCGACCGCGAAGGTGCGGAAGAAATGGTAAGCGAGATAGTATCGCCATACCTAAAAAGATTGACCTACGACAAGCAAGCCGATAGTGCGACGGTAGAGTCGGTAGTTGAGGCGGGCTTGATAGGTGCGTTGACTTCGTTGGCATACGGCGGAGCACAAACGGCTGTCAAAAAGGTTGCGGGTGTCAACACCGTTATACCGAGCGAACTTGAAAACGTAGCCACCTATGACGAGGCTTTGAAGAAGGGTTGGGATAGCAACGACAAAGCCACGGTAGAAAAGGTATCGCAAGCCAAAGCGGAGACTTTGAAGACGATAAGCCAAGAACTTGCCAATATGAGCGAAGACAAGCGTGCCAAGTACATAGACAAGCATAATTTGGGCGAAATGTTCAATGCCGACGGAACTCTCACGGATAACTACAACAACGCTTACAACGGCAATATGGAACTTGCAAGGGCATACGATACGAGATACGTATCTATGGGGGCGGATAGTAAGAGCATTGAGAGTGATTTGGCAACAATCAATGAGGATAATGCCAAGAGATATGCTCAAATAAACAGCGTGTCAATTGAAGAAGCAAGAGAACAAGTCGAGAAAATAAAGGTATATAGTGGAGAACTCGGAGATAAAGCCAAACAAGACCTTGCAACAGCCAAACAAGCCGTTGAGAAATTAGGCTCTTATGGAATGAGAAATCTCAAACTCGTTGTGGTGGACGAAAACCAAATGTTCAACGGAAACTATAACGGTACGGATAACAATATTTATATTGCCAAAGACACGTTGGAAAACGGAAATTGGGTTGGTACTCTAATACACGAAGTAATGCACAGTGTAGAAAAATCGGGTGGAGATTACAACCAATTATCCGCTCATCTAAGGTTTGTATTGAACGAGCAAGGCAAGTTAGATGATATCATCAACGGCGTAGCCAAACTATATGATATAGACGGACAAGTATTGCTTAAAGCCATCGAAAAGCAAGATAATAATGAGCAATTAAGCCAAGAAGAAAAAAATCTAATAGAGTTGTTTGATAGCGAACTCAACGCAAAACTTGCAGAAGAAGTGCTTGGCAACGAAGACTTTATCAACCGAATCGTCAAAGACAAGCCAAATCTTGCAAAGCGTATAGTAGAAACAATACAAAATATAATCAAAGTCTTCAAGATGAACAAAGTAGAAAGACGTCGATATAGTCAACTTCTAACCGCCGAAAGGCTCTACCTAAAGGCTGCTTACAACACGCCTGAAAGACAAGCACTTGCTAAGATGATAGAACAAGGCATTGAGGAAAACAAGCAAGTCCAAGTAGACGAGCAAAATGCCGAGGTTGGTGTTGACCAAACGCTTGCGTTGCAGTATAATAAAAATGTACAGTTTCAAAGGAAATTTAGTTTTCTACATAAAAACTTTCCGGGAGAAAGAGAAAGTGGTGGAAGCGAAGCACACCGTCTTGCTATATGGTGGACAAGGCAACCAAATATTGTTGCTGGAGACCAAACACTTATTTCTATGAATGGTAGGTGGTATCTTGTAGAAAAGTTTGATGATGCTGATAATGGCTATCAAGTTGAAGACTATATCACTAAAGCCGAGTATAATAAAATATTTGAGGAGATAAAACAATATGGTAGGAGTGGCAAAATCGAGTCCATACAGGGAAGCACTTATGAGATTGATAAACTCAATAAACGCAGAAATACCATTGGAAGAGAAAAATCAAGTCTTATTGGTGATGAAACTCAATACAGAAGAAAAGATAATTCAATTCAACGAGTGGGTGAAGAAGAATCTAAAAAATGGCAAACTTCAAGCGACCGAAGCGGAGATAGTGAGAGCGGCGATTCAAGCAAGCAAGGAATAGATTATTCTCTCAAAGACAGTCAAGGCAACGAATTAACCCAACAACAAGCGGAATATTTTAGAGATAGCAAGGTAAGAGACGAGCAAGGCAATTTGCTTGTAGTTTATCACGGAAGTCGCAATGCGGGCTTTACTATATTCAAAACCGACCTTGAGGGAACGTATTTTACTGCCGACAAGCAGTATGCCACCGAATATGCAAAGATGAACAATGATAATGTATACTCGGTATATTTGGATATCAAAAAGCCGTTTGACACAAGGGAAAAGAAAGCAAGAAAAATATTTGAGGAGCAATTTTATGGGCAATGGGGCAATGGTGCACCATTGACTAAGAGAGGACTGCTTGATTGGACTGACGGTGCGGATATGTATGACTTTTTGCAAGAGAAAGGTCTTGACTATGACGGTATAATCGTTGACGAGGGTGGCGTACCTATGCCAAGTGGCGTAAAAGATAGAGGAATTAGTTACGTTGCATTTTATCCCGAGCAAATCAAACTCACAACCAATCTCAACCCAACGAGCAATCAAGATATAAGGTACTCTATCAAGCCATTTGCCGAGCAAGTAGATGACATATTGGGCGGAAAAGATACTACGTCAACGCATCTCAAAATTATGGACACACCACAAATATTGCAAGACGTTGGTTTGCCAAAACTTCCAATTTTGATGACTGCACGACATTTGGACACAACGGTAAATGAGAGTGGTAAAAAAGGTCTAAACTATCACGGGTTAGGTATAGACATAATAAAACAACTACCAAATCTTATAGAGAAACCTGCATTGATAGCTGAGAGCCTAACGAGAGATGATAGCGTTGTTTTGATAACGCAAGCAATAGATAAACAAAGAAGACCTGTTATTGTAGCGATTAAAGTTAACGGCGTAGGAAGATTGGAGAATGTTGTCATTCAAGCCAATGTAATGACAAGTGCATATGGAAAAGACAATTTTTATAATTATATAAAAAAATTCATTGATAATGATAAAATACTTTTTTGGGATAAAAAAAGAAGCCAAAGAGTATCAGTGAACCCCGGACTCCAATTGTCCGACGTTATAACAAACTTGGCTTCTGATACTATTATACGCAAGATAGATATAAAAAGTCAAGATTTTGTTTCAAAAAATCCTACCGATATAAAACAATCTCGCAAGTCGCCCGCACCAAGCCAAGTTGGGGATATAATCAAGGCACAGGGCAACCTTACCACCGACAAGATATTTACCAAAGACGAAGTCAAGAAGATAATAGCCAATATAGAAGAGAGGCTTGTCTTCGAGGACAAAGGTATGGTAGGAACTGTCAAGGGAACAAACGAATTGATAGACCGACTTTGGAAAGGCTTAAACAAGGCGGACAAGGGCGAGTATACGAGAGTGGGCGTAGAGATAGCCGACTACGTAATCAATCATACCGTCGTAGAAGATATATACGAGTGCTTGTATAGCGACACTGAGGTGGACGAGGCAAGAGAGGTAATCAAGACACTCAAACAATACTTCCACAAAGTAAAAATCTCCGATAGAGTATTGGGCGAAATCAAGTACCACTTTGATGATAAATCAAGCAAAGTCTTGTCTTTGTGGAGAGCCAAAGAAGGTGGACTTGCGTAGCTAATCGGTGTAAAGCGCAAACAAACAGAAACGATACTAAAAAGCCAAACCGTGTAGGCTTTTTTTAAGAGGAAAGAGGGCGGCTATGAGGAAAGTAGCTTCAATTAAAAATAACATGTAGTAACATACGGGCTAAAGATAATGCGCGGGGAGCGGAAGAAAAATATCGGACGTATATGGACTATGACGCGTTTGGATGAAAATATAGACAAAACATGATAGATTTTGGATAGAAATAGGGGTGGAAATTGCATAAAATCAGATAAAATCGTATGTGGATAAGTCGGTTATATTTGGTTTGATGATTTTGGTAAAAAACCGATACTTGTCGTCAAAGAGGGGCAAAAAATCGACTTTTCGGAATGTGGATAACTGAGGTCAAATGTGGATAATGCTGTGGATAACTCCCCAAATTAGAGAAAAAAACCGTTAAAAAACCAAAAAATCGACAAAAATATGCAAATTTTATATTTTGTATAAAAATATTTTATTTTGGGGCTTTTTCCTTGCAAAAATCTATCAAAATATGGTAGTATATGGGCAGTAAGATTATTTATCTTTTTTCTTATTTATTTTGACAAACTTTTAGGAGAAAAATATGGCTAAAGTCGGCGTGATAATGGGTAGCCTCAGCGACCTTGACGTAGTAAAACCTGCAATCGAAATACTTAAAAAATTCGGCGTGGAAGTCGACGCCAGAGTTATCTCTGCGCACCGTACTCCCAACGAGGCTCACGAGTATGCTTGCAATGCCGAGGCTAACGGTATCGAAGTGATTATTTGTGCTGCGGGCAAAGCGGCGCACCTGGGCGGAGTGATTGCCGCATATACCTCGCTACCTATCATAGGACTGCCTGTCAAGAGTTCTACCATGGACGGACTGGATAGTTTGCTCTCTATGGTGCAAATGCCGTCGGGTATACCCGTGGCTTGCGTGGCTATCAACGGCGGACTCAACGCGGGACTACTTGCTATACAAATGCTTGCTATCAAATATCCCGAGCTTGGCGAAAAGATGAAAAAGTACAAGCAAGATATGGCGGACAAAATCAACGGCGACGACGCCAAACTACAACAACTCGTGTAATAGAGAGTGTGTTGCTATGAAGAGAAATTATTAAAAATTACTATATTCGTATGGGTTTGGAAGCAAGCCCATATTCCATTTATTCAAGGAGGACAAAATGGCTATTGATTACAAGTCCGCGGGCGTGGACGTAGAGGCAGGTTACGAGGCGGTAAAACTGATGAAACAGTACGTAAAAAAGACGTACGACGGCAACGTGCTGGGAGATCTCGGCAGTTTCGGAGGCTTTTATGCGCTAGACGACAGAGAGGACGGAGATTGCTTGGTGGCGGGTACCGACGGCGTGGGTACGAAACTCAAATACGCCTTCGTATTGGACAAGCACGACACTATCGGTATAGACGCCGTGGCTATGTGCGTCAACGATATCGTGTGCCAAGGCGCAAAACCACTATTGTTCCTAGACTATATCGCTCTATCCAAGTTAGAGCCAAACAAAGTGGCTACTATCGTCAAGGGTGTGGCTGAGGGCTGTTGCCAATCGGGGTGTGCGCTCATCGGCGGTGAGACTGCCGAGATGCCGGGATTTTATGCCAAGGACGAATACGACATCGCGGGCTTTGCGGTAGGTATCGTCAACAAAAAGAAGATTATCAACGGCAAAAATATCAAGGTGGGCGACAAACTAATAGGCTTAGCAAGTAGCGGTATCCACTCCAACGGATATTCTCTCGTCAGAAAGCTATTCGGCGAGGACAAGAAGAGCCTCAATAAGTACAACGAGACGTTGGGTTGCACCCCTGCCGAAGTGGTATTGACGCCTACGAGAATTTACGTCAAGACGGTTCTTAGCATAATAGAAAAATTCGAGATTAAGGGCATTGCACATATTACGGGCGGTGGCTTTATCGAAAACGTGCCTCGTATCATTCCTAAGGGTATGGGTGTGCATATCGATAGAAGCAGTTATCCGCTGCCTAAACTCTTCAAGGCTCTTCAAGAGATTGCGGGCATTGACGACACCAAAATGTGCAACACCTTTAATATGGGTATAGGTATGGTGCTAGCCGTTGACCCACAAATTGCAACCGCCGTCACCGACGAGCTAAACGCTATGGGCGAAAAGGCTTATATCATAGGCGAAGTGACGGACAAAGAGGGCGTAGAGCTATGAAGAGAATAGCAATATTCGCTTCGGGTGGCGGTAGCGACATGCAGTCGGTTATAGACGGCTGTGAGAGCGGTCTTATAGACGGCAAGGTCGTAGCCGTGGTAACAAACAAGGACGGCATTGGCGCGCTGGATAGAGCTGAGAAACACGGTATCGAGAGCAAAGTCTATAAGTTGGGCGACTACGAGGACGCCGAGGACAGAGACAGAGCTATCATAGAATACCTTAGCGAAAAGGAGGTAGAGTTGGTGGTGTTGGCGGGGTATCTCGCGATAGTTACCCCATGCCTCGTGGACAAATATAGAGGCAAGATTATCAATATTCACCCATCGCTGATACCTAAGTTTTGCGGAAAGGGTATGTACGGACTAAAGGTGCATACAGCCGTGCTGGAAGCCGGCGAAAAAGAGAGCGGCGCAACGGTACATTTCGTGGACGAGGGCGCCGATACGGGCGAGATAATTGCTCAAGTCAAAGTGCCCGTCTTAGAAGGCGACACTCCTCAAACATTGCAAGAGAGAGTGCTAATACAAGAACATATTCTTTTGCCGTCGGTCGTGGCAAAATTGTGTAAATAATCAATACGTATAAGGAGAAATAAAATGAAAAAAAGAGCATTGATAAGCGTATCGGACAAGAGCGGCATCGTCGACTTTGCCTCTCGCCTCGTGGGCTTCGGCTACGAGATTATCTCTACTGGCGGAACGCTCAAAGTCCTCAAAGAAGCGGGACTCGATGCAATCGACATCAGTTCGATAACGGGCTTCCCGGAGTGCCTCGACGGCAGAGTTAAGACCTTGCACCCTAACGTGCATGCGGGTCTTTTGGCTATGAGAGATAACGCAGAACATATGGCTTTTCTTGAAAAGATGAATATCAATACTATAGATATAGTGGTGGTAAACCTCTATCCTTTTAAGGCAACCGTGTCTAAGCCAAACGTAGACTTGCAGACCGCTATCGAAAATATCGACATCGGCGGACCTACGATGCTCAGAAGCGCGGCTAAAAACTACCAAGACGTTGCAGTCGTGGTCGATCCTGCCGACTATGCTAAAGTTTTGACGGAACTCGAAGAGGGCGAGATAAAGAAAGAAACAAAATTCTACCTTATGTACAAGGTATATCAACATACTTCTTACTACGATACCCTCATTGCCAACTATCTCAGAAGCAAACTCGGTATAGAGTTCCCAGACCAATTTACTATGGCTTTTGACAAGGCGCAAGATATGCGCTACGGCGAAAACCCTCACCAAAACGCAGTATTCTACAAGGAGGCGTTCGACGTCAAGGGCTCGCTTGCAACCGCCGTTCAACTTCACGGTAAAGAACTGAGTTATAACAATATCAACGACACCAACGGTGCACTCGACTTGCTAAGAGAGTTTGACGAGCCGACTATAGTTGCCGTCAAGCACGCCAACCCTTGCGGAGTGGCTACCGCCGAGACTATCTCGGAGGCTTTCTACAAAGCTAACGCGGCAGATCCAACCTCTATCTTCGGCGGAATAGTGGCTGCAAATAGAACTATCGACAAGGCGACTGCCGAGCAAATACATAAAATCTTTATCGAGATAGTAGTAGCTCCCGACTTCGATGAGGACGCACTTGCAATCCTCACCCAAAAGCCTAATATCAGACTACTCAAACTCGAAGGAATAGCAAGCCCAATACCTCAAGGCTGCTACGATATGAAAAAGGTGCTCGGAGGTTTGCTCGTTCAAGAGTACGACAAAATGGTCGTAGATATGAGCAAAGTCGTTGACGTCACCGAAAAGAAGGTCACCAAAGAGCAAATGGAAGACTTGATATTCGCAATGAAGGTGGTCAAACACACCAAGTCCAACGCTATCGTGGTGGCTAAGGACAAGACTATCCTGGGTATAGGCGGAGGACAGGTCAATAGAATAAGGGCTACCAAGCAAGCTATCGAGCATTCTTTGACCTCGACCGAGGGCGCCGTGCTTGCTTCCGACGCTTTCTTCCCGTTCGACGACTGCGTAGAAGCGGCTCACCAAGGCAAAATCGCCGCAATTATGCAACCCGGCGGAAGTAGAAACGACCAACTCAGCATTGACGCGTGCAACAGATACGGAATTGCAATGGTATTTACAGGCGATAGACACTTCAAACACTAAGGAGAGAATATGAGCGTACTCGTAATTGGAAGCGGCGGTAGAGAACACGCAATCTGCATGGCACTCTCAAAGAGCCCTAAAGTGGACAAAATTTATTGCTTGCCCGGCAATGCGGGCATAGCCGAAATAGCCGAGTGTCACAATATCGGCGTGATGGACTTTGACAATATAATTAAGTTTGTCAAAGAACATAAGGACATCGACTTGACGGTCGTTGCGCCCGACGACCCTCTCGCAGGAGGTCTCGTAGACTTGCTAGAGAGCAACGGTATGCGCGCCTTTGGTCCTAAGAAAAACGCGGCTATCATAGAGGCAAGCAAGGCTTTTAGCAAAAACCTAATGAAAAAATACGGCATTCCGACCGCCGACTACGTGGAATTCGACGACTGCGACAGCGCGATTGAGTACGTAAGCAACGCTAAATATCCACTCGTTGTCAAAGCCGACGGACTTGCTCTCGGTAAGGGCGTTATTATATGCAACGACAGGCAAGAGGGCGTTGACGCCGTCAAAGAAATGATGATAGACGGCAAGTTTAAGGACGCGGGCAAAAAGGTCGTCATAGAAGAATTTATGGTTGGTAAAGAGGTGTCGGTATTGTGCTTCTGCGACGGCAAGACAGTCGTGCCTATGGTGTCTTCGCAAGACCATAAGAGAGCGCACGACAACGACGAGGGGCTCAATACGGGCGGTATGGGTACCTTTGCACCTTCCAAAATCTACACGCCCGCAATGGCGCAAGAGGTGTACGACACTATCATCGTGCCAACCGTCAAGGCCATGAGCGCAGAGGGTAGAACATTCAAGGGCGTACTTTATTGCGGACTGATGTTGACAAGCGACGGCGTAAAGGTGCTGGAGTACAACGCACGCTTCGGCGACCCCGAGACGCAAGTCGTTTTGCCTAAGCTCGAGAGCGATATATACGATATATTCAACGCTTGCATAGACGGCACTCTCGACAAAGTGGATATAAAATGGAACGATAAGACTGCCGTATGCGTCATAGTCGCAAGCGGTGGTTATCCCGAAGCCTACGCCAAGGGATTGCCTATCACTATAGACAAACTCGACGACGGCGTAATCTTATACCACGCGGGTACGGCTAAAAAGGACGGCGTACTCGTCACCAACGGTGGTAGAGTGTTGGGTGTGACGGCACTTGCCGACGACATGGACAAGGCTAGAGAAATCGCCTACGCCAACGTCAAAAAGGTGCACTTTGACAAAATGTTTTATCGCACGGATATAGGAATAAAGAAATAAGGATAAGGACAATGGTTAAAAGAATTTTCGTAGAGAAAAAACAAAACTACAACGTTTCGGCAAAAAAGACGCTTGCCGACGTCAAAAACGTACTCGGTATCAACGCCGAGGACGTGAGAGAATTGATTAGATACGATATTGAAAATATCGACGATATTGTCTTCGAGAGTGCTAAGAGTACGATATTCTCCGAAGCTCCCGTGGATAATCTATACGAAGAGTTCCCCGATATGGCGGGATATACCGTCTTTGTGGTAGAGTATTTGCCGGGTCAGTACGACCAAAGAGCCGACAGCGCTATGCAATGCGTACAGTTGCTATCGATGGGTCCGAGACCGCTGATAAAGTGCGCCAAAGTCTACGCAATCAAGGGTTGCACCGACGCTCAAATAGCCGCAATCAAGAAGTACCTAATCAACCCCGTAGAGGCGAGAGAGGGAGATATGAGTTTGCCCGATACGCTTGTCAGCCAAGTCAACTTGCAACTTACCGTGCCTACTATAGACGGCTTCATTGCTATGAGCGACGAGCAAATCGCTGAGTATCACGGCAAAAAGGGCTTTGCTATGAGTATCGCCGACCTCAAGTTCGTAAGAGATTACTTTGCGGGAGAGAAGCGCGACCCTAGCGAAACTGAACTCAAAGTCATTGACACTTATTGGTCTGATCACTGCCGTCATACTACCTTTGCAACCGAGATTACCGACGTTGATATTAAGTCGGACAATCCGCATCTATTCAAGGCACTCGACTTGTACAACGACTTGTATCAAGAGTTTAACGCAACAAGGAGCGACAAGTATAAGTGCTTGATGGACATTGCTACCATCGCCGTCAAGAAGTTGAAGAAAGAAGGCAAACTCGAAAACCTCGACGTGAGCGACGAAATCAACGCTTGTAGCGTGGAAGTGGACGTCGACGTGGACGGCAAGGACGAGAAGTGGCTGATAATGTTCAAAAACGAAACGCATAACCACCCAACGGAAATCGAGCCTTTCGGCGGAGCGGCTACTTGCCTCGGCGGTGCGATAAGAGACCCGCTGTCGGGTAGAACTTACGTTTATCAAGCAATGAGAGTTACTGGTGCCGCCGACCCGAGAAAACCTATCGAAGAGACGCTAAAGGGCAAGTTGCCTCAACGCGTCATCACCAAGACGGCGGCTGCGGGTTATAGCAGTTACGGCAACCAAATCGGCTTGGCGACGGGTCTCGTTGCCGAGATGTATCATCCTAACTACGTGGCTAAGAGATTGGAGACGGGCTACGTCATCGCGGGCGCACCGAAAGAAAACGTAGTGAGAAGAAAGCCTATCGAAGGCGACGTTATTGTGCTTCTTGGCGGAGAGACGGGTAGAGACGGTTGCGGCGGCGCAACGGGAAGTTCTAAAGCCCATACCGAAAAGTCTGTGGAAGTGTGCGGCGCGGAAGTGCAAAAGGGTAACCCTCCTACCGAGAGAAAAATTCAAAGACTATTCCGCAACAAGGACGTGGCTAGACTTATCGTCAAGTGCAACGACTTCGGCGCGGGCGGCGTGTCGGTAGCTATCGGCGAACTAGCCGACAGCCTTGACATTTACCTAGACAAAGTACCTAAAAAATACGAGGGCTTGTCGGGTACTGAGCTTGCCATATCCGAATCGCAAGAGAGAATGGCGGTAGTGCTCGCTAAGGACACCGTAGAACAATTTATAAACTATGCAAAAGAGGAAAACCTCAACGCCGTAGCCGTTGCTGAAGTTACCGACAACGGCAGAATGAGGATGTTCTACGCGGGCAACTGCATCGTTGACCTCAAGAGAAGCTTCCTCGATACCAACGGCGTCAAGCAAACTACCAAGGCAGTAGTCAAGGACAACGCCACCGACTATATGAATAAGCCCGATGAGGAGAGCGCAAAGCTCTTTGCAAAAGGCGATTTTGCGGGCGTGCTCTATCACGAACTCTCCCGCCTCAACGTATGTTCCACCAAGGGTCTTGGCGAGACCTTCGACTCTACTATCGGCGCGGGTAGCGTGCTGATGCCTTTCGGAGGAAAATATCAGCTTACTCCTGCCGTGGCTATGGCTGCAAAACCACCTGTAAACGGCAAGACCGATACCGCTACCGTGTCGAGTTACGGTTGCTCTCCACAACTGATGAGCGCGTCTCCTTTCGTGGGAAGCGTGTATTCTATCGTTTTGTCGCTGTCCAAGTTGGTGGCTTGCGGTGTGAGAGTGGATACCGTTAGGCTGTCGTTGCAAGAGTTCTTTAAGAGATTGGGCTCCGACCCCGAGAGATGGGGACAACCTTTGTCGGCACTGCTCGGCGCACTCTACGCTCAAATCGGGCTCGGCGTTGGCGCTATAGGCGGTAAGGACAGTATGAGCGGAACTTTTGAAAATATTGACGTTCCGCCAACACTCATCAGCTTTGCTATGGGTATAACCAAGGCAAGTAAGGTCATCTCCAATACATTTTCATTCGACGGCAAAGTCAAGGATATATATCACGTGTCTTTGCCGAGAGACGAATACGACATGGTCGACTTTGACAAGACGCTAAAACTCTACGACGCTATCAACGACGCTATCGTGGCGGGCAAAATCAAGGCGTGCAACGTGGTGGAAGAGGGCGGCGTACTAGCTAGCGTATTTAAGGCTTGTATGGGTAACAAGGCGGGCACCGATTGGGAAGCGCTGACCGTGGATATGCTTACTCCGCGATTCGGCGACTTGGTAATTCTTGCCGAGGACGTAGACGGCTTGAGTGGATTTGACGTGCAAAAGGTTGCTACTCTCAACGGGACTTATACTTGCGACCTATGCGGTGTGGAAGTCAAGATGGATAAGGCTATCGAAGCGTTTACGGGTACGCTCGAGAGCGTATTTCCAACCACTGCGCCTGCTAGCGGAGAGGCTAACAATCTCATTTGCGTGGCTCGCAAGCACGAGAGAGCGCCTAGAAATATCGTCAAACCTACCGTTCTAATACCCGTATTCCCGGGAACTAACTGCGAATACGACACGGCAAGAGCCTTTGAGAGAGCGGGCGCAAAAGCCGATATATTCATCGTCAAAAACCAATCTTCCAAGGATATAGAAGACACGGCTAAAGCTTTGGTTAAGGCACTAGACAAGGCACAAATACTTGCTTTCCCGGGTGGATTTAGCGGTGGCGACGAGCCTGACGGAAGCGGTAAGTTTATCGCAACGACCTTCAAAAACCCTGCAATCGCCGAAGCGGTAATGAAACTGTTGTACGAAAGAGACGGACTTGCCATAGGTATATGCAACGGCTTCCAAGCACTCATCAAGTTGGGCTTAGTGCCTTACGGCGACATAAGAGAGCAAAAAGCCGACGCTTCTACCTTGACCTTCAACAATATTTCTCGACACGTATCGACTATAGTCAACGTGAGAGTGGCTACCAACAAGTCGCCTTGGCTCAACGCTTGCCGTGTCGACGAGGTGTACAAAGTTGCCGTAAGCCACGGCGAGGGAAGATTTGTCTCGGGACAAGAAGAACTCGACAAACTCGTCAAAGCGGGGCAAGTAGCGACGCAATACGTCGACTTGTTCGGCAATGCGACTATGACTTCGCCTTACAACCCTAACGGTAGTATGAAGGCTATCGAGGGCATAATTTCCCCTGACGGCAGAGTGCTCGGCAAGATGGGTCACAGCGAAAGAATAGACGACAATCTCTACAAAAACGTAGAGGGTAACTACGATATGAAACTCTTTGAAAGCGGAGTGGAATACTTCAAATAATGGCTTTTTTACCAACCGAAAAACACGAAGTGTCGGGCAGAGTGGACTTGGTGTACGTGATAGGCGAAGCCTACGTAGACCACCCCTCCTTCGGGCACGCAATAGTATCGAGACTCATACAAAGTATGGGTCTCAGTATTGCTATAATCACTCAGCCGCAAAAGGACGAGGATTATCGTATTTTCGGCGAGCCTAAGATGGGCTTTTTGGTGTCAAGCGGCGTGGTGGACAGTATGGTCAACAACTATACCGTTGCCAAAATCAAAAGAAGTCGTGACGTGTACAGCGAGGGCGGACAAGCAGGTCTTCGCCCCGACAGAGCCGTGGACGTGTATTGTAATACGCTCAAGAGGCTCTATCCCGACAGCACTATCGTCATAGGCGGAATAGAGGCTTCGCTAAGAAGATTTGCACACTACGATTATTGGGCGGACAAGGTTTTGCCGAGCATTCTCGTGTCGAGCAAAGCCGACCTACTCATATACGGTATGGGCGAGCGACCTATCAAGGATATTGTCGGGTATCTCAAAAGGGGCGTTCCGCTGTCCAAAATCAAGGACGTGAGGGGTACTTGCTATCTCAGCGACTTTGATGGGTTGCCAAATAAAATCAAAGAGGATATTGATAGCCGTAAGGCGGTATTTTGCGAGAGCTACGAAGCAGTCAAGAGCGACAAGCTCGCTTACGTGAGGGCATTTAATACCCAGACGAAAACCAACGACCACGCTCATGGCAAGGTAGTCTTGCAAAAGCACGGCGACAAATATCTGGTGCAAAATCCTATGCAACTGCCTATGAGTAGCAAGGAAATGGACGAGATTTACGCCCTGCCTTACGAGAGGACTTATCACCCCAAATATACCAAGGGCGTGCCCGCTATCGAAGAGGTCAAATATAGCATTACTTCGGTACGAGGTTGTTACGGCAACTGCAACTATTGCGCCATTGCCTATCACCAAGGCAGAGTAGTGCAAAAACGCTCCAAAGAAAGCATAGTGCAAGAGGCGGTGGAATTTACTAAGGACGCCGACTTCAAAGGATATATACACGACGTGGGCGGACCAACAGCCAACTTCCGTGACCCCGCTTGCTCTAAACAATGGGATAAGGGCGTATGTCCCGATAGGCAATGTATCGGCTACAAGCCTTGTCCGAATATGAAGGTCGACCATAGCGAGTATCTCGATTTGCTGCGCACGCTTAGACAAATAGAGGGCGTCAAGAAGGTGTTTATCCGCAGCGGTATAAGATACGACTACGCAATGTACGACGACAGCGACGAGTTTATCGAAGAGGTAATCAAATACCATGTGTCGGGTCAACTCAAAGTCGCGCCCGAGCACGTTAGCGACAACGTGCTAAAAAATATGAACAAGCCAAACTTCGACTTGTATCTAAAATTTAAGAAAAAGTTTGACGATATTAACAAAAAACTCGGCAAAAAGCAATACTTGGTGCCATACCTTATTTCTTCGCACCCCGGCTGCACTCTCGATGACGCTATCAACCTTGCGCTCTATCTCAAGTCGATAGGATATATGCCCGAGCAAGTGCAAGACTTCTATCCAACGCCGTCCACCAAGTCGACATGCATGTACTATACGGGTATCAATCCCGATACCATGCAAGAGGTGTACGTACCTAAATCTAAGCGAGAAAAACAATTGCAAAGGGCTTTGATGCAGTATAGAAAAAAGGAAAACTACAATCTCGTCAAAGAGGCTCTCATCGAGGCGGGAAGGCAAGACCTCATTGGCTTCAAAGAGTCTTGTCTTATCAAACCACTAAAAGAAGAGGCAAAGTCGGGCTATATAGAGAAAAAGCCTAATAACGTCAGTGGCAAAAAAGCCGTCAAAACTCGTAGTGGCGTGGTGTACGTAGACCAAGCCAAGATAGACAAAATCAACAGCGCCAAAAAGCGTGCCAAGGGAAAATCGACACCCAAAAAGAGAGGCAAAAAATGAGAGAAGTGACTGCCATACTCATTCAGTCAAGCAATATCGATAGAGCCAATCTCTATCTGGACGGAGAGTTTTGTTGCGGAATTTCGAGAATAGTGCTGGCAACCAACAATATCAAAGTCGGTAGTATGCTCAGTGATAGCGACTTGCAAGAGTTGATATTCGAGAGCGAAAAGGACAAGGCGTGGAATTGGGCTTTGTCTTATATATCCCGATACACTCCTACCGCTAAGGGGCTAAAGAGCAAACTCTACGACAAGGGCTACAACAAACCGATAGTCGAGTACTGCTTGTCCAAAGCAATAGAGTACGGCTATATCAACGACCTCGAGTGGGCAAGGTGCTACGTGGAATACAATAAGGTGGTCAAAGGAATAAGCCGTATTAGGAACGACCTAATTGCCAAAGGAATATCCAAAGATATAATTGCACAAGTTTTGCAAGACCTGGACGATGACGGGGGCGACGCGATATACGAAGTTGCCCGCAAGCACGCCAAGGGTAACGACTTAGACGATCCCAAGTACGTAGCGAGATTGGCAAGATTTTTGCACGCAAGAGGCTTCTTAAGTGACGAGATATTCTCGGTGATAGACAGACTAAAAGCAGAGAGATGACTCTCTGTTTTTTAATAGTATATGAGCATATTTTCGTTGCGAACATTTACTCTTATTTGCAAAACTCGATTTGATATGGTCTACGATAATATGGTAGAAAGTTGACGGCAACGTATTAGAGGCATATACGCTATTTTGTCAAGTGTGGAATTGTTAGGGAAATTTTGACCTTGACACGAGCTAAGGTAAGTAATAAAATATCGTTGAGGCGAATTATGAATTTTTGCGTAAGCTCGAGTGTTATGAAGGAGAGCGATAGACTGACCATCGAGGGCGGTATAAGCGGTGATATTTTGATGCAAAGGGCAGCTCAAGCCGTCTACGACAGCGTGGATTGGGTAGGTAAAAAGACCTATATACTCTGCGGCAAAGGCAACAACGGCGGGGACGGCTATGCTTTGGCGTGCATTTTGGCGGAAAAGTCCTTGGATTTTTGCGTATTTGCCGTAGTAGAAAATAGGTCGAGTACGAGCAAAATATTCGTTGATAAATTATATAATTTAGGCGTGAGCGCGCGCGATATATCGCAATGTGACTACGATTGCGATATACTCGTCGATTGCATATTCGGCGTAGGCTTCGATAGACAGGCGGATAGCGCTACGCAAGAGATTTTTGACCTAATTAACGCTAGCCGTTCTTTCGTTGTGAGCGTGGATATTCCCAGCGGTCTAAATAGCGACAGCGGTTTAGGCAAAGATTGCGTGAGAGCAGACCTTACGGTAGCTATCCAAAGCCTAAAACGCGGACATCTATTATCATACGGCAAGGATAAGTGCGGAAAAATTGTCGCTGCCGACATAGGAATAGAAATAGTCGGAGCAAGAGAATACATAGTTGACGAAAATTTTTGCGCCGAGTGTTTTGTTGCAAGACTAAACAATACCAACAAGGGAAGCTACGGCAAGAGCGTTATCATAGGCGGCTCGGGTCAGTATATCGGGGCGGTCAAACTCGCTCAAGCGGGGGAAGCTGCATTGAGAAGCGGTTGCGGTCTCAACTGCGTTGCCGTGCCTAGCGAATTGGCGGACAGCTTGAGAAATTGCGTGGTTGACAGTACGATTTTTCCTATGGCAAGTAGGGACGAGCATATAATCTTCGATAAGCCTGCCTTGGACAAACTCGTGCAAACCGCTACAGCCGTCTCCGTAGGTATGGGCATGGGGGAGAGCTTTGACGACAATAGAGCCGTGATAAAATATCTATTAGATAGTTTTGACGGAAGTATTTTGATTGACGCAGACGGGCTGAACAGTCTGCAAGGCTACGAGTATTTGCTAGACGACAAAGTAGGGCGCGTGGTGATTACGCCTCACCCTAAGGAAATGTCGCGACTGTGCGGTCTCAGCGTAAGCGAAGTGCTAAACGACCCCGTGGGCGTTGCCGAAACATTTGCAAAAGAGCATAACGTCGTTGTTTTGCTCAAAGGTACTTCTACCGTAGTGACGGACGGAAAACAAACTTATATTATGTGCGACGGCGTGCCTGCGCAAGCCAAAGGCGGAGCGGGAGACGTGCTATCGGGCGTGATAGTAGGCTTGCTGGCTAGAGGCGTCGAGGCTATTAAGGCTGCCGCAACCGGTGCTTTTATATGTGCCGACAGCGCCAAAAAGGCATGCAAAAAATATGGAGAATACGGGACACTTGCTTCCGATTGCGTAAGGGAAATAGGGGAAGTTGTCCGCGATTTGGAAAGTATAGCGCGGGAGAGAGAATAAAATCAATCATACTTGTCCACAATAACCATTGTCGCTATCTTAACATACAATAGGATAGGGCAATTCAACGAGTGGAGAGACTATGATTAAGAGAGGAGAACTGTATTACGCAGACCTTAGCCCCGTGGTAGGAAGCGAACAAGGCGGTGTAAGACCCGTACTCATTGTCCAAAACGACATTGGCAATAGACACAGCCCTACGATTATTGCCGCCGCCGTTACGTCTCAAATCAACAAAGCCAAACTTCCTACTCATATCGAACTGTCAGCCAACGAGTACGGCTTGCCTAAAGATTCGGTGGTGTTGTTAGAACAAATAAGAACGTTGGACAAACAACGCCTACGAGAAAGAATAGGCGAATTGCCCGTGGATATGATGAGTAAAATCAACCACGCATTGCTGATAAGTCTCGGATTTTTTTGATAACTTTGCGACGCCGCACGGCGTCGCATTTTTGTATTGCGCCTCTCTTAGAATGACGTCTTTGCATCGAACGTAATATCGTAGAAATATTGTATAAATTATAAATGCAATATAAGGTAATCTTTTCTTTTTTGGAATAAAATACAAAAAAATAAAAATACGCCGTGATAGGATAGAGTTTTTGTCAAAAAAATATGTAAAATATAGTAGCTTTTGGCGGACGGGGGTATTGACTTATCCTTTTTGTTATGTTAAGATATATATGTTATATTTTATATAATAATAAACGTGGGATGTGAATTATGAGTACAAAAAAATCAGTTTTTGACCTTCCTATCCTTCACAAATTTTTGGGCACAGACCCAAATAAGAAGGATGAAATGCAACCAAAGGAAGCTCTCGGTTACTCCTTTGCAGGTTTTGGACAAAACATAATCTGCCAACTTGTTACCACCTTCTTTATGGTTTACCTCACAGACGTGGCTATGATTCCACCGATGTGGCTTGCCTTTATGTTCCTCGGAGCAAGACTCTTCGACGCATTCAACGACCCTATCATGGGCTCTATAGTCGACAGAACTAAGACCAAGTGGGGCAAGATGAGACCGTATTTGCTATATGCGCCTATTCCTATAGGTATCTTTACGGTATTGCTGTTTACGACTTTCTCCACTAATATCAAAGTCCAATTCGTTATATCCACGATTATCTACCTTTGCTGGGGTATTTCGTACACCATAGTAGACGTGCCTTATTGGGGACTTAGCTCCGCAATGACCAAGGACGGCGACCAAAGAAACACTTTGCTTACCGTTGCTCGTCTCATTTGTACTATCGGTAGCGGCGTCGTATCTATCATTATTCCTGCCGTGACCGACGCGGTTGACCCTAGCGCTTATAAGACCGCATATCTCATCATCGCTATCGTTTCGGTATTGGTTGCTCTTCCTACCTTCTTCGTAGGATTTAAGTCTACCACCGAGAGATATTACGACGAAGAAGCTAACAAGACCTCTCTCGGCAAGAGCCTCAAGTTGCTCTTTAAGAACAAGCCTTTGTTGCTCCTCATTCTCGTAGGCGTGCTCGGCGGACTGAGAACCATATACATGACCACCACCATTTATTATGCCAACTACAACCTTATGAATCTTTCGCTTGCGGGCGTCATCTTCTTGTTGGTCGTACCGGGCGGTCTTGCGGCAACTTTGCTTACGCCTGCACTCTCCAAGAAGTTTGGTAAAAAGAACGTATTTATCTGGTCACACATTATCGGCGGATTGCTCCTCGTTTTGTTGTACTTTATAGGAAAAGGCTCCAACGGTATCAGTCCGGTTTCTCAAGTATTCTTCTATATCATTATAATCATTGCGGGCGTTCCTTCGGGATTTAGTAACATTCTTACTTACGCCATGATTGCAGACTCTATCGACTATCTCGAAGATAAGACGGGCGAGAGAGCAGAGGGTATCTGCTTTGCAATGCAGACCTTTATCTCCAAGATCGGTATGGCTCTCACCGCTTTCGTTACTTTGATGGTGCTCGGTGAGTTCGGTTACGACCAATCATTCCTCGAAGCTTTCCAAAGCGGTATCAGAGTAGGCGCGTTTAGCATGGGCGACGGAGGCGTTATTCAAGTAGTTGACGGCGCAAGCAAAGTGATTGACGGTGAACTTATTACCTTTAATATGTCTGAACTCGGTATGGACGTAAGTACATTCCAAGGTATGTATAGCAAGGTTTGCGAAGGTACTTGGCTTGCTACCACGCTCCTCTGCGGTGCATCTATGTTCGCTTGTATCATTCCTCTCTTCTTCTATAAGTTTGACGAAAAAGCTCAAGCAGAAGCAGTTGCTCGCGTAGCTGCAAGAAAGGCTGCCATTGCCGAACAAAATACCGTTGAAGAAGTGACTGCAGATGCCGAAGTAGTGGCTGAAGTTGCAAGCGAAACCGCTGCTGAAGAAACTGCTCAAGTCGTTGACGCCGAAGTAGTTGCTGAGACCGCCGACGAAGAAGTCGTCTCCGAAACTGAAGTACAAGACGACAAAGACAAACAATAACCCTAATTAAAGCATGCAACCGCTATTCTACGGGGTAGCGGTTGCAAAATAATGTAAATAAGACAATTATGGCACACGTTAGTTTGTATAGAAAATACAGACCTACAAGTTTTGACACTATGATAGGTCAACGACATATCGTCCGTACCCTCAAAAATACAATTTTGAGCGGTAAAATTTCGCACGCGTATTTGTTTACGGGTACTAGAGGTACGGGTAAGACGACTACTGCCAAAATATTTGCCAGAGCAATCAACTGTCTCAATCCGAGAGAGGACGGCTCGCCCTGCGAAACGTGCGAGGTATGCAAGGCGCTTTCGGCACCAAACTGTCTAGATATAATCGAAATGGACGCAGCCTCCAACAACGGCGTGGACGACATCAGAGACTTAAGAGAGAAGGTCAAGTTCCCTCCAAGTGTCGGCAAATATAAAGTATATATAATCGACGAGGTGCATATGTTGTCGCAAAGCGCGTTTAACGCTTTGCTCAAAACTTTGGAAGAGCCTCCTCAACACGCTGTATTTATTTTGGCGACCACCGAAGTGGATAAAATTCCGCAAACTATATTGTCGCGCTGTATGAGGCTTGATTTTAAGTTGCTTACGACTGCCGAATTGGTGGATTTGCTGAAAAAAATATTTGAAGAAGAAGGCAGAGAATATCAAAAAGAAGCCTTGCAACTCATAGCTGAAGCGGGCGACGGAAGCGTGAGAGACTGTCTTTCGATAGCGGATATTTGTATGTCGTATTGCGAAGGACAAGTTGGTTATGACGACGTGTTGGAGGTGCTCGGCGCATCTTCGCCTACTATGATTTTGGAGCTTGTCGAAGCTTTGGTAAAAAGTGACGTACGCTCTGCATTGGAAACTGTAGAAAAAATTATCGGAATGGGCAAAAACGTGTCCTTGCTTGCCAAAGACGTAGCCAAAACTTTGCGCAACGTAGTCTTTGCCAAAAACTGCGTCAACGCCAATAAAATTTTGGGCTTGCCTATAGAAATATATAATAGGTTGGTTAGATTGGGCGATGCGTGCAGCAACGATAAATTGGTGCATATGGTCGACGTCTTTATGGATATAGAGGGTCAACTAAAATATAGCAACAGTGCACAAGTCGTTGTGGAAATGGCAGTGGTCAAGGCTTGCGATTTGTTCGTTAGCATAGACACCGACGGCATTATCAAGCGGCTCAAAGACGTAGAATCTAAGGTGAGAACGTTGATTAGTTTGGACTCAAACCAAAGTAACGAACGATTTCAACTAGACGTAGGAGAAGTATGGGGGCGACTGCTCAATATTTTGAACAAAAATAAATCTATGATAGTTGCCTACAACGCCGCTAACGACGTGGATACCAAAACCCAACTATCATACAAAGATAACGTACTCGTCATCACGGTGTTTAGTGACAAACAATTTGCAGTGCTGGATTATTTTGCAAGTGAATTTAAGTCAATAATATGCAAGGAGTATTTTGAAATAACCGACGTCAAAATCGTGCTTGACAACAAGATTGACGAGGTTGAACAAGGCATCGCCAAAATTACGGAATTGGTGGGCGATAACAAAATAACTATCAAAAAAGGAGAATAAATATGGGAAAATTCGGCGGTTTCGGTGGCATGGGTAACATGCAACAGTTGATGAAACAAGCGCAAAAAATGCAACAAGATATGCTCGCTGCTCAAGAAGAGTTGGCAAATACCGAAGTGGTAGGCACAAGTGGCGGCTCTATGGTCGAGGTCACTATGACTTGCGACAAAAAGTTGGTGGGAATTAGTATCAAACCCGAGGCTGTTGACCCCGACGACGTAGAAATGCTAGAGGACCTCGTAGTTGCCGCAGTCAACGACGCTCTTAGCCAAGCCGATGCGGTGAAAGAAGAAAAGATGGGAGCTTTTGGCAACATAGGTCTATAATATGTACGATATAGAAGCATTGGCACGGCTTGTCGCTCAATTTACCAAACTCCCCGGGGTTGGACAAAAGACGGCGCAACGCTATGCTTACAAAATTATAAATATGTCCGAAGAAGAAGTCGAGGCTTTTGCCGAGGCTATAGTAGAGTCAAAACAAAAGGTGCACTATTGTCCGATTTGCGGTGGATATACCGACAAGGACGTATGTGACATTTGTTCTACTCGCGACAAGAAAGTCATTTGCGTGGTCAAAGAGCCAAAGGACGTGGCTGCGTTTGAAAAGGTCAAAGACTTTAGGGGAGTATATCACGTGCTCCACGGCACTATCAATCCTCTTTTGGGCGTGGGTGTGGACGATATACGCATCAAAGAACTTTTGCAAAGACTTGACGGGGTAGAAGAAGTCATTATGGCTACCAATCCCGACGTTGACGGAGAGGCAACCGCCGTGTATATAGCTCGTCTAATCAAACCTATGGGTATCAAAGTGAGCAGAATAGCAAGCGGTATCTCTATGGGTAGCGATATAGAATACGCCGACGAAGTGACGCTATCGCGTGCCTTGCAAGACCGCAAACAGTTGTAAATCACATAATTAAAAAGCAGATGCCAATAAGCATCTGCTTTTTTGTAAGTAAATTAGTCTCGGATAAACTTTGCCCATTGTCTCGGTAAGTTTTGGTTGAGCTCGCAATATTGCAACCTTTCAATATAATGAGCAATCCTTTGTTCGAGCGGAGCTCGATAGCTGTCAATACCGTATTTCCTAACTATTGCCGTGAGGTCGTATATCGGATAGCCTATCGCGTGTCCGCAGGCATGTACTGTGGAACATGCTTGACCGACTGCGTGATATAGGGCTACGTCCTCGAGTGAATCGAGCGTTTTTGCTACGGCGTGGCAATCCAATATGGCTCTTTTTGCGATTGGCATTTTGACAACGCCTTGCGCCCACAATCTCGTCGTATGTAGTGCAGCTTCGGCTTTGTCGTCGGTCGGGTACTTTTGTTTCAAGTCTTCTACGGTTTCTTGTGCCAAGTCCAGCGCCCATAATATTATTGTTTTGCGTGTTTGGCTGCCAAGCAAGTATAGTAGATATTGGATACTTTGGTCGCTCTTTTGAAAGAGAACGCTCTATTTTTGCTTATTCTGCCAGACAGTATTGCGTCAAGTCGCGACATCGTAGAGATATATAGGGCTGAATGAGTTAGTCGTTGGCGATTAGTCCCAAGCCTTGCGTCATAAACTTGTCAAATGCGGCTTGACCTGCTTGGTCGTTCTTGAATACGCCCGTGCATTCCAAAATCTTTTCGCAAGCCGAGTTGACGTAATCGTTGACGATAGCGTCGGCTTTTTTGGTGGTGTTCTTAGCGCCGTTGTCGTTGACGAGTTGAACTATCATTCCCGCATGCTTGCTCATAGGGTTCTCGGGATTGGACAATTCTTTGAGATCGAGAGGAGTTTTGCCCGTGAGGTATCCCTTGACTTCTTCGAGTTCCTTCTTAAGTCTTCCCGGCAAGATGAACAAGCCCATAACTTCGATAATGCCGATGCCTTCCTTTTTGATATTATGTAAGCTTTCTTCCGGATGGAAAATGCCGAAAGGATGCGCTTCGTCGGTGCGGTTGTTGCGCAAAATCAAGTCAAAAACGTACGTATTGTTGTCCAGTCTTACTATAGGAGTGATTGCGTTGTGTTGATCCGACGTCTTGGCAATCACGCCCACGCTCTCGTCGGTCCAATCTTTCCATACGGAGAGGACTTTGCAAGCGGTTTGGTAGACTTGGTCGCGATTTTTGCCTTCTATTCTTACAACGCTGTTGTACCAATCGACGATTGAAACGGTTACGTCTGCGCATTCCGTGCTTGAGTAAGTTTTGCGATTGCCAACCAAAAACATAGGAAGAACCTTTTCTCCGCCTTGATAGTGGTCGTGCGTAAGTATCGAACCGCCAACGATAGGCAACGCCGCGTTGCTTCCGATAAAGTAGTGAGGGAAGAGGTCAACGAAATCCATAAGTCTACCAAATGCCTTGTCGTTGACGTCCATAGGTCTATGCTCGGAAGAAAAGGCAATGACGTGTTGGTGATAGTATTGATAAGGAGAAAATTGCAAGTTCCATTCTTCTCCGCCTAGTTCGATAGGTATAATTCTCAAAGTCTGGCGAGCAGGGTGGTTGACGTGTCCCGCATAACCCACGTTGGACGGACAAAGCATACATGCGGGATAGCCCGTCTTTGGTTGCAACTTGGCAAGTGCGATTTGTTTTGGGTCTTTTTCGGGTTTGGACAAGTTGATAGTGATGTCTATACGACCGAATTTTCCTTTATGTTCCCACTTAATATTTTTGTTGATGTCGGGCATACGAACGTAGTTGTTGGCTTTGCTGAGTTCGAAAAGCCAATCCGTTGCCGCTTTGACGCCTTGAACGCTAGCCACGCTGTCGAATTCTTCTACCACAGCGCTTGGCATAGGAGTGACGATACCTAACATTTTGGTCTCGAAAAGAATTCTTTGTTCTTCTTGTATCATGCCCGATTGTACGGCGTAATCGACGAGCGGGTCAACTATATCGGTCTGGAAATCGCCGTAATCGGTAATTGCTTCGCCCGCCGCTTGTAGATGGAACAAGTCGAGCAGTTGGTTGAGAACGTAGTACTCGTCCTCGGACTTGAGATTGAGATTGTCGATTGCATATGCAACCAATTCGTTGAGTTTGGTTTGAACTTGAGCCGTCGCTAACATATAAACCTCTTACACTTATTTATTATATTTTATTATATTATAAATCAAAATCTATCTATTTGCAAGGGTAAAACTACAAATAAACTTCGTTATTTGACCGATAATAAAAAGTTGGCAATATATATATTTACTTTTTTTGTGCCGTATGGTATAATATCGTAGAAAAAACAAAAGGGAGTAAATTATGGCTGACAAAAATTCTATTGCCAATCTCGGCAACAACGATGTATTCAAAAATAGCGTCAAGTCGCTCTACGGTATCGCTAAGTTCGATTACGAAGTGGATAGATACCGCAAAATTTACGAGTTGCACTCGTCTAAGTATGCGGAGGGCGGAGTTTTCTATTCTTCCCCGGGTAGAATTGAGGTGTGCGGCAACCATACCGATCACAACAACGGCAAGGTTTTGTGTGCGGCTATCACCGTAGACACTATCGCTTGCGTTACGCCTCTTGCAGAAAGAAAAATTATCGTTGATTCGGTAGGTTATCCTACTGTAGAGATTAATATCGACGACCTCACGCCAAACAGCGCGGAATTCGGCACGAGCGAAGCGTTGGTGAGAGGCGTGTGCGCTTACTACGTTGACAACGGATTCAATATCGGAGGTTTCGCCGCAACTACGACTAGCGACGTATTTAAGGGTGCGGGAGTTAGTTCTTCGGCGTGCTTCGAGGTGCTAGTGTGCGAAATCCTCAACGTTATGTTCAACGACGGCAAGATTGACAAGGTGACCAAAGCCAAAGCTTCGCACCATGCAGAGAGCGTGTTCTTCGGCAAGCCTTGCGGACTGATGGACCAAAGCGCGATTGCCCTCGGAGGTGTTAGCTATATTGACTTTAAGTCCACTTCCAATCCAAAAATTCAAACTATCGATTGGAAATTCGACGACCTTGCTATCGTGCTTACCAACACGGGCGGAGACCACTGCGACCTTACTTCGCAATACGCCGACATCAGAGTGGAGATGGAAGGCGTGGCTAAACAGTTTAAAGCGCGCAAACTTCGTAAAGTTAAAGAAAGCGACTTTTATGCCGCACTCGATACTTTGCAGACCAAAGTGAGCGGTAGAGCGATACTTAGAGCTATGCACTTCTTTGACGAAAATAAACGCGTGGAAGTGGGCGCAAGAGCTGTCAAGAGCGGCAAAGAAAAGAAGTTCTGCGAAGTTATCAACGCAAGCGGGCTTAGTTCTTACACCATGCTCCAAAACTGCTATCCTTTGGGCGACCTTGACCAAAGAATTCCTCTCGGCATCAACCTCAGCAAAAAGATTGACGGCGTTAAGGCTGTGAGAGTTCACGGCGGCGGTTTTGCGGGTACTATCATCGCGTACGTAGATACGAAATCCGTGGACGGTTACGTGAAACAAATGAAAAATATTTTCGGTGACAAAAACGTATTTGCAATCGGCGTAAGAAACGACGGCGCTTGCAAGGTGGAGATGTAATATGAGTTTGGTCGGTGCAATCAACAACGTTGCCTTTACCATATTCGGTAGACCTATATATTGGTACGGTATCGTCGTCACTTCGGCGATTGTTTGCGCCTATTTGTTATATTTGTTTTTGGCAAAAAAACGCAATATCGATCTGGACTTTTCGCTGGAAATATTTATATGGTTGGTGGTGTTTGCGGTACTGTTTTGTAGACTATTCTATGTCATTCCGCGTAAAGAATACTTCCCTAAGGACTTCGGGTGGGACGACTTCGTTAGGTTATTTAATATTTCCGAAGGTGGATTGACGATTATAGGCGGAATATTCGGCGGAGCACTGGGCGTTTTGCTGTGTTGTCTCAAAAACAAAAAGTACAGCTTTGCTAAAGTGGCAGACTGCGTGGTAATTGCCGTATTGCTGGGACAAATCATCGGTAGGTGGGGCAACTTTTTCAATCAAGAGTTGTTTGGTGTAGAAATCACCGACCCGAAATGGCAGTTTTTCCCGTTTGCCGTCTATATCGACAGACTGGGCGGATATTATTGCGCGTTGTTCTTCTACGAAGGAGTGCTCAACTTTATAGGGCTTGTCATTGCGCTAGTTTGTTTTATCAAATTGCAGGACAAACTAAAAAATATGACCATAGCGCTAGGCTATCTATCGTGGTACTTCTTGGTGAGAGGATGCCTTGAATTTTTGAAATACGAACACAAGACCTTTGCAGGTACCGACGTGGGTGTGGTACAAGTAATGTGCTTCGTGCTAGCGCCTATCATGATAGTGTTGACCGTGCTCAACCAAATGGGTAAAATCACCTTTGAAACCAAGTGGTTTGCTAGAAAAATCGCCGAAAAACAAGCTTCTTTGCAGACTGCCGAGGCTGTTGCAGACGATACGCCAACCGCAAGCGTCGACGAACAACAAGCGTCTCAAGATAGCGCTAGCGAACAAAGCGAGCAAGAGACCAACGCAGCTAGGTTGGAAGAAAATCGTACCGACGAGACGCCACCTAACAAAACAAACTGATAATATACCGCGTGACGCGGATAGATAAGACAAAATATCGTAAAATTTTGCTATTGCAACTGACCATGAGCGGTAATGCTCAGTCGAGTGCGGTTTTCCGCCATTTATTATACAGAGGAGTAAAATGAGAAACTTAACGTTGTTGACAGACCTATATCAGCTTACTATGATGTATGGCTATAGCAAAAATGACCAAATGAACAAACAAGCGGTATTTGACGTTTTCTACCGCGGAGTAGGCAACAATTATGCCGTTGCTTGCGGACTAGAACAAGTCGTGGACTATATCCTCAACTTGAAGTTCGAAGAGGACGACATTGCTTATCTTAGGAGTTTGCAACTCTTTGACGAAGAATTTTTGGGCTTGCTTGCAGACTTCAAATTTACAGGCAATATATACGCGGTACCCGAAGGTACTGTCGTATTTCCTCAAGAGCCTATTTTGACGGTCAAAGCAAGGCTCTTCGAGGCACAGCTCGTCGAAACGGCTATCTTGTGCATTCTCAATCACCAAACTTTGATTGCGACCAAAACCGCCAAGATTGTTTACGCCACTAAGGGTGGCGCAGTCGCAGAGTTCGGTTTGCGTCGAGCGCAAGGTCCAGATGCCGGTATATACGGCGCAAGAGCGGCGATGATTGCGGGTTGTTCTTCTACCTCCAACGTGCTTGCGGGCAAAATGTTTGACGTTGCCGTATCGGGCACGCACGCACATAGTTGGGTAATGAGTTTTGAGAGCGAATTGGAGGCGTTTAGAGCCTATGCCGATATGTATCCTTCTAAGTGTTTGCTACTCGTTGATACCTACGATACTCTCAAATCGGGCGTGCCTAACGCAATAACCGTATTCAACGAGCTTAGAGCCAAGGGGTACGAGCCTCTAGGAATAAGACTAGATTCGGGCGACCTTGCGTATCTGTCGATAGAAGCTAGAAAGATGCTTGACGACGCGGGCTTTCCTAATGCCAAGATTTTCGCAAGTGGCGATATAGACGAAAACGTTTTGCAATCGCTTGCCACCCAAAACGCTTGTATAGACTGTTGGGGTATAGGTACGAAACTTATTACGAGTTCCGATTGCCCAAGCCTCGGAGGTGTGTATAAGCTGGCTGCTATCGAAAAGGACGGGGTACTTCAACCTAAGATGAAGATGAGCGATACCCCGGGCAAAATAACCAATCCCGGCTTCAAAAAGATAATAAGACTGTATGACAACGTGACGGGCAAGGCGATAGCCGACCTCATCGCGCTCAAAGAAGAGAATTTTGACGGCGTGAACGAGATTGAGATTTTCCACCCCGACTTTACTTGGAAGAGAAAGAAAGTGACCAATTTCTATTGCAAAGAATTGATGCAAGACATTATTATTGACGGAAAACTTGTTTACGAGTTGCCTACCGTCAAAGAGATTGCCGAGTATCACAAAAAATCCTACTCCGAGTTTTGGAACGAGTACAAGCGTATGCTCAATCCGCATATTTACAAAGTTGACTTGTCTAAGAAACTGTTTGAACTCAAACAAAAGCTTCTCAACGCAAACAACAAATAAACGACAAAACAAGACCTTTGTCGACAAATTAAGGGTTGCTACTTAGGTAGCAATCTTTTATTTTGGGGTATAATCAAACCAAGGAGGACGTATGGAAACGTTTAAGGTAAGAAGAAAAGGCTACGACGTAAAGGAAGTGGACGAGTATTTGGTAAAAATATCCAACGGCTACGACAAGGTATTACTCGAACACAAGGATAGAATTTTGGCTTTGGAACAAGAAAAAGCCGACCTACAAAAGAAAGTCAAAGAGTATGAGAGCAAGAAAGAAGAGGCAAGTCTTGCCTTGGCTATGGCGGTGGAAAAGGCTCGCAATATCGAATATGCTTCCAAGGTGAGATATTGCTTAGAGGGCGAAAGATTAAGCGAGTTTGCTCGCAAGTGGACGGATTACGTGGGTACCCATTTGCCCGAAGAAATCGCTAAGCAAAACGATAGCTTGACGCAATATCTAAACGACGCCAAAGCCGAGTTGCAGAGTATGCTCGATAGCGGACTTAACGTCAAAAAGTACGTGTCTCAAGCCGATATGGACTTTATGGCTGAGCAAGAACGATTGATGGCGGAATAACTTGAATTTACCTTTGAGCCGTCTTGTGTTTAGAAAAACGCAGGGCGGTTTGAATAAAAAAGACCGAAGTCTATGGCTTCGGTCTTTTGACGTTTGGTAGACGTATTTTGAATTAATACATATCTCCGCCACCCATTCCGCCTTGTGGCATTGCAGGGGTTGGCTCCGGAATATCTGTCACCAAAACTTCGGTGGTGAGCAACGTGCCCGCAACGCTTGCAGCGTTTTGCAGAGCGCTTCTCGTAACCTTGGTAGGGTCGAGTATACCGCTTTCAATCATATCGCAATACTCGTTGGTGAGAGCGTTGTAGCCGTAGGTGTTGCCTTTGCCCGCGTTGACGATATTGTTGATGATGACGCCACCGTCGATACCTGCGTTGGTTGCTATTTGTTTGATAGGAGCTTCGATAGCTTTGAGTACGCAAGTTGCGCCCGTCTTCTCGTCGCCCTCCAAGCTGTCAACCAACTTCTTGACTACGTCTGCGCAGTTGAGTAGAGCAACGCCACCGCCCGGGATAACGCCTTCTTCTACGGCTGCACGAGTAGCGGCGAGCGCGTCCTCGATACGCAATTTCTTTTCTTTCATTTCCACTTCGGTAGCAGCGCCTACGTTGATTACCGCTACGCCGCCTGCCAGTTTTGCAAGGCGTTCTTGGAGCTTTTCTCTATCGTATTCGCTAGTAGTCTCGGCTATTTGGTTGCGGATAGCGTTGACTCTTGCAGCTATATCGGCTTGGTCGCCCGCACCGCCCACGATAGTGGTATTTTCTTTGTCGACTTTGATTTGTTTTGCTCTACCGAGTTGAGCAATATTGACGTCTTTGAGCTCGAATCCCAACTCGGAGCTGATGACGGTACCGCCTGTAAGGATAGCAATATCTTCGAGCATTGCCTTTCTTCTATCGCCAAATCCAGGTGCTTTGACAGCTACGCAGTTGAGTATGCCTTTGAGCTTGTTGAGCACGATTGCGGTAAGTGCGTCGCCTTCGATGTCTTCGCAGATGATGAGCAATCTCAGTCCGTTTTGAACGACTATTTCGAGCAAAGGCAAAATCTCTTTGCTGGAGCTAATCTTTTTGTCGGTGATAAGTATGTAAGCGTCGTCGAGTACGGCTTCCATTTTGTCGGTGTTGGTAACCATGTACGCCGAAGCGTATCCGCGGTCGAATTGCATGCCCTCGACGGTCACGAGTTCCGTCTTGATTGACTTGGACTCGTCTACCGAGATAACACCGTCTTTGCCTACGATTTCCATTGCTTCGGAAATCAATTCGCCGATAGATTCGTCACCTGCAGATATGCTTGCGACTTGTGAGATAGCGGTCTTGGAATCGATTGGCTTGGATATAGATTTCAATTCTTCGACAACTGCGTCGGTTGCTTTAGCGATACCCTTTTTGAGAATGATAGGGTTGGCGCCTGCAGCCACGTTTTTGAGACCTTCTTTGATGATTGCTTGCGCCAGTACGCAAGCGGTAGTGGTACCGTCACCCGCGATGTCGTTGGTCTTGATAGATACTTCTTTGACGAGGGCTGCGCCCATATTTTCGAATGCGTCCTCGAGTTCTACTTCTTTAGCAATAGTTACACCGTCGTTGGTGATGAGGGGAGAGCCGTACTTTTTGTCTAGAACTACGTTTCTTCCCTTAGGTCCTATAGTGATTTTTACAGCGTCTGCAACGGCGTTTACGCCTGCTTCGAGACTTCTTCTGGCGTCTTCGCCATACTTAAACTTCTTTGCCATATGCTAAACCTCCTTATTCTATGATAGCGAGCACGTCGCTTTGTTTGAGAATGGTAACTTCTTCGTCGTCCAACTTAAAGTCGCTTCCCGCGTATTTGTTGTACAAAATTTTGTCGCCGACTTTGACTTGCATAACGACTTCTTTGCCGTCAATCGTGCCTCCCGGTCCTACCGCGATAACTTCGGCAACTTGTGGCTTTTCTTGCGAAGAAGCCGTCAAATAAAGTCCGCTCGCAGTCTTTTCTTGCGTTTCTACTGCTTTGATGACTATACGGTCAAACATTGGTTTAATTTTCATATATGTAAGCCTCCTGAATTTTCAATTTTAGCAATCTATGTCCTCGACTATTAGCAGTCGACAGTCTAGACTGCCAACATTTGATATTATAACACGGAAAGTAGGCAATGTAAATATATTTATGTAAATTATTTGCAAATATATTCAAACGCCGAATATGCGTCGCAATACTGTGTCGAACTTGCGGTTGTGCTTAGTCACGTACGCCTAGTACGCTCCTGTCGCCCAATCCTCGTTCTCCTTGTCTTGCTCGCATCTTCGGCGTTTGAACTTGGTATATTGCGTTGTCGACGTTACCGCAAAGTATGCTCGATTCGATAAAGTCACCGCTTTTCGCGTCTTGCTCGCAACTTCGGCGTTTGCCAATGTTTATCGCGTCGTGATGATTTGTCAACGTTACGTTTTTGTGTTTTCACGTATAACGATATTAGTAATTATTATTTATATATAATATTTTATCCTATTTACCCCTTTTTATCTTGTTTTGGAGGGCAAGATATGATACAATATTTATAGAAAAATTTTTGAGGTACTTTATGGATAAATGGGATGCAAGATTTTTGGAAATGGCGGAATTGGTGGCTACTTGGTCGAGTTGTTATAAGCCGGATAGACACGTGGGAGCCGTTATCGTCAAGGATAAGAGAATTTTGACTACGGGTTACAACGGCGCCAGTAGCGGAATAAGTAGTTGCGTAGAGAGAGGCTGTTGCATTCGTAACGATATGGGCATTGCTTCAGGTACTAGACACGAGATTTGCTACGCCGTGCATGCCGAGCAAAATGCAATTATTCAAGCCGCTCGCCTCGGCGTATCGCTTATTGGCAGTACGTTGTATTGCACGCATCAGCCTTGCACCATTTGCGCCAAGATGATAATCAATGCCGGTGTAACTCGCGTAGTCTACAAACACGGCTATCCCGATGAGTTTGGTATGAAGATGTTTGAACAAGCGGGCGTTGTCGTAGAGCAGTTGACGGAATAAGTCCTGCCTCAATTATGGCGCTAAACTCAGCCGAAAAAATAATAGAGTTATCATAGATATAATAATTATAATCTATTATATCTATATACAATATAATATTGTATAGCAATCTCAATAGAATTGTTAGAATCTATCAATTATCGACGTCTTTGGCGTCGATTTTTTTGTATAAAACAAAAGAAAAATCTCGTATAATATGACCTTTTTCGACATAACTATTATTATGGATTATTCTAAATTTTATCTTCGCAACCGTTCTCAAGAAGAGATAGACGATATATCCAACGAGGAATTCGCTCCTCAAATAGTATATATCGACTATCCTAACGTAAGAGATAGACAGGTCGAGTTCGATTACGAAATATCCCCCGACAATATTGCTGTGGAAGTGGAAAATGAACGAAAAAACGATAAAAAGTCGCGAAAAAGAGGTCGTGGCGCACTCAACAAAATTTCAATTTTTGTTTTGACGATTATTATAGTTATTCTTTCCACTTTTGTAATAAGCGACTTTATTGTTGACGGAAGACTTATGACTGCTTGGGGACAAATGATTGACAAAAAGAACGTGGAAACAAGCTTTTATTTGGTCGGACTAGGCATTTTTGACGACTACGATACGGCGAAAACGAGAGCGCTTGAATTGAGAAGAGGCGGAGCAGGCGGAAATATTGTCAAAGAAAACGATAAATATCTTATCATAGGCAACGTTTTTACGGACGAGGAGCAAGCAAACAAAGTTGCGTCCAACTACGAAGAGGGATGCGTAAGAGAAATCTATATATACTGCTGGAAAATCAAAGATAAAGACTTGAAAAGTATAGTAGAAAATAACGCTACGTACTATACGGATATTGTAGATACGTTGATTAGATTGCAATACGAGTACGAGCAAGGCACCGACGACGTCAGCGCTATAAAAAGCGAAATTGCAAAACTCAAGAGTAGTATAGCGGTGCAAAAGGCGTATTTTGATAGCAAAGCAGAGCGCTTTGCTGACCAAAAGGTTGTTGAGGACGTCTCGATGGATATGAATATCTGCCTAGGACTATTGTCAAATATCGAGACTACGGGACAACAAAAAGGCGACGTGCTTAGCGATATTAGGTATTATGCCGTGCAAATAGTGCTCAACGCTAGAGACTTGAGACTAAAATATCAATAAAAATAGCCGACGATAAATCGTCGGCGTCGTCGTCAAGGTTGTGCATCTATCGTCGATAAGAACTACCCAAGCGTGACTCGGACAGTTGACTCCCTCAAAGCTACCTCGTGGCACATCACGCGATCTGCTTAATGCTGCTGCGGTCAAGCCCTGACATGGTTCACAGGGCGCGATTGCACAAGACCTTGTTATCAACGTCACTTATCCGAGGCGGACCTTGCATAGCTCAGACCTAAGATAGCCTTCAGCTCTGCTGTAGCGGATTGCAGATACAGGGCACCGCTAGCTCCCCACCTAGCACAACGATATTAGTATATATTGTTTTCGAAGATATGTCAACAGTATATTTTGAACAAATTTTTGGTATTGTCGCCCTTTTTGGCGCATAAGTTATTGATAAGAAAGCCAATATTCAAGCATTTTTGACAAAATCAGACAAAATTCGATTGGCGGGTTTTGTTACAATCAAAGGAGTAAAAAATGGTATTCAGCATAACTAAAAAAGCAATAATTGCAACGGTTTTGTTGGTGGTATTTTGCGCCGTAGGCGTCGTTGCGCTGCTAAACGCAGACGTGCAAGCCGTTTATAACGGCAAAGTCGAGCGAAAAATACCCGTCTACAACGTAGATAGAGACGACAAATTGGTGGCTTTGACCTTTGACGCCGCTTGGGGCGGTGATAAAACCGAGCAAATATTAGAGCTGCTCAATAAATACGGCGTCAAAGCAACGTTTTTTTTGGTGGGTTTTTGGATAGATAAATACCCCGATTTAGTCAAAAAAATTGATGATGCGGGTATGGAGATAGGCAATCACTCCAAAAATCACTACAACATGAGCAAGCTCGACGACCAAACTAAAAGCCAAGAGATAGACTACGTCAATACTAAAATCATGGAGTTGACGGGCAAAACGCCAAAGTTTTTCCGCGCCCCTTTTGGAGATTATAACAACGCTTTGATGGGTGTGCTCGAACAAAAATCTATGATAGGCATACAGTGGGACGTCGATTCTTTGGATTGGAAAGGTTTGAGCGGGCAAGAAATAGCCAAGAGAGTGGCTAAAGCTAAGTCGGGCTCTATAATATTGTGCCACAACAATAGCGACAATATTTTGGACGCTATACCACTGGTGATTTCCAATCTGCAAAACCAAGGCTACAAATTGGTTACGATGAGCGAGTTGGTATATCAACAAAATTATTACGTAGACAACAACGGTGTTCAACATCTAAAGTAAAGGAGGATAAAATGAATTACGAACAGATGAACAACAATCAATTGACGCTAACCGGCGTCGTCAGCAAAGAACCTAAGTTTTCTCACGAAGTATTTAAGGAAGGATTTTTTGAAACTACTTTGTCCGTGACTAGGTTGTCGGGACAGGTGGACGAAGTGCCTATCACCGTGTCCGAGAGACTACTGTTGCAACACGATATAAAAGTGGGTGACAGAATTAGCGTAGTAGGGCAGTTCCGTAGTTATAACAAGGTGGAAGGAGAAAAATCACGATTGTTACTTACGGCGTTTGTGAGAGATATAGTAGAGGTAGATAGCGTCAACTCTAACAATATCGAGATAGTCGGATACGTTTGCAAAATGCCCGTGTATCGTACGACGCCCTTTAAGAGAGAGATATGCGACATGTTGATTGCCGTCAATAGGGCTTACAACAAGTCAGATTATATCCCTTGTATATTGTGGGGAAGGAACGCAAGATTTTCGAGTACGCTGTCAATCGGCACCAAATTGGCTCTTACGGGAAGAATTCAGTCGAGGACGTACGTCAAGACGCTTGAGGACATGACCACGCAAGAGAGGGTGGCGTACGAGGTGTCGGTAAGCAAAATCGAGGTCGTACCGGAAGATTTCGACGACAAAGAAAAGAGCCGAATTGCCTCAACATTATTCTAAATTATAGCTAAATATATAATAATATTGCAAAATATATAAATATTAATTATAATAATTACTATTATGTCTACCAAGTAAATATTTTTGTCTTTCAGCGTCAACAGTTGGACAATTTAGAAAAAAGTCTCTCGCCTATGAGAAAAGGCGGGAGATTTTTGATACGTAAAGGAGTTGTGTTGCAAAATATAAAAATTATTTACTTATTATAAAAGTTATGCTACAATATATGCAAGGTAATAATTATGGACAGAGAAGATATTGAAGCTAATCTTGCAGTCGTCAAGCAAAATATTACTGCCGCCAAGCAAGGCGTTGAAGATTACGACGTCAAAATTATAGCCGTGACCAAGACGAAGCCCAACGAATTGATAGAAACTATCTCCAAGTATAATCTTTTTGAGGACGTAGGAGAGAATTACGTACAAGAATTGGTTGCAAAGTATCCCGTTGCACCCAATCTAAACTGGCATATGATTGGTCAGCTGCAGAGCAACAAAGTCAAATATATCATTGATAAAGTGTGTCTAATACATTCTTTGGATAGAGAAAGCCTTGCGGCAGAGATTGACAAACAAGCTAAAAAACGCGGAATAAAGGTCGATTGTTTGATAGAAATCAATATGGGAAGCGAATTGTCTAAAGGCGGAATCGATAAAGAGAATCTGCAAGAGTTTGCCGACCTCGTGGATGCAAAATATCCCAATATTGCCTTGCGCGGCATTATGGCAATAATGCCCAATCTAGGTGAGTGCGAAGAATTGAAAAATCTATATATCGAATTTAGAGCGCTCTTTGAAAAACTAAAAAAACATATGAAAGACAGACAAATCATCGACATTTTGTCTTGTGGAATGACTAACGATTATCAATACGCAATCAAATATGCACAACCTACTTATATACGAATAGGCAGGGCGCTCTTCGGGGCTCGCTGTTAGGAGGAAACATGGACGATAGAGACAATAATTTTCGAGAGGACGGCGGTAGATTCGTACCGAGAAGAAACGGCGATTTTAATCAAGGCAGAACAAGCGGTGACCGTGATTACGTTCAGCGCTCCTCTTACGGTACTCAACCTACGCCTATTGTGAGAAATCCGCAAACTTATCCTTCCCAACCCCCTCAATTCGGCGCGGGAGCTCCGCAGCAACCATACGGCGCACAGCCTTACGGAGGACAACAATACGGTCAACCGTATCAAGGACAACAGTATGGCGGAGTGCCATATCCTCGAGGAGAAGAAGAGTTCGATTACGACGTCAACAATCAACAATATAGCGCGCCTACGCAGTATTCTCAGCCGCCTAAAAAGAAACGCGGATTCTTTTCTTTCGGAAAGAAAGAGGAAAACGTCGAACAGAGCGGTGGCGGAAGCTATAACAACGTAATCATCACTTATCCTAAGACTATACAGGACGTGCAAGCAATAATAGACAGTCTGCGCAATAGACAGGCTATCATCGTCGATATGTCCAAAATCAACGATAAGGGTTGTCAGAGAATTATGGATTATCTTTCAGGCGCGATTTACGCGTTGGGCGGTGCGCAACAAAGGATAGCCGACAATATGTTTTTGTTTACCCCCGACGGAGTAAGTATTCAAGGTCCGTCCGATCTAAAAAAGCGTTATGATTAAAAAATTAGGTATCAAAAAATTTTTGGCGGAACTTCTCTTGCTTATAGCGGTTTTGGCAATCGATTTGTTGTCAAAATCGCTTGTTTTTGCCTTTCTTGCAGACAAAAAATCAGGTAGATTTGAATTGATTGACGGTATTTTTGCCTTGCAAGAAGCGCACAATTTTGGTGCTTCTTTCGGAATTTTCGAGGGTAAGCAGACCATGCTCGTAGTACTTACCGCAGTCGTGATGATTGCGCTTGTAGCATTGCTTGCCGTCAAGCCTAAGTTACCGACTTTAGCGCGAAGCGGAATTATATTGATAATAGGCGGCGGAGTGGGCAACCTTGTGGATAGAATAGTCTTCGGCTATGTGAGAGACTTTATAGATTATACCTTTTTGGATACCTTTTTCGGTATAGATTTCGCCATTGGTAATATTGCCGATATATTTTTGTTGGTGGGCACCTTTATGGTGATTATTTATATAATCTTCCAAGCAAAAGAAGAGGACTTTTTTAAGCCAAAACAAACAAAAAACCATAATGAAGCTTTGCACAACGAGGTGAAAGACGGTGAATAGAATTGTCGTAACCGGCGCCGACGTAGGCAAAAGGCTAGATTTGTTTTTGTCGGAAGAGATAGACGAGAGTAGGTCTTACGTCAAAAACTTGACCGAGCAAGGTTTGGTTACCGTCAATAGTAAGGCTGTCAAAGCCGGGTATAACGTCAAAAACGGCGATATTGTAGAGTATGAATTACCCGAGATTAAACAACTCGACCTTACTCCCGCCGATATTCCAATTGACGTGATTTATGAGGACGACGATGTTGCCGTAATCAACAAGGCTCAAGGAATGGTGGTGCATCCCGCACCCGGCTCTTACGACAACACGCTTGTCAATGCGTTACTTTTTAGGCTCAAGTCGCTCAGCTCAATCAACGGAGTGGCTCGCCCCGGGATAGTTCATAGACTTGACAAGGACACATCGGGCTTGTTGGTCGTTGCCAAAAACGACGAAGCTCACGTAAGTTTGCAAAGCCAAATAGCCAGCAAAGAAGCCAAGAGATATTATATTGCGCTAGTTGACGGTGTAATTAATAAGGATGAAGGGGTAATAGATACCAATATCGACCGCAGTCAAAAGGATAGAAAAATGATGGCTGTGTGCCGAGAGGGTAAGGGTAGACGCGCAATAACTTACTACAAAGTTTTGGAGAGATTGGGCGGATACACCTTGGTAGAGTACGAGTTGAAAACGGGTCGTACCCACCAGATAAGAGTGCATAGCAAGCATATCGGTCACCCGATAGTGGGGGACAGCGTATATGGCGGGTCGACGAGTTTGTACAACCAAGGACAATTATTGCACGCATTTAGGTTGCAATTTGCTCACCCGTCCACTAAAGAATTGATGACCTTTGAAGCTCCTTTGCCTAATTATTTTGCCGATATATTGGAAAAACTTAGGAATAAATATAACAAATAACACCCTCGAACTTGGACGGTTTTTGGGTGTTATATTTTTTGATTTTGTTCCACGCCACGATATATGAATAGATAATATTTTATCTTATTTGTTATTGATTTTGCTTAGTCGTAGAAAGGTAAAACTGAAAATAATTCTAAATTATCGTCATTTTTAGTATAATTTTGACAAAATTATAATTAATAATTATTTTTTGATTTGATATTCTGTATGAGCGTTAGGAGTTACCAGCGCGGAAGAAAAATCGGTATAGACGACCATTGCGGGTTTGCCGCACGGGTGGCGTTTGACGTTTTTGCGTAGAGTATAGTCGCATTCGACGCTCGGACTTTGTGTAGCTTGAGAATAGTATGCCGCAATCTCGCAAGCTATCGTAATAACCTCGTTAGGAATGCTCCTACCTTCGGCAAAAATTATCGTATGGCTGCCGTGTACGTTTTTGGTATGCACCCACGTATCGTTGCCGCTAGCAACCTTGAAGGTTAGTTTGTCGTTTTGCAGATTATTTTTGCCTACCAGAATTACGAAGTCGTTTACCTCGAATGCAAGAGGCGAAGACGGCTTTTCTTTGACCTTTTTGCCGTTGGTCTGTTTCAATGCGCCCAACTCTTGCAACTCCTTGGCGACTTCGGCTATCTCGTCGTCGCTTCGAGCGAGAAGAATAGAAGGTGCTATCGTGTCCGCGTATTGCAACAAATCTTGAAGTTCTGCTATTTGTTTGCTTACAATCTCTTGAGTACGCTTGAGTTTTGCGTACTTTTTGTAATAAGCTTGGGCGTTGGCTTGCGGAGATAGTCGACTGTCGAGCGGAATGGTCAAAAGCGGACAGTCGGGCTCGTAATAATCGGGGACTACGGCAGACTCGTCGCCCTTGTTGATATTGTAGATGTTGCAAGTGATGAGTTCGCCCATTTTTTTGTAGCGCTCCATATTGTCGCACTCGCGTAAGCGTGAAGCACAAACGCTCATTTTTTTTTGATTTTTGTTGATAAAAGCGCTATACGCTTTGAGTAAAAACTTGATTTTGTCGGCATGCCTGTCGACTTGGTCTTTTCTTCCCTCGGTCAGTTCTATCGCTCGGTTAAGGCTCTCGACGGGTACGTCGTCAATGCTGTACGGCGTAACGAAGAAGTCGGTTGCATCGTCTACGGCTCCTCTGACGCACGGGCAGTAGTCGGACGTGCCGTAAACGTTGAGAAGTCTGTATAAAGCTTCTGTCAACGCCGATATTTGCTTATCGTCCAACGCGTCGGCATCGTCGACATGCGCCATATCGAGTATCTTTTGCGCGGAAAGGCGAGAGAGTCCCGCAATCTGTGCACACATATAACTTGCAACGCTGCCTCCTTGAAATTTTTGCAAAGCTTGAGTTATTGCCTCTACGTCGCTAGGCAAAATCTTGCTTTGAGGAGGAAGAGAATATTTTGCACCGGGTAAAAGACAGCGCTTGGTAACTGCGTCGTACGGTACTTGTTTGAGAGTGTCAGTAATGGTACCTTTTTCGTTTACTAATAAAATGTTGGAATATCTGCCCATCATCTCGGCAATGAGCGTAAATATCGTTTCGTCGCGCATTTCGTTGTGACCGCACACCGATATTGCTATTATTCTATCCTCTCCGAGATTGGAGATCGATCGGATTATTCCTCCGGTAAGGTGCTTGCGTAAGTGCATGCAAAAGGAGGGTGCAACCATAGGATTGTCCTTTTTGGCGCTTGTCAAATGAATTCTCGGATTGGAAGGATTGCAAGATATTGCCAACAGATTGTTGTTGCCTTTGGCACGAATAGAGAGCGAGATTTCGTCTTTTTCCGGCATATATATTTTGTCGATTTTTCCGCTAGTCAATATACTTGCCAATTCTAACGTCAAGGCTTTGATAGTCACGTAGTCGCTCGGCATATGCTTTCCCTCCGTCTTATTTGTAATAATAGTATAAAATAATAATCAATTATTTGCAATTATTATTGCATAAATGGTTTTTTTATGTTAGAATGTCTTTTGTAATTACAAATATTATAATATAGGAGATTTATATGAGTTACACTAAGGAAATGCTAGAAAAAAATCGTGTAAAATTTACCGTTGAGGTTGACGAGGCAGATTGGAAAGCCGCAATCGAAGAGGCTTACAACAAAAACAAGTCAAAATTCCAAATCGGCGGTTTCCGAAAGGGCAAAGTGCCTCGCAAAGTTATCGAAGCACAATACGGCGTAGGCGTATTTTTTGACGACGCTTTGGATACAATCCTTCCAAAGACTTACGGCGCAATTCTCGATGAAGAAAAAGAGTTGTTCCCTGTAGATATGCCAAAGATTGATATTATCGCAATCAGCGACAGCACTTTGAAATACAGCGCAACCGTGCAACTCAAGCCTGACGTGGTACTCGGTCAATACACGGGTCTCGAATTCAAAAAAGACAAAGTAAAGGTAACTAAAGAAGAAATTCAAAAAGAAATCGACAAGGCTCTCGACGCTGCCGGCGCATGGGAGAGCGTAACCGACAGACCTGTTCAAAACGGAGATAAGACCGTCATAGACTATAGCGGAAGCGTAGACGGAGTAAAATTCGAGGGAGGTACCGCCGAGAAACAACCTTTGGAGATTGGTAGCGGCATGTTTATCCCCGGCTTCGAAGAACAAGTCATCGGCATGAATATCGGTGACGAAAAGGATATAGTCGTTACTTTCCCCGAAAATTACGGTGCAACCGAACTAGCGGGCAAAGAGGCTGTATTTAAGGTAAAACTTCACGAGATAACCGTCAAAACCACTCCGGCATACGACGACGAGTTTGTCAAAGACGTCTCCGAATTCGATACTGTTGCTCAATATGAGGCAGACATCAAGAAAAATCTCAAAGAGAGCAAAGAAAAAGACGCCGAGATGAAACTCGAAAACGATATTATCGAAAAGATTGCCTCTTTGTCGGAGGTTGACATTCCTAAGTGTATGATAGACCAACAAGCCGAAGAAATGGTGCAAGAGTTTGAGTATAGACTGATGTATCAAGGCTTGAATAAGGACGATTATTACAAGTTTACCGGTACCACTAAAGAAGAGTTGATGGAAAAGTATAGCGATACCGCTAAGAAGAACGTTTTGTTTAGACTTGTCCTCGAGGCTATCCTCAAAGAGGTAAAAATCGTCGTTAGCGACGAAGAAGTCAACGAGCAAATCGCAGATATGGCAAATAAAGCGGGTAAGAGCGTGGAAGAATATAGCAAACTTATCAATGAAGAATATAGAAACTATATTCGCAACGACGTAATTACTACCAAGTTGTTTACCTATCTCAAAAACAACAATACAATCAAATAATTTTTAACTTGCGACCGATAAGTCTTGTCGGGCTTATCGGTCAAATTGTAATCGGGAGGAAAGGAAATGCTTATACCTTACGTTATTGATAAAACGGGAGCGGGCGAGAGAAGCTACGATATTTATTCTCGTTTGTTAGAAGACAGAATAGTGTTTATTTCGGGAGAAATTACCGACGATACCGCCAATACCGTTATTGCGCAACTTATATTTTTGGAAGCAAAGGATTCGGATAAGGATATATCGGTGTATATCAACAGCCCGGGCGGCAGTGTAACCGCGGGTCTTGCTATATACGATACGATGCAATATATCAAGTGCGACGTCAGCACTATTTGCGTAGGCATGGCTGCGTCTATGGGTGCTTTTTTGCTGTCTTCCGGCACGAAGGGTAAGAGATACGCTTTGCCTAACAGCGAAGTGATGATACACCAACCTTTGGGCGGCGCGCAAGGTCAAGCGAGCGATATAGTCATAACTGCCAACCATATCCAAAAAACTAAAGAAAAACTTGCTACGATTTTGGCTCAAAATTGCAATCAAACCTTCGAGAAAGTTATGCAAGATACCGATAGAGACAACTATCTGTCGGCTCAAGACGCGCTCGAATACGGCTTGATTGACAAAATATTTTATAAAAGAGGTTGATAGTGGACAACGATAAAGAATTGAGATGTTCGTTCTGCGGCAAAAAAGAGAGTGACGTGGGACAACTCATCAGCGGACCCGACGGCGTATTTATATGTGACCAATGCGTCGATACTTGCGTCAAGATTCTTGAAGATAGTGTGGAAGAAAGACGTAGTTGCGACAAGAGCGAGTTTGCCGTCAACTTGCTAAAACCACACGAAATCAAAGCTAAGCTCGACGAATATATCGTCGGACAAGAAGACGCAAAAAAGGTCTTGTCGGTAGCTGTTTATAATCATTATAAAAGAATCAATTCCGACGCCGAGGACGGGGTGGAATTGGAAAAAAGCAACGTCTTGATGCTGGGACCTACCGGTTGCGGTAAAACTTTGCTTGCCAAAACTCTTGCAAAAATTCTCAACGTGCCTTTTGCCGTGGCTGACGCTACGACTATTACCGAAGCGGGCTACGTGGGCGAGGACGTGGAAAATATTTTGCTCAAACTTATCCAAGCCGCAGATTACGACGTGGAAAAGGCGCAACTCGGTATTATTTATATAGATGAAATAGACAAAATTGCCCGCAAAGGCGAAAATATGTCTATCACGAGGGACGTTTCGGGAGAAGGCGTGCAACAGGCTTTACTCAAAATTATCGAAAGTACCGTTGCCGCAGTACCTCCTCAAGGCGGAAGAAAACATCCTCAACAAGAAAATATTTTGATAGATACTACCAATATTCTCTTTATTTGCGGAGGTGCTTTCGTAGGCTTGGACAAGATTATCGATAAGCGCAGAGATAGTTCTACGCTCGGTTTCGGCGCCAACGTTAAGACTGGTAAGAACGCGAATTACGGAGAATTGATAAGAGATATTAGACCCGACGATCTCATCAAGTTTGGTCTTATCCCCGAGTTCGTGGGTCGTGTGCCTATAGTGGTGGGCATCGACGCGCTTGACGAAAAGGCGCTTATCAATATTTTGACCCAGCCTAAAAACGCACCCGTCAAACAATACGCTAAACTCTTCGGAATGGACAACGTGAAGATTGAATTCCAAGAGGACGCGTTGAAAGAGGTGGCTAAGCAAGCAATCAAGCTCAATACGGGCGCGAGAGGCTTGAAGTCGATTTTGGAGGGCGTAATGCTTGACCTTATGTACGACGTGCCAATGGATGATACGATAGAAAAAATCATCATTACCAAAGACGCGGTCGAACGCAAGCAAAAACCGATAATCGAAAGAAAAACCGCTTGATAGAAATGCGAATAATTTTTATTATTCGCATTTTTTGGAGATAACGATGGATAACATTATTTTGCCGATTGTGGCGCTTGAAGATACGATTTTTCCTTTTGAAACCTACGATTGCGTGGCAAGAAAGCCTTACGTCAATTTGGCGTTGGAAGCTGCTATTGCTCAATATCAAGGTAGAGTTTTGGTGCTCAAAGCAACCAACCCGCAAGCCGTACAAGACGAGCCTTCTATGAGTAAATGTTGCTTGACGGGCACGATTTGCACCGTCAAAAAGGCAAAAAGAGTCGATTGTTGGACCTTGACGGGTGAAGTGAGGGGCAAAGTAGTGGAAATGACTGAAGGTACGCCTACTTTGGCTACGCTAAAGCAACTCGATTACGTCAATTCCGACAATCCTTTGATCGAGAGTTACTTTCATTTGATTGACAAGATTTTTGACGAGTATCTCAGCCTCGAGAACAATAAAGAAATCAAAAAATTGGCGGAAGACTTCCGCTTAGCAAAAAACGTCGACGAAAAAATCAACATCGTTTTGATGGGGGTTGCCGACAAGCAAAGGCAGTACGTCATAGAGATGGACGATTCTTTGGCTCGCGTAGAGTTGGCGACGGTGCTTATGAGAGAAGCTCTCAACGATTACTTTGTGATGAAAAGAGTAGATAACATCGTCAACGAAAGAATAGAACAAGGTCAGCGCGACTACGTTTTGAGAGAAAGAATCAAGGCGATAAAGGATGAGCTCGGCGAAAACGACGAGGATGTCGACGTGTACCGTAGACGGGTCGAAGAACTCAACGCTCAAGACAAAGTCAAGGCAAAACTCAAAAGCGACTTGGCAAAAATGGAAAAATTGCCTACCTCCGCGCCGGAATATTCGGTATTGTGTAATTATATGGATACGGCGTTGTCATTGCCTTGGGATAATATGGGAGTGGAAGACTATAACGTTGCAAAAGCCGCCAAAATTTTGGATGAGGACCATTACGGTATCGAAAAGGTCAAACAAAGAATATTGGAATACATAGCGGTGAAGAAATTGGCTCCCGAGATAGACGCGCCTATTTTGTGTCTCGTCGGACCGCCAGGAGTGGGCAAAACTTCGATTGCGCGCTCTATAGCGAGGGCTGTAGGCAAAGAATTGGTGCAAATGAGCCTTGGCGGAATGAAAGACGAAGCCGAAATCAGAGGGCATAGAAGAACCTACGTGGGAGCTATGCCCGGTAGAATTATTCACAGTCTTTGCGACATCAAGTATTCCAATCCTTTGTTTTTGCTCGACGAGATAGACAAGATAGGAAGCGGCGTCAACGGCGACCCTTCGAGCGCGTTGCTAGAGGTGCTAGACCCTAAGCAGAATAAGTATTTTAGAGACCATTATTTGGAAATTCCTTATGATTTGTCTAAAGTAACCTTTATAATCACCGCCAATTCTTTGGCAAACGTCCAACAACCTTTGCTCGATAGAATGGAAGTGATTGAAATGAGTGGTTATACTCAAGAGGAAAAGTTGGAGATTGCCAAAAGATATTTGGTGCCGCAACAAATAAAAAACAACGGCTTGACGGGCTGCAAGGTAACAATCGACGACGACGCCTTGGTTGGAGTAATCCAAAAATATACTAGCGAAGCGGGCGTGAGGGAATTGGATAGGCAAATAGCCGCTATTTGCAGAAAAATTGCCGTACACATTGCCGACAACCGGCAAGATTGTCAAGATAAAAGTTTTTGCATATCGGTCGGAGACGTAGAGAAATATCTCGGCGTTGCCAAGTATAATAACGAAGAAAAGTATTTTGATAAGGAATGTGGCGTAGTCAACGGATTGGCATGGACTAGCGTTGGTGGCGTCGTAATGAATATCGAGAGTAAATTGTTGCCTTGCGGCAAGGGAAATATGACGCTGACGGGCAACTTGGGCGAAGTGATGAAAGAATCTGCAAAGATAGCTTTGACTGTCGTCAAAAACAAGTTGGCTTCGATGGGCGACTGCGAGGATTTGCTTACCAAAAACGACGTTCATATTCACGCGCCGGAAGGAGCGACCCCAAAAGACGGACCTTCTGCGGGCGTTGCGATAGCGTGCTCGCTATTGTCGGCATATACGCAAACCCCAGCCGACAATGACGTTGCTATGACGGGAGAACTTACGCTTAGCGGTAAGGTCTTGGCGATAGGCGGTCTTAAAGAAAAACTGCTCGCTTGCGTGAGAAACGGCATCAGCAAAGTAATAATTCCTATGCAAAACAAAAAGGACCTTGCCGAAATGCCTACCGTTGTCAAAGAAAAATTGGACGTAAGGCTCGTCGGCAACGTGCAAGAAGCCTTTGATATTGTATTCGGAGGTAGATTGTGATAATCAAAAAGGCAAAATTCGTCGTTTCGCAGTCGGATAGTAGGGCTTGTAAGGACTACGGCTGTCCCGAAATTGCGGTAGCGGGTAAGTCCAACGTAGGAAAGTCTTCCTTTATCAATATGATAGCGGGAGTATCGGGACTTGCCAAGACCTCGTCGACGCCGGGGAGAACTAGATTAATCAACTACTTTGACTTCAACGACGGGCAGTTTATGTTGGTAGATTTGCCTGGCTATGGCTTTGCAAAAGTCGACGACAACGAAAAGAAGAAGTGGGGTAATATGATAGAAGGGTATCTTGCCAACCGATTCGGGCGAATTGCTGGTGTTTTGGTATTGATAGATATTAGAAGAACGCCCGACGCCCTTGATAAGCAAATGGTGGCATACCTACATTATTATCACTTACCTTTTGCTATAATAGCCACCAAAGGCGATAAACTTTCCAAGATGCAACAAACCAAACAAAGGCAGATTATAGCTTCGACTCTTGCCGTCGGAGTTGACGATATAGTCGTTACTTCTTGTCAAAATAAGCAAGGATTACAACAAGCCTTGGAAAGAATGGAAGGACTTTTGGTCAATGCTTAATAGCCTGTTTTGACGTATTTAATTCTAAAATAATCAAAAAAATATAATAATTTTGTAAAATATATAATCAATGATTATTATATTCAAAAAATAGATGAAAATAATATCGTGCAGATTGATAAATAATGTTGCGCCATACAACGCCACGTCAACGCTACAATCACGGGTTGTTAGGCGATAAAAAGATACAAGAGTTAAGGCAAATATGTCAGATGCGATTGCTAGAGCGATGAAAACAATCAATCGTAATATAAATAAAGAACGTAATATTAGACTAGAGACAAGATATTATTGAATAATATTAATACGAGATAACAAAATGAAGGTATTTGCGATAAGCGACTTACACCTCTCGAGTGCTTGCAACAAGCCGATGGATATTTTCGGCAGCAGTTGGGAAGGTTATTGGGAAAAAATCAAAACCGATTGGGCTGTCAAAGTAAGTGACGACGACCTTGTACTTTTGTGTGGAGATTTGAGTTGGGGAATGACGTTGGAGGAAGCTAAACCCGACCTAGACCAATTAGCTTGTCTAAAAGGTACCAAAGTTATCATCAAGGGAAATCACGACTATTGGTGGTCATCGCTAAGTAAAGTAAAATCTATAGTGGTCGACAGTATTCTATGTCTGCAAAACGACTGTGTGAGAGTAGGAAGAGTGCTTGTATGCGGCTCGAGGCTCTGGGCACTTAGCGGCGCAGATAAGGATGAGAAGATAATAAATAGAGAGTATCTTAGATTGCAGCTGTCTTTGGAAAAAATGGAGCAAATGAGAAAAGATGGGGATTGGGTTGTGACAATGTGTCATTATCCGCCCTTTGACGTCAATATGAAAGAGAGTGACTTTACTCGTTTGTTGAGTGAGCATAACGTCGATGCCGTGGTGTACGGACACCTTCACGGTAAGGACTGTAGAGCGGTCAAATGCGTCGAGATTGAAGGGATACCGTACTACTTGTCGTCATGTGACTTGGTGGACAACAATCTGATATTGTTAAAAGAAATGTAATAGGTGAATTGTGAGAATGGATATGAAACTTTGTCAAGAGCCTTTTGAAAAAATTGCAAGTAAAGAGAAGCCGATTGAACTTAGGCTATATGACGAAAAACGACGCATGCTTTCCGTAGGCGATAAGATTAGATTTGCTTTGGTGGACGACGATAGACAAACTATCGATGCTACCGTTGTAAACTTACATTTGTTTTCCTCGTTTAGAGAACTCTTTTCTACGGATTTGTTTTGCAAATGCGGCTGCCAAGATAAGTCTATCGACCAAGCGGTAAATAATATGAGAAAGTATTATACCGAGACGCAAGAGGAAAAGTATGGCGTCGTCGGTATAGAGATTTGCATAGATTGATAGAATAATTAAATGATGACGGGCGACCTGTGGGTCGCTCTTTTTTTTGTCTGACCGTTGCGCCGCAAACGGGGATTTTTGTTGTGTGGTAGAGGTGATAAAATGGTGCTTTGGGATTTTAACCACCATTTTGGGATTTTTACCACATATAATGAAATTTTGATAAAAAATACGATATTTTTTATATTATTTTTTGCAAAAATAAAAAAATTTTTTTGGGATTTTTTTACAAGAAAATGCAATTTTCCACGCATTAAACACAAGATATTGTGCAAAAAATCTATTTTTAACACAATATATGCTTTACAAACATATGTTTGTTTTTGTATTGTGGAAATAAGTGGAAAATAATTATTGACAATCTCGAATTTTGTTGTTATTATATATGTGAAGATAAACTAAGGAGGGGGATATGGAAGGTTTTTACGGAACTGTAAGTCTGCAAGCCGACGAGAAGGGAAGATACCGCATTCCTTCCAAGTATCGCAGCAAGTTTGGCGAAGGAAAAATATTTTATATGAAAAACGCCTCCGATTATCTCAGCATCATTTCGGAAGATAAAGCTAAAGAAATTCAAGAGAAGTTGTGCAAGAAGATAGGTTTGTCGGAAAATATGATAACCTTTGCCGCAAGACAAATATATTCTAATATCAACGAAATCAAAGAAGACGGACAAGGAAGATTTACTTTGCCAAGCGAATTGAAGGCAACCCTCGGTATCGGCAAAGAAGTGGTCTTCGTAGGTATGGGCAACAAGATTGAGATTTGGGGCAAGGCTAAGTGGGAAGAAGAGAACGAAAAGTTTAACGACAATATGTCTTACGATGCGATTATTGCTCAACTGGGTGAGGAGATTACCTTTTAGTTATGGAATTTAGGCACGTACCCGTACTCCTCGATGAGTGTATAGAAGGACTGAATATCAAACCCGACGGAATTTACGTTGACGGAACGTTGGGCGGAGGCGGACACAGCGAAAAGATACTGCAGCGCCTCACGACGGGTAGGCTGATAGCCTTTGACAAGGACGCTCAAGCGATAGAGAGCACTATGGTGAGACTGTCGCCGTATAGAGAAAAAATCACATACGTCCACGACGACTTCAAAAACTGTTTGTCGCACTTGGACGAGATGGAGATAGGTCAAATAGACGGAGTGTTGTTGGACTTGGGAGTTTCGTCCTATCAACTCGACAACGCGGAGAGGGGATTTAGTTACAACAGCGACGCACCGCTAGATATGAGAATGGACCAATCCCAACGTCTGAGCGCAATGGAAGTGGTCAACGAATACGATGAGGAACAACTTGCCGACGTCATTTACCAATACGGCGAGGATAGACTGGCAAGAAGAATTGCTCACAATATCGTAGTAGCTAGAGCAAAACAAAAAATCACAACTACGGGCGAGCTTGCCGAGATAGTAGAAAACTCTTATCCCGCAAAACTCAGATGGAAGGGCGGAAATCCTTGCAAAAGAACTTTTCAGGCGATAAGAATAGAGGTCAACGGCGAACTCAGCGGACTCGATACGATAGTCGAAGGATTGACGAGAAGACTCAACGTCGGCGGAAGAATATGTGTAATTACCTTCCATTCGCTTGAGGATAGGATAGTCAAAAGGGCGTTTCAGTACCTAGAGAAGGATTGTATATGTCCTCCGCAACAACCTATTTGCACTTGCGATAAGGTCAAAGAGATAGAGATAATTACCAAAAAACCTATCGTTGCTAGTCCGCAAGAACTGCAAAACAATAGTAGAGCGTCAAGCGCAAAGTTGAGAATAGCGCAAAAAATATAGCAAAAGGAGAAGCAATATGAACAAATTGATGGAAAGAGAAAAATACGAACAAAGCACGTATGAGAACGACGTCAATAATTTTGCATATTACAATTCTGCATACGGACAAAGCAGATATACCCAAAGCTATTACGACAATGCTACCGACAACGGATATTATCGCAACGACAACCAAAACGGCTATCAAAACAACTACTACAATCAATCGTACGATAGTTACGATACATACTCTCGCGATTACAATCAAAACTTTGGCGCGGGTTATCGTTATCAAGACGGTTACGCTGCTCAAGCCGACGCCGATTACGCCGCTTCGCAAGAGTATTCGGGATATTATTATCGCGACAACAGCGAGGGTTACGTCAGACAAAATCCAACGATGAATCAAAGCGTTGACAATTCGGGCAAGAGTAACTCCAAAAAGAAATCCAAACTCAATACAAAAGCAAAAATGCTTATTTGCGTATATTTCTTTATAGTTGCGGTTATTGCGACTTTGCTGATAATCAATATGGCTACTGCCGGCACGGGAGCGGTTTCCGCTAGTGTGGAAGAGGGCGTAACCTACAACGAAGAGGCAATGGGATATGCGGTCGACGCCGACGGCAACGTGATAGAATTGCAACCTATGGAAAACGTCGCCGAGTACGATTACGATACCAATACGGGCGGGTTTGACAATCTTTGCGATTCGATAGCTAAAATTTTCGGATAACCAAAACACCTCTCTACAAGCGTAGGGAGGTATTTTTTTGCAAAAAATCTAATTGTAAATAAATTTTCTAAATAAACCGACGACGCCGTTCATAAGATATAACGGTATCGGAGGTCAGCGTGGACAAAATTACTCATACGTCTATCAAAAAGAGACTGCTGGCAACGCTTTTGCTGGTGGTCTTTTGTTTTATCGGCTTGGTAGCAAGGCTGTTTTACGTGCAAATTATTCAAGGCGGGAGTCTCAAGGTCAAAGCTTTTAGTCAATGGACTAGAGACCTACCTATGAGAGCGGATAGAGGCGACATAGTCGACTGCAACGGAGTAGTCCTTGCCGAAAGCAATACCGTGTACACGTTGTACGCACGCCCAAACGAATTGAAAGACATCGATACGCTTGCCGTCAAGTTGTCGTCGATAGTAGCAATGGACAAGGATAAGCTATATAAAAAATTGTCAAAAAAAGGCGTGTCGGAAATTACCGTTGCCAAGCAACTGACAAGAAGTCAAATGTTAGAGCTGATAAGCCTTGACGTAGAGGGACTTTACCTCACCGCCGACAGCGAGAGGCGATACCCGCTTGGCAATTTTCTTACGCAGTTGTTGGGTTTTACCAATGTGGACGGCGTGGGACAGAGTGGCATAGAACAGTATTATGACCGTTATCTCAAAGGAGTAGACGGCGCAACCTATACGCCAACCGACCTCGTAGGCAAAAAACTCGCAGACGGAACTACTTACTATCAAGACGGTGTCAAAGGTATGACCGTCCAACTGTCGATTGACTCCAAAATTCAGTCTTTCGCGCAAAGGGCGACTACGCAAGCTCAACTAAAATATCAAAGCAAATCGGCAAGTTGCATAGTAATGAATGCCAATACGGGGCAAGTCAAAGCTATATCCGTGTCGCCGACTTACGACCTCAACGACATACCTCGCGACGATATGGAGTTGTTGTTGCAAGGCTCTCGCAATACGATAATCACAGACGTGTATGAGCCGGGGTCGACCTTTAAGATTCTTACCTCTGCTATCGGTATAGAGCAAAATAAAATCAAAAATTCTTATTATTGCGGCGGCTCGGCAACCGTGGACGGTCAACGCATTAAATGTTGGCGAAGCATAGGTCACGGATCGCAAAATTTTGAAGAAGGGATAAAAAACTCCTGCAACTGCGTCTTTATGGACGTGGCGTTGTCGGTTGGGTGTGAAAAAATGTATCAATATTTCGACGCGTTCGGACTTGGTCAAAAGACGGGCATCGACCAAAGCGGTGAGGCAAAAGGATTGTTGATTGATCGCAATAAAGTCAAAAACGTCGACCTCGCGCGCATAGGTTTCGGTCAAGCCATTGCCGTTACGCCAATTCAACTTGCAACGGCAGTTTGTTCGGTAGTCAACGGAGGATACCTATATTCTCCTACCCTGGTTGACAGTATCGTTGACGAGAGCGGGAGAGTTGCCTATAAAGCCAACCCTTCTCCCAAAAATCGTACAGTCAGCGAGCAAACGTGCAATACGCTCAAACAGTATTTGGTCAAAGTAGTAGAAGAAGGAAGCGGAAAAAACGCGCGAGTTGCGGGCTATAGCATAGGTGGCAAGACGGGTACGGCGCAAAAATACGAAAACGGCTCTATCGCCCGAGGAAAATATATCTCGTCGTTCATAGGCTTTGCCGACGTGGAAGACGAAACTCTCGTATGTCTGATGTTGGTGGACGAACCTCAAGGTTACGTCTACTACGGTAGTATCGTCGCCGCTCCGTACGTAGGAGGCATATTTGCAGATATATTCGCCTACAAAGGCATAGCTCCGCGCTACGACGGCAATGAAAAAGAGTTGAACGAAGAGATTGTCATGCCCGACCTTATGGATAAACAACTTGCCGAAGCAAGCGCTACGCTCAAAAATCTCGGAATAGACTGTGAGATAAGCGGAGAGAGCGGACGAGTAGTCTATCAAGTGCCTGCCGCGGGGGCGAAAATTAAGAAAAAAACCGTGGCGTTTTTTGCATGCGAATAAAAAAATAGTCTAATATGTCGAAGATTGCGAAGCTATTGCGCGGGCGCAATATAAATATTATTATAGAGATGCAATTTGGAGGAAGATATGTTGCTAAGTAACTTATTGGAAAACGTAGAGGCAGAAAGCATAAAAGGCAGCGTTGATATTGCCGTGCAAAACGTGGCGTTCGATACCAAAGACGTCGTACAAGGCAGCGTTTTCGTATGTCTAAAAGGTCATACTACCGACGGACATTTATTTGCCGACATTGCCTTGGCAAAGGGCGCGGTTGCCGTAGTGTGCAGTAGAGAAATATACGCGGGAGAAGCAACCGTCGTCAAGGTCAAAGACACTCGAATCGCTTTGGCAGTGATGGCGTCCAATTTTTTCGGCAACCCTTGCAAACGCCTCAAAATCATCGGAGTAATCGGTACCAACGGCAAGTCGACAACTGCGTATTTGATTCACAAAATGCTAAGCGACAACGGCATACCTTGCGGACTGATAGGCACTATGTATGTAGAATATGCGGGCAAGCGTGAGCAAGCCGATATGACCACCCCCGACCCTACCAATTTGCACGCTTTGTTAAAAAAGATGCTGGATAGCGGGTGCAAGTGGGTCGTTATGGAGATTTCCGCCCACGCAATCGCGTTGCGCAAACTCTACGGAGTTTTTGTCAATACGGCGATATTTACCAATTTGTCGCAAGATCATCTCGACTTCTTTGAAAACTTGGACAATTACAAGATTTGCAAAAAGTCCTTTTTCGATGCTGACAACGTCGGTTGCGCTCTCGTCAACGTCGACGACGATTGCGGAAGAGAAATCATCAAAGAGTGCAACGCGCCGGTATTGACTTACGGACTTGACAATCCCGCAGATTGTTTTGCCATCGACTACCAACCAAGCGTCGACGGCTGTAGATACGTAATCAATATGCTGGACGAGATATTGCCTATATACACGCATTTGTACGGTAAATTTAACGTTTACAACGTACTATCGGCAACGCTTGCAGTCAAAATGGCGGGGGTTGACAACTCCTCGATTATCGCAAGCTTAGAAAACGTCACTCCGCCGGCGGGGAGGTTTAACGTATTCCACAGTATGGGAAGAACGTATATCATTGACTTCGCCCACACGCCCGACGGGCTGTATAACGTGCTCAAAGAGAGTAGGAAACTTACCGACAAAAGACTTATCGTCGTGTTTGGTTGCGGAGGGGATCGCGACGTATCCAAGAGACCCGTCATGGGCAAAATTGCAAGTGAAATGGCTGACGTTGCGGTCGTGACTTCGGACAATCCCAGGACGGAAAGTCGCAAAAGCATAGCGCAAGACATTATTGCGGGAATGTGTGGCAAAGCAAAACTGTTTGTAGAACTCGACAGAGGCAAAGCCATAGAATTGGCAAAGGAGTTGTCTCGGCAAGGCGACGTTGTTTTGATTGCAGGAAAGGGCAGCGAAGACTATATCGACGAAATGGGAGTCAAAAAGCCATATAGCGATATGGCGCAGTTGGTGAGGATAAACGCTATTGCTATCCGATAATTATTTCAAAATTACTATTGCGTTGATTGCTTCTTGGGTGTTGGCAATGTTGCTCAACCCCTTGGTGCTTGCTTTGACCAAAAAACTCAAAGCTAGGCAATCTATACTCAAGTACGTGGACAAGCACTCGGGCAAGGCGGGCACGCCTACCATGGGCGGTATCATATTTTTGCTTGCAATGGCTATCACTTACTTTATATTCGACGGCACGGGACACAGCGTGGGAGCGGTGGCAACGGTTGCCACGCTCGGATACGGCTTGCTCGGCTTTTTAGACGACTTTATCAAAGTATGGAATAAGGACAATATGGGACTAAAAGCCTATCAAAAGGTGATAGGTCAGTTAGGTATAGCCGTAATAGTCGCTTTTTATTGCTATCGCTCGCAAGATATAGGCTCGGTGGTCAAGTTGCCGTTTTTTAATATCGAGTTTGACTTGGGCAAATGGTACGTACCGTTTGCGGTACTGGTATTTGTCGCAATGACCAACGCCGTCAATCTTACCGACGGTCTTGACGGACTTGCGGGTAAAACTTCTTTGGCGGTCTACGCCTTTTGGCTGACTGCTTGCCTCATATCTTTGGCAAGTTGTCTATCTAGCGGTCTGAGCGGAGAAGCAAGGGTATATCAGTCGCTATGTTATTATTTGGCGGCGATGATAGGCGGCTTGCTCGGCTTTTTGTGGCTCAACGCACACCCCGCCAAAATATTTATGGGCGACACGGGCTCGCTTGCATTGGGCGGAGGATTGGCTTGCGTGGGACTTATGAGCAAAAATCCATTAATTTTGCCACTGGTCGGCATAATGTTCGCGGTATCTTGCATATCAGTAATAGTGCAAGTTATCGCCTTCAAAACTACGGGAAAAAGAGTGTTGTTAATGGCGCCTTTTCATCATCACTTGGAATATAAAGGCATCAAGGAAAGCAAAATAGTAACTTATTATACCACGATCACAATCATCGCTTGCATAGTTGCAACGATTAGTTATATGGAGTAAATATGAAAAAAGCATTGATTTTAGGGTATGGCACAAGCGGAAAGGGAAGTGCAAAACTTCTGATAAACCTTGGATATGAGGTTTATTTTTTTGACGAAAGCATCGCAAAGACGGGTGACTTTGTCAATCTTGCGGGCAGAGATAGTTGGGAAATAGTTCAAGACAAAGACCTCGTTGTCCTCTCCCCGGGTGTAAGCAAAAATCACACGATAGTAGAATACGCCGAAAAATGCGGCATAGAGATTGTGGGAGAGATAGAACTCGGCTACAGACATTGCAAGGGCGACGTGATTGCGGTGACGGGTACCAACGGCAAGACTACTACGACTTTGCTAATCAACCGTATTCTCAATTTAGCAGGCATAGAGAGCAAAGCGCTCGGCAATATAGGGGAGAGTTTTGCCAATGAAATGGCGGACGACAACGGACAAGATAAGGTGCTTGTATTGGAAATATCGAGTTATCAACTCGAGACCGTCAAGACTTTTAGACCTCACTTTGCGCTGTGTCTCAACGTAACTCCCGACCACCTCCAACGGCATAAGACCATGGCGGTTTATACGGAAATGAAACAGAGAATATTTTGCAACCAAACCTCATCCGATTACGCAATACTCAACTACGATTGTACGGTTACGCGCAATATGGGCGACAAAGTCAAGGGACGATTATATTATTATTCTATCAATCATAGGGTCAAGGGTACTTACGTTGCCGACGGCAATATTTACTTTTTGGATCAAGATAGGGAGAGAGTATGTTCGGTTGCGGATACGCAGATAGAGTCGGACTTCAATCTCTCCAACGCCCTAGCCGCCATAACGGTTGCAAAACTATTGAATATCGACAACGACGTCATCGTCAAAGCGATAAGTACCTTCGAAATGCCAAAATATAGGCGTCAATACATAGGCAATATCAACGGAGTAAAATTCTTCAACGATTCCAAAGCCACCAATTTTGACAGTACTATCAACGCGTGCAAAGCCGTCAAAGGCAGCGTTGCGCTCATTATCGGCGGTTACGACAAGGGTATAAGTTACCAACCGTTTTTTGACGCTTTGCCGTCAAACGTAGGATTTATTGCGGTATGCGGCGACAATTCTGATAGAATTATGGAATTTTTGCCACTAGTTCACTCATATCATTTTGTTAGGTGCAACCAACTCAAAAGAGCAACCGCGCTCGCATTGGAGTCGGGTATGGACAACGTTTTATTTTCGCCTACGACGTCAAGTTTTGACAGATATAGCGGATATGAAGAGAGGGGTGAACATTTTGACAGGATTTTTAAAGAATTACTATCCGAAAAGGACAAAAAAGGTTGACGTCGTACTCGTAGTTTGCACCTTGTTCCTCGCGCTATTCGGACTGTTGATGCAATATAGTGCGGGTAGTTACGTTGCGTTGCGCGACACGGGCGACGCGTTTTATTTCGTCAAAAAGCAAGCGCTCGCATTGATTGTCGCGGTTGTTGCGACGTTAGGCGCTACCAAGATAAATCTAGACAAACTGGGCAAATACAGTTGGGTTTTGCTCGTCGTCGGAATGGTGCTATTGGCTTTGGTATTCATTCCCGGACTCGGCGTAGAAAAATACGGAGCTACGCGATGGATTAATCTCGGATTTACCACTTTTCAGCCTTCGGAGATAGCCAAGTTCGCAGTCGCCATTTTTATCGCCGCGCAAATGTCCAAAAAGAGTGCCGTCACCTTCAAAAATATGGTTATAAGCCTCTTGGCTATGGGGGCGGTGTGCGTGTTGATTATGCTCGAGCCCAATATGTCTATTACTATGTGCGTAGGACTGTCGTGTCTGATACTATTATTCGTCGGAGGAGCTAAACTTAGACACTTTGCCGTTTTGGCGCTGCCTCTCGTTGCCGTAGTCGTGGTATTGATACTCATCGAACCCTATCGACTTAAGAGGCTGACGGCTTTTCTCGACCCGTGGGCTTCGCCGCTCGGCGAGGGCTATCAACTAATACAATCTTATTACGCTTTAGGCAACGGTGGCTTATTTGGCGTGGGGCTGTTCAACAGTAGACAAAAATATTTGTTTTTGCCTTTTGCCGAAAGCGATTTTATTTTTGCCATTATATGCGAAGAATTGGGCTGGATAGGGGGAATAGCGATAATGTGCGTCTATTGCGTCATAGTAGTATGCGGCATAAGAATAGCCGTCAATGCGACCAATCGTTTTCAGACCTATCTCGCCGTAGCGATTACCGTGATAATCGCCGTGCAAACCTTGCTCAATATCGCCGTGGTAACGGGCGCCATACCGCCTACGGGACTGCCGCTGCCTTTCGTAAGTTACGGCGGAAGTTCGCTCGTCGTATTTACTTGCGCGACGGGGTTGTTGCTCAACGTGTCTAGACAATCACAAGAGAGTGTTTTTTCTCATAAGATATACTAAGTTTTGAGGTGATATGGCTCGGTACGTAATCAACGGCGGCAATAGGCTGGAAGGGAATATTAGAATCAAGGGCGCAAAAAATAGTGCGCTTGCCTTGTTGTCCGCCAGCATTCTTACGCAAGAGAGTGTGGTTTTGAGAGATTGCCCCGACATCAGCGATATAGGCAATATGTTGTCCATATTAGGCGGGTTAGGCTGTAAGTGTAGTTTCGATTGCGGAACGATAACGGTTGACAGTAGCACGCTCGACGGCGCCGAGATAGAGAACAATACGGCGAAAAAGATACGCTCGTCTGTATTTTTGCTCGGGGCGATGCTGAGTAGGTGCAAAAAAGCAAAAATCGCATACCCCGGCGGTTGCAATATCGGGCTAAGACCTATCGACATACATATTGACGGACTGAGAAAACTCGGCGTGGAAATAGTCGAAACGCAAGACGCGTTAGAGTGTGACGCAACTCACGCGCACAGCGCCTATATGCGCCTCAAGATACCTAGCGTGGGCGCAACGGAAAATCTGATAATGGCAAGCGTATTTTTGCACGGCAAGACTGTGATAGACAACTGTGCCAGAGAGCCCGAAATTGTCGACTTGCAAAATATGCTCGTGGCTATGGGCGCCAAAGTGAGCGGCGTTGAAGACGGAAGAGCCGTGATAGAGGGCGTGGAGAGCTTGCACGGCGTAGATTACACGGTTTTGCCCGACAGAATAGTTGCGGGGACGTATTTGATTGCGGCGGCAATGTGTCAAGGCGAGATTACGCTCGAAAACGTACGTCGTCGACATTTGGAGGCTTTGACGGCAAAACTTGCCGATAATACTTGCAATATCACCTACAAAGATGATAGAATAACCTTGTACTCCAACGGCGTATCTACCAATCCGCCGCTGCTCTCGACGGGATACTATCCCGATTTTCCTACCGATTTACAATCGCAGTTTTTGGCTATGATGACTATAGGCAAGGGCAAATGCGTGATAGAGGAAAATTTGTTCGAGGATAGATTCAAAGCGGCAAACGAGCTAAGACTTATGGGAGCTGATATAGTCGTTAGAGGCAAACGCGCCTTTGTCAACGGAGTTGGAAGACTAAACGGTACGACGGTCAAGGCTTGCGATTTAAGAGGCGGCGCGGCGCTGGTGTTGGCGGGTCTCGTCGCTCGAGGTACCACTATAGTAGAAGATATATATCATATCGACAGAGGATATGAAGATATGGCGCCTATTCTCAGAAGTTTGGGCGCAGACATAAAGCGAATTTAGAGGTCTAAAATGAACAAAAGATTGACGATTATTTTTATCTCGCTAGCAGTAGTGGTACTGCTGGTTGTCTTGTCTTGCGTTATATTTATCATAGGCGACGTTCAAGTGGAGACGACCTCCGATTTGACATTGACCGACGAGCAAAAAGCCTCTATCGTCAACGACAGTCAGATTGCCAAGTATTCTTCTATTTTTGCACTTAGCGAAGAAAAGGCGAGCGAGTATATCGAAAGCAAAAATCCCACTCTAAAGGTAGTGATGATAGAGCGCAAAGCGCCTAACAAAGTCGTCATCAATATTACGGGAAGGACGGGGTTGTTTGCCGTGACTACCGAGGGAGGTTACGCAGTACTCGATAGAGACCTCAAGCGCATCGACGACGTCAGCGATATTGGCGACAAGTTTTTGTGCGTGACGAGCGGTATTGACTTGACAGACGTAGCCTTAGGAGGCTTTTTAGACAATGACAAGTTGGTCAAGATGATTAGAGCGGCGGAAGAGGTGTCATTTGTCGGAGCGAGATTCGGCGCCTTTTTCGTGACGATGCAAGTTGGAGGAAGTTACGTTGATTTGACTACCAATACGGGGGTTATTTTTAGGCTCAACGCCAGCGATAATATCGGCACGATACTCAAGCAGTGCTACAATTTTTATCTCAATGCGGCTAACGACGCCCAAAAGTCGTCGGGATATATTTATTTGTCCGATAGCGGATTTAGGCACGCGTATTCTTTGTAAGGCGTCGATTGCGATAGATTTGCATCGTACTCTTTTGTAGACGGTGCATTTTTTATTATAAAATCTTGACTAAAATCTTTTAATAATATATAATGCTTTTATGGATAGAAACGTGGTCGTACTGGATATTGGTTCGGGCAAACTTACTTTTGCGGTTGGTTATAAGACTTCGAGCGGAGTGTTTGTAATCAAAAATTTTGCCGACCTGAGATATAGCGGATATTACGGCAGCCAATTCGTCGAGCCCGAAAGGTTGGTTGACGACGTAAAGGAAGTTATTGCCAAGAGCGGATACGACGGCAAGTCGGATACCGTGTTCGTAGGCGTTCCTAGCGACTTTTTGAGGGTAGAAAACAATTCGACTTATTCTGTATTTGCCAAAGAAAAGACGATAACGAGACAGATTGTCGACAATATGCACCGAGAGGGGAATATTTTCAACAAAGACCGCCGTTGCGTTATCATCAATTCTTCAGCCAACGACTACGTAATAGACAACGTCGAGTCTACGCTTTCGCCTATCGGCAAGCGCGCGACCAGCCTTAGAGCCAATCTAAGTTATACGTATTGTCTACAAGATTTCGTCGACAAGATGGACGGAGTGTTGGGAGTGTGCGGTTTTGCCAAAGTCAATTACGTGGGTGGCATGCACGCAATAGCGGGGCAACTCATACCTCAAAGCCAGCGGGTCAAAGGCGCGGTGTTGGTAGACGTGGGTTTTGTCAATGCGTCTTTCGGCTACGTCAAAGGCGAAGGACTCTGTTATCTATCGTCCATAGGCGTGGGAGGAGGCAATATAGCCGACGACCTAGCGTACGCGATGGGCGTCGAGTTTGACGACGCATACGACTTTTTCGGAAAAATCAATCTCAATCAAGACCCCGACGACGATGCCGTATATACTATTATGTCGGGTGGAGAAAGGTTGGTTTTCGGTGTGCGCGACGTCAACGAAATCGTCTACAACAGGCTCAAAACTTTTGCCGATTGGATAATCGGTCAACTCCAAGTTATGGACAAACCGCTAAGTAGCGATGCGCCTCTGTATCTTACGGGCGGCTCACTTACGTCTATAAGAGGAGCAATCGGCTATCTGGACAAGTGTATCGGTCGCAATATCGAGGTGTTGACGGCTGACGTACCGCAATACAATCAAGCAAAATATTCTTCGACTATCGCTATGCTGGACGTAGCGTCGGAAATATATAATTCCCAAAGCATTTTGAAAAAAATCTTTGGTTGAAGGGAGGTTTAGTTTTATGGATAATTCTATGTACACCTACGAAAATTCCGTTGTCAAAATCAAAGTATTCGGTGTGGGCGGCGGTGGCAACAACGCCGTCAACAGAATGATTGACGCAGGAATACAGAGCGCTGAATTCGTTTCTATCAACACGGATAAGCAGATTCTTCGTCTCTCCAATGCAAAAAAGACGATACAAATCGGCGAAAAACTTACTCACGGTTTCGGAGCGGGAGCAGACCCGAAGGTGGGTGCTAAGGCAGCCGACGAATCGAGAGAATTGATAAGACAAGAACTCGAAGGCGTCGATATGTTGTTCATTACCGCGGGTATGGGTGGAGGAACGGGCACAGGCGCGTCTCCTGTCATTGCCAGCATCGCCAACGAGATGGGTATTTTGACCGTTGCAGTAGTGACGACCCCGTTTGAATTCGAAAACCCTCGCAGAATGAAAAACGCAATGGAAGGCATCAACAATCTTCGCAATTACGTTGATACGTTGCTTGTAGTACCTAATCAAAAACTGCTCGAAGTGCTCAGCCCGGATACCAATATGTTAGATTCTTTTATCGAAGCCGATGAGGTTTTGCGCAAGGCAATACAAGGAATCAGCGACTTGATAGTTAAACCCGCACTTATCAATCTTGACTTTGCAGACGTGCGTTCTATCATGAAGATGAAGGGTATGGCACATATGGGTATAGGCGTTGCCGAAGGTCCCGACAAAGCTGTAAATGCAGTCAAACAAGCGGTAATGAGCCCTATTCTCGACACCAACATAGCGGGTGCGAGCGGTATTATCGTCAACGTAAAAGGCGGCACTTCGCTCAAACTCAGCGAGGTAAGTACGGCTTGTAGTCAAGTAAAAGTTGCAGTCGGAGATACCGCCAACATTATTTTCGGCGCAGATATTGACGAGAATATGGGCGACAAAATTCAAGTAACCCTCATTGCAACGGGCTTTGAATCCGAAAGCCAACAACCAAAAGAAAGCGCTCCAAAGCGAACGACTTCTATATCCAACGAGGAGTTCCAAAGGAGGTACTTTGCGGAACAAGCTCCTCAAACGCCTATAGAACAAGCGCAAGATAGTTACGTTCCGAAGCCTTTGGGATACGACAACAATACTTATACGCCTCCTACGCCTACTTACATTCCGCCAAGACCAGTTGCACCTAATCAACCTATTGACGACAATAGAAGGGAACAACCCGACAACGGAGGCTTCAGAGGTCCTTCCTTTTTGAGAAGACTTCAAAAACGCGACTAATAAATTTTGGTCATTTTTCTACAATTTTATTCTTCCGTCCGACACGGACGGAAGTTTTTTTTGAGCGTTTGGCTGTATAATGCGTCTATGCAAGCGTACATAGAAGTAATTTTGCTAGTCAATCTTTTTATCGGAGGCTTTATTCTTGCTCTTACCGATATGCTGGTCAAGTGCAAAGTATGCTTTGGAAGAGTATTTTTAGGGTCGCTCATAGGCGCAGTTTTTGCCATACTATATCCATATATCGAATGGAACGGCGTTTGGATTATCAAAATTATTCTTGCTCTCGTAATGGTTGCCGTAGGAGCAAAATACAATAGTTTGGCGCATTACGTTGCCGCCGTTGCCGTGTTTTTTGCAATTACGTTTTTGCTGGGAGGCGTGGCTATCGGAAGCGCGTACATATTCGGCAAGTCGATATTCGATAGCGGCGGTTACGTTTCGCTTTTCGTCGGTATGGGATTGGTGTTTGTATTGTGCTCATCGAGAATTATTTGGAAACATATCGTGCTCGCTCGGCGCAAAAAGAATCTCTCATGCGAAGTTATGTTGATAAAAGGCGACGTCCAAGTTATGACGACGGCTTTTTGGGATAGCGGCAATAGGCTGTATTATCGCGATTATAGACCCGTAATGATGTTGGATAGAAGCGTCTATGAGCAGTTATATAACGGTGACAGAGTACATAAAATGTCAATGAAAGTCAATACCGTCAACGGAAAATGCGAGATAGAACTGAGAGAATTGGACAAGATGATTTTGCTCGATAGCGGAAAAAGTTATCGCAACGTAGTCGTCGGCGTAAGCAAAACGCCGCTCGGCGAATACGGTATGTTGCTGCACAGCGAGATATAGGAGGAATTATGCTCAAAAAATTTTTGTATTGGGTACTTGGAATTTTCGGCTTGGACAATCACGTGGATTACATAGGAACGGGTGAGGTATTACCCAATCCTTTGGATAGCGAAGACGAAATAAAAACCGTTGAACAGCTGATGAAAGGCGACGAAGACGCAAGAAAAAAACTTATCGAACACAATCTTAGGCTCGTCATTTATATCGCCAAAAAGTTCGATAATACCGGCATAGATATAGAGGACCTAATATCCGTCGGCACCATTGGTCTTATCAAAGCCGTCAATAGCTTTAAGATGGACAAGCAAATCAAACTGGCTACGTACGCAAGTAGATGTATAGAAAACGAAATTCTTATGTATCTGCGCAAAACTGTCAAATCGAGAGGAGACGTGTCTCTCGACGAGCCTCTCAACGTTGACTGGGACGGCAACACGCTTTTGCTCAGCGACGTACTCGGGACGGATAGCGACGTCGTATCTCAAAACGTGGATCAGGAAGCGGATAGAGATATTTTACGCAAGTCGCTCGACGTACTTACGCCGCGAGAAAGGCAAATTATCAAGATGCGCTTCGGCATACTGGGGACACAAAAAAAGACGCAAAAAGAAATTGCCGATATGATGGGTATATCGCAGTCGTACATATCTAGGTTGGAAAAGAAAGTTATGGGAAAACTCAAAAAAGAAATATCAAAAATGGTATAGTTTTTTGGTTTTTACCCAAAATTTATATACGAATATAGCTTTTGAAGAAACTTTGTGCATAAAGAGATTCTACATAAGGAGGAAATATGCACAGAGTAGAAATATGCGGTCTCAATACCTCGTCTTTGCCAAAACTTAGCAACGAAGAGAGTATGCGACTATTGCAAGCAACAAAATTAGGAGACGAAAAAGCAAAAGAAAAGTTCGTACTCGGCAACATACGCTTGGTTTTGTCGGTAGTACAACGCTTTGGCAACAAGGCGCCGAGCGACGACCTTTTTCAAGTAGGCATGGTTGGACTGATGAAGGCGATTGACGGCTTCGACAGCAAATACAACGTGAGATTTTCTACCTACGCCGTGCCGATGGTGGTAGGCGAAATTAGACGATTCGTCAAAGAAAGCAGCGGTATCAAAGTCAGTCGTTCTCTAAGAGATATTGCCTACAAAGCACTCAAGACCAGAGAAAACATCGAGACCAATCAAGCGCGTATTCCGTCACTTATGGAAGTAGCGCAAGAGATTGACGTGCCGCTTAAAGACGTGGTGTGTGCCCTCGATGCCGTAAGTGACACAATTTCTTTGCAAGAACAAGTCTACAACGACGGCGAGGACAATATGTCAATTATCGACCAAATAGGAGACAGCTCGCAATCGGAAGAGTTGTGGACTGATAAATTTTGCGTCAAAAACGCGCTATCGGCTCTCTCGGACAAAGAAAGACAAGTAATATTGCTTAGATATTACGGTGGAAAAACTCAAGTAGAGATTTCTCAAGGTATGGGTATTTCACAAGCTCAGATTAGTCGATTGGAAAAAAACGCTTTGTCAAAAATGAAAGTATTGTGCCAATAACATATTGCAACCTACTCCCTCATACAATAGTGTGAGGGATTTATTTTGGGAGAATTATCGTTTTGTGAATTAAAAAATAGAGAGGTTGTCAACGTCTGCGACGGCAAGCGACTTGGTAGGCTCATAGATATGTGTTTCAACAAACTCGGTCATATCACGGGCTTTGTAGTACCCGGCGACAAAAAAATCATCAAATGCGTCTCCGGCAACGATAGTATATTCATTCCTTGGAAGTGTATAGTCAAGATAGGTGAGGATACTATTTTGGTGGAGCTTGATGATGGACTGCCCCCATGTTAACCCCAAACGTCGAATATCCGTTGCAATACTTTGTCAAGCGGTAATTTTCTCACTCACGTACGGCAAGTACGCTCGTTTCGATAAAATCACCGCTTTTCGTGTCTTGGTCGCATCTTCGGCGTTTGGATAAATAGATTATGAATTGCTTCTTGCCAAGCGTGATTGCAACAAATTGCATGAATTGCATAAAGGCATGAATTGCACCAACGCTGTATGTAATCTTATTTTCTTAAACGTTTGCGCTTATCATCTCTGTGTTTGTCTAAATATTAGACAAAATATGGACAATTTTATCGTTTTGTGCTAAAATGATAAAAAAAGAATTGGAGAGCAATATGAAGTGCATTTATTGTGGTTGTCTTGACGACAAGGTTATCGATAGCCGTGTAAGCGACGACGGAACGTCTATCAGAAGACGCAGAGAGTGCCTTGGTTGTGGCAAAAGATATACTACCTATGAGACCGTTGAGACTACACCTATCATGGTAGTCAAAAAGTCGGGTTGCAGACAACAATTTTCAACTGCCAAAGTCAAGCAAGGTATTGTCAAAGCGTGTGAAAAACGCCCGGTATCTATGAGCGATATAGACAAACTCGTCAATGATATAGAGATGAAAATTCATAACAATTTTGACGGCGAAGTAACCACTTCGCAGATTGGCGAGTACGTTATGGAAGGGCTAAAAGAGCTCGATGACGTTGCTTACGTGAGATTTGCCGCTATATATAGACAATTCAAGGACATCAACAGCTGGCTAAGTGAAATTCAAGAAGTGCTCAAAACCAAAAAATAACCGCTATACATTTACTCGATACGACCGCCTTCGGGCGGTTTTTTTATTATTTATTTTGCATTTTTCGACAAGTTTGCTTATAAAACCATCTTGGCGGGAATAGTATGTTGCAAGGAGATTTTTATGTTGTTGAGTGCTTTGTTTGCGTTGTTTAGTAACGTATTATTGTTTACGGGTTATATCGACAGACAAAACTCTTTTGCCATGCCGCTCGACGAAAAGACCGAGAAGGAATTGTTAGAGAGAATGTGGGCTGGAGATAATAGAGCAAAAGAAGAACTAGTCAAACACAATATGCGTCTCATTGCTCACGTAGCCAAGAAGTACGCGGGGTGCAACGACAACGACGAACTTATCTCGGTTGGCTCTATCGGACTTGTAAAAGCCGTCAATACTTACAGCAAAGGCAAGGGCACGCGCTTTGCAACCTACGCTAGCAAATGTATCGAAAACGAAATTTTGATGATGCTGCGAAGCACCAAAAAGCTAAAAGCCAATAGGTCGCTCTACGAGCCGGTAAGCTTTGACAAGGACGGCAACGAAGTTTTGCTCATCGACTTGCTAAGCCTTGACGAAGAGAGTTTGGTAGGTAAGGTAGAAGCTGATATTATCAAAGAAAAGCTGCAAAACATCGTCAAAGACCAACTTGACGAGAGAGAATATCAAATAATATGTCTCAGATACGGGCTCAACGACGTAGAGCAACTCACTCAACGCGAGATTGCCAAAAAGTTTAATATATCACGCTCCTACGTGTCGAGGATAGAGACCAAAGCATTGAAGAAACTTAGGAATTATATGTACTCCAACAAAATATCTTTTTCCTAAACAACTCGCTCGTTTGACAAAAAAGCCAAAGGGTGATATATTGATAACGGAGATAGTCGGATGTTCGCAAGCTTTGCTTGAGGAAAGTCCGAGCACCGCAAGGCAGAGTGCTGGCTAACTACCAGTCAGGGTGACCTGAAGGAAAGTGCAACAGAAATAGACCGCCCGCAAGGGTAAGGATGGAAAGGCGAGGTAAGAGCTCACCGTCCCCAAGGCGACTTGGGGAGCAATGTAAACCCCACTCGGTGCAAGAGACAATGACTATCGGTAGCCTGCCGGTCAGACAATCGCTCGAACGTATTGGCAACAATGCGTCTAGATAGATGAACATCGATTACAGAACTCGGCTTATAGATTATCTCCTCACCCGTCAGGGTGATTTTTTTTGCAAGATTGCAATATATTTACTTCAAGTTAATATTCTACAAACCATATTTGATATTGTAAGTTTCGAGGAGACTATCACAACTTTCCTAGCGCTGATATAACGCTTGATATAAATGTATAATAGCATACTAAAGAAATACGATTGTTATTGACTTAATATGTATTAGATTATATAATAATTTTATGAATACTTTATTCGATAACTTACCCCAAAAATCGGCGCCTCTTGCCGAAAGAATGAGACCTACCTCGCTTGACGACTTCGTGGGACAAAGTCACATAGTAGGCAAGGGTAGCTTGCTTCGCAGAGCCATAATGACCGATACGTTGGGTAGTTGCATATTTTACGGGCCACCGGGATGTGGAAAGACAACTCTTGCCAATATTATTGCCAACACGACTAGCAGTAGGTTTGTCAAACTCAACGCCGTATCAAGCGGCATTGCCGAAGCCAAAAAAGTCATTGACGAAGCTAAGACGGAATTGGAACTCTACGGCACTAAGACCTATCTTTTGCTCGACGAGTGTCACAGGTGGAACAAGGCACAGTCCGACTGTATGCTGGCGGCGATAGAGCAAGGACACGTCGTATTTATAGGCTCAACTACCGAAAATCCTTTCGTTTCCATGACCAAGGCAATCGTGTCGAGGTGCAGAATTTTTGAGTTTAAGAAGCTTAGCGACGACGACGTGACCAAGGCTATCGAAAGAGCGATAAATGACACCGTAGACGGTCTCGGAAATTACGACTTAACCGTTACGCCTAAGGCTCTCAGCCACTTCGTGTGGGCGAGCGACGGCGACGTGAGAGTAGCACTCAACGCATTGGAACTTGCATGTTGCTCAACGACACCCGATAAGGACGGCAAGATTGTCATAGACGAGGAGATTGCCTCGCAATCCATTCAAAAGAAGGCTCTATGCGTGGACGAAAGTTTGTATTACGATATGATTTCCGCCTTTTGCAAATCGTTGAGGGGTAGCGATAGCGACGCAGCACTCTATTGGGCTGAGAGGCTTATTCAAGCGGGTTGCGACCCTATGTTGATACTGAGGCGGCTTGTCGTGCACAGTAGTGAGGACGTGGGTATGGCTGACCCGAGAGCCTTGGTAGTGGCAACTTCGGCACTGACCGCATTCAAAAATTTAGGACTTCCCGAAGGCAAAATTCCTATGTACGAGGCAATTATCTACGTATGCGAAGCGCCAAAGTCCAATAGCGTTGTTAGAGCAAAATATGCGGTAGAAGAGACTGTTGCCACCAAGAGCGACGACGAAGTGCCGTATTATCTCAGGGACGCCAACTACAAGTTGGAGAAGGTTGAGGGATACAAATATCCGCACGACTTCGGCGGTTGGGTGGAGCAACAATATTTACCCGACTCACTCAAGGACGAGAAGTTCTACGAGCCGTCGGACAACGGGGAGGAACGCGGTATGTTCCGCTCTAAGATAGAGAAAAAAATCAAAAAGAACAGGTGAATTATGTTACAAATTACCAATCTTAGCAAAAAATACGCCAACAGCGACGTATACGCCGTACAAGACGTGACCTTTGAGGTCAAAGAAGGCGAAGTATTCGGCTTTTTGGGACCAAACGGCGCGGGAAAATCTACGACTATCAAATGTCTTATGGGTATTCTGCCTTTTGATAGCGGCAGCATCGTGCTTGACGGCAAAAACTTGCAAGAAGACCCTATCGCCGTCAAGTCAAATATAGGTTACGTGTCAGACAATCATCTTATGTACGACAAGCTTACGGCAAGAGAGTACGTTGACTTTATGGCGGATATGTTCAAAGTAGGCGTCAACGACCGCAAGAGCCGTGTCGATAAGCTGCTGGAAATGTTCGAACTCGGCGACGTGTACGATAAGTCTATCAGTACTTTTTCGCACGGTATGAAACAAAAGATATGCGTTATCGGCGCTTTGGTACATAAACCAAAATTGTGGGTGCTTGACGAGCCTTTGACGGGACTTGACCCAAAATCGGCGTTTATACTCAAAGAACTGATGAAAGAGCACGTCAAAGAGGACAACAGCGTCTTTTTCTCCTCGCACATGCTCGAAGTGGTAGAGAAGGTGTGCGACAAGATAGCTATTATTGACAAAGGAAAATTGCTTTTGGTATCGGATATGGACAAATTGCACGACAATGCAAGTCAGTTGTCGCTGGAAGAATTTTTCTTGTCCGTCACCAACGCCGATAGCGAGCCCGACGTGGACTTCGATTGATAGGAGGGGTTATGTACAACTTTTGGACTTTGACCAAATTTAACTTGTCCTATTATCTCAAGCCTCGCTTCGAAAACGCAAAGGACAAGCGAAAATTTATCGTTAGCGCGATAATCCTAATATTGGTATTTGCCATGCCGCTTGCGATGATGGTATACACTATCTACAACGCCGCAAGTATGGCTATCCAAATGAATATAGTAGCCGACTTTATCTCGGTAATGTTGCTTGCATCGCAGATTGCAGTGCTATTTATGGGTATGGCGTCGTATCTGCAAATAATGTATTTCGGCAACGACAACGAGATACTTATGACGTTGCCAGTCAAGCCGTCGGCGATATATTTGTCCAAGTTGATTGTTTCGCTGTTCAACAACTTGATAATATCTACCGTCATAATCTTGCCGTCGATAATCACGATAGCCGTAGCGTTTGTAAGAGAAGGCTTCAGTTTTGGGGCGGAATACTACGTATTGATACCTTTTGCGCTGATTTTCATACCGCTTTTGCCGCTATTGATAATATCGGTACTGTCTTTCCCTATCATGAAAATAGTTTCTTATTTCAAAAAGCATCCTACGATTTCCGCCTTGATTACCGCATTGTTGACGGTAGGTATCGTGCTTGCTATATATTTGCCTTCCATGGCTATGGGCGGCGAAGTCGAAGGGGATATTAGCGGGACGCTAGTTGGCGTTATGTCTAAGCTTGGCAGATATTTCTATCCGACCTACTGTTTTGCACTCGCTATGGTGGGCAGTCAAATAGCCAAAAATCTTGCTATTTTCTTTGCTATTACGTTGGTAGCGTTGGCTATCGGCGTTTTGACCTCACTATTATTCTACAGGTCTACGCTATCCAAAATGTCGGAGGGCGGGGGCGTATCGTCCACAGAAAAGAAGGTCAAGTCGACGGAGCCTATGTCTACCAAAAAAGCCCTCGTAATGAGAGAACTCAAGGGGGTAATGAGGGATCAATCTATCGCACTTCAAACCTTTATGATGCTGATTATGGCGCCTGCGATGCTTCTTATTTCTACTTTTATGAGTCGCAACTCTTCACCCGAAGAGGGCGAAACCTTCTGCATTGGCATGTTTGAACTAGGCATGAGCTTCTTCTACAGCTTTATGATGATAGGCGGTATGAATTATATGTCGCTCATAGGTATATCTAGGGATAGAGAGCAGTTTTCTATTGCCAAAACTTTGCCCGTCACTTCTAAACAAATTCTTCAAGCCAAACTTACTCTCAGCGACTTGACGACCCTATTGGCTGTGATTTTGTCCGGTGCGGTGTTTGCATTGGTGTCCAGCACGCCTTGGTATAACAAAATTTTGTATATAATAGGCGTGTTTGCTTGTACTTTCCCGCTCAACTGTTTTTGTCTGATGCGCGACGTCAAAGCGCCTAATCTCAAGTGGACCAATATCAAACAAATCAGTAAGAACAATATGGGTACGCTCGTACCTATGTTAGTATGCGTTGTCGGAGGTATTGCCGTGATGATACTAGGCATAACGATGTCGTTTTTGCCTATGCAAGAGTGGCTTATGTCGCTCATTTTCTGGGGTGTAGTTGCGGTAATAGCCGTAGCGTTTTTCTTTATTTTCTGTTTTAGAAAAATGGACAAAATGGTTGAGTATTTTGACAAAATAGAGATATAAGGAGTGGTATGAAACATCTTAGTATAGACCTTGGAGACGTAAGAATAGGCTTAGCGACCAGCGATATAATGGGCATTATCGCTACGGGATTGGAGACGTATAGGAGAGTTGACCCCGACAAAGATATAGATTATATCGCCAAGTTGGTCAAAGACCTCGGCGTAGAGGTTGTCGTTATAGGACTTCCCGTCAATATGGACGGCAGTAGCGGCGAAAGAGTGCAAAAAGCCAAAGAATTCGGGCAAATGCTATCTCAAAAAGTAAGCGCCAAAATCGATTACCAAGACGAGAGATTGACCACCGTCACCAGCGAAAGAATGCTCATTGAGGCAGGCGTGAGACGAGAAAAACGCAAACAAGTCATCGACAAGATAGCGGCAACGATTATTTTGCAGACCTATCTCGATTGCCACTCGCATTGATAGCCTAAAAGAAATATCTAAATTATATCGAATTATAAAAATATATGTCAAATTTAGTTAAAACTTTGAGATAACTGTTGACAAATACCAAGTATGGATATAATATAAAATAAACTATGGAGGTGTATTATGTCAGAAGAAATTAAGGATGAAATGATGGAAGAAGACGAGATTATTACGCTTGTGGGCGACAACGGCGAAGAAGTGGAATTCAACCACATTGCCACGCTCGATTACAAGGACGATTGGTATATCTTTTTGCAACCGGTAGAACTTGGCGACCTCGAAGAAGACGAGATGCTTATTTTCAAAATCGAGAGTGACGAAGAAGGTAACGATTTATTTGTTCCGCTCGAAGACGAAGAACTCATCAACGCGGTATACGCAGAGTACGAAAAAGAGTTTGAGTGTAACTGCGGAGATGACTGTGATTGCGACGGCGATTGCGATTGCGGTTGTTGCGACAAAGAATAATCGGGTTTATCCGTGACGCCTCGTATGAGGCGTCTTTTTTTTTGATTATATTTATATAATATGCTCAAAATTCCTTGCCAATATTTGTTGATTATGATATACTCACCTAAGATAAATCACCCAAGGAGTAGTATCGTGCGGTTGCTTTTTGCCAAAAGTTGTGCGTTACGTAGGCTTTGGGGAAGAAAAAACAAGGAGATTTTTTTATGGCAGTAGTTACAATGAAAAGCCTTTTAGAGGCTGGCGTGCACTTTGGTCACCAGACCAAAAAGTGGAATCCAAAGATGGCTAAGTACATCTATTCTTCAAGAAACGATATTCATATCGTTGACCTTGCGCTCTCGGTTGAACAAGTAGAGAAGGCATACGCTTTCGTAAGAGACGTTGCTAAAGAAGGCAAGTCTATCTTGTTCGTAGGTACCAAGAAACAAGCTCAAGACGCTATCAAGGACGAAGCAATTCGTTGCGGAATGTTCTACATGAACGACAGATGGCCGGGCGGAACTCTTACCAACTTCAAGACCATCAAGACCCGTATCGAAAAACTCAACAAAATTAATCAAATGGAAGCAATCGGTCAATTCGACCTTCTCCCTAAGAAGGAAGTTGCCGAACTCAAAAAACTTCGTGACAACCTCGAATCCGAGTTTGGCGGAATTAAGAATATGAACGGTTTGCCGGGTGCAATGTTCGTAGTTGACATCAACAACGAAAAGATTGCCGTTCAAGAAGCTAGAAAACTCGGTATACCTGTAGTTGGTCTCGTAGATACCAACTGCGACCCTGATATGGTTGACTACGTTATCCCTGGCAACGACGACGCCATCAGAGCAATCAAGCTCATCGCTAGCATTATGGCAAACGCCGTTATCGAAGCAAGAGAAGGTATCACTTTCTCTGTAGAAGAGGAAGAAGAGAGCGAAGAGGCAGTTGCCGAGGCTCAAGAAGAAGTACCTGCAGAAGCTGTAGAAGCAGAATAATAAGGAGAAATAATATGGCATTTACAAACAAAGACGTTATGGACCTCCGTGCTAAGACGGGCGTAGGTATGATGGATTGCAAAAAGGCGCTTACCGAAGCCGACGGAGATATGGAAAAGGCTGTAGAAATTCTCAGAGAAAAGGGAATGGCTACCAGCGTAAAGAGAGCGGGCAAAATTGCTTCGCAAGGTATCGTAGAAGCTTATACTCAAGGCAACGTTGCAGTACTTTTGGAAGTTAACTGCGAGTCCGACTTCGTAGCTCGCGGAGCTCAATACAAAGACTTCGTAGTAGAAGTTGCTAAGTATATCGCAAACAACGACGTTGCAGATGTAGAACAAGTTAAGACTGCTATGGCTGACCTTCTTGCCGAGACTATCGCCAAAATCGGTGAAAAAATCGATATTAGAAGATATGCAAAATACGTTGTCGGTGCAGACACCAAAGTTGACACCTACATTCACATGGGTGGCAAAATCGGCGTAGCCGTTGAGACTAGTGCCAATGCTTCCGATGAACTTACTCACGACGTCGCACTTCAAATCGCAGCTGCAAGCCCACTCTACGTAGGTGTTGCAGACGTACCTGCCGCTGAAGTCGAGAAAGAAAGAGAAATTCAAAAGGCAACCGCGCTCAACGACGAAAAGAACGCCAACAAGCCTCCTCAAGTTATCGAAAAGATGGTAGAGGGTCGTATCAACAAGTTCTTCAAGGAGATATGTTTGGTAGAACAACCTTTTGTCAAAGACCCTGCAGTTGCAGTTAAGCAAGTGCTCAAGAACGCAGGTGACGTACAAGTTATCAAATTTACTCGTTTCGTAATGGGTGAAGGTCTCGAGAAAAAAGAAGAGAATCTTGCCAACGAAGTTGAAGAGCAAATTGCAAAAGCAAAGGCTAACAACTAATATTGTTAAGGGAAACGATTTTGTTTCCCTTTTTTATGACTAATAAAGTAACACAAGGAGATTGTTATGTACAAGAGAGCGATTATCAAACTTAGCGGAGAGGCTTTGGCTGGCGAAAAGGGTTTTGGCATTGACCAAAGCGTGGTAGAATACGTCGTAAGTCAAATCAAAAAGGTTACCGAAAAAGGTATCGAAGTAGGACTAATCATTGGAGGAGGCAACTTTTGGAGAGGTCGTCAAGCACCAACGATGGATAGATCGGCAGCCGACCATATGGGCATGCTTGCTACCGTTATGAACTCTCTCGCCATGCAAGACGCTTTGGAGGCTGCTGGAATACCTACGAGAGTGCAGACGGCGTTGACTATCACCAGAGTAGCCGAGCCTTATATCCTTCGCAAAGCACTCAGACACTTCGAAAAAGGTAGAGTAGTTATCTTTGCTTGCGGTACGGGCAATCCGTTCTTTAGTACCGATACGGGTGCCGCTTTGAGAGCTGCCGAAGTAAATGCCGACGTGCTGTTGTGTGCAAAGAATATCGACGGCGTGTACGATAGTGACCCGAGAAAAAATCCCGATGCAAAGAAGTTGGATGAGATTGCTTATATAGACGTTATCAAAAAGGGCTTGCAGGCTATGGATACCACGGCAATATCGCTTTGTATGGAAAATAATATTCCAATCATCGTCTTTGCCCTCAACGAGCAAGATAGTATAGTTAAGGCGTTAAACGGAGAAAAAATAGGTACGATTATCAAATAATCTTAGCCGCTATGCTCTTAGATTAATCTAATTTTGGCTTTGACAATTTACTAAACTTTGACCTTCAAAACGTTATTTTGAAGGTCATTTTCTTCAAATTATTATGAATTATCGCTAAATTTATAATAATTTTGATAAATATATAATAATTAGTTATCGATTTTTACTATTCAAATCGAAGTTGACGCTTTACAATTTTGCTTCAATATTTTTAGTTAATTACATTAAAATCGCCACTTGGGAAACAAAAAATATTTTGATAAAATAATATTGAAAAAAGCGATTATATTTGGTATAATGCTATATATAATTATTTAAGGAGTTTTATATGAGTTACGAAAGTATTGAAGTTTTGGAATTGTTCGACGAGTACGACACAAGACTTAGCAAGAGTATCGACAGCCTCAAACACGAGTTTATGACCCTCAAAGCGGGAAGAGCCAACGCACACGTCCTTGACAAGGTGACCGTCGACTATTACGGTACCCCTACGCCTATCAAGCAAGTTGGCAATATCACTATACCCGAAGCAAGAGTATTGATGATAAGCGTATGGGACACGAGTATTCTCAAAGACGTAGAAAAGGCTTTGATTGCCGCCAATCTCGGTATGACGCCTAACAACGACGGCAAAAATATTCGTTTGATTTTTCCTGAACTTACTCAAGAAAGAAGAAAAGACCTCGTCAAGCAAATCAAGGCTACAGCCGAGAATATAAAGGTCCAAATGAGAAACGCTCGTCGCGACATCAACGACGGCATCAAGAAGCTCAAAAAAGATAATCTCATATCGGAGGACGAAGTAAGCACCTACGAAAAGGACGTTGACAAGCAACTCTCCGAAAAGATTGAGCTTGTGGACAAACTTACCAAAGAAAAAGAGCAAGAAGTAATGAGCGTCTAATTGACGCTTTGCGCGTAGTTTTTTGCAAATTATTTTGGAATTGGCGATTGTTGACGATTGATTTATCGTTAACTTTAGGCTTGCCGATACTAGCAAGACTAGGTTGTGGAGTTTTATGACGGAAAATAGAAATATTCCAACGCACGTTGCCTTTATTATGGACGGCAACGGTAGATGGGCAAAAGAGAGATTGCTTCCTCGCAAAATGGGACATAGAGAGGGTGTCAAAGCAATGAAAAGAATGATTAACGAGTGTGATGCTATGGGCATTCGTTACGTCACGTTTTACGCTTTTTCTACCGAAAATTGGGCGAGACCGCAAGAAGAGATAGACGAACTTTTCTCTCTTATCAAGAAGTTTGCCGAGGGGGAATTGCAAGAATATAGCGAAAAAGGTTATAGAATTCGCATTTTGGGCGACGTGACCCAACTGCCGGAGCCCACTCGTAAGGCTTTAGAAAAAATCGTTGCTGCCTCCAAGGGCAATAGCGGTATGTGCGTCAGCGTTGCCATCAACTACGGCGGTAGGCAAGAGATAGTCAATGCGGTCAACAATATAATTCAGTCGGGCATAACTCAAATCGACGTGGACAGTATGAGCGATTGTATGTACACTTACGGCATTCCCGACCCCGACGTAATCGTGCGGAGCGGAGGCGAGAAGAGGCTGAGCAACTTTTTGATATGGCAATGCGCATACAGCGAACTGATTTTTTTGGATAAATATTGGCCTGATTTTGATCGTAGCACATTAGAAGAGATATTAGCCGAATACGCCAAGCGAGATAGGCGTTTTGGCAAGATAGCGAGGTTGAGTTGATATGTGGAAGAGAATTGCCACCGCGGTGGTATTGTTGGGGATAGTTTTAGGCACTTTGCTTGGTCTGAGGCAGATAGAAGTCGCTTTTGCCGACCTTGTGGGAGTACTTGTATGCGTCTTAGGCGTGTACGAGATGTACAACGCGCTGAAGCAGGCGGGCTACAGTCCCGTAGGACTTGCGTTATTTTTTTCGTCGGCAACCATATATCCCGCCACTTATTTTTTGGGCGAAAAGGGAATAATTGCCTCGACGCTTTTGGCGGTGATGATTGCTATAGTATATTTTACTTTTTCCAAGAGGCTCGAGCTCAAAGATTTATTTGCAACCATAGGCGTTATTATCTATCCCGTATTGTTATTTGCACCGTTTTTCGTACTCAACCACTCGCAATACGGAATGTTGGCGATAATGTTGACGTTGCTCGTACCTATCTTGACGGACACTATGGCTTACTTTGTCGGAATTACTTTCAAAGGACCGAAACTTTGCCCTACGATAAGTCCGAAAAAGACTATTTCGGGCGCGATAGGCGGAGTTTTGGGCGGCATTCTCGGCGCAATGATAGTTTTCGTGTTGTTTGACTATACTCATTGTATGTCTGTATTCAACAACGTCGGCATGCTTTCTTTGACGGATAGTCTGGTTAAATCGGGCATAATTTATGCTGTAATAGGGCTTGTCGGCGGCGTTATTTGTGAATTGGGCGATTTAGGCGCCAGTTCCATCAAACGCAAAGCCGGTATCAAGGATTTTGGCAAAATATTCCCGGGACACGGCGGAATGATGGATAGATTGGACAGTATTTTGTTTATGCTTCCTATAGTCTACGTGACCGTTTCGCTCGTCACAAGATAATAATATAACACGACAATACCCTTAGGTTACGATATGACTTTCAAGAGGTTTTCGTAATCCTTAAGTCTCAAGAAGAGATAATTAGACAGAATACGTATTTTGATATACAAATACTAGGTTGGCGTATGGCAATAAAAAACGTGGTAATATTGGGTAGCACGGGTTCTATCGGCACACAAGCCCTAGAAGTCGCTAGACGTTATCCCGACAAACTTTCGGTTGTCGGGCTATGTTGTAATACCGATATAGACATGCTTGCCAAACAAATTGCCGAATTTAAGCCGAGATACGTTGCAGTAGGCGACGAGCAAAAGGCGCAAGAACTGTCGTCAAAGACTGGTTTAGAAGTATGGAGTGGCAACGATGGCGTCAACGCACTAGCTGCCGTTAATTGCGACGTGGTACTCAACGCTTTGGTTGGCGTTAGAGGTTTGGAGCCAACAATCAACGCTATCAACGCCGGCAACGATATAGCGTTAGCCAACAAGGAGACGTTGGTTGCGGGCGGTGATATAGTTATGCCTCTTGCCAAGCAGAAGGGCGTAAAAATATTGCCCGTAGACAGTGAGCACAGCGCTATATGGCAATGTAAAGGCTTTGACCTTAACAAAAAAGTAAAACAAATCATTCTTACCGCCAGTGGCGGTGCGTTTAGAGATATGACCAAGGAACAAATTGCTTGTGCCAAGGCGTCCGACGCACTCAAACACCCAACTTGGAATATGGGTAACAAAGTGACGATAGACAGCGCAACTCTCGTCAACAAAGGGTTAGAGATCATCGAAGCTAAGCACCTATTCGGCGTAGATGCCGATGATATTGCCGTCTATATTCACCCCAAGAGCATAGTGCACAGTATGGTGCGTTTTGACGACGGTAGCATATCGGCGCAGATGAGTTATCCCGATATGAAGTTGCCGATTACGCTAGCTTTACTATATCCCGAAAGAGGAAATTTTGACTTTTCACCTCTCGACTTGGACGGACTTGACCTCACTTTTTCATTGCCGGACTTAGAGCGCTTTCCGTGTCTTGCTATTGCTATGCGGTGTGCGCGTAAAGGCGGCGTATATCCCATTATTTTCAATGCCGTCAACGAAGTGTTGGTACCGTTTTATCTTAATGATAAAATAAAGTTCTACGATTTTTCATATTATATTGAGCAGGCTATCGATATTTTGGGTAGCGATAAGGCTATTACAAGCGTCGACGACGTATATTCTTGCGATTCCATGGCAAGAAAACTGGTCAATGAGCTGTTAAAGGAGAGATTATGAGTCTTTTGGCGGTAAGTTTTGCTCAAATAATGCAAAAAGCGGGATATTTATTGGGTGCTCTCGCTTGCTTGTTGTTTATGGTGCTCATTCACGAATTGGGGCACTATACGGCAGGTAAAATTTTTAAGTTCAAAATCAACGAATTTTCGGTAGGTTTCGGACCAAAAATCATATCCAAGACCAACAAAAAGAGCGGTGAAGTATTTTCCGTCAGAGCCTTTCCTTTGGGTGGTTTTTGCGCCTTTGCGGGAGAGGACGAGGTTGCTCAAAACGAGGGTGACTTCAACGCCAAACCGCCATGGCAACGAATAATCGTTTTGGCAAGCGGAGTGTTATTCAACTATATTTTTGCAATAATCTTTCTCAGTATTTTCTTTATGGGATACGGCGAAGTTTTTAGGGTCGTCGACAAGTCTTACGACTTCAAGGACACGGCTATCGTTCAGCAGTTTCAAAGCGGCGACGTAATCGTTGAGATAGACGGCAAAAAGGCGTACGCTTCGCTAGGCAACAACTTTACTTCTATGCTGGCGGGCAAGGACCAACTCGTCGTCACAGTAGAAAGAGAGGGGCAACTTGTCGACCTCAACGTCACCAAAGGCATGGTAGATAGGACGGAGACAGCCGAGGACGGTAGCGTCAAAGACGCCTCTTATTACGGTTTGGGCATAGACTTGAGCGGTACGGAAGTCAGCCTAAAAAAGCTTGGTTTTTTTGAGTCTATAGGACACAGTTTCGTATTTGCCAAAGATATAATTGTCGTCAGTCTCAAGACCATAGGCAGCGTGTTTACGGGAGGTGCGAAAGTAGGCGAAACGCTTGGTGGTACTTTTACCGCCATATCGGTGCTTGCAATGCTTACCCAAAGCGGATTTTTTGCAATTATTTACGGGCTGGGAGTATTCTCGGTGTCGCTTGCATTTATGAATATATTACCTTTGCCCGCTCTCGACGGCTCGAGAATTGTCTTTACTTTGATAGAACTCGTCAGAGGAAAACCCGTCAATCGCAAGGTTGAAGGAATCATTCATACGGTAGGTTTGTTGCTGTTGTTTGCACTTACGATACTACTTGATATATTACATTTTGCGGGGTAGTTATGACTAAAATAGTAAAAGTCGGCAACGTTGAAATTGGCGGAGGACAAATCAGCGTACAGTCGATGACTAATACAAAAACTAAAGACGTAGATGCGACTGTTGCACAAATAGCTAAGTTACAAGAGGCGGGTTGTGACATCGTGAGAGTTTCCGTACCCGACAAGGAGAGCGCGCTTGCCTGTCGTCAAATCGTGGAGCAGACCTCGATACCTGTCGTGGCAGATATTCACTTCGACTATCGACTTGCCATTGCTTCGGCTGACAGCGGAGTTTCCAAGATAAGGATAAACCCGGGCAATATCGGCGATATATCCAAAGTCAAGTATTTGGCTAGTTATCTAAAGGAACGCAATATTCCTATAAGGATAGGCGTCAACGGCGGCTCTCTCGACGCCAAATATCGCGATATGCCGCTTGCAAAGGCAATGTGTGAGAGTGCGTTGGAACACGTTAGGATACTGGAAGAGTGCAACTTTGACGACATTGTCATATCCGCTAAATCCAGCAACGTTGCGGCGATGATACAGGCGTATAGACTTATACGTTCCGAATGCGATTACCCGTTGCATATCGGAGTGACGGAGGCGGGCACCTATACCAAGGGGCTCATCAAATCTTCTATAGGCATAGGCAGTCTTTTATGCGACGGCATAGGCGACACGATTAGAGTTTCACTCACCGACGACCCCGTCAAAGAGGTTGAGGCGGGCATAGAGATACTCAAGGCGTGCGACAAATATAGCAAGCCTTATGCGGAGGTTATCGCTTGTCCTACTTGCGCAAGGACCAACATCAACGTACAAGAGATTGCAAGCAAAGTGGAAGAGTTGTGCAAGAACGTGCGTAAAAACGTCAAAATCGCAGTAATGGGCTGTGTAGTCAACGGCATAGGCGAGTCCAAAGGTTGCGACTTCGGCGTAGCGGGCGGTGTTGGCAAATCTGCATTGTTTGCTAAGGGCGAGTTGATAGAAAGCGTTGACAACGACCAAATTTTGCCTCGTCTAGCCAAGATGATAGAGGAGTTCGAATAATTTTGTTAAGGCGAATTAGCAATTAGCAACTATTTACGCCTAACGAAAGATTGGATACCAAAGAACGAAAATATGTTGATAGACCAAATAAATAAATTGACAGGAGACAAATATTATTTTTTGAGGCTCAATCAAGCGATAGTCGACAAAGACAAGCGTTTGGTGGAGCTTTGTTTCGTCATACCGCGAGACGTTGACCAAAACGTGTGGAACGACGAAGCAAAAGCCGAGATTTTGCAAGCTTGCCAACAATTATTGCCACCGACTTTCGACGTCAAAATTAGATACGTAAAGACGGCAATAGATTCCGACGTCATCAAAAGGTTGGTCAAGGATTATTTTATCAAAAACAACAAGGCGCTTATAGGTCAATACGACGACAAGGCGATAAAGATCGACATTGAAGGCAAAAAGGTCAAAGTCATCATTCCCGCGTACGACCATATATGCGACTATTGCGTCAAATCGGGCGTCAAAGAGGCGTTGCACGACTATTTGGACAGCAACGTAATTGCCGACTTCAAGATTGAATTTTTACCGATAGGCAACGCAAGCGTATCTAATATAGGCGTTAGCGAAGAAATATATATCGATAGAGGGCTCGTCAACGTCACGGGCAAAAAGGCTCTCATGGGTCAGGGCGTAGATGTGAGACCAAAATATATCTCTCGAAGCAATACTCTCAAAGCCGGCGTGTGCGTGGCGGGCAGAGTAAGCGAATTTAGCCGCAATATATCCAAAAAGGGCTACATATATTACAAGTTTACGCTCAACGATACGACTGAAAGCATGAAGTGTATTGCGTTTACAAGAGGCAAAAAGCACGGCTCGCTCGATTGCGTAGAAGACGATAATTGTTTGGTGGTCGAGGGAGAATTGCAAGAAGACGGCGATGGCAAGGGGCGTATCCTCAGAGTTGAAAAAGCCGACTTGTGCAACGTAGATTTCGACGGCATTATCGAAGCGATCAAGGCGTCCAAAGAGATAGAGAAAAACAAAAATAAGGCGGTAGTCAAGCCTTTGGAAAGTCACGGAACACTCAACCTATTCGATATGACTATGCCTACGTGTCCGCTCCTTGTACGCAACGACGTAGTAGTGTTTGACTTGGAGACGACAGGTACCGACGTAAGAACGGATAGAATAATAGAAATCGGAGCTGTCAAAATATCGGGTGGAGAGATTGTTAGTTATTACGAAACTTTGGTCGACCCTAAGATGAAGATACCTGCGGGGGCAAGTCAAGTCAACCACATCTACGATAGCGACGTTGCGGGTGCGCCTTATATCGAAGATTGTTTGGGCGACTTTTTGGATTATTGCAAAGATTGTTACGTTGTTGCACACAACGGTGACGGTTTTGATTTTTTGTTTATCAAGCGTGAGTGCGACGCCCTAGGTTACTCATTTGACAACAAGACGCTGGATACTTTGACTTTGGCGCGTAAGGCGTATTCTTACGGAAGCACGCCGAAACTCAAAAATCACAAGTTGGGCACTCTCTGCAAGTTTTTGGATATAGAACTTGTCGATGCGCACAGAGCCTACAACGACGCGGAAGCTACGGCAAAGTTGTTTATCAAACTTGCCAATACGCTCAACCTGCAATAAAGCAATAAATATTATATTTTCTTCAAAATATCAAGCTCAATCGATTGGGCAAAAGGGGTAAGTATGAAAAAATGGTATGACGAGGAGTACAAATTTTCGATAGAAGTTGTCGGGTATATGCGTGGCGATAAGTGCGAAAATTACTGTAGAAACGGTGAAGAAATCGGCGACAAATACGAGTGTACGTACGGCTGTCCCGTCAACGCTCAAGGATACGGGATATGTTCCAAAACCATGAATATGCTGTATCCCATCATGGAAGCGGTGCGAAGCGGAGGAGATTTGACCAACGTAGGAGGCGACGACAAGTATAGCAAGACGATAGTTTGTCCCGACGGTTGCGTTATTTTCAAATTGACGGCGACGCCTCTTGGTAACGAAAACTTTCATAAGGGGAAATTCTATCGAGAAAAATAGTTTTACTCTAAGGTATCTTTTGTCTTGCCGTTATCCTTGCCTTTAGTATTTATTGCGTTAAATTATCTATTTGGCGTCATCAAAGATAAATAATATATATATACTGAATAATTTTTGTTTTTTATGCAAAAATACTTGCATAAACCCAAAGGGTATGGTATATTGATATTGCAATTAAGTACGACTTACTTAGCGACTACAACTCGTAGTCGCTACAATTTTATCAAAGGGGGCAACATGTCTAAGGTAATCGACGCCGTACGCGACACAATCGACAAAATAGTCACCGAACACGGTATGGAATTGGTGGATATAGAATATAAGAAACAATACGATACTATGACTTTGACGGTTTTTATCGACAAGGACGGAGGAGTTGATCTCAACGACTGCGAGACGATACATCGCGCCATAGACGCGCCTCTTGACGATATTGACCCTACGAACGGCGCGCCTTACAATCTCAACGTGTCTTCTCCGGGGTTGGACAGACCTTACAAGACTGAGAGAGATTTTATCAAAAACTTGGGCAATGAGGTAGAAGTGTCCCTATATAAGCCTATTGACAAACTCAAAAAGTTTGAGGCAATCTTGGAGGGATACAAGGACGGTATCGTCACGTTGAATTACAAAAATAAAACAATAAACCTTGACATCAAGGACGTTGCAGTTATACGCACTGCAATCAAATTTTAGGAGGATACAATGGTAAACAAAGATTTCTTCGCCGCTCTCGATGAGTTGGAAAAAGAAAAGAGAATTGACAAAGCGGTATTTATCGAGTCGTTGGAAGCAGGACTTGCGTCGGCATACAAGAGACAAGTCGGTGAAGCTCGCAACGTTTTGGTAGTGCTCAACGAAGCCAAGTTTTCTATCAATATCTACGCTTACAAGACGGTAGTAGAGACTGTAGAAGACCCCGAGAAGGAGATTTCGCTCGAAGACGCTAAGGCTATCAAAAGCACCTACAAGGTGGGCGATATAGTTTCCGAGGACATTACGCCTAAGGACTTTAGCCGTATTGCAGCTCAGACCGCCAAGCAAGTTATCACCCAAAGGCTCAACGACCACGTCAAAAACATGGTGCTCGAAGAGATGAACGAAAAAGAGGGTGAGATACTTACCGCTATCGTTAGAAGAGTAGAAAACGACACCGTTTACGTAGAGATGACGGGCTCTCAATTAGAGGGCGTTATGATGCCTTCAGACCAAATCAGAGGCGAAAAGTACAACGTCGGCGACGTAATCAACGTTTACGTCAAGACTACTCGCACCACGACCAAGGGCGCTACTCAAGTTTTGGTTTCTCGTTCCAACATCGGATTCGTCAAGAGACTATTCGAGCATGAAGTACCGGAAATCAAAGCGGGGCTAGTTTCCATCAAACATATAGTAAGAGAAGCGGGTTATCGTACCAAAATGGCGGTATTTAGCGAAGACCCGTCTATCGACGCCGTAGGTAGCTGTATAGGCAACAAAGGTATGCGTATCAATTCTATCGTTCAACAACTAGGCGGAGAAAAAATCGACGTAATAGGTTGGTGTCAAGACCCTCTCGAATACATTTCAAGAGCGCTCAGCCCTGCTAAAGTTATCATGGTTCAAGTCAACGAAAACGAAAAGAGTGCCAAGGTTATCGTACCAGACGACAAATTGTCGCTTGCAATCGGCAAGGCAGGTCAAAACGTGAGACTGGCAGCCAAACTGACGGGTTGGAAGATAGACGTTAAGCCATATAGCACCGTAGCCGACAAGTTCAACGAAGGACTGATTGAGGAATAATATGAAAGTCGTACCCGAGAGGACTTGTATATCGTGCCGAGAGCACAAACCCAAAAATGAATTGATAAGGGTAGTCAAGGACGCCGAGGGCAATATATCTCTCGACTTTACGGGCAAAAAGCAAGGGCGAGGCGCATATATCTGCAACGACCTAGAGTGCATTGAGAGATGCGCTAAGACCAAGGCTCTCAACAAAGCCTTTAAGACCAACGTGGATCAAGAGGTATACGATGCGATCGTTGAACAATTCAAATCCCGACAAAATTAGTTGTTACGTAGGTTTTGCCGTCAAAAGCGGCAAAGTCGTTTGGGGATTGGATATGCTCAAAAAGAGCAAAAAACCGCCTTGCATAGTACTTATTGACGGCGCAATCGGCAACAATTCTGCCAAAGAAGCAGAATTCTATGCCAACAAACACAACGTTGACGTATTGTTTTTGCCACCCGATTCACTTGGCGCGATGCTCAAGAGAAGCAACGTAAAACTCATTGCCGTCACCGACGACAATCTTGCAAAGGCAATACTAAAAATTTCAGAATAAATTGGAGGTTTTTTTGTGACTAGTCCAGAAAACAAACAAGAAAACAAAAACGAACAAATCAAGAGCGTCAAGGAGATAGATTCTTTTATCAAAGAAAGAGTCAATCCTTTGATTGTCGTGATGAGCGACGCTAGACGTACGATAACGGAAACGAGAGCAAAACTCAACGCTCTCAAAGCGTTGAGAAGCGACAGCAAAACTCAAGACGAGAGCCAAGTCGTAGAAGAGACTTCCGTAGACAAGCAAATAGCTCAGCAACCTGCTACGGAGCCGATTGCTAAGGAAACGGAGACCAAACCTCAAGAAACGGCGTCGGCTCAACCTATCATAGACAATCAAGTCAAAGAGAGCGAGCAACCTAAGGCGACTGCGTCTACCGCTTCAAGCGAAAAACCCGTTACTAGGACTTACATCAATCCACAAGCAATCAAACCGGATTATCGCAATAACAAGCCTAATCAAGGCAATATAGACGTTTCCGCTTTTGTAAGAAACAATAGAAACAACGCGCCTCGCGGAGCAGGCAACGCTCAAGGTACGGGCGCAAAACCTAACTTCCAAAATAGACCTAACGCCAATGCACTAGGTGCCAGAGCGCCAAGGGCTGAGGTAGTTGACTTCCCAACCGCGGGAAGAGGCGACAAAAAGAAGAAACAAACTTCTTTCGTGCGCAACGAAAAGACCGACAAAGGCGGATTTAGCAAACGCGACTTGCTCAAGAGAGGATACGCCGTAGACGGCTCGTTGCTCGAAGACAACGAGATGTCTCGTTACGTCAAAGTCAAAAAGAAAAATAAGGACAACGACGCTTCCGCTCAACGCATCAAAATCGACCACGCCGTCCTCAATAGCGAAATAGTGCCTATCAGAGTATTAAGCGAAAAAATCGGCGTAACTGCAAAGGATATAATTACCAAGCTCTATCAACTTGGCAAAATCGTCACCATCAACGGCACGATTAGCTTTGAAGAAGCCGAGATGATAGCTATAGACTACAATATCGAGCTCGAACTCAAAATGGAGGCAAGTGCCGAGGATAAGCTCAAAGAATTGGTGCAAAAGGACGTGGACAAAGCCAATCTTGTCAAGAGACCTCCCGTCGTTACCATTATGGGTCATGTCGACCACGGTAAGACTTCGCTCCTCGACTATATCCGCAAGACCAACGTAGTAGCCAAAGAGGCGGGTGGTATAACGCAACACATTGGTGCTTATACTATAGACGTCAACGGCGAAAAGATTACCTTCCTAGACACCCCGGGACACGAAGCCTTTACTGCGATGCGTATGAGAGGCGCCAAAGTGACCGATATTGCTGTCATAGTCGTTGCGGCTGACGACGGCATAATGCCGCAAACGGTTGAAGCTATCAACCACGCCAAAGAAGCCGGCGTCGTAATTATGATAGCCGTCAACAAGATAGACAAACCGGGTGCCAACGTAGAAAAAATCAAGCAAGAGTTGACGCAATACGAAATAATGTGCGAAGAATGGGGCGGTGACGTTATGGTTTGCCCAATCAGCGCAAAATACGGACAAGGCGTCCAAGAACTGCTCGAAGGCATACTTTTGCAAGCCGAAATGTTGGAGCTCAAAGCTAACAAGAAGACCAAAGCAAGCGGTACTATTATAGAAGCGCGTCTTGACAAGGGTATCGGTCCCGTAGCTACGGTATTGGTACAAAACGGCACGCTTAAAGTCAAAGATTACGTTGTTGCGGGCACAACCATAGGTAAAGTTAGAGCTATGACCGACTGCCAAGGTAAACAAGTCAAAGAAGCGGGACCTTCTTACGCTGTACAAATTCAAGGTTTCTCCGAAGTGCCTAACGCAGGAGACTTGATGGTAGCGGTTGCCGACGAAAAACTAGCAAAACAAGTCGTGCAAGACCGTATCGACAAAGAAAGAAGCGAAATGCAAGCGGCAAGCACGGCGCGCTCCTTGGACGATATGTTCAAAAACGTTACTTCCGACGAAGTCAAATCTCTCAGCTTGCTCATCAAAGCCGACGTACAAGGCTCTGCGGAGGCTATCAAGCAATCTATGCTCAAACTCAGCGAGGAGATGCAAGAAGAAAACGTCAAAATTCATATCGTTCATAGCGGCGTAGGCGCAATCAACGAGTCTGACGTAATGCTCGCAGGTACGACCAAAGCCGTAATTATCGGTTTCAACGTTCGTCCTGACGCCAAGGCTAAAGCTCTTGCCGAGAGCACGGGCGTTGATATTCGCAACTATAGCATTATATACGACGCTATCGACGACGTTACCGCCGCGCTCAAAGGTATGTTTACGCCTAAATACAACGAAGTTATCATCGGTCACGCCGAGGTTAGAGCCGTATTCAAAATCAGCAATTACGGCACCGTTGCGGGTAGCTATATCACCGACGGTAAGGTCAGCAGAAATTGCGGCGCTAGGCTTTTGAGAGACAACGTAGTAGTATTCGAGGGCACTTTGTCTTCACTTAAGAGAGGCAAAGACGACGCCAAAGACGTTGCGGCAGGTTACGAGTGCGGCATCGGTCTTGAGAAATTCAACGACATCAAAGTCGGAGATATTATTGAGAGCTATATAATGGAAAAAATTGAAAAATGAACAGAGTAGAAAGAACTAATTCCGAACTCAAAAAACAACTGTCTAGCGTACTACAAGACGGGGTAAAAGACCCGAGAGTACAAGGATTAATCACGATTATGAAAGTTGATTGCGACCCCGACCTCACTCTTGCCAAAGTTTACGTCAGTGTTTTGGGAGCAAATGGAAAAGAAAAAGAAGTAATCGAGGGACTTAGTAGCGCAGAAGGCTATATTAAGTCTTGTCTAAAGGGTAAAATCAAACTTAGGAGTTTGCCACAGCTTAGATTTATACTTGACGAAAATCTCGATTATAGTTACAAAATTTCTAAAATTTTGCACGAAATCAACGCCAAAGGAAGCGATAATGACGACAATGCGTGAAATCAATGCTATGGACAAATGCGTCAAGGCGTTGCTGGGTGCTTCAAAAGTGGCGATATTTTCGCACATCAATCCAGACGGCGACACGCTTGGCAGTTCCTTGGCTCTACACAGAGCCTTGGTTTTGCTTGGCAAACAAGCCGATTTATATTGCGAAAACGAAGTCAAAGAGTTTTATGCGTCGATGTCGGGCGCACGATTGTACAACAAGCCTACGCTTGATTGTTACGACTTGTGCGTGGCATGCGATTGTGGTGATTTAGGGCGTTTAGGCGCTTGTGTCGACGTTTTTTTGTCGGCTCCGCATTCTCTCAATATAGACCACCACAAGACCAACGATAGGTTTGCCAAAGTCAATCTAATTTTTTCTCAAGCAAGTTCTACTTGCGAAATTATGTTCGACTTACTCAAACTAATAGATGAAAAGCAACGTTGCATCGACGACGAGGTTGCTAAGCTTTTATATACGGGGATAGTCACCGATAGCGGCGGTTTTACCTATTCCAACGTCAGCGCCCATACTCACGTAGTTGCAAGTCAACTGCTCAAATACGATTTTGACGCCGCGGCTGTATGCGAAAAGTATCTCAAGTCCATCTCTTTCAACAAATTCAATCTCAAAGTCAGAGTGTTGCAAAACGCAAGATTTTTTGAAGACGGTACTATCGGTATCATACATTTTACGCAAGAGGACTTTGCTCTTACAAATACGAGCGAAGAGGACACCGACGGTTTAATCAACAATATCCGCAATATCGACGGAGTGCAAGTTGCCGTGGCAATAACAGATACGTCGGTTGACAATAGTTTCAAAGTAAGTATTCGTACCACCGACAAGGTTGACGCAAGTGCAATAGCGTCTACTTTTGGCGGCGGCGGACACAAAAACGCCGCAGGTTGCAGACTTAACGGATTCTACGAAGACGTTAAGGACAAACTGCTCAAGGCGTGCAAGGACAATCTATGAATTGCCTTGTCAATATCTACAAACCGCTCGGCATATCTTCTAGCGACGTGGTAATTAAGTGTCGCAACGCTATGTCTAAGGCGCTTGGGTATAAGGTCAAATGCGGACACATGGGCACGCTAGACCCCTTGGCAGAGGGTGTTTTGGTACTTGGTTTCGGCAAAGCGACCCGACTTTTCGATTATATGCAGATTAAGACCAAGCGATACGTTGCTACCGTGACTTTCGGCACTACAACCGACACTTTGGATAGGGAAGGACGAGTCGTTGCCACCTCCGGATTGCCAAAATGCGACCGAATTGCAGATGCTTTAGAAGCTTTTAGAGGGGAGATAACTCAAATTCCGCCCGCATATAGCGCAATATCTATTGACGGTGTCAGAGCATACGAGTTGGCTAGACAAGGAAGCGAAGTAGAGCTTCCCTGTCGCAAGGTCACGATATTCCATATACACGCGCTCGATCGGCATTGCGAGGGAGAGTATTGCCAAAGCATAGAGATAGAGGTAGAGTGCTCATCGGGTACATACATACGCTCGCTTGCCCGAGATATTGCCGACGGGCTAGGCGTAGCGGGACATATGTCTTCGCTCCAACGCACGGCATCGGGACAATACACTATGCAAGACAGCGTAGATTTAGACGACTTCCTTACGCAGCCTCTTGCGTACGTCGAACCTCTGCTCGATACTCTTTCGCGGACTATTCCGACGTACGAAATTTTGCCTTCCGACCGAAAAAAAGTGCTCAACGGTGTGCCTTGTACCTTACAAGGCATTGCCAAAGGATACAGTCTTTTGACGGTAGACGGGCAATTATACGCACTCGGTTACACCGAGGACGACATAACCAAATCAAAAGTAAATTTATGGCAAGACAACTAACGCAAATTGCATACGACCAAACGTTTGACAGACCTATTACGGTATGTTTGGGCTTTTTTGACAGTCTACACGTCGGTCACGTCGGTTTGATACGCAAAGCACAACTTTTGGCTTACAAATACGACTGTCAGTCGGCTGTATTTACGTTTGACAACAATCCTTTTCGGTTTCTCGGCAAGGACAGTTTACAAGTTTTGACCTATCCCGAGAGATTGTATAGACTTCAAAATCTGGGTGTAGACGTCGTGATAAAAGCCACTTTTGACCAATCTTTTGCCGACATGGCTCCGCAAGACTTTCTTGAGAGATTGATAGAGGGAAAAAATATCAAAGCAATAGTCGTCGGCAGCGATTACACCTATGGCAAGGGTGCTCAAGGCAATGTCGACAGCCTAAGAAACTTTTGTATCATACACGATATAGAGCTTGCCGTTGAGGATATGAGATTGCTACCGGGCGGCAACAAAGTATCTTCGAGATATTTGCGAAAACTCGTAGAGCGCGCAGACCTCAAAGAGATTGCGACCCAACTCGCTACGCCGTATTTCGTACTCGGCAAGGTTGTCCACGGCAGAGCCGACGGTGCAAAAATCGGCTTTAAGACGGCTAATATCGAATATCCGACCGACAAAACGCGACTTCCTCAAGGCGTATACGATACCCTCGTCTCAATCGACGGTATTAGTCTAAAAGCTGTTACCAACGTAGGAGCACATCCGACTTTCGGGGACGACGCTTACAACGTCGAAGCCCATATTATCGGCTTGAGTAGCGACTTATACGACAAACTTATAGTGGTTGAGTTTGTCTCCAAAATCAGAGATATACGTAAATTCGACGACAAAGAGCAGTTGTCGGAGCAAATCAAAAAGGATATAGAATATGTACTTAGATAAAATCAAATTCGGTCCAAGCGGAACGTGCGAGGACTTCAAAAACGAAGGTTACCTACACACCTATCAAGTGCCTGCTTGGCTCAAGTCCAAAGGGCTCGATTGCTTCGAATATTCGTTTGGCAGAGGAGTTATGCTCAAGCCGGATACCGCAGCCGTGATAGGTAAAGCATTTAGCGACTACGACATCGAAATTTCGGTTCACGCGCCGTATTTTATCAACCTTGCCACGCTTGAGAGCGACAAAGCCGACAACAACGTGAGATATATATTCGATTCTCTCAAGGCTCTTAGACTTATGGGAGGTAGAAGATGTGTATTTCATCCGGGATCACCTCTCAAAAATCCGCGCGACCAAGCAATGAAAGTATTGCTCAATTCATTTGAACATATATTGCAACTCAAAGAACAACTGGGCTTTAGCGACTTGTTGCTTTGCCCCGAGACTATGGGTAAAAAAGCGCAACTTGGCGACCTTGACGAGATAATCGCTATGTGCGCTATGGGTGACGACAATATAGTTCCTTGCATAGATTGGGGGCATCTCAACAGTAGAGATTGCGGCGTATTCTTTTCCAAAGACGACTATAAGAGAGTTATAGACAAACTTGTAGACGGTATCGGAGAAAAAAAGACCAAAAATATGCACGTACATTTTTCCAAGATTCAATATTCTGCAGGGGGAGAAGTGAGACATTTGACCTTTGACGACGAGGTGTACGGACCGCCTTACGAACAATTCTTAGAGGCGGTATGCGATACGGGATTGACTCCTTATATCGTGTGCGAATCGGCAGGAACGCAGACGCGTGACGCGCTAGCCATGAAGACGTACTACGAGGGAATGCTCGGCAAGTGATTTTACAAAAAATAAGTAAATACTTTACTTATCGTCAAGCTTGTGTTAAACTTATAAGGTAATGAACGACTTAAGAGCATTGTTTGAGGCGGCTGAAGTCGACGTAATCGTCGTATTGTCGCCATCCAATACCTATTACTACAGCGGCTATGAGAGTTCTAACGCGCAAATCGTGGCTACCAAACAGACTGCCTATTTTGTCACCGACTCGAGGTATTTTTCCGAAGCGGCGCAGAGACTGGGCGGGGAGTTCGAAGTAGTATGCGGTACGCTCCGAGACGTTTTACAAAGCGTGCAAGCCGCAAAAATCGGTTGGGATAGCGACGTATCGTACAAACAATATTTGCAGTTACTGTCGATAGCCAACGGACGTCAGCTTGTCGATATAGGCAATCTTATTGAGATGCAAAGGTGCGTCAAATCGGCACGAGAAATATCTCTCATCGCCAAAGCGCAAGAGGTGACTGATAGATGTTTCGAAGAGATTTTGCCTTATATAAGAGAGGGCGTAAGCGAGATTGACGTTGCTTCTAGGCTGGAGTATCTCATATTATCCAAGGGATGTTCGCTTGCTTTTGACAGTATAGTTGCCTTCGGGAGCAATGCGGCAGTGCCTCACGCTCATCGTAGCGAACGAAAGCTTTGCCAAGGCGAGTTTGTCCTTATGGATTTTGGGGCAAAATATCAAGGGTATTGCTCCGATATGACGCGTACTATATGTTTGGGCACGCCAAGCGTCAGACAAGCCGAGGTTTACGACTGCGTTTTGCAAGCGCAACTCAATGCGCTAGAGCATATCAAGTCGGGCTTGACGGGAGCAGAATGCGACGCTTTTGCCAGAGATGCGCTAGCGTCCAAGGGATTGGGAGAGTATTTTACTCATTCGCTGGGACACGGATTAGGCGTTGACATTCACGAAGGTTTGGCATTTTCGCCCAAGTGCCAATCGGTTATACCTTCGGGCAGCGTTATGTCGGTAGAACCCGGAGTGTATATCGACGGCGAGTTGGGCGTAAGAATAGAAGATATTGTGGTCATCGAAGACGACGGGCTCGTCGATATGACCAAATCGAATAAAAAACTTATTATACTATAATTAATTGGAGGACTTTATGGCAGATTTTATCTTAGCAGGTGATTTTCGTAAGGGTATGACCTTCGAAATGGACGGAAAGGTTGTTACGGTAGTTGACTTTTTGCACGTAAAACCGGGCAAAGGTGCAGCTTTTGTAAGAACTAAACTTCGCAACGTTATCGACGGCGGCACAATCGAAATGACCTTCAACCCAACCGCGAAATTCCAAACCGCACACATTGAGCGCAAACCTATGACGTATTCTTACAACGACGGCGACTTGTACTACTTTATGGACAACGAGACTTACGATATGATTCCGCTCAACCAAGAAGTATGTGAGGACGCTCTCCAATTCGTTATGGAAAACGGACAAGTCAGCGTATCTTTCTACAACGGCAGCGCATTCTCGGTAGAAGCGCCTAACTTCGTAGAATTGCTTATCACTCATTGTGAGCCGGGAGCAAAGGGCAACACCACACAAGGCGCAACCAAACCTGCAACTTTGGAGACGGGATACGAATTGCAAGTTCCTTTGTTTGTCAACGAAGGCGACACCATCCGTATCGATACCAGAACGGGCGAATATATGTCCAGAGTCTAAACAATTATATTTGTTGACAAAAAGCGTGTCGTTTTGAAATGCACCCCAAAAGTTGGACAGAAATGAAAAACTAAAGGAGGTGCATTTTT
>CAMBZZ010000003.1 GCA_945872615.1 uncultured Clostridia bacterium | reverse complement strand
CTTTCCGCAACAAAGTCCGTACTTTCTGCCAAAATCCCGGCGGTTTTGTAGCACAAGAAAACTACGACAACGACCTTGCCGTAGTCAACGGACACTCGTACAAGGAGCTCAAATCCAACAACACCAACCTCGCAATCTTGTGTTCGCACAACTTCCGCGAGCCGTTCAACCAACCTATCGCCTACGCGCAAAAGATAGGCGAACTCACCAACATGCTCGGCGCGGGTCACATACTCGTACAGAGATTCGGCGATATTATGGAAGGCAAAAGAACGTGGCAAAAAGAACTTTCTCGTTCCAACGTCAAGCCGACCCTGCCCGACGCGATTGCTGGCGACATTACGGCGGCTATGCCGTATAGGTCTATGATCAATATTATCAACTTTATCCACGCCGTAGACAAGGTAGTTCCCGGCTTTGCTTCCGCCGAAACCTTGCTATATTCTCCAGAGCTGAAATTCTACTCCAATAGGGTCAAGATGGACAAGGACTTCAACACCAGCATCCAAGGCTTGCACTGCTTGGGCGACTCCAGCGGTTGGACGAGAGGCTTGATGATGGCTTCGGTTATGGGCGTCATCATGGGGCAAAAACTTATGGAAAAAGCCTAAAATAGCCAAAAGTAACAATTTCGCACCTTGCCACAATGTCGGTGGGGTGTTTTTTTTGTTGATTAAACAAATCATATTGACAAAATAATACTCTATATTGAAAACTATGATAGTTTGTGATACAATATAAAAAAGACCAAATATATGTTTGAGGAGAAGGCAACATGTTAAAAGCAATGGCGTTTATTGATTATCAAAATTTTTATTATTCTACATCCAACTATCTAAAAAGCATTAATCAATCAAGTTTGAGATTAGATTATAAAGATCTTTGTCAACAAATAGTAAATAATATTAGCCTTCAGCCAGCAGTATTAGTAAAGACGTATTTGTTTGCGGCAAAACCTTGCGATGCACTACTCAACAGTTGCAATCCTAAATATAAAAATCTTAACACTTGGTTAAAGTCATTAAAGAACAAACCATATTTCGAAGTAATTGAAGGAACACAGCAAATTAGACCAAGTATGAAAGGACAAGAAATTGATCCAAATGATCCAAGTACATATTCCACTACTGAAAAAGAGACAGACGTAAATATAGCGGTGCAAATGGTATCAAAAGCATATAAAAACTCGTATGATATTGCAGTATTATTATCCAACGATACCGATTATTTGCCTATAGTAAAAACTCTGCACGATTTAGGAAAAATTATTGTGTTAGTGAAGTTGCCTGACCAAAGAGTTTATAAATTTGAAAACTATGTGGACGAGATTTTTCAGATTGATTACTCCTTCTTCCAAAGAGTGTTAAATAATGAGGAAAGATTGCCTTTTGAGTGTTTTGAAGATATAGAAGGATAAAGCATCCTAAAAGAAAAGGCGAATAAATTTTATCAGCGAACACAAATACAATTTATTAATTAATTAGCGCAAATAAACTTAAGAACAAGCATGAAGCGTGCTTGTTCTTAAGTTTGTTGATTTATACATTAACTTTTCGTGATTAGTATATAAGCATAGACAATGGACAACGCAAATCATTATTATTGATAATATGATATAAATAAGTCAATCTAACACAAACGACCTTTGATATTTTTAATTTTTTACATTATTATACTAAATTATACGTCTATACGTCGCCCGTCAAGGCTATTTGCATATCAGTAGAGCTATTTTTTTTGATTAAAAAAATTTTTTTGCGTAGAAAAGCCACAAGTGGTACTAGGTTGAACGCTTAAGTGCAAAAATTATTAATTGGTATCAAATAACGACAAGAGGCTACGCATAGACAAAATTTATAGCAACTTTTTGCGTAAGGTAAACCGAGAATAAAAAACACAAAAAGAAGGTGAAAAGCGCACGCATCGGTGCCAAAACGGCAAAATGAAATATCCACATTGACAAGTCAATGTGGATACCGACATTTTCATAATGTTACAAAATTAGAAATCTACTTCGGTGTCGTAGTAGCAGCACTTAAGCAGCTCTTCCATCTCCCTTTGGGAAGGACGGCGAGGGTTAGAACCCGTGCAGGCATCGCCGATTGCATTCTTTGCAATTTCAGGAAGTCTCTCAAGGAAGACGTTCTCAGGCACAAAGCCTTGCTCGCAAGGGTAGCTGTCGGCGCCGTAGTTTTTGATACAGTGAGGAATGTTAAGGTCGTCGTTCATCTTGCGAAGGTATGCGATAAGTGCCTTAACCTTTTCGCTATCACTTGCACTCTTCTTGCAAATACCCATATAGTCTGCAATTACGCCGTAACGCTTTCTTGCGACGAGGTTCTTTGCGTTGAATGCGATAACCTTAGGTAGATACATTGCGTTTGCAGCGCCGTGAATAATGTGTGCGCCGTAGTCGGCGAAAGCCGCACCCGTCTTATGAGCCATTGAGTGAACGATACCCAAAAGCGCATTGGAGAATGACATACCTGCAAGGCATTGTGCGTTGTGCATTCTGTCTCTTGCATCCATGTCTCCGTTGTAGGAGGCAACGAGGTCGTTTTGAATCATCTCGATTGCGTGAATGGCAAGTGGGTCGGTGTAGTCGCTGTTTGCCGTGGAAACGTACGCCTCTACGGCGTGGGTCATTGCGTCCATACCCGTATGAGCAACAAGCTTTTTAGGCATTGTCTCTGCAAGTTCAGGGTCTACGATTGCCACGTCCGGAGTAATCTCAAAGTCTGCAATCGGATACTTGATGCCCTTGGCATAATCGGTAATAATTGAGAAAGCCGTAACCTCGGTTGCCGTACCCGAAGTGGAAGAAATTGCGCAGAAGTGAGCTTTCTTTCTAAGTTCTGGGATACCGAATATTTTGCACATATCCTCGAAAGTACACTCAGGATATTCGTACTTAATCCACATTGCCTTAGCCGCATCGATAGGTGAACCGCCACCGATAGCTACTATCCAGTCCGGCTCGAACTCGAGCATTGCTTGCGCGCCCTTCATCACCGTTTCAACAGAAGGATCCGGTTCGATACCTTCGAAAAGCGCAACCTCCATTCCTGCTTCTTTTAGATAAGCAACAGCTCTGTCAAGGAAGCCAAACTTCTTCATAGAACCACCGCCTACGCACACCATTGCCCTTTTACCCTTAAAAGACTTAAGAGCCTCTAAAGCACCCTTACCGTGATAGATATCTCTCGGTAACGTAAATCTTGCCATAAACAAGTCCTCCTATATTATCTAATATATTGCAGCGCAAAATTACCCTGCTGATACTATTATAACACCTTTTTTAGTTATTGCAATAGTTGTTGAAAAAATTAGTTAAAAAATTAACGTACACGTGCAAGAGAAAAAATAGAATTCGTAGGTAAGCGTATGAAAATTCTTGCGCAAATAAAATAACAGCCAATGCAATATTTTGTTAATTCTCGTAATAGAGGAGTTTTTAGTGACAATTTGTACGGAAGACATGGCGAGAAATATTTTTATTAGTAGCAATACAGTTGTCAAAAAGTCTTAAAATGTCTGTTGCCTTTTACAAGCATATTGCTAAAATGCACAACAAAACAACCAAGAAAACATATAAGTAATTGACGATTATGAAAAACTATGTTATTATGGTTGTATAAGAAATTGAGGTGTTTATGGAAAGATATATTCCCCCTTACGACATTACCGAAGAAATGTTGGAACTTACGTCCGAAATCATGGAGGACTTGGGGAAACTTAGCAACGTCAACGATTTAGATAAGTTACCAAGGCTACGTAGGGTGAATCGTATCAAATCCATACAGTCTTCGCTTGCCATTGAAAATAATACGCTTTCTTTAGAACAAGTTACCGACGTCATTGACGGCAAGCGAGTTCTCGGTCCTCAAGATGATATTATCGCAGTAAAAAACGCTTTTGCCGTATATAAAATGATACCCGATTTTGACCCGTTTTCGCTAAAAGACCTGAAAAAAGCACATGGCATAATGATGGAGTATTTGATTGACAACGCAGGACATTTTCGCACCGGTCAAGTTGGAGTTATCAATGAAAAAGAAAAGGTCATTCACGTTGCTCCCCCGCATGATTTGGTAGAGAGCCTTATGGAACAACTTTTTGATTGGTTGCATACGAGCAAAGCTCAAATGCTAATTCGTTCTAGCGTATTCCACTACGAGTTTGAATTTATCCATCCGTTTGGCGACGGCAACGGAAGAACGGGAAGGCTATGGCAAACTGCCTTGCTAGCTAGTTGGAAACCAATCTTCGAATGGACCCCTATAGAGAATATTATCAAAAACAATCAAGAAGAATACTACCAAGCAATTAGGCTTTCCACTGCCGAAGGTAAATCAAACCGATTTATCTTATTCATGCTCAAAGTTATCAAGACGGCTATAAGAGAAATTGTGATAGATACGCATAATCATCAAAGCCACATCAGCAATCAAATCAAAGCCTTGATGTCGGTAATAGAGAGCTATCCTATGTCTGCATTGGAACTGATGGAAAAGTTAGGACTAAAATCTCGCCAAACGTTTCGCAAGAATTACTTGCAACCGGCTTTGGAAGCAGGACTTATCGGCATGACCAATCCTGATCAACCGACCAATCGCAATCAACGATACTATAAAGTATAACGAAGGAGTTAAGTAATATGGCAAAGAAAAAGGTTGAAGAAAGAATAAATTTAGATACCATACTGTTCAAATGTCGTAATATTTTGCGTAAAGCAAGAAATTCAGGGTCCTTTTTTGAAAAGCGTGATATGATGCTCACGCTCGTGTTTTTGCGCTTTATTGGAGAAAGATTTGAAGACGGTATTGCAAAACTCCGTCAAGACCTTATCGAACGAGGACTTGACCCCGACGACGAGAAAATTGTTGCCGCATTCTTTGACGACGCAACCTTCACGGACGGTACGTATAACTTGCCCGTCGAGGCGCGTTGGTCCACCATTATCAACACACCTGCACCAAAACTCAACGTTGCTCTAGATACTGCGCTTCATAGCATAGCAACCGATAACAAACAACTCAAAGGCTGTTTTGTTGAGGGCACTTTTACGACGCGTAACCTTGCCCCTAACGATATTAAACAAGTTGTTGACGAAGTAAATAAAATCAGCCATAAAGCCTTTGGAGAAGAAAAAGACTTAATCGGTCGTGTTTATGAATATTTCCTGAAAGAATTTGCCATCAACGCAACGAAGGAAGAAGGCGAGTTCTATACACCCCACGACGTAGTGCAGCTTATAGCGACAATGATTGAGCCTTTCGACGGCACAATTTATGACCCTTGCTGCGGTTCGGGAGGTATGTTTATTCGAAGTGCTGATATTATAAAAGCAAATAAAGGAGACATCAGCCGTATCAACGTTTACGGTCAAGAAAAGGAAGCGGCAACCTTTCGTCTTGCAAAAATGAATCTTGCTCTTCGTGGAATCAGCCATAATCTTGGCGAAGAAAGCGATTCAACGTTCACGCACGATCTTCACAAAGGTGTTTATTTTAACTATATTATGGCGAACCCGCCTTTTAATCTGAAAGGCTGGTACAACGATAATCTTAAAAATGACTCTCGTTGGGCGGATTATACAACTCCGCCTGAAAGCAACGCAAACTATGCTTGGATTTTGCATATTCTCTCCCATTTGAAGCCCCTTGACGGTGTTGCAGGCTTTTTGCTTGCTAACGGGGCTTTGGGCGATAGTGATACGTTGGCAATTCGCAAAAAATTGATTCAGAACGACAAGGTGGAAGCAATTATTATTCTTCCCCGAGAACTGTTTATTACGACCGATATCAGCGTTACCCTTTGGATTTTGAACCAAAATAAGAAAGGCGGCGAATATCACGGCAGAAAACTTCGTAAGCGTGAACACGAAATTCTATTTATGGACTTACGCACTTGGACGGACAATCACGTTTCGGGTGAAAACAAAAAGAAAGTCCGTTTGGATGAAACACAAATTCAAAAGGCGGCAGACATATACCATACTTGGCAAAGCGAAGGTACGGACGGTAAGAATTACGCTGTTCCCGAATTCTATCGTAGCGTTGGCATAGACGAAATCGAAAAGAAAGGTTGGACGCTTGTACCTAGCAAATATATCGAGTTTATCGACCACGATTTGGATATTGATTTCCCTACGGAAATGGCACGTATTCAACAAGAAATGAAAAGCATATTAGAGCAAGAAAAGAAGTCGCAAAAAATGCTTGAAGATGCGTTTAAGGGTATTGGCTATGGCATTGAGTAAACATAAACTTGGAGAATTGATAGAGACTTGCGATGTGCGAAATTTTGATGATAGGCTGACGCTTGATGACGTTAGAGGAATTTCAACAGGGAAAGAGTTTATAAAAACAAAAGCAGATATGGATGGGGTTAGCTTGTCTTCATATAAAGTTGTAGACACAGGAGAATTCGCCTATGTAGCCGATACTTCAAGACGAGGCGAAAAAGTAGCTCTTTCATTCAACAAAAGCGCACAGTCTTATTTGATATCGTCTATTTATACGGTTTTTCGAGTATCAAGAAAAGATTTGATTCTTTCTGATTATTTGTTTGTGTTTTTTAACCGTCCTGAATTTGACCGATATGCTCGTTTTAATTCGTGGGGGTCAGCACGAGAGGCTTTCTCGTGGGAAGACATGTGTGATATTGATATTGAACTTCCCGACCTGGCTACGCAGCAGAAATATGTTGACATATACAACGCTATGGTGGCAAATCAGCAGAGCTATGAACATGGCTTGGAAGACTTGAAACTCGTCTGCGACAGTTATTTTGATGACGCAAAAAGGAAAAATACTGTGCTTTTACGCACATTGATTGAAAGTGTAGATATCCGCAATAGTGATAATGCTTATTCCGACAAAGACGTAAAAGGCATTACCAACAACAAAGAATTTGCACAAACGAAAGCGGATATTTCGGCGGTAGACTTATCGAAGTTTAAGATTGTTCAACCAAAGCACTTTGCATATAATAGCCGAACCGACGGACGTGATATGCTTGTACTTGCCTTAAATAGAACGGAGCAAACTTTTATTGTAACCTTTAACTATAATGTTTTCAAAGTGAAAGATTCAAAGAATGATATTATCGACCCTGAATACTTGTACGCATTTTTTAAACGGTTGGAATTTGATAGAAAAGTTCGCTTTCATTCCTGGGGTTCTTCGCAAGAACTTTTATCTTGGGATAATCTTTGTGACTTTGAAATTCCAGCTCCTGATTTTTACGAGCTGCATTCGATTGCGCAAATTATGAAATCATATATTGAACGCAAAGAAATCAACGAGCAATTAAAAGCACAAATCAAAAACCTTTGCCCGATACTGATTCGGGGATCGTTGGAGGAAGGAAAATTATGACAGTTTACGAAAGATTAAAGTATAACTGTCGAAATTGATGGTTTAATTTCGTAGAGCGTTATTTTGTCAAAGGTTGCATTTTCAATATGGAAAAATAAGGCTATAAGTTTTATTCTTTCTATACAACAAGGCGTAGTCTACACAAATGCAAATAATTGGCAGTTCGATTTATTAAAAGAGCTGAAAACAATAGGTATAATATTGATTTCAATAAATTAGTTTAATTAAACACACGTAGTAGACAGCAACATTTGTTTTTTATAACAAATTATGATAAAATGGGAAAAGTAAGAAATCATATGCTTAAGATTAAAGAGATTCTGTTTTATATTGTTATTTTTGTAATTAGCCTAATATCTTCTTTTGGGCTCGTGTTTTCGATAATAAACAACTTGTATAAATTTGAATTAATAAGCATTAATACAGTATTTATAACCAGTATGACAATAAGTGTAGTTATTTCTATATTAGTAATTGTTTTAACAATTATGTGGATATATTATAATAAAACGAAAAAATTTTTTTATTGGATTGGTGAGACTTATCCGAAACTCGTTTTAGGATACATTATATTAACTTTATTTTCTGCATCTATAACGAAAGAAGTGCGGTGGTCGGCAATAGAAATATCAGAAGTAGTGTCAACTATATGGACAATCTTTGGTTTGTCAATTACTATTTTTTTGGTTTGGAATGTTATAATTGTTGGATATTTAAAAAACACGCAGCCTAATGAGAAAGAAGAGAAAGATTTATGTGAATTGTATAAATATTTAACTAAAAAACAATCTTTTTCTCAAGATATAAAATTAATTTTTAATACGGTTACTTTGCTAGTAATAAATTTGTTTGTCTTGTTAATGGCTACTGTTTCAATTTACTTGTCAAAAAAACCAGAAAGCCTATTTACCCAAAATATTACCATGTGTGCTTTTTACTTTTCTACAAATACATTAGTATCGCTATTTTTAGATATTCTTAAACCATTGCGGAAAGATAAAAAGGAATTACTAGATAAAAATAAAGTCGAGCAAAAAGAGTTAGCTTTAGCTGAAATAGGAGCAAAGTTGCAAAAAATTGTCGATATCTTTACAGAAATGGTGAAAAATAATACTGAATTAACAGAAGAGCAAAAAAAAGAAGTGATAGTAACATTTTTTGATTCGTTATTAGATAGTTTAAAAACCGAGACAGAAAAGTCTGGAAAGGAAATTTCAGATAAAACAGAACACAATAAGGATTAGTTTTGTGGTTATGATAGGAGAAAGACTATGTCAAAATTAATAAACTACAACGGAAAATATTGCGAATCGGATTTTGAATATGCTTTTCTTGCTTTTTTAGAGCAAGAGGGGTGGCATTATCTTGCAGGAAACAGTATTCCCCGCACATCAAAGAGAGAAGTAATTTATACGGACGATTTAGAACAGTTTTTAAGCAAAACGAATGCAGACTTGAACGCGGATGAAATTTCTCAAATCGTAGATATCGTTCGTCTTGTGGGTGCGGAAAGCAAATTTGCTACTCTACATAAGGTTTATGGCTGGATGGTAAACGGGATTCAGTTTACGCCACAGTCGGGACTTGCGAAAATGGTCGAGTTGATTGACTTTGAAAAGCCTGAAAACAATATTTTCCGTGCCGTCAATCAATTTGCGGTTGAGTACACCAACAACGGACAAGTGGAAACACGCCGCCCCGATATTCTTCTTTTTGTCAACGGTATGCCTTTGTGTGTAATCGAACTGAAGAATCCTACGGACACGAAAGCACCGATCTACAACGCTTGGGAACAAATATATACGCGGTATTGGCGAGATATCCCACACCTGCTGTATTTCTGTCCTTTGGCGTGCATCTCAGACGGCGTAAAAACGAGGCTTGGTACTGTGCGTACCCCTTACGAACATTTCTATGCATGGCGACGTGTCAATGATGGAGATAAGGTATCGACACTTCCGTTTGAAGAAACGCAAGCGATGATAAAAGGCGTGTACAGCCCAGAAAGATTCCTTGAAATCTTCCGTGATTACATATACTTCCAAGACAGCGAATACGACAGCGACGAGCGTGAAATCGTTTGTCGTTATCCGCAGTTTTTTGCTACACGCTTATTGAAGAGCAGTATAATAAAATCTATTGTAGAAAAAAGTGGTAAAGGCGGTACGTACTTTGGTGCAACGGGTTGTGGCAAAACGTACACAATGGCATTCCTTGCTCGTCAACTTGCTTTGCGTTGCACGGACATGCCTGAAATAGGTTCTCCTACCATAGTTTTAATCGTTGACCGTGACGACTTACAAAAGCAAGGTGCAAAACTGTTTACTAAGAGTAAGGAATTCTTAAATCTTGGTGAAGTAAAGGTTGTGCCTACGCGTAAGGTATTGCGTGAAGAACTCGGTGCACGTGAAAGTGGTGGTTTCTATATCTGCACAATACAAAAATTCTGCGACCGCGAAGACGACAAAATCGGGCTTATCAATGACCGCACAAACATTATTTGTTTCTCTGACGAAGCGCATAGAACACAACTTGAACACGCAAAGAAAATTAAGTTCAGTAAAGATGCTGATGAAAACATGAAAGCTATGATTTCGAAACCTTATGCAAAAGTTTTGAAAGAGGCTCTTCCAAACGCAACGTTTGTTGGATTTACCGGGACACCGATTGCAGAAACGTATCAAACTTTCGGTGACGAAATTGACCGCTACACTATGGATCAAGCAGTTGCAGACGGGCTCACCGTTTCTATCAAATATCACCCTCGCATTGCAAAAGTATTGCTCGACCAAGAAAAGGTAAAAGAAATCGAAGCATATTACAAGAAGTGCGCAGATGACGGGGCAACGGAAGACGATATAGAAGCAAGCAAAAAGGCGATGAGCTCAATGGAGGTTATTCTTGGCGAGCCGTCGCGTTTGGAACGGCTTGCGGTGGATATTCATGACCATTACGTTTCGGCTTGCGCAAACGACCCGACAAGGGTACAAAAAGCGATGATAGTATGTTCTAACAGAAAAATTGCTTACCAGCTCTTAAAGAAGTTCCAAGAAAAATACCCCGAATGGTTTGAAGAAAAGAAAACGCCAGATGGTGTGGAGGGTAAAGAGGAAGATCTACGCGCATTAAAGCCAATGCCTTGTATGGCTATGGTGGCGAGTGTTGGCAGCAATGATGAGCCCGAAATGTACAACTATCTTGGCGGTGTTAGAAACGGTGCGCGTTCGGATGAATTGGATGCGGCGTTTAAGCAAGATAGGTCCAACTTCCGTATCGTTATCGTCGTGGATATGTGGATTACGGGTTTCGACGTGCCTTCGCTTACGTATATGTACAACGACAAACCGCTTAAAAAGCATATGCTTGTGCAGACGATAAGCCGTGTTAATAGAAAGTATAAAGGCAAGGACTATGGCTTAATCGTAGACTATATCGGCATTCGCGACAATATGCGTGAGGCAATGAAAACTTATGGTGGAGACGGTTCCGTTGCTCCTTCTGCCGATGACGTTGAACAGGCTACCCATATTTTCAGAGAGGAACTTGAAATTCTAAAAGACCTTTTCACGGGATATGATTTAGCATCATTCCTTGACCCTAAAGGCGACCCTGCTTTGAGATATACGCTTTTGGCGAATGCAGCCGAATACGTCTTCGCTTGCACGCAAGAATTGAATACGCAAACTAACGGCGGCAAAAGCGTAAAAAAAGTATCTTTTAAGACTTACTTCTTAAAAACCGTTAAACGTATGCGCGCGGCTTACGATATTTGTCAACCATCTGGAGAACTCGGCGAGGAAGAATCGGCTCTTGCTCAATGCTTTATGGCAATTGCAGGCTTCGTTCGTAAAATGAGCGGAACAAGCGACGTTGATACGGAAACAATGAATCGCCACGTTGCTAAAATGGTTGAGGAAGCATTGAAATATAACGAGGTTGAAAGCATCCTGGAAGACGGTGAGCAAGAAGATATTTTTAGTCCCGAGTACTTTGAAAAACTTTCGGATGTAAAGATGCCTGCATCAAAACTTGAATTGCTAATAAAAATGCTCCGCAAGCAGATTAAAGAATACGGCAAAACCAATCAAATGGCGGCTAAAAAGTTTCAAGAAATGCTTGAAGAAACGATTAAACAATATCACGAAAGAAGGAAGGCTCTTTCTGCTGAAGAAGCAGGAGAGGCACAAGAATATACTTCTGAAGAGATTATCAAAAACGCTACCGAACAAGCATTGCGCATCTTAAAAGACATGAACGCCGACCGTGATAGTTTCCGCAAAGTAGGGCTAACGTTTGAAGAAAAGGCGTTTTACGACATTTTGATGGTTTTACGTGACCAATACAACTTTGAATACGGTGAAAATAAGCTTGTTGATGGCATTATGGTCAATGATAAATGTAAGACTTTAGCGAAGAAGATAAAAGAAATAATAGACACAAAATCTTCTTTTGCTGACTGGCTCAACAATCAAATTGTGCGCGACCAATTAAAGTTTGATATTAAGGTATGCTTAATTAAGAACGGATACCCGCCACAATACAGTCCTGAAGTGTTCCGAAAAATTATGGAACAGGTTGAAAATTTTGAAGAAAATAATTAAAGGAAACAAGAGATGAACTCTATTTGAATGGTTTATCCGGATGGAGTAATAAAATTAACAACACCATATGCGGGGCGGTAAACATGAAAGAATACAGTAGAGTAAGACTGATTATAAAAAATGAAAAATACGCTCAAGACGGTGTGCATAAAGGAATGGGCTGAATAATATGCGACTCTAGAAACATTGATGGACAATGGTTGGTAAGTTTTGACCAGTATGGTGACTTGCCTGAAATTGCTTGCCTTCCTGTTGATGAAGAAGCTCTAGAAGTAATAGTAGAATAAAATTTAATTTATCTTAATATCTCTGCGTTTCAAAAATTAAAATAAGTATTTTACTATATAAAAAACGCAAGTCGTAATATTCGACTTGCGTTTTATTTGGCGCGAAGGGAGAGATTCGAACTCTCGGTACGCTTTCACGTACACACGATTTCCAATCGTGCGCCTTAGGCCACTCAGCCACCTTCGCAAGTTACAAAGAGATATTATCATATAATCGACATTTTATCAAGCGTTTTGCGCCGTTTTGAAAAAATCTCTCCCTACGGAAGGGAGAGAGGTTAGACTTCTTGTGCAAAAACTCGATACGTATCGACTTTTTAGAAGCAAAGCTTGAATATTGCTTGTTTGTAAATTTCATACGTTTTTCTCAAAGTAGGTATGTCAACGTACTCGTTTTTTTGATGAATAGTGGAGATTTGGTCGGGAAAAATCGGACCGAAAGCCACACCGCAAGGAAGGGCGCGGGCATACGTTCCGCCGCCGATAGCGATAGGCTTAGCGTCTTGTCCCGTCTGTTCGTTGTACACCGCTAGGAGGCTTTGCACCAATTCGCTGTCTTGTTCCACGTATAGCGGATTGTGAAAATGTACCAGTTCGGCTGTGGCTCCCAAGGCTTTGCTTATCAATTCGCCCACGTAGTGTATAGGATAGGTTACTGGTATGCGCGTGTCGATAGTGAGGGTTATCCAAGTTTTGCCGTCTATCTTTTCGCTATCCACGCAACCCACGTTAAATGTAAGCTTTCCGCTCTTATCGTCACTGAGTTTTGCTCCCACGCCGCTGCCGTCGTTGTGGCTTAGCAAGCTATCAAGTTTTGCCCATTGCGAGTTGACCGATTTCAACGCGTCTAGCACGTGCCACAGCGCGTTGTCGCCCTGCCAAGGTGTAGAAGCATGGGCGGGTTTCCCCGTGGCGTAAAGGACGGTGTTTCCGTCCACGGTTGTCACCTTGACTTTTTCGCTTGGTTTGACGTCGACCTTTCCATGCAAAGTACATTCGCAGGCTGCCATCACTATATTACCGCGGCTACCGCCTTTGATACTCGTCATACCGTCGGGAGCGGGAATTTTGACTTGCCAATGCGCAAGTCCCTTTTCGCAGTTGATTACGGGGAAGTCGCCGTCAGGTGAAAAACCTTGGCTTGGCATAACGTCCTTTTGCATATATCTTTCTATACACTTCCAGCCGCTTTCCTCGTTGCCACCCCACACAAACCTTATCTTCTTACGCGGTTTTAGACCTCGTTGCAACAGCTCGTAGGTAGCCCAAAGGCAGCAGAGCATAGGACCTTTATCGTCCAACACGCCCCTACCAAAAATCAAGTCGCCTACGCGCTCTCCTAGAGGGGAGTAGTCCCAATCGTCGTCCCAAGGCACTACGTCCACGTGCCCCAAGATACCGAAGCTATCTCCTTCGCCCACGTCGGCGGTGAGGTAATAGCCCTCCTCGTTGTGGGTAACGAAGCCCATTTTTTTGGACAGCTCGTCGATATATTGCAGACATTCTCCCACGCCTTTTCCGAAAGGGCTTAGGGGATGAGGCATACCTTGCGTAGAGTCTATGGCAAGCAAATCCATCAAGCTGTCTATCATTTTATCAAAAAATTCGCTCATACTCGCTCCTTGTCTTGACTTAAACTTATTATTGTTGCATAATTATTATACACACAAAATCATATTTTGTGCAACGTTTAATAACCAATGCCAAGCATTGAAATTGAGGAATAAAAATGCAAAAAGTAAGAACTAGATTTGCTCCGAGTCCAACGGGATTTATGCACATAGGCAACTTGCGTACTTGCTTGTACGCCTATTTGTTTGCGCGCAAGCACGACGGCACGTTCGTATTGAGGATAGAAGATACGGATAGAGAAAGATACGTAGACGGCGCGGTAGACGTCATCTACAACACTCTTCGCAAGGCGGGCATCGAGCACGACGAAGGTCCCGACAAGGACGGCGGATACGGACCGTATATACAGTCGGAGCGCAAGGGTATGTATCTCGAGTATGCCAAACAACTTGTTGAGAGGGGCGGAGCATACTACTGTTTTTGCACCAAAGAGAGGCTTGACAGCCTTGCGGACAAGGACGGCGTCAAAAAGTACGACAAACATTGCCTTAGCCTATCCAAAGAAGAGGTACAAGCAAGACTTGACGCGGGCGAGCCTTACGTTATCAGACAAAACATCCCTACCGAGGGCGTCAGCGAATACGACGATATGGTTTTCGGACACATCAGCGTGCCCAACGAGGATATGGAAGACAATATTCTCATCAAGTCGGACGGCATGCCAACCTACAATTTCGCCAACGTCGTTGACGATCACCTCATGGCAATCAACTACGTCATTCGCGGAGTAGAGTATCTCTCGTCCACGCCTAAGTACAACCTATTGTACGACGGTTTCGGCTGGGAAAGACCTCACTATATGCACCTCTCGCCAATTATGAAGGACGCTCAACGCAAGCTAAGCAAGCGTTACGGAGACGCCAACTTCGAGGACTTTATCGCCAAGGGTTACTTGCCCGAGGCAATCGTCAACTATATCGCCCTGCTGGGTTGGAGCCCTAAGGGTAACCAAGAGAAGCTCTCTATGCAAGACCTCATCGAGCAGTTTGACGTAGATGGCATATCCAAGTCGCCAAGCATATTCGACGAGCAGAAGATGCGTTGGCTCAACGGTGAATATATCAAAGCGCTCAGTGTGGAGGAGTTTGTAGAAGTAGCGCGCCCTTACTTCGAACAGTCGGAGGTTGCGGGCAAGTACGACTATGCCAAGCTTGCCAAACTTCTCATTCCAAGGACGGAAATTCTCAGCGAAATCCCCGACAAAATCAACTTTTTGGCGCACTTCGGCGAGTACGACGTCAATATGTTCGAGCATAAGAAGATGAAAATCACGTTACCTATCGCATACGCCTCTCTCGTAGAGTGCAAGAAGGTATTGCAAAACGTGAGCGAAGAGGAGTGGAGTGACGAAAAGCTCAAAGAATACGTAGGTACAGTTGCCACCACGCTCTCTTGCAAGAGCGGACAAGTATTCTTGCCTTTGCGCCTGGCTATCACCGCCGCCGCAACCACCCCTGGCGGAGCAACGGAAATGGCGGAACTCCTCGGCAAGCAAGAAACGCTTAGACGCCTTGACTTCTCCATAGACTTGTTGTCCAAGAGCTTACAATAACGATAACTCAAATATGATAAAAAACAAAAAAAGTCGATACGTATCGACTTTTTTGTTGGATAAATTAAATAATGCGATAAGGCTTAATTGCTATTTGACGTCCTCGTACAACTTGCATTTATACGTAGTCTTTTGTATGAGTTTATCACACAAGAGAAGTATTTGTGGAAGAGTGAATACGATCATCACAACCGAAACTAAACAGCCTCTACACAGCAAATAGCCTATTTCCGAGATTATTGCAATATTCGAGAATATTCCGACAAGCAACGGTGCAATTATTAGAATACTTCCCGAAGTAAAGACGGTCGGCAGAGAAGAATACAAACAAGCTCTTAAAGCTTCTTGTTTTCCTTTCGTTTTCCTGTGTTCGATATAGCTTGAGGTCATCAAAATGCCATAGTCTATCGTCGCACCCATTTGGATACACATTACTACGAGATAAGAAACGAAGAATATCGGATCGTTTGCAAGCATGTTTATGCTAAAGTTAACCCAAATCGAACCTTGAATAATCGTCATAAGAATAACGGGCACGGACAATGACGTAAAGGCTATTGCAACTAACAAAATGATGGCTACTAAGGATATAATATTAATATTCTTAGAGTCGTGATTGTACGTTTCTCGTATATCGTAATAAACTATACTTTCACCTATAAAGTAAGTTTCCGTTTCGCTATATTCGCTTCCAAGCATTTGTCTTATTTTATAAGACACGTCAAAAGCTTTTTCTTCGGCTACGCCACAGTCCATAGTGAAAACGATTCTTGAATACTCGCCATTGTCTAACATGTCAAGAAGTTTTATTACGCTTTTGCCCTCCAAGGCGTTTGCTATTGCGGAATTCTCTTTTGCTCTTTCTGTTTTAGCAAGATTTATTAAATCGCCAAGCGTAATTTCGTCGCTTGTAAATCCTCCCGCGTTCCATAATATTCTTATTTCTAGTGACGTAAGTCCGTATTCTCTTTTTAATTGGTCTTTTGTAAGAACGACGTCTTTATACGTGGACAAAGATTGAGCAGATTTTATTATTTTTTCACCGTCATCGGTCTCAACGTTCATTACACTATCGATAATCTTATTTTGAAGAGCATAGTCTACGCTTCCGTCTTCTTTGTTTGGAATCATAATAATAAACGGCGTGTTTTCGCCATACATATCTAAAATCTCTTGATTTTCTACGTTAACCGTAGCGTTTGCCTTAGATGAAGTTTTTAGAGTATATGAATATGAGGACATAAAGTTCAACACACCGCCGACCGCTACAACCACGACTAAAAGGATAGGAACGGCAATCTTAGTTTTTTTTGCGTACGAAGCAAGCCAGTTAAATTGAAACCTAATTGGTTTATGCGTCGTTTTTTCAATAGGCTTGTTAAATAACATGATTAATGCCGGCATTATCAAGAATACGGTCAATACACTAATTAAAATGCTCTTAGTTAAAACCATTCCTATATCGAAACCGATTTTGAATTTCATAAACACCAAAGCCAAAAGACCTGCCATTGTCGTCAAGGACGAAGATAGGATTGGCACGAAGGTTGCGGCAAGTGCTTTTTCCAAAGCCTCTCTGGCGTTTAGAGTATGCTCCTTCTCCTCCTCGTATCTATGCAATAGTACGATAGAGTAGTCCATAGACAGGGCGAGTTGCAATACCGCACAAATTGCATTGGTAATGAAACATATTTCTCCCATAAAGAAGTTAGTGCCCATATTTATCAATATGGCGGTTAGCAAAACGATTCCGACGATAAGAGGCTCGATATAAGCCTTTGAAGATAACAAAAGCATTATTATAATAACGACTGCGGCAAGTGCCAGAATTACCAACATATCGCTCGTCATATGTTCCGAATAGAATACCTGCGTTATCGCAGAGCCGTTCATTTTATACTCAAACCCCGTAGCGTCTACTACTTTTCTAATCTGGTTTACGCTAACTTCTATATTCGGATCAAAAGAAGATACGTTTAGAAAGATTGCAATAAGTGCGTTGCCGTCTTTATAACAAGACTCCGAGCCGTCGAACGTGGCGGCGCTAACACAATCCAGCTCAAGGATTTTTTCATTGACCGTAGCGGCTTGTTCTTTCGTAACACCGCAAAGCATAACGTTTAGATTGCCGTATTCGCCAAACTCTTCGGTCATTTTTAATAGATCCGCTCTCGAAACGGCGCCTTCTTCTAGATATTTAGTCAAATCATAATTAAGTTTTACTTGCGGAATCAAAATGCAACTAGCAATAAGAAGTAATACAAAAAACGCAAGCAAGTAATATCTTATATGAACGATAAATTTTGCTATGTTATTTTTTATTTTCATATATTTACCTCCTCAACAATTTAAACTTATTCTAATTTTATAGTTGCAAAATATCAAGTATATTTATTGGTCAATTTTGGACATTTGTCCTACAAAATGCTATAATGACAAAAAAGGAGATTGCAAATGGGCTCGTATAAAGAACAGAATTATGAAACAAAGACTATGATAGCAGGCGCCTTGCGTAAACTTATGAAACGCAAGGACTTCAACAAAATAACCGTAAGGGAAATTATAGAGGAATGCGGAGTGGCTAGGAATACCTTCTATTATCATTTTGAATGCACGACGGATCTGCTGTCGTGGATGGTAAAAGAAGAGGTATTAAACAACCTTAATCTTTTTAAGACCGATATTGACTTAAAAATTGCTATCAATTTTGTTGTAAGATACGTATTAAGTAACAAAGATATTATAAAATCTGCAATCGAATCCATTTCTTATAGAGAACTTCAATACTTGTTCGAAAATGATTTTATTAGAATAATATCCAAAAACGTAGATAACATAATAGAAGAAAACCATTATATAATCTCGGAATCTTTCAAAAAATATTTTATCAAAACGATTACTACGACAATGGCAGCCTTGGTTTCCAACGTAGCTCTTTCCACGGACAACGAGCCTAACTTAAATATAGATAAACATTGCCAATATATTTATACGATAATAACTAGCGCAATACTGTCGACCTTAGCCGACGCTTCTCGTCAAAATTTATAAAAACTAATATCGTGTCGCAATCTTATAACTATGAGCGGTAAAGGGGCTACCCATGAAGAGCGGAGCGTCTAAGGTTTCGCTTCTTCTAACGGCAAAAAAAGACCGCACTTTCGCACGGTCTTGATTCGTTTGTCTTCTTGCTTAGTCAGCCACGTATGGGAGCAGAGCCATAACTCTTGCTCTCTTAATAGCTTCGGCAAGGATTCTTTGGTGCTTTGCGCAAACACCGCTCATTCTTCTTGGAAGGATTTTGCCCGACTCGCTGATATACTTGCGGAGTTTAGCAACGTCCTTATAATCGATTTCTTCTACTTTATCTACGCAGAAAGCGCAAACTTTTTTGCGTGGGACTCTCTTAGGAGCACGCTTAACTACCTTTTCTTCGCTCATTTTTATATCTCCTTATTAGAATGGAAGTTCGTCGTCTACAACGGTGAGGTCGGAGATGTCGTTACCGCTCTTTTTAGGAGCAGGTCTTTCTTCACCTTCGCCGCCACGGTTGGCAGATGACAAAAACTCTACTTCGTCGGCGTTTACTTCGACCGACGTTCTTTTGGTGCCGTCGTTTGCTTCGTAATTACGAATTTGGATAGAACCAGAGACGGCAACTTTTCTGCCTTTGGTCAGATTGTTGTTGCAACTGTCGGCAGTTGTTCCCCAAGCTACGACGTTGAAGAAGTCGGCTTCGTTGTCTTTAGAAAAACGACGATTTACTGCGATAGAGAATCTGCTATAACTTCTACCGTTTGCAGTAGTACCGCCCTCAGGGTCTCTTGTGAGGTTGCCAACCAAAATAATCTTGTTCATACAATACTCCTTATTTACGAATAATCATGCTTCTAACGCAGTTTTCGGAAATCTTGACGAAATTCTCGAGTTCTGCAGGCACGGTTGCTTGCGCGCTGAATGTCCACAATACGTAATAACCTTCCGTAGTGTAGTCGATAGGGTAAGCATATTTTCTAGTTCCCCACTTATCGGTGCTTTCAACGGCGCCGTTAGCGTTGATAATGCTTTCTACCTTGTCGCATACAGCTTGCTTTTCTTCATCGGAAATTGCATTTTTGATAATGAGTAAAAGCTCGTACTTGTTCATAGAAAACCTCCTTTTGGACTGATGTCCCCCACTCTCAGGTAGGGGCAAGGATTTTGAAATATTCAAAACGTAAATAGAATATACCAAAAAAAATATATTTTGTAAAGCAAAAAACATCGTTTTATCGTCAAAGTTTATTTTGTAATATTATTTAGCCAAGCAATTAATGTCATTGCGAGTGAAACGAAGTGGAACGCGACAATCTCAAGTGCTTTGTCATTGCGAAGCGTTTGAAAAACGCTGTGGCAATCTCGTACGTTTTGTCGTTGTGGCGACGTATAACCAAAACAGTAACGTCATTGCGCCCAGTGCATTTTGCGTCAGCAAAGCCGTTTGGCGTGGCAATCTCAAGGGTGTTACGTCATTACGCTATGTATTTGTCATTGCGAGTGAAGGCACGTGTGCCGTAGCGTGGCAATCTCTATCCTATCGTCATTCCGGCGGAGCATAGCGGAACTTGGCAATCTCGTCCTTTTTTCTAGCCTCCTTTGTGTAGAGGGGGCTCCCGACGGTAATCGGGTGGGGGATTGCGTTTTATTCTACTCTTTGGGGGTACGACTAAATCTGCGAAAATAAACTATTTCCTCTCACGCCATAGGCGCGAGTTAGGCACGAAGACTGCGGATTTTGTGTGGGGAGCGTACTTTGCGTACGTGACCTACGCAAAAACGTAAAGTCGACAAAGCCTAACGACGCAGATATGGCGTGAGAGCCCCAAAAAATTCTTTACATTTAAGCCCTTTACAAAAATTGTTATATATAGTATTATAAGTATAATACAATTTAAATAGAGGTGAAATTATGGCAATCGGAACAGCAAAATTACCAAAATGGGCACTTGTGCTCATCATCGTTGTAGTAGTTCTCGGCGTAATCGGCGGCACCGTAGGTATCGTACTTACGGTTATCAGCAACAATGCGCCTCCTGCGCCTAACGCAGTTAGCATGGACGACGCAATCATGAACGTCAACGGCTATCAACAAAGAGTAGCGGACACTTCGGCTCTTGCTATCAATGCAGGCGGTAGAATCGTCAGCATCGGCGATATGCTTACTGCAACGGGACTTGACGTCAACAACAAAGCCGACCAAGCGCAAATCGCAGAATACATATACAATATGGCAGTGCGCAACTACGCTTCCGTCTACGGCTCGGGATACGAAGTTCTTACCGACGCGACGGTAAAGGCTAAGCAAGTCAGCGCGTTGGGAATTAAACTCGATTACTTCAACGTAGGTCTCCGTAGCACGTTCTCTTATATGAGCGGACCGCAAGGCGATTTCAGCCAGACCATTTCGGGCGTAACCATTCTCGACTTGGAAGGCATGGAGACCATCGGCAACACGCTCAAAGGTCTTTTCGGATACAACATTCAGTCTTTCAGCAACGGCGACTTCTCGGCGTTTAGAAAGTCGGGCAACGGCGGCGCAACCTTCCTTTCCGAAGAAGAGGGCGGATACAAATATATCCTCGGCGCAACCAAAGGCTCTTCCAAGTTCCCTACCAAACTCGGCAAAGACTTCAAGATTAGCGCGGTAGAGGCGGGCACTCCAAGCGAAAACGTGCTTTTCACGGCAACCAACTGGTGGGACGCTCTTCCTGACATTCCAAATCTTGACGGCGAAGGCAACCCTATCAAAATCGAGACCGAAGTATACGGCAAAGCTTACACCTACTACACGGGAAGTTACGGTGCGGGCTGGGCTAAATACGACTTCCAAAAGGACAATCTCGACGCAAGCAAGACTAAGGTAGAATACGATGCGGCAAACGACATTTATACGCTTACCATGGTTGTCAAAGAGGACAAGATCGACGCGGCTTGTAAGTATGCTAAGGGCGACCTCATCAAAGATACCAAGGACTATCTGCTCTTGCAAGAGCCTAAGTACACGAAACTAGAAAACACCATTCAAGTTTACGGCAACGGACTTATCAAGTGCTTGATTAGAAACGAAATCATGGGCTCCGAGCAAAAGGCAAAACTCGTAGTTCTTACGGGTGAAGCTGCGGGCGGCGGCACTACCGGTAACGCTTCTATCACCGTATTCTCTTTTGACGAGAGAGACTACAACGCAGAGAGACTTGCGGCGCTCTATTGGCCGGAACTCGGCAACTCCAAAAACTTTGTCGGAGCGGTAGCGGGCAAACAACTCAACTTGTCGGCATATCCTACCCTTGACAACTATACGCCTGACGTATGGGGCAAGGCTTACGTACCTAAGGCAAACGAATAAAACGAATAATACTATTTACACGGCAACCGTCTGACGGCGGTTGCCGAATAACATTGACAACGGAGAAATAAATGACCAATTTATCTATCGCCAAACAATTTTGTTTTCAAGGAGAGATAAGGTGTATCGCGCCTTTCGGCAACGGACATATCAACGACACTTTTTTGGTGGAATGCGAAGACGGAGAGGACTCTTACAAATATATTTTGCAAAGACTCAACACCAACATTTTTCCCGATTATCAAGGTTTGATGAACAATATTGCTCTCGTCACCGACTTTTTGCGTCAAAGTATCATTGACAGAGGCGGCGACCCCGATAGAGAGTGTATGACGCTCGTTCCGACGCTGTCGGGAGACAACTATTATTATGTGGACGGGCATTGTTGGAGAGCGTACGTTTACATTGACAACACGGTAGCGTACCAAATCGTCGACGACGCATCGATTTTTGCCGATTCGGGGCGTGCGTTCGGCAAGTTTATTGCGGGTCTTGACGACTTTGACGCAACTAAGCTCGTCGAGGTTATCCCCAATTTTCACAACACTGTCGATAGGTTTGAAAAATTAGAACAAGCCATCAAAGACAACCTTTCGGGCAGAAAAAAGAATGCGGAAGACGAGATAGCGTCCGCACTGATCCGCAAGGGTCTTTGTTGTACGATAGTCGACGCGCTTGCTAAGGGGGAGATACCTCTCAGAGTTACTCACAACGACACCAAACTCAACAACGTACTTATCGACGCCACCACGGGCAGAGCGATATGCGTAGTCGATCTCGACACCATTATGCCGGGGTCGTTGCTATACGATTTCGGCGACAGCGTGAGGTTTGGCTGTTCCACGGCTTTGGAAGACGAGCCAGACCTCAACAAGGTTGACTTTGACGTCAATCTTTACGACGCGTATTGCCAAGGTTTTCTTGACGGTATCGGAGACAAAATTACGGCAAAAGAGGTTAGTATGCTCCATATCGGAGCAATCGTAATGACCTTCGAGTGCGGCATAAGATTTTTGACGGACTATCTCAACGGAGATACTTACTTCAAGACGTCGTATCCCGAGCACAATCTCGTCAGATGTCGCACGCAGTTCAAGCTAGTTCGTCAGATGGAAAAGTCAATACCGCTAATGATTGCAATATCAAAAAAATATAGCACAAAATAAATAAAGGAGAACGAAAATGAGTGTTTTAGTAACAGGCGGAGCAGGATATATCGGTAGCCATACCGTCATCGATTTGCTGGACAACGGCTACGACGTCGTTGTTGTGGACAACCTTTGCAACAGCAAAAAGACAGCGCTGGACAGAGCGCAAGAGATTGCGGGCAAGAGCGTCAAGTTTTACCAAGAAGACGTATGCGATATAGACGCGTTGCGCAAGATTTTCAAGCAAGAGAATATCGATTCCGTCATTCATTTTGCAGGGCTCAAAGCAGTGGGCGAGTCTTGTCAAAAACCGCTTTTGTATTATCAAAACAATCTAATATCCACTCTCAATCTTATACAAGTTATGAAAGAGAGCGGCTGTCGCAACTTGGTATTTTCTTCTTCGGCAACGGTATACGGACAGCCAAAGAGCGTACCTATCAAAGAGGATTTTCCTCTGTCCACCACCAATCCATACGGTGCGACCAAGTTGATGATAGAAAATATGCTTAGAGACATTTACAAGGCAGACCCGACGTTCAACATTGCGCTGCTTAGATACTTTAACCCTATCGGAGCGCACAAGAGTGGCAAGATTGGCGAAGACCCTAACGGAATCCCTAACAATCTTATGCCTTATATCACCCAAGTGTGCATAGGCAAACTTCCTGCCGTCAACGTATTCGGCAACGATTATCCTACTCACGACGGCACGGGTGTGAGAGATTATATCCACGTAGTAGACTTGGCACACGGACACATTCTTGCCCTCAAGAAGCTGGCAACCGATTGCGGACTTGTTACCTACAACCTCGGTACCGGCGTGGGTTACAGCGTACTCGATATGATACATGCAATGGAGAAGGCTGTCGGCAAGAGCATACCTTACGTTATCGCTCCTCGCAGAGCGGGTGACATAGCAGAGTGCTATGCCGATGCAAGCAAGGCAAAAGAAGAGATAGGATTTGAGTGTCGCTACGGCATCGAAGATATGTGTGCAGACTCATGGAGATGGCAAAGCAACAACCCTAACGGATACAACGACTAATGAAAAAGTTAAACAAAGAATCTTATACTATGCGGACGATGAGAGAATGGCTGTTGTTCATTCTCGACCTTGTAATAGTAGCGGTGTGCTTTTTGGGCTCGGCGGTATTATCACAGCTCTATATTCTTAATCATCCCGCTATCGAAGAAACGATAATCAGGGACATATTTATAGCACTCCCCGTAGTCGTAGCGTGCTTTTTCGCAAGCTTTTGGATATTTAGAGTTCCCAAAGTCGTGTGGAGATATGCTAGGGGCAGAGATTATCTACGCATTATAGGCGCGACCATCGTCGCAATCACGGCGTTCGCTATCATCGACCAGACGGCGTTGCATCTTATTGCCAAGCCGGGAGAAGGCATACCTATCAGTCCGGGCATAAGCGAAAAAGTCAAGGCGTATCCGGTGTATATACTTACGGCGTTTACGTCCGTATCTGCATTGTTCATTACGCGTTTTGTTTACGAGTTTTTGTATTCCAAAGCCAAGGACAAAGTACAGCCTAAGATTAGGAAGAGGACGCTTATCATAGGCGCGGGCTACACGGCTCACACCATTTTGGAAGAGATTAGCCGCCAAGCTAGCATATACGAGCCTATTTGTTTGCTCGACGACGACCCCGACAAACTAGGCAGAATTATCAACGAAGTGCCTGTAGTCGGCACGACGGCGCAGATAGCCACCGTAGTACAGAAGTACAATATCTCCAACATTATCTTTGCAATACCGTCTATTGACGAAGAGGCGCGCAAGCGTATTCTTACCGAATGCAACGCCACCAACTGTCAAGTCAAAGTGTTGCCGTATATGAGCGAGATGATCGACAACGTCAACCTCACCAAGCAGATGAGAGACATCAACATTGCCGACCTTTTGGGTAGACAACAAGTATCTTTCGGCGACGTGGGTATTGCGGGATACATCTTTGACAAGGTGGTTATGATAACGGGCGGCGGCGGCTCCATAGGTAGCGAACTTTGCCGTCAAATAGCCAAGTATAAACCTCGTCGTATCGTTATCATCGAGATATACGAAAATTGCGCGTACGCTATTCAACAAGAGTTGTTGCGCACTTACGGCAAGGATTACCCCGTATTCGTAGAGATAGTATCCATTACCGACTACGATATGATGGAAGTTATTTTCCAACAATACCGTCCTCAAATCATATTCCATGCGGCGGCGCATAAGCACGTTCCGCTTATGGAGACCAACCCCGAAGAGGCTGTCAAAAACAACGTTTTCGGTACTAGGAACGTGGTCAAACTTGCAGACAAATACAACGTCAAAAAGTTTATTATGGTCAGCACCGACAAGGCGGTCAACCCGACCAACGTCATGGGCGCGACCAAGCGTTGTTGTGAAGAAATCATACAAGCTATGTCTCAATCGGGTACCAAGACCGAGTTTGCCGCGGTAAGATTCGGCAACGTGCTCGGCAGCAACGGCTCGGTTATTCCGCTGTTCAAAGAGCAAATTGCCGCGGGCGGACCCGTTACGGTAACGCACAAAGACATCATACGTTTCTTTATGACCATACCCGAGGCGGTGAGCCTAGTCATGCAAGCGGGCGTATTTGCCAAGGGAGGCGAGATATTTGTCCTCGATATGGGCGAGCAAGTCAAAATCGTTCATCTTGCCGAAAACCTCATTCGCATGATGGGCTACGAGCCTTATAAGGATATAGATATCGTCTTTACGGGACTAAGACCGGGCGAAAAGTTGTACGAAGAGATGCTTATGAATTCCGAAGGACTTGCCAAGACCGACAACAACAAGATTTTTATCGGCAAACAAGTTGAACTTGACGTCGAAGAATTCAACAAACAACTCGACAAAATGTACGATATAGTTTTCACCAACGACAAGCAAGCCATCGTTGACCAGCTCAAAGTGCTTGTTCCGACCTTTACGCACGACAGCGCCAACATGGACAAGATGATGCAGACTATACAATTTTTGCGCAAAGAAAAGCAGTCGCAATAATTGCCGTTCGTTTATCTTACAATAGGTTGTAGCGTCTAAGCCCTAGTCTTAGGACAAGCAACCGTCAAATAAACAAAAAAAGGAGATTACTATGCAACCGTTTATTTTTACAGATTCTACAGCAGACATTCCATCTATCAGACAGTACGATGATTTTGCAGTGTTGCAACTCTCGTATTCTTTGGACGACGACCAATACGACAATATTACCAAGTCTCTTACGCCAAAAGAGTTTTATGACCGTATGCGTCAAGGTGCCAAGTCGGCAACCTCCATGGTCAACCAAGTACATGCTGCCGAGAAGATAGAAGAGGTGTTGAGACAAGGTCGAGACGTCATCTACCTTGCCTTTTCTTCGGCTCTCTCGGGTACTTACAACGTAGGCTGTCAAGTAGCCAAAGAACTGCAAGCAAAATATCCTAATTGCAAAATCGCCGTTGTCGACACTCTCAACGCCTCTTTGGGTGAGGGCTTATACGTAGATTACGTGGTCAACAAGAGAGACCAAGGCGCAAGCTTCGAAGAAGTCGTAGAATACGCCAAGTCAATCACCGACCACGTTTGCTCCTACTTTACCGTGGACGACCTCAAGCACCTTGCAAGAATGGGTAGAGTGTCCAAGACGGCAGCCTTTATCGGAGAACTTATCCAAATCAAACCCGTTATGTACGTCAACAAGTTGGGAGAACTAGTACCAATCGCCAAAGTAAAATCTCGCAAAAAGGTGCTCAAAGCTTTGGTTGACAAAATGGAAGAAAAGATGTTGCCTACAGACGAACAAAAAGTTATATATATCGGACACGGCGACTGTTACGACGACGCTAAGTACGTAGCCGACCTCATTACCGAGCGTTTCGGTATCACCAACATCGTCATCGACTATATAGGACCCGTCATCGCTTCCCACACCAACGCGGGAGTTATCGCCCTATTCTTCTTGGGTAAAGATAAGATTGAAGAGAAAGACGCTCGCGTCTCCTCTTGACGGCATATCTGCGTCGTAATACTTTGTCGAGCGGAGATTTTTGCTCAGTCACGTACGCTTAAGTACGCTCCTGTTGCAAAAGCTCCGCTCTTCGCGTCTTACTCGCACCTATGCCGTCAAGGCTGTACTAATGTCTAAGTACGCTCCCTCACGTCGTCCTCGGTCTCTTCGCCTGACTTATAATTTAGGCGTTGGAATTGACGGCATATCTGCGTTGTAATACTGTGCGCTCTCGCGGAGGATATGCGTCGTTATGCTTTGTCGACCTTGCGGGTGCGTGTCGGTCACGTACGATTATAGTACGCCCCCTCACGTCGTCCTCGGTCTCCTAGTCTAACTCGCATCTACATAGCAATAGAGTAGCACCATAGCAACTAACGACAAGAGGCAACCATATAAGTTGCCTCTTTTGTATTTTTCTCAACACGTATTGATTTTTTACAACAATGAATTGATAAATTGTTGCGCCGACCTGCCCGATTTTCCGCCGCCGCGTATTTCCCATTGGCGGGCTTTTTGTTCCAAGGTTTGCTCGTCTATATTGACGCCTTGCTTTTTTGCCAAGGCTTTGACTATCTCCAAAAACTCTTGCATATTAGGACTGCCGTAGAATATCGACAAGCCAAAGCGAGACACGAGCGACAGTTTTTCTTGCAGAGTATCGCTTCGGCGCACTTCGCCTTCCATTTTCATATCGTCCTTATCCGACCAAGTCTCTTTGATTAGATGTCTGCGGTTGGAGGTAGCGTAGATTATCACGTTGTCGGGTTTGGTCTCCAATCCACCCTCGATGATGGCTTTGAAATATTTGTATTCTATCTCAAACTCTTCGAAGGACAAGTCGTCTAGATAGATGACGAACTTATAGTTGCGGTCTTTGACCTCGCTGATTACGTTGGATATTGACTTAAACTGGTGTTTGTACACCTCGATTATTTTCAAGCCGTCTTTGCCAAACTCGTTGACTATAGCCTTGATGGTAGAGGACTTGCCCGTACCGCCGTCGCCGTACAATAGCACGTTGTTGGCAGGGCGATTTTGCAAAAAGGCAAGGGTGTTGTCGACCACTTGTTTCTTTTGCAGTTCGTATCCTATCAAGTCGCTAAGTTGCCTTCTATCGGAGTTGTCTATAGGCAAGATACCCTTGTTGTCGTCAATGCGGAAGAAGGAGTGCAGTCCCCATTCGCCCACGCCGTAGTTTTGGTAGTAGTCGGCGGTCGCTCTCAGAAACTCGGTGTTATCGCTTGCCTTTTCCAACTTTTCCACAAGGTAGGTCAGAGCCGACAAGCAATTTTTGCGATATGGGTTGTCGCAAAAAGGTCTAAAGTCGCTTATCAAATCAAAGGTATCCCTATCCACTTGTGCTAGGCTCGACAAGTCGTAGTCGAATATAGCTTTTATCGTCGCCATATCTTTGAGGGCGATTTTTGTTATAGAAGAATTCTCTTGCAGAGGTCGTCTTTCGCACGATAGCGAAAAGGCGTTTTCGTTCATAGCGATGGCATAAGCCACGCAGTAGTGCCAAAGGTTGCCGTTGATGCCCCAATCTCTTCCCCATTCGAGGAGGTTGCCTATAGCGCTCACGCAACCGTCGTTATCTTTATCCAAAGCGGCGAAGCGACCCAAGGCGGTGTCGCCCAAATCGTACAAAAACAGTTGTTTGACCAATTTATCCATAGTTTGCCTCAATGTTACAAGTTGATATTTCTCTTATCCAAACCTAAGAATTGCTAACTAAGCGGTGTAGATTAGTATTCTACGATACAATTATACCACGATTGTAGGTATTGTCTATCAAAACGACGGGTATTTGCTTTACCAAGCAATCACGCCGAGGTGTTCCAGCAATATTTTTACGCCCATAAGTATCAACACCACGCCTCCCGCAATACTTGCGGGTTTTTTCCACTTGCTTCCGAACTTATTGCCAATTATCACGCCCAGCAAGCACAATACGAAGGTGATGACGCCTATCAGCGACACGCTGAGAGCAAGCGACACTTGCAAAAAGGCAAAGGTTACGCCCACGGCTAACGCGTCAATCGAAGTAGCCACGGCGAGGGCAGTCAACTCTTTGAAGTCGAGTTTATATTCTTTTTTTTCGTCGTCGTCCTTATCCCTTATGGCGTCCACCAACGCTTTCGTGCCTAGTATTAGCAACAGCCCAAAGGCAATCCAATGGTCAAAGGTAGTGATATATTTTTCAAAAGCCGAGCCGAGCAGCCACCCGAGGAGCGGCATCACGGCTTGAAAAACGCCGAAGAACAACGCAATAATCAACGCGTGTTTATAGTTGATTTTGGGCATACTGAGACCTTTGCACATCGATACGGCAAAGGCGTCCATTGCCAGCGACACGCCCACGAGGATAATTTCGATTATTGACATATCCACCTCCAAAAAAATATCAGGTTGTCTGCAAACCTGATACAACGACGCATTTGCAGACTAATCCACAAATGAGTCTCATTATTTAATGCAAGCCAGACCGCAAGGTCAGTGTGTTGACTTGCAACGCGATAGCGTCAACTACTCCCTCATTTATTATAGTATAACAATTTCTTCCAAGTTGGTCAAGCGGCTATTTCACTTTTTTGTAGGCGTAGATATACGTCGTCAGCAAAGCCGCGATTGCTCCGACGAGCGCCAGGCACAACACGATTATAGCGACGACTTTGCTTAGCCATAGCGACACCAGTCCGCACAGCCACATCAACAGTCCCGCAACGAATTGCGTTATACCCATAATTTTGGCGTATCTTGCAAGGTCGGCATCTTTGGGCATAAAGGGCAGTCGCCTTACGATAGACGTATCTTTTCTAAAAAACAGCGTATATCCGCTTATCACAAAGGGAAAGCCCAGTATCATGACCAAGATTTTGAATATAATCATTGCACCTCTCCGCTAGTCGTATCGGTTGTATCGCAAGCCGCTTCTATTATTTCTTGCGCCGTTTCTTCGGTTGTATCCAAAGGTTGATTTTGCACACCCGTATCGACTTTTTCGGTGTTTTCCAATCTTCTTTGGTCTATTTCCGCTTTGATTTTGTCATATCTTTCGCCGTACAAATTATACTTCTTTTTGTAGACGATATAGCCGATAATACATAGAGGTACGGGCACTAAGAACATAAATACTCTCAGTATAGTCAACGCATTGCCCGATATGAGGTCGCTTGCGTTGAGGATATTGCCCGCGTCGTCGGCAAAGAACTGAGCCCACTTGCCCGTCACTTCGTCAAATGTTTCCACCACGTTAGGCAGTTTTGCCACTTTGATACCCACGCCCAATATGAGCATTGCTATAGCCCCCGCGAACTTGGTCAACAAGGTTTGCACGCTAAAGATAACGCTGTCGCCGCGCTTACCCGTTTTCCATTCGCCGTAGTCAACAACGTCGGCAATCATAACGGTAGAGCCTATTTGGTTGAGCCCGTTGGCGGTCATCAGGAAGGCGCCGCACAAAGCAACGATTATGGTATTGAGCAAGTGGTTGCCCGGTTTGAGGGCAAAGAATATAAAGAACATTGCAATCATACCTATTATTGCCATAAAGTAGTTGGCGCCATACAATTTTTCTCTCGGCAATTTTTTGGTGATAAGGTTGTAGAAGAACATTGCGATTCCTTGACCCGTGCAAGCCACTGCGGTAAACACGGTATAGCTGTAACTGCTGCTAAAGTAATTGGCTCCGTTAGGGTAGCAGTACACGAATAGATATAGCATTTGGAAGAGCGATATGGTCGTTGCGGAGACGAAGAATACGTAAGAAATAGCGTAAGCAACGAGTTGGTCGTTGGACTTAAACATTCTAAAAATCTCGCCAAGTCCTACTTTTTCGTTAGGCAAGTCGTACTTTTCTTTGTTGCACATTATGGTTACGCTCATAAAGCAAGCCATCATCAAGCCGGCGGCAACGCCCAAGATGAGATAAGCCTTTTCCCAGCCGTATTTTGGGATAAAGTTGGCTAGTATAACCGATGTGCCTATCGAAGTGATTACGAAACCTCCGAATCCGCCTATGAGTTTTGCAAGCGAACTTATCTTATTGCGGTCTTCGGTGTCGTTGGCGATTGCGGGGATCATGCTCCAGAACGGCACGTCAACCAGCGTAAACGTCATACCCCAAATGACGTACATCGCTATGTAGTAGAAGTATTTCAATCCAATGCTCGTGTCGGCGGACAGCGGTGTAAACATCAAGATAACCGACGCGGCGTTGAGAATAGCGCCCACAGCCATCCAAGGTCTAAATCGTCCCCACTTACCCTTTTTGGTATTGTTGACCAAGGTGGCAAGGATAGGGTCGTTGATAGTGTCCCACGCTTTGGCAAGCACGAATGCAATGGTCAACACGAGAGCGTCGAGCCCCATATAGATATTGAGGTAAGCCAAAAAGAATACGTTGATGCAGTTGTTGGAAATCTCTCTACCGAGCGAGCCGATAGAATAAGTGACGTTTTCCAAAGGTCTGAGCCTATTTTCCATAAAAATCCCCTATGTATAAAAATACTAATTTTATTATTACACAAAACACCGTCAAAATCAATAGAGCAAGACAAAATCTTATCGCAAACGTCAAAAAAATCACTCACCCCGTGAGAGTGAGTGAATATTTACCGATTGAGCTATCTGTTTTGGATTGCGTCGATAGGTCGCTTGCGTGCGATGTTCATCACCGGGATAAAGCTCGACACAAACGCCACGACGATGCCGATAGCCAAAATCAAGGCGATTTGTCTAATTCCTACGTTGAGCAACGTCAATACCAGACCGTATTGGGTGCGAAGCATATTGTTAATGACGAAGACGATAGACACCGTTGCAACGGCAGCCAACACCCAGTTGATGACGGTAATTATCAAACTTTCGTTGAAGAATATGCCGAAGACGTCGCTCGACCTTGCGCCCACGGCTCTCAAAATGCCGATTTCGCGCTTTTTGTAACTTATCGACACGCTGATAAAGTTGAACATCATCAAACTTGCAAAGACCGCCAATGCGATACCCACGTACAAAAATACTTGGCTGAGAGGTTTTATCAGTCCGTCAACCTGACCTAGGAGGAAACTAGCTTGGTTGGACAACGAATATTTTATGCCGTTGCCGTTAGCCGTCTTAGCGTATTGCAAGAGTTTATCCAATTCCGCGTTGTTCTCGAGAGGCATTTTGCCCACGGCGTAGCCGTAATATCCTACCTCCGGCACGTCGAAACCGTCGTAAACGTAGTTACTGAAAATGAGCGGGCAGGTTGGGTGTGTTTCGGGATAATTTTCGTTAGGTATGTAGTAACCCACGATAGAGTATTCTATATCTTTCGGCGCTTTACCCGCATCATTTCTAAAAGACAACACGCCGTACGTTGGATAATCGGCGGTGGCGTTTTCGCTTTTATAAATCACGCTCAAAAACTCGTTGTAGAAGTCAACGCCTCTTTTGCCATAGGTGTTGTCGTAAGGATTATCGCGCAGATAATTTTGGTAGTATTGCAACACTTCTTCGTCGGGCATAATATCGAAAGACGGATTGCTATCCCTAAATGCTTGAGGCACGTCGTCGGCGGTAAGCTTGCAAAGATGCGCAAATATATTCATATATTGTATTTCGTGCACGACAAATTGCGCTAGCCTTGTTTGCAAGAGATACTCTTTTTCCACGTCGGGGATTACGTATCCGGCTTCTTCCAATGCGGCGATAGTCGATAGCGAGACGTTTCTATTATGCAAATTGTACGCGTTAAAAGGCACTATCACCTCTCCGTCGGCAAGGGTGGTTTTCTCTCCGTCAATCCACGTTATGTCGGCATAGTTTTTCATTTGCTCCAAAGTTGCGATATGTGAACTTCTACTAAAACCGGTACTGCCGTCACTGTTCATAAAGAATATGTTGGCGTCGTCGCCTAGACTTTTACCAACGCTAACGGTATAATTAGATTGTCTGTCGCTAGCGTATTTTACGACGGCGTTCATAGTGTTTTGAGTCAATCCTATTACGGAGTGAAGACCGCTACTTAGCATACTTTCCAGCTCTTGACCGTTCAACATATCCATCATAGTGTTGGCGGAACCGTTGGCTTCTGCCGAAGGCATATATTTGCTATACTTTTCGTTATGCACGAGATTGGTGTCGAACAAGCCCACGATTTTGTAAGCGCACAACTCCAAAGAAGGCACCGTTACGGGCAGTCCCCAATCCGTTGGCAGCAATACCAACTTGCCTTCCACGTCTTCGAAACCAGATATATCGTCTTTGCTCAAAGACGTCGTTTTATTTTGGGTTGGGTCATAGCAATTTATACCCGCCAAGGCAAAATGTTCGAACACGTATTGACTTATTGCTATCTCATCGTCGTTTTGAGCCAGTCTGCCTTTAAGGCTGTACCCCATATTTTGCAACAAGTCTTGATTGAGACTAGCAAGCCCCGATGCCTTGCAGTTATAGTAATTTATACCCGTCTTAGAGTCTAGTTTAGCCACCTCGTACAAAGTAGTGCTCAACGAAAAGCCGTTATCCCAACCGAGCCCCGTAAATACGGGTATTACGTCAATTCCCGTGTCTTGTTTGATTTGCGCGACGTCGTTGTCGTTGAGTTTAAGAGATCGTTCGCCGTACATATTTTCTTCGGGTACGTAGTATTTGACGAAGGAAGCGTGGTCGATATTCTCGTCCTTGATAGATTGCTTTATTACCACGTTGCTATCGTAGGCGCTTATCGTATCCACTAGACCGAACATGGTAAACGCAACAATGCACAGCAGTATGGTCAGTACCAATCTAAAAGGTTTGGACTTGAGAGAAGAGGCTCCGATTTTTAGAGAGTTTTTGTATGGCAAACGCGAGCGAATAAGCTTGCTATCCTCTATGGAATATTGTTTGATTTTGATATTTTCCGCTTGCGTATTCTCAAACTTTTCTTTGCAGCCGTCCTCGCTTATTCCCGCTACTTGTTTTATGCCGTCGTTGGTTTTGCCGTCGGTGGAAATGAAGGTGTCGCTCTCGGCTTTGCTAAGATATTCGTTGATGAGATTTAGGTCGTTTTGCGTGAGGGTATAACCCTTTTTAACTCTCAGCAATCCCTCGTCCAACACGCACACGCCCTCGTTGACCTCGTTGGGAGTAACGTTGGTTTTTGTAGTGTCGGAGATAATTTTGCCGTCTTTCAGCTCGATGATTCTGTCGCCGTACTGCTCGGCAAAATCTCTATCGTGCGATACGATAAGTACCAACTTGGTTTTGGACAATTTTTTGAGAGTATCCATTACTTGAACACCCGTTTTACTGTCCAGCGCGCCCGTAGGCTCGTCCGCCATGATTATCTCGGGTGACTTGATGAGGGCGCGGGCAATGGCGACCCTTTGTTTTTGTCCGCCCGACAATTCGTTAGGTTTTCTATTGCCGTAGCCCGTCAAATCAACCTCGTCCAGCAGCGTATTCAGCGACTGACTATCGGCTTTTTTGCCTTGCAATTCCATAGCCAAAGCGATATTTGCGCCCACGGTAAATTCCGGCAATATGTTATACTCTTGGAATATAAAGCCCACGAAGGTATTGCGATAACTGTCAAAGTCGGACTGCGTAAAGTCTTTGCTCGACTTTCCTTTGATGACGAATTCGCCGCAATCGGCTTGGTCAAGTCCGCCCAACACGTTGAGCAGGGTAGACTTACCGCTGCCCGATTTACCCAGTATAAATACCATACCCGTGTCGGCAAACTTAACGCTTACGTCGTCCAGAGCCTTTACGGGCACGCCTTTTTTAGGTTTATACGTCTTACTGACGTGTCTAATTTCTAGCATTGTTACCTCTCGATATAATAACATGATTTTATAACATTATACCATAGCAATATTATTTGTCAACACTTTTTACCAACCCTAGGCTAACCGTGGAAATCTCGTACGCTTTGTCGTTGTGACGACGTATAACCAAAATAGTAACGTCATTGCGCCCAGTGCATTTTGCGTTAGCAAAGCCGTTTGGCGTGGCAATATCAAGTAGTAATATCATTGCGCTATACATTTGTCATTGCGAGTGAAGGCACGTGTGCCGTAGCGTGGCAATCTCTATCCTATCGTTATTCCGGTGGAGCATAGCGGAACTTGGCAATCTAAACCGCTTTGTCATTGCGAGCCTTTGGCGTGGCAATCTCAATCAACAATGTTATTGCGCTGTGTACATTTTGCGTTAGCAAAGTGAAACTTGGCAATCTCCAATCCACTTAAAGCTCTCCCCGTGCAAGGGTGTTATCCTTAACGTCATTGCGGTGGGACATTGGCAATCTCAAATAGTAATGTCATTGCGAGGAAAGCCATTTGGCTGACCGTGGCAATCTCAACCGCTTGTTAATCGTCCCTGTGCAAGGGAAGGGTGCCTCACGGCATATCTACGTCGTTATGCTTTGTCAAGCGGCAATTTTCTTGCTCACGTACGCCCAAGTACGCTCCTGTCGCAAAAACTCCGCTTTTCTCACCTAACTCGTATCTCCACCGTCAAAAGTGTTTTGTCATTGCGCTGTGTACATTTTGCGTTAGCAAAGTGAAACGTGGCAATCTCAATCCTTATAAAAGGTCCCTTTGTGTAAAGGGGTGTCTCACGGCGGATATACTTCGCAATACTGTGTTAAGTTTGCGTTTGCGCTCAGTCACGTACACCTAAGTACGCTCCTATCGCCCAATCCTTACTCACCTTGTCTTGCTCGCATCTCCACCGTGAGCAAGTCGCCTATGCCAAGACGGAATTCCGTTGTCAAGTCGATATTGACAAATATTTTTGCATTATTTATAATAAAATCAAATAACAAATAACCAACCGACGAGGCAGGCAGATTATGACAGAACAACAAAAGTTAGAATTTTACACTTCGATAGTGCCCAGACCCAATCAACTCATCGTACAAGATATGAAGTTTTACGCTTTCGTACACTATACCGTCAACACCTTCACGGACAAAGAGTGGGGTGACGGCACCGAGAGTGAGCAAGTATTCAATCCTACGGCTCAAGACACCGACCAATGGTGCAAGGCTATAGCGGGCGCGGGCATGAAAGGGCTAATACTCACTTGCAAGCACCACGACGGCTTTTGTTTGTGGCGTACCAAGACTACCGACCATTGCATATCCAACAGCCCTTACAAGGACGGCAAGGGTGACGTGGTGGCAGAAGTTGCCGAGAGTTGTCGCAAATACGGCTTGAAGTTCGGCGTCTACCTTTCGCCTTGGGATAGGAATAGCAAGTATTATTCCACCGATGCTTACAACGATTTTTACGTACAGCAGCTCACGGAACTACTCACTAATTATGGCGATATATTTATGCTGTGGCTAGACGGCGCATGCGCCAGCGATGCCGACGGCAAACCTAAGCAAATCTACGACTTCGAGCGTATTTACGCCACGGCGTACAAGCTGCAACCTAATATTTGCATATCCGTCACGGGTCCCGATATAAGGTGGGTAGGCAACGAGTCGGGCAAATGTCGCAAGAGCGAGTGGAACGTCGTGCCTTATATCGACCACAACCAAAATCAAGACACCTCCGACCAACAGACCGATGCCGATTACAAGAAGTTTCAGAAAAAAGCCGTCAACGCAATGCAAGCCGACCTTGGCAGCAGACAGGCTCTCGAGGGTTACGATAGGCTTATGTGGTACCCTGCCGAAGTGGACGTGTCTATCCGCAAGGGCTGGTTTTGGCACAAAAAGGAGGATAGGTTTGGCGTCAAATCACTCCGTAGACTTATGACCATCTATTACAATTCCGTAGGTGCCAACGGCTTGTTCTTGCTCAATATTCCACCGACAAGCGAGGGCAAACTCGCAGACAAAGACGTGCAAAGGCTTTCGCAGATGGGCTATTGGATAGATAGAGAAAAGTCGCTCATGCTTCCGCCGTCTTCCGTCCAAACCACTGAGATTGTCAAGACGGATAGAGGTTACGAATTCGACGTCACCTTCCCAAGCGAAGTTGTGGATAGAATAAGAATGGAAGAAGACCTCTCCTTTAGCCAAAGGATAGAGAAATTCACTATCTATGCCGTCAATTCCCGAGGCAAAGAAAAGAAGCTCTACCGAGGTACGGTCGTCGGCTTCGGTAGGATAGCCATTTTCCACCCAACCAAATGCGACCGCTTGCGCGTCGTCATCAACGAGTGCCGTCTGGAGCCGCATGATAAGTTAGTAGAAGTATATAAGAAGGGTGCCTATCGCATTTGACGGCGGATATACTTCGCAATACTGCGTCAAGTTTGCGTTTGCGCTCAGTCACGTACACCTAAGTACGCTCCTATCACCCAATCCTCACTCTCCTTGTCTTGCTCGCATCTCCACCGTCAAAAGTGTGGTGTGTCATTGCGAGGAACAAAGTGACGTGGCAATCTCAATCCTTAAATAAGCCGTCCCTGTGCAAGGGAAGGGGGGACCGCGGTAGCGGTGGAAGGGTTGTTAAATCCTATAATATCCTATTAGAGTACGACTAAATCTGCGCAAACGACCGATAGGTCGTGCGCCGCAGATTTACGACTGGTCGTAGATAGGGAGCGAGCCAAACGATAAACGATGATTGCACAAAAAGTGCAATCGAGTCCAAGTGACGGTGAGCGAACGTGTAAAGGGTGTCTCACGGCGGATATACTTCGCAATACTGTGTCAAGTTTGCGTTTGCACTCAGTCACGTACACCTAAGTACGCTCCTATCGCCCAATCTTCACTCTCCTTGTCTTGCTCGCATCTCCACCGTGAGCAAGTCGCCTATGCCAAGACGGAGGGATTGCCCCATTATCATTGCGTTGCTTGCATTTTGCGATAGCAAAGACGAAGTGTGGCAATCTCAACCGCTTAAAAAGCCGCCCCTGTGCAAGGGGAGGGGGACCACCAAAGGTGGTGGAAGGGTTGTCTACATTTGTCATTGCGTTGTATATTCAATCAAGTAGTGTGTCATTGTGGTGGAACGAAGCGTAACTTGGCAATCTCCAACAACAAGTTGCAATCTCAATCAATAAAGCAAAAAACTCGATACGTATCGAGTTTTTTGCTATTTTTAGTTATCTTTCCAACGATTTAATATTTTGCCGTAGTCTTTTTGGTGTTGTACACAGGGTCGCTCGTCACGTTGAGACCAAACTTTCTAAAGGTCTTTTCGTCCACGGGCGACAATATCGTGGTGGAGTGTACTTCGCAACCAAATAACTTCTTGATTTGTTTGATAGCCTTTTTGGACACGTCGCTGGTTGCCGCGGATATAGATAGGGCAATCAACACCTCGTCGGTATGTAGTCTCGGGTTATCTTCTCCGAGTACTTCTCGCTTTAGTTTGAGTATCGGCTCTATGGTGATAGGCGAGATGAGGTTAATATCGTCGTCAATGTGCGCCAATTCTTTGAGCACGTTGAGCAGCATCGATGCCGCGCTTGACATGAGGTCGGAGTATTTGCCCGTCACGACTTTGCCGTCCGCGAGTTCTATTGCGCATATTGGCGTTTGCTTTTCTCGGCTTATTTCTTCAGCCACCACTGCCACGTCTCTATCCTTGGTAGTGATGCCGAGTTTGTCCATCAGCAACTTGATTTTTTGCACTTCTTCGTCCGATCCGTTGCCTTGGCGCTCTGCCACCATAGCCTTGTAATATCTTCTAATGACCTCTTGTTTCGAAGCCTCGCTGCACGCCTCGTCGTCGCATATAGCGTAGCCCGCCATATTTACGCCCATATCGGTAGGCGACTTATAAGGCGACTCTCCCATAAGGTTTTCGAACAAAGTGTTGAGCACGGGGAATATATCTATATCTCTATTGTAGTTGACGGCGATTTGGTTGTATGCGCTGAGGTGCCAAGGGTCAATCATATTGTTGTCCTTGAGGTCGGCGGTAGCCGCTTCGTAGGCAATATTGACGGGGTGGTTGAGAGGCAAGTTCCATATAGGGAAGGTCTCGTACTTGGCGTATCCCGCTTTGACGCCTCTCTTGTAGTCGTGGTAGAGTTGCGATAGGCAAGTTGCCATTTTTCCGCTTCCGGGACCGGGAGCGGTAACTACCACCAACTGACGGGTAGTCTCTATGTATTCGTTTTTACCAAAGCCCTCGTCGCTGACGATGAGCGGAATATTGTTAGGGTAGCCTTTGATATAGTAATGGCGATAGACTTTGATGCCCAACTTTTCCACTTTTTGTTGGAAGGTGCGGGCAGGAGTATTGTTTTCGTCATATTGTGTCAGCACTATCGAGCCTACGAACAAGCCCTTGCTACGGAATATATCGATAAGTCTAAGCACGTCGGCGTCGTAGGTTATGCCTAGGTCGGCGCGTAGTTTGTTTTTGGCTATGTCCAGCGCGTTGATGACGATGACTATCTCCGCCTTATCTTTGAGCGTTTGCAACATTACGAGCTTATTGTCGGGAGCAAAGCCGGGTAGCACTCTCGAGGCGTGGAAGTCGTCGAATAGCTTTCCGCCGAACTCCAGATACAACTTGCCACCGAACATATCGATTCTTTCGCTAATCTTTTGCGACTGCATTTGCAAATACTTTTTGCTGTCAAAACCTATCTTATACATATATTCCTCTTTGGATAATTACTCAATTACATATTATAACATAACTAGGCGATTTTTCCAATACAAAATCAAAAATTGTTGACTTGATTTTTTACAAATATTGCCAAAGGTAGATAGACGAACACGGCAACGGCGCCTGAGAAAAATATATTCGATAATATATATTACGCGCGTCAAATATCAATAAATATTTCTAAATATATTATCCTATATTTTAATAATTATAAAACTATTGCAAAAAGCAAGTAGCAATGGTACAATATTAAATAAGACAGTATAGGGTTGAGCGTCTATAGAGTAACGGGGTAAGTAATATTGCCCACGTGGCACGACGGCTTATAGGCGGCAATATCCAAGATTGTCCGTGGCAGTAGTCACGCCAAGCAAAGCGTAACGAAATATCGATACCGACTATATAATATAGTTGACTTTGACAAGGGGGAGCGCAATGAAATTGAAAAAATGGGAAGAATTGCCCGAGCAAATGAAGTGTGAAGAAGTAAAACGCTATTACGACCTTCTCAAGACCAAGAGAGCGAGCTTGTTTTTCAAAAGGCTGTTTGACGTAGTCGTTTCTCTCTTTATGCTCGTGCTTTTGTCGCCGATATTTTTGGTGTTGGCTATAGCAATCAAAGTCGACTCCAAAGGTCCGGTATTTTATAGGCAAGTACGCGTCACTCAATACGGCAGGCAGTTTAGGATACACAAATTCCGCACCATGGTGCAAGACGCTGACAAGGGCTCGCAAGTCACCACGCAAGGCGACTGCAGAATCACTCGCGTGGGCAAGCGCATTAGGAAATTGCGCCTTGACGAAATCAGTCAGCTTATCGACGTGCTCAAGGGGGATATGACCTTCGTAGGCACAAGACCCGAAGTGCCAAAATACGTAGCGCAATACACTCCTAAGATGATGGCGACTTTACTTTTGCCTGCGGGAGTAACCAGCCTTGCCAGTATATGTTTCAAGGACGAAGACGAGCTGTTGGCGGGTGCCGAAGACACCGACAAGGCTTACGTCGAGCAAGTTTTGCCACTCAAGATGAAGTACAACCTCTATTCTATCGAGAGCTTTGGCTTTTGGCGCGACGTCAAGACGATGTTTATGACGGTCTTTGCCGTGCTCGGCAAAAAATATAATATCGAGGTGGACGATACCGATGCGCCGACGGTTGACGACGCTCATGTTGACGACGCGCCGACGGCTGACGACAACTCACAAACAGATAGTACGCCGATGGTAGAAGATACTGCTATTGACCGAGACGACCAAGGCTCTACCGACGTAGAACAACCACAATAATCACGAGAGGATAATATGAAAGTAACAGTAGGCATCATTGCTCTCAACGAGCAAGACAATATATCGGCGCTGTTCGACAATTTATTGTCGCAGACCTATCCCAAGCAAGACACGCAGATTATTTTGGTAGACAGCGGCTCGACCGACGATACCAAAGGCATGATGCAACGCTTTGCGCAAGAGCACGGCGAGTATTGGTCTATCAAGGTTTTGGACAACGTAGGCAGAGTTCAGCCTTCGGGTTGGAACGTAGTCGTGGACAACGCTGACGGCGAGATTATCATTAGAGTTGACGCGCACGCATTGATTCCCGACGATTTCGTTGCCAAAAACGTGGAGTGCATAGAGAGCGGAGAGGACGTTTGCGGTGGCAGGCGTATCAATATTATCAACTCTTCCAAGGCGAGTAAGCGAGTTTTGCTTATGGCTGAGAACTCTATGTTCGGCGCGGGCATAGCGGGTTATCGTAGAGAAACCACCAAAGAATACGTCAAGACGGTGGCGCACGCATGCTACAAAAAGCAAGTTTTTGACAAGGTGGGCAAGTTTGACGAAAGATTGCTAAGAGCGGAAGACAACGATATGCACTATCGCATCAGGCAGGCGGGCTACAAGATTTGCAAGAGCGGAGAGATACTCTCTCAATACCAGACGCGCCCAACCTTCAAGGGCATGGTCAAGCAAAAATTCGGCAACGGCAAGTGGATAGGCGTAGCTAGTGCAATCAAGACGCCCAAGATGTTTTCGCTCTATCATTTCGTGCCTATGCTATTCGTATTGGGCTTGTTAGTGGCTACGGCTCTGCTAATCCCCGCAATAGTGGATTTTGCTCGGCTGTGGTGGCTCGGACTGCCTTTTGCTTGCGGAGTGGGGGCGTATATACTATGCGACTTGTTGCTTACTCTCAAGAGCGTAATAGACTACAAGACGCCGTTGGGGCTTATAACTTTGCCGTTTTTGTTCCCGATATTGCATATATCTTACGGACTTGGCACTTGGGTAGGTTTGGCGACGGCAGGCAAGTATAAGGAGAAAAAATGAAAAAAGTAAGCATAATAATTCCGGTGTACAACGTTGAGAAGTATTTGCCGAGGTGTCTCGACAGCGTTTTGGGACAGACCTATCGCGAAATCGAAGTGATACTCGTCAACGACGGCAGTGCCGACGGCTCGCTTGAACTGTGCAATCGATACGCTTCACAAGACGACAGAGTGATAGTGATAGACAAGCCCAACGGCGGACTTAGCAGCGCTAGAAACGCAGGCTTGGATAGGGTGAGCGGCGATTATATTTGTTTCGTAGACAGCGACGACTATATAGACGAGAGGATGGTCGCTACGTTAATAGGCAATATTGACGAGAGCGGAGCGCAAGTAGCCAAAATGGAGTGGACAACCTTTGATGAAAGGGTAGATTTTCGCTATTCCAACGATATACGGGTTGTAGATGACGACGTGGAGAGATATTTACTGGTCAACAACAATCTATATTGCGTGGTTAGATATATGTTTCCTAAGAGTTTGATTGGCGATACGAGGTTTGACGAGAGTTTGAAGATGGCGGAAGACCAAGACTTTATCTATCAAGTCGTCACCAAGGCAGGGTCAATCGTCGAGAGCAACTACGCGGGATATTTCTATTATCAAAACGTGCAATCAATATCGCACGGCGTTGTCAAAGACAATCACTTTTTTGACTTGCAAGTACGCGAGAAGATAATAGAACGTGCCTCCGAAGCCAACAAGGACGTAGCCAAGGAGCATCTTCTCAAGGGTTATCTCGCATTTTATCTCAAAGCTCTCAAATACGGCACGTCGTGTGAGCGAGATATAGTTGCGGAATACGGCAAGATAGTCAGACAAAATTATCGCACCTATATCCACAGCAAGAATATGGGATTCAAGCGAAAACTTGCCGTAACGGGTTGTATGTTTGGCAACGGCGTTGCCAAAATAGTTGCTAAGTTTGGAGGTTGATATGAACAAAAAAATCAAGATATTAGTTGACGGCATATCGAGCGGTTTGGGCGGTACGGGCGCCGTAATCAACAATATCCTCACCAAGATAGATAGGGACTTATTCGAGCCCGTCGTGTTGTTTACCCACGATTCGGTCTACGAGGCGATAATTGCGCAAGAAGGCTTTGCGTCCTTCAAAATCACACCTTTCGGTAGCAATCCTTTCGCTTACAAAAAGCAGCTAAGTAAGATATTTGCGGAGGGTAAGTTCGACTACGTCTGGGTCAACAACACCAGCAAAGTCAATATGATTATATTCGATTTGGCTAAGAAGTACGGCGTTAGGACGATAGCGCATTCTCACGGCGAGAGCATAGAGTACGGAGCTTTGAAGAGTGCGATTTTTAGAATAATAGAGCGCGTCAATCAACGCAGATTTTACAAGCAACTCGACATAGCCTTGTCTTGTTCCGACAACTCAGCCAAGTATTTTTACGACGAGTCCAAGCTAAGGGGCAAAAAGGTTACTATCTTGGGCAACGCCATAGATCTTGAGGCATATCGATATAACGACGAGCTGAGGGCGCAATACCACGACAACTTTGGATGGCAAGACAAAATAGTAATAGGCACGGTAGGTCGCCTAGTACCTATCAAAAACCAAAAAGTTTTGATAGAGGCAATCAAAAAAGTAGCTCCGCAATATCTGCTCGTCATAGTCGGAGAAGGGGAATTGCACCAACGATTTGACGAAATTATCCAAGCCGAGGGATTGCAAGACAGAGTGCTGTTATTGGGCATGCGCAAGGACGTTGCGGCTATACTCAACTCTTACGACGCGTTCGTTTTACCGTCGCTCAGCGAAGGCTATTGCGTCAGCGTCGTCGAAGCCTATGCCAACGGCTTAGATTGTTTCGTGTCCGACACGGTCAAAAATCCGTCCTTTGACGAGATAACCTATTTGCCTTGCCAAGACGCGGAGGCTTGGGCGCGTGCTATCGGCACCGTACAGTCGCGTAAGAATAGCGATAGGGTGGATTTGATGAAGAGCCAAGGGCTCGACCTGACTTCTATGGTCACCAAGTTCCAAGACTTGATTCTTGACGATTACAAGGGAAGATGAGAATAAGAGGTTACGAAAAAAACAAGCCTATAGTAGGCGTAATAGATTGGCTCATAATTGCAAGCGCTGTGGTGCAAGTGATTTTTTCCGTTCTTTTGACGGCTTTCGACAATTACGATTTTGGCGAAGTCATGTTTTTCAATCTCTACGTTTTGTGGTTGTTGCTAATATGCTTTACTATATTCAACAATCTCAACAGACACTTTTTGTTGTTTGCTTTTTACGCTTGCTTTTTCATTTTTCTTATGGGACAAAAGGTCGTCAAATATATCGAGGGCGTAGCGTTTTATACGACGCACACCTTTGTTTTGACTACGCTCACTCCCGATCAATATTGCATTTTTAACAACGCAATCTATTTATCTCTGTTATTTAGTTATTTAGGATATAGATTGTTCCGTCAATATCGTTTGCCTTCCGATAAGCAAATGGAGATTCCGCGCCTCAACCCTTACGAGCAAGTCAACCGAAAGAACAACGTGTTTATTCTTAAGGTTCTTACCGTCGTGACTTTTGCGTGCGCCGTGGTGATGCAATTAATGATAGTTCTTGCCAAGAAAGACTTGTCTTATACCGAAGGATATACCGTCAACATCGACGTACCTACTATTTTCAAGATAGGCAACTATTTGTTTATGGGTATGGTACTGTTGCTATTATCTTCCAACCCTACCAAGTGGGAAAGGATAACCGCGCTGTTGATGTTTTTCGTGGTGCAGGGCGGCGTTCAACTGTTGCAAGGCAGAAGAATAATGGTGGCGCAGACGGCGTTGTTTATCGTTTGGTATGCGTTTACGTTTAGCAAGGCGTACAAAAGGGAGTTCAGATATATCAATCTTGTCAAGATAATCTTTTTGGGCGTCGGGCTTATGGTGTTGTTCTATTTTGTCGAAGCTATGCGTTCGGAAAGCGGCGGGTCGGCGGGCGGACTGCTCGGCATGTTAAAGGATTTCATAACGTCTACGGGCGGATCGGATTCCACTATCGCCAACGTCATAGACAAGGGAGATCTATTCCCCAAGTCGGCTATCGAGCACGTCTTTTCGCCTCTCAAAGAAGCCTTTACCAACAACGCCGTTTTCAAAAAGGTATTGTCGCTATTTGGCGTTGCAACGCCGGAGAGCGTAGGACAAGGCGTAGAATACCTCAAGCAAACCGATTCTTTCGAACATTGGTTGTCGTATATAGTCAGCCCCGAATTGTACGTCAGTGGACACGGAATGGGCTCGTCCTACGTTGCCGAGGTGTGGTTTGTTTCGGGACTGGGCGGCGTGGCTGTCGCAGGTTTGTGTTTGGGCGCCATTATCGGCAGAATATCCACCGTCAATTTGCAAAGTAAGAAGGTTTATCTATCGGCAATAGCGTTGTTTTTTGCCTACAAGCTTACGGGATTCCCGAGATCGGGACTTTTAAGTTGGTTTTCCGATTTTATTTACCTTATGGCGTCGTTCGTCTTGTTTAAAGTGTTCAGTTATCTCTTCAATTTTCCGCCTAGAGTGGTCAAGAGAGGCAACGTGGCGGAACAGACGCCTGCGGTAGAAGGAGGCAGCAATGAGTGAAGTGAAAAACTTGACCAAAAATACGGTGATATTCGCAATAGGTAGTTTTAGCGTCAAGCTTATCCAATTCTTTTTGATGCCTCTCGTAACGGGTGTCATGACGAAATCCGATTACGGGCTCAGCGAATCGCTCGTCAGCCTCGTCGAATTGCTTTTGCCTATATTGACTTTGGGATTGCAAGACGCTGTGTTTAGATTTAGTATGAAAGACGACGTTGACCAAAAGAAAGTCATCTCGTCCACTATGATTATAGTTGTGGCTGGTTTTTTCCTTATCGCACTGGGCTCGGGTATAGCAAGTATTTTTCTCAATTATCGCTATTGTATTTTATTTGCGTTGCTGTTCGTGTGCGTTGCACTCTCCAACGTGTGGGGACAATACGTGAGGGGCACAGGTAGGGTCAAGACCTTTGCCGTCAGCGGAATTGTTCAAGCCGTCGCGCTAGCTATCTCCACCGCGATTTTCGTCTACAAACTAAGATGGGGCGGAGAGGGCTATATGTTGGCGATGTTGTGCGGTTACGCGTCGTCCTTGTTGATATTGTTTACTGTGGGCGGAGTGTACAAAGGACTTTCTTTCCGTAATTGGGACAAAGAAGTAATCAAGCCGATGCTTCGTTACGCGCTTCCGCTTATTCCCAACAACCTCAGTTGGTGGTTTGTCCAAGTAGTCAACAGATATATACTTATCTATTTTGCGGGGACGGCTGCCGCAGGCGTATTTGTTGCCAATTCCAAAATGGCGTCGTTTATCAACATTTTCGGCACGATATTCTTGCAAGCGTGGACCATATCTTCCGTCAAAGCAATCACGCAGAGCGATAGAGGTAAGTTTAACAGCGACGTGTTTAGAGTATACTCTCTCTTTTTGCAAGTCGTGGCTTGCGGGTTGTTGCTCATATTGCCGTTTTTGTCGTCGTTTTTGCTTAGAGGAGAGTTTGCGGACACGTGGAGATATTCCGCCTTGCCTATTTTTACGGCGATACTCAGCTGTTATACGGCGTTTTTCGGTGCATACTACGGAGCGGCGCTCAAGTCCAAGATGGTTATGGTTTCTACGCTTATAGGGGCATTGGTCAACGTGGTTTTGGCGGTCTTGCTGACGTGGCTGTGGGGCATTGTGGGGTCGTTGGTCGCAAGTATCGTCAGCTATTTCGTCATTACGCTCATTCGTATTATCGACACCCAAAAGTATTCCGACATCAAAGTTAATTGGATAAGAGAAGCAGTCGTTTTGCTGTTGGTATTGGGACAAGCTATATTTATACTCAAGAGCAACGGACTCAATCTTTGGATATATTACGGCGTTCAACTTGGCATTATTGCCGTCATCGCTATCATCAAGCATAGAGATTTGTATCAACTTATCGTAGGCTTGGTTGGCATAGTCAAAAAGTTGTTCAAGAAAAAAGCGCCTGCCGCTAGGGTAGTACAACCAACGTCAAACGAAGTTATATCGCAAGAGCAATCGACGGAGCAAGAAGGTATTGACGAGCAAGAAGATACGCAAGAGCCAAAACAAGAGAATTGACAAAAATTAATTATGGCTATACAATAAATTAAAAGAAAGTAAATTATTATAGAGGAAAAAATGGACGATACACTACAAAAGATTCATTTAGTTTGCTTAGATTTAATTGAACAGATTGACAAGATTTGCCGAGAAGAAGGCATAGAATACACCCTGTCTTCGGGCAGTTTGCTCGGGGCGGTAAGGCACAAGGGCTTTATTCCGTGGGACGACGACATCGACGTTGCCATGACGCGCGACAACTACAACAAGTTTTTGAAGGTTGCAGGCAGTCACCTCGACAATGACAAATATTATCTAGAACACTATTCTTTGTGCGATTATGCTTCGGTAGAGTTTGCAAAACTAAGAAACAACTATACCACCTTCGTCAATATCGAAAACACGTCGCGCAAAATGAATCACGGCATAAGTATAGACGTCTTTCCTGTAGACAAAGTGCCCGACCTCAAAAGTGCCGCTAAGTTGTCGCGAGCTTATAGAATTTTATACACAATATCCGCTTCTACCATTCCGTCTTTGGTCAAGACGGTTAGGTCTCCGCTCAAGAGATTTTTGTCGTATTTTATCAAACCTATAGGTCTTATATGGGGATACAACAACATAATGGCTAAGGAAGATAAAATCTATCAGCGTTACAACGACACGGACGCCAGATATACTACGGCGGATATTATCAAAAAGAACAAAATTATGCCATACGAGTGGTTTGAAGAGTATACCGACGTAGAGTTCGAGGGGCGCAAGTTTAGGAGTATAGTCAATTATGACGGATATTTATCCACGGTTTACGGCGACTATATGACGCTGCCGCCCGAGGACAAGCGCGTCACACATTTAGCAGATTTTATTGACGTAGACAAGTCGTACAAAGAATATCTTGACGAAAAAGGAGTAATACGATGCAAGCGTTGATGTTAGCAGCCGGCATGGGCAAAAGATTAGGCAAATTTACAGGCAACAATACCAAATGTATGCTTGAAGTAGCGGGCAAAAAATTGGTAGACAGAGCGATAGAAGCCGTTATCGATGCGGGTATCGACAAATTCATATTCGTCATAGGATACAAGGGCGACAATCTTAGAGATTATATTCTTACCAAATATAAGGACAGTCCTATGGAGTTCGTATTCATCGACAACAAGGACTACGCCACTTCCAACAATATCTATTCTTTTTATATGGCTAAGGAGTACCTCGAGCAAGACGATACCATTATGATGGAGTCCGACTTGATATTCGACGGCAGTCTTATCAAAAAACTCGTGCAGAGCCCCGATAGAGATATGGCGGTCGTTGCCAGATACGAGTCGTGGATGGACGGCACGGTGGTAACTTGCGACGGCGAGGGCAATATCACTCAGTTTATCGAAAAGGTGGACATGGACCTCAGCCTTACCGAGCAGTATTACAAGACCGTCAACGTCTACAAGTTTTCTCCGCAATTCGTCAGCAATATCTACTTCCCGTTTTTGGAAGCATACATGAAAGCTTACGGTCTCAACAGCTATTACGAGACGGCGCTCAAAGTCGTGTCGCATTTGTCCAAAGCGACGCTCAAAGCCTTCTATATGGACGATATGCCTTGGTATGAGATTGACGACGCGCAAGACTTGGATATTGCTACGATTTTGTTTAGCAACGGCAAGCGCAAGTACGACGCCATCATATCCAAGTTCGGCGGATATTGGAGATATAGCAAGATGTTGGATTTTTGCTATCTCGTCAATCCCTACTTCCCTCCAAAGAAGATGGTGGAAAAGATGCAAAAAGAATTTCCTGTTTTGCTCACCCAATATCCTTCGGGGCTCAATATCCAAAATATGAATGCCGAACGCATCTTCGGTGTGGACGAGAGCCATATCTTGGTGGGCAACGGCGCGGCGGAACTCATCAACGTACTGGGTATGTGGATGAAGGGTAAGGTTGCCGTAGGGCTTCCTACCTTCAACGAATACGTCAGGTGCTTCCGTAATTGCGAGTTGATACCTATCGACAATTCTCGCAACGACTATCTGCACGACTTTGATTATCTCATGTCGTTGTGTGGCAAGGTCGACTATATTTGCCTCGTCAGTCCCGACAACCCGAGCGGTGACCTATTGACTAAGGAAGAGGTAGAAACTTTGTGCGAAAAGGCTCAAAAACTCAATACAGGTATCGTAATTGACGAATCTTTTATTGATTTTGCAGACCCCGACAAGCGCTATACTTTGTTAAACAACGACGTGCTTAACCGCTTTGACAATCTCATAGTCGTCAAGAGTATCAGCAAGTCTTTCGGCGTGCCCGCTCTAAGACTGGGAGTGCTGGCAAGTAGCAACGTCAAGATATTGAGCGAGCTTCGCTCCTTGATGCAAGTGTGGAATATCAACAGCTTTGCCGAATACTATCTGCAAATCTACAATCTATACGCTTCGCAATATGCCAAGGCGTGCGACAGCATTGCCTTCGAGCGCAATAGATTTATTCGTGAACTGCAAGATATAACTTCTATCAAAGTTTATCCGTCGCAAGCCAACTATCTTATGATTGACCTCGGCGACGTCAACTCTTACGAATTTTGCGTGCGTATGCTTAATGATTATAATATACTTGTCAAGGATTTATCTTCTAAGAATTATTTTAAGGGCAAAAACTTCGTGCGCGTTGCTATAAGAAATAGGCAAGACAACGACGCCATAATCAAAGCGATGAAAGAGGTGTTGGTATGATTTATATAACCGATGAAGAGATAACTTCGCTCGGCATTGACGAAAGACAGTATTACGAGTGGGTCAAGGATATGATTATATCCAAGAAGTCGGCTATCCTGCCGGCAAAGATAAGTATGAAGATGGAAGGACATATCTTTTACAACGTTATGCCTTGCATTTTGCCCGACAAAAACGTGGCGGGTGTAAAACTCGTCAATCGTTATCCCGACAACACTCCGAGCCTAAAGAGCAATTTAATGCTTTACGATTTGGCAAGCGGAGACCTAAAGGCTGTTATGGACGCCAACTTGATAACCACGCTTAGGACTGGAGCGGTAGCCGCGCACTCGATATTTTTGTTTGCCAGAGACGGCTTTCAAGTAATGTCATTGATAGGACTTGGCAACGTCACCAAGGCGGCATTCAAGATTTTTAGCAAGATGTACGGCAACAAGCCTCTGACAATCAAAGTCTTCAAATACAAAGACCACGCCGACAAGTTGATAAGGGAGTATGCCGATTACGACAACTACAACTTCGTCGTATGCGACACTTACGAGCAGACTATGCGAGACAGCGACGTTATAGTGTCGGGCATCACCTTTGCCGAAGGCGACTTTTGTGACGAAAAGGTGTACAAAAAGGGCTGTTTGATAGTGCCTATACACACGTTGGGCTTCCAAAATTGCGACCTGACGTTCGACAAAGTTTTCGGCGACGACTATTCGCATATCGCGGGGTTCAAATACTTTGACAAGTTCAAGTCTTTCAACGAAGTTTGCGACGTGCAAAACGGTCTTGTCAAAGGTCGAGAAAACGACCAAGAAAGAATACTTGCCTACAATATAGGCATTGCGGTGCACGACTTGTATTTTGCCGAAAAAATTTATCAACTTATCGTAGAGAGGGGAGCAAAGTAAATATATGCAGAGAATAGCCAAGTTTTTCAAGGTAGATTGCCAAGAGTATATCAAGAGTTTTGACGCCGACAAGGCTGAGCAAGCTCAAAGCATTTGGGAGGATATTGTTTTGCCTAAGAGGGCGACGATGTATTCGGCGGGCTACGATTTTTTTGCGCCCTTCGATATAGATTTAGAGGTCGGCGAAAGTATAAATATTCCTACGGGAATAAGAGTTGATATAGAAGAAGGTTGGGTTATGATGATTTTTCCTCGTAGCGGACTTGGATTTAAGTATCGCGTGCAACTCGACAACACGGTAGGAATTATAGACGGAGACTACTTCTATTCCGACAATCAAGGGCATATTTTTTGCAAAATTACCAACTGCGGTCTGCAAGGTAAAGCCGTACATATTGCCAAGGGTGAGGGCTTTGCGCAAGGCGTGTTTTTACCATACGGCATTACGATTGAAGACGGAGTGAGCGCCGTTCGCAACGGAGGGTTTGGCTCTACCACCAAATAGACGATAAGTAGGTGGCGCTGTTAGTTGGATAGTTGCAACTCGTTTAGGTGATGGACAATATCTCGGTTAGATAGGCTTTCACTTGCGCGTAATACAACCTATATTATAAGTGTGTAATTAGCAAAATCAAAAAATACAAAAAGGAAAATTATGGACGCAAAACAACAATTTATCGAAATTTTTAATCAAAATATCAAGCGAGAGGGAGCGGATAAGTTGCTCGATTGGCTGAGCAAGTCGGACTTTTTTGAAGCGCCCGCGTCTAGCAAGTTCCACAACGCCAAACCGCAAGGCTTGGTGGAGCACAGCCTCAACGTGTACTTTAGATTGCGCGACTTGGTCAAGAGAGAGCGAGAACTTCATCCCGACCTTATCAACGCTAGCGAAGAGAGTATAGCAATCATCGGACTGTTGCACGACCTGTGCAAAGTCAATATGTACAAGGTGGAAATGCGCAACGTCAAAGTGGACGGTAATTGGGAAAAGGTGCCATATTACGCTATCGAGGACAACTTGCCATACGGACACGGCGAAAAGTCGGTGTACATAATCAACGGCTTTTTGAGACTAACCAGAGAAGAAGCCATGGCTATCAACTGGCACATGGGCGGCTTTGACAAGCGCGTAGTAGGCGGAGATTTTAGCTTATCCAAAGCTTACGAACAATATCCGCTAGCTTGCCTTACCAATATTGCCGACATGCAAGCTACCTACCTTGACGAAACGAGAGAATAATCGTTGCTTGCAACTTGTTGCAACTATTGGCATAACGTTGCATACCCGTTGTCGTTTCGCATCGGCTTTGCAACTATCGCAACAGTCAAAATATACTAGATATTCGTTGGGTTGTGTATTGCGTTGTCGCAAGATTAAAAAAATTTTTCTAGCGCAAACGTCCGAAAAATGGGCGGCTGAGAGGAATTGACGAAAAAATAAATGTCCCTAAAACTCCAAAAACCCTTTACAGAGGTGATACAATATAAGTGTCACCTCTGCTCTTTTTCCCCAACGGAGAGACGATGATTATCAATCTAAAATACAATAGCCAAACGGGTTTGCTAACGCCTATGGCAAACTACACTTTGGCGCAACACAATCATTTGGCGGACAAAATTGTCGTCGTCAGCAACGCGCCTGATTGCAAAGACTACAATTATTGTCTGGAATTCGTGTGTTACAACACCAAAAACGTGCCAAAAACTCAATACGTGTCGGAGATTTTGACTTACACCGACGACGGAATCGTCTTTGACGTGCCCAACAATCTTACGCAATACGCGGGTTTTGTGGACGTACAACTGACGGGTTACGCCAAGGACAATTACAACATAATCTTCAAGTCAATCAGCAAAAATACCAAGGCTTTTTCGGTGGAAGGCTCTCTATCGGTGTTGGACAACGCTCTCAGCGACACGCCCAATATTCTCACGCTGTTGCAACAAGAACTCGACTACGTGAGAGAAGTCAAAGAGACTATTGCCAACGACTTTGAAAACCTTATCAAAAACGACCTCGGACAAGTGTTGGAAGACTTTGAATACTTTGGCGTAGAGTACGTATTCTACGACGAGAGATATTCCAAAGTTTACAAGGGTAACAGCCTCATCACTCCGCCTACCGTGGAGTTGACGGAGCAAGAGCAACTATTAGGCTGGGTTACCGCCGACGGCAAGGAGTGGAACTTTGCAACAGATAAACTGCAAGGGGAACTCACTTTGATTGCCAACGTGCAGAGTATAGGCTTGACAGTCGAGCAAGGGCAAGTCAAGGGCTATCAAGGGGATGCGCAAGATATTTACGTGCCGTATAGTCTTGACGGAATTGTTACCGACAAAGTATCCGAGGCGTTTGAGATTGCGCAGTCCAAGAATACTCTATATTTGCCGATAGGCTTGTCGGATTGCGGAGCTCTGCGCGCAGACAAGTTTAGTAATATCTCGGGAGGAAAGGATACCGTTATGACAGACGGTATTTTTTGTGACCAAAAGGGCAGTAGAGTAGTGGGGGTGTGCCGAGATAGAGCGCAAAGCAACGACGCAATATTCTTGGGCGAGCAAGTGAGGAGCATAAGCGATTACGCATTTTGCGGAGCAATGGCGAGTAAGATTGTTTTGCCTAAGAGCGTGACGAGCATAGGAGCATACGCCTTTAGAGATTGCGTCAATCTTACGAGCATAGGTCTGTCAAGCAATATCCAAAGCATAGGCGAGAAGGCGTTTTGGGGTTGCTCGGACGGCTTGGAAATAACGATAGAGGCTGATAATCCGCCAACAGCTGTGGCGACGAGCTTCGCGTTGACCCAAGACACCTACGCCAAGATATTGGTACCTTATTGGGCGTATAAGAACTATAAACTCAACGATTACTTCGGCAACTTAGTTCAACCTTTGGGAGGTATGGACTGCATAGGCGAAATAGAAGGGCTACAAATCCGTAGCAGTCAGATAGAACAAACCGTTGAACAAATGGACGGACAACTTAGTCAAACGGCGCAAGATTTAAGCCAAGTTCAACAAGAGGTCGGCGAAACACAACGAAATCTCAGTCAAGTGGAGCAAAAGTCGAGTAATTTAGAGCAGAGCTTGAGCCAAGTTGAGCAAAATTTGCAAGGGCAAATAGACACTCTAAAAAACGTCTATGCTGTTGGTAGTATTTATATGTCTGTCAATTCGACAAGTCCTGCTAGTCTATTCGGCGGAACTTGGGAACGCATTAAGGACAGATTTTTGCTTGGTAGTGGCGATACTTATAACGCAGGTGCGACAGGAGGTAGTGTAACGCATACGCATAGCGCGAGTGGGTTTGCAAAAATATGTACCTCGGCGGAAGGCTTTAATATGTCGCAAAAAGACCAGACCAAGAGTTGGTCTATCAACTACCGAATGGCAACACCGAGCAATGCAACGCAACAGACGGGCACTACGAGTTGGGGCGTGGATACCGATACGACTATCGCGTCTACGTCTAATATGCCGCCGTATTTGGCTGTATATATTTGGAAGCGTACTGCATAAAGGAGGAATTATGAGAGTATTTAATCAAGACAAAACGCAAGAACTGACAACGTACGACCTAGACAAAGGTAGGTTGGTCGACGATACCATAAGCACTACTACCCCCGCCGTTGCGGGGCAAGAAGAGATAGGACACTATGAGACGGTAGCCGAATATCCTAACGGCGGTAAGGACGTGGTATGGGTGGTAGACCAGCCTTACGTAGAGGCTAAGCCCGCAACGAAAGAAGTCGAAGACATACAAGTCTATATACCGTTTACCGCCGAAGAACAAGCACGATACGACCAAGAAAAATACGAAAGTCTCGTCGATAGTATGATAAGACGAAGATACACTCTTAGCCAAGAATTGGCTATCCTTAGACAAAAAGAAACCAAAGAAGAGGAGTATCAAGCATATTTTGGCTATTGCGAGGTATGTAAAGCCGAGGCTAAGCAACTGCTTGTATAGAAGGATAGAGATAACGGGGTTACGCTTCGCACCACCGCAACGACATTGCGTGTTGTGTCATTCCGAGGCTACCTGTAGCCGTGGGAATCTCGTGCCGTATTGTTTGAGATTGCCACGCTTCGGCACAAGTACCTTGCTTTTGCTAACGCAAAATGCACTGGGCGTAATGACAGAAGGACAATCCCTCCGTCTTGACAAGGCAACTCGCTCACGGTGGAGATACGAGTTAGGCGAGGAGAACGAGGCTTGGGCGACAGGAGCGTACTTAGGTGTACGTGACTGAGCACAAACGAAAGTTCGACAATTCATAACGAAGCATATCCGCCGTGAGATACCTCCCTTTGCACAAAGGAGGATATAAAAGGATAGAGATTGCCACGGTCAGCCAAATGGCTTCCCTCGCAATGACATAACTAGTTGGTCGGTGCACAACGGAATGACAAGGTATGGCAATCCCTCCGTCAACTGCGTTGACACCTCCCTTTGCACAAAGGAGGCTTCAATAGGATTGAGATTGCCACACTCCACTTCGTTATGTTCGCAATGACGCACTGCTTGGTAGGTGATCGCAACAAAACACTACTTGTCATTCCCACGGCTACAGGTAGCCTCGGATTGACGTAATATTTTGAAGTCATAGGTGAGTGTTTTGACAACCCTTGCAACTCTCGCAGCGTAGATGCGGTAGGCGAGGAGAGGAATAATATCGGCAAAACGCGGAAGTATTACTTTTTTGGAAGGTACCAATAAGAGTTGAGTTCATAGATATACGTTCGGGCGCCTTTGGGCATTTGGGTGAGAGCGTTGAAAACGTTGTAATAATCGCCCGCCCCCATACTCGTAGCCATACTGCCAAACGCCATCAAAAAAACGTTGGATATTGACATGCCGACGATATAAGGAATTATGCCGAAGACTAAGTTGGGCAGTAGCGACATCAAGACAAAGCGAGCCTTGCTCATCGTCTCGGGACCGACGACGAAGAGCAATCCTTGCGACCAGTTGGTGTATAGATAAACGTCACCTTTGAAGCATATTGCGTGCAAAAGTTCGTGAGGGAACGCCGTAAGTATAGGGAGCAACAATCCGAGAATTATTTGAAAAGGGTGTTGTATCAACAGCCTCCGCCCACGCAAAACGGCAAATACGGACAAAACCAATAGTATGGCAAAACTAAGCATGGTTGCTATCTTGGAGAGTTGAGCGGTGTCGGTAGGCTCTTTGAATCTAACGGCGCCCTCTTGATGCTCTCCGTGAGGTAATGAGTTGACGTCGAGATTGTATTTGCCCATATAGTGTAACTTCATATCTTGATTATAACATATAGGTACAAGTTTTACAACGCCTTGAATAGGGATGGCTTGCACCCCCCCACCCGACTGTTGTCGGGAAGCACCTTTCACACAAAGGAGGCTTTTTAATCGGATTGAGATTCCCACGCTCGCTTTGCTCGCTCTGAATGACACACTACTTGGTGGGTGACCGAGGGCGCCCACAAAATCGACACAGTATTGCGAAGTATATATACCGTGAGACACCCCTTGTACAAAGGGGGCTCAAAAGGATGAGCTTCGCTTATCTTTGCTATTGCAAAACATATATGGCGCAACTATGAGTAACATGTGATACAACATGTATAAAAGACAAGAAAAAGGCAACTGATGAGGTTGCCTTTGGACAAAGATTACAAAGTAAAAATGGTCAAAACTCAATACAGGTAGCGAATTCTTGCAGGAATGTCGTTGATTGTATCGTAGACAATCATGACGGCTTTGTCGGTTTCGGTCTTGATAACGTAGTCGTTGACGCGCACTTCAAAGCTCTTGTCCATCATATCGATACACACTCTATCGCCAAGAATTTCTTTTCTATAATTGGTTGGGGTTTCGGCAAAACTTTTGTTGCAAAGTAAGCCTTGTTCTTGAGTATATACGCCGTAGAAAGGTCGCTTGTCGTCTTCAGGTGGAACGGTGATGCCTATCTCGGCAAGATAAGTTCTGGAAGTATACCATACGGGGTAGTTGCCGTTGCCAACAACGATAACGATATAGTCACCAAATTCGTTGGCTTGATTGATTATGTCATTGATTTCCGACTTTAGATTGACTTGGTTGTTTTGGGTGTTTCTTCTAAGTAAATCGAATTCGTTGTCGAAATCCGCATATTTTTTATCTCCACGCCTATCCGTAAGGTCATAATTGTCGTGCAAATACTTGCCGATAAACAAGGTTTCGTTCTCTGCTCCAAGCGCGTTGAGGTGGTCGATATTGAGAAAAAAGTTGTTTAGGTCGAGTTGCTCATATCTCTCTTGAGTATTGCTGGAGACAAAAGGAATATCCTCTTGTTGAAGGTAGTCGGTCAAAGTATTCAGGCGGGCGTGACGGCTCTCGGTTTTGTTCAAATAAGGTGCCTCTGTGGCTATGAGTTGAATATTTTTGCTTTTGCACAGTTCTACTATTTTTTGCATATATTCAAAATACACGTCGTCAAGGGACTGTCTCTCGTCGGTTGCGAATTGCGAGCAGTCGGACATAGAAAAAGACTTGTTGTAAAGAGCGTTGAGATTGTAGCAAAAGCCCTTTCTCTGGACAAAATATCTATCGTCTATACAATCAAAATTGTCTTGATACAACGCTTTCCAACTATTGTGATTCCAATAAGTATCGTAATACAAGTCTTCTTTGCTATATTGTTGCATCCAATCTTGTCTGTCGTATACGTCGTCAATATACTGTTTGCGCCAATAGTTGGATGAAAAACACATATATATGTTTGTCTCTTGACTGATGTCGTTGACATATTGGTCATAACAATAAACATAATAAACGTCCATTACTACGTACTTGATGTTTTTTTGAAATAGCAAGGCGTCTTGCAAAAGATAATAACTGGCAATGGAAGTCTGTGCAGATTGTCCCATATTGTACGAAGTATATCCGTACTCATCCCACAACACTTGCGGATTGTACGAGTTCCAACAATGAGATGAACCAAGGAAAAGCACGTCAATCGTATCGGGCTTTTCGGCGGATATTCGCTTGGTTTCGCCAACGTTGTATTGCCTTACGGGGCTACCTTCCATACCAATCATACGAAACCATACGAAAAGAGATAGCGAAACTATTACTATGACTGCGCATAAGGAAAGGAGTTGTTTTAGTCTTTTTTTGGTTTTTGCTTTTTTGTCTGCATTATTCATCTCTCACCTCAAAATTGGAAGTATATAAACTGTTCGGCAGTAAAGCCAAGTCCGTATGCGCCCCATACCACGATACTCATGATGAGAGCAACGTAGACGAAGTAACGGAAGAAGACGTTTTGGCGAGCAATCCAAGGACGGATAGATACCTTGTTGTATTTGGCAATATCCATTGCTATTACGATAGCTATCGTCACAACTAACAGTTGGAAGTCACTGCGGTCAAGCCCCATTTGGTATAGAGAAACATTGTCCGTAAGTACCCAATAGTTTGGCTCAAACATATGTGTAACTACGTAAATAGCATCGGAGAAAGTATTGGCTCTGAAGAATATCCACGCAAAGCATACGAGAGCAAACGTGAATAGCATTTGTCCCAATTTCCAACTGAAGGCTTCAGTCTTGACGTGGAGAGCAGAGTAGAGCTTTTGGCGAGGCTTTTTGGTAAGTCTGCCTATTACTTGATACAAGCCGTGGAGCATACCCCATACTACGAAAGTCCATGCCGAGCCGTGCCATAAGCCCGACAAAACGAATACTATCATTAAGTTGAGAAGAGTGCGTGCCAAACCTTTGCGCGAGCCGCCGAGAGGTATGTAGAGATAGTCTCTAAACCACTGACTGAGCGAGATATGCCACCTGTGCCAAAAGTCGCCAATGGAAGTGGCAAGATAAGGTTGGGCAAAGTTGTCCATTAGGTTGTAGCCCAATATCTGCGCCGAGCCCTTGGCTATGATAGAGTAGGAGGCAAAGTCGCAATATATCTGGAAAGCAAAAGCTATCGTTGCTATGATAAGGCTGATGCCCGAATAGTTGATAAGGTCGTTGTAAACGGTGTTGACGAGTATCGCTGCTCTATCTGCAACGACTACTTTGAGGAACATACCTCCGCCAACTAGCAAAAGTCCGTTGAGTACCCTTTCGAAGTCAAAGCGATGGGTATGGTCGTTGCGAATTTGGTTGAGCAGGTTGGTAGAACGCTCGATAGGTCCTGCTACTAGTTGTGGAAAGAAGGACACGAAGAGAGCGTAGCGGAAAAAGTTTTTTTCTGCGTCTATATCGCCTCGATATACGTCTATGGTATAGCCCAAGGCTTGGAAAGTGTAGAAAGATATGCCTACGGGCAACAAATAGTCGAATACAGGGAACTTGACGGTGACGCCGATTGTCGACATAAGAGAGGTTATTGTATTGGCAAAGAAACCGTAATATTTGAAAAGGAAAAGTATGCCTAAGTTGGCAATTAGACTAACGGCTATCGCCATCTTTTTGTGTAATTTTATCCTGCGATAGCGGCGTTGGAAGAAGATAGATACGCTCTCCCCCCCCCCCCCCGAAGGAGGCATCGCATGAATAATCTATCTGCAACTTGGTAAGGTAGTTGACCCTAAGCGAGCATAGATACGTGATGACGGTTGACGCGGCGATAAGTATCGCGTATTTGGCGTTCCAGCACATATAGAAATAGTAACTAGCAACGAGCAACCATAGATAGCGGTATTTTTTGGGGAAGATAAAATATACCAAGCATACTATCGGTAGGAAAATCAGGAAGTCGATAGAATTGAAAAGCATATTGTCCTCTGTGGTAAGTTGTTATTATAACGATACAATATTTCAGCAAAAAATGCAACTATTTAGGAAAAATATTCCGTAATGAAATATATACGAGGGAGTGGGATATGGCTTAAGACCACCTTCCCGAACACAAGAGCACGGCAGGACAATCCCTCCACCGCAGAGCTAGCCTCCTTCCCTTGCACAGGGACGGCGTTTTATAAGGTTGAGTTTGCCAAGTTACGCTACGCTCCACCGCAATGACATAACTACTTGGTGGGGACTCCATCGCAATGACAATGATATTATTGCAATGACAAAGCATTTGAGATTGTGACGTTATTTCATTTCTTGGCTAACGCAAACGGCAAGGAGCGTGAGCCGTAACGTATTGCAAAAAAACGTGCCGTCAAAACGAAAAAGTCGATACGTGTCTACAAAAATACAAAAATTGTATAAATAACGCCGTGTTTCTTATACTAAAACGGGAGGAAAATTATGAGAAATACCGGGATAGTGAGAAGGCTTGACGAATTGGGTAGAGTAGTCATTCCTAAGGAGATACGCAACGTTTTGCGGTTGAGAGAGGGAGAACAAATAGAGATATTTATGCAAGACGAAACGCTGACCTTGCGCAAGTATTCCAGATTGGGCGAGGGCTTCGAAGAAGTGGAAAAACTGTGTCAAACGCTAAAGAAGTCGACTAAAAGTCAAGTCTTTGCCGTGGATAGCTCTAGATTCGTTTTTTCTACCGTAGAAGGACTTGTAGGCGAGGACGCCGCAGAAATCATACTCGAAACCATGGAAAAACGAAAAGCGACCGTCGCAGAAGAAGTCAAGATGAGCGAAAAACGAAAAGTAACTATTGCTACGTTGTACGTTGCGCCGATAGTTGCGTGCGGAGATTTGTACGGCGCGCTGATGATTGGCGGAGATAATATAGAGGAAGAACAAAAGAAGTTGTGCGACTTTGCCGTGGGCTTTTTGGCGGGGTGCATAGAAAACCGATGAGGTCTACGAGTTTTGCCAAAGGCGCGTTGATATTGGCGGTGGGAGGCGTGATTGCCAAAATTTTGGGGGCGGTCTACCGAATACCTCTCACCAATATTTTGGGAGCGGAAGGGATAGGTAAATATCAACTCGTCTTTCCGCTCTTTGCCTTATTGTTGGCGCTGTCTTGCAACGCCTTGCCCGTCGCCGTGTCGAGAATGGTGGCGAGCGATAGAGCTCGCGGACTTGATCACGGCATTAAGAATACAATGGGCGCAAGTTTGCTTTTCGCTACGTTGACCGGCTTGTTGAGTATGGCGTTGATGATAGGCGTTGCGCCCTATCTTGCCAAGGTACAAGGCGTGGAAGGACTGGAGATATGCTATCGTATTTTAGCTCCGACTATCCTAGTGGTGGCTCTTAGCGGCGTGCTTAAGGGGTGGTTTTTGGGTTTATCCGATACTCTCCCTTGCGCTATTGCACAACCGATTGAACAAATAGTCAAACTTGCCGTGGGAATTTTGTTGGCAAAACTACTTATGTCGCGCGGCGTAATATGGGGCGTGGCGGGAGCTCTCATGGGCGTCGGCGTCAGCGAGTTGGTAGGATTGGTGACTTTGGCGATATGGTATGCGGTTACTCGCCGCGAGTCCAAAGGAATATCATTCGTCGACCCCGCCTTCGGACTGTATAGGTTGACCAAGACGGCTACGCCTATTACGCTTAGTTCGCTTATCTTTCCTATCGTGACCTTTGTGGACAGCATATTGATTGTCAAAGTGTTGACCTATAGCGGAGTGGACGGAGCAATGGCTGTAACACAATACGGTTTGCTGACGGGTCCCGTGTCGACGCTGGTCAATATGCCCGTGGTGGTCGCGCTGTCTTTGGCTGTGGCAATAGTGCCCGCGGTAAGTTCGCACCTTGCTACCTACGACGTAGAGGCTATCAAACAAAAGACGGCGTTGTCTATCAAACTATCCTATCTTATCGGCGTGCCGTGTATGGCGGGCATGTGGATATTGGCGTCGCCCGTACTCAATTTGTTGTATCCCACGATGAGCGTTTTGGAAAAAGGGCTTTCGGTCAGACTGTTGAGGATGCAAACACCGACTATCGTCTTGTTGTCGCAACTCGAAGTGTTTAACGCTACCTTGCAAGGACTGGACAAGGCGCCTAAGGTCGTGCTCAACGTAGCTATCGGCGGTTTGGTTAAGATTGCGTTGGAAATCGCGCTCATATATCGTTTCGGGATAGTGGGCGCAAGCGTGTCGGTAGTGGTGTTTTACGCTTTGTCGGGGGCGCTGGATATAGTATTGTATCAAAAATTGGTGGGCAAAAATACTCAACTTGTCAAAAGTATTGGCAAAATACTGCTGAGTAGTGCTATAATGACGGTGGCAATCGCGTATTTGCCAAAACTCATCTCTTCGCCGCTCGTGGCGACAGTAGTCGTGACGGCGGTAGGTATAATCGTGTATTTTGTTGCCGTGGCACTGTTGAAAGTGTTGAGTAGCGAAGAAATGAAATGTTTGCCGTTGCCGTCTAAGATAACTAAAAGGAAGTGTGAAAAGATATGATTACCGTCGTAGGCATGGGAATTAGACAAGGACAACTCACCCTCGAGGGAGACAGTGCGATAAAAAGTGCGGACAAGGTCGTGGTCAAAACTGCTTTGACCGCTACTTATACATACTTTGTCGACAACGCTATCGAACATATAACGTTGGACGAGATTTTTGAAAATGCATCCAACTTCGATGACCTAGATAGAGCCGTTGCCGATACCTTGTTGGGCTATGACAAACAAGGTGACGTATGCTTTTGCGTGGACGGCAGCGGATACGAGGATAGGTCGGTGGCTCTTTTGCGACAAACCACAAACGATATAAAAATAATCGTCGGCGTGTCTCGCGCGCAAAACTATGCCGAGCCGTCAATTCCGCTTACGGCAATCAGTTGTTACGACCTCATATCGACGGTGGGTTGGGACTACGACACTCGCTCGACCTTGGTGGTGAGCGATATAGACAACGAATATACCGCTTCGCAAGTCAAGTTGGTGCTGGGCAATCTAATAGGAGAAGAAACGCAAGTAGAGTTTGGCGGTAAGAGCATTGCTCTGTACGAGTTGGACAGACAAAAAGAGTATAATTACGATAGTTACGTCAAGGTCAATCCTATGAACACTCTGGACAAGTCGAGGTTTAATTTTGGCGACCTGTATTGGATTATGCGCAGATTGAGAGATAAGGACGGTTGCCCGTGGGACAAGGTACAGACCCACCAAAGTATACGCTCCAATATGATAGAAGAAGCATACGAATTGGTGGAGGCTATCAACAACGACGACCTCGACAATATGATTGAGGAGACGGGCGACGTCTTTTTGCAAGCCATATTTCATTGCGTCATAGGCGAGGACACGGGCGAATACAACGTGCAAGACGCACTCTCCGGACTGTGCAAAAAACTTATAAGTAGGCACACGCATATTTTCGGCGAGGTCAAAGCTAATAATGCCGAGGAAGCTCTCAAAGCGTGGGAAGACGCCAAAGCCAAAGAAAAAAATACCGATACGCTGACGAGCAAAATGAAAAAAGTCGTTTTGCCGTCTTTGATAAGGGCGTATAAGATACAAAAGATTGCCAAAAAGGGCGGAATGGAATTTGAAAGCCTATCCCAAGTTGAGGACAAAATTCAAGAAGAATTGAGAGAGATTGCTACCGCTAAACCCGATGAGTTGGAGAAAGAATTGGGCGATAGCTTGTTTGCCTTGGTAAACCTTTGCCGTTGGAAAGGGGTAGAGCCGGAGGTGGCTTTGGCTGGGGCAACGGATAAGTTTGTCAAACGCTTCGAATACGTGGAAAAGCATTGCGCTAAGCCTATGCAAGAGTGCTCGACCCAAGAATTGGATAAACTGTGGGAGGAAGCCAAGAGTGAAGATTGACGGTATAACTCTAACGAGCGACGCCGTGCTTGCGCCTATCGCAGGCTACAGCGACGTTGGCTTTAGAAAGGTATGCGCCGATATGGGCGCAGGCTTGACTTATACCGAGATGATTAGCGCCAAAGGTTTGGCGTACGGTAGCGAAAAGACGGAAGAACTGCTATACACCACCGACAGCGAAAAACTCAAAGCCGTGCAAATATTCGGCAGCGAGCCTAAATATATCGAAAAAGCGTGCTTGCACCCCGCTCTCGACAAGTTTGACGTCATTGACATCAATATGGGCTGTCCTATGCCTAAGATTGTGTGCAACAACGAGGGGAGCGCGTTGCTCGAAAACCCTCGCCTTGCAAGCGAACTGGTTAAGGCGGCGAAAAAGGCGGGGAAACCCGTCACCGTAAAGATAAGACTAGGTGTCAAAAACGGCGAATACGTGGCGAGGGACTTTGCCAGATATATGCAAGACGCGGGCGCGAGCGCCATTACCGTGCACGGCAGAACTCGTCAACAAATGTATAGCGGAGTAGCCGATTGGGAGGAGATTGCTAAGGTCAAAGAGGTGGTGGAAATTCCGCTGATTGCCAACGGCGACGTCTTTACCTTGGAGGACTACGTGAAGATAAAAGAGGTGACGGGCGCCGACGGCGTGATGCTCGCGAGAGGTGCGCTCGGCAATCCGATGATTTTTGCCGAAATCGCGGGCAAAGATACGAGCGGTATTTCCTTGCTAAATCTAATCGTAGACCACCTCGATACGATGAAAAAGTTTCACGAGGAACGATATATAGTAGCCAACTTCAAAAAGCACGCGACATATTATCTCAAGGGCATACAAGGCTCAAAAGAGGCAAGACTGGAAGCCTATAGCGCAGGTAGCGTGGATGAAGTAAAACAAGTGATGTCAAAATATCTAAGATAGGAGAAAAGTATGATAAACGTGGTGTTGGTATATCCCGAAATTCCTAATAATACGGGCAATATCGTAAGGACTTGCGCCGTGACGGGTGCAAAATTGCACGTCATAGAGCCGTGCGGGTTTAGTTGGGAAGACAAGTACCTCAAAAGAAGCGGACTTGACTATTGGGAACTCAGCGACGTCAAAAGATACCCCGATATGCAAACCTTCCTGAAACAAAACTTTGGCGACGGCGCTTGCGTGACGGGAAATATTGCCGACGACTTGTATAAGACGGCACAAAATAGCGGAAAACAAATGATGTTTGCTTCTACAAAAGCCGACCACAACCACGTGGACGTCAAGTACGACGACGACTGCTACGTCTTCTTTGGCAGAGAAACCAAAGGACTGGACGAAGAGTGGCTCAAGGTCAACTACGCTCAAGCCGTCCGCATTCCTATGAGAAAGCAAGCCCGTTCTCTCAATCTCGCCAACTCGGTGGCAATAATCATATACGAGTACTTAAGACAGCATGACTTCGAGGGGCTGAGCGAAGAGGGGAAATTGAGTTTTTGACGGCGGATATACTTCGCAATACTGTGTCGCTCTCAAGGCATATCTACTTCGTTATGCTTTGTCGAACTTGCGGTTGTGCTTAGTCACATACAAAGAGTATGCTCCTGTCGCCCACTCCTCGTTCTCCTCGCCTAACTCGCACCTATGCCGTGAGAGTATTACTACTTAGTTACTTATTAGGATTGAGATAAGTATGCTCCCTCACGCCGTCCTCATTCTCCGTGTCTTGCTCGTATCTCCACCGTCAAAATTATTCTTACAAACTATACTTTTGGGCAGTTTTTCTTGCTCATGTACGCATAGTATGCTCGTTTCGATAAAATCACCGCTTTCCTCGCCTAACTCGTATTTCCACCGTCAAATGGGGATAGTGGATAAATGTTGAGCATGCAAAAAGTCGATACGTGTCGGCAAAAGACTCCTTTTGGATATAGGGGGTCTTTTTTATAAAAAGTATACATATTTTTTAATAATATTTAGACAAGCCCTCCGTCTCGCCTTTCGGCGAGCCACCTCCCTTTGCCTAAAGGGGTCGTTCTGAGAGGAGGAGATTGCCAAGTTACGCTACGCTCCACCGCAATGACAAAGCACTTGAGATTGCCAAGCTCCGCTATGCTCCGCCGGAATGACGATAGGATAGAGATTGCCACGCTACGGCACACGTGCCTTCACTCGCAATGACAAATACATAGCGCAATGACGTAACACCCTTGAGATTGCCACGCCAAACGGCTTTGCTGATGCAAAATGTACTGGGCGCAAGGACATTGTTGATTGAGATTGCCAATGCACTGGGCGCAATGACAAAGTTACACCAAAAAGAATACAATAAACTATGGTATATAGTTTGGCGGATATGGACCTCGAGGAATTTTGGCTCGGGTATTGCGCGGTGTTCGGCGTGGGCGATATGGTGGTGCTGGATAGGCGAATCGTGGGCAGGCTAGATTTGGACAAGGAAGAGGACGCCGAGATTGCGAGTAGGCTCGCCTTGCTGTCCAAAGAAAAGCAACTAATTTTGCTCGTACCCGTTAGGCTGGCGTGGCAAGGCGAAAATTGCAATAGCGTGATAGCGTGGGATATGGGCAAAGCCGTTGGAGTGGCAGACGAAATCAATCCCATAGGAAAGTACGACGGCGGCGAGGGCGTGGCGGTGCTATCGACAAGCAAAGGAAGAGTGGCGATAATAGTCGAAAACGACTTGTATTACGCGCAAGTTGCGGAAGCGTTGAGCAGAGTGGATATACGATACGCAGTATATTGTTCCGCAAAACCGTGTTGCAACAACGCCGTGGGAACTTTGAGAGCTTTGAGCGTATATCTAGGATGCAAGTGTTACGGGTGTATGAGCGACTTGAGCGTGGAAGTGGACGGTGGAGAGGTGATAGGCGTGGAAGTGGGAAAACTGCGACCCATGAGCGATATGTCGACGAAAAGCAAACCTAATAGAACGCTAAAACCCGTCGAGTTGTACCTTATGGACAAAAAACCGACATAACAAGTCATAAAGGGGCAACAAGTTTTATCTTGCGACAAGTCTAAAGTCTTATGCTTATGGCATGAAAAAATCTGCAAGAATAGTCGGTATATATAAATATCTATGGTGTCTAGTGCTTTTCTTTTTGCTGTCGAGGGCTAAACCCGTCGACGGTACTTTCGGCGTGGCGATAAGTTTGTACGTCGCCTTGGTGACGTGTGGGCTCAACGTGTGGGCGTTGTCGCCTACCTATATTGCGGGTTGTATGCTCGCAGACCCGACTTTGGCGGGCATAGTGTACGCTTTGTCACCCGTGGTGGTGACTATCGTGTGGCATTTGATAAGCAAAAAACTCAAGAAAAGGACGGGGCTACTTGCTTGCAATATTTGCGCTTTCGTGGCGTTGGTGCCGATGATAGTCGTCGATTCTTATCGTCTCAATCCTTTTGCTCCGATAGTGGCGCTGGTGGTGGCGCAGACGGTGACTTATTTTGTATCCGACTTTTTGAGAGCTTATTTGCTAAAGGGCAATAGTCATAGATTTTCCGTCAACGAGAGCGTGGGCGGAGTGGTGCTCACGGTGATGTTGTCTTGGGGACTGTCGACGCTCAACCTTTGGGGCTTTAGACCGTATTATGCCGTGATGGGCGCGGTGATAGGGTACGCGGTGAGCAAAACCAACCCCGTGGGCGCGGTGACGGGCGGTTTCGCCGTGGCTATGGGCGGAGCACTCGGCGGACAAGGTTTGGAATTGGTCGGCTCGGTATTGGCTGTGATTTTGGCGGGAGAAATCTTCGTCAGATACAACAAGTGGCTGTCGGGCGCGAGTATGATCATGGTCTTTGTCGCAACCAATGTTTATTTTAACTATTATGGCGAAATGGACTATATCGCGCTGATTAGTTTTGGTGCGGGCATGGGATTGTGGACGATTTTGCCCGCCAAACTCACCGATAGACTACCCGACTACAAACGTGACGACGCAGGAGAAACCGCTAAAAATATGTTGGTGCAAACCCGAAACGACTTGGCGGATAGACTGGGACAAATATCGGGCGTGTTCTATTGTATGGCGGACGCATATTGTAAGTTTTCCGAGACGTTGCCCGACCCGGACAAAGCCGAAGTAGTCATCGCTACGGAATTGATGAATACCACTTGCAAAAACTGTGTAAAGAGAGAAGAATGTATCAAGGCGCTGGGAAAGGAGCCGTCGTCTATGTTTCAAGGCTTGGTGGCGAGTTGCTTGTCGACGGGCAAAGCTTCGCTCGTCGATTTACCTAATTTTATCAATTCGCGGTGTATCAAAATTCCGCAGTTGCTCTCCGGGTGTAATTATTTGGCTGGTAGTTATCTAAGTAGGCTAAAAGCCAAAGAAAGTTATAGTAAAGACCAACAGTTGATGGCTTCGCAACTAGCCGGCGTGGGTAGCGCGTTGACAGAGATAGGCGAAGAACTCAAAGACGTAAGGTGCTTGGAGGGGAAAATCGAAAAAGAACTGATTGAAGCTTTGGGCTATGAAAATATCATTTGCACTCAAGCATTGGCTGTGGGAGGAAAAAACGGCATCGGCTGGTCGATTGTAATACGTAAGGAAGACGTCGACAACCCCCGTCTGCTCGAAGTGGCAAGCAAGGTGGCGGGAAATAAATTGACTTTGGTGGGCGAGGTCAACTATACGGACAATAACAAGGCGCACCTCAATCTCGCTCCCGCGTCTAAGTACGAACTATCGTATGGATTTAGCGGACAAGTCAAGGAAAGCTCGGCAGCGTCGGGCGATATTGTCAAGGTGATGAGGATACGCAACAACAAAGCGCTGATTGCACTATGCGACGGTATGGGGAGCGGCAGCGACGCTCAGACGGCTAGCGCTCGCGCAATAGATATGGTGGGAGGATATTATCAAGCGGGATTTGACAATCCGCGTGCTTTGTCGCTAATCAACAAACTGCTTGCCGTCACGTCTGAGGACAACTTCTGTGCGTTGGATATGTGCGTGGTTGACCTTGACAGCGGAGCCTGCGACTTTATCAAACTCGGCGGAGTGGAGAGCTACATCAGACGGGACGTGGGAGTACAAGTCTTATCCGCGGCGGCGTTGCCTCTCGGAATCGTCGAAGAAGCCACACCGAAAATCGATAGACAAATGCTCGGCGTAGGCGATATGGCTGTGTTGGTGTCCGACGGAATAAGCGATGCCTTAGGCGTAGCGGGTCTAAAACTTATACTCGATAAAATCGGATCTCTAAATCCTCAAACCGTCTGCAACGAGGTTTTGGCACAAGCCAAAAACATAGGACTGAAGGATGATGCGAGTGTGGTAGCATTTAGATTGTTTAGTGCGTAATAGTATACAAAAACTCGATACGTGTCAACATTTTTGCTAAAATTGCGAAGCGGACGTCGAAAGAAAAGAGTAATTGCTTAGTAGATTTGGTCGTGCTATCAATGGATAAGATTATAATTATAATCCCTCAGTCCGCAATGCGGCAACCCCCTTTGCACCAAGGGGTCTTTTATAAGGATTGAGATTGCCACGGTCAGCCAAATGGCTTTCCTCGCAATGACATTGTTGATTGAGATTGCCACAGCCTAACGGCTTCGCAATGACAAAGCACTTGAGATTGCCAATGCACCGGGCGCAATGACATTGTTGATTGAGATTGCCACAGCGTTTTTCAAACGCTTTGCATTGACAAAGCACTTGAGATTGCCAATGCACCGGGCGCAATGACAATAGGAGCCAACACGCCATTTCTCTCGAGATAGGTCGGTAGAAAATTGTTGTTGATTTATAATTCTACTTATATTATAATTTATCTATGATAAACTCAACCACTCTAGACAAGCTCCAAAAATTCGACTGTTTGGCATTGGCGGTAAGCGGGGGCAAGGACTCTATGTTCTTGCTCAACTATTGGGTTGAAAATCGTGCAAGCCTGCCCGACTTTTTCGTAGTCAACGTCGACCACAACCTTAGAGGAGAGGAGAGCAAAGCCGACAGTAAGTTCGTTAGGGAATTTTGTAAGGAAAACGGCGTGGAATGTAAGTGCTACGACGAGGATATTAAGGGCTATTGCGACAAGGGCGGATACGGTTTGGAGCAGGGCGCAAGGCTCAGACGGCGAGAAATCTTTGCCGAGGTGGTGAGAGAAACTAAGGCAAATAGAGTGGTGACGGCTCATCATAAGGACGACCAGTGCGAGAGTGTGCTCATGCACGTTTTTAGAGGTAGCGGAATTAACGGTTTGAGAGGTATGCCTTTTGACGACGGGCTTATCTTAAGACCGCTGTTGGATACGTCTGGCGAAGAGATAGAGCGCGAGATGAAAAGCCGAGGTTGGGAATATAGAGTGGATAGCTCCAACCTCTCTGTCGATTATACGCGAAACAAACTGCGTAACGAGATTATCCCTATGATAAAGCAAGTCTATCCGAGCTTGGTGGACAACGTATTGAGACTGGCAAGCATTGCCGAGGATACGCAAAGTTTCATTGACAAGTTTTTGGTGAGTGCCGAGTGGAACGGCGAAGAATTGACGTTACCGGACACCCTCGTAAAGTGCGACGAGGCGGTGGCTACGGCTTCTATCTTTGACGGATTGGAGCAAGCGGGGTGGCGCGTGGATATAGAGCAAAAACACGTGCAAGCAATAATGCAGTTGTATAACAAAAAACCGCCCGCAAGAGTATCTTTGCCAAGCGGCTTGGTGGCTTGGAGAGAGAGAAACGGCGTGGTGATTGCCAAAGAGCGAAAGCAAAAAACCGAAAAATATGAAGTTGATTACGGCATTTACGCTATGGGCGAGTGGATAATTACCTTGTCGAGAGAGTATAGAGAGGGCGCGCTCAGAGCCGATATGGACACGTTGAGAAAGGGAGTGTTGAGAAATAGGCAAAACGGCGACAAGATAAGCAAGTTTGGCGGAGGTACGAAGAGTTTGGGAGACTATCTCACCGACAAAAAGATTCCGCTTAGAATGCGTGACGGGCTGGCAGTAATTGCCGACGATAGCGACGTGCTGGCGGTAATAGGGGTGGATATTTCCTCCAAAGCCGCGGTAAGTGAAAATACAAAAGAAATATGCTATTTGAGCGCAAGCAAAAATACGGGAGAAAAGTAATGGAACGAATAGAAAAAATTTTGATTACCAAAGAGCAAATACAAGAAAGAGTTAAGCAAATGGGTGAGCAAATAACCAAGGACTACGAGGGTAAGGAGCCCTATATGGTGTGCATACTCAAGGGCTCGATAGTCTTTTTTGCCGACCTTATCAGAAACGTCGATTTGCCCGTGGTCGTGGATACCATGGTGGTGTCTAGCTACGGCAATTCTACCATATCCAGCGGCAACGTGAGAGTAAAAAAAGACCTTGCCGAAGATATTGCGGGCAGGGACGTCATCGTAGTGGAAGACATCATCGACAGCGGTCATACCTTGAGCGCGCTCACCAAACTGCTGAGAGATAGAAAACCGTCGTCACTAAAGGTGGTGACTTTCTTGGACAAGCCGAGCAGACGCAAGGTGCAGTTCGAGGGCGATTACGTAGGATTTAAGGTGCCCGATGAGTTCGTCATCGGATACGGTTTGGACTATGACGAGAGATACCGCAACCTACCTTACGTGGGTGTGTTGAGCTTAGACTGAGGATAGCGTGAAAAGGGTCGTAGAAGAAGAATTGATGGCTTTGGCAAGGCTTTTCCCTGCCAAAACGCCGCTATATCTCGTGGGAGGCAGAGTGCGTGACTGCATTGTGCGAGACATGGATATTAGTGAGACCGACGCCGATATTTGCTCGGCGATTGCCTACGACGACTTCGTGGGGCTGGTGCAAAGAGCGGGACTGCAAATAGAGAGCGAATGTAAAAAACTCGGTACGGCGTGGGTCAAAGGCAGAGAGGGTAGGTACGAATACGCCACTTTTCGCAAGGACAGTTACCCCGTATCCAAGGGCGACCACTTGCCCGACAAGGTGGAGTTTGTCGACAACTTGCAACTCGACTGTCTAAGACGCGACTTTAGATGCAACGCTCTGTATTACGATATAGTGGCGGGCAAGGTGATAGACCCTTTGGAGGGCAAGCAAGATATTGACGATAAAATTTTGTCTACCGTGCGGCAGCCCGATTTGGTTTTTTGCGAAGACGGTTTGAGAATTCTAAGACTTTTCCGCTTTTGTTCGACGCTGGGATTTGGGATAGAAACAGATACGTTGAGGGGCGCGATAAGACACGCGGGCAATCTCAATGACATCAAGTCGGAGAGAATTGCCGTTGAGATAAAGAGATTGCTGTCGGGCGACAATGCAAAACAAGCTTTGACAGCCGCAATCGCGTCGGGCGCAATGAAGTACGTCCTACAAAGATTGGACGAGAGTGTAGAAGAAAACTGCGGCGAAAAGTTGTCGGTAGGCATAGAAGATACGCCGATAAGACTGAGAATAGTCACAATGATAGCCAACCTCGTCGAAATAAATCAAGGGTGGACGAGCAATGATGCAAGCAACTTGATAGAAAGGTGTGAAAGCTCCACGACGTTAGAGCAAAACAACGAATCGGGAAAGACGGGGAAGTTTAGCCTTATAAAAGAGGCGAAGCAGTTGGCAAGCAAATGGAAACAAGTCTATCCGCAGAGTATGGAGAAGGGCTTGAAGTTGGTTGCTTTGAGCCAAGGCGTAGTGGCATGCGAGTGTGCAAGCAATGACGAAGAAGTCAAAAGAATTGCGGTGGAGTATGCGGGCGATATAGAAGATATATCGAGCGTGCTGTACGCAAAGGGCAAAGACGGAGACGATTGCGCTCGGCGTGCCTACGTTAGACTTGATAATTGGCTAAAATATTGTAGAGAAAAAGAAATTCCGTTGACGGTGACAGGACTTGCCGTGAACGGTGAAGATATGAAGGCATTGGGATATAGCGGTGCAGAGATAAGAAGCGTGTTGGAGCGGTTGAGAGACCTATGCGTAATAGAGGAAATAAGAGGAACAAGAGAATTTTTGCTATCAAAAGCCAAGGAGTGGAGAAGAAACGATGGATAAGATAAATTTGGTTTTGTCGATATTGTGCGCCCTGTTGTCGGCGGGCGTGTTGATATTCGTCATAGCGACGAGCGCAAAAGACAAGAAAAAGACACAAGATAGTAGCGGCTACGACGAAGTGATTGACGCCTTGGGCGAAGCCGTGGGGATGGTAAAGGAAAATCAAGAAAATACCGCCAAAAACAGCAGAGAACATATCGTCAGCAATATCAATACCGCCAACAATACTCTCAACGCCTTGCTCAAGACGTATATGGACAATTTTGCAAGGCAGATTGACGATATTAACATCAATCTTAGAAATTCTTTGAGTGAAATGAAGACGGAACTCAAAGCCTCTCTCACCGAGATGAAGACGGAACTCAAACAGAGTATCGGCGAACTTAAGACCGAAGTGGGCGAGAGTATGACGAGCCTTAGAAAGGACAACGAAACGCAACTGGAAAAGATGAGAGAGACTGTGGACGAAAAGCTCTCCAGCACCCTGGAAAAGAGAGTTAACGCCGCCTTCGAAATGGTCAACAGCCGTCTTGACGCCGTGCAAAAGGGCTTTGGAGAGATGCAAAGTCTATCGGAAAAAGTGACCAACCTCAACAAGTCCTTTAGCAATATCAAGACGAGGGGAAGTTGGGGAGAGGTGGCTCTTAACAGTTTGCTCGAGCAAATGCTCGCGCCCGAACAGTATAAGGCGCAGTTTAATATCAAAGGCAAGAATATGGTGGACTTTGCCATCGTTATGCCGGGACAAGCGGGCGAAAAGGTGTATTTGCCCGTGGACGCCAAGTTCCCCGTTGAGGACTACAACCGCCTCGTGGACGCGACCGAAAAGGGCGATATGGTCGAGATTGAAAAGGAGCGTAAACAACTAAAGACGCGCATAAAAGACGAAGCCAAGTCTATCAAAGAAAAATACATCGCGCCACCTAAGACTACCAACTTTGCCATAATCTACCTGCCAAGCGAAGGACTGTACGCCGAAGTGGTCAAGGACAGCGAACTTTGCAACGAGTTGCAAGTAAAATACAATATTACGGTATGCGGTCCGAGCACCATCGCGGCTCTGCTCAATAGTTTGCAAATGGGCTTTACCACGCTCAAAATCCAAAAGAAGAGCGCGGAAGTGGTGAAACTTATGCTCGGCTTTAAGAAGGATTTCGGCAAGTTTACCGAAGCCGTCGTCAAGGCGAGGGATAAGGCAAGCAGTACCGTCAAAGAATTGGACGGCATAGACAAGAGAACGGAGATTATCCAAAAGAAACTCGACAAGGTGGACGACCTCGCGGGAGAATACCTCGACAACGGCGAAGATAAGCCCGCAATAGAGGGAGATACGACAGATGAAGTATGATTTGCATATACATTCCGTGTACAGCGACGGTACAGATACTCCTACCGAAATCGTGCAAAAAGCCAAAGAAAAGGGCTTGAAAGCCATTGCTTTGACCGACCACGATACCTTGGAAGGCTTGGCGGAGCTGAAGAAAGCCGCCAAGGAAAAGGGCATTCAAACGGTGGACGGGGTGGAGTTGTCTACCTATTCTACATCCGAAGTGCATATTCTCGGCTATAACGTCGACCTCGAAAGCGATACGCTTTTGTCGGCGCTATCCGACTTTGCCGCGCGTAGAGAGGAGAGAATAAAGAATATTTTGGTCAAGCTGGCTAAGTACAATATCAATCTCGACTACGACAGCGTGGCAAGCGTTGCCGTGGGTGCGATTGGCAGAATGCACGTGGCAAAAGAGTTGATAAGAAAGGGATATTGCGCCTCCGTGTACGAAGCCTTTGAAAGATACTTAGGAGCAAACGGCGTGGCGTATATCCCGTCTAAGAGAATTACGCCTATGGAAGGCGTCAAGTTGATAAAACGCAGTAAGGGGTTGGCGGTGCTGGCGCACCCGTTGAGGTTTATAACGGGCGGCAGATTCAACGACTTCGTGTACGGTCTCAAGCCATTTGGACTTGACGGCATAGAGGGATATTATCCCACCCACGACGAAAAGACGATAAGGACGATAGTCGATACGGCTAAGCAAAATCACTTGATCGTGACGGGTGGAACAGATTATCACGGAGAAAATAAAAACGTGGAACTGGGAAGCGTGGACGTAAGATTGGACGAAAAATCTAAGAGAGCCTTGAAAATAAAATAAATATTGACGCATAATAGACTTGTGAGACAAAATAAAAAAACGACAAGTCTGATATTCATCGTGGCAGTCCTATTGACAATAGGTCTGCTTTTTGTATCTCTGTCGCCGTGTCGTATTGCGGTAAGCAAGTTGAATGCGACCGACGACGCACTATCAAATTGCGATGAACGTCCTACGTCGCTGTGGGTGGATGGTGAGAGTGCTGTCTACAACGATGAAAAAGTCGCGTACGACAGCGGCAAGACGACTAAAGAAAAGATACGCAAACGTTGCAAAAAACTCATGAAAATCGCGTTGGAACAAGACGGTGAAATAGAGAGGTTGGTGGGCAATTTTAGTCCGAAAACTCAAAACATATCGACATTTTCTACTTCTTTCGCCACTTCATCGCAAGGAAGAATACACAATATTACCTTGGCTACGGGCAACTTTAGCTGGCTGGTGATAAAGGCGGGCGAGAAACTAAGTTTTAACACTATCGTGGGAGCAAGAACGGAGGAACGAGGATACGCCAACGCTAAGGTCATTCTTTGGGGAGAATACGTCGACGGTGTGGGCGGAGGCGTGTGTCAAGTGTCCACTACGCTATACAACGCTTGGATAAGAGCGGGCTTGGGAACGGAACAAGTCGTCAATCACTCTCTGCCGTCGTCGTATTGCGAATTGAGCCAAGACGCTACCGTGAGTGAATATACAGACATGATACTTGTCAACGACAGCGGATACGACGTGGTGGTCAACGGCAAAGTCGCGGACAAGACGGTAACCTTTCGGATATACGGCGCGCCTACCGAATATACCTATAAGATAGAGAGTACGATCTTGGAAGTTTTGCCACCCACCGCCCCCGAAGTGGTGTATAGTGCGACCCTAGAGGGTATGGGCGAGATTAGAGAGGACGGCGAAGGTCAATACGTGGTGCTTAGACAAGAAAAGAACGGATTTCGCTCGCAAGCCGTGCGCAAAAAGTACAAAGGCGACGTGGAAGTGGAAAGCAAATTGCTAAGAGTAGACACGTACAAACCGAGCCGTGGAAAAATATGTGTCAAACGCCCGTAAATGTATTGAAAAAAGCTCGCGGGCGTGTTATAATCTTGATATTGAGGAGAATGATATGAACTATCAAGAAAATTACAATTATTGGAAAAACAACGTTGAAGAAAAGTATCTAGCCGAGATGGTTGCTATCGGCGGTGACGAAAAGGAAATGAAGGAGAGATTTACTCTACCGCTCGCCTTTGGTACCGCAGGTATGCGCGGTACTATCGGCATGGGTATAAGCAACATGAACGTATATACCGTGGCTAGAGCAAGCCTCGGCCTTGCCAAGTACATACTCTCTCTTGGCAAAAAGCAAGCCGAGATGGGCGTCATCGTGTCTTACGATACGCGTAGAATGTCCTTTGAGTTTGCTCTGACCACCGCAAGAGTGCTGGCTAAAAACGGTATAAACGTTAGATTGTTTGAAAACGTAAGACCCGTACCGATGTGCTCCTTTGCAGTTAGACACCTCGGTTGTATCGCAGGCGTTATGATTACCGCCAGCCACAATCCGAAAGAGTACAACGGATATAAAGTTTACGGCGACGACGGCGCGCAAATGTCTCCCGAGGCTACCAAAAAAGTGGTGGAATATATCGACCAAGCCGACTACTTCGGCATAGAGTTGCAAGACGTCAAGTCGACGAGCCACGACGATATTATGGGCAAGGACAATTATGAGCTTGGCGAAAATATCACCGTGGTGGGAATGGGCGTGGACAACGCTTACTACGACACTATCGAGAAGTTGGGACTATCTCCCGACTCGGTGAAGAGAGTGGGCAAAGATATAAAAATCGTGTATAGCCCTATCCACGGCTCGGGCTGGATACCCGTGACGACTATTCTTGCCAGAATGGGCATAGAGGTCAACGTGGTAGAGGAACAAAAGTACCCCGATACCGAGTTTAGAACGGTCAGCGTGCCTAACCCAGAGCAGAGCGAGGCGCTTAGCATGGGTATAAAACTCGCCGACAAACTCGGCAGCGATATAGTCATCGGCACCGACCCCGACTGCGACAGAATGGGCGTTGCCGTTAGGGATGACCAAGGAAAATTCGTGCTGCTCAACGGCAACCAAATAGGCGCAATGTTGATGAACTACATTTTGTCAAGACGCGAGGAAGATGGGACTATGCCGTCCAATCCTGCCGTCGTCAAAACTATCGTAACCACTAGCCTTGCCGATAGAATTGCTCGCAGCTACGGCGTGAGAGTATACGACGTGTTGACGGGGTTTAAGTTTATAGGCGAAAAGATTAAGGAGTGGGAGAGTAGCGGAGAAAGCACCTTCTTGTTCGGCTACGAGGAGAGTTACGGATACCTCTCCGGCACGCATGCAAGGGATAAGGACGCCGTGGTGGCAAGCATGCTCTTTGCCGAAATGGTGTGCTACTACACCGACATGGGCGTCAAAGTTTACGACAAGCTCCAAGAGCTCTTTGGCAAGTTCGGCTACTTCGTAGAGAACAGTAAGTCGATTTTCTTCAAGGGGCTTGACGGTATGCAAAATATGGCGGACATTATGACTAAGTTCCGTCAAAGTCAGCTAAAAGAGATCGCGGGCGTAAAGGTTGTCAGCAAGACCGACCTCAACGTAAGCAAGAAGTATAACTCCGACGGCACCGTCGAAGACGTAGACCTACCTAAGACCAACGTGGTCAAGTGGGATTTGGGAAACGACGAGTGGGCTTGCGTAAGACCAAGCGGAACGGAGCCGAAATTAAAGATTTACGTATCCACCAACGCGGGCGACAAGCAAACCGCAGCCGAGAAAAACCTAAAGATTATGACGGCAATATCCGAGATGATTTGATGAATAGCAAAATAAAAACAGCGTTCCTAATGAAAGGAACGCTGTTTTATTGTTTGGTCAATTAAATATCTTGAGGAACGAAATATGCGGAAACACTTAGATCTTTCACATATGAAGGATATACGTTAGACCCATTAAATTTCAGGTGAGTTCTATATACCGTTTTGCCGTTTTGTGTGCCTTTGGAAAAGGCTTTAGCACTAACATCCATTTCAAAAGAAAAAGTGTTATATTCTGAGCCGTTTAATGTAAAGTATGTTTTATTATGTATTTCACCTGCCGAAGTGTCATCATCTACAATATATAGGGAACAGTCCCACGTTTTATAGTCAGGACAAGACATCTTGAAATTTATTGACAGGTGTATTTTTCGAGATAGGTTGCCTGCTATAGCACTAATTTCATCTCCATCATTAAGTATAATTGTAAAGTATGTATTCGAATAAAACTTGTAATAGTTTTTGGACCAAACTAAATTTTCACATAAAACATAGTTATCAATACCTCCCCATTGTGCGTAAAACTCGATAGGATTGCTCTTGGACCAAACACTGAGAGAATTGCCGTTGCTATCAAAATATTTTGTACCGCCTTCGGGAGCGTCAAAATAACCGGTAAGATAGTATCCTTGTTTGATAGCTAGTTTTTCTATTGTAACTTGTTCATCTTCGTAAGCGTTTACCGATAATGTTTCTTCGTTGACATGAATCTGTAAAACTATCTTGTTATTTTCTGATTCTGAATCGTCACTCCCTAACCCTAACGCAGAAAAGAGAAAGTCCATGCATCCTGTTGAAGTAAAGCAAAGACATATTACTATAATTATTATCATTGTACTTGTTATTATTTTTTTCATAAGTAAACTCCTTTTTAGTCATCGAGACTCTTGCCACATCTAGGGCAAAAGCGTTCAAAAGAATGGTTGCCACATACTGTGCAAACAGGTAGTTTGTCAACCCACGCAACGGTATTTATGCTGCCACACCTGCAACATTTCTTTTTGATTGGTTGGCTGACAATATGTAAGCCGCAGTGTGGACAAACCAATGGATCGATTTCGTCCGAAAAGATTTCTAAGAAACCTCTTTTGAGTGAAGAAAAAATTCCCATAATACACCTCCTAAGTATAAATTGTATTGAAAAGTTAAAACTTTATTTTATTATAATCACCTAATATACGATTGTCAAGACTAAAAACGCATAATATGCGATTATTTTTTAGAAGAAGGTGAGAATATGGAATTGGTAGATATACAAAAAAGACTGAGGGAAGCAATTAAGAATAGCGGAATTGAACAAAAAGAGATAGCTAAATTAATTGGTGTTTCTCCGCAAACGGTTTCTAAATATATGTGTAAAGATATTTTTCCGGCACTTGACACTTTGGCAAAGTTGTGCCGTGTTTTAGACGTTTCAAGCGATTATATATTGGGTATATGCGACGAATGGAAAGCATAGAAAAAGACCGAACGACGTTCGGTCTTTTTGTTGGGGAAGGGTAAAGTTATAGGTCTTTGCCCTACTATGGGAATTAGGTCAAAAAAGTCGATACGTATCGACTTTTTTAGTATGGCGTCGGCTCTTGCGACAGCCCGCTGAGCAAGTCTTGGAATATGGAGATGTGCAACTCTTCGTCCATTATTATGCGGGAGATGAGGTCTTTGAGAGAAGGGTTGGATACACACTCGATAGTGCGACGATATTTGGCGATTGCTTGCCGTTCGGCTTCGATATTAGCACGCAAAACGGCGACGGGGTTTTTGACGTAATTGACGTTGCTACCCGACCAAAAACAAGTGCTTCCCGCAATGATTGGGTCGCCGCCCGCCATTACGATTGCTTCGCCGAGAAGTTCGTGGTGGTGCATCTCCGTGATGGCTATGCCCATGAGCGCGTCGCCTATCTCGGGATACTGAGTATCTAATATGTAATGTTGATATACGTATTGCATAACAGCCGTGGTTTCGCCCTTGCGACCGCCGTAGTCGTCTACGAGACAGCGGACTTCTTTGGGGGATAAATATCCCGTAAGCTCGGGATAAGGTAGTGATAAACAGTATTGTTCGGTATTCATAATATGCTCCTTTGATTGGTCTAGAGTATTGTATTCGGGAGGGGCGTTTTCCGTTACAACTTGTATAGTCTATCTATGTCGACTTGTATTTACGGGACTTACAACCCTTCCACCACCTTTGGTGGTCCCCCTCCCCTTGCACAGGGGAGGCTTTTTATAAGGATGAGATTGCCAAGTTACGCTACGCTCCACCGCAATGACATAAAGCGGCTGAGATTGCCGCGGCTATTTCAAAGCCTCGCAATGACATAACTAGTTGGTCGGTGCACAACGGAATGACAAGGTATGGCAATCCCCAGTCCGCAAGGCAGACAGCCCCCTTTGCACAAAGAAGGATATAAAAGGATAGAGATTGCCAAGTTACGCTACGCTCCACCGCAATGACATAACTAGTTGGTCGGTGCACAACGGAATGACAGTAGGACAATCCCTCCGTCAACTGCGTTACACCTCTCTTTGCAAAAAGGAGGCTAAACAAGGATAGAGATTGCCAAGTTACGCTACGCTCCACCGCAATGACATAAAGCGGCTGAGATTGCCGCGGCTATTTCAAAGCCTCGCAATGACATAACTAGTTGGTCGGTGCACAACGGAATGACAAGGTATGGCAATCCCCAGTCCGCAAGGCAGACAGCCCCCTTTGCACAAAGAAGGATATAAAAGGATAGAGATTGCCAAGTTACGCTACGCTCCACCGCAATGACATAACTAGTTGGTCGGTGCACAACGGAATGACAGTAGGACAATCCCTCCGTCAACTGCGTTGACACCTCTCTTTACACAAAGGAGGCTAAACAAGGATAGAGATTGCCAATGTACACAACGCAATGACATAAAGCGGTTGAGATTGTCACCTTTCAGTTTTGCTAACGCAAAATGCATCGGGCGCGATGAAAAACAGAGGAATTGCAGGGAAAGTACGCACTTTGTAAGGATTTGAAAACACCCAAAACTGCGCTTTGGGGGATGAAAAGCCATAAAAAAGCCAAAAATTGATAAAAAACAGTTGAAATTTGACAATCGGTATGCTATGATAGGTTAGCAATCAAAAAATGGAGGATTGTTATTGATGAACTTTATGTACATGCTCTCGGCTGCATTGATACCGGCAGAAGTAACCAACTGGTTGCGTCCTACTATCCAAATAATTATGACTTTGGTGAGTGTGGCTGCTATCGTAATCGTTTTGATGCAAAAGGGTACTAACGATAATATAGGCGTAATTGGCGGACAAGAAACCGAAACTTATGCGGGCAAGAATAAGGCAAAGTCCAAAGAAAGCATATTGAAAAAACTTACCATAGTAATGGGCGTTTTGTTCTTGGTGCTTTCGGTATTGTTCTTTATCACTTATCTCGAAGTATAACGAAATCTAAAAATCGAGTTCCCTTGTCGCAATAGGCAAGGGAATTTTTTTGACCTAATTGGAAGGGAACGAGAAGTATAATCGCCGTGATACAACCAACCCTTCCACCACCTACGGTGGTCCCCCTTCCCTTGCACAGGGACGGCTAATAAACGGATGAGATTGCCACGTCACTCCGTTCCTCGCAATGACAAGGATATTATCGCAATGACATAGGACGGCTTTTTATAGGATAGAGATTCCTACGCTTGCTTTGCTCGCTCGGAATGACAACCTACTTGGTCTACGCTATACCGCAATGACGACAATCTTGAGTTACGGCAAGAGTGTAGAAAACAATAGCTTGCGCTAAAAAGAAACGCGTTAAACTTGACGGCACTATAGCTAAGTAAAAATAACTCTATACAAAATAAAAAAAAGAGTATATAATAATAAAGATGGACAGTATCAAGATAATTGAAAATAACAAAAAAGCCTACTTCGATTATTTTATCGAGGATACCTTAGAGGCGGGCATAGTGCTGGTGGGTAGCGAGGTTAAGTCGATAAGGCAGGGGCATATCAATATCAAAGACAGTTTTTGCACTATCGTGGAAGGGGAAATGTGGCTAATCAACACACATATCGCGCCTTACGAAAAGGGCAGTTTCTTTAACGTGGACAGCAGAAGAAAACGCAAACTGCTGATGAACAAAAGAGAGATAAACAAACTGAGAGGCTACGTCACCCAAAAGGGCTACACTCTAGTGCCGACCAAGGTTTACTTTAAGCAAGGCTTGGTCAAGGTGGAAGTGGGACTTGCCAAAGGTAAAGAGCTCCACGATAAGAGAAGGTCTCTGGCGGAAAAGCAGACCAAACGCGACGTGGAGAGACAAATAAAACAATATAATGCTAAATAAGGAGAAGCATATGAAGATAGATACTAATTGCGTACAAGGCGGTTATAGCCCAAAGAACGGTGAAGCGAGAGTTTTGCCGATTTATCAAAGCACGACCTTTGCTTACGACACGCCAGAGCAACTCGCCGACGTGTTTGACCTCAAAGACCCCGGATTTATGTACACCCGTCTCGGTAACCCTACCGTCAATTATTTTGAAGACAAAATCGCTTTGCTCGAAGGCGGTGTGGGAGCGCTGGCTACCTCATCGGGACAAGCTGCAGCATTACTTGCTATCCTCAACGTGTGCAACGCAGGCGACAATATAGTAGCCGTCAACAAAATCTACGGCGGCACCTTCAATCTACTCAACGTTACGTTGAGAAGGTCGGGCATAGAAACCCGTTTCGTAGACCCCGACGCCGACATGGGTGAGATTGAAAAATTGGTGGACGACAAGACCAAGGTCATCTTTGGCGAAACCGTTGCCAACCCTGCAATGACGATTTTTGACTTTGACAAGTTTTCTGCTATTGCTAAAAAGTACGGCATTTTGCTCTACGTGGACAACACTCTTGCCACCCCTATCTTGTGCAGACCGCTGGAGCTCGGCGCCAACGTGGTGCTTCATTCTACCACCAAATATATAGACGGACACGCTTGTTGCGTGGGCGGAATTATCGTCGACGGAGGCAATTTCGACTTCGTGGGCAATCCTCGCTATCCAATGTTCAACGAGCCCGACGCAAGCTATCACGGAATGGTATACACCAGAGATTGTGGCAATAAGGCTTTCGTAGTCAAGGCGAGAGTGCAACTGCTTCGAGACCTCGGTACGACTATGAGCCCGTTCAACGCCTTTTTGACCAACATGGGCGCGGAGACCTTGCATCTTAGAATGGAAAAACACAGCGCCAACGCGCTTGCCGTTGCCAAGGCGCTCGTGAGCAACCCTAAGATAGAAGAGGTGAGATACAACGGACTAGAGACCGACCCGAGCTACGAGCGTAGTTGCAAATACTACCTTGGCAGAGGCTTTGGCGGAATGATGACTTTTTGCGTCAAGGGCGGTAGAGAAGCCGCAAATAAGGTGATGAAAAACCTTAAGCTTGCCAAAATCGTCACCCACGTTGCCGACGCGAGAACTTGCGTGCTTCACCCTGCCAGCACTACTCATAGACAGCTCTCCGACGAGCAGTTGGTGGCTTGCGGAATTAAGGACAACCTAATTAGACTCTCGGTGGGTATCGAGGACGCCGAAGACATCATTGCAGACCTCGAACAAGCACTCAACGCTTAAAATACAACTACAAAGGAGAAAAATATGCCGATAGTTATACCAAAATCACTGCCTGCGTTTCAAATATTGACTAAGGAAAGGATTTTCGTTATGCCTCAAGCGAGGGCAATCAAACAGGATATTAGACCTATCCGAATTGCCATCGTCAACTTGATGCCGACCAAAATCGATACCGAAACGCAACTTATGCGATTGCTAGGCAATTCTCCTTTGCAGATAGAGGTCACTTTGGTGGCTATGGACAGCTATACTTCGCGCCATACACCTCTCGAACATATGGAAAAGTTCTACAAGACTTTTGACCAAATCAAGGATACCAAGTTCGACGGTATGATTATCACCGGCGCGCCCGTGGAACAAATGGCTTTTGAAGAGGTGGCGTATTGGAATGAGTTGACGAGGATAATGGACTTTTGCGAGACCAACGTTACCTCGACCATTTATATTTGCTGGGGCGCGCAAGCGGGCTTGTACTACCACTACGGCATCAACAAGCACAACCTCGACAAAAAGCTATTCGGGGTGTGCAGTAACGTCAGTTGCGATACCAAGGAACTGCTGCTAAAGGGCATGGACGACACCATCTATATCCCTATGTCAAGACATACCGCTGTGGACGACCACGCCATTGCCGCCAATCCGGATTTAGTGCCGCTCGCTTACGGCGACGACTGTGGCTACAGCATCATCAAGTCTAAGGACAATCGTAAGTTTTTCTTTATGGGGCACAGCGAGTACGATAGAGAAACCTTGCGCAACGAGTACCTCAGAGATAAAGAAAAGGGCTTGGATATAGAACAACCTTTCAACTATTTCGTCGGCAGAGACATCAACAAAATCGACATGAAATGGAAGTCCACCGCCAACCTGTTGTTCTATAATTGGCTTAATTATTACGTATATCAGGTTACGCCATACGATTTGACGGCGGATATGCGTCGCGATACTGTGTCGAACTAGCATTTTTGTTTGGTCACATACAAGGAGTATGCTCCCTGCACAAAATCCGCGTTCTCCTTGTCTCGCTCGCATCTCCACCGTCAAAATTAAGTAGTAAGCTCCCTAATCGTCAACGTGAGTGTAGAGGCGCAGACAATATTGGAAGAATTTGTGTGGCGAAACGGCTTGAAAATTAATATAAAGATATGTAAAATATAGGTGCAGAGTAATTAGATTGAGAAAAATTTGCTTATAATCTAATTGCCAAAAACAATTAGCGTTGCTAACAAAAAAATCAAAAAAAGTCGACACGTATCGACTTATTTGGGGGTGTTACGGATTCGACAGGAGAAATGAGGACTGTGTAAGCACGGCGAAGGCTCGGCTTCGTAAAAACGGAAATTAAATTTAAACGCTAATAATAACAAACAAATTGCCGTAGCTGCTTAATCGCTCGGCTGTCGTCCAAAGACTCCACGACTTTGGAACGGCATCAGTAAGTGGAAAGTGCCTAAGGGAAGCGCCCGCACCTATAGGCGAGATTAGGGCTTGTTCGACGACGACTTGGTAGCGTTGGCGCCGTCGAAGACCAATCAACGCATACTAACCGTGTAGAAAGCCCAGTAGGAATTCTTTTGGACGCGGGTTCAACTCCCGCCATCTCCACCAAAAAAACAGCACCGTAAAAATCGGTGCTGTTTTTTTGTCGGGATAATAAGCGAGAACTCAACATAAGCGCATGCATTGTTCTGTTCGTGTGCGTAGCACTTTTGCGAACGTGTGAGCAAAGCCCTTGTTGTCTCCTTAAACACATGCCACGCACCGTAAAAATCGGTGCTTTTTTCGTTTTTGGGGCAAATTTGTGTCAGAATTTGTGTAAATCATTTTAATTTTACAATTTAGCTAATATTGCAAATCAGCAAAATAACATACTCTTTTGCTTATTTTTTATACATATTAGAATAAGCATTTATTTGATAAAATCCTATTATTTTTCACTAATAAAAAATCATTTAAAACGTCATTGTTTTGCAAAAAATATTTCTGATGCTTAAAAAAGCGAAAACACTAAGACATAAGAGTGCGACAAAAACGTAAAGAAAAAACCTCCCTCGCTGTGAAATGCAGCGAGACAGTATAAGCGGAATTTCACCCAAACGATTTTCCCTTTTGTCTTGTCTATGACACACACCCTGGTGACAATGCTTCATTTGTTATATATTAAATATTCTTTTTCCTCCTGACGATTTTGAAGCTTTGTTAATTGCTCCATTAAATTTCTTTGATTCTTCTTCAGCCTTAGCAACTTTTTCTTTTATTACTTCATTAAAATTTATGTTTGTATCTGTTTTAAATCGAATAGATATAGCTGTACCTTTAAATTTTGTATTATAATATAAAACTTTTTCTTTATTTGACTCAATAGTATAATGGAGAGCATAGTTGCCACTGCTTAAAATAAATACTCCTTGATATGCTAACGCTAATTCTTTTGTCATATACAATCCATATCCAGAATTTCCGTAACAATCATTTTTATCAAGATAAGCATGGTTGCTCAATGCACTTAAACCAGGTGTCATAGCGTATTTCATCAATTCAATTTCTGAAATATCTTTAAATCTTTTTTCCATTGCTTTTTTGATACCGCATCCTTCATCTGCAATAGCTAATTCTACCAAATGATGTGATGGCCAATACTGGGCACAAACATACACACAATTAGTTCCGGCATGTTCATAAACATTTCGAATCATTTCAAAAAAACAATATTGTATATATTCCTCCAATTCACTATCAAATTGCAACATTTCCGCAAGTTTTTTAGTTTCTCGATCTATCATATCATAATCATTTTGTATAGATCCTTGCGATTCAAAAAGTAATTTTTTAATGCAAATATATCGACCTGGTCTTCTATCTCCTTTGTATATTTCACGAATAGGCGCACCAAAGGTTTCATAAAATCCCATATATTGCATGTAGCCATCTGTTTTTTCATTATAAGGCGTTATATACTTTAGTTTAAACCAATTTTTTTTACATTGCCTTATTGCCAAAGCAAGAACCAGCATATTAAATGGATTAACTTCCTTTATGTTAGTCAAATCCAATAAAACTTCCTCATTTTTACAATTAAAATCATATAAGTTTAATAAGCTTTTAAAACAATCTATATTACCCTTATAAATTTTATTTGATAACTTCAATCTTTTCATAGTTATTCCTTTTGACCAAATTGTTTAACACTGCATAAATTAAATTGTTTTCTATTACTTATAAATCTAGTATTGAAAATGCATTAAGTATCACTTTTTATTCAGAATTTCTTCTTCAGACAATTCCTTTATATCTCTGATTGTATGTACAAAAGGGATATTTCCATTGTTTTTCGGTGATATAACAACAAATATTTGATAATAATATTTATTGTTCAAAGAATCCATAACCTCTATAATTATTTCTTTAAACGAATTAAATTTTATTGATAAATACACGTGAGATCCTGTCAAAACGACTTTATTGCCATTTAAATCAAACCAATGATCATCGTGAAAAACTCTTTCTATACTAAAAACAGAATGATCGGAATTCTCAATCATTCCGACAAGTTCACAATCAAATCCTCCTAAAATATCATCCATCAAAACTTTTTTACCGTTAACTGCAAATTCCGCCTCGTATAACATATTAAACGTAAATATTGGCTTGGCTTTCTGTTTTTCTTCTTCTTTACGTTCTTTTTCTCTCTGTTCAGAATCCTGTTTTCTTACTTCATCCTGTCTTCTTATCGTCCATGCTACGCCGACAAGAGTCAATGCTCCGCCAAAAAATGCAGAGACTACTGTTGTGATAATTTGCTGTAATTGAGCATTGGGTATTATGTAAATCAGATAGATCCCGATCCCGATAGTAATTATCAAATCAAAAGGTATAAATTTTTTTAATATTATGACCTTGCCTAAAAAATTGTTTATCAAACCGATTGAATTTATAATTACGATAGTTGTACCAACACACCATATTGCCACAATCCAATTGTTGAATATACACATATAAAAGGCGTCTAAAAGCCACAAATAGCCTGTTAATATGCATATTCTTTTAGTAGCTAATGTCATTTGATCTGAAGTTAGCTGTGTTTTGGACGCTCCCCAAGCAAAAAAGTTGAGTACGCCAAAAGGAATCAAAATAAAAGCAAGTCCGAATATAAACCAATGAACAGTAAACGCGTTAACCATACAAAGTAGAGGAATTGATACTGTCAAATAAATTAACATTGAAACGATAAAAAATATCTCTACTCTTTTGCCTGTTTTGTTGGAATTTTTATTTTGCTGTGAATTGTTTTGTTCCATAATTCTATTCCCCCAAAAATACAATTTCAATCACACTCTATACCACAATATGCATTTTAAGAAAAACTCATGGATAATCACTTGTTTTCAATTTACCTATTTCCTGAAAGTTTCCATAAATTTCTGCATATAGTACGTAATCATCTGATTACTTCTGCCAGCCATGAAATAATCGCACCCGTGCCCTGCATACGATATATAAATCGACGCACATAAATTATTTCCCGCATCTGAATAGGCGTCTTTATATCTCCTCGCACCTTCAGGATCAACAACCATATCTTTATCCCCCATAAATATCAGGCACGGAGCGCTGTTCTCCGTAACGTAAGAAAGACAATTTAAAATCCCTTCGTCATCAGAGGAATATCCTGGATATATCGGAATTATTCCACGCAACACAGCGCCTGTAACGTCAATAGAATTATCATATGAAAGCGCATACCTGCTTATTTGAGTCCCCCCCATAGAGACACCAGTCAGGAACATATTAGACCAATCGGCTGATTTCTCGTTTACGCTTGCAAATTTTATAAATTCATCCAAGTGATATAAATGCGATACTGCCCATTCTAAGGTAGTGTCATAAACCGGTATATCCCCTGTATCTGACTCGTTCCAATCTCCGTATTGAATATCAAATACCGTAAAACCTACAGAAGCAAAGTATTTATTTCTGTGCGCATAATTACCCGTATCCTTATCTCCGCCGCTACCGTGCAGATTGATAAGCACTCCCTTACTCTCTCCCATAGGATAATAGACATCATAGCGCAAGGAAATATTTTCTTTAATTCCATCGCCTTCATAGTATAACTTATCCCGTTCTACAGTATAATTTTTTGTTTGTATTCCGATAAATTCCAACGCATAATTATAAGGAGAACGTAATCTCTCCGAAATTTCAGGATCGCCGAATGCCTGTATAAAAGATCGTTCCGCTTGATTCACGTCTCTGTATGCTACTCCTTCTATAATGCCATACGGAACCATACAAATCGCACCAACCACAAAAGCCACAAGCAAAACGCTCTTTTTTCTTTTTAAATCACGCAATCCATATATTACAAAAGCGATAAACGTAACACTTAACGATATCATTACGTTATTAAAATTTACCGCATTTGTGTTTGCGATAGTCGAAGCGCTAACAAATATTATGCCGACTATAAATATAGCTATAATTCCACACGTACCTATGGCGACGGTTGTAACTTTCAAAATCTTTTCTGTTCGTTCTGACAACTTTTTATCTTTTTTAGAAAAAGTCGAGTAAACTGCAATTATCGCATTTATTAGATAAGCACAGATCAATATTAACAAACCAACTATATTAAATGAGTCATTAAAAACAGAAGTTCCTACAAGTATCCCGAAAGCAAAATTTAAAATTATTGCTGTAACCGACACAATAATTCGAGTCAAAGCCAAACGCCTCGAACAAGCAGCGTAAATTATATCAAAACAAAGAACCGTAAATGCCAACATTGCTAAAACTGTTGATATTATTGCATTTTCTGAATTTACAAATTCAACGATCGAAAAAAACAATATTGAAACTAAATTTAACCCTCCGACCGTTATAGCAACTTTTTTACTAGTGTTCATAAAACTCCTCCCCCTATATAATCATAGTAACATATTAACTTTCTAAAATCAAACCGAAAATATTACTTTTACTGCCATCATAAGTTTTAATGATTTTCTACTTAAATATTATTTTAACTATCTAAAATATGTAAAAATGGTGACTTTTAATATTCGACTTTGTGTAAATACGCTCCACCACTATAAACCTAACTTGAACCATTGATATGGGGAGGGTTAGGTTTTTTGTGTAAAAGCTCAAGTTACTTATAAAAGAGAGACGTCGATTGTAGAAATAATCAAATCATATGACAGCTTATCTCAAAAAGAAAAGGGGTTAAAGTGGGGGTAATGAATGGGTAAATAGGGAGTAAAGGTGGACTAAATAGGGGCTATGATGCGTAAAATGCTACCAAACTCAAGACTGCCATTAGCGGTAATAAGGGGCGATTCACAAGCAGTGTAGCGAGAACGCCCCGTTCCGTTCGGCTTTGAGTTTACCTTTTTGTCCGAGCCTTAGTCTATTTACGGGTGCTTGACCGCGGAGCGAAGCGACGCGCTTGTATATGTCAAGCACCCGCCACAGTGCCAAAAATCAAAAATAAAGTTGTAAAAGTATTGATTTCTATTTACAAATATTCTATACTATTAATGCGAAACAAGTTATATACCCCATTAAAGGAGTACGGGCTTTTTAATTTTATAAGTAAAGGTATATCCTTTTGCTGTGCCTATTTATTGAATTTGGTAAAAATGCAAATTCCATTTATGTAGGTACAGTAAACCCGTATCGCATATTAACTTGTTTCGCGACAGTTGGAGTTTGCGTTTTTCGTGCGTTGGCTTCGGCTGGCGCACTTTTTATTTTACGGAGGTTTCCTTATGAAAAAACTTGTGGTAACATTTTTATCGCTGATTGCGTGTGTCTTATTGTTAGTCGGTTGCAATAATACGACAAATAGCGGCACACCAACTATTCCCGACGAGCCTACGGCAAAAACTTTTACCGTTAATGTTCGATATGTCTATCGTGATACTATAATAGATACTTTAACCGATACTAAAAAAGAGGGCGAAACATATAATTATGCTAAATATAAGGAAAACATTCCCGATAAGTATATTGAGAATGAGCAAAAAGAGTCTTATTTTCCCGATGATTATAAAAAGGGGCAAATAGGTTATGAGGCTGGAATATTAACTGTTGAATATCAAGTTAAACCTAAATATGAGCAATATATGCAAATCACTACCACAAATGCAAATACAAACGGACAAATAATTCCGTTTGCTGTATTGGGTTATAATATAGGTAATAGTGCATTTACGGCAAATAATTATGACGGTGAACCCGTTACTTTTCGTTTATCTGAAATAACGGAAATTAAATTATTTAACACGTATAGTTTTGTTAACAATAGATTGGGTGAAAACGGCAAAGGTATCTTAAATAACTTTAACACTATCATTGCAGACAATAATGCGGCTCTTAAAAATTTGATAAAAGTCGATTTGACAGAATGTACATTTATAGAAGAATTACCGTCAAATTTCTTTTCGGGAATACCGACACTCAAAACGGTTGTTAGCAATGGTAATACGAAAAAATTACAACAAGTAGGCTCAAATTTCTTGGCGGACAGTGAAAACATAGAGTTTATTGATTTGGATTTTTCATCGCTTACAAGAGCGGGCAGTTACTTCTTGACAAATGCGCTCATCAACTATAAAAGTCCGTTGACTGTAAATATAAGCAACATTGAAAACAGTGGTTGGCTATTTATGTATCAACGTGCTAATGATGCAAATATACCGACAATAAACTTAATTTTATCTAATAAACAATGGAATGATACTTGGTTTGTTGGTATAAAAAATGATTCGTCTTTTATAGGTAGGTATTATTCTTCGATTAACTTAAATGTTTATACAAACTACAAGGGTAATATAGAAACTGCATTGCAAGATTTTGAAAACACTACGGTAAACTACAAAGTTTACGATATGCCAACGGAATAATATAAAGTCAAATAAGGAACTTTTTCTCTTGTCATTTTTTGGTAGATATGATTTAATTCCGTATATGAATTGAAAACAATAGAGGTAAATTTAATTTGGAAAAATTTATTATAGTGGCAGGCTCGCCGAATAGCGGAAAAACACTTTCGGTCAATATGTTTATAAAGAAAGTACTCTCCAAAGGCGCAACGATTGAAAAATATCTTTTTGGAAGTAGCACAAACTTTTGGAATACTCGGTCTGGGGGTGCTATTATAGTTTCATTTAACAGTAAACGAATTGCCATCATATCTTATGGCGATACTGTTTATTCCGTCAATGAAGCACTGACAAATTCTGACGTTTTATCTTGCAATATAATTATTTGTTGTTCCCACGCAACAAGGGGTAAAAAAGTATTTAATTATTTTCACGATTATATTAAAAAGAATAACCTTTTATCAACAACACAAATTGTTCCTATTTACAAAAATCTTTTATGCGGTTTGGGGAACGAAACACTTGAAAATGACAGCACTGCTAATTTAATTTTATCTCTAATCTAAAATTCGTTTTAGGTTACAACCGCTCCACCAATACAAATAGGACAGGTATTTGCCTGTCCTATTTGTATTACGTATGGCATCGGGAGTTGAACGGACAAGGGGAGTAGGGGTGAGAATTATGACGAATAAAAGATTGTTTGAATAAATTCGGAAATTTTGCTAAGTAGGAATATAAAATAATTAAAAACGTCGTGTTGAAAAACCGTTTAGGGTGTGATATAATATTGAAAAAGCAAAGCAAGGAGAAATATTATGGATAACAAAGCTATGTATAAATTGAGTTACGGACTATTTGTCTTGACGGCAAAAGACGGCGATAAGGACAACGGTTGCATCATCAATACTGCCATTCAAGCCGCGTCCGTGCCTAACCAGATGAGCATCTGCGTCAACAAAGCCAACTATACTCACGATATGATTGCCAAGACGGGTATATTTACGGTGTCGATTATTAGCCAAAAGGCTAACTTCGAACTCTTCAAGCGTTTTGGTTTCCAATCGGGACGAAACGCGGACAAGTTTGAGGGTTTTGATAATTGCGAAAGGGGAGTTAACGGCTTGTTGTATATTACCGAAGGAACCAACGCTTACATATCGGTCAAAGTGGACAAGACCGTAGACTTGGGCTCGCACACGATGTTTGTTGGTGAAATAACCGATATGCAAGTGCTTGACGATAGCCTATCGGCTACTTACGAGTACTACTTCAACAATATCAAGCCAAAGCCACAACCCGTCGCTACCACCGACAACGGACAAACGGTTTGGCGTTGCTCGATATGCGGGTACGAGTACGTGGGAGAAGAATTGCCTAATGACTTCGTATGTCCTATATGTAAGCACCCGGCAAGCGACTTTGAAAAGATTGTCAAAGCCAAAGAAACCGCTTCTGCCAATAAATACGCGGGAACTAAGACGGAAAAGAATTTACACGACGCCTTTGCGGGAGAGTCGCAGGCTAGAAATAAGTACACTTATTTTGCATCGGTAGCACAACGCGACGGCTACGAACAAATAGCCGCGCTATTCCTTAAGACGGCAGAAAACGAGAGAGAACACGCCAAAATGTGGTTTAACGAACTTGGCGGAATAGGCGATACCGCGAAGAATCTCGAGAGTGCGGCTGACGGCGAAAACTACGAATGGACGGATATGTACGACGGCTTTGCAAAGACTGCCGAAGATGAAGGCTTTAGCGAACTTGCCACCAAATTCCGTAAAGTGGGTGCGATAGAGAAACGTCACGAAGAGCGTTATCGCGCATTGCTCAAAAACGTAGAAACTCGCGAAGTCTTTGCTAAGAGCGAGGTAAAAGTTTGGGAATGCCGTAACTGCGGACACGTTGTAGTCGGAACAAAAGCTCCTGATATATGCGAGGTTTGCAAATATCCGCAAGCGTTTTTTGAAGTGAGTGAAGAAAATTATTGAGTATAGGCGGGTGAAGCTTTTATAATAATTGAATGATACCAAGTGCCACGGAAGGTAGTAACGTCGGTCGTGGCACTTTGGCGTCAAACGGGGAGAGTATGGCAAGCAGTAAGGAGTTTAGAGATTACGTGTTGGAACAACTCGCAGAACTTAAGGTGACGAGCAGACCCATGATGGGAGAATACCTATTGTACAAAGACGGCGTTTATTTCGGCGGCGTGTGCGACGATAGACTGCTGGTCAAAATCGTTAAGGAAAACGCCGGGTACGATATGCAACAACAACTGCCTTACGAGGGCGCAAAACCTATGTATCTGGTCGAGGACTTGGACGATAAAGAAAAACTCGTCCAAATAGTCTTGGATACTTGTAGGGGATTGACTAACAAAAAGTAAATAGAAGAGTAGAATACCGCCGCGTATCAAAACAAGAACGAGCCTTCTCGATTGGGAAGGCTCGCTTTGATTAAAAGGTTGTAAAAAGAAAGTTTTTGAAAATCTTAACTAAGGAATAAATTAGAAATTGATTATATCAAAAGCGTGTGATATAATATTACAAATACTTATGAAAAGGTGGCTATATAATGAAAGCATACGTTATTTACAGATCTCTTGACTTAGAAATTGTAAAATCTCAATTGAAAATTATAAGTGATAATATTCCTGACCTCGAGTTATTAATATTGCAAGATTTTTCTCAACACATGTGGAAAACTTCCGCAAAGAAGAAAATTAAGGAAGCTGACTTCGCTATTTTTTTTGTTGGAGAACATGCCCATAGTAGTGGCAATATAGATTGGGAATTAGAAAAGTTTATTAAATATAGAAAACCTATTTATACCATAAAATTGCATAAGGACTACAAATATAATGATGTTTTATTTAAGAAATTAACTTTTGGGAACATATCAAATGCAAAGAATAGAGGCGTGATGATTTCCAAAGAAATAAGTATAGATAATTTATATTCAGTTCTTCAAACAGAAATTGACATGGATATTAGCAAAGATGTTTTGTGCCATAATGATATGCCCGAAGAAGTAATGATAGAGCAATATAAGGCTTATTTGCAAACGTCGGAAGAATTGCTTACGAGGCGACAAACGGCAAGCAATTTTTATATCACAGTAAATTCAGGCTTGTTATCAATATTCACTACCGTGCTTGCAATTATAAATGCAATTGGTATAAATAATTCATTGATTATAAGCATGGTTTCCTGTTATATTATTTCTCTATTAGGGGTGGCACTTTGTTGCAATTGGAAACGATTAATAATTTCATATGGTCAACTTAATGCGGCAAAAATGAAAGTAATAGCGGCAATTGAAAAACAATTACCATTCAATATTTATGATATTGAATGGAAAGTTCAAACTGCCAAATTAGGGAAAAGGAATTATGTTTCATTTACGAATATCGAGAAAAGGATTCCGGTTTTATTCTCAATATTATATATAATTGTATTTTTGGCAGCAATAGTATTAACTCTCATCATTATATAAGTGATATTTTTTTATTAATTATTGTGATTGGCAATATTGTAAACAATTTAACATAAATTTTGTCTTATAACAAAACAAGAACGAGCCTTCTCGATTGGGAAGGCTCGCTTTGATTAAAAGGTTGTAAAAAGAAGGTGTGAAATTGTTTAGTCTACGTCGCCGCAACAGTCGAAGTCGTTGTCGATATAGTGCGCGATAAAGCTTGCTCTGAAGCGACGGGTGTTGCATATGCCTGTGCCGGTGCCGCTTACGTCAAGTTGCTCGGGGAGAACGAACTTGATGCAGCGCACCTTGATGTCGGTGCAACTCTCTCTGTCGTGGGCAGGTACGACGAAGGTCTTGAGACCGCGTTTGTGCTCGATGTCGTGGTCGTCGAGTTCGGTAACGATTGCGGCTAAGGCTACTCGCTTGTGCGGACAAACTCTGCGGAGAGTTACGTCGAGTTGCAATATTCTGCCCAGAGATTGTAGCATCAAGTCGCCCGCGTCGATTTCTACGCAGTCGTTGCAACCGCCGATAGACACCTCTACCGGAGTAGGGCAATCTTCGGGCGTGATTACTACGTCACAGTTGACGAGTATCGTTGGCGAAGGGAAGACTACTTGGTTGTCTTCGCAGTCGGTGTAGGTGATAGAGTCGTTGACTTCTACGTCGCCCTTGCATTCGCCCAAATGTTGGACGGTAAAGGTGAAACTTGCGCCCTCGCTTGCATTTTTGCCAAGTTCGGCAATCTTCCATTCTACCGTCGTGTTGTTTAGCATAGTCGCGCTACCTTTGGTAGGGGACGATACGCCTACGACTTTGAAACAATCGGTTACTACGTCTTTGATGACGATATTGGTTGCGCCCGGTTTGGTGATATTATTTGCCAAATCTTCGAAGAGGTCTTCGAGTTCGGCATCGTCGGGAGTGATTGCCACAAAAGCAGAATCGGGATCCGACGCCCATTGTTTTAGAGCCGCTTCGTCAATTCCGCCGTTGCCCGACAATCCAATGACGTAGATGACTACGCCTTGCGCTTTTGCCGCCTCGGCAACGGGTGCGGGCGGATTGCCCGTGGTTGTTACGCCGTCGGTGAACATGACCATAACTTTGGCGTTGGTCGACGACGGGTCAAAGAGAGCCAGCGCTTTGGTAAAAGCGTCGGCGTGATTAGTTCTGCCACCCGACGTCAATGCGTCTACGGCGGAGTTGAGCGTTGCTACCGAAGTGATAAGCCCCGTGTCTGCAGTTGCCGTATTCGCAAAGCTTACGATGCCGATATGGCTACCGCTACCGATATTGCCGTCTTGAGCGTTGTCGGTGGCTTGGTCGATGATTTCGATAAATTTTTTTGCACCTTTTTTGAGGTTGACCAGCGGACTGCCTTGCATGCTGCCCGAGCGGTCGAGTATAAGAACTATATCGGTCGGGTTGGACACGATATTAGGTTCTGCCGTCAATGATAAAGTGACGTCAAACGTTTCTTTGCAGTTGATTTGACGCTTTGATAAAGTTTTGTTGGATGATATTATTCCCATATATTTTTCCTCCTCCCCCACGACATAATATGTAGAGCGAGAGTGAGGTGTGAATAAAAAGGACAACCTCTGTTGAGATTGTCCAATGCCAAATAATCGATATGATGGAGTGTATTATTTATTGAGCAATTGATTGCTCTTGTCGATTATTTGTTTGCCGTATTTTTTCTTGCCGCCCTCAAGAATCTTGTTGTAAATCATGTGGTTGGTAGAGATAAACGCGATGCCTACCACGCCCACGACTATGCCGAGTATCATAAAGTCGCCGATTACCTTCATTGCGAGGCACATACCCACTCCGAGCAATAGGGTAGCTACTACGCCGATGACGTACGCAGTTATGGTTGCGGGGCGTTTTGCCTTGCGGTCAAGAGCCTTCAACTCGTCCAGCTCCGTGATTTGTTTGGCTTCATATTGCTTTTTGATTGCTTCAATTTGTTTTTGATTTTCCATATTGTTTCTCCTTTTGGTTTTCTACTTACATTATACGGGGCGGTTGTTGTTGAATTATCGTTGTTGTGTTAAAGTTTTGTTAATTTTAACGGTTGAGGTGCGAAGTAGGAGTGTTGACGAGGGGACTTTGGTAAAATTTTGCCCATAGATACGTGTAGAGCGCGGTAAGCGAAAGACGTTATAATTAGGTTATAAGTAGTTAAATTAGCCAAGTAATCTAAATATATTGTAAAATCGGAGCGAAAAAGGGGGTTTTTGAAAAATCGGCGTTGACTTGGCAAGGAAAGTATTGTACAATATTATTTGAATTATATTGATAAAATTGGGTCATTATAGCAAAGGGAAGGTATGAAACTCGATAAGACCATTTATAAAGAAACGGCGTATATTGCGATTTGGACGTTGATATTCAGCGTATTGATGAACGCGGTTTTTTTGGTAATCAAGAAGTGGGATTTGACGGTGCTTTGGGGCAACTTGCTGAGCTTTGCGAGTGGAGTGCTCAACTTCTTTTTGTTGGGCGTGACGGTGCAAAAAGCCTTGAATTTTGAAGAAAAGAAGGCTAAAAATGCTATGAAACTGTCGCAAAGTCTTAGACTTTTGATGACTTTCGTCATAGCCGTGGTGGGCGTGGTGCTAAAATGCTTTAATACCGTTGCCGTGCTGGTGCCGTTGATTTTCCCAAGGATTGCCATTGCTATGAGACCGCTATTTGATAAAAAAACCGGTAAAGGAGGGGAGATAAGTGGAAACGGACGAGACGATAGCCTTGCAGACGAGCCAAGCGACGGACGCGACGACGCAGTCGACGCAACCGAAACAAACGGCGAAAAAGACTAACGATACCCTCTTTAGGATAATAGATATATTGTTGATAATCGGGATGCTCTTGCCTATAGTGGCGGCAATGGTACTCAAAGTTATCTTTACTCCCGCTTCGCAAGGCGTGGAGATTACGGGAGCACTCATTTATTTCACCATTCCTATGCCTTTTATGGACTTGCCGATAGGCGAGTCGCAAGTCAATAGCTGGCTACTCATTATATCGATAATCTTCCTTTGCCTCTTTATGACGCACGGCATCAAGGAAAGACCTAATCTCAAGAGACAATACGTCATCGAATGGGCGGTGGACAAGGTCAAAGCCATGGTGGGCGAGAGCATGGGAGAATACTTCGCGGGGTTTGCTTCTTTTATCGCGGGCATTATGGTGTTGTCGGCATTCTCTAGCCTTATGTCGCTGGTGGGGCTATTCCCTCCAACCTCCGACATCAACGTGGTTGCGGGTTGGGCGATATTGGTATTCTTTATCATCACCTACTACAAGATGAAGTGCGGTCCCGTCAATTATCTCAAGGGATTTACCAAGCCCGTGGCGCTATTGTTGCCTATCAATATCATCAGTGAATTCGCGACCCCCGTATCTATGGCGTTCCGTCACTACGGCAACATACTTTCGGGCACGGTAATATCGGTATTGCTGGGGGCGGCGCTGAGGACTTTGTCGGCAAAGATACTAGGTTGGTTGCCTGGATTTTTGGGAGACATACCTTATCTTCAAGTTGGTATTCCCGCAGTATTGTCGTTGTACTTCGACGTGTTTAGTTCGCTATTGCAAGCCTATATCTTTGCAATGCTGACTATGATGTACGTGTCCAGCGCCTTCGATTACGACTTGTACAGTCAAAGGCAAAACGACAAGCAAAAAAAGAAACAAAAAAAGGCTGCCGCTAACGCATAGCCTAATATAAAAATAAAAAACAATATAATGGAGAAGAAATATGGAACTTGCAATTGGTATTATTTTGGGTTGCTGCGCACTTGGCGCAGGCACTGCAATGATAGCGGGTATCGGACCCGGTATCGGTGAAGGTAACGCCGTAGGTAAAGCCTGCGAAGCTATCGGACGTCAACCCGAGAGCAAAGGTAGCGTAACTTCTACTATGTTGATGGGTTGCGCCGTTGCAGAGACGACGGGTCTTTACGCATTGATTATAGCAATTTTGCTTATCTTCGTTGCGCCAAACTATCTCGTCAATATCCTTATGAAATTTATCGGCTAATCGGAGGCAAAAATGCAAACTTCAGAGATTATATCTGTCAATATCTGGCAAATAATCATCTCGCTGTGCAACCTTTTGATTATCTTCGTCATTCTCAAAAAATTGCTCTTTAAGCCTATCCAAAAGATGCTGGACAAGCGCAAAAATATGATTGACGAACAGTACGACAAGGCTCAAAAGGCTCAAGATGATGCAGAAGCTGCCAAAGCCGAGTGGGACGACAAAATGTCCACCGCCGACGCCGAGGCAAAGGGTATCATCGATTCCGCCAACAAGCGTGCCGAAAAAATCAACGAAAAAGCCGCTTTGGAAGCGAGAGAAAAAGCCGACGCTATCGTCAGACAAGCTCAAGTCGACGCAGACCTCGAGAGAAAGAAGGCTGTGGACGACATTAAGAAGGAGATTGTCGACGTGTCGTCTTGTCTTGCCGAAAAGATAATCGAGAGAGAAATCGACGTGGACGACCACCGCAAGTTGATAGACAGCTTTATCGACAAGATTGGAGAGGACGATGATAACCAATAAGGTAAGCGCGGAATATGCGGGCGCATTGTTTGAGCTGTCGATTGAGAAGGGTAAGCAAAAGAAATACTACGACGACTTGATGACGGTGAGCGAGGCAATCAAGGAAAATCCGCTCTTTGCGGAGATTCTCTTGTCGCCCAACGTGACGCTCGCACAAAAGAAAGAGGTCATAGACCAAACTTTCGGCTCTTTGAGCGAGGACGTGGTGTCCTTGGTCAAATTGTTGTGCGAAAAAAAGCGCTTCGGAATGTTTGACTTCGTGTGTCGAGACTACGAAACCTTATACAACGAGGCAAGCAAGATTTTGCCGGCAAAGGTTAGGACGGCAACTCCGCTGAGCAAAGAAGAGGAGAAAAAACTCAAACAAGCGCTGGAAAAGAGAAGCGGAAACAAGGTCAAACTCGACCTAGAAATAGACGAGAAGATTTTGGGCGGAATGATAATCGAACTCGACGGCAAAATCATAGACGGAAGCCTAAAAACCCGTCTTAACAGAATAAAGGAAGTGATTGATAAATGAACGGCAGACCCGAAGAAATAAGCAGTATCATCAAAGACCAAATCAAGAACTACAATTCCCGTATCGAGATGAAAGAGACGGGCAAGGTTATTCTTGTCGGCGACTCTATCGCCAAGGTCTACGGACTAAAGGACTGTATGTCTAGCGAATTGTTGGAATTCGACGACGGAAGTTTCGGCATTGCTCAAAACCTCGAAGCCGAGACCGTGTCGGTGGCAATTCTCTCCGACACCAACCAAATCCACGAGGGAAGTATCGTCAAGAGGACGGGTAGAGTAGTGTCCGTGCCCGTGGGCGAAGCGTTGCTGGGCAGAATAGTCAACGCTCTCGGTCAACCGATAGACGGCAAAGGTCCCGTGGCTTACACGACGACCAAGCCCGTGGAAGCCGAAGCCCCCGGAATTATCGAAAGACAGAGTGTATCGGTGCCTTTACAGACGGGTATCAAGGCGATTGACAGTATGATTCCTATAGGTAGAGGGCAGCGTGAACTTATCATCGGCGACAGACAGACGGGTAAGACGGCTATCGTTACCGATACTATCATCAACCAAAAAAATACCGGCGTGTTGTGTATATACGTGGCTATAGGTCAAAAGAGTACGTCGGTGGTGCAACTGGCGCAAGAACTCAGCAAGGCGGGCGCAATGGAATATACCATTATCGTATCGGCTTCGGCAGCGGAGAGCGCGCCTTTGCAATATATCGCGCCGTATGCGGGTTGCGCTATGGCGGAATACTTTAGAGAACAAGGTAAGGACGTGTTGATTATTTACGACGACTTGTCCAAGCACGCGGTAGCGTATCGTGCGCTGTCCTTGCTTATTCGTAGGCCACCGGGACGTGAAGCGTACCCCGGCGACGTATTCTACTTGCACTCTCGTCTTTTGGAGAGAGCGGCGTGCGTTGCGCCCGAGTACGGCGGAGGCTCGATTACGGCTCTACCTATCATAGAAACGCAAGCGGGCGACGTGTCGGCGTACATTCCAACCAACGTAATATCGATAACCGACGGACAAATATTCCTAGAAACCGAGCTCTTTAACGCCGGCGTTATGCCTGCTATCAACCCGGGTATCTCAGTCAGCCGTGTAGGCGGTTCGGCGCAAATCAAGGGTATGAAAAAGGTGGCGGGCGAACTAAAACTGCTATACTCGCAATATAGAGAGTTGCAAGCATTCGCTCAATTCGGTAGCGACCTTGACCAAGACACCAAAAAGCGTCTCGCTCTGGGTGAAAGAATTGCCGAAGTGCTAAAACAAAAGCGCAACGCTCCCGTTAGAGTGGGCTGTCAAGTGGCTATCGTCTACGCAGTCGTCAACGGCTATCTAGACGAAGTGCCTGTTGATAAAGTAAAGAAGTATGAAAAGGCTCTATACGAAACCTTAGAGAGCGATTATCTCGACCTATTGACGAGAATCGAGAACGGTGAGTACGGAGATAGCGAGATAGAAGAACTAAAGCAAGCTCTGAGCGGTTTGAGGTGGTAAAATGGGCGCAAATATCAAAAATCTGCGCGTGAGAATAAAGAGCGTCGACTCGACTTTGCACCTCACCACGGCTATGGGATTGGTGGCTTCGTCCAAAATCCGTAGGGCTCAAATCAATATGACTAAAGCAAACGAGTACGTGGACGCAGTGCAAGGACTGATTGGCGCTTTGACTGCGGGCGGAGAGTGTAGAAGTTCCGTCTACATGAAACAGCGCGAGGGCGATAGAATTAAGCTTATCGTCATTGCGGGCGACAGAGGACTTGCGGGCGGATACAACGCCAACGTCTTTAGAGCAGTCAAAGAATACGAAGGCGCCGACGTGGTGGCTATAGGTAAGAGAGCGTGCGAGAGGTTCTCTCAACCTGTCAATTCTTCGGAGAAAATCGACTACGACGAGATATATAAACTTGCCGAAGTACTGTGTCAAGAATGGCGCGAGGGCAAGTATGACAAGATAGGCATCGTGGATACCAAGTACGTGTCAATGTTGACGCAACAGACCCGCGTGAGATGGATTTTTCCATTAGAGATAGCGGAAAATCCTACCGCAACGGGAATGATATTCGAGCCCGATAGAATGACGGTGTTGGAGCGAGCCGTGCCCACCTACGTGGCGGGAATGATTTACGGCTCGGTGAGAGAGAGTTTTGCAAGCGAAGTGGTGGCGAGAAGAACTGCCATGGATTCGGCGGGCAATAACGCTCAAACAATGATAGACGATTTACAACTGCAATACAACCGCGCAAGACAAGGCACTATTACGCAAGAAATTACCGAAATAGTGGCGGGCAGCGGAAACTAAAGGAGGATAGCGTATGTCAAAAAAATATACGGGCAGAGTGTCGCAGATTATGGGACCTGTCGTCGACGTTGCGTTTGACGAGGGACATCTGCCTGCAATTTACAACGCTTTGGAGATAGATAACAACGGCAAAAAACTTACCGTTGAAGTGGCTCAACACATAGGCGACAACGTAGTGCGTTGTATCGCAATGTCGTCCACCGACGGCTTAAAACGCCATACCCCCGTCTACGATACGGGCAAGACTATAAGCGTGCCGGTAGGAGAAGAGACGTTGGGTAGAATATTCAACGTGCTCGGCGACACGGTCGACAACGGCGAAGAAGTCAAGACGGACGAGAGATGGAATATTCATCGTCAACCGCCTGAGTTTGACGAACTCTCCACTTCTACCGAGGTTTTGGAGACGGGTATCAAGGTCATAGACCTCATTTGTCCTTATTCTAAGGGCGGTAAGATTGGCTTGTTCGGCGGCGCGGGCGTAGGTAAGACCGTATTGATAATGGAACTTATCAACAATATCGCCAAGCGCCACGGCGGACTTTCCGTATTTACGGGCGTGGGAGAAAGAACTCGTGAGGGCAACGACCTGTACAACGAAATGAAACAGTCGGGCGTGCTAAAGAATACCGCTCTCGTGTACGGTCAAATGAACGAGCCGCCGGGAGCTAGAATGAGAGTTGCTCTCTCGGGACTTACTATGGCAGAATACTTTAGAGATAGCAAGGGACAAGACGTGTTGCTCTTTATCGACAATATTTTCCGTTTTACCCAAGCGGGTAGCGAAGTGTCGGCATTGCTCGGACGTATGCCATCGGCGGTAGGTTATCAACCTACTTTGGCTACCGAAATGGGCGCGCTACAAGAGAGAATTACCTCTACTAAAAAGGGTTCTATCACTTCGGTGCAAGCCGTGTACGTGCCTGCCGACGACCTTACCGACCCTGCTCCTGCAACAACCTTTGCTCACCTTGACGCAACGACGGTACTATCAAGAAATATAGCTTCGCAAGGTATATATCCTGCCGTTGACCCGTTGGAGTCGACGAGCCGTATCCTCGACGCAGACATACTTGGCGAAGAGCATTACGCCGTGGCAAGAGAAGTGCAGAGAGTGTTGCAAAGATATAAGGAACTGATGGACATCATCGCCATCATGGGTATGGACGAATTGTCAGACGAGGACAAACTGCTAGTACAAAGAGCAAGAAAAATCCAAAGATTTTTGTCGCAACCTTTTGACGTGTCGGAGAAGTTTACCGGCTTTAAGGGCGTGTACGTACCTCTAAAAGAGACGATAAGAGGCTTTAGAGAAATCTTGGAAGGCAAACACGACGACTTGCCGGAATCGGCTTTCTTGTTCGTGGGTACCATTGACGAAGCTGTCGAAAAGGCAAAGAGAGTATAATAATGAAAGACTTTAGGTTGATAGTTTCTACACCCAACGGCAACGCCTTGGATAGACAAGTGCAAATGATTAGCGTGCGCGGAGTGGACGGCGAACTTGCCGTTATGGCGGGGCACGTGCCCTTTTGCACGGCTGTCAAGCCTTGTAGATGCAAAATTTGGACGGACGACGAGGATATAAATGCCGTTATAGACGCGGGCATGTTGGTTGTCGGTCAAGAAAAAGTCATCTTGCTAGTAGGCAATATGACGATAGATAGGGAGTAACAACCATATAGTAAAGAAAGCAAGAGCATCGTGGATAACACGGTGCTCTTTTGTGTGCTCATTACGTATAAAATATGATATTGCAAATAGTTGCTCTATGTGTTATTATGGTAATAACAATAAATTATTGCTTATAATGTAAGATAGCAAAAGTTAAGAAAAAATGGCAACCTTGTAAAGGTTTTTTGACAAACAAAACGATAGTTGATTGCTACAATGATATAAGGAAAAGGCTATGGAACTGAAAACTAAAGACGTGATAGTAAAATTGAGAAAATCCAAAGGCTGGTCGCAAGAGGAACTGGCGAGCAGGGTGCAAGTGAGTAGGCAGACCGTGAGCGCGTGGGAGAGAGGACTATCCTCGATAGACGTGGACAGTATGATATTGTTGTGTCACGAGTTTGACTTGACGGTAGAAGAATTCCTCAAACAAGCGGCAGGGGAAGAAGAAGTCGAGGGTGGCTCGTCTAAGGATATGCAAATAGTGGACAAGTTGACAAAGGTCATCGACAGGCAACGAACCGAGCATAAGGAGATAGAAAAACTTGCCAAAATCAAGGCAAAAAAGCATATCGTTGTGATCGGAACGGTGGTAGCGTTATCATTGATAGTCATATTGTTGACGGTGGCGTTTTTGTTTAGAAAACCCGAAAAGTTGTTTAGCGGTATAAGCGACTACGAACAAACGATAGCGATAGTATGTGTTATATCGATAGCAGTCGTAGACGTGGTGATAAATGCTATAGAGTTGATTGTGTCAAAGATGAGTGAGCGAAAATATGTAGATGTTGAAGATAGAACTAATAAAAGCAATTAAAAAGAACGCATCTGATACACTGTAAAAAAGTATAGCAAAATTGTAAAGTGATTTTTACTGACTATTTGTACAGACTCTCTTATCATTGAGTTGTGGCATTAGCAATTAATCAAGGAGAGAAATTGATATGACTAAAACAATTAGAAAATTACAAATTATTACGATTACAATATTGTTGATTACGCTTTGTTTGCTTTTTATGCAAATGAATATTAGTACGGCAGAAGAAAATCCTATATTAAATAAAGGGACTATCGGATATACAGGTACTACAAATTATATGAGTTATAATGTTTATCTTACAGCACATGGTATTAATGGCAATACAATAACTGATCATACATATTATAATTTATATATGGAATATGCATCATTTAAAAGGATATTATTTGCTCCCGCATTTGAGATGAATTTAGACGTTGTTGTGAAACTTAATGGGAATAATGTTGCTACTGATAATATTTCCAAAACAATTTATACAGCTAACGATATGAAACAAAATATTACAATAACTAGTATATTTTATGGATACGGGGATTATGAAGTAATAGTAAGTGGAACAATTAAGGCTACTTCAACGGAATATATTAATAAAACAATAACCTATAGTATAATAGGCTAATAATAATTTTGTTAATGCCACAAATTTTTTTTATTTTGGTGATAAATGGGAATAACGGCTTGGTTACTAAAAAGAAACTTCAAAAAAGACGTGGTGCAGATGGCGGTCATCGTGTGTTGCGTTGGTCTTGTGTGCACGATGATTATTATCCTTGGCAACTTGGGCTATTATACGGGCGTCAACGCCGACGATATAGTCTTGAAACAGTCCAAAAACGGCGCAGAGATTTGGATATATCCCGACGAGGAAAAGATAAGAGTAAGGGACGGAATACCGAAAAATAAACCTATGGCGTTTTATTTGACGGCGCAACAGACGGAGAGTGTAGTCAATAGGTTGCATCAAGAGTACGACAACCTCGAATACGACTTTTCGACGGGATACGTGGGGCACTCGTGGGGAGAAGGCAAATACGCGGGGCTAAAAGCCTACTGCGCGTACGGTATGCCAAGTACCTATTCCGAGACATTCCTTATCGGCTTTGAGACGATAGCGGGCGAAGAGTTGGACGAGGAAGCCGACGGTAAGGACTATATATGGCTGGCGGAAAATGCGGGGGAAGACTTTGCCGTAGGGGACAGTATAGACGTAAACGGCAAGACGTATCTCGTCAAAGGAATAGTCAAAGGTAGGAATAGTTACGTCGACTATCGCAACTTTGACAATATTGCTCGAATAAATATTGTCAAGCCCGACGGATTTGAAGATATATCCGAGGTGAAGAAATTGTCGGAGCTACTCGAAGAGTGCACTATAGAATACGGCAAGATAGACGACAATCCTTTGGTGATGGGCTCGGACGCCGTTTCCTCTTACGACTCGCTACACAAGTTCCGCTTGGGCGTGGACGGAATATATTCCTTTTTGATAGCGATAGGAATGATGCTCAACCTTGCGGGCATGGTCAATTCTATCAAGCTCAACTTTTTGGCTAATCGTAGAAGTTGGGGCTTGCTCAAGGCTATGGGGCTGAGAGCCAAAAATATTTGGTGTTATTATATGGCGGTGTGGTCGGTGTACGTCGTGGTCGGTACGATAATAGCCACCGTCGTATCCGCCACGGTATTGCACTTTTGTATGCTAGACGTTTTGACGGCTTTGTTTGACGTGGTATATTTTACTTCCGACAAGTTTATCTTAGGTTTCAACGCGCTATTTGCTCTCGTTGCCTTAGTCGTTATGGAGATAGTATGCGCGTTGGTAGCTTGGAGAGCGTCTAGTAGGATAAACCGAGTTGACGCTACGATATTGATAAGGGGTGAGGTATGAATAGAAATTCTATATTTGCCCTAGCAAAACAAGGGCTCAAAGCCAACAAAAAGAGCACCAAAACGATAATAGCTATGATGGCGGTGAGTATGATAATTATCATTCCCGTATTCGTCCTACTGATGGGCGTGAGCGTTTCTATGAACGCCGAACTAAACAAAGCGCCGTATTTACTCTATCTTAGCGCTAGTTTTGAAGATTATCGTCAAAACGAAAAGGGCGCGAGTAGGCTTGCGGGGTACGAGAGAGCAGATAGGAGAATAGTATATGAAGAATATACGTTGACAGACGAGTTTTTGTCGGTTGAAGTCAATATGATAGTGGAAGACAGGGAGTTTTCGCTTGCGGGTGAGACGTCGAATATAGCGATATTGGACGCAGAAAAAAGCAATATTTTGTTGCCGAAAAACTTTGACAAGGCAGGCGGACTTTTTGTGGAAGGATGCGACGAGGCTTTTAGCGGAGACGGTAGAGGACAGATTATACTTTCGCAAGCCTTGTTGGATAAGCTCGGGCTGAGCGCGCACGACGTCTACGGTAAAGAGGTAAGTATCTACGCCAATAGTAGGCAACAAGAAGTAGACGGATACGTTTGTTATAAATATAGGGTGGTGGGCGTAATAAAAAGCCGATTTTATAACGAGTTTAAGAAAGAGACGGAGCACCCTATGAGGAGTTGGTTTTTTGTCGTGGACACCAACGTGTATAGGAACGACGAGCCCGTGTTGAGATTGGTCGGCGGTAGTGAAGGATACGCTAATATCGCCGACAAGGTATCGCTTAACCAAGAGCAACGATATATGATGCTCGATATAGGCAAGAGCCATTTTAGAAACACCTCAGTCTACGTAGAAGCCGATAGTTATAGGGACTTGCTGCTGACGAAAGAGGGAATTGCCGACGAGCACGTAGGTGAATCCGCCGCCTTTAGCGGTTATAGATTGCTATATAAGATAGCACAATCGCTTGGGTTTATGCTTATGCTCACGGGTATCGTGTTGCTTATCGTAACTATTGCGTATTACTTCCTCAACGTGAGGTTTGACGTAGAAAAACGCAAGAAGTATATGATGATGCTTCGGGCAATGGGCGCTCAAAAGCAAGACCTACCCAAGATTTATATGGTGCAAGCAATCATTATCTGCGCCAAGGCAAGCGCTATCTTTGCAACGATAGGCTTTGGAGTATGCGTGGGAATAAAATATGCCGTCAATGCCGTTATGAAACTCGGCGTGCCCGGCGCAATGACTGCGATAAGCATATCTTGGCTGAGTATAATCGTGCCGATAATAGCTATGGTAGCTTTGATTTTCGCCACCGCCATATTCATTGGCTACGCTTCGGTGAAAAGCGTGTCAAAAAAAGAAATAATAGAAACGCTGAGAGGAGAATAACGTGATTGTACTAAAAGATTTGACTAAAGAATTCGGAAAAGAAAGTAACAAAGTCGTGGCTCTCGACAACGTGTCGTGTGAGTTGCCGCAAGGGAAATTTATATCGATAGTCGGCAAGTCGGGCTGCGGTAAATCTACCTTGCTCAACTTGATAGGCGGACTAGAAAAACCCACGAGCGGAAGCGTTATTATTGACGGCGTGGACTTGTATGCAAAAAAAGAAAGCGAACTGGCATACTACCGCAACAAGACTATAGGGTACGTCTTTCAGGACTTTTATCTCGAGCCCGAACTCAGCGTGATTGACAACGTCAGCGTTCCGCTGATTATTGCGGGCAAAAAAGCTCAAGAAATAAGCCGACTAGCCCAAGATAGAATCTCGGCTTTGGGATTGGAAAGCAAGACCAACGAGCCTACGAAAAATCTATCCGGCGGACAAAAGCAGAGAGTTGCTATAGCGAGGGCTTTGGTGGCGGACGCGAGCATTATCCTTGCCGACGAGCCGACGGGTAATCTCGACAGCGACAATAGCTCCGAGGTGGTGGCTATCTTGCGCCGATTGGCAGACGAGGGTAAGACGGTGATTATGGTGACGCACAACTTGGAAGAAGCTCGGCAAGCCGACATAACCGTTGAGATGAAAGACGGCAAAATCGTAGAAATAAAAGATAGGCAATGACGCAAAAAAGCAAAAGTCGACGGTCAAAAGTTGCCGCGCGGTAGCAATGAAAATCTTGCGCGCATAGGCAACGGTAACCTGCAGGGCGATATTGATTGTCAAGACGAATTTTTGAAAAATTGAATATTTAGACTAACAAAAAGCGTGACCGCATAAGTCACGCTTTGGTATTTTTTGATATGTAATTTGGATTATTTTTGTCTGTTTTTTTGGTATGCGTCAATCTTAGGAATGAGGTTGAGCATTGTCTCGAAACCCTTCTCGAGAGAGAACATACTCAGTCCGTCCACCGTATCTTTGATGGTGTGATAGTAGTCGGTAGCGGTAGGGTTTTGGGCGTTGAGGGTAACGGTCTTGTAGCCTGCTCTTGCAAAAGGCGTAGAGTCGCAACCACCCACGGGGTTGGAGACTATCTTGGGGCTAAGACCCGCTTCTTTCATAGCCTCGATAGACATATCGATTAGGTCCTTGTCGAAGTGGCTGAGGAGCCATACGTCGCCTTTGACTGCGCAGAAGTGGTCGTCGTCTCTAAAGGAATCGAGGTTGATATTGTAGAAGTTGTCGTCGAGCCATTGGAGCTTGCCCTTGTTGTCACGGCAAAAAGCCGAAGAGCCTTTGAGCCCCGATTCTTCAGCGCCGAGTGCTGCAAGTACGAAACGGCAATTTTCAGGCCATTGGTCGGGATTTTCTTGCATATATTTGACGGTGGCAAGTCCAATCTCGATTCCGCTCATATTGTCCATTGCGCCGGGAGCACCGACGGTGGTGGTGAGGAAGTCGGAGAGCCAATAGCAACCGGGCAAGCAGAAGAATGGCAACATATAAAGTATGAGGTCGAATATTTGGAGCCCGCTAAGTCCGCCGACTGCAGTAGAGAATTGCGCCATATAAGTAAAGCTATACGCTCCTCTGAGTACGAGAATAAACGAAGATATAATCATCGTCACGATAGCCACTACTCCGCATACCGTCTTGAGTATCATAGTCTTTGGATTTTTGAGAGACAAGTTCCAGTTCCAACAACTGTCGATGTGTCCCGACATCATCACGGTGTATTTGGCTTCGCCTTTAGGCTCGAAAACCGAATAGACGTTGTGAGAAGTGCCTTGAGGGAAAAGTTTGTCAAGCGCGCCGCTGTAAGAAAAGATTTGCAAGCAAGCAGCCGTAAACAGCAACAAGCCCCATATCAAAGCGGCGATAGGCGATAGATAGAACAGAGCGAACTGTATGCCTCCGCCAATGCCGAGTAGCGGAATGGCGCCGATAGACGCGCGAGGTGCGTGGGTGAAGGCTTGAGTTACGACTTCCTTTGCACCGAGCTCTCGCTTCATTTGTTGTTCGACCATTTGGCAACCCAACTCTTCTTCTTTGGAAGCGGGAAGTCTTGCACCGGTCGTGTCGACGACTTCTTTGATAAGATCGTAGACGTACTTGCCTTTTTGCTTGATTGTCTCTTGTCTGTCCATAAATTTCTCCTAGAATATCTAAATTATAACAAAAGAAATAGTAATATTCAAGCGCATTGCAATAATTTGTAACTAAAAATAATTATTATTATAAAAATGCTTATTGACTACACGCGCAAAATATGCTAAAATTTTATTATTAGTAATTTTGTTACGCAGGAGGTAATTATGAAAGTAACATATACCGAACTCAAAGGCAAACAAGAAGCCGGATACGGCGTTACCCGTTGGCCTAACGCACAAGAAATCAACGCAAGTCTCAAGGAATTGACCGATAAGAATATCTACAGCATTCCAAAAGATACCTATCAAGAGATTTGCACCGAATATTACGACAAAAAGTGCTCTAAGTCCAAGGCTATCACCGCCGAAGCTAAAGAGTATATCCCCGGCGGCGTGCAACACAACCTTGCATTCAACAAGCCGTTCCCAATGTGTATGACCAAAGCAGAGGGCGCATACCTCGAAGACATTGACGGCAACAAATACATAGACTTTTTGCAAGCGGGCGGTCCTACCATCTTGGGTAGCAACTATCCTGCAGTTAGAGAGGAGGCTATCAAACTCATCGAAGAGTGCGGTCCCGTTACCGGTCTTTTCCACGAAGCGGAACTCCTCATTGCAAAAGAAATCAACAAAAATATGCCTAACGTAGAAAAATTCCGTATGCTCGGCAGCGGTACCGAATCCGTTATGGCTGCTATCCGTATAGCAAGATGCGCTACCAAGAAAAAGAGAATTATCAAGGTAGGCGGCGCATATCACGGTTGGTCCGACCAAATGGTTTACGGACTTAAGGTACCGGGAACGAGACAATTCCTCGAGTCGCACGGTATCCCTAACAATATCTTTAGCGTAATCGACGAGGTTAGACCTAACGACCTCAATATGCTCGAGACCTATCTCAAGCTCAACAAGATGCGTGGCGGTACGGCTGCCGTTATCGTAGAGCCTGTAGGACCTGAGTCGGGTACCAGACCTGTAGATTGGGACTACAATGCGGGCGTAAGAGCATTGTGCGACAAGTACGGTTGCTTGTTTATCTTCGACGAAGTAGTTACCGGCTTCCGCGTAGGCTTGGGCGGTGCGCAAGGCTTGTTCGGAGTTAAGCCTGACCTCACTATCTTCGGTAAAATCGTTGCCGGCGGTTATCCTGCGGCAGGCGGCGTAGGCGGTAGAAGAGACCTCGTAAATCTTATGGCGGCAGGCGTTGCAGGTGGCGCTAAGAAGGCTTACGTCGGCGGTACTTTGGCGGCTAACCCACTCTCTGCTATGGCAGGTTACGTTGCTATCAAAGAGATTGCTAAGAACAACGCTTGCGTCAAAGCAGGTCTTGCGGGTAACAGACTTACCGACGGTCTCGTAAGATTGATTGAAGCTTACGACCTCCCATACGTTGCTTACAACCAAGGCTCTATCGTTCACCTCGAGTGCACGGGCGCAATGAGTTACGACTTCTCGTCTATGAATATCCTCAACCTCGTCAAGGTATTGAAGAAGAAGGACAGCATCATGGTAAGAAAAGTGGCTATGGAACACATGGGCGCAGCTTATATGTCCAAGGGTATCGTTACTCTTGCAGGCTCCAGACTCTACACCTCTATGGCTGACACCGACGAAATCATCGACGAAGCACTCAATAGATTCGAAGACGTATTTAAGTTGGTTAAGGTTCGTACACAACCTATCGAAGAGCAAGTGGCAGAGTACAGAGCAGAAAAAGAAGCTAGCAAAGCCGCAGCTAAAAAGAACTAGTAACGATATAGAGGGTTGTTTGTGAAGACAGACAGCCCTTTTGTCTTGAAAAGAGGTAAAACTATGAAATACATAATGGCGCACGACTTAGGCACAAGTTCGGACAAGGCTGTATTGGTGAGTTTCGAGGGTAAAATAATCGGCACCAAAGCCATACCGTATCCTACCTATTATCCGTCTCCCGGATTCGTCGAGCAAGACCCGATGGATTATTGGAACGCTGCTTGCGAAGCCTCCAGACTGATAATGCAAGAGCACGAAATCAACCCCGATGACGTCGAGGGCGTAGTTTTTAGCACTCAAGCAATGGGCATTATCCCCGTTGACGATAGGGGCAACGTGTTGCACCCGAACATCACTTGGGTGGACGGCAGAGCACAAAAACAAGCCGATTCGATAATGAAAAAATTGGGCGGTAAGGCTATCTTTACCTTGGTGGCGGGCACGCCTATCATGGGTAAGGACGTCATCGCCAAGCTTATTTGGCTCAAAGAAGAAAGACCCGACGTGTACAACCACACCAAGTACTTCTTGGACGTCAACGGATTTATGAAATATAAATGCACGGGCGAAATGGTGGCGGAACTGACGGGTGCGTCGAGTTACGGTTTTGACCTCAAAAAGAAGGATTGGCTGAGCGTTTTGTCCTTGACGGGACTAGACATGAGCAAACTTCCTCCGCTAGTCAAGAGTACCGACAAGATAGGTAACGGCTTGACTGCCGAGGCAGCAAAGGCAATGGGACTGAGAGAAGGCACTTGCGTATTCGGCGGCTGCGACGACACTCAGTCGGCTGCAATCGGTAGCGGTATGAACGGCGACGGCGACATACATATCTACCTCGGTACTTCGGCTTGGGTAGGAGCAACGAGCAAAACTCATACTAAATTTAAGAACGGCGCCGCTGCAATTCAGTCGGCAGACCCCGAGATGAACCTCGTGGTAGGTATCACCGAGGCGGCGGGTAGCAATATCCAATGGCTGTGCGACCAATTCTTTAGCAGCGAACAAAAGCAGCTAGGAGACGGAATCTACGCCTATATGGACAAGGTGATAGAGTCTATTCCACCGGGATCCGACCACCTCATTTGCACTCCTTGGATGCTTGGCGAAAGATGTCCCGTCAGCTCGACGACGACTAGAGCAACGCTATTCAACATCACGCCCGAGCATACCAGAGAACACCTTATGAGAGCCGTCTACGAAGGTATTGCATACAACCTCAGATGGATACTCGAAAACTTTAAGAAAGATTACAAGCTCAGCTGTAGAAAGTTTAGAATTATCGGTGGCGGCGCGTTGGACGACGCTTGGATGCAAATCATTGCCGACGTGACGGGCGTTGAGTTTGCCATAGTGGACAACCCTCGTAACGCGGGCGCATTGGGCGTGGCTATCGTTGCTTTGATAGGACTTGGCGAGATAGCATCATTTGCCGACGCAAAGAACTTCGTCAAAGAGACTAAGACTTATCGACCTAACGCTCAAAATCAACATATCTACAACGAGCTGTTCCAAAGCTATAAGGACGTATATTACAGTCTTAGGAAGGCTTACAAAAAAGCCAACAGCAGAAGATTTGAAGGAGGAGAAGAATGAAAAACGAAAAAATCGTAGCTACTTTGGTAGAATACGCGCACAAACTCGCCGAGGAAAAGGTGTGCGGTATAAAGGATATGATTGCCATGAGAAGCGGCAGCGCAATGTACGTTACCAAGGCGGGAGCCGACTTTGCCTCGCTTGTCGATAGCGACATCGACGTCGTAGAATTGGACAAGGCGGAGGGAGAGTACAAGCTCTTTGCCGACGTCTTTAACGCAAGAGAAGATATAGGCGCAATCTGCCATTGTTATCCTGCTTGGATAGCCCCTCTTGCTAAGGTGGGCGCAACTATTCCTGCCGTGCTTGACGATATGGCACAAATAGTCGGATCTACTTGCAAAACCAGCAAAAACGATAGCGCAAGCATTATCAAAACCCTCAAGGGTAGAAACTCTTGCCTCATCAAAGAGGACGGATGTCTCACTTCGGGTAGAACTATGGACGAGGCTTACACCTGCGTGCTCGTCTTGGACAAGGCGGCTCACTGTTACGTGTCTTCGGCTGTTATCGGCAAAAACGTCATCATCAACGGCTTGGAGGCAAGACTGATGAGGTTTGTATACAAGGTAAAATATAGCAAGAAAAATCAAGAGAATTTGAAGAGTGCAGAGGGGGAAGTATAATATGGCTTGGGATAAAGAAACAGAACTAAGATTGCGTCAAGTTATCAAGGACAGCGGAGTAAACTTGCTCAAAGAAAACCTCGTGCAAGGCACTTGGGGCAACACTGCGGTAAGATTGGACGAAGACCATATGTTGGTTACCCCTACGGGCTTGGACTACATCGCTCTGCAACCCGAGGATATGCCCGTGGTGCAAATATCCGACCCTTCGATATGGAGCGACGGCAAAAAGCCTACCAGCGAGAGAAAGATTCACGCCGCAATAATGATGGCAAGACCGGAGATAAACGCGACCATTCACTCGCACCCCGTATATTGCTCCATTCTCGCTTCGGCAAGAATCGAACTCCCGGTGATGAGCGACGAAATGCAAAGACTTGTGGGCGGAAGCGCAAGAGTGGGAGCATACGGATTGCCGGGAACTAAGACCCTCAAAAAGGGAACGGTGGAAGCTATGACGGGTAGAAACGCTTGCTTTATGGCTAACCACGGCGTCTTCTGCGCAGGCAAGGATATGGACGAAGCATTCGAAATAATTAGGATTATGGAGAAGAGCAGCTACGACTATATCAAAGAGCAAACCCTCAAGGCAACGGGACAAAGCACCTACAGCGACGAGTTGCTCTTCGATTACTTCGTGTCCAAGTACGGCAAATGAGTTTGCCTACGATAGACAATCCGCTTACGCCCAAGCAAGCCGCACAAATGAGCCCGCTTGCTTTGGCTTATATCGGAGACAGCGTACATACCCTCTACGTGAGGACGAGCCTCTCGATTAGTACGGGGTGCAAACCCAATCAGTTGCACACCTCCGTGTCGGATATGGTCAAAGCCTCGGCACAGGCGAGCAAAATGCAAGAGATTTTGCCATTGCTGACGCAAGAAGAGGAGGAGATTTTTCACCGCGGTCGCAACGCCAAAGTGCATACCATTGCCAAAAACGCAAGCGTTGCCGACTACAAGCAAGCCACGGGCTTGGAGTGCCTCATTGGCTACCTTTATCTCGTAGGCAATAGCAAAAGAATAGAAGAATTGTTGAATATAGGAGGATAAGATGGCACAAGTTAAGCCACAAGTGACATTGTTGAAATATACGCCCGACCCCGAGCAAACTATTGCTTTGGCGGCAAAATTGTGTTATAGCGACGCAACTATAGAGGACCTAAAAGACGGTGTGGAGAGCGGAGACGTATCCAAGTTTATCGCCCGTCTGTCGTCATTCGGACACATGTCGCCCTTCGAACACGCAAGTTTTACCTTTGGTATCGAGGGCGTATCGAGAGCGCTACTAGCTCAAATCACCCGTCACAGACTTGCAAGTTTTAGCGTCAAGTCACAGCGTTACGTTGCCGCGGGTAAGAACGTCGACGTCTTCAATTATATCATTCCGCCAAGCATAGAAGAGTTGGGCGAAGAAGCCGTCAAAAAATATCAAGACCAAATGGCAACCATGCAACGATGGTACAACGAATGGCAAGGGCTTCTCGGCGGCGACTGTGAAAAGTCCAACGAGGACGCGCGTTTCGTCTTGCCTAACGCCGCGGAAACGAAAATGGTGGTGACGATGAATGCAAGAGAGTTGCAACACTTCTTCCACCTCAGATGTTGCAATAGAGCTCAATGGGAGATAAGAGAAGTGGCTTGGCAAATGCTTGGTCTCGTGTTGCAAGTTGCGCCTAACGTCTTTTGTACCAGCGGACCTAACTGCGTAGCGGGGGCTTGTACCGAGGGCGCCAAGTGTTGTGGCAAAGCCAAAGAAATGAGAGAAAAACAACAAGGACTAAAGAATGGACAATAATAGAGATTTAGTTCTTTTGCAAAAGATTAGAGAGGGCGACGACAGAGCGCTCGAAGAGTTGATGACCGCCTACAAAGGGGTCGTCAGTTCTTTGATGAGAGATTATTTTCTCAAGGGCGCGGACAAGGAAGACTTGTTCGAAGAGGGTTGGATAGGACTTTACAAGGCGGTGTTGAGTTACGACGCCGATAGCAACGTCACCTTCTATACTTACGCATGCTCGTGCATAAGAAACAAACTCTTCGACGCTATCAAAAAGTATAACGCGGCATCTCACAATACCCTCAGCGAGAGCGTGGACATAACTCAAAATAGCGAGATAGAGGACCACGGTCCGTCCATGGAAGAAAAGACCATGGAAAGGCAAATAGTAGACTCGGTGATACAAGGTCTAAATAAGGAATTGAGCGAGTTGGAACAACAAATTCTAAGACTGTATCTTGACGGCGAGTCGTACGGCGAGATTGCCGCGCAAGTGGGTAAGGCGGAGAAATTCGTGGACAACACTCTGCAAAAGATTAAGCGAAAAATCAAGGTACTGTCCAAAGGTTGGCTAGAATAAAAAGGTGGCAAATACGCCACCTTTTTTGATAGAGTTAGGATAGTCGTTCGTAAATATATTTAGCCTATGGGCTTTGCTATTGCAAGACGTGCACAACGCAATGGAAAAATCTCGTAATGACGCATTGCTCGGTAGGCGAAGAGATAGTTATAATACACCCTTGCAATGGCGTAATTCTTACTTGTACAACGTTTTGTCGCACAAGCGGTGTTTTTATTTTTGTAGACACGTATTGATTTTTTCGATAGTTTCGGCGGTAATTCTATTGACTTTGTCGAAATCTACCGACGGAATGTAAATCTTCTCTATCTCGGCGTGGAGGGCTTTGGCTTTTTGCAATCTTTGCACAGCCCAATCCAACAGCCTACGCTCGGAGAGCTGGAGCGAATAAACGTCGGGCTCGCTTGGAAGGAACGCCGAGGCGTCGATGATTGCTTCGTCGTCTGCCGAGAAGTTGGGATTGGTGGAGACGACTTTGTCGCCAAAAACCAAGTCGCAAACGACGTCGGGATTGAGAGGAGAATAAAAGACTTGATACTTTATTCCTTGTACGTCCGCCAAGGCTTTGATTGTGTCTAGAATGATATGAGAGACGTAGCGGTTGCCTACGAGGCGATAGAGTTTTTTGGAGAACTTGCAAGGAAGATACACTTCGCCGAGAGAAGTGATTGCATAGCCGAACAAGGCGCGCTTGCGAGTAAGTCCCATACCTTCGACGAGGCGTTGCGACAGAGAAAGTACACCTTGGAAGTCTACCTTGTCCTTGGTCATTAGGTAGAGCGTATCGAATATTTTGCCTGCGGCGGCAATGGCGTCGGTAGCGTAGCGGTAGCAGTCGGCTTTGTCCTTGTTGAGACCAACGAGGGTCGACTTGTAACTTTGCAAAACCTTGTAGTCGAGGCAAGTAGAGAGGTCGACAGTCCAGTCGGTACAACATACGTATTTGCTCTCTATGACGTGGGGAGCGGTACCGTCTACCAGCGCAATGCCTTTGCCCGGCAAAGCAATGCCGTCAAGGCTGTCTGTGTCGGCGGAACATCTAAAATATTCCACCTCGTGATTTTCTTGGAGAGAAGCTGCGATTTTTTTGAGCATAGTGCTTTTGCCTACGCCCGAGCCGCCTTTGACGACGAAAAATGCCGTGCAGTCGTTTCTATCTACTATGTTGTCGTAGAGATTGACGAATCCGCGAGAAGTGGTTGCGCCTGCAAAAAAAGAGTTTTCCATAGAACACCTCACAACAAAAATTCATATATCTAAGTATATTGCATTTGCGCAATAAATATGAAAACAGGGTGAATAATGAACAGATTGATGGTGGTGGACGTCGTAGACCAACGAAGTCGGCTGACAAAAGATACGTTGGAGAGTGAGTGCGAAACGATTACGCTCAAAGAATATCTCGACAAAGCAAGCGACAGAGTTGCGAATATTATTTTGTCGGTATCGTCCAAGTTGGAGGACGGCGACACGGATAAGATTGCCGCGGGGAGTAAGGTGTTCTACTTTTTTCTCGACGGCAGGGCGGCGGAAAGGCTGACGGCTAAGGGATGTGAGTGCGTGTCTATTTTGGGGCTGCCGCTCTTTGGTCAAGAAAACAGCTATTTGACGGCGGAAGGAAGCCTGAAATATATAATCGACAACACGGATAAGTGCCTAAGAGATATGACGTTTGGAGTGATCGGGTGGGGAAAACTTGCCAAAGCCATGGCGGAAGTATTGCAAAAGTTTGGTAGCAAAATCATAGTGATAACTTGCTCGAGAGAGGACAAAAATCCAACCGTCGTAGGATATAGTCACGTATCTTGGAAGGAGTGCGATTATACGCAGTTCGATTGTATAATCAACACCGCGCCGAGCAGACTATTTGAGGTCAACCCGACTGTCAAAAAGGGCGTCTTCGTGTTGGAACTGGCTAGCAAAGTCTATCCCTTTGACTACGACGAGTGGTCGAAGGCGGGCGTCAATTATCTGATAGCGTCTTCCGTGCCGTCCAAGACCTGTCCGCTATCCGCCGCACGGCTTTTGTGCGACGCGGTGCTGTCCTATTCACCCTGACAAGGAGAGATTATGGACCTGACGGGTAAAAAAATCGGCGTGGCAATAACGGGTTCGTTTTGCACCTTGTCACGTTGTTTGAATATGATACGGCGATTAGTAGAAATGGGCTGTGACGTAACTCCGATTTTTTCGGAAAAGGTGGCGAGCACCGACACGAGGTTTTTCCTTGCTACCGACTTTTGGAACAGAGTTGTGGAGTTGACGGGAAAAAGCCCCATAACCGATATAGTGGGAGCCGAGCCGATAGGACCAAAGAAAATGTTCGACGTGCTGCTGGTAGCTCCGTGCACGGGAAATACGCTTGCGAAACTGGCTAATTCGATGACCGACGGTGCGGTGACTATGGCGTGCAAGGCGCATTTGCGCAACAACAGACCTTTGGTCATAGCCGTATCCACCAACGACGGACTGAGCGGAAGCGCAAAGAATATAGGCAAACTGCTCAATTATCGTAACGTGTACTTCGTACCGTTTGGGCAAGACGACCCAATCAAAAAAGCGCGTTCGTTGGTGGCAGACTTCGAGAAAGTAGCGGAGACTTTGGAAAAAGCTTTAGACGGAGAACAAATTCAGCCCATCATCGTGGCAAAATAAAAAAGTCCACTCGTAATGCGAGTGGATTCTTCGTATTAGTGGTTAAAATATGACAAAATTGGCAAAATGCAAGAGTTTCTTGCGCGAATGCAAGAAACTCTTGCGCGACTTGGCTTGAAAAGTAAAAGGAAATGTGATATTATTGAATATAATAATAAATATTTAAATTATATAATCGCAAGAGGAAAAATGAATAACTATCTCGGAGAGAAAATCAAAGACTTGAGGAACAAGCAAATCTTGACACAAAATCAACTGGCGGACAAGCTAAACGTTTCTCGCCAGACCGTATCTAATTGGGAGAAGGGCACTTGCCAACCCGACTGCGATAGCGTCCTTAAGCTTTGCAAAGTTTTGGGTACAGACCCCAACTGTCTATACGGACATGGTCAAAATCAAGATGAGGAGGCTTGCGATATTGCGCAGACAATCGAACTTGAAGAGACGGCTTGCGATATTGCGCAGACAATCGAGCTTGAAGAGACGGCTTGCGACGTTGCGCCCGATGCCGAGCCCGAAGAGACGATTGGCGATATTGTGCAAAATATAGCGCAAGACGAGGCGGCTCAAGAGCAAGTTAAACCGACTGAGACAGAGGAGTGCAAACCCGTCAAAAAGAAAAAGATAGGTAGAATAATAGTGACGTCGATAGCTATTGCGCTATTGATATTTGTAGGCGGTGTTGCCGCAATACCGTTCTTTGAGCCAATCGGGTCTACAGCTCAGTATAGCATGTCTTTTTATATGTCGACTGTGGACAAATCGAAGACTGTGGCTATAGCGTGCCTCGTGGCGGTTATATGGTTGGTTGTGAAATTGGTAGGAATGATTAAGACACTAAAGAATAACAAGGAGAATAAACATGACTAAAATCAACGAATTGAAATTGAAAATTGTCGTAACGGTGTTGGCAATAGCGGTGTTGCTATCCATATCGTTTTACGGTTTCGGCAAGGCTTACGCACAAGAACGAGAGAAAGAGAGCTCTACTTATGGATTATTTACAAGTATCTCCATTGACGTAGTAGGCTCCAACGATTCGACGGGCTCTTACGGTACTATCAGCGGCATTGCTACCAACAAGTTTACGTTGGGATATTCCGTCATACCGGTGAAGGTGTATTTATATTCCAGCGAGACTTTCGTACAGTACGTGGATGAAATGACGCTGAGAGGAACGGCAGAAATCGCCGACCTCGATATAAATAAAACTTTGACAGTATCGTGCTCAACAGAAGGCAAAACCCAATACTGGTGCGCCGTTGTAGAATATAATCAAGACAATAGGGGTTGGGTAAGAGAAGAAAGTTTAATAAAAAAATTCGACGCATACGGCAATACTACTATTTAGGCAATTAGCTTCGACAACTTGACATATGCCCATTTTTTGGGCATATGTCAAAGAAATTGGGCATGGATGTCAAAGAAATCGGACAAATGCAAGAAATACTTGCTTGAATAGTAGATAGTTCTATAATACAATTAAGTTGAGGAAGATATTATTCGGAATCAAATACAATTATGGAGTGACGTTATGACCAAAAAGAAGAAAATTGCGATAATAGTTGCTGTCGTGGTGGCGGTGTTGTTGATAGGCGTCTTTGGCATTACGTACTACAGTCTGTCTCAATTCCACTATTATGGTTCAGGTGATTTGGAGGCGTCGTACGAAGAGGTAAAACTGGTGTTGGGTGGCGACGGATTGTACGTCGACCAAGCATATTTTGAAAGTATCGGATTTGAACTCAGAAAACCCGTATCCGTGCATTTTAGCGGTAGAACTAAGACTATACCCGAGGGCATAAGCGGTTATGACAAAAAGGCAGAATCTTACAATATGGAATACACGGGTAGGCTTGACCTTGACGGTGCGGCAATCGTACGTATGAACGTCAAGTTTGATAAATCCACCAAAAAGTATCAACTGTTTGGAGATTGGAGATACGGAGATTGCTCGTACGACGTCTTAATGATGGAAAACGCAATATCGGTGAGGATACTCAAAGACGAACGCTTTATCGGTGTCCAAGCCTATTTGGAACAAGGCGCTAAGATTAACTCCGAGGATATGACTACCTTTGCAAAAACGATAATGGACAATATCGTGGAAGGATGACGACTGACGATTATTGCCATATACGATAACGGACGAAGGAGACCGACAATGAAAAACACTTGGAAAATATGTATAGTTTTAGCTATAGTCGTCGTAGTTGTGGCAAGCGTTGCGGTGGTCGTCTACGTCAATAGGGACGTGAAGAATATCATATATTATTCTTCCGCCGAGTTGAACGACTCCTTTGATTTGGATTGTCAAGTGTGTATGCAAGGATTGTGGGCAGATTTGACTTGGCGAGTGCAGTATAACAATAGGGCAAACGTGGGTGACAGTATCCCCGCACTCCACAGGAAAACTCAATACGTGTACGCAATTACGGCTTCCAAGGAGTTGAGTGCAAGCCGTGTCGAGATAATTATACCTTGCACGCAAAACTTGTATTATTATCTTGACGAAAGTGCGCAATATAAAGGCAAAGAAATCAACTATAGGGTAGAAAGCGAAAACGGAAACAAACGACTTTACTTTTCGATAGACCGCTATCGTATTAAGTTTACCTATTCGTCTATTGCCAATATCGAGCAAATAGAGAGCGACGTCGCATGCGTGTTGGCTGGTATATGGGAGGCGTAATATGAAAAAGAAAGCGATAATATCGATCGTAGTTTTGGTAGTGTTGGCAGTTACGGCGACCGTATTGGGTTGGGGATTACCCAACGTGTTTGGTTATAGTCGCAACGCTGACGAAATCAAGAAAATATACGGCGTGCAAGTAGTGGACGAGGGAGCATTGCAGGGCGCGACCTGGTACGTGGCGTATAGAGACGACGTAAGTTCTTATCAGCCTCGCATCACACAAAACAAGGACGTGGTAAAGTACTTCTATGCCGCCGTCAATACTATATCCCTCGAATCGCGAGATTTTGTTGTGGAGAGACACGTCGAAAAGGTGGACGTTTCCGACGCGATAGAGTACGACTTGGGCGGCAACAAGATATACTATCAAGACTTGACGTCTAGTGACGATGAGTATTGCTCCGTAAAGATATATCTTGCGGAATATTACGTAGTTAGAGTGCCTAAGGTGCAAGAAAGCATTGAGGAAATTCAAACCAAGTATGGCAAAGATATTAAGCAGATTATCGATGCGATTTTGTAAACCATTCAGCCGCTCTCGCTAAACACAAGGGCGGTTTTTTGCTCGCATTTTGTAAATTAATCTTGTCAATATGGCAAAGGCAACGATTTGTTGCGCGATTGCCACATTTTGTTGCTTGAAAAAAGTAAGAAATAATAATAAAATTATTGTGTCAACCTAGACGACAGCATTGTGAAAATACACCTATCGTCGTCTATGACAAAATCAGAAGGTGCGGTATTAGAACAAATGAACAACGAGTTTGGAGAGAGAATAAGAGAATTGCGGAAACAAAGCGGTATGACGCAAGCTCAGTTGGCTGAGAAGTTGGACATGTCGCGACAGGCTTTGTCTAATTGGGAAAAAGGCATTTGTGAGCCCGATTATTTGGGGATCTTAGGATTGTGCAAGGCGTTGAGTGTCGACGCGAATAAATTAATAGGCGTAGAAAAACTACAAGACGCGGTAAGTATGGAGAGTAGTGCTATCGTAGGCGAAACCAAGGAATTGAAAAATCAAGACGATAGCATAGAGGAACGACGGGATAATCGTGAGAATAGTTTGCCGAAAAAACGCGTCAAAAAGAGCCTCATAGTACTCGTTGTGCTCGTGTTGTCGGCGGTGGTAGTTGTTGGGGTCGTTGCGTCTTTGCCGTTTTTTAATCCACTAAATTCCAACGTAGCCTATTCGGTATCTTTCAATTTGACTACTGCCGATAAGATGAAATCCGTAGCGATTGCGTGCACGGCTGTTGCGGTAGTCGCCTGTGTGTGGTTGGTAGAAACTGCCATAGAAAACAAGAAAAGCAAACAAGATGCGGAGAAAAGTAATGACCGACAAATATAAATATTCGACGATGGTTGTGGCAATAGTGCTAATCTTATCGTTGGCGGGAGCAGTTTGTTGCTTCGTGCTTGTTGAAAAATACCCTTCAACACCAAGTCACGGAATGGCGGCGGTGCTAGCGGTAGACGTCGGCGGAAGCAACGGGTTGATATTGGCGAAGGCAACCAACGAATTTTGTCTCGGCACGACGAGATTGCAGATAAGGCTCAAACTATACGGTAGCGATTACCAAGCGTATAAAGTCGAAGATATGACTTTGGTTGACGTCGTAGAAAAGTTTTACTTGGACATTGGCGAGAACGTATATGTGGTGGCAAACACCGAAGGCAAAACTCGATACTGGTGCGCCGTAGTAGAATATAAACACGACGACAAACCGTGGAAAACTTGCAGTACGGCAATCATCGCTTTTGACGGACAGGGCAAAGAGTGTCTGCCGTCTAACTAAAAGCAACATTTTGTTGACAAGACGCAACGTTTCGTTGCTTGAAGTAGACGAACTGGGGCGATATAATGATATTGAGAGGAACGCGATTAAGAGCGCGTACGGAGGGCTTATGACGAAAAAAGCGATAATCGGAGTAGTGATAGCGGTTGCAATTATCGTGTTGGTTGCGGTGCTTATATGGGGATTGCAACCCGTGCAACAACAGCAAGTGACTTACGAACAACTACAAAAAAAGAACGGCAAACTTGACGGAAAAGTCGTGCCGAATAATTTGCCGTTTGACGGAATAGTAGAGTTTTGCGCAATCACCTATCCGCAAGGATACGACGGGACGGTGCCCGTGAGGTTTGAGCTTAGCGACGAAAGAGCGACGGGCTATATATTGGTTGTGGTAGGTCAAAACAAAAAACTGACTATAGACGCAAGAAGCCTAAGCAACGTAATTGACGACGAAATGACGGCGGCAACTTATCAAGGCTTGCAAGCGACGTATAAACTGACGACAACGGAAAACGCAAGCGTGGCGACGATAGTGTGTCAAGGATTATCGTGTAAGTTTGAGTATGCGGAAACAGCACGAGCCGACTTGGAGAGGGACGTAAAGGCATTGCTCGACGAGATAGCAAGTAAAGTCAATTAATAAACGTTTATCTCATACTAAAGGCAAATGCTGTGACGTTCGTCTTGCGGCGTGATATTTGCCTAAGGGTAAGTGATTTTCTCCCAAAGGAGAAGTTGTTGATATTGGTCACGTTTAGCCTTTGGTTAAAACATTACTAAGAATAGCCCGTCTATCTTATGGATAGAGGGTTATTTTTGATTGCTAAGGTGTGTATGAGAATACTTACAGCATAATCGAGAGAGTGGCGCACGGCGGAAAAAGGAGGACTTGACAAAATATATACTTGCGCAGAATATAAATGTGTTTTACTTTGATACGAAAAAGATATATAATACAAGCAGAACATAATAGAGGTGGTTTTTATGATAAAACAAACAATATCAAATGATATATTTTACGTAGGCGCAAGCGATAGACGAATCAAGTTGTTCGAAAACATCTATCCGTTGGATAGAGGAGTAAGTTACAACAGCTATCTCATTGCGGGAGATAAGACGGCGCTACTCGACAGCGTGGACGACGCGGTGGGCAAGGTCTTTTTGCAAAAGGTCAAGGATGCGCTTGGCGACAGAGATTTGGATTATTTTATCGTCAACCACATGGAGCCCGACCATTGCGCGTGCATCGAGGACGTGATGAATACGTTCCCGAGCGTCACTCTCGTCACCAACAACAAGGCTGCGATGATGATACAAGAATATTTCGGCTACGATTGGGCGGAGAGAAGAATAATCGTCAAAGACAACGATACTCTCAGTATCGGCAACCACGAATTGAAGTTTGTCTTTGCGCCTATGGTGCATTGGCCTGAAGTTATGATGACTTTGGACACGACTACGGGAATATTGTTCTCTGCCGACGCATTCGGCACGTTCGGTGCGCTCAGCGGCAATATCTTTGCCGACCAAGCCTACAAGGGCGACGAGTGGCAAGAAGAGTCGAGAAGATATTATACCAATATCGTGGGCAAGTACGGAGTACAAGTCAAAAACGCTCTCGCAAAACTGACGGGTGAGGATATAAAAATGCTTGCGCCTCTCCATGGACCTATTTGGAGAAAGGATATAGACAAGATACTCGACAAGTATGCTAAATGGAGCACTTACCAATATGAGGACAAAGCGGTCGTGCTTATATACGGCTCGATTTACGGACATACCGCCGAGGCAGTGGATATGCTTGCCGCTCAGTTGGACAACCTGGGCGCCAGCAACTTGAAGGTGTATGACGCCTCCAACGTAGACGTGTCGTATCTGGTGGCAGAGAGTTTTAGATGCTCGCATATTATCATTGCTTCGGCGACCTACAACGGCGCGATATTTACACCGATAGAGAGATATTTGGCAGAAATAATATCGCACAATCTCCAAAACCGCACCATAGGTATCGTGGAAAACGGCACTTGGTCGGCTACTAGCGGAACTTTGATAACCAAGGAATTGGAAAAGATGAAAAATATCACTTTGCTTGGCAACAAGGTATCGGTTAAGGCGGCTCTTGGCGAAAATAACTTGGACTCTATCAAGGCACTAGCGGAAGAAATATGCGAGAGCTTGAAATAAAAATTAAGCAATTTTTGGAAGAAAAGGCGGAGGAAGAATACCGCCTTTTTTCTGCTAAACTTACGCCCACCGATTATCGGATTTTGGGTGTGAGAATGCCGTGGCAAAAGTATTTAGCTAAAGAGATTGCAAGTCGAGACGCGGAGGAAGTAAACGAGTACGTTGCTACCGCACGTCCTACGAGTTTCGAAGAACTCAACGTGTGCGGCTTGGCGGTGGCTTACGCCCGCCTCCGAGACGATGAAAGAATGACGCATTTGGAGAGATACTTCGGGTTGATTGACAACTGGGCGAGTTGTGACAGCATTGTGTGCGCATGCAAGTTTGTAGGCAAAAAACCCGATACGTATCGAGATTTTGTATCGCGACTTGCCTTTGACGACAGACCGTTCGTGGCTCGCGCGGGTATCGTTTTGATGATGACGTACTACCTTGACGATAATTATATAAACGGGGTGTTGGGAGAGGTAATAGGCATTGACGCAAAACACTATTACGTTTCTATGGCAATAGCTTGGCTCGTGGCTACGGCACTTGCCAAAGAGTGGAATAAGACGATAACAATCTTGGAAAAGAAACTGCTCGACCAAGACACTCACAATAGAGCCATATCCAAAGCTAGAGAGTCCTACCGTATAGAGACGTGGCAAAAAGAATATCTCAAGGGGTTGAAAGTATGAAAGCGCAAGTAAGAGTTGTGACGCACCCGTTTTCGCCGATAATAGACTTAGATTGTAAAGTATTGATATTGGGTAGCGTACCTTCCGTCAAGTCGGTGGAGCAAGGTTTCTATTATATGAATCCTCGCAATAGATTTTGGAGAGTAATGTCGCAGATTGTCGGACAAGACTTGACGAAGATTGATAACGCTGGCAAGACTAAGGCGTTGCTGGGCGCGGGTATCGCGCTATACGACAGCGTGTATAGTTGCGAGATAGAAGGTAGCAAAGACAGTAGCGTAAAGGTAGTAGCTGCCACCGATATTTCTCAACTGGTGCAAGGCAGTAAAATAAAGGCGGTACTTTGCAACGGGAGATTGAGCTACGAAACCGCCAAAAAGTACAATCCCGATTGGACTAATAGGCTTGTTTCGATGCCTTCCACCAGTCCCGCCAATGCGGCGATGAACGAACAAAAATTACTGGAGATTTGGCAAAGGGAAATCAAAAAAGCAACGGAGAATATCGACGACAAGGCAGACTGATCGCGCTATTGAATACTATCGTCAACGATGTCGGAATTGTATAGTACAAGTAAAATTTATAAATATCTAATATTTTGGTTAAAAATAATAGCCAAAAATCAAAAAAAGTGCTATGCTATACACAAATGTGTGGGGGTTTGACAAATGGAAGCATTGATCAATTTTATCAAAGATAATCTTATTGCATGTTGCGTTGTAGTTGCAGTCGTGGTATTGCTTATCATCGTACTCGTGGCAGTCAGCGCAAGCAAGAAAAAAGCTAAGAAAGCAAACGACAATAAAGTTGTTGAGACAGAGGACGTACATACCGAAGCAAAGAGCGACGCTCAAGAAGCGGTAGCGGAGCCTCAAGTCGTTGAGGAAGCTAAGACCGAAGAAGCAGTAGAAGAGCCGGTAGAAGAGGTAGCAACCGAAGTGGTTGAAGAACCAAAAGCCGAAGAGGTAGAAGAAGTTGCAGTTCAAGAAGAGGTAGAAGAAGTTGCAGCTCAAGAAGAGGTAGAAGAGCCTACGACCGAAGAAGTTGCGGAAGAAGTCACCGTCGAAGAAGTTGCGGAAGAGACTTTGACCCAAGAGGAAGAGGCGGTCGTAGAGGAGCCAAAAGCCGAAGTCGTAGAAGAGAAACCTGCCAAAGAGAAGAAAGAGGCAGTCAAAAAGACCGAAGTTGCCGCAGCTCAAGAAAAGCCTGCCAAAGAAAAGAAAGAAGCGGTCAAAGAGACCGAAGCTAAAAAGCCTGCCGCAAAACGCGGAGCAGTAGGCAAATGGCAAGTTTACCAAAAGAGCGACGACGAGTTCGTAGCATATCTTCACGCCAACAACGGTACCGTTTTGCTTACCAGCGAAACTTATTCTACTGCCAAAGGCGTAATGAACGGTATTGAAACTATCAAAAAGAACGTGGACCTCGGCAAGTTTGAAGTTCATTGCGATAAGAAGGGCAATTATTACTACAAACTCAAGAGCGGCGCCAACAGACTTTTGTGCGTGGGCGAAGTATATAGTTCTAAGACGAGTTGCGAAAGTTCTATCGAATCCGTCAAGAAATTTGCTCAAAACGCAATTTTGATGGAAGACGTAATCGAGGACAAGACCGTCATCAAGTACGAGCCAACGGGCGAAGTTGCCGTAGCTAAGAAGGGATACACGGGCAAGTGGACTATAGAAGAAGTAGACGATATGTATCTTGCCAACTTGTGGGCATCCAACGGTGAGTTGCTACTCGTGACCGAGTCTTACAGCACCGAAGCAGCCGCTAAGTCCGCAATGGAAAACATCAAGAAAAACGCCTTGGCAAACAACTTTATCATCGATAGAGACAAGACGGGCAGATATTATTATAAGCTTAGAAACACTCAAAAATCCATTCTCTGCGTAGGAGAGACCTACGACACTCTCGATCGTTGCGTAAGTGCAATCGAGTCTGTCAAGAAGTTCTGCAACAGCGCGAAATTGGTAGAAAAAGCAGAAGAAGTCAAAGAGTAATATTGTCGAACATGCGTAGCGACGCCCAAAGGCGTCGCTATTTTTTTTGCAAAATTTTTGTCGTATATTCAAATGATAATACGTTAGTTAAACTTGTGGACTAAATATAATACAAGCCGTTGCCAAATGCCATTGGAATGGCGTAACGTCGTTTATTCTAAGACGTAAATTATGCCCAAAATTAAGCGACTAATTCTAAAATACGAGAAGCCGCAACAGGTCGTTGCGACAGTATTTCCAAAATTTGTGTGTTGCGACGACGGGGCGCAATGGGTTAAAATTTACTTGACTACAATTTTCGCAAAGGAGGAAAGATGAAAAGAGTATTGATTGTCGGAATAACGATAATATACATATTGGTCGCCATGTTCGGTTGTGCCACTTCGGTCAAGGGCGGAGTAGACGAAGAAACGCAGTTGCCGAGCGACGGACCTATAACGGGTGAGGACGACGATAATCAAACCGTCGACGCGCCGAACGACGGAGAGAACGAACAAACTCCCGAAGAACAGCCTGCTCCCGCAATAAAATACGACGTCATGGTTATGTCCAACGTCAACAATTTGAACGTAAGGTCGGGCAAGGGGAGCGGATATGCCGCTCTAGGCAGTATCAACGCCAAAGATATGCTCTCTTACGTGGCAACCGAAGGCGGTTGGTATAAGGTGCGATACAAGAGGGGATATGGCTACGTGTCGGCGTCATACACTCAGTTGAAATATATGCAGATGAGCAACAATCAAGCCGTTGAGGACGTGTTGCACGTAGCCAAAGGATTGATGGGTTATCCCTACGTGTGGGGCGCGCAAAGATACCATTGGGGCAACGGTATACTCAATCACAATTTCGTGCAAGGGCAGTTTGACTGTTCGTCTCTCGTCCAATACGTCTTTTACATAGGGGCGGGGGTAGTGCTTGACGTCAACACCAGGACGCAAGTATATCAAGGTCGCACGGTATCGGAATTGGCAAGAGGCGACGTGATGTTTTTTACCAACGCGGACAGAGTGGGATTGAGCGGTTTGGATAGAGTGGGGCACGTTGCGATATACCTCGGCGACAATTATATCTTGCACACCGCCAGCGACTACGCCGTCATCGAGCCTATAAGCAGTCTTAGGTGGTCGTATTTTATTGTGGGCAAAAGAATGATATAGGTTGTCACTTAGACGAATGCGTTGTATAATAGATACATGAAATGTATTTGCGTAGGAGCGGGAGAAAAACCCAATCATAATATCGTCAAAGAGACGGGCGATTTGCTCATAGCCGTGGACGGCGGATTGAATTATCTAGAAGGTCAAACCGTCGATATGGTCGTGGGCGACTTCGACTCCTTGGGCTACGAGCCCAAGGTCGGAGAAGTAGTCAAACTCGAGGTAAAAAAGGACTACACCGATATGTGGGTGGCGTGCCAAAAGGGCTACGAATCGGGTTATAGGGAGTTTTGGCTTTACGGGGCAACGGGAGGACGTTTTGACCACACGCTTGCCAACGTGCAACTTGCCTCCAACTTGGCAAAAAAAGACTGCAAAGCGGTGCTTAAGGGCAACGGTTACGACGTCTTTGTCGTCAATTCGCAAGTGACGTTTGACGATATGGTAGGGCGCGGGGTATCCGTCTTTGCGGCAGATCGTGCGGTAATCGACTTGGATGGCTTCGAATACGCGGCACGTGACTTAACCGTGACCAACGACTTCCCTATCGGCGTCAGCAATCGCATAATCGAAGAGCGCGCAGTCGTCAAAATAAGACAAGGCGTGGCTGTCATAGTAGTAAATTTTGCATAAAATTTGAGATATGGTTTGACTTTTTTGAAAAAACTATTTACAAACGCGACGTTTTGTATTATAATTTTTTTTACTATAATAGTTTTTTATCAATCATTGGGGGTTATTTATGGAGGAGGAAAAAATCGATTTGACCGTTACGGAAAAAGACGAAACGGCTAAATCTTTGGACGACGATTCCGCTCACAAACCAAAAAAGAAAGAATCCAAGATAGACTACTTCAGCGCAACCGTCAACCAATACGGCGTTACGGGTGCGTTTGCCATAATTGGTTTTGTATTGGCTACTTTCTTTACCGTGCAAGAAACAGACCTGATAGAGATTTATACGGGTTTGTTCAATTCGCTTGTGTCGGGAGTGCCTATTGCGGAAGTGTTCCAAGCCAATATGCAATACGTTATCGTGCTCGGCGTGGCTGTGCTCGGTATATTGGTTTTTGTCATATCAGCGCTGATTTCGCTGTTTTCCGCTAAGAAGATAGGTTACATAGACGAGGCGATTTTCGTAGGTATTTTTACCGCGGTGGGAATGTTGGCTTTGGCAATCTACGACGACATCAAGACAGACAACATCGTTATTCCCGCACTTATTGCCATAGCCATATTTTTGGCTTTGATGGTCGTGCTGCTTATTATCCGCACGGCTGTCTATACGCCGAATATGACCAAGAGCGAGATAAAGGCGATGAGCCTTCAAAAGATAAAACCTAAGCAATATCTCAAAGCTTATTTCAAAAAGTTTAATCCCGCAATAGGAATATCTATATCCGCCATAATGGTCGCTTTCGTGCTTGCTATCATGTTTACGGGCAAAGCGGCGGCTATGTTTGAAAATCAAGCCAACGTCATCACTTTCGCCGTTTGCGGAGGAGCGGGCGCGCTGTTTTTTGTAGCAGGTTTTATCTCAAGACTTATCAAAAAGAGAACTACCACCATCGACCTTGCCAACTTCGTTGTAGGTGCAACTAGCTTGGTTATGGTTGCCATAGGTTTGTTGCACGCTTTCGAAGGAGGCACTTTTAATTTCGAGGCGGGCAAGCTGGAAGTATTGGCGGGCGCTATAGCGTTCGGCGTATTTTGTCTATGCGCTATTTTGCTCAGTTGCAATACCGCTATGCCTGTTGACAAGCGACACGACGATTACATTGAGTTGCTTGCCGAGAAAGTTGACGAAAGTATCGTCGAGCCGATAGAGGATGAGCCCGAGCAACAAGATAGTCAACCTGAAGAAGAGCACCCTGCCGAAGAAGAATCTACCGAGCAGGAAGAGCAGGAGACACAAGAAGAGCCTATCATAGAAGAACAAATACAAGAAGAACAACCTAACGAAGAAGAGCAGCCGCAAGAGGTTGCGGCAGAGGAAGCTCCGACCGAGGAGCAACAAGAAAATATCGAAGACGAGGAAGAAGAAGTGAAGAGAGAAGAAATCGAACAACTGTATAGCAGAATAGACGCGCTTGAAAGTTCACTGAGAGCGTTGGGCGGAGGTAATCTCGAGCCAAGAGTGGAAAAACTGGAAGAAAACGCCAATACCCTCTCCGACATCAACATCAGAGTCGACAATATCGAGAAAAACGTTCAAAGAATTTTGGATATGCTCCTAGCGGGCGCTGTCGCAACGACTGTCGCTCCTATAGTCGAGCAACCGATTGAGGAAGAGGAAGTAGAAGAAATTGAAGAGCCTATCGCCGTAGAGCCTCGTCATACCATTGCCTCCTCCAACTGGCAGGAAGAAGTCGAAGATAGCGCAAGAGTTAAGCCTAAGCTCAGCTTTGAGATGAAACTTAGACTTGCCGACGACAATATCAAGAGTTTCTATAGCGAAATCAAAAACGAATTGTTGTCTTACGGTATCAAAAACCGTATGTCGAGATTTAGAGAAAACTTCAACAAGGGTCGCAACCAAATAGCAAGATTTACCATCAACGGTAAGACTTTGGTGCTCTATCTCGCAATCGATCCGTCGTCTTTGGACGAGAGCTACTATCACCACAAAGATTGCTCCGACAAGAAGGGTGCCGTCGACGTGCCTACTATGCTTAAGATTCGTTCGAAAGTAGCAGTCAAAAAGGCTAAGGCACTCATCGAGATGATTTGCGAAGGAATGGTCATCAAAAAGAAGAAGGGTTATGAGCCTGAGAATTTTGCCGACGAGTTTAGTCTCGACGGATATACTACCGTAGAGTGCAAAGGTCTTGATTACCTCGTAGTGGGCGACCTCGACCTCGGTCAAGCTATGCAGTTGCCGGATAGCTTAGCTTCTCAACTTATCGAAGTAGTTGAGGGCGACGAAGCAATCGTCAAGCCTGTGGTTGCCACAATTTCCGTAGACGACATCTTAGCCAACTTCGAAGAGGGATCCGTCGTAGACATCGAGAGCGTAATTAGCAAAAAGATGTGCCCTGCCGATTGCAACTATCTGTCGGTGGTAGAGGGGCAAAGACTCAACAAGAAGTATAGAGTATTTGCCAACGAATACAACCCTGACGCAGTCAAGATGATTTGCCTTGCGGGTGGCGAAGCGTTCTTGATAGTTGACCCGCAATAAATCTCGTCTAGCATCGAAAGATTGTAGGGCTTAGCGTATGAAGAAACTTGCGACACTCGTCATACTTTTCGTATTGACGGTTGGCGTATTGTCGCTTTCGAGTTGCCAAAAAATCGACACGGATAAATTTTCGCTTGTGTGGGAAGACGAATTTGACGGCGAAGAGTTGGACTATACGAAGTGGCACTTTGACGGTCGTTACGTAGACGGCAAAAACGGTGCGCCGAGAAACGGCGGCTATTGGGTTGACGACGCATTCAAAGTCGAAGACGGCAATTTGGTTATGACGACCGAATGGCGAGAAGACGGCGACTTCGGCGCGGGTTGGTATAGCGGCGTTTTGTCGACTGCGTACTACGATTACGGCGGAGAGACCAACGGCGGTTTTGCTCAGAAATACGGTTACTTCGAGATAAGATGCAAAGTACCCGCTATATACGGTTCGTGGTCGGCTTTTTGGATGATGCCGACGGACAATTTCGCCAACGCCAATACCGAATATTTGAATACGGGTATTGACGGTACGGAAATCGATATATTCGAGTCGCCTTTTTATTACGATATATTTATGCGCCAAACGGTGAGCCATGCCGTGCATTACGACGGCTACGGCGAGCATTTGAAGTCTGCGCCTAAGACGGGCGTCAACGTGCCTAATCTATACGGGGACTTCCATACTTACGGGTTGGAATGGACGGAAAACTACTACAAGTTTTACGTAGACGGTATTTGCACGTGGACGGTGACCGACGAAAAATATAAGAATAGACAAGGTGAAACAGTCTATCAAAATATTGTTTCGCAAGTGGAAGAATATATTATTCTATCCAGCGAGGTAGTAAATCCCGAAGAAGAGGGAGGGACGAAAGGCTGGTGCGGCGACCTTGCAAAAAACGATAAAAGTAAAAAATACGATTTTGTGATAGATTACGTCAGAGTTTATCAACTAAACCAATAAAAGATTAATAACGAGCGGACGATTTATTCGTCCGCTTTTTTGTACGACGGAAAAAACTTTTGCTCGAAATGCGATTGGTTAGGATTACTAAATTTTGTGAGCGATAGGCTCGTGTGATAAATATTTGAAGATATATCTATAGCCCAAAGATTGCAGGCGTTGCACGGTTTCGTTATACTTGTCCGCAAGTCGGGTCGGCTGATGGGCGTCGGAGCCGAAAGTAAGCAATTCTCCTCCCAACTCGCGATACCTTGTCAAAATCTCTATAGTCGGTAAACATCTGATAGGCAAACTTTTGGTGTGAGTATTGACTTCGAGAGATACTCCCTTGTCGATGATCGTGCGAAGGATAAGGTCGAGTTTGTCGCCGAATATACCGTATTGCATAATCGGGTCGGGGTAAGGCGCTTTGCGCATTATGTATCCCAGATGTCCGATACTGTCATAGTGATAGGGGGCATCGAGTGAAGCGATGACGCTATCCAAATAGTCGTCGTAGCACTTTTGGAGAGACAATTCGTCGTAATAGCCCTCGGCGTAGCAGTCCTTGCCGTCTATCAAATGTACGGAATTGATAGTCATATCTATCTCGTAAGGTGCAAGATTGCGTGCATAATCGTCTTGGACGTCCTTTGCCCAGCCGCATTCTATGCCTATACCGACTTGAATTTTGTCTCGGTATTGCTCTTTGAGGATAGCCAATTCTTCAAAGTGCCGAGGCAAATCTATCTGCGGCACTTGTGGAAAACTCAGCATGTCGAGGTCGTAATGGTCGGTAAGAGCAACGTATTGCAAGCCTTTGGCTATTGCCCCCTCTATCATGTCTCGCGGTGGAGTATTACTGTCTTGAGAGTGGTTACAATGTGTATGTGTATCTATCATAATTCCATTGTAAGACAAAGCCATTGCAAAGTCAACCGTTGACAAAAACGCGCGGGCGCAATATAATGTTGCTATGGTAAAAATTGCGGACGAAGGATGGAGACAACTGCTCAAGAGCGAGGGAGATAAGGAGTATTTCCCTAAACTATGGACGTCGGTAATGCACGAATATGCGTCGACGACTTGTTTTCCGCCCAAAGAAAAAATATTTCGAGCTTTGGACTTATGTCCTTACGACAAGGTAAAAGTCGTTATTCTCGGACAAGATCCGTATCACGACTACGGACAAGCCAACGGTTTGTGCTTTAGTGTAGAAAAGGGCACTAAACTTCCTCCTTCGCTCGTCAACATTTTTAAGGCTTTGCAGTACGATTTAGGTGTTAAGCCCGACTCCAACGGTGACTTAACGGGATGGGCTGAACAAGGGGTGTTGCTCCTCAACAGCTACCTCAGCGTGCGCAAGGGACAACCGTTGTCGCATGCCCAATACGGCTGGGATAGGTTTACCGATAGAATTATCGAATTGCTCAACGCTCACGATACCCCTATAGTATTTATGCTCTGGGGAGGCTACGCCAAGTCTAAGGCAAGGCTTATCGACGACAAAAAGCATCTCGTGCTCAAAGCCGTTCATCCGAGCCCGTTGTCCTTTTATCACGGCTTTTTGGAATGCAAGCACTTTTCTAAAGCCAACGACTTTTTGGCGGCGCACGGTCTGCAACCGATCAACTGGGCGTACAAGTCGTAGACGAGGCGCATAGCCGAACTAAGAGTAGTATCGGGTTTGGCGACTTGATGCAGGTATGTAATTAGTGAGCAAAAAAGGTTAAAATAACTTACAAGGTGAAATTTTGCGAAAAATTTATTGATTTATATCAACTATTATACTATAATTATTATATTATATAGCAATTCTTATATGGGAGAATAGAATGACAAAGTTTACCAAGTCGATTTTGATAGTTTTGATGGTTGCAACGATAGCGCTTGCATTGGTTGGCTGTCAAAATTTTAAGTGGGGTCCCGTAGGCCCTATTACGACGGGAGAAGTAGAAAATAACGGCTCTATGGTCGTCAAACAAGGCGATTATCTCTATTACGTCAACGGAATGGACGACACCGCCAATATAACCAAGCCCGAGGACAATCACTTCGGCAAAGCAAGCGTCAAAGGCAGCATTATGAAGAGCAAAATCAACGCAGACGGTACTTTGAGCGATACCGCGGTCGTTGTGCCTAAGACCTACTATACCGGCAACACGGGGGCAGGACTTTATATCTTTGGCGAGTGGCTCTATTATTGCTCTCCAAGTACCCAAACTGACAAATACGGCAACGTTTTGACGAGCAACCTCGAATATATGCGTACCAAACTCGACGGTAGCAAAACTCAGTCGATAGCCGTAATAGAGGGCTCGTCGGTCAAGTTTACCTTTACCGAGACGGCGCTCATCTACGTATCGGGCACCGACCTCAAGAAGGTTGAGTATAATGACAAGAAGGTTGGTAAAGAAAGCGTGATTGCCTCCGACGTAACGGGCTCGCTTTTTACCGCTCAAAGCAATATGGTTTTCTATACCACCGCCAGCGAAAATAAGACGCTCAACAACAACGTAGTTTGGGCGTTAGACGGCAACTCCGCACCTATACAAATCATCGGCGATACCACCTACGCTTCCGGCGATACTCCTACTCTCAAAGAGCAAAAGACCATTTCCCTTATCAAGTACGATAAAGTTGAGAAGGTGTTGTATTATTCTAGGACCGACAACGATACAGCCGCTGCGGTAGGAACTTACGGTTACAAGTTGGACAGCCTCACCGCTATCGACAAAACGTTGGAGAAGAAATTCGCAGTGTCTTCCGTCAGCAGTTTCGTACCGCTTGGTTTTGAGCAAGGAATACTCGATATTTCATCTTCTACAGTCAAGGTGTACAAGCCAATTACAGAGCAAGCCAATGTCAACGATATAGACAAAGAGATTACTCTTTCTTCTACTCCTACCATACTATTCTTCGATGGCGACTACGTTTATTACGTCATATCCAATTCTCTTATGAGAATGAATTATATGGCAGCGGTACCTAGCGAAGAGCAAATAAGCGACCAAAGCGTGTCGACTTCTTGGCTGTCTCCTGTCAAACTAGGCAACTATATTTATTATATCGACGGCAACAACTACAATTATCTCTATAGGCTCGATTACACCGCTTACGGCGTTGCCGAGGGCGTCGTGACCAAAGCCGAAGGCAAGATTGTCAGCGGATACGTTGAGAGCGATAAAACCAAAGACGGACTTATTCCTCAGTTTATGAGCGAGGCTGACAAAGAGTCTTATATCAAGGCTCATCCGGCAGAATAATATCAACACGATAGTTTTTCACCGACGGATTATCCGTCGGTGTTTTTTTGTTTGCGTATATTTTAGTACCAAGCTAAGTCGTAGCGTCGGAAAATACGCTATGCAAACGACTTGCGCCGTAATGTATTGCAAATTGTTGCGATAGCTATTTATTGTATTAAAGAGATAAATATAATATGTAAAATATTTGAAAAATTTTGCTCGGTATGCTATAATCAATATATTATTCTTATATTTGGAGGAATTATGGCTAAAAAGAGAGATTCTTGGGCGAGTCGCACCACGTTTATTTTTGCGGCTATCGGCTCGGCGGTAGGTCTTGGTAACGCATGGAGATTCCCGGGTTTGGCTGCGATGCACGGCGGCGGAACTTTTTTGTTGGTATATGTCTTGGCAATGTTTATACTCGGCTGGCCTCTGCTTATGATGGAGATTTCTATCGGTCGTAAGATGCAACACGGCGCTCCGGGAGCGTTTAGAGGTCTTAACAAAAAGACAGAATTCGTAGGTTGGGCGGCTGTTGCCAACGCATTCGTTATCGTAACGTATTACGCAGTAGTATTGGCGTGGATTTTGGTGATGATAGTCAAGTCGTTTAAGCTTGGCGGACTTACCTCGGAAGAGGCTGGCGGTATCTTCTTCGGAGAAGCGCTGCAATATCAACCAATCGCCAGCGGCGCGGGTGCCTTTGATATTCCCGGCGGACTTTTCGTAGCGCTGATTATCGCTTGGATAGCAATATATTTATGTATTCGTAAGGGTGCTCATAGCGCGGGCAAAGTAGTACCTTTTACCGTAATCATTCCGGTAGTTTTGTTGATAGTTTTGGCTATCAACGGTATGATCAAAGATTTCGGCAACGCTTCGGGAGCGGGACTTAAGCAGTTCTTTGTCCCCGACTTTAGCAAACTCGGAGACAGCGGTCTCTGGATTGACGCTTTCGGACAAGTATTTTATAGTTTGTCGATAATGATGGCAATCATGATTGCGTACGGCTCTTTCGTCAACAAAAAGAGCGATATTGTCAAGGATACCTTGATAATAGCTATCAGCGACATGGCAATCAGCGTGCTTGCGGGTATCGTTTTGTTTACTACCCTCAGCGGTACTGGAATGCTCGAGAGCTACCTTGCCAATCCGTCGGGCGGTATAGGTACTGCTTTCGTAGTATATCCTCAGGCTATGGTTATGTTGTCGAATAGTGCTGCTTTCAACAGCTTTATAGCATTCTTGTTCTATATGACTTTGTTGACGCTGGCTATCGACAGCGCGTTCTCTATAGTAGAAGGCGTTGCAACTTCTATCAGCGACAAGTTCAAACTCGACCCTCGCAAGACGCGTTTGACCACTTGTCTATGCGCAGCTTTGGTGTCGGTAATATATATCACCAAGGGCGGATTGGAATGGCTCGATATAGTAGACAAATGGGCTAACTCGTTTAGCTTGATTCTCGTAGGTATAATCGAATGTATCGTGGTTGGTTGGTTCTTTAAGACAAGCAAGGTCAGAGACGAACTCAATCGTACCGCAACGAGTATCAAAATCAAGAGCGGTTACGATTGGATAATCAAAATCGTTGCGCCAATGCTTCTCGGCGGCTTGTTTATATGGAATTTTATCGATACTATCAAGAGTTACGGCGGAGAAGGCGGAGGATACGGCGGCTATCCTATTTGGGCGCAAGTGATTGCGGGTTGGCTCGTATTTATTGCCGTATTCGTTATAGGTATAGTTTTGCAACTCGTCACCAATCATAGCAAAAAGTTTGCCGCACTCGAAAACGACTACAAGGGTTGGGACGATATGCACGATGAGGAGATAGAAGAGCTCGTCAACGAGGGCGTTGAGGAAAGCGAGGCAGAGGCTATCGTGCTCAATTCGGCTGAAGAAGTCGAAAAAGGAGCGAATGACGTTGTAATTGAAGAAACGCCAAACGATAGCGACGCTCAATAATACCAAAATATAATCAAAAAGATAAAGACACGCTACCAAAACGGCGTGTCTTTTTTTTGAAAAACCACTACTAAAACAATGCAAAAAATATGCAAGAATAATAAGATGTATTTGTTGACAATAATACCATGTGAGAGTAATATGTAATAGATTTATGGAATTGTTTTTGATAACTTTGACAACGGTAGGCATAATGCTTGCTTACGCAATACCGGGGTTCGTCACCGTCAAGACGGGGATTATCAAGCCTCAAGCCATTTCGGCTTTTGCCGTCATCTTGATGTACGTTTGTCAGCCTTGCTTGACGATATACTCGTTGACTAGAGTAGAGTACAGCCGAGACGTCTTCGTTAGAATGATGATATTCCTTGCGCTCACCTTCGTCTTGCAAGCCGTCGTGTTGGGTGTGTACTACCTAATTTTTAGAAAAAAACAAGACAACGTCGCGGTGAGAATATCCAACGTAGCCGTGGCATTCGGCAACGTGGGCTTTTTGGGCGTTCCTCTACTCGAAAGTATCTTCCCCGACAATCCCGAAGTGCTCGTATATTCGACGGCTTTTTTGATAGGTATGAACTTGCTCGGTTGGACTTTTGCTTCGGCTATCATTACTCGTGACAAAAAGTACGTTTCAATTAAAAAGGCAATTTTTAACCCCGCCACCGTGGGCTTGATAATAGGCTTACCGCTGTTCTTTACCGGGGCTAAGATGCCGTCGCAGTTGGACGCAATGATTACTTTGTTAGGTAAGATGACGACGCCGCTATGTATGCTTATCATGGGTATGCGACTTGCCGTCAACAGCCCTAGGTCGGTATTTTGCCGTCCTATGCAGTACGTGGTGGTAGTGTTTAAGCAAGTAATATTTGGGCTTATCGCTTTGCTCTTAGTTTGGTTTTTGCCATTGCCTACCTACTTCAAGGAGACTATGTTTATCCTTGCGTGCACTCCCGTTGCCAGCGTCGTGCTCAACTTTGCCGAGATGCTGGGGGAGGGACAAGAAACGGCTGCCAACCTTGTTTTGCTGGGTACTATGTCGTCGATAGTCACCATTCCTATGATGACGCTTATCTTGACGGCGTTGCATTAGAAAATATCAAAAATTCAATACTTATCGACAAAAATAAAAAACCGCATCTATTAGCAGATGCGGTTTTTGGTTGTCACTTTATATTAAAAGTTTTTGGCTCTAACTTGGAAGTAAGCTTGTGGATGAGCGCATACAGGGCAAACTTCGGGAGCCGTCTTGCCGTAGTGAACGTGTCCGCAGTTAGCGCAATGCCATTCTACTTCTTCGTCTTTGGCGAATACTTTGCCGTTTTGCAAGTTGTTTAGAAGGGCGGTGTATCTTTCTTCGTGTTCTTTCTCGATTTTTGCTACGCCTTCGAACATTTTGGCAATCTCTTCGAAGCCTTCTTCTCTAGCTTCTTTGGCAAAGGTATCGTACATGTCCGTCCATTCGTAGTTTTCGCCCTCGGCAGCAGCTTTGAGATTTTCTGCGGTAGAGCCTATACCGCCGTTGATGAGCTTGAACCACATTTTTGCGTGTTCTTTTTCGTTGTTGGCGGTCTCTTCGAAGAGAGCGGCTATTTGAACGTAGCCTTCCTTCTTAGCTTTGGAAGCAAAGTAGGTATATTTGTTGCGAGCTTGCGACTCACCTGCAAAGGCGGTCATAAGATTTTGCATAGTTTTGCTATCTTTTAGTTGCATATTATATCTCCTTAATCGTTTTTTAATAATGTAGCACACCAGTCGTCTTTTGTCAATAACGCTCAAAAAAATTGCCAAAATTTTGCAAAAAATTCCATGAGAAAAACCTGCTCGAAAGAGCGTTATTTTGCTGCAAAGCCTTGCTATTTTTTTCGTAGGATGATATAATAATTATAATATTATAATACTCGCACGCGTGCGTGCGCATAAGGAGAAAGTATGGGCGAAGTAAAAAATAGTCGTTATACTCAAAACGATATTCAAGTGCTCGAGGGCTTGGAACCTGTCAGAAAGCGTCCGGGCATGTACATCGGCTCGACTGACGAGAGAGGCTTGCACCACTTGGTTTACGAGGTCGTGGACAACGCTATCGACGAAGCTATGGCGGGTTTTTGCGACACGGTTGACATTGAGATTACCGCAGACGGAGCCGTATCGGTACAAGACAACGGACGCGGTATCCCTACCGGCATCATCGAAAAGGAAGGCAAGAGCGCGGTGGAGGTCGTACTCACCAAGTTGCACGCGGGCGGTAAGTTCGGCGGCGGCGGATACAAATTCTCGGGTGGTTTGCACGGCGTGGGCGTGTCTTGCGTCAACGCTCTCAGCGAGTGGCTCGAGGTAGAAGTTGCTCAGAACGGCGGACTGTATAAGATGACCTTCAATAGAGGCGTGGCTCAAAGACCTCTTGCTAAGGTTGGGGAAACGCAGCGCCACGGTACCAAAGTCGTATTCTATCCCGACGGAGAAATCTTCGAGACGTTGGACTTCCAATACGACACTCTCAAACACAGATTGCAAGAGCTTGCATTCCTCAACAAAGGACTGCGTATCAATCTCAAGGACAGCAGACCGCTGAGAGAACAATCCGAATCCTTCTTCTACGAGGGAGGTATCGTAGAGTACGTACAACAACTCAACAACAAGGGCGGTTTGCTCGAAAAGCCTCTATACATTCAGTCTATCAGCGACGACTACCAAGTTGAGATTGCAATGCAATACAACAACGGCTATTCCGAGACGATATATAGTTACGCCAACAACATCAATACACACGAGGGCGGTACGCACCTAGAGGGCTTTAAGACCACGCTTACCAAACTATTCAACGATTACGGTACTTCCCTCAAACTGCTCAAAAACGAGGAAAAACTCAGCGGTGAGGACTGTAGAGAAGGTCTCGTAGCCGTCGTTAGCGTCAAGCTCGTTGACCCGCAATTCGAAGGGCAGACCAAAGGCAAACTCGGCAACAGCTTTATGCGTACCGTAGTTGCCAAAGCCTTTGGCGAAAAATTCGGCGAATTTTTGGAAGAGAATCCAAAGGACGCAAGAGAGATTATATCCAAGGCTATCAACGCCAAAAAGGCGCGTGACGCCGCGAGAAACGCAAGAGATTTGACCCGTAGAAAGTCGGTACTCGAATCCACCACTCTCCCCGGAAAACTTGCCGACTGCTCCGACAAAGACCCACGCAAGTGCGAGATTTACCTCGTAGAGGGCGACAGCGCGGGCGGAACTGCCAAGACGGGTAGAGATAGAAGATTCCAAGCTATTTTGCCACTTAGAGGTAAAATCCTCAACGTGGAAAAGGCAAGACTGCACAGAGTGCTCGAGAGCGAAGAAATCAAAAATATGATTACCACTTTCGGTTGCGGTATCAACGAAGAGTGCGACGTATCCAAGCTCAAATACGACCGCATCATTTGTATGACCGATGCCGACGTGGACGGAAGCCATATCAGAATATTGCTTCTCACCTTCTTCTTTAGATTTATGAAGCCTGTTATCGAGCAAGGACACGTGTATATCGCCAAGCCGCCTCTATACAAGATTACCCAAAAGGGCTCTAAGATAGAGAAGTATTGCTACAGCGACCAGGAGAGAGACGACTATCTCGAATATCTCAAGAGCATTGACAAGAAGGGCGAAATTCAGCGTTACAAAGGTCTTGGAGAGATGGACAAAGAGCAGCTTTGGGAGACGACAATGGACCCCGAGACCCGTACTCTCGTCAAGGTGACTATGGAAGACGCCGAACGTGCCGACGACGTATTTTCGTTGCTTATGGGTGACGAGCCTGAGAGAAGAAGAGTGTTTATCGAAGAAAACGCTAACCTTGTCGAAGAACTCGACGTGTAATGGAGGGATAAGTTATGGCAATCAAAAAAGATAACGAAAATATCGACAATAAAAAAGATATAATGGAGATGCTCGCGGGGACGACTATCGAACACGTCGAAGTCGAGAGCGAGATGAAGAAGTCCTTTATCGCCTATGCTATGGCGGTCAACGTTTCGAGAGCGATCCCTGACGTAAGAGACGGACTAAAGCCCGTTCATAGAAGAATTTTGTATGATATGAACGAACTCGGTTTGACGGCGGATAAGCCACACCGTAAGTGCGCGCTTATCGTCGGAGACGTGCTTGGTAAATACCACCCACACGGCGACAGATCGGTTTACGACGCGTTGGTAAGATTGGCGCAAGACTTTTCTATCAGATGTACTCTCGTAGACGGACACGGCAACTTCGGCTCGGTGGACGGCGACCCTGCCGCAGCTTATAGATACACCGAGGCGAGAATGAGCAAAATCGCCAACGAAATGATAAGGGATATAGACAAAAAGACGGTTGACTTCTATCCGAACTTCGACGATACGAGAGAGCAACCTGTCGTGCTCCCTGCACGTTATCCTAACTTACTCGTCAACGGTAGCGACGGTATAGCCGTAGGTATGGCAACGTCTATTCCTCCGCATAACCTTGCCGAAGTTATCGACGGTACTATCGCTTTGCTCGATGATCCTGACCTTGACATCGAGCAACTGATGGAATATATACCTGCCCCCGACTATCCTACGGGTGCCTACATTATGGGCGGTAGCGGTATCAAAAAGGCTTATAGAACGGGTAAAGGTAACTGCATAATTAGAGCTAAGACGGAGATAGAAGAACATTCTAACGGCAAGTCGAGCATTATCATTACGGAGATTCCTTACCAAGTCAACAAGGCTAAACTCATTGAGAGTATAGCCGACCTCGTCAAACAGAAGAGAGTCGAGGGCATCAGCGATATTCACGAGTTGTCGGATAGAGAGGGTATGCGTATCGTCATCGAAGTCAAGAAAGACGCCAATCCGCAAGTCGTGCTCAACCTTCTTTTCAAGCACACCCAACTGCAAGTCTCCAACTCTATGATTATGCTTGCTTTGGTGGACGGCACGCCTAAGGTGCTCAACCTCAAGCAAATCCTCGAAGAGTATATCAAGCACCAAAAGTCAGTCATCACTCGTCGTACCCAATACGACCTCGACAAGGCGCAAGAAAAGGAACATATCTTATTGGGATTGGTCAAAGCGCTAGCCAATATCGACGAAGTTATCGCAACGATTAAGGCGTCGAGCGACCGCAACGTGGCTATCAGCAATCTGTGCGACAAATTCGAACTCAGCGAGCGTCAAGCCGTGGCGATACTCGAGATGAGATTGCAAAGATTGACGGCACTCGAAGTCGACAAACTCAAGAGTGAACTCGAAGAATTGGAAAAGACTATCGCCGACCTCAAGGATATATTGGCAAAACCTCAAAGAGTGGTGGAAATCATCAAAACCGAAATGACGGAAATCAAAGAAAAGTATGCCGACCCTCGTAGATCGGAGATTACTTACGATTACTCCGACCTAGACATAGAAGACCTCATCGAAGAAGAGGACGTAATCATCACAGCTACCCACAACGGCTATATCAAGCGTATGCCGGTAGACGAGTACAAGGCTCAAAGAAGAGGCGGCGTGGGAGTATCGGCGCACAAGACCAAGGAAGAAGACTTCGTAGAGGACGTTATGGCGACTTCTACTCACGACAATATTCTCTTCTTTAGCAATACGGGCAGAGTATATCGTATCAAGGGCTACCAAATCCCCGAAGCAAGCAGAAACGCCAAGGGTAGAGCGATAGTCAACTTGCTCAACTTGGAGGCGGGAGAACAAATCAACAAGGCAATCCCTGTGCCAAAGGGAAGCCAAGGCTATCTGATGATGGCTACCAAAAACGGACTTATCAAAAAGACCGACCTCGGCGAGTTTGACAGAATTCAGTCCAACGGTAAAATCGCAATCAACCTCGTTGACGGAGACGAACTTATCGGCGTACAACTCACTAGCGGCGAAGACGAAATCATTATGGCTTCCAGCAGCGGTAAGTGCATAAGATTTAGCGAAAAGGACGTAAGACCTACGGGAAGAACTAGCCAAGGCGTCAAGTCTATCAATATTGACAAGTCCAAGGGCGAACACGTAGTAGATATGACCAAGGTCATCGAAGGCAGCGAAGTGTTGACCATTACCTCCAACGGCTACGGCAAGAGAACGGATATATCCGAATATACCTTGCAAGGCAGAGCTGGTAAGGGTATCAAAGCGGGCGTGCTCAACGAAAAGACGGGCGATATCGTCAACCTAAAACTCGTCAACCCTGACACCGACGACGTGATGATTATAGCCGACAACGGCACGATAATTAGGGTAAGAGCCAACGAAATCTCCAAGATTGGTAGAAATACCCAAGGCGTCAAGGTAATGAGAATGAGAGACGAGGGCAACGTCGTATGCTTTACTATAGTGCCGCACGCCGACGAAGAAGTCGAGGTAGAAGCAACCGAAACTCCACAAGGCGAGACGTCGGACACTTCCGAAACGCCCGAGCAACCAACCGACCAAGAATAAATTAATTAAAGATACCGAACGATGAGTTCGGTATCTTTTTAACTTAAAAAATATTAAACGATAATTGATACAAAACGCCACTTTGATAGTGGCGTTTTGTTGATTAATTATAGATGAAACCGCTTTTTGAGTTCGTCAATCAATTCTTTTCTACCGAACATAAAGCAAGATAGTATTGCCAGCGTTGCGACGATAGATACGGCGAGTGACGGCCACAGGTGAGTGACATTGCCCGTGAGATACATAATGATAGGCGTATAGCCTAGTAGCATCATAAATACGCAATCGGCAATGAGTGACGGGCATCTCTTGGCAAATATGCACACGAAAACTATCATTATGACTAGTCCCGTGCCAAGCACTATCGGCAAGGCGTATTCTAATATCCAATACTTCGGGTCGTGGTGTAGATTGAGCCCTTTGAATATATACAACGAACTAATCAATACTGCCAAAATCATAATAATCTGGGTAAAGATTTTGAGACCTATGGACGAGTTGGAGAGTATCGTATTGCGGACGAAGAGATAACCGTACAATATCAGCAGTATGACTAGCCAATGCCATTGTAGAGTTGGCGTAAGGACCTCGCATACGGCAAGACAGCATATCCATACAGCAAGCCCAATGCCCCAATATAGGTTGTCAAAGGTAAAATGCGTGTGTTTTCTCTTGCGTTTTACGCTGTTTTTTGCTGGATACATCGACGGAGCATCAGAGAGATAACCTTCGAGTTTTTCGTGGCAGATAGGACAAACTTTGACGTTGTCATTGACTTCTACGCCGCAATACTTACAACGCATAGTTCACCTCCCACATGTTACTGTTGACGGATACGTCAATGCCGAGATCTTGTAGATGCTTGACAAATACTCGCTCGATTGCCGTGTCGGTGATACATCTGGTAAAGGTCAGACACAGCGTTTCGTAGGTGGTGAGAGCCGTGAGACTGACGGGCGTGGTTTGGTTGACGCTTATGCTCACCGACGCCGACTCTACGTGGTCGCGCAAGCCGTCGGGCAGTTGTAAAATGCCCACGTTGGAGAAGGTTGCCGTCTTTTTGTTTTTGCCGATGAACAAATTGCTTATCTTAAAAATCAACTGTTTGATAAATAGTGGCATTATGCGCATCAAGAAGAACTTTTCGCCCATCACGGTAGTGGAAATCTTGCTGCTAAGCAACTCTTTGTCGGTGTCGCGTTGCAAGCAATCGTGCACAATGGATATGAGGGTATCCATATCCATATCGGTATGTGGGTTGGCGCTAATACGCGAAAAGAGCGAGAAGTTGAGTAGTGTATTGGAATTGAAAATCTTGCGAAGATTGATAGGACAAAATATCTGAATATTGCCCGCATCGTTGTTTTTACCCTCTATCTGCGCTTCGTATATCGAAAGAATGAAGATTGCCGTCAACAATTCGGTGGCGGTGCAGCCCTTTTCTTTTGCCTTGGCTAGCAAATCGGCAATAGGACAGTAAATGTGGATTATGCCCGTGCCGTTGTCCTCGAACATTATGCCCTTGATAAGGTAGGCTTTCTTTTTGTCACCCTTGAGTGAAGATATGTTGAGGTCTTTGATTTTTACTTTTTTGTAATTGGCAAGGAAGCTGTCCTCAAGCTCCGACGGCTGTACGGGTGAGCCTATGGTCATAATCTTGCATTCGGAAGCCACGTCGTAACCCAAAAGATTGACGTAGGTATAGACGAGGGATTTCATAAAGCAACTTGCCCCCACGCCGTCGCACAGCGCGTGGAAAAAGTCGCCCGTAATCAACTTGTTATAATAACTAATCTTAAAGCAATAGTCGTTGTTCTTCTTGGCGACGACCTTGCGCAAAGGTGCGGGGTCGAGAGGATAGATTTTGGCAGGCATGTCGTTGGTGTCGAAATAGTACCAAAAAAACCCCTTTTTCAATCTTACTTTGAAGGAAGGAAAACGAGTCAAAGTCAATTCCAAAGCCTTTTGGAGTACGTCGGGCGCAACGTCTTGCTTCATAACGAAAGTTATGCGAAAGAGATTGTGCTTGTCCCTTTGCTCCATCATAGGATATATTTTGGCGGAATTGTCTAGCCTATGCCACTTAGAAATCTTTTTGTTCATGACTATAATATTATAGATTAAATAAAGTTATTTTTCAATAGGTTAGCATAATTTTTACAATATTTGCTATTTTGACAATACAATATGATATGACGAGCATAGAAAACGCGGCAGTTTTTTTGGTGACTATTGCAATCAAGTACCTAATATGCTGGGTGTTGGGGACAAAAAAGAAAACGATATATGCTATCGGCATATCGGACGGATTGGCTTTCGTCGTTTGTCTTGCGGAATATATCGCATGGCAAGGAATAAAAAAGTCCACTCTCGTATTGAGCGGACTTTTTGGAATAATCGGTAATTTGTTGTCCTTATGGCTCTAACTTGCTGCGGTATAGCCTACCGACGCCATAAAGTCGGCAAAAGCAGGGATCTTGGAACTAAGTAAACCAATGAGTTTGTCAAGCAGATTGTTCTCGACCAAGAAGGTACCTACAGGGTCGGTCTTTGCATTTTCAAGCAACTCTTGGAAGATAGATTGGCTACTGCTAAACATATTCATCAAGTATACTATCGTAATTACTACCAACGCCGACGCTGCCAAGCCGAATACCGCACCGAGCAATCTGTTGATAGTGCCGAGCACGCCGTCTCCGCTAAAAATCTTGTTGATGATTGCGAATATTATTTTGAGAACAACAAAAGCTACTATCCAAGCCATTATAAATGAAATAACGGCGACGGCTTTGTTGAGTATCTCTCCATAAGTAGCAATCATTTCTTGTATTTTTTCTTGTCCCGTCAAGAAGTTGGTGATATAAGGCATAATGAAAGTTGCGGCAACAATAGAACCGGCAGTGGACAAAATCGAAAATAGTGCCTTGACCAAGCCTTGTTTTGCTCCGATGATAAGCCCGAGTAACAAAATGACCGCCGCACCTATCGTAACGTAGGATACCGGTATAGGAAGCTCGGGTAATGCTAAGATATAGTTGAACATATTCTTCTCCTTGCCAAACGAACAGCTCCGTCTAGCATAATTATTATATTAGAGTTTTATTCAAATGTCAATATGCTTTTGACTATTTTGATTTTGTTCAAAGGCAAAGGCAAATAATCGACGATGGTATTATTGACCAAAAAAGTTAAATAAATCAATACAGGTATAATATTTTTGTTTTGGGCAAGACTTTTGAATATGAAAAAATTGGTATTCGTATGTATAGGAACGACCAAGGTCGTCGGTGACAGTATAGGTCCCAAAGTCGGCGATTTGCTCAAGGCAAGCGGAGTTGACGCTTACGTGTACGGTTGCACGGGCAACCAAATAACTTCGCTCAATGTCGCGCAGTACGCGCAAATGCTTAACAAACGCCACAAAAACGACGTGGTGATAGTCATCGACTCCACGCTCGGAGAAAGCAAGGATATAGGAAAAATCAAACTAACTTCCAACGGAATCAAGCCCGGAGGGGCATTTTTTAGCAATCGCAAGCGTATAGGTGATATAGGAGTTATGGCGATTGTCGGGGACAGCGATTCGGATAGAATGACGGAATTGAAAACTCGCGACGAGGGCTTTATAGACGCAATGTCTCGCAAGACCTTTGAATTGGTGAGTAGATATAAATTTTAGAAACATTTTACACTCCGCATAACTATATTTTTTGACAATACTTGACTTGAAGAGGTAATTATACTATTATAAAATAACGTTTAGACTAAGATTTGTAATGCGGAGGAGACTGTGAACAAAAAAACAGCCAACATAATTAGATTTTCGATAATTGCCCTTTGTATCGTTTTGATATTCGTTTTGATATGGACGATGCTGGGAGGAGCAAAGCCGAAGGAGCTCACCTACGAGGGTGAGGAATCTTTGATGCAAATGCTAAAGGACAACAAAGTCGCGGGTATTTATATCAGCGGCGGATACACCGCTTACGTGCTTGCGGAAGGCTCGACGACTACCAAGGACGCTTTTTTCAAAAACCCAACCAAAAAGGCAACGTATTTCGTAAGAATTCCGTCAAGGACGGAGTTTGCAGGCAAGCTTGACGGTTTGGTAGAGGCGGGCGCCAACGTGCCTGTCGTCAAATACGACGACCCTAATTCCGGCTCGACTTGGACGTCGCTACTTTTCCCTATAGGCTCGCTCATTTTGATGGGAATAGTGGTATTCTTCTTGTTTAGACAAGCGGGCGGCGCCAACAAACAAGCCATGAACTTTGGCAAGACCAAAGCAAGGCTAAACATGAACGTCAACGTCAAGTTTAGCGACGTTGCGGGCGCGGAAGAAGAAAAACTCGAACTTGCCGAGATCGTAGAGTTTCTCAAAAATCCGCAAAAGTTTACCGCGCTCGGCGCAAGGATACCTAAGGGCGTCTTGCTCGTAGGACCTCCGGGAACGGGTAAAACTCTGTTCGCCAAAGCGGTAGCGGGTGAGAGCAACGTGCCTTTCTTCTCCATTAGCGGCTCGGACTTCGTAGAGATGTTCGTAGGTACGGGCGCGGCAAGAGTTAGAGATTTGTTCGACCAAGCCAAGCGCAATATGCCTTGCATAATATTTATCGACGAAATAGACGCCGTGGGTAGACATCGTGGCGCGGGTCTCGGCGGCGGAAACGATGAGAGAGAACAAACCCTCAATCAGTTGCTCGTACAGATGGACGGCTTCGAAAAGAACGACGGTATCATAATCATGGCGGCAACCAACAGAGTGGATATTCTCGATCCGGCTCTCATGAGACCGGGCAGATTCGACAGGCAAATATACGTCAACACGCCCGACGTCAAGGGTAGAGAGGCAATCTTCAAGGTGCACGCGCGCAACAAACCGCTCGCTAGCGAAATATCTTTCAAAGTGCTTGCTCGCATGACTAGCGGATTTAGCGGCGCGGATATAGAAAACTTGCTCAACGAAGCGTCTATTCTTGCGGCGAGAGCCGACAGAAAGGTCATAATTATGGAGGACATCCTCGAAGCAATCAACAAAGTAATTGCGGGACCTCAGAAAAAGAGCAGAATCATCACCGACAGCGACAAACGTATCACGGCATATCACGAGTCGGGACACGCCATTATCGCCAAGGTTTTGCCACATTGCGACGAAGTGCAAGAGGTCAGCATAATCCCTAGAGGTATGGCTGCGGGATATACTTTGACTAGACCCGAGAGTGACGATAGCCACGTATCCAAAAATAAGCTCACCGACCTCATCACCATGATGCTCGGCGGTAGAGCCGCGGAAGAAATCGTCATTCACGACGTGTCGACGGGCGCTTCCAACGATATTCAAAGAGCAACTTCTATCGCCAGAAGTATGGTGACCGAGTGGGGTATGTCCGACAAGGTGGGCAACATTTTCCTCGGCGGAGAAAAGGAAGTATTCTTAGGCAAAGACTACGCCACCCAACACACCTATAGCGAAAAGATAGGAGACTTGATTGACAGCGAAATCAAAAAGATAATCGACGATTGCTACGCAAGGGCAATCGAGGTGCTCAAGAGTAAGCGCGATATACTCGACAACATGGTCAAAGTTTTGTACGAAAAAGAGACCATTTATACGAACGAAGTCGAGATGCTCTTCGAAGGCAAGAGCGCCGAAGAGGTAATATCTAGTATCGATGCCCGTCAAGAGAAGAACGACAAATACAAAAAGACCTCCGCACCTAAAGTGGAAATCGTACCCGAAGAAAATAAGCGACAAGAACAACCTGCCCAAGACCTGGTTGAAGAGGACGCCGAAGACAAGGCTCAAGAGAAATCTCAACCAAATAGCGAAGAGCCGACGGACGGTGACGACAACTAAAACTTTAAGGACGCTTAGGCGTCCTTTTTTTGTAAAGAGTTTGCTCTAACGTTTTAGTCGAGCGCGATATTAGACAGAGAAAATACTTTTTCCGCCAACAAGGCAAATAGGTATTGAAAAAATCAAATATTATTGTATAATATATCTATCAATATAAGGACAAGACGTAACTATGGAAATACACGGACTTAACAAACTGACTTTGGTGGACTACGACCGCAAGACGGCGTGCACGGTGTTTACGGGAAGATGCAATATGCGTTGCCCGTTTTGTCACAACTCGACGTTGGTGCTCGATCCGTCTTCTCAACCTTTGATATGCACGGAAGAAATATTTACCTACCTTGCTAAGCGTAAAGGGTTACTTGACGGGGTGTGCATTACGGGCGGAGAGCCGACTTTGCAACCCGATATTGCCGAGTTTATGCAAGAGATAAAGGATAGGGGCTTTTTGGTCAAACTCGATACCAACGGCAGCAATTACGAAGTGTTGAAAAGACTTGTGGATGAAAAACTAGTAGACTACGTGGCTATGGATATTAAAAACAGTCCCGAGGCTTATCCTCGCACCGTCGGCATCAAAAACTTTGACTTGTCGGGCGTCAAAAAGAGTGTGGAATTGCTTCTTGAAGGGAGAGTGGATTACGAATTTCGCACCACGGTTGTAAAGCAGTTCCATACCGCAGAGGAAATGTCGGCAATAGCCGATTGGATTAAGGGCGCAAAGAGTTATTTTTTGCAAAAGTTCGTAGACTCCGGCAGTACGATTGCCAAAGGGCTCGAGGCTTGCAGCGACGAAGAGATGAAGCAGTTCCAATCTTTGCTTATATCCAAATCCATCCCTACTCACATCAGAGGGGTGTTTTGAGTAGGATTGGCGACTTCTCGTGGGAAGGCGATAATATTGTCGAGGAAATAAATTAAATAATTTTGCCAAACGGCACGCGTAGCGATTTTTGTCGAAACGCGTGCTTTTTGCTAAAAAACGACCTCTCGATTAGGTTATATGTAAAATCTCAAAATATACAAGATATTGTGTTTTTTGCTCTTGACAAGCCCAATATGTTGTTTTATAATGGTTGTACAGTGAAAAATTTAAGGGGAGCAAAATAAGATGTACCAAGTAGTAAAAAGAGACGGCGAAATCGTAGAATTCAGCCTTAGCAAAATAGGCAAAGCTATCGAAAGAGCATTCGTTGCGCAAAACAGACAATACGTTCCAAGCATCATCGAGACGCTTGCTTTGAGAGTTACCGCGGACTTTGAGCCAAAGATTAAGGACAACCAAATCTCCGTAGAAAGCATCCAAGACAGCGTAGAAGCGGTTTTGGAACAATCGGGCTATACCGACGTTGCAAGAGCTTATATCTTGTACCGCAAACAAAGAGAAAAAATCCGTAACATGAAGTCGACTATTCTCGACTACAAAGACCTCGTCAACAGCTACGTAAAACTCGAGGACTGGCGTGTAAAAGAGAACTCCACCGTCACCTATTCCGTCGGCGGACTTATCCTTTCCAACTCGGGCGCTATCACCGCCAACTACTGGCTAAGTGAAGTTTACGACGAAGAAATCGGCAACGCACACCGCAACGCCGACATTCATATCCACGACTTGTCGATGCTTACCGGCTACTGTGCGGGTTGGTCGCTCAAACAACTCATTCAAGAAGGTTTGGGCGGAATCAGAGGTAAGATTACCTCGGCACCTGCAGCTCACTTGTCTACGCTTTGCAACCAAATGGTCAACTTTCTAGGTATAATGCAAAACGAATGGGCAGGCGCTCAAGCCTTTTCTTCCTTCGACACGTACCTTGCTCCTTTCGTCAAGATAGACAATCTCTCTTACAAAGAAGTTAAGCAATGCTTGCAATCCTTTATCTACGGCGTCAACACCCCTAGCCGTTGGGGTACGCAAGCTCCGTTCACCAACATTACCCTTGACTGGACAGTCCCTGCCGACCTTGCGGAAAAGAACTGTATCGTAGGCGGAAAAGAAGTTGACTTCAAGTACAAGGATTGTGTAGACGAGATGGCTATGGTCAACAAGGCGTTTATCGAAATCATGATTGAGGGCGACGCCAACGGTAGAGGATTCCAATATCCTATCCCTACCTATTCTATCACCAAGGACTTCGACTGGTCGGACACCGAAAACAACAGACTTTTGTTTGAGATGACTGCCAAGTACGGCACTCCTTACTTCTCCAACTATATCAACAGCGATATGGAGCCAAGCGACGTAAGAAGTATGTGCTGCAGACTTAGACTTGATCTTAGAGAACTCAGAAAGAAATCGGGTGGTTTCTTCGGTAGCGGTGAGAGCACCGGCTCCGTGGGCGTAGTTACCATCAACTTGCCTCGTATCGCATATTTGTCCAAAAACGAAGAAGAGTTCTACGCTCGTCTTGACAGAATGATGGACATTGCCGCACGAAGCCTCAAAAACAAGAGAGATATTATCACCAAGTTGTTGGAAGAGGGGCTCTATCCTTACACCAAGAGATACCTCGGCACGTTTAGCAACCACTTCTCGACTATCGGTTTGGTCGGTATGAACGAGGCTTGTCTCAACGCTAAGTGGATTGGTAAGGACTTGACCGAAAAAGAGTCTCAACAGTTTGCAAAAGACGTACTCAACCATATGCGCAACAGACTTTCCGACTATCAAGAAAAGTACGGCGATCTCTACAACCTCGAAGCAACACCTGCAGAGTCGACGTCTTACAGACTTGCCAAGCACGACAAAAAGCGTTATCCCGACATCATCACCGCCAGCGACGCCGAGAACGGAACTCCATACTACACCAACAGTTCTCACTTGCCTGTAGGATATACGGCGGACATTTTCGAGGCACTCGACGTACAAGACGAGTTGCAAACTCTCTACACCTCGGGTACCGTATTCCATGCATTCCTAGGCGAGAAGCTTCCTGATTGGCAATCTACCGCCAACCTCGTTAGAAAGATTGCGGAAAACTATAAGTTGCCATACTACACCATGAGCCCTACCTATTCGATATGTGCCGACCACGGCTATATCATAGGCGAACACTATAAGTGCCCTATCTGCGGCAAACCTGCAGAAGTATATAGCAGAATAACGGGTTACTATAGACCTGTCCAAAACTGGAACGACGGTAAGTTGGCTGAGTTTAAGAATAGAAAGGTTTACGACATCGCCAACTCTAAGATGAGCGCAAAGCATTGCTGCACAGCTCAACTCAAAGAAGAGCCTGTGGCGCAAGTAGAGGAGAAAGACGGAGTATATCTATTTACGACCACCAGATGTCCTAACTGTCCAATCGCCAAAGAAGAGTTGCAAGCGGCGGGCGTAAATTATAAGCCGGTCGACGCCGAAGCTAACGAGGATATGTCGGTAAAATACGGAATAATGCAAGTACCTACTTTGGTGGTTGTCAAGGACGGACAAATCAACAAATACGCAGGCGTAATGAAAATCAAAAAATACCTAGAAGCGTAAAAAACTCAATACAGGTCGACAAAAGTAAGTCTTAGCACTTACTTTTGTCTTAATAGGAGAGATATGTACGATACAATAATCATAGGAGCGGGACCAGCCGGACTTACCGCATCCATATATCTACAGAGAGCAGGTAAAACCGCTTTGGCACTCGAAGCAATGGCGGTGGGCGGTCAAATCCGCAATACCCCCGAGATAGAGAATTATCCCGCAATTGCGAAAATCAGCGGAATGCAATATTCCGACGACTTGGCGGAGCAAGCCAAGGCTTTGGGGGCGACTATCAAGCGTGAGAACGTGAAGTCGGTGCAACTTGTCGGTGACGTCAAGACGGTAGTTACTCGCAACGCGACCTATCAAGCGAAGAGCGTCATCATAGCAGTCGGCGCCAAGTCGAGAGAACTCGGAGTCGAAAAAGAAGAGGACTTGTTTGGCTGTGGGGTAAGCTATTGCGCAATATGCGACGGAGCTTTCTTTGCTGGCAAAGCCGTTGCCGTGTCGGGGGGAGGAAACACCGCTATCGACGACGCGCTCTTTTTGGCGGAGCGTTGCTCCAAGGTGTATTTGGTGCATCGTAGAAGCGAGTTTAGAGCCGAGCAAATCAAAGTGGAACAACTCAAGAGCAAGTCTAACGTGGAGTTGGTGCTTGGCTATACCGTAGACGCTTTGGAGGGAGAAGATTGCTTGCAAGGCGTGGTCGTCAAGGATAAGCAAGGTGGCACAAGACGACTTGACGTGAGCGGATTATTCGTTGCTATAGGCAAAATTCCTAATACCGATATGTTCCAAGGTCAAATAGATATGGACGACCAAGGATATGTCGTCGCGGGTGAAGATTGCAAAACCAACGTAGACGGCGTATGGGTGGCGGGAGATTGCAGAGCCAAACGTATCCGCCAACTCACCACTGCCGTAGCCGACGGCACCGTTGCCGCACTGGGCGCGGTTGAGTACGTGAGGGGCTGATATGGATATTCGCGGTCAATTTAATATGATTGCCAAAGAATACGATGCCAAACGCAAGATTTTTATACCTTGCTTTCAAGATTTTTACATAGGTGCGACAGACTTTATTCTATCCAATTACGGCGAACCCGAGAGTGTGTTAGACTTGGGTGCTGGTACTGGATTGTTGACTAGTTTTTGGTATCAAAAATGTAAGGATACAAGCTTTACTTTGGTTGACGTTGCTAGAGATATGTTGGACGTAGCGCGCCTTAGGCTTGAGGGTGACGATAGAGTGCAATATCTATTGGGCGACTATACGCAAGGCTTGCCTCAAGGCGACTTTGACGCCGTGGTTTCCGCACTTTCTATCCATCATTTAGAAGACCAAGACAAGAAAACGTTGTTCGAGGATATTTACAAGCGACTGCCTAAGGGCGGAATGTTAGTCAATTACGACCAATTCTCGGCGGGAGACGCTACTCTCAACGATTGGTACGATAAGACTTGGGTCAACAAATTGCAAAGCAGCCAACTTACCGAGCGCGATATACAGTTGTGGAGGCAGAGGCGATTGCTAGACAAAGAATGCTCGGTAGAAGCTGAGACGGAAATGCTGAGATGCAGCAATTTCGATATTGTCCAATGTGTGTATAGCAACCAAAAGTTTGCGGTCATCGTCGCTATAAAATGAATAATTGAACAAAAGCTATTGCGTTGTAACAAAACGAGCTCTCCGACAAGGAGAGCTTTTTTGATATAGGTCGTTTGGCTTATATACCTTGTTTCAAAATAGATATTGCCAATTATTGTTTTTTATGTTAATATATTATTTAGAGTAAATAAGTGGAGGAAATTATGGCAAAAGACGCAAAAAAGCCTATGTGGCAGGACATTGACGTATTTGATGTCAATACCGAAAAGAGAAGCGGAGCAGGATTCCCTTACGACGTGGCAAGCGGAGAAAAAAAGACGGTTTGTCTCAACGGCGTGTGGAAATTCAAATTTTTGGAGACGGTCAACGACTTGACGGAGGAACTACGTGATTACAAGGACAATAGTTACGATGTAAGTGGTTTTGACGATCTCGACGTGCCTAGCAACTGGCAAATTAAGGGATACGGCACACCTATCTACACCAACTTTACGTATCCTTACGCTATCAGCACGACTAAGATTCCTTATATCAAACCCGAGCTCAATCCTTGCGGACTTTACGTCAAAGATTTTGAACTGGGCGAGGTCAAAGACAACGTATTCATACACTTCGGCGGCATCAACTCGTGTGGAGAAGTATTCGTCAACGGCAATTTCGTAGGATATTCGCAAGACACCTTTGACGAGACTGAATACGATATAACCAAATACGTCAAGGAGGGCGTCAACAGACTTGCCGTGACGGTAAGACAATTCTGCGACGGCAGTTATCTCGAAGACCAGGATATGTGGCGTCTAAGCGGTATTTTTAGAGACGTCAACCTCGTGTTCAAGCCAAAAGCTTACGTGCAAGACCTATATATCAGGTCGGCTTTTGCGGGCAGTTACGACAAGGCGACGTTCCTTGCCGACGTCAACGTCGAGTGCAGAGGCAGGGCTTTGGCAGATGGCGCGGTAGAAATAAAAATCGTAGATGCCGAGGGTAAGACCTTTGCAAGCGAAACTCAAAAAATCGGCGCGCTTGCCGACAGCGAAACGGCAGTCGTAAAATACGAGATGGACGTGGACGGCTTTGCGCTTTGGAGCCACGAAAATCCATATCTTTACACCGTGGAAGTAACCTTGTTGGAGGGAGACGAAGCTGTAGATCTCCGCAAGCACAAATACGGATTTAGAGAAGTAAAAATCGTTGGTCTTGATAGAGCGACGGGTAGAGGACCGTTTATTTTGCTCAACGGCGTGCCTCTTAAAATATGTGGCGTCAACCGTCACGATTTCCACCCGGACTACGGACACGCGGTGCCTGCAAGTATTACCGAGAGCGACCTTAGACTGCTCAAAGAAAACAACGTCACCAACGTGCGTACTTGCCACTATCCTAATTCTCGCAGATTCTACGAACTTTGCGACGAAATAGGTATCTTGGTGATGAGCGAAAACAACCTCGAAACTCACGGCTTGGCAATGTTCGTGCCTGCAAGCAACCCTAAGTGGTCGGCTCAATGTTGTTACCGTATGAGCAATATGGTCAACAGTTACAAAAACCACAGTTGTATTTTGTTTTGGTCATTGGGTAACGAAGCGGGCAACGGCAAGACTTTTGCCGATATGAAAGCAACGGCACTCGCTATAGACAACACTCGTCCTATCCACTACGAGCCAGACGCTCAACTTTGCGTCAGCGACTTGTTTAGCGAGATGTATACGCCTCAAGAAGCGATGAAAAATATCGGCGAGAATAAGACCGTCATTCACTCGCCTGCTTTGTGGAACTTGCAGATGGGCAACTTGCTCTGCGGCAAGAAATATACCGACAAGCCTTTTATCGAATGCGAATACGCACACGCAATGGGCAATAGCTTGGGTAACTTCGCCGACTACTGGGAAGACTTCAAGAAGTACGACAGACTTGCGGGCGGATATATTTGGGACTTTGCCGATCAGTCTATACGTACCGTGACCGAGGACGGCAAGTCTAAGTGGAATTACGGCGGCGATTTCGGCGACAAGCCTAACGCAGGTAACTTTGCCTTCAACGGTATCGTGCAAGGCGACAGAAAGCCAAATCCTCACTTCTACGAAGTGGTCAAGGTATATCAACAAGTAGATTTTTCGCTTGACGGCGACGAAGTAACGCTACTCAATAGATTTATGTTCACCTCGCTCTCCGATTTCAAACTCACGATGGTACTCAAAAACCAAGGCGAGATAGAAAAGGAAGAAACTATCGCTCTCGGCGATTGTGGTTATATGCAAAAGCTAGTCGTCAAAGTGCCTTTTGACGTCAAGACTAAGGGCGAAAAGACCCTCGACTGCATTCTCACGCTTGACAAGGACGCTATGTCGCTGACTAAGGGACACGTTATGGCAAGAGAACAGTTTGTCTTGGGAGAGTACGACTTTGAGCGTCACCTTGACAAAAAAGGAGACAAGATAGAATGTTCTTTTGACGTCAAGAGCAACAAGTACCTATTCAAGGGCAACGGCTTCGAGATGACGCTTGACAAGAAGAGCGGAGAAATCTCCTCTTACAAGAAGAACGGACAAGAATATCTAGTCGGAGGTATCAAGCCAAACTTTGTAAGAGCCAACATCGACAACGAGAGATTGCCGCAAGTGCCTATCAAACTCGTCAAGATGATACTCGGTCTAACAGCATATCATACTACCAATAGGACCCTCAAACCAAGAAAAATCGAGGTCGAGCAAGAGGGCGACGCAGTAAAAATCAAGATCAAATGGAGCGCAAGATATTTGGTAGGCGTCAAGACTAAATACATTCTTTTCCCTGACGGCTCTATCAAGATGTCGCTCAAATGCACCAACGCCATGCCTTGGACTTTGCCACGTTTCGGCTTTACTATGGAACTTAGCGAGGGTAAGAGAAATATTACGTATTACGGCAAAGGACCTCACGAAAACTATTGCGATAGAAAGACGGGCGCGTTTATCGACGTATACAAATTCGACGACGTAGAGGACTTTATCCACGACTATCTATATCCGCAAGAAAACGCCAACCGTTGCGACGTAAGGTGGATGCAAGTGGGCGATAGAGTGAGAGTAGAAGCGGTGGACAAGGCTTTCGAGGCAAGCGTACACCCTTACACCATGGCAATGCTCAACGACACGACGCACGTGCACGAAATGGGTAGAAAATCTACTCTGACGCTCAACGTAGACGGACGTCAACAAGGTGTAGGCGGAGATATTCCTGCTATGTCAAGTCTCAAAAAGCCTTATATCATTCCTTCGTATAAGGAACAAAAAGTCAAAGTATTGCTCAAGTTCGGAGAATAACATGGATAAGAAAAAGCTAACTTTGCAGACGAGTATGGCGGTGATTTCCGTACTGCTCAATATTTGGGGACTTCTGTCGCTTTTGCATACGATACAAGTGTTCAACGTACCGTTTTTGGCGTACCTTGACAACTTGAGATTGTTGCTAAAATACGTGGTAATCGTCGTCACTATGGCGTGCGGGATTATGCTCTTTGCACGCTTTGCCACCACCTTCAAGGGTAAGGTTAAGAACACGCTTGCAATCATCAACTGCACTTACAGCACTATTCTTACCCTTCCGCTCTTGGGTACTTTCGTAGGTTGCTTTTGGGCAATGAAGGGTATCAACGTGCCTATGGTCACCGATATTTGCAACGAATTTATGGACATATTCAAGTCCACGGGGCTACAATACTTTATCTTCGTTGCGGGCACTATTATGGGTATAGTATTTTTGGCGGTGCCGATTATTATGACCGTGCAGACCGTCAAAAAGGATTGATAACAATTTAGTTGCTATCAAAATGCTAGATTCAAATAAAAAATGCGTATCGCTAAGATACGCATTTTTGTTTAAAGCATTGTTATTTATTTTCTTCCTCGAGATTTTCTTTAGAAACCTTGTCTTGTTGATTGAACAAGGCAACTCTATCCTTGATAGGCATACCGAGTATCATTGCCATAACGATTTTGATTGCGTCGCCTACGATAAAAGGCGTCACGCCTGCGGCAAGAGCTTTGGCAAAGGTGAGTTTTGCCGCAACACTCAACCAAGCAGTACCTATTGCGTACAAAACTATCGTCGCCAATATCATACCGAGCAGTTGCATAGGCTTGTTGTTGCGGAATTTATCGGCGAAGAAACCTATTATAAACGACATTGGTATATATCCGATGAGGTATCCGCCCGTAGGTCCGACGAGTTTGGCAAGTCCTGCGCCGAAATTGGAAAAGACAGGCACTCCTACCATTCCCAAAAGTAGGTATATTATCGTGCACAAGACGCCCTTTTTCCAGCCTAACAGATAAGCGGTAAGATAGATGCCGAGGGTGCCCAACGTGATAGGAACGAGACCTATAGGAAGGGAAATAGGACCGAGCAAACACAATACCGCCGTCATAAGTCCTATCGATGCAATGTTTTTGGTAGTCATAGTTGTCGTCGCAGAGTTTTTCATATCACCGACATTATAACAAAGGCATAAAACGAGGTCAAATATTTGAAATTAAGTTTGCAAAATTTTACAAAAAAATTCTCGCCGTCAATAGGCGGCGAGAATATATCTCCAACAATCAATCTCTATCTTCCAAGTCTACGTATTCTCTTCTCGGAGATACGGCTATATATGCGGGACGAATAATCTTGCCCTTATTGGAGAGCTCTTCAAGTCTGTGCGCCGACCAACCAACTATTCTCGATACGGCGAAGATTGGTGTGAACAACACTTCTGGTATCTCCAATAATCTATACACGTAACCCGTGTAGAAGTCGATATTGACGCTTACGCCCTTATACATAACTCTATTTTCGCTGATGACCTTAGGCGCGATTTTTTGCAATCTTGTATAGAGTTGGTGGAACTTGTTGTGGTATCTCTTAGACATATAATTCTCGATATATTCGTGCAGGATATTGGCTCTCGGGTCGGAGAGGGAATATACCGCGTGTCCAAGTCCGTAGATTAGTCCCGAACCGTCGAAGGCTTCTTTGTTGAGAATCTTGCGCAGATAGTCGGCGATGCCTTCTTCGGTGATGTCGTCGGCGTTTTTCATTATGTCGTCGAGCATTTGGATAACTTTGAGGTTGGCTCCTCCGTGACGAGGACCTTTGAGAGAAGCGAGCGACGCTGCCACGCAAGAGTAGGTATCGGTGCCCGAAGAAGTAACTACGTGGGTAGTAAAGGTCGAGTTGTTACCGCCGCCGTGCTCGGCTTGCAATACCATACACATATCGAGCATTCTTGCTTCTTCTTGAGTAAAGCCCTTGCTACCTTTGAGCAAATAGAGGATATTTTCCGCCGTCGAGAGGTTGTCTTTAGGATAGCGGATATACAAGTTTTTGCCAAGGTGATAGTGATTGTAGGCTTGGTAACTGTACACGGCAAGCATAGGCATCAGCGCTATGAGCTGAATGGACTGACGGAATACGTTTTTGATAGAAATATCGTCTGGGTTGCTATCGTAAGAGTATAAGGTCAATACGCTTCTTGCCAAGGCGTTCATCATATCCTTAGAAGGTGCTTTGAGAATGATGTCGCGGACGAAACTCTCAGGGAGTTTGCGATACATGCTCAACAGGTTGGTAAAATCTTCGAGTTGTTTTTTGTTGGGCAAAGAACCGCACAAGAGCAAATACGCGCACTCTTCATAGCCGTATCTCTTGCCGTTGAAACCTTTGACGAGGTCGTATATATTGATACCGCGATAAAACATTTCGCCCTCGATAGGTACTCTCTCGCCCTTTTCGTTGGTGGCAAAACCGTTCATCTCGGATATTTCCGTCAAACCTGTCACGACGCCCACGCCGTTTTTGTCTCTAAGCCCTCTAAATACTTTGTATTGGTCGTAGAGCTCCGATTGGATTTGGTCACACTTAAAAGCGAGGTCGCTTAGTTGCGAGATGTATTCTTCTGATTTTTTGAGAACTTGTTTGAATGTCATATCGTCTCCTTGTTGCAACGTAGCGTTGCACAGCTTTTTTGCCACTTTAGTTTGGCTCCGGAGCCAAAACTCTAGCCAAAAACTTTGTCGTCAATTATTTTATATAATAACATAATGCAAGGTATATAACAAACGAATTTTTCATTTTTTTTGTTTTTTGCCCAAAAACGGTAATATTTTGCAGTTTTTATAAAAAAAAGATATAATCAAACAGCCTATGGAGCGCTCAAAATATTGACTTTTTGGCTTATTATGCGTATATTAATATCAACAACTCAAACAAGGAGAGTATTATGAAAGTTATCGTTACCAAAAACTATACGGAAATGAGTGCAAAAGCCTACGAGGTCATCAAACAAGTAATGCAAGATACCGAAGGTAAGGCAATTCTTGGATTGGCAACGGGCTCTACGCCTATCGGATTGTACAAAAACATGGTTGCCGATTACGAGGCGGGCAACGTAAGTTATAAGAATGCTCGTAGCGTCAATCTCGACGAATACGTTGGATTGCCAAAGACACACGACCAAAGTTACTATTATTTTATGCACGACAATCTTTTCAATCATATCGACATCGACGAAGATAGCGTCAATTTGCCCGACGGCAACACGGGAGACCCCGACAAAGCGTGCGCCGACTATACGGCATTGCTTGCAACTATGCAACAAGACGTACAAGTGCTCGGCATAGGTAGCAACGGACATATCGGTTTCAACGAGCCGGGCACTCCGTTTGACAGCACTACGCATATCGTCAAACTTCACGAGGGCACTCGAAGCGACAACGCAAGATTTTTCGACAGTCTTGCCGACGTGCCAACCCACGCAATCACTATGGGTATCGCCAATATCATGAACGCTAAGAAGATTTTGGTACTTGCCAGCGGACAAGGCAAAGCGAGCGCCGTCAAAGCAATGGTGCAAGGTCCCGTTGACCCTGCTTGCCCTGCCAGCGTATTGCAAAATCACCCCGACGTGGTAGTAGTCGTAGACGAAGCAGCCGCAAGTCTTTTGAACTAATTCCAAACGGCTTAAGAGAGTAACCATCACGCAACTCACCGCACCGTATATGCGGTGAGTTTTGCCAAAATAGCAATACGATTTTGCTATATAAAACATCAAAAAATCGATACAGGTCGTCAAAAATAAAAAACCGACAATCTGTCTTGACTAATGCATAACACAAGCAATAGTAATCATTATACAGACGACAAATAGAGGGGGGACTTGCATCGAAACGATATTTTGAGGATAAAGACCGCGAGAACAATATGGAAGTAAAACAATAAAAATTGATTTTTTCGTAACGCCAGCCATCAAAAGATTTGTTTACGTTTATCTTTTGTCCAATGAAGAAGGGTGCTATTTGATAGATAGTGGGGTTGCGAGAAGCGAGACGATAATTGAGAAAGCTCTGATTGAGAGCGGTCATCAGCCGACGGAATTGAGAGCGATATTTTTGACCCACGCTCATCCCGATCATATCGGCACCGCCAATTATTTTCGCCAAAAATACGGAGCGAAAATTTATGCAAGCGGTGGAGAACGTCCGTGGATAGAAGATATAGATTTGCAATTTAGAGAGCGCCCAATCCCCAACTTCTATAGTTTGGCAGGACAGTCTGCCATTGTGGATTGCGTTGTCAAAGACGGTGATATAATTACCTTGTCCCAAGATGATTGCGTTGAGGTTGTCGGTACGGCGGGGCATTCCGTCGACGGGGTGTCTTATCGTATAGGAGACGTGATTTTTATTGGCGATACCGTGCCCGTGGCGGGAGATATTCCTATCTTCGTCAGCGTAGAGCAAACGAGAGATTCGCTCAATAGATTGGAGAAGTTGACCGCTGTCGCTATCTTCTATCCTGCATGGGATAAGATATATTCTTACGACGAAATGAAAACAAAAATTGCCGAGGCAAGAGGATTGATAAACGAATTAGAAAACGTCGTACTGGGTATAGAGTCTGAAAAGGAAAGATCCGAAATAGTCGATAGTGTGTCTACTGTTGGGTAAGCCTACGTGGAAAACTAATCCGTTGTTTGCAACGACGGTCGCTTGTTGTATGAGGAGAAAGTAGTTATGGATTATTGTTATTTTGTTGTAGATACGTATATTGACGAGAGAGAAGGTAGAGGTGCGTACGACGAGTATATACGAGAGGTAAAGCCTATCGTAGAGAGCTACGGCGGAGAATATTTGGTTAGAACGGATAAGATTACGGCGCTTCATCCCGAAAGAAACCCACAACGAGTGATTATAATCAGATTTCCGTCCAGACAAGCGTTGGACGAGTGCTTTGCTTCCAAGGAATATCAAGCGATTATGCACAAAAGAGTAGATAGCGTAGATGCAAGGGCGATTATCGTAGAATAGGTCGGGTAGATAAGAGCCGCAACAATCGACAACGTATTGGCGGAGATAGTAGCCAAGATGGGGTACTTTTGGAAAAAGCGATTAGTAATAAATAAGGCAAGTAAAAATAGATAGATTATACAATGGAGAAGATTATGAATAACAAAGCATTGGTCGTGATTGACCTTCAAAACGATATAACCAAAAACTACAAGGAAATCATAGAGCGTGTCGACCAAGCAATAGATTGGGCGGTTGAAAAAGGTATAAAAGTCGTCTATATCAGACATAACAATCTGACCGACGGCACCAGAACTTTTAAGGCGGGTACTCGCGGTGCCGAGTTGGTTCCGGAACTAAAAGTCGTATCCAACGACGTTTTTGTCAAGACCAAGAGTAATGCGTTGACGAGCGACGAGTTTATTTCCTTTATACGAGTACACGATATTACCGAATTTTACGTTGTGGGAGCTGACGCCACTGCTTGCGTAAAATCCACCGTCTACAATATGGTCAAAACGGGATATACCGTGCACGTATTGGCTGACTGTATCACAAGTTATGACAAAAGCAAAATCGGCGAGATGCTTGAGTATTATGCAAACAAGAGTTGCATCGTCGAAAAACTAAACGACGTAATGAAATAATCGTAATAGTGACCCGAAATAAAAATAGGAGACAACTATGAAAAAGATACTTTTCGTATGTCACGGCAATATATGTCGCTCGCCAATGGCGGAATTCGTGACCAAAAAGAAACTAGAAGAAAGAAAAATAAAGGCGTTGGTCGAGTCGGCGGCAACGTCGAGAGAGGAAATTGGTAACGGCGTGCATTACGGCACGCGAGCTATACTCGATAGACTTGATATAGACTATTCGGCTAAAAGAGCAAGGCAAATAACGAGGCAAGACTATGAGGAATTCGACTATATAGTCGCAATGGATAGATACAACGTCACCAATCTCTATAGAATGTTAGGTGGCGACCCAAAACACAAGATAACCAAACTGCTCGATTGGGCAAATATTGACCGCGACGTGGCGGATCCGTGGTACACCGGAGACTTCGAAAAAACTTACGAGGATATAGAGGTTGGGTGCACCGCTTTGCTTGACAAAATATTCGGTATATAATATGATAGACTTATAAGAAAAAGGAGGAATTTGTCGAATACTTTTTGGTTTGACAATTTTTTTTATCTGTACCGAAGGAGCGGGATATGCAAAGAGAGGAAATTTGCAAAATAATCAGAGAAGACACATGTAAGTGTATTGCTTCGATAGGCGTCGGACACATCGGAGGCTGTCTGTCTATCGTAGAAATTTTGGTCAGTTTGTACTACAAACACATGAATATCGACCCTACCAATCCTCACATGGCGGGTAGAGACAGACTGGTATGTTCTAAGGGACACGCAGGACCTGCCGTGTACGCTACTCTTGCCAACAAAGGTTATTTTGACAAGGCAGAATTGCTTACGCTCAACCATTCCGGCACCAATCTTCCTAGCCATTGCGATATGAACAAGACCATCGGTATAGATATGACCACGGGCTCTTTGGGACAAGGCTTTAGTTGCGCCGTGGGTATTGCTTTGGCAAGCAAACTCGACAAGGACGGCGCGTACATTTATACCGTTATCGGTGACGGAGAGAGCCAAGAAGGACAGATTTGGGAAGCGGGTATGTTTGCCGCACAAGCCAAGCTTGACAATCTCATCGCCTTTACCGATTACAATAAGATGCAGATAGACGGCAACACCGACGACGTCAACTCTTTGGAGCCGCTCAACAAGAAGTGGGAGAGTTTTGGTTGGAACGTGGTCGTCATCGACGGACACGACTTTGACCAAATAGACGACGCTATCGCTAACGCCAAGGCTTGCAAAGGTAAACCAACCATGATTATTGCCAACACAATCAAAGGCAAGGGCGTCAAGTATATCGAAGACAAGGGTTACGGCAACCATAGTATGCCGATGCTTTGGGAAGACGTCGAAAAATATATAGAAGAAATTAGGAGAGCGTAATATGGCGGATATGGAAATGAGAGCCGTTCTGGCAGAGCAACTCAAACAAATGATGCAACAAGACCCCAAAGTTGTGGTTATCGACGCCGACCTTGCCAAAGCAAGCGGAACTTGGGGACTTAGAAAGGACTTTCCCGACAGAGCCATTGACGTAGGTATTGCGGAGCAAAATATGGTGTCTATCGCTTCGGGTATGGCGAGTTACGGATACAAGCCGTTCATCACCTCCTTTACGCCTTTCGTTTCTCGCAGAGTATGTGACCAAATTACCCTTTCTTCCTGCTATGCCAAGCAACCTATCACTATCGTAGGCACCGACCCCGGCATTTGCGCGGAAATCAACGGCGGAACGCACATGGGTATGGAAGACATCGGAGTGCTGAGAAGTATAGCCGACATAGTAATCTTCGAGCCAGTCGACACCGTACAACTCAAGCAAGCTTTACCAATCATAGCTGGGCTCGGCAAAACTGTTTATATCAGACTTTTCCGTAAAAAAATCGACGACGTATTCGGTGAGGACTATAAGTTTGACTTGTTCAAAGCAGATACTATCAAAGAGGGTAAGGACGTAACTATTTTCTGTACCGGTATTATGGTGCAAGAGACTGTCAAAGCAATGGACTTGTTGCAAAAAGAAGGCATAGACGCCGAGATTATCAACGTGCATACCATTAAGCCTATCGACAAGGAGACTATCGTCAAGTCGGTAGCCAAGACGGGTTGCGCCGTTACCGCAGAAAATCACAATATCATGGGCGGTCTATTTAGCGCCGTATCGGAAGTGCTCGCTATGAGTATGCCAACGCCCGTTTTGCCAATCGGCGTACCCGATACATTTGGCGAGGTAGGCAAGATGCCATATCTAAAGCAAATATACAAAATGACTGCCGAGGACATAGTAGCCAAAGCCAAAGAAGTGATGAAACTCAAAAAATAAGTTAGCCGCCAATCTGACGTATATCCAAAAACAAATAAAGAAAGTAGGGTTTTTCCTACTTTTTTGTTTTGAAGCTTTATTTAGAGATTTTGCCACTCCGCGTCTATATAACCGAAATTGACGTGATTGGATATAAGTCCGACGGGAGCGAGATTATTTTGTCCGAAAAATAATATTGACGACGAACAAAGTCGCATATTGACAACATATTATATTGTGCTATAATATAATCAACAAGACGATAGACCGCCCTTTGCGACCGTTGAGGTAGCGATATGGGTTTGTCGCTCAATAAAAACAGGGGGGAGTTTTTATGAAAAAGTTTTTTGTATGCAAAAAGTGTGGCAATTTTGTCGGAATGATCAACAATTCCGGCGTAGTGATGCAATGTTGCGGAGAGCCTATGACCCAGCTAATTGCCAGCAAGGAGGAGACGGGCGCAGAGAAACACTTGCCTGACGTAATCATAGACGGCAATACCGTCAAAGTCAACGTTGGCGTCGTGCCTCATCCTATGACTCCCGAGCATTATATTCAATGGGTTTGCTTAGAGACTACCAAGGGCGCACAAAGAAAGAAATGCGGCGGCTATCCGCAAGTTACCTTTTCTTTGGTGGACGAAAAGCCTATTGCGGTATACGCATATTGTAATTTGCACGGCTTGTGGATGACCAAACTACCTATGGTTTGATAGGCGAGCCCGAGGCGAATGTCGCTTGTTTGACAAAGCAAGCGAATAGTATTATAATGTTATCAATCAGACTGTAGATACAGTCGGGCCACGTGGCAATAAGGTTGCGCTTATGGGATACCATAGGCGCAATATTCGTATATAGGGTAGCGTGCAACCGCTCGCCGCGTAGGCAACGTAGGAGGAAAAATGAATCGACAATACACCGAGACTGCGACCAAAGTATCTATTGCCAGTTTGTTCGTCAACCTCGGCTTAGCAATAGCCAAAGTATGTGCGGGCGTGTTTGCGGGTTCTTACGCCGTATTGAGCGACGGTATCAATTCGGCAGGAGACGTTTTTAGCAGATTGATTACTCTCATCGGCATCAGGCTTGCGGGAAAGGAAGAGGACGAAAATCATAAATACGGTCACGAAAGATTCGAAAGCGTGGCAGCGGTTATTCTTGCGGTAATCATCTGTGTCACGGGCATTATGGTGGGATACAACGGTATCAAGATGATAGTAGACGGCAGTTACAAGGAGATTGCCGTCCCGGGTAAGATAGTGTTGATAGTAGCGGCGGGATCTATCGTCGTCAAAGAGATTATGTATCACGTAACCATGCACTTTGGCAAAAAAATTAAGAGCGATGCGCTCAAAGCCGACGCGTGGGACAATCGCACCGACGTATTGAGTTCGGCGGGCAGTTTGGTGGGCGCGGTAGGCGCAATGTTGGGCGTAGGCATACTCGATAGCATAGCCAGCATAGTCATCGCGTTGATGATATTAAGGTCGGGCGTAATGATATTTAGAGAAGCGATACGCAAGATGACCGACGAGGCGTGCGACGAAGCGACCGAAGCCAAAATGAGGACGTTTATTATGGCTTGCGAGGGCGTAAAAGACGTTGATATGCTCAAGACGAGGCTGTTTGGCAATAGAATTTACGTCGAAATCGAGATTGCCGTCGACAAGGATATGAGGCTGGAAGACGCTCATAATATTGCCGAAGAGGTACACGACGGTATCGAAAGAGAGTTTGAGGACGTCAAACATTGCACCGTGCACGTCAATCCGTATATGGTTGTTGAGCAACACTGAGAAGAAGTAAAAAATCAATCAAACGGACAATAAAAATAAAAAAACTGTATTTATCAATTTGCCAAAAGCCCCTTCGTTGTGATATAAAATAAGTGTCGGTTGCAAGACCCACTATCATAGCTTTAAGGAGAAGGAAATGAAAAAGATTTACACAGGTAAGACGAAAGACGTATTTGCTTTGGACAATGGCAACTATTTGCTTAAATTCAAGGATGATTGCACGGGAAAAGACGGCGTGTTCGATCCGGGTGAAAACACCGTCGGACTTACTATCGAAGGTATCGGCAAAGCCAATCTCGAAGTGTCGATTATGTTCTTTGAAATTTTGAAAAAAGCAGGTATCAAGACTCACTACGTGAGTGCGGATATTGACAACGCCACTATGGAAGTGTTGCCTGCAACCGTGTTTGGCAAAGGACTAGAAGTTATTTGCAGACTCGTAGCAACGGGAAGTTTCGTACGTAGATACGGCGACTATATCGAGGACGGCACCAAGATTGAAGGCGGTTACGTAGAGACTACATTTAAGAACGACGCCAAGGGCGACCCACTCGTTACCAGCGAAGGACTAGAAGTGCTTGGAATTATGGACCAAAAGATGTTCGATAGCATGAAAGCGCAAACCTTGGCTATCACCAAAATCGTAGCCGACGAGCTTGCCAAGAAGGGTCTCGAGTTGTGGGATATAAAGTTTGAGTTCGGTTACAACAACGACGAAGTTATCCTCATCGACGAAATCGCTTCGGGCAATATGAGAGTATACAAGGACGGCAAAATCGTTGACCCTGTAGACCTCACCGCAATGATTCTCGGCAAATAATCATATCAACACAATCAAAAGGCTCGCAATAAATGCGAGCCTTTTTTGTCAAATCACTGACACGTATCGAGTTTTTTATGTTTGTTGAAAAAATGCACGCCGATTAGGCGTGCAATCTTTTGTTAGTAATTAGTCGTTGGCGTAGTTGGTAAAGTAGTTTTGGATAAGGATAATAGGAGTACCCTTGTCGCCGCTACCACTCGTCAAATCGCATAGACTGCCGAGCAAATCGGTAAGGCGTCTTGGCGTAGTGCCTTGCGAAGCCATATCTGCCGTAAGGTCTTCCTTCTTAGCTTTGATGAGGTCTTGCATTGCCTTCTTTGCGTCTTCGCCTTTGAGGTCGCCGATTGCGTTGTCGGCAAGGTATTTGAGCTTGAGTTCGTTAGGTCTACCTATCAAACCTGCGGTGTGAGCAGGGGAAACGACAGGGTCGGCAAGCTCCCAAATTCCGCCGATTGGGTCTTTGAAGGCGCCGTCGCCGTAAATCATAACTTCGATATTTTTGCCCGTCTTTTCTTTGAAGATAGCAGCTACTTTGTCAACCAAAGCTTGTCCGTCTCTTGGGAAGAGTTTGATAGAGTTGTCGGTAGCGAGGTTGCTTCCGTATAGACCGTAGTCTGCGTTGTAACCGCTTCCGTCCACGCTCTCGGTCATAAAGTCCGCAAGGTTGAAGACCTTAGATGCGCCTGCTTCTTTCAAGATGCGTTTGGTACGATTGCGGGTATGAATATCCGCGTTGATAACCACGTCGGTGTATTGCAAGATAGCCTTTGGATTGTTGGCAAGGATGATCCTACAATCGCAAAATTCGCCCGCCATTTTTTTGTATAGTTCGATATAGTCAAGACCCGTAAACGGATGCAATATTTTGCCAAAGGTAGCGTAATATTTTTCTTCGTCAAACACGTCGGTATATGGATTGACGCCCTTTTCGTCGATAATATCCATAGGGATAAGAGGGTTGCCCACTTCGTCTGAAGGGTAAGACAACTGAATGATGAGTTTCTTGACGCCCATAGCGATAGCTTTGAGAATCATAGAAAATCTGTTTCTCGACATGATAGGGAAGATAAGTCCTACGGTTTCGCCGCCCGTCTTAATCTTGACGTCTTTGGCGATTTGGTCAAGCGTAGCGTAGTTACCTTGCGCTCTACCCACGATAGCCTCGGTCATAGCAACGACGTCTCTGTCTTGCAATTCAAACTTGCCTTCTTTGCTTGCGGCAAGCACAGAATCTACTACGATAGTAGCCAAGTCGTCGCCCGTCTTGATGATAGGGGCTTTGATACCTCTGGAAATTGTTCCGATAGTTTTCATTTTAGTTCCTCCATTGTGGAATTCTCACAGCAATTATTATAATACATAATAGGTATATATAGCAAGTATCATAAAAAATTTTTTTGTCGGTTGCACAATTTTTTTAATCGACGAGCGAACGATAATTGTTGACTTTTTACAATCAAAAATGGTCAAAACCTATCATTGTGCTATATTTTTCGACTTTTTGGATAGCTTTGAGCTGATTATTTGGCATACGAACAACGCGATAGGAAAAGCCGTAGAGACAAGTATTCCCCCTCTAAGCCCCAATCCCTCTATGGCTATACCTAGTCTAAGCGCGAGTGCTTGCATATCGGGGCTGTTGACTATGGCGTCGGCAATCATTCCCGATACGGCGGGTCCTACCGTGCAACCTAGGTCTCCCGCAAAGGCGAGTAGACCAAAGAGCATAGTCCCTCCGAGAGGAAATCTTTCCGCGGTATTGCTGAGCGTACCCGGCCACAGTAGCGCCACCGTCAATCCCGTAAATCCGCAAGCTAAGAGCGATATTATTTGCAAAGGCACGAGAGCCGTCAAAAGATAGCAAATTATTGCGGAAAAAGAGCTGATTTTTAGTAGTTTTTCGAGGTTTATCTTGTTGCTGAATAGTCCGAAGAATACTCTGCCTAAAGCCATTAGCAAGGCAAAGAAGCAAGGACCTAACAAGTCTCCCACAAACTTGCTCACTCCAAGTCCCTTTTCGGCAAAGAGCGACGACCATTGCGCTATTATCGCTTCGCTCGCGCCGCTAAAGACCATTGCGAGGAATGCAAGTACGAATAGCGGTGAAGCAAATAGCTTTCGTACGGGCGTGCGCTCCTTAGAAGATACGGGGTCTACGAGCGGAACGAACAAAAACATAATTAGATTGACAAGAGGAATAATCGCCCAAATATAAGGCAAAATATACCAGTTGTCGCCGCCGAATACTTTGATAAACAAAGTTGACAGCAGTACCACGCCTAATTGTCCCCAACAGTAGAAGGAATGTAAAAGAGCCATTGCGCCGTGCTTTTCTCCAAGAGGAAGAGCGTCGGTAAGAGGACTGACCACCGCTTCCAACAAACCACCGCCGACGGAATAGACGAAGGTGGCTATAAATATCGCCAAAAACGCGTGATTGGGCATCACTCTTGGGAGCGTGCCCAGCAATACTAGTCCGATGATGGTCAAAGAGAGGGCAAATATCATCGTACCTCTAAACTTTAGCGCGTCGGTGATTTTGGCTGCAAAGAGGTCGATTATCAGTTGGAAAGAAAAGTTGACTAGTACCAAAGCCGAAAGAAGAGACAGACTTAGTCCGTATCCGTCTTGAAAAATTGCAAACAAAATAGGTGCAAGGTTGACTATCGTCGCTTGCACTATATAGGCTACGTAACAGCTATGGAGAGTAGATTTATAGGTTAGATTTTTCATTTTTTATTTGCCAAACAGTATCATACCAAAGTGGCGGATATAAGTCAAGTAAGCGCCCAAGCGTACAAAGTTATTTTGGCACGATAGTCATCAAAAATGCGTTATTGAGGCAATATTATTTTACAATCTCAAAATAAAAGTATATAATATATAAAATATAAGGCAATCAACCTGTCAAAGGAGAACAATATGGCAGAAAAATTTTATATTACCACACCAATCTATTATCCAAGCGGCAAGTGGCACATCGGCACTTGCTATACGACTATCGTTTGCGACGCAATCGCTCGTTTCAAACGAATGCAAGGCGTGGACGTCTTTTATTTGACGGGTACCGACGAGCACGGACAAAAGATTCAAAAAGTTGCTCAAGCGGCGGGCGTCCCTGTAAAAGAATATATTGACAAAATCGTTGGAGAGCTCAAGGACCTTTGGAAGCTCCTCGACATTTCTTACGACAAATTTATCCGTACCACCGACGAATATCACGAGAAGGCAGTACAAAAGATATTCAACAAGCTCTACGAGCAAGGCGACATTTACAAGAGCGAATACGAGGGCTGGTATTGTACCCCTTGCGAAGCCTTTTGGACCAAGTCGCAACTCGTTGACGGCAAATGCCCCGATTGCGGTAGACCTGTAGAACTCATGAAAGAAGAGAGTTACTTCTTCAAGATGAGCAAGTATCAAGATAGAATTATCAAACTCATCGAAGAAAATCCCGACTTTTTGCAACCCTTATCTCGTCAAAACGAGATGCTCAACAACTTCTTAAGACCGGGACTTCAAGACTTGTGCGTATCGAGGACGTCGTTCGATTGGGGTATCAAAGTGCCTTTTGACCCAAAACACGTAGTTTACGTATGGCTTGACGCTCTTACCAACTATATCACGGCGCTCGGCTACGGCAGCGACGATACGACTTTGTTTGACAAATATTGGCCTGCCGATATACACATGATGGGCAAAGAAATAGTAAGATTTCACTCTATCATATGGCCTGCAATCTTGATGGCGCTCGATATACCTCTTCCAAAGAAGGTATACGGGCACGGTTGGCTCAAGTTTGGCACCGACAAGATGAGCAAGTCCAAAGGCAACGTAGTAGATCCGTTTATCTTGTGCGACAGATACGGAGTGGACGCGCTCAGATACTATATGCTCAGAGAAGTGCAATTCGGACAAGACGGCAGTTATACCAACGAGAGCTTTATCAAGCGTATCAACAGCGACTTGACCAACGAACTCGGCAATCTCGTATCGAGAGTTACGGCAATGGTAACGCAGTACTTTGGCGGTCAAATACCTGCGCCTAATGCCGAGGAGCCGATAGATGCCGAACTCAAAGAATTGTGTCAAGGTTTGTACGGCAAGTTGTGCAAGGATATAGACCAACTCGCCGTGCCTCAAGCACTCGAGCATATATGGGAAGTTATCCAAAGAGCCAACAAATATATCGACGAAACCACGCCTTGGATACTTGCCAAGAGCGAGGAGGGTAAGGTAAGACTTGCAACCGTTATGTACAACTTGTGCGAGGCAATAAGATACGTTGCAACCACTCTCAGACCTTTCCTCACCAAGACGCCCGACAAGATTTTTGCCAAGCTCGGTATCGAGGACGAGGCACTCAAGAGTTTTGATTCTCTAGCAGTTTTCGGCGCAACCAAAGTCGGTACTACGGTGGATAAGGGCGAAGCGCTCTTCGTCAGATACGACCTCAACAAAGAGCTGGCGTATATGGACGGCATAATCGAAGAACAAATGAAACAAGCTAAAGCAAAGGAAGAAAAACAAGTGGAAAACGCAGTTACTATTCAAGAAATCGGTATCGAAGAATTCGAGAAGGTACAACTCAAAGTCGGCACGATTGTCGAGTGCGAAAAGGTGCCTAAGGCGGACAAGTTGCTTTGTAGCAAAGTAGACCTCGGAGAGGGAAGTTTGCGCACTATCGTCAGCGGAATTGCCAAGTATTACACCCCTGAAGAAATGGTTGGTAAACAAGTGGTGGTAGTCACCAACCTCAAGCCTGTCAAGCTATGTGGCATAGAGTCGCAAGGCATGGTACTTTGCGCAAGTGACGATGAGGGCAACCTTACTCTTATCTCTCCAGCTACCAAAATGAAGTCGGGTAGCGAAATAAGATGATAATAGACTCTCACGCTCACGTCAACGACAGCGCGCTGGACGAGTTGCGCTCGCAAATATTGCAAGACACGATGGATATGCCTATGAAGTTTTGTGAGGTGGGATTCGATTGCGACAGTTCGCTAAGAGCCGTAGACCTTGCCGAGAACAACTCAGGGGTCTACGCAATCATAGGCACGCACCCTCAAGAAGCGGAAAAGTTGACGGACGAGCATCTTGAAACCTATCGAAGGCTATCTACTCACCCCAAGGTGGTGGCTTTGGGCGAGATAGGATTAGACTATCACTATCCCGACCCGCCTAGAGAGAGCCAGCTCGTAGCGTTCGAAAGACAGCTCCAGCTTGCGACCACTCTCGACTTGCCGGTAGTGTTGCACGTAAGGGAGAGTTACAAGGACACCTTAGACTTATTGTCGCAATATGCGAGCGATATAAAGAGAGGAATTTTGTTGCATTGTTACAGCGGGTCCGTAGAGAGCGTAAAACTCTTTGATAAGCTGGGTTGTTATTACGCTTTGGGCGGAGCGATAACCTTCAAAAACGCAAAAAAGGAAGAGGTCATCAAGGCAATTAGCCCCGACAGACTTTTGCTAGAAACCGACTGTCCTTATATGACGCCCGTACCTTTTAGAGGCACGCCCAATATGCCTAAGTACGTAAGCCTCGTTGCACAAAAGGTGGCGGAAGTGCTTGGCGAGGACGTGGAGAGCGTGATAGAAAGAACTAGCGCCAACACCAAGAGATTATTCTACAAAATAGTAGACTGACGGAGGAAGTATGGGACAACAATACGTGTACACCGTGGACAATAACTTATATATCAATCTCACCAATCGTTGCAGCAATAGGTGCGAATTTTGCGTGAGATATTACGACAAACCTATATACGGCGACTTGTGGATTAAGGACGAGCCGACCGCAGAGCAAGTTATCGATATTCTCGAGAGAGAGTACGATATATCGGATTACGGCGAAGTTGTATTTTGCGGATACGGAGAGCCGACCTACAAGTTTGACGAAATAATCAAGATATGCGACTACGTTCACTCTAAGGGTGGCAGGACCAGAATCAATACCAACGGACAGGGTAGCCAAATCAACGGTAGAGACATATCTGGCGAGATGAGCAAAAATATGGATACTATCAACGTTTCGCTCAACGCTACCGACAAGGTCAAGTACGACGCTATATGTCATAGCGATTACGGATTAGAGGCATTCGATATTATGCTTGACTTTGCGAGAAATTGCGTCAAAGCGGGCGGCAACGTAGTGCTTAGCGTGGTGGATTGCATAGGACAAGAAGAGATAGCCAAAGCGCGCAAAATTGCCGAGGAAATCGGAGCAAAATTGAGAGTGAGAGAGTTGTTATGAATATAAGCGAATTGCTAAGAGACAACAACTTTAGATTCAACAAGCAGTTTGGTCAAAACTTTATCACCGACGTCAATCTTCTTAATGCGATGGTCGCTGACAGCGGAATTACGCAAGGCGACGTGGTAGTTGAGATAGGCGCGGGAGCGGGTACGCTGACCAGACAACTTGCAAGCGTTGCCAAAAAGGTGTACGCCTTTGAGATAGACCGCAATCTCGTTCCTATTTTGTCGCAGTCGCTACAAGGTTTGGACGACAAGGTAGAGGTAATTTTTAAGGATTTTCAAAAGGTGAGCGAAGACGAACTCATCGCAATGACGGGTACTAAGTACAAGGTCGTTGCCAATCTTCCTTATTATATCACCACACCTCTAATAATGCGTTTTTTGGAGAGCGAACACAAACCCGACAGCGTGACGGTGATGATTCAAAAAGAAGTGGGCGAGCGTATAGTTAGCAAGGAAGGTAGCGGGGATTACGGCGTGATAACTTTGGCTATCGCTTTAGAGGGAGAGACAAAGATTACTCGCACCGTGCCTAAGACCCTCTTCGTCCCACAACCCAAAGTCGACAGTTGCATCGTGCGCATTGACCTCGACGACAAGTACGACCACGTGGACAAGTCTAAGGTTAAGAAGGTGATAAGAGCGGGCTTTGCTATGAGAAGGAAGACGCTTGTCAACAATCTTATGCAGTTGGGAGTAGATAGAAGCGTAGCGGAGCAAGCTTTGACGGATATGGGATTGGATATAAGAGTCAGAGGCGAGAGTTTGTCCTTGGGGCAGTACGTGGAGCTATCGGACAAGTTGTCTATAATTTAATATTGGATATTGATAAATATTATAATATAAGAGCGGACGAAATCGTCCGTTTTTTGTTGCCAAAATCCAACAAAATATCGCCGTTTTGCACAGATAAAAAGTAATAATGATATGCACTTGCGCATAGTTTATTGTGATAGGAGGGGCTATGTTTATCAATAAAAAACTTATCGTGTTGAGCGGTGACGTATCGGGATACGTCAAAATAGAGAAGTTGAGTGACAAGTGTATAGCCAAAGCCAAAATTTTCGGCGTAAAAGACGCTATGCTTGGCATTTTTGAAAAAAACAAATTGGTTTATCTCGGCGATTGCGACAGTATCGCTAGCTTAGACAACGTCGACGTGGACGCTACTATAACCGTCGTTGCAATGTCTGACGGAAGAATAGTTGCCAAAGGCAGCGTCAATGGCAATCCTCTCGGTCAGTCGCATATTTTTAATGAGATAAACAAAAGGCTAGAGGCATACCATAGAGACCAAAAAGTCGATACATATCCCCAAAATTCACAATCGAAGCAATCTAACGATAGACAAGAGACGGTCGAGCAACGTTATCGCGAACAACTAGACGACCGTGCAGAAAGCCGTACGATAGAAAAAAACGATATGCGACAAAATCAAGACGATTCGCATCAATCGAATGAGAGATTAGAAGAAGATCATTGGCAAAACGATGAAGAAAGTGCCGACGGTATTATCGAAAGAGATCATGCCGAGGAATCAATGCAATCCGCAATGCAAAGGGAAGCGGATGAAGAGCCTACGCCTAACTCTGATGAAGAAATAACCGATGAACCGCAAAAGAAGTCTGCCGATTTCTACGAGTCTATCAAAGAAGAATTAGACAAACTCTTTGCAACCTATCAAGCCGACGAAGAACTTGAAAGACTTATTGAGAACAGTAAGTGGGTGAGAGTGCCGACGGGTGAGGAAGGCTATTACGTGACGGGAATAATATATTACGACGATACGCCGCAAATTATTTGTTACGGCGTGCCAGACAAGGACAACTCCAATCCGCCGCCTTGCAACGCAACGTGCAGACAATGGTTGCCCGTTGCCGATGACGGCAGAGGATATTGGATGATGTATCAGTCGGCTATCGACGGAGAATTCGTAGAGGAAAGTTGAAAATAGACAATCTTGCCCGACTAGTTTCGCCACCCTAGGGTGGCGATTTTGTTGTAGAGATACTCGTTGCTTGACAGTAGGTGTATAATTAAATTGTCAAATAGACGTACAAAAAGGAGCGGTATATGAATAAAGCAGTCAAGGCATTCAAAATTATAGTTGCACTGGTTTTGATTGCAATAATAGTATTTTTGAGTTTGACTGTTGCCGACGCGTATAGGCAAGATAAGGACAAAGAGCCCAATGAACTTAAGAGCTTGCCGTTGGTATTGTCGTTTGTAGTGGCTATCGTCGGCACGGCGATGAGCGGAGTGGCGATAATATTGAGTTTGGCGGGGTTGATTATATCGGCGGTCAACAAACAATCGTTGCACAAAAAGCGCGACGTTGCTTACTTCGTGATTTTTATGGTATTGCCCGTCGTGGCGGAGGTAGCTATTTTTGTGATAGGCAACTCTCTCAGCTAAAAGTACAAAAAATATCTAAATGAATTGTATAAAGTTGCAATAATTTTTGATAAAATAAAAAAAATTATAAAAACATAAAAATGTTATTGTCTAACGGCGTGATTTAGTGTAAAATAATTGTAAAAGAAGTTTACAAAGGGGAAAACTTATGAAAAAAGGTTTTATTACACCAAAAGAAGCCGTCTTAAGCTTCCAACACGTTTTCGCAATGCTCGGCGCAACCATTCTCGTACCGATTCTTGCCAACATGAGTATCTCAATCGCTCTTATCTCGGCAGGTATAGGTACGATTATTTTTTATTTCATCACCAAGCGCAAAGTACCCGTATTCTTGGGCTCTAGCTTTGCTTTCTTGAGTGCGCTTTGTGCACAAATGGGAGACAAGGGCGCTATTGGCTCGGAGACTTGGAACTACGCTATGGCACAACTCAGTATAGCAGTACTCTGTACGGGTCTCGTTTACGTAATCTTGTCGCTGATTATCAAACTCGTCGGCACCAACTTTATCCGTAAGCTTTTCCCACCAATCGTAGTCGGTCCTGTAATCATCGTTATAGGTATGTGTCTTGCACCTGTCGCTATCAACAACTTCGTTGCACCTGCAGGCGCAACGTCTACGCAGACTATCGGCTACGTAATTGCGGGTATCGCAACGGCGGCAACCATCATAGGATTTTCGGTATTTGCTAAGGGCTTCTTCAAGATTATCCCCGTATTGCTCGGTATAGTAGTAGGATATATCGTTGCGCTTTGCTTCGGTATCGTCAACTTTGACACCGTAATCAACAGCGGCTGGATTTTGTTCCAACCAAGCGAGTTTACCAAGGCGTTCGGCTGGTACGGCTCTCTCGGCAAGATTTGGAACAAAGATTTGGTAGCGGTAATTTTGATGTTTGCTCCAATCGCTATCGTTACCTTTATGGAACACCTCGGCGACGTCAACGCAAGTTCTATCGTTTGCGGTAAAGATTTCATCACCGACCCGGGCGTACATCGTACCTTGCTCGGCGACGGCGTTGCAACCATGGCGGCAGGTCTTATCGGCGGTCCTTGCAACACCACTTACGGCGAGAACACCGCAGTGCTTTCCCTCACCAAAAACTACAATCCTAACGTATTGTTCGTTGCGGGTATCTTTGCGGTAGTGCTCGGTATCTTCAGCAAGTTCGGCGCCGTCCTCGGCACGATTCCTGCTCCCGTAATCGGTGGCGCTTCGCTTATTCTCTACGGTATGATTGCAGCCAACGGACTTAAGACTATCGTTGAGGCAAAGGTTGACTTCTCCGATAGCAAAAACATGATTATCTGTTCTGTCATTCTCGTTATCGGTATCGGTATGAGCGCGGCAGGTAAAACTCTCAATATCGGCATACTCAGCTTCTCGGCACTTGCAGTCGCTACCTTTATCGGTATCATTCTCAACGCAATCTTTATGATTGGTAGAGGTAAGAATAAGCAAGAGTCTATCGTCGGTAGTGCTTACGGCGGAGAACTCGTCAAGAGCGAAGAAGCAACCGAAGAAAACGCTGTCGTTGAAGAAACAACCGAAGAAGCCGTAGTAGAAGAAACCGTTGCTACAGAAAGCACGGACAACAACTAAAAATTAGGAGAAAATTATGAAAGAATATCCAAACGTAATGGTCTTCGACCATCCTCTCATCAAGCATAAAATCGCGCATTTGAGAGACAAAAATACGGGAATGAAAGAGTTTAGAGAGCTCGTAGAAGAGATTACTTCCATTATGGCTTTCGAGGCACTCAAGGACATTCCTACCAAAGAAGTCGAGATAGAGACCCCGCTCGAAGTTTGCACCCAAACTATGATTGTCGAGAAGTCGGTAGCTATCGTACCTATCCTTAGAGCAGGTCTTGGAATGGTCAACGGTATTCACACCCTTTTGCCAACCGCCAAAGTGGGACATATCGGCATGTATCGCGACGAAGAAACTATGGAGCCTCAAGCATACTACTGCAAACTGCCTCAAGGCATCGAAAATATGAAGGTATTTTTGCTTGACCCGATGCTAGCCACGGGCGGCAGCGCCAGCGAAGCAATCGGCTTCCTCAAGAAACAAGGCGTGACCGACATCACAATGATGAGTATCATCGCAGCACCAGTAGGACTTGAGAGAGTAGCCGCCGACCACCCTGACGTCAAGATATACGTATCTACTTTGGATAGAGAGCTCAACGAGCATTGCTATATCCTCCCTGGACTCGGCGATGCGGGCGATAGACTATTCGGTACCAAATAATCTAATTATTATCATCAAAAAGACGGCAAACAGCCGTCTTTTTTGTCGCTCTCGTGGCGGAAAATATAATAATTGAAAAGATGAATGAAAATAATCGTTATTTTTGTCACAAACTTTGGGCTATTGTATTGTCTTTATTTTTATTATTTGATATAATGGTGACAGTTACCAAAACGGAGGAAGTTATGAATATAGAAGATTGCACGGTCATTGACGAGATTTTGGAAGCCAATGGCAACAGTGCCACCAATCTCATCAGTATTTTGCAACAGATTCAGGGCAAGTACAGATATTTGTCCCAAGAAGTTATGGAATACGTTGCTAAGAAATTGCAAATCAGTCCTGCCAAGATTTACAGCGTAGCGACTTTTTACGAAAACTTTTCGCTTGAGCCAAAGGGAAAATACGTATTTAGAGTATGTGACGGCACGGCTTGTCACGTGCGTAAGTCCACAGCCGTTATCAACGCTTTGCGCGGAGAACTCGGACTTATCAACCAAGACACTACCGACGACCTTATGTTTACGATAGAGACGGTGTCTTGCCTCGGCGCGTGCGGACTTGCGCCCGTGTTGACCCTCAACGACGTGGTTTATCCCGCAATGACGCCGGACAAAGTCAAAGAGCTCATCAAAGAGATTAAGGAGAAAGAAAATGGAAAAGTTTAAGAGCGACGTCGAACTCAAAGTTTTTAGAGAAACCTGCAAAGAAAATCTTGACAGCCAAAAGAAGAAAGTCTTGGTTTGTGCGGGCACGGGTTGTCTTGCGGGCGGTTCCGACAAGATATATCACCGCATAATCGAATTGTGTCAAGCCAAAGGCATCGACGTGCAAGTATCGCTAGAGAGTCACGTTGACCACAGCGGAATAGGCGTCAAAAAGAGCGGTTGCAACGGCTTTTGTGAACTTGGTCCTTTGCTTAGAATAGACCCTATGGGTTGGCTATATACTAAGGTAAAACTCGAAGACTGCGAAGAGATAGTAGACAAGTCTATCGCGGGCGACGAGCTTATCACCAGGCTTATCTACGAAAACAACGTGGCTTTTGCCAAGCAAGACGACATTCCGTTCTACGCTAAGCAAACTCGTACCGTACTTGCCAACTGCGGACACATTGACGCGGAAGATATTGGCGAATATATCGCCAAAGGCGGATATAGCGCGTTGGAAAAGGCACTCTTCCACATGACTTCGCAAGAGATTTGCGACACAATGGTTGCTTCCAACCTTAGAGGTAGAGGCGGTGGCGGTTATCCAACGGGACGCAAGTGGGCGCAAGTTGCTAAGCAAAAACAACAACAAAAGTACATAGTCTGCAACGGCGACGAGGGCGACCCTGGCGCGTTTATGGACCGTAGCATTATGGAAGGCAATCCTCATTCCGTACTCGAAGGTATGATGATAGCGGGCATTGCCACGGGCGCAGACACGGGTTATATCTACGTAAGAGCAGAATATCCGTTGGCAGTATCTCGTCTGCACAAGGCGGTAGAACAAGCCAAAGAAGTTGGACTTTTGGGCAAAAATATACTTGGTAGCGGCTTTAGTTTCGATATTCACATCAACCAAGGCGCGGGCGCGTTCGTCTGCGGCGAAGGTAGCGCAATGACGGCGTCTATCGAAGGTAACAGAGGTATGCCTAGAGTTAAGCCGCCTCGTACCGTAGAAGCAGGTTTGTTCGGCAAGCCTACCGTACTCAACAACGTAGAGACCTTCTCTACCGTACCGCTCATCATAGTCAACGGCGCAGAGTGGTTTTTGGGTATCGGACCTGCCAACAGTCCCGGAACTAAGGCGTTTGCGCTTACGGGCAACGTGCGCAATACGGGACTTATCGAGGTGCCTATGGGTACGACGTTGAGAGAAGTCGTATTCGACATCGGCGGCGGTATCAAAAACGACAAGAAGTTTAAGGCAGTGCAGATAGGCGGACCGTCGGGCGGTTGTTTGACGGAAGAACACCTCGACCTTCCGCTCGACTTCGACTCACTCAAAAAGGTGGGTGCGATGATAGGTAGCGGCGGACTAGTAGTTATGGACGAGGACACTTGTATGGTAGAAGTGGCGCGTTTCTTTATGAACTTTACCCAAAACGAGTCTTGCGGTAAATGCGTGCCTTGTAGAGAGGGCACCAAGAGAATGAAAGAGATTCTCGAAAGGATAGTAGCGGGTCAAGGACAGCTCGAGGACCTCGATATGTTGTTGGAACTTGCCGAAACTATCAGCGCAACGGCATTGTGCGGACTTGGCAAGACGGCTGCGGGACCTGTTATCAGTACCCTAAAATATTTTAGAGACGAGTACGTGACCCACGTAGTCGACAAAAAGTGTCCTACCCACGTATGTAGCAAACTCAAGACTATCTATATCGACCCCGAGGTATGTAGAGGTTGTAGCAAATGTGCAAGACAATGCCCTGTCATGGCTATTAGCGGCGAGATCAAAAAGCCGTTTAAGATAGACCCTAACAAGTGTATCAAGTGCGGTGCGTGCGAGACGGCTTGTCCGTTCAAGGCAATCAAGGAGGACTAAAGCAATGGGAATAATGATTATCGACGGACATAGAGTAGAGTTTACCGACGAACAAAACATACTCGCAGTCATCAGAAAAGCAGGCATCGAATTGCCAACCTTCTGTTACAATTCCGACTTGTCAATATACGGCGCGTGTCGTATGTGCGTGGTTGAGGACGATAGAGGAAACATTCACGCATCTTGTTCCACCCCGCCTAAGGACGGAATGGTCATCAAGACCAACACCGAGAGGTTGCACAGACATCGCAAGATGATACTCGAACTTTTGCTTGCCAGCCACTGCAAAGATTGCACCACTTGCGAGAGAAACGGAAGCTGTCGTCTGCAAGACTTGGCAGCCAAGTTCGGTATCAAAAAGATAAGATTCGAGGACACTCGTCCAAAAGCAGAGATAGACAAGAGTGCCAAAGGTATCGTTAGAGACCCTAACAAATGTATCTTGTGCGGCGACTGCGTGCGTATGTGCAGCGAAGTGCAAGGTATCGGCGCTATAGACTTTGCTCATAGAGGCAGCGAGGTTAGAGTGACGCCGGCATTCAATCGTCCGCTTGCGGAGAGCAACTGCGTCAACTGCGGACAATGCGCGGCGGTATGTCCTACGGGTGCTATCGTCATCAACAACCAGACCGACAAGTTGTGGCACTTGCTTGGCAACAAAGAAGGCAAGCGTATCGTTGCGCAGATTGCCCCTGCCGTAAGAGTGGCAATAGGCGAAGAGTTTGGTTTCGAGGCGGGAAGAAACGGACTTGGTAAGACAGTGGCAGCTCTTCACAAACTCGGCTTTGACGAGGTTTACGACACTTCTTTGAGTGCCGACTTGACGGTTATCGAAGAGTCCAACGAGTTTTTGGATAGGCTCAACAACAACGGCGTATTCCCAATGTTTACGTCGTGCTGTCCGGGCTGGATACAGTACGTAGAAAAGATGCACCCCGAGCTCAAGCCTAACGTATCCACTTGTCGTAGCCCAATGAGTATGTTTAGTAGCGTAATCAAAGATTACTACAACAAAAAGGACGACGGCAAAGAAACTTACGTCGTAGCAATCATGCCTTGTACGGCGAAGAAGTACGAAGCCGATAGACCTGAGTTTACCGCAGCGGACGGCAGACAAGAGACCGACCTCGTCATCACCACGAGAGAACTCGTCAAGATGATCAAGCGTGCGGGTATTTTGTTCAACGAACTAGAGGGCGAAGCTCCCGATATGCCGTTTGGGCTCTTTAGTGGTGCGGGCGTAATATTTGGCGTAACCGGTGGCGTTACCGAAGCCGTTATTCGTAGATGTAGCACCGACAAGAGCAAAGAGGCGCTCGACAAAATCGCAATCATCGGTGTAAGAGGAAGAGAAACCCTCAAAACTACGAGCATCATGATTGGAGATAGGGAGGTCAAAATCGCTATCGTCTACGGACTAAAAGCTGCGGGCGAGCTCATCAAAGACTTGCAGTCGGGCAAAGTATATTACGACTTTATCGAAGTCATGGCTTGTCCTGAGGGCTGTATCGCCGGAGGCGGACAACCTTGCACCAAGTATAAGGATAGAGAACATAGAGCGAGAGGCTTGTATCACGTAGATAGAAAGTTGCAAATCAAGTCCTCCGACCAAAACCCAGCCGTTACTCAAATTTACGACTATATCATAGGCAAGAGAAGACACGAGCTGTTGCATATCGACTACGTCAAAGACGGCAAGCACGAAGAGTAACGAAACGTTATCAAATACAAGAATTACGGTATTGAAATAATGCCGTAATTTTTTTGGCTGTTATTCTATCGAAGGAGATTTACAAAAAAGCAAATTATATTGCAAAAAAGTCAAAATTGTCGACACGTATCGAGTTTTTTGAGGTTTAAGAACGAGCATATATGCTAATTAGCCCACCGTTTTAGCATGCCCACCCTCAAAAAAAGTGTCGTATATTATGGATATTCGATGACGCTATAATATCTAGTAATAGCCAAAAATTTTTTATTGACACGCGCGCATTATTGTTTTATAATAAAAAAGTATTAAAAATAAGGAGGCCACCACGATGGCAAAACAAAAAAAGACTATGAAGATGAAGAAAATTTACATCGTATCAATGCTCGTAATAATGCTCGTTGCATTTTCGGCATTCTCTTTCGCAGGCTGTACCAAAGCCGACTACACGATAGGCGTAATTCAATTATTGCCTCACGTTGCACTCGACAAAGCCTACGAAGGTTTTAAGACCGAACTTACCTCTCTTATGGAAGAAGCAGGCAAAACGGTAAATTTCGAGTATACCAACTCCAACGGTGAAGCAAACAACAACTCTACCAACGCAAGTACGTTGGTCAACAAAAACGTGGACCTCATTTATACAATCGCTACGTCTCCGTCCGTGGCTGCTGCCAACGCTACCAAGACTATTCCTATAGTATTTAGCGCGGTGACCGACCCTGTAGCGGAAAAATTAGTTGCTACCAAAGACAGACCGGGCGCTAACGTTACCGGATGTAGCGATATGAACCCAATCGAACAACAAGCCGAGTTGATGAAACTCGTAGTAAAAGATTCGGCTACCGCTAAATACGGCGTGTTGTATTCTGCAAAAGAGAACAACTCCAAGATTCAAGCAGATATGCTTATCGATTATCTCGGTGAGGATAGAGTAACTCGTATTACCATCAACGACGCAACGGAAATCCAAAGCGCAATGGGAAGAGCGGCAGCTGCAGGAGTAGAATGTCTCTATATTCCTACCGATAACATTCTTGCTACCGCCGCAGCATCCGTACATTCTGCCAATACTGCGGGCAACTACAATATCCCTATCGTATGCGGTGAAGGCGGTATGAACGACGCTTGCGGAGTTGCTACCTATAGTATCGATTATTACGAACTCGGCAAAGTTGCCGCAAAAATGGCGTTTGATATTTTGGTCAACGGCAAAAATCCTGCCGAAATGCCAGTCGGATACCAGACCGAAGGCTTCGCATTGTCCATCAACGAGACTATTGCAGAACAAATCGGTTACACAATCCCTGACGCTATCTTGGCTTTGCAATAATCATAGGCGGACGATAACACAATGGGATTTCTAATGACAATATTAGGCGGTGCGGGCGAAGGCGTGCTATGGGGTATAATGGCTTTTGGCGTTTATATCACCTATAGACTGCTGGACGTTGCGGATTTGACGGTAGAAGGTAGTTTCGCTACCGGTAGTGCCATCGTCGCATTGCTCATCAACAACAACTGCGACCCCCTACTTGCAAGCCTCGTTGCTATGCTGGTAGGCGGTGTAGCGGGTATGGTTACGGGCTTACTAATCACCAAGTTCAAGATAGCTCCTATTTTGGCGGGAATTTTGACTATGACGGCGTTGTATTCCGTCAATCTCATCATAATGGGTATGCCTACTCTTTCTTTGCCTATCGGTGTCAATATGTTTGCTATTGTCAGCGCGTGGTTTAATGACGCTGTGGCAAGAAACCTCATAATCCTCATTATAGGATTGATAATCTCCGCAATAATCATAGGCGCAAGTTATTGGTTTTTCGGAACGGAAATCGGTAGCGCTATTCGCGCTACGGGTGCCAATGAAAAGATGTGTCGTGCACAAGGTATCAACACCGACAATACCAAGATAATAGGACTTATGATTTCCAATGCGCTCGTAGCGTTTTCAGGCTCTTTGGTGGCGCAACAATTCGGTTACGGTGATATTAGTTTTGGCGTAGGCTCCATAGTAATCGGACTTGCCTCGGTCATCATCGGAGAAGCGATAATTAGTGCAAAACACAACTTTTTGTGGAGAATAATAAGCGTATTTATCGGAAGTATAGTCTATAGAGAAATAATAACGCTTATCATATTTGCGGGTCTTCCTACCGCTTATATCAAACTTCTCACGGCAGTGCTCGTAGTTATCGCACTATCCTTGCCTAATCTCAAAGGTAAGTTCAAGTGTAACTTCAGGTCGCACAACTCCAAGCGTGTCAAAGAAGCGTTGGGCAATCCTACCGACGTGATTATGAACGACGAGGTTGCCAATCAAATAGTAGAGAGCGCCGAAAAGGAGGATAGTGAAAATGCTTAAGCTTAACAATATTCACAAGACCTTCAATATCGGCACTATCAACGAAAAGAAGGCTCTCAACGGACTTAATCTCGAGATGCAAGAGGGCGACTTTATCACAGTTATTGGCGGTAACGGCGCGGGTAAATCCACTATGCTCAACATTATCTCGGGAGTATTTCTCCCCGAAGAAGGCAGCGTAGAGATCAACGGCAAGGATATAACCAAATATCCCGAATACAAGAGAGCGTCTATGCTCGGCAGAGTGTTCCAAGACCCTATGGTAGGTACGGCTGCCAATATGAGCATTATCGAAAACCTTGCTCTCGCCAACCGTAGAGGCAAAAAGAGAGGCTTAGGTTGGGGCGTAACCAAAGCAGAGCATGCTATCTATAAAGAAAAGCTAGCTATGCTTGGGCTCAATCTCGAAGAAAGAATGTCTTCCAAAGTCGGCTTGCTATCGGGTGGACAACGCCAAGCGCTTACTTTGCTTATGGCTACTCTCAAAAAACCAGACTTGCTTCTTTTGGACGAGCACACAGCGGCGCTCGACCCAAAGACAGCCGCCAAGGTGTTGGAACTGACCGAAGAGATTACCTCCAAGGACAACCTCACAACCATTATGATTACGCACAATATGAAGGACGCAATCAGATACGGCAATAGATTGGTTATGATGCACAACGGCGCAATCATCTACGACGTCAAAGGCGAAGAAAAGAAAAATCTTACCGTTGCCGACTTGCTCAAAAAGTTTGAGGAAGTGGCAGGCACGCAGATGGCTAACGACCGAATGTTGATGAACTAATCGCAGAATAAACGACGAATAGCCCACTACTTATAAGGTAGGCGGGCTATTTTTTTAGTGATGTTTTGACCTATGGTCAAAGTGGTATTGTTGCTTTGCAACAGTAATTGAATTCTTATCCGTAACTTTCCTTTAGGAGAAACCTCCCTTGCCGTAAGGCAAACATCACGCCGAAGGCACGTCACTTGTCGTCAGACAAACATCACTGCGTAACAATATAGCAATTATTGCGTAGACCTAAGTTCAAAGTGGGACTGACAACGCTAATAGTATTGTAATATTATCAATAACTTCTCCGCAAGGAGAAACATCACTTGTCGTAAGACAAACATCACTGCGAAGAAACATCACTTGTCGTAAGACAAACATCACTGCGTAGCATATGCTTGCCGTCAGGCAAACTTCACGCCGAAGGCACGTCATTTGTCTATAGACCAACATCACAGCGACGTGGAAAACGTCATATTGCTACGCCACCAATCCGTTCTTTTTTTTGCCAAAAAATTTTTATATGTATTGAAAATATATATTTTCTATATTATAATATATCTATGAGCGAGCAATTTTCGAGGACGGCAATGCTATTGGGGCAGAGTGCCGTGGATAGGTTGAGTAATTCTTGCGTGGCTGTTTTCGGCGTAGGCGGCGTAGGCGGATACGTGGTAGAGGGCTTGGCAAGAAGCGGCGTAGGAAGTTTTATTTTGATAGACCACGACGTCGTGTCACTTAGCAATCTCAATAGACAAATCATCGCTCTACACAGCACCGTGGGCAAAAAGAAAGTGGAGGTTGCCAAGGATAGAATACTTGACATCAATCCTACGGCAAAGGTGAGAACTTACGACAAGTTTTATTTGCCGGGCGACGACGAAGTAAATCTTGACGGCGTGGATTATATCGTCGACGCGGTAGACACGGTGAGTGCAAAAATCGAAATAATAATGCAAGCGGACAAGCTTGGCATACCCGTAATTAGCAGTATGGGCACGGGCAACAAGACCGACCCGACGGCTTTTGAAATCAAGGACGTCTTCGATACCCAAAACTGCGCCCTTGCCAAAGTAATGCGCAGAGAACTCAAAGCTCGAGGCATCAAGAGTTTGACTACGGTATGTTCTCGTCAACTGCCAATCAAAAGGCAAGCGCAAGAAGGTCAGCGCAAACCGACGCCCGCGTCGGTAGCATGGTGCCCGTCGGTTGCGGGCTTGATAATAGCAAGCAAAGTCGTCAGCGATCTGACGAACGAAAATAACTAAAAACACAAAACATATAAGGAGAATAAGCAATGAGACCAACGATAGGTATTCGCCCTATCATCGACGGAAGATGTATGGGTGTAAGAGAGAGCCTCGAAGAGCAAACTATGAATCTCGCTTTGTCGGCAAAAAAATTGATTGAAGACAACGTTTTTTACACCGACGGCACGCCCGCAAGGGTTATCATAGCCGACGGCACTATAGCGGGAGGCAAAGAAGCGGCAGACTGCGCCGAGAAGTTTGAGGCGAACAACGTAGTTGCAACCTTGTCGGTTACGCCTTGTTGGTGTTACGGCAGCGAAACTATAGACGTCAACCCTCACACTATCAAAGCGGTATGGGGCTTCAACGGTACGGAAAGACCGGGCGCCGTTTATCTTGCCGCAGCGATGGCGGTACACGCACAGAGAGGCTTGCCTGCATTCAGCATCTACGGCAAAGACGTGCAAGATATGGGTGATACGAGTATTCCTCAAGACGTGCAAGAGAAGATTTTGCGTTTTGCTCGTTGTGCATTGGCAGTGGGCGAAATGAGAAACAAAGCCTACGTCGGGCTCGGCTCGGTATCCATGGGTATCGGCGGCTCTTACGTTGACGCTAACTTCTTGCAAAAGTATCTCGGCATCAGAGCGGAATGGGTGGATATGTCGGAGATTAATCGCCGCGTTACGCTCGGCATTTACGACCACGACGAATACGCCAAGGAACTTGCTTGGATCAAGAAAAACTGCAAAGAAGGCATTGATATTAACGCAGAGCAAAGGACGAGAGAAGAAAAGGACGCTCAATGGGAATTTATCGCCAAGATGACTCTCGTCATCAAGGATATTATGCTTGGCAATCCAAAACTCAAAGAGATGGGCTATCCGGAAGAATCTTTGGGTAGAAACGCTATTGCGGGCGGTTTCCAAGGTCAAAGAATGTGGACGGATTGGTTGCCTAACGGAGACTTTACCGAGGCTATTCTCAATTCCACTTTCGATTGGAACGGTAAGAAGGAGCCGTTTACTCTCGCCACCGAAAACGATTGTCTCAACGGCTTGGCAATGTTGTTTAGCAAATTGCTCAACCAAAGAGCCAGCGTATTTGCAGACGTAAGAACTTTTTGGTCGCCTGAATCGGTAGAAAGAGTTACGGGTTGGAAACCGACGGGCAAAGCTGCAGGCGGATTTATCCACCTCATCAACTCGGGCGCAGCCGCACTTGACGGAAGCGCAATGTCCAAAGAAGACGGTAAGGCTGTGATGAAACAGTGGTGGAATATGAAGGATGAGGACATCGACGCTTGCATGGGCGCAACTCAGTGGACGCAAGCCAACTTGCAATACTTTAGGGGCGGCGGATTTAGTTCTCAATTCCGTACGGCTGCCGAGATGCCCGTTACCATGGTGAGAATCAACCTCATCGACGGACTGGGACCCGTTATGCAAATCGCCGAGGGTTGGACTGTCGTATTGCCTGACGACGTTGACTCCAAGCTTTGGAAGAGAACCGACCCTACATGGCCAAGCACTTGGTTTGCTCCAAGACTTAGCGACAAAAAGTCGGCATTCAAGGACGTATATTCCGTCATGGCAAATTGGGGCGCCAACCACGGCGCGTTTACGTACGGGCATATAGGCAAAGACCTCATCACTTTGGCAAGTATGCTTCGCATTCCTGTCAACATGCACAACGTTGACGACGACGAACTCTTTAGACCACACTGCTGGACTGCATTCGGCACGGGCGACAAGGAGAGCGTAGACTACAGAGCGTGCAAAAATTACGGACCGCTTTACAAATAATTATGGACATGAAACAAAAAGTATTAGATACGATGAATAGGGTCTACCACAGTTCCCTTACCTCCACCAGCGGCGGCAACATCTCGACGATTGACCAAGACGGACATATCTTCATCACGCCGAGCAGTAAGGACAAAGGCACTTTGGTGGTAGACGATATAGCAGAAGTATTGCCCAACGGAACTCGCATCGGGCAGTACCCTCCGTCTATGGAACTTCCTTTCCACAGCAATATTTACAAGATGAGGAGCGACCTCAAGGCGGTCGTGCACGCGCACGCACCTGCCGTAGTTGCTTATGCAACGGCTCGCAGAGTGCCCGATTCTTCGGTGGCAAGAGCCTACGAGGACGTTTTAGGCGAGGTGGTTGGCTCGTGCTACGAGCTCCCCGGAAGTCTTAAGCTTGGCAATATCGTCAAGTCGGAGTTTGAGAAGGGATACAACGCCGTGATGATGGACAACCACGGAGCGACGGTAGCCGACAGTGACCTCGACAAAGCTTTTATGAGATACGAAACCTTGGACTATCTTTGCCAAACACTTATCAATGCAAGTATGCTGGGCGGAGTAAAGAAGCCAAAACGAGTAGAGTTGCAAAAGACAGACTTCTGCGTAATAGAAGATAAGAGCGGAGAATTAGAAGCACAAAAGCAAGAGATTTGCGACTTTTGCGTAAGAAGTTACAACAACAAACTTATGTCTTCGACTTTCGGTACTATCGCCGTTAGAGCGGGCGAGGGATTTTTGTTTAATCCCGACAGCGTTGATAGAAAGAAAGTCCAACCCGAGGATATAGTCTATTGCGTAGGAGACAATATATCTTCCTTCGAAAGCACCAAATATCTTGCCTATATCAAGGAGATTTTTGACACCAAACCTGAGGTCAACTGCGTGATGATTTCAATGCCAAGCGCGACTATGGGCTTTGCGGTATCTCACAAGCCACTCAACGCTCGCCTCATCCCCGAGAGTTACATAATGCTCAAAGACGTAACGCGCGCAGAGTACGACGTTATCGCTAGTGCAGACAAGGTCGCAGGCTTACTTTCGACTACGGCTCCCGCACTCATCATCGACAACGAGGGCGTATTTACCATAGGTAAAAACGTGACCAAGGCATTCGATAGATTGGAAGTGCTAGACTATAGCGCGCGTTCCATTATATCTGCGCTCGCTATTGCCGACATAGTGCCAATCAACGACGAACAAGTCAAAGAAATCAACGATACTTTCAACGGGTGGTAAGATGAAACGAGTTTTGGCGATAGACCTAGGCGCAAGTAGCGGTAGAGGAATAGTATTCGAGTGTGACGGTGGCAAAATGAACTATCGAGAAGTTCATAGGTTTGACAACAACGCCGTCAAAGTGGGAGATACCTTGAGATGGGACGTTGATATGCTATTGCGAGAAATCACGACCTGTATCGAGTTTTCGACGGCTAAAGGACAAAAAATCGACTCTATCGGTATAGACACTTGGGGCGTCGACTACGGCGTGGTGGACATCGGCGGCAATATCAAAGAGATGCCATATCACTATCGCGACAACCGCACGGCGGGTTGTATTGATAAGCAAGAATTGCTTACTAAGAGAGAAACTTTCGACATGGCGGGCATATCTCTCAACGAGTTCAATACCTCATACCAACTCATCGCTCAACAAAAGAGCAATAAAGTCGAAGGTGGCGATACCATACTCTATATGCCGTATCTGCTGGGCTATATGCTGACGGGCAAAATGGCTAGCGACGCCACTATTGCAACGACGAGCGGCTTTTATCTCGACGGATACAACCAAGGCTTTCTTGACAAGTTAGGTTTGAAGGATAGCAACTTTGCACCCGTCAAGCCGATAGGAAGCGTGCTTGGCAATCTCAAAGAGGAAATCAAAGCCAAAATCAATCTAACTTACGACATCCCCGTAATATTGACTTGCGGACACGACACGGCGTGCGCCATTATGACCGTTATGCAAGAGGACAAACAGCCTCTCTACGTTAGCAGCGGTACTTGGTCGCTATTTGGCACGCTATCGGACGAGCCTATCGTCAACGACGTGACTTACCTAGAAGGCTACACCAACGAGATAGGCTTTGGCGACAAGATATGTTTGCTCAAAAATATTATGGGTATGTGGATTATTCAAGAGTGTAGGCGCGAGTGGATAAAAAGTCGACCTATCACTTGGTCGGAGATAGTCCAAGAATGCCAAAAGGTCGATGATTTTAAGGGCTATATCAACGTGGCTGACAATATCTTTTCTCCGCCTTTCGGCATGGATGAGAGGATAGTCAAATACGTAAAAGATACCCAAGGCGTCGAGCTTACGGGCATAGGCGAGATTGCTCGCTGTGTGTACAATTCTTTGGCTATGGAATATCGCTATGCGTTAGAAGGTTTGCAAGCGATAACGGGAAAGAGTTACGATACGTTGCATATCATAGGCGGTGGCACCAACAATCACCTACTCAACCAAATGGTATCTGACTGCCTCGGCATCAAGGTCATAGGGGGCTGTGTGGAAGCTACGGCAATAGGCAACGCACTCGGTCAACTATACGGACTTGGCGAAATCAAGGACACGAGCGAGGCTTATGCTTTGGCTCAAACCACCTTCGAGCCTATCGAATTTTATCCTCGCTCCGATAGAGAGATATGGGATAGAGAATATAGCAATTATCTCCAACTAAAAAAATAAGTCGTCTATCTTATCAGCCAGATTAATTATCATCATACAAACAATTCTAAACGCTATCGAAAAGGATAGCGTTTTGTCATTTTCATAAGTCAGTCGTTTGACAGTCGGTATTTACTCCGTTATAATAGAGATGCGCAATACATTTACAAAAGTTTTGAAAAGGTGAACGATGTATAAATTACAAAGATACGCTCAAACCGTTGCACAAATTCCTAGTGTAGGCGACGTGGTGGATTATCTCAAAAAAAATCAAAAATGTACCATTGCCGATATTGTTGAGGCGACGGGCTTATCTCATCCTACCGTGGCACACGCCTTGAGGCTTGCTCAAGAAGCTGACGTTGCGGTCAAGAAAGAAATAGCCAATTCGTCGGGAGGTAGGAGGGCGCAGATTTACGCGCTCAATCCCGATTTTATTCACTTTGCATTGATAGTGGTAAGAGAAGAGGGAGTCGTTTATCAAATAAGAGATTTTGAGGGTAAAGTTTTGTCGACCGTGCAAAAGAAATGCGACAAAAGCGACTTTATCGTGGCTTTGACTAGGATAGTTGAAGGTATAACGATAGAGGACGTCCTCGTAGAAACGTGCGCAATATCTTTACCGTGTGTGGTCAACGGACCTATGATAGAAGAATGGGCACGATTAGGTCTAAGAAAGGTCAATATCGTAGAACAAATTGAGACTAAGACGGGCGTCAAGATACGTATCGAAAACGATATGAAACTATTCTCTTTGACGGGTTGCCAAGACGAAGAGGGCGATATACAAGTGTCATTGTACGTTGACAAAAACTCCGTGGGTATCGGCGTAAGCATAGACGGCAAAGTCTTTAAGGGGGCAAGCGGTTATGCGGGAGAACTCAAATATTGTCCCAATATGGGAGGCTTGGTGGGCGACAAGGCGGTTAGAGCGGCGCTCAATGCCATCGCCATGTACAATCCTCACTCTATGACAATATTTGCGCAAGATACTGCCAAAGCGTCGTCGTATGTCAACGCAATATCCAAGAGATTGCCCGAATATCTCCTTCCGCGCTTTGTCATTTACGACGACTACGTAGTAGCACAAATGCAAGGTCTATGGGAATTGGTGCGAGGGGTACTATGAAATTCGACAAGTTTTCGTGTCCCGTTTGCGGCGCTTCGCTCGTGCTCGAAGGAAGAACTTGCAAATGCGGTAATGGACATTGCTTCGACGTGGCTAGAGAAAATTACGTCAATCTCAATATTAGCCAAAAGTCGGGAGAAAAAATAGGTGACAACAAGCAGATGATAGAGGCAAGACGCGCATTTTTGCAATTAGGTCACTATCAACCGCTCGCAGACAAACTAGCCGATCTCGTAGGTCAATATTGTCCTATGGGAGGCACTATTCTCGACCTTGGTTGCGGCTACGGATATTATATCTGCCATATTGCCGCAAGGCACGGCGATAGCTATCGCTATCTTGCCGCGGACATATCCAAAGAAGCAATCAAAATAGGCGGAAAACTCGATACGTGTATTGATTTTTGCGTTGCCAACTCATTCGATTTACCTATTCCGAGCGGCAGTATCGACGTGCTGATATGTGTATTTGCGCCTTACGCAACGGATGAGATTTATAGGGTGCTTAAGGAGGACGGCGTTGCGGTATTCGTCAGTCCAGCGCCATATCATCTATGGGAACTCAAGCAAGCTATATACGGAGACAAGGCGTATCCGAAAAGTTTTTCCGTAGACTTCGAGCCGCTAAAAAGCGTGCAAAACCTTCAACTCGATTATGCTTTTGAATTAAATTCGCATAGAGAAATAGATAGTCTATTGGCAATGACCCCGTATTTGTACACTACGCCCAAAAAGTTGCTTCAACGCTTAGAAAAGATAGAAAAAATGCAAATAAGGGCAAATTTTGATATAACGATAGTCAAAAAGTTGACAATTCGACGTAAAATATTATAATTAGCATTAGTTAATAATAATTTTGGAGGTACAAATATGGAAGATAAAGTTTGTTGCGTGACTTTTCACGTAGAAAACAAGACTAATAAGGACGTTGATTGCATCTACATCTGCGGCAATCATGCTAAGCTCGGTAATTGGAACCCTGCCAAGGCACTCAAAGTAAAAAAGGAAAACGGCGTATTTAGAATCGTTAGAAGATTTAATGAAGGCGAAACGTTGGAATATAAAGTACTTTGCAAGCCTAATTGGGAAGGCGTGGATAAAGGAATGTGGGGAGAAGAAATCGTCAACCACACCGTAGTCGTTGAGAGCGCAACCCAGAGTGAGGTTACCGTATATAATTGGCGCCAAAACTAATCGGTGGTCAAAACAATCGACAAGCAATACATCTCGTCAAGCGGCGGGGTGTATTTTTTTTGCATAAAAAGTGCAAAACGCTCCCAAATAGGGTATTGTCAAGTATTTTTATTTATGTTATAATAATTAAAATAAATAAGGGAGATAGTTATGCTCGAAAACTATTATTTACATATTAGGTACAAAGACGGACGAGAAATTAAAACCGCCACGTCGGGGGGCGACGATTTTACGCTCAAGTACACCAAAAACAACGCTTGTCTGACTTTGGACATTGTGGTTAATATTCCTATCGAGATAGAGAAGGTATGGCTTGAGATGGAATATGATTTTGCCCCCGGCGACAAGTTTTTTGCCAACGGTTACCAGTCGTGGACGGACAGTAGAGAGTTTACTTGCGATCAAAAAATGGCAGACCAAGGTTTGCTCAACAAGACTCCGATCGGCAAGATGCTGGGTATGATCAACTACGGCGACTACCTATGGGTTGAACAACCAAAAAAGAAAGGACAATTCCACTCTCACGGATACGCTTACGTTCGCAGAGGAGACGAGATAGATTTCGTGGGTTCTCTCAGCGACAAGGACGGCTATACCGTTATTCAAGCTGACATGAACGCCAATCGCATACGCATATACAAGGACGTGGAGGGCGTATTGATTGACAATACTTACACGCTATTTAGGCTCATCTCACTCAAGGGCGAATACAATGAGGTATTTGACAAGTATTTTGCTATGATGGGCATACCTAGACCTATGTATCCCGTTATCAAAGGATACACGACTTGGTACAATTATTATCAAAACATCAGCGAAAGTATCGTGCTCAACGACCTCGAAAGTATTGCTTCCACGGGGCTTATCAACACCTTCCAAATCGACGACGGCTACCAGACCAAAGTTGGCGAATGGAAGAGCATCGACCCCGTCAAATTTCCTAACGGACTTGACGGCATAGTCAAAGCCATACACGCCAAGGGCTTGCAAGCGGGCTTGTGGATGGCACCGTTCGGCGTTCAAAAGAACTCGGAGCTCGTCAACCAACACCCTGACTGGTTTGTCAAAGGCAGAGACGGCAAAAAGATAAACTGCGGTACCAACTGGGGCGGATTTTACGCCTTGGACATCTATAACAAAGAAGTCAGAGCGTATATCAAAGATTGCTTTGCATATTATCGAGATATGGGCTTCGACTTATTCAAACTTGACTTTTTGTATTGCGCGGCGATGGTGCCTGCATACAACAAATCGAGGGCAACCATTATGTACGACGCGATTACGTTGCTGAGAGAATGCGTTGGCGATAGGAAGATTCTAGGTTGCGGTACTCCGCTTATGCCATGTTTTGGCAGAGTTGAGTATATGAGAATTGGCGCAGACATGGGACTTAGTTGGAAGAAGACATTTATCCAAAAAATCTCCCACCGTGAGGACGTGTCGAGCCAAGAGGCGGTGTACAATATTCTGTATCGCAGACACCTCAACAAGAGGGCGTTTATGTGTGATCCCGACGTCTTTACAATCAGAGACTACAACGTCAAGTTTACACCTTCGCAACAAAGACTACTTGCTACGCTTATCAAAATTTTCGGCTCGGTTTTGTTTACCAGCGACGACACGGGCAGATACAACGACAGCCAAAAGAAACTTTTTGCAGAGGTGATGCAAGAGGGTGAGACGTGGGTGGAGGACGTCACGCAAAACGGCACGCAAGTTACCGTCAAATATAGCGTCGACGGCAACGATAAAGTGCTTAGATTCGATATGAAAAATTGTGCAACGTTGTCCTAATTACGACTAACGTATTCGCGCTCGCGATAATTCGCAACGCGCTATAAGATATATTACAGCTATGAATTGTACACACAACATCAACAATAGGCGTATATCCGGCATATTGATGCCGGTTTCGGCATTGCCCTCCCCGTTTGCAATAGGGACTTTCGGACAATCCGCATATCGTTTTGTCGACTTTTTGGTAGAGGCGGGACAGAGCGTATGGCAAGTTTTGCCGCTTGTACCTACAGGCATGGGAGGCTCGCCATATCAGTCTGTCAGCGCGCAAGCAATAGACGTCAATTATATCGACCTTGTTTCTTTGAAGGAACAAGGTTTGCTTACTTCTAAGCATCTTGAGCAGTTGAAGGCTATCGACGGAGAGAGGGTAGATTACGCGGCTATCACTCCTATCAAACTTCGACTTTTACGCATAGCGTACGACAATTTCCAACCTACCGAACAATATCTCGATTGGGTAAAGAGTAAAAGATTTTTGAATTACGCCGTATTTATGGCACTCAAAGACGAGGACGATTCGCCTTGGTATGAGTGGCAGCGATACCGCATTTTCGACAGTGCTCAAGTCGAGCGGTATGCCGAACAAAACTCGCACGAAGTGGGCTTCTATCTATGGACGCAGTGGGTCGCACAATCGCAATGGCTCGGGTTGAAAGGATATGCCAATTCCAAAGGCGTCAAGATTATGGGCGATATGCCTATTTACGTGGCTTTGGACAGCGTGGAAGTTTGGAGCCGCCCGCAAAATTTCCAACTTGACGACAATTTTGTTCCCAAAGCGGTGGCAGGCGTTCCGCCCGATTATTTTTGCGAAGAAGGACAGTTGTGGGGCAACCCTTTGTACGATTGGGATAAGATGAAAGAGGAGGGCTACGATTGGTGGAACGAGCGCATTGCCCAAGCCTTTGAATTATACGACGTTGTACGCATAGACCATTTTAGAGCAATGGATAGATATTATAGCGTTCCTTACGGAGCTAAGAACGCTATAGACGGGGAATGGAAACAAGGCGTCGGCTTCGAATTGTTCGCCGACAAACTTCACCTTAATATAGTTGCCGAAGACTTGGGACTTATAGACGACGGCGTAAGACAGCTTTTGTCCAAGACGGGCTATTGCGGAATGCGAGTGGTTCAGTTCGGCATGGACGGCGACGTTGACAGTGACAACAGACCGAGCAATTATCCTCGCAAGAGCATAGCATACACGGGCACGCACGACAACTCGACTTTGATGCAGTTTATTTGTCTAAGCGACGAGGCGAAGTTGTCGCAACTCAAGCGTAGTATCAATGACGAGTGTTCGTTGATGGACGTTACGTGCCAATGCGATAGTGCCAAGGACATTGCCGACACGCTCATAAGATTGGTTTTTGCAAGTAGGTCCAACGTGGCTATCGTACCTTTTGCCGATTGGCTGTACCTCGGTGAGGAGGGCAGAATCAATACCCCGGGCAGCGTGTCCGAGCTCAACTGGAGTTGCCGTATCGATTTTCCGAGCGATAAAGAATTGACTAAACTTGCCAAGAGGATAAAGGCGATTGCGCGTCAATACGACAGACTTGGCAAAGTTGACAAAGTAAAAAAGACGCGCTTCGATTTAGGCGTCAACGTCAACGGCAAGGCAACGACTTTCGCCGTATGGTCACCTCCTACCAACTTTGCTAAGGTGGAGATTTTTGAAACGGCTTTTGCCCAAAGCCCTATCGCAACCTACGAGATGGTTAAGGAAGGCGACGTCTTTAGGTGCACGGTAGAGCAAGATATGACGGGCAAGTATTATGCATACGAGATAGACGGCAAAGAGTGCATAGACCCTTATGCCAGAGCTGTGGGGCTAAACGGTTGTCGCACAATGATAGTCGACTTGTCCGGTACAGACCCCGACGGTTGGGAACAAGACAAATATCGAGGCAACGCAACCCCGATATTATGGGAAGTACACGTAAGAGATTTTAGCGTTGGTATGCCGGATAGCTTTGAAGTTAGAGGCAGATACGGAGGGTTTGCGACAGGATACAAGACCGTGTGCGGCAAGGCGTGCCTTGTGGATTATCTGAGACAGTTGGGGGTTACCTACGTTCAACTGTTGCCTATCGCCGACTTCGAGAGTGTGGACGAGAGAGAGTTTTGGCAACGCAACTGGGGCTATGATCCATGCAATTACAACGTGCCCGAAGGCTCTTATAGCACCAATCCTTGCGACCCTGAGGCAAGGATAAGAGAACTCAAGCAACTTATTCTAACTTTGCACGACAACGGTATCGGTGTTATAGCCGACGTGGTGTACAATCATACCTATCGCACCGAGAGCTCCAACTTCGAAAAGGTAGCAAGGGATTGCTATTATCGCAAGTTTGCCGACGGCAAATTTTTCAACGGCTCGGGCTGTGGCAACGAAATTGCTACCGAAAAGCCAATGGTGCGCAAATTTATTATAGATTCTCTCACCTATTGGGTGGAAGAATATCATATCGACGGCTTTAGGTTTGACCTCATGGGACTGTACGATATAGATACCGTGGTTGCAATTCGAGATAGACTTGACGAGTTGGAGAGCAAACTCGGCAAAACTATTTTGTCGTACGGCGAGCCTTGGTGGGCGTTACCTCCCGCTCCGTGGATAGTCCCCGCGGACACGTCCAATCTTGCATTGTTGCCGAGCAAAGTGGGGGTATTCAATTCCTCGTATAGAGACGGCTTGAGAGGTGACAATCATCTATCGCGAGGCTTTTTGCAAGGAATGGCTGTTTCTCTGAGTGCCGTTATGAGCGGAATAGAAGGGGCGAGCGATAAGCGTGACGGTGTGGTTTTCAAACTCAATAGCCCAAGTCAAAACGTTTGTTATATGTCGGCGCACGACAACTATACCTTGTACGACCAACTCAAAGCGACCATGCCAAGCGAGAGAGAAATCAAGATTGCTACCAAATTCGGAGCCTTCTTTGTGATGAGTTCTTTGGGACTTGCCTTTATGCAAGCAGGTGAAGAATTTTGTCGCACCAAACAAATGAACGACAACAGTTACAATGCGGGCGACGACGTCAACGCTTTGGATTGGAATAGAAAGGACGCTTATTGCGATATATCCGACTATTATCAAGGACTTATCCGCATTAGACGACACAATAGAGCGTTTAGAGACCTCGGTACTGCCAAAGAGCAATTCGAGTGGCTTGCCGTTCGTTCTGCTTGGGGCGCGCTTGCCTACCGCATAGGCGACTATATCTATATTGCCAATCCTACCGACGGCGACGCCTACGTAGACTTGACGCAGTTTGGACAATTAGAGAGGTTGGCGGATATTGATACGGCTAATCTCTATTGCATAGACAAACTCGGCGGTGACGTCAAAATTCCTGCCAAAAATCTAGCGATTTTGCGCAAAATAAACTAAAAAAGTCGATACGTATTAAGAAAATTGATTTTTTAACAAAAAAGCCCTGCTATTTAGCAGGGCAATTTTTTGTTTCTTAGATTAAGCTATATTAGATTTTATCACGTCTTGGTCAATGGTGCAATGAGGCTGACCGTAGGTCAACACACTCTTGCAAGTTTGCTCGCACTTCAAAAGAGCCAGCCCCAAAGCCTTGCCTTGATATTTTTCGTGACGTAGCCAAGAAGTAATCTTTAGTACGCCGTCTATCTCTCGTACGGTAAAGTCAATCGTAGTATCCATATTCATCTCAAAACTTTCCGCACTACACGTCGTACGATCGATAAATTCTTGTTTAGCGGCTATTTGGCTATTAGCCAAGACTTCCGCCGAGCAATCGAGAGCTATGGTAAAATAATACGTGCCTTCGGCGTCCGCATACACGTTGTCGTTGTGAAGTTTGGATAGCAAAGAGCGGTCGTTCATGATAAAAGTAGTCAAATGCGAGGTATCGTCTAACATTCTGGCGTTGCAAGCGTCAATGTCGGAGTTAGCAGTCAGCGTTCCGTAGCTCTTGACGTTGAAGTCAGCCATTGTACCTTGCAGAGATTTTTTCTTTTCTACGATATTCTTATTTTTGACGTAGTTATTAGAGTAATAATCGGTGCCGTCGAAGTACAAAGTCTTTAGGTCGTATGCTTCCCCGGGACCTATGCCGTAGCCCACCTTAACGTCGCGAGACAAAAACTTGTCGCCGTCCCTATACACGACGAAGTGCGAGCATTGCTCAATACCCGTCGTCTTAAAGTGGAACAACTCGTCGCGGAAGTAGCCCGTGTCGTTTTTGTATGTTTCGTACACTTGCTGGTATAAGTCAAACGCCGAAGTGGATTCTACTTTGGTCAAAGTAGAGTAATCGACCCCTTAGTAAGAGCCATTGACTGCGTCTTGAGGCAACTCGTCATCGTTACAAGCGACCAGCCCGACGCAACAAATTACAATCGTCAATACAATGATAATAGCCAAAAACTTGTTTTTCATATTTCTCTCCCTAATTATTAAATCATAATATCGACCTAAGGTCAAGAGACAATAAAAGAATAAGTTGAATAATATAACAAAACGCATCGTTTTGTATAGGTAAATATTGAGTAAAAAACAAGCGGAGAGGGCGAAATTTAATAAATCTTTAAGCCAATACTGTTAGCATAAAGTCATAAAAATCGGTAGGAAAACACCGAAGAACGCTTCAACATTATATCGAACGAGAGGTGATTTATATGTCGAAAAAGTGGAAGATTGCCCTTATAGCTATAATAGTCGTAGCGTTGCTATCGTTGTGCGCATGTCAAAATGGCGGCTTATCGGCTTACGAAATTGCCGTCAACAACGGCTTCGAGGGCACAGAGCAACAATGGCTAGAGAGCCTCAAGGGCGCCGACGGTATCAACGGAAGCAACGGACTTAACGGCGCGGACGGGCAAAGCATTACTATAGCCGACTTGAGAGAATTGTACGAACAAGAAGTGCAAGAAAACGGCTACACGGGCACCTTTTACCAATTTTTGCAAGACGAGTTGGGGCTTACGATAGACCTTACGATAGACGACAGCGACATCATAGAACAATGCCTTTTGTCGGCTGTCAGCGTCAAAGCGTATAACTCGTCTTCGACGAGCGGCTCCGCAGGCGCGGGTATTATCTACAAACTCAACAAAGAGGCGGGCTATGCTATCATAGTGACCAACTATCACGTAGTTTACGACGGCTCGGTTGACGACGGCGTGTACGATACGATAAAAGCATATCTATACGGCGGAGAGTGCGAAAGTCAAGCAATAGCTACCACGTACGTAGGCGGCTCGATGAACTACGATTTAGCTGTTTTGAAGGTAGAAAACAGCGATGTGCTAAAAAATAGTTACGCGCGTCAAGTTACTCTCTCGGATGGCGGTAGCCAAGTAGGAGAGAAGGCTATTGCGATAGGCAATCCGCAGGCGGAGGGATTGTCTGCGACCTCGGGTATAGTCAGCGTGGAAAGCGAGCATATAAGTATTAGCGCGGTGGACAATAGCGGAACTATAAGTATGCGAGTTATGCGCATCGATACCGCAATCAACAGCGGCAATAGCGGCGGAGGATTATTCAACGCTTACGGACAACTTATAGGTATAGTCAATGCCAAATACAATTCTACCAGCATAGATAACGTAGGCTATGCTATTCCGATAGGGGTCGTCAAAAACGTTGTTGACAATGTTCTTGATAGTAGCGACGGCAAAGTACGAAAGTTGGTTTTCAACTTTGACGTCACGGCTCAAGATAGCGTGCTGGCATACGACGCGATTACCGACGAATACTATATCAAAGAGACTTGTGTTGTCTCCAAAGTTTCTGCGGGAGGACTTGCCGACGGAATACTGCAAGTAGGCGACGTAATCGATACCATATCGATCAACGGCGTAGAAAAAACCGTCAACAGAATATACGACGTAGCCGATCTCATGCTTACGGTAAGGCTCGGAGACCAAGTTCAACTTACCGTATTGAGGGGAGAAAGTCCCGTAGATTTAGACGTGGACGTATCTTCACTAGAGCAACTAACCGTCATTAAATAATATTAAAATCCCGAGAGTATTCTCGGGATAATTTTTGTTTTACAACAACGTTGTTTTGTCTTCGGCAATTCCTATCAACCCGGATAGGTCGTATGCCGTGTCGTCATCGTCTCTTACGTAGCCCGACACCACTCCGAAAGGTAAATAATATTCTACTTTTGCCACGCCTACGTTGGGCGTCATTACGTAAGTATTTTGAATTTCGAAGGCTATATTAACTCTATCGAATTGGTCATAAACGCGCCACACTTGTTGGTGTTTTTCAAAGGTGACTGGCGGAAGAATAATCTGTCTGTCTTTTAGCCATACGAGATTTTCGTTGTAGTCATGTTGGTTTATAGACTGATTGAGCGTAAGGTTGAGAGCAATATACGTTTCTTGCCCGTCGTGATTTATCTTACCCATCGTAGTCAACCAATCGTAGTGAGCGCGCCTTGGATAATAGCCCTTGTGATCGTCTATTACGGCAACTGCGTCGTCAAAGCTAACTCGTTCTCCGTTTTTTTCTATATACCCGTGCGCGCTAAAGAAGTCCTTTTGAGTATATAGAGGCATATTGTCTCCGAATGGTATCGATACCACGCTCGGAGGCGATAGTCTCGTGAGATTGACGTTATAAGCCATAGTTCCCTTTTTGTTGGAGAGTGAGCACGAGGTAGACGCTTTGCCTTTGTCCATATCGTTTTTTACTTCAATGGATAGAGCTTTCGTTTTGATAAAACTCGTTGAGTTTATTAGATTAGGTGCGACTTGCAGGGTGCTAGACGTGGCTGGTTTTAGCCAAAAGTCGATGTCGTGAGTTTTGCGGTCGAATGCAACCACGATACCAAAGCCGACTTTGCCCATAGAATAGATAGCAGACACTATGGCACACTCGTCGGTAACGACTTCGGTAGCTTCCCATTCCGTCAACTTAAAGTCTTGTATAGGGCGGGTCATTCTTTTGCCGTAAGGACGATAGCAATCTATCAGATTGAGATTTTTTATCTCTTTGTCAAAAGTGCCGAATACCGCTTGCCCGTCCTTGTCAACAAGGCTTTCGGGTGGCGACGTGGGTTGTCTGAGTTCAGAAATGCGCTCTTGCATATAATATCTCCCTTATAACTTTAGTTTAGCAACTAAAATATGCTATGTCAATACGCAATTACCGATTAATACCCTAACCTTTGTCGAAAAAGGTACATATATTGTCAAGGGGACGTATATGAAGGACGTAAATCGAAAAGTAGACAAACTAAAAGCATTGATAATCAAAGAGCAAAAACTCCTGCTCGACGTGCTTGCCACGATGACTAGGCAAGATAAGAGCGCCGTAGATCTTACCGTCGACGTGCACGGCTTTACTCGATACAATGCAATACTCGCCAAACAACTCCAACTGCTTTCTCGTGTTTTCAATCAACAAATCAACAAGCAAAGCATCATTGCTTTTGACGAAGAAGAGGGGCAAAACTCAATACGTATCGATAATTTTGAAGAAAATCGCCTTCGACAAGACGATGATATAGAGACGGCGCACGAGGCGGCGATTAGTCTCGCGGACGATACCAAAGTAGATTCTATCCAATCGGAGAGCGGGAGGTCCGAGCCAAATATACGATAGCCCCTATTCCGATTGGAGAATAGGGGCGTTGGCGGTAGTACTGTTTTTGCTTACCACCAACAAGTAAAGTTGTTGAGCAGTACTATAGACGACAATACGATTAGATACACGCCGAAATATTTCAATTTACATTTTTGTACAAGCCCTAGCATGACCTTTATTGACAAATATCCGCTTACAGTTGCCGCAATCATGCCCGACAAAGTAGCCGCAAGCGGCAAGGAGAGGGCAACTTCGCCCCCAGCAATCTTCAACGTTTGAAGCAGTACGGAAGCCAAAATAATAGGAATACTCATCAAGAAAGAAAAGTCTGTCACGTCGCGTCTGCGACCTTGCGTTGCAATGCCTCCCACTATGGTGCTTCCGCTTCGGCTTATCCCCGGCAAAACTGCCACGGCTTGCATCAATCCCATAGCCACGGCTTGTTGCATACCGATAGAGCCGAGCGGTAAGTTTTGATCTTGCTCGCTTGACCGAGAAGGAATATAGTCGCTGACAATCAAAAGAATTGCCGAGATTGCAAAGAATATCCATAGATATTTGGTCGTCGAAAACAGCGCTTCTATCTTATCGCTCAGCAACAGTCCCACGATGCCCGCGGGGATACTCGCCACTATCAGCATAAGCAAAGGTTTACGCGGTTTTTTGATTATACGTAGCAGTTGCTTTCTTAGAGCTACGCATACCGCCACCAGAGTAGCCAAATGCAACAGCGTGTCAAACAACAATACGTTGTCGTCGGACGTGCCGATTATCTCTTGCACGAGTACTAGATGTCCGCTGCTCGATATAGGCAAAAATTCCGTAAAACCTTGCACGAGCCCAAGTAATATTCCTTCCCAAATCTCCATAAGCCCTCCAATGCAGTTTATTCTTACGGAGAGAAGATAATAACGAGATAGGCATAGTCAAACAATTTTTAGCACGCCTATCTCAATCTTACCTAATCTAAGTATGATATTATACGAAAATCCGCCTCAATCGAAGCGGAATATTGATACGGATATTTTTTATTCAAAGCGGAAAATCGCAAGTAGTCGATGTTGAACAACTACGCGTACGCGTTAGTGAATATATTGCAACGCTCAATCCAATACTATCGTTATTTTACCTTTTTGAAACCTCGCCCCAACACTTCTCGCGTATTGATTGCAAATGCAAAAGCGTGCGGGTCGATTCTTTTTAGTAGGCGTTTAAAAGAAGATATTTGCGAGCGGGACACCACGCAAATCAAAACGTTGTTGTCGGCTTGGCTATATCCGCCGTGAGAGTTCATAATGGTTACGCTACGACCTATTTCGCTCAAAATCGCGGAGGTCAATTCTTGAGTTTTTTCAGTCACGACTTCAAACTTGACGGCTTGCCTACCGCCGTTGAGTACAATATCCATGCTCTTGGAGTTGAAGTATATTTGCACCAAAGAACATATAGCTATAGTGATAATCTCCGTCGTTGCCATTCTTCCCGCGAATTTATACAAAATGCAACCGACGGATACCACCACGCAGTTGATTGCTAAGATTATATACGACATCGATACCGAGTTATGCTTTTTTTGTAGCAAAACGCCTGCAATTTCCGTTCCTCCGGGGCAAAAATCACTGCCCACCAAAAGTCCTATTCCCGCGCCGGAGATAATACCGCCCGCAATGGCGGAGAGCAGAGGTTGCGACGGATTGGAATAGGTGTACAAACCTATAAAGGACCACAGTCTCAGCATGCCCGCCATTAGCACCGTGCCCACCAAAGACTTGACGGCAAAGGTCTTGTTTTTGACAAAAAAAGCCAATACGATAAGAGGAAAATTGATTATCAGCACGGTATAACTTGCCTCGAAGCCTGTCAAAATCTGTATCATAGAAGCGATACCCGACACTCCTCCCGGGAAAAACTTGGCGGGTATCGTAAAGGTATGTATCGATACGGACATCAATAAGGCACCGACCAACACTTTTATAGCTATCCAAATATTGTTTGCAATTTTGTTATTCATACGCCCTCATTATATGATAATGCTAACTTGTATTGCCTTACTTGTCAATACCAAAATAAATTTATTGTAATAAAATCGGTCTGATTTAAGTTATAATTAAGTGTTAATAATCATTATTTATATATTAACAAAATTTTAACACAAAAATTCCAACTAAAAAGCCGTATGGTATGGTATTTTTTCTATAAATATTGTATAATTAAATCACATATGGCTTATCAAAAAGCTTTTTAGGAGGAATTATGAAAAAAGTTGCATTTATAGCAGTACTAGTAGTATTGTTTTCCGTGCTTTCGGTGTGCTTCATCGGTTGTGCGCCTAAGGCTACTCCCGTTGACATAGTGCCTTTGGAAGTTTATACCGCCAACGACTTTTACGTAGGCAACAAGACTTTCGATAACGGTGCTCTCACCACCAACAACTCCGTTGATTTGTCTAGAGTTTTTGGTACCAACGCGACCTTTGAACTCAAAAATTATACCGGGAAAGCCAGTCTCAACGGCGAGATGCTTACGGTTACGGCTACGACGGGCGAGTTTGATTTGGTAATCAAAGAGTCGGGAAGAGATGATGTGAATAAGAAGGTCTACATAGTAGACGGTATCAACGTGTTTACTTTTCCTGAATTCTATTACGCAACACAACAACAAGCCAAAGTTGTCGTACAAAAGAACCTCACTTTCGTAGAGCCTCGCAATATCGAAAATGCTCTCGTTGAGGTTGAAGGTATAAGAAACATCGTTGTAAAAAATAGTATTTACGGCAACGGACACACTTTTGATGCATATGAGATAGCAAAATGTATCGAAAACAAAAAGGGCAAAGAGGGTGCAACGGTGCTCGAATGCTCTAAAGCACAAGGTATCGTTTTACAAGACTTCAAAATTACGGGTAGAGTTTTGGACGAGACCGAAACGAGCCTCGACCTTACTACTTTGGAAAGATACGGCGTACTCATCTGTTTCGACGGCAATAGAGAATTTAGACCTAGCGGTACTATCAAAAACGTTATTGCGGAAAACAGCCACAAAGTTACTTTCTTCAACGCATGCGACGTTACCGTAGAGGGTTGTATAATCCGCAACGCCTCCGACTCCACCGTCTCCATCGAGACCAACAACGAGGGCGGTACCAATATGGTATTTAAGAACAACGTCATCGCCAACTCTTTGACTGCGGGTATCGTATTGTGGGGATATATCGACGCGGGCAATTACAGCAATCCTAAGAACTTTGCCGACGTAACTATCGAAGGATTCTTGGACATATACAACTGGAAGAATACCGAAAATACGAAACTTATGCCTAACACCGAAAGCGGTGCTTCCGCAATCAATGCTTTAGTTGAGCGCAATATCGGCGATAAGAAATACGATAGTTTCTTCTACAAATATAAGGACAAGAAGTGGATTCAAACAGGTATGATTATACTTGCAACGGGCAAACTCCAAAAAAACAATGCCGTCTTCCACGGACTTGAGGACATCAATTTTGAGATCAGAGAGTTCCCAATGCCTCCTGGATCCGAGGCGCTTTGCAAGACTTGCAAAGTCGTGGGTTACGGCACCACCAAAGTAGACCTCAAGCCTGACACACAAATTAATCTTAACACAATCTATCAAGAATTGAGAAACGGTAGATAATTGCCTTTGCAATACACACAATTAATATCGCTCACCCTATGCGGTGGGCGATATTTTTGCAAAAATGGGTCTTGAAATTTAATTTACATAATGCTATAATTATTATAATAAATATTAGGGAGAGATTATGTTCGAGATCAAAGACAACGAGTTTCGCCTTGACGGCAAAAAGTACAACGTTTATTCGGGAGCAATGCACTACTTCCGCATACCGCACGAGTACTGGGAAGATAGACTTACCAAACTCAAACTTGCAGGTTTCAACACGGTAGAGACCTACGTGTGTTGGAATCTACACGAACCTAAGAAGGGAGAATTTTGTTTCGAAGGAGACCTGGACATTGCCGAGTATATAGCTACGGCGGGACGACTGGGGCTCAACGTCATCGTAAGACCCGGTCCTTACATATGTGCCGAGTGGGAGGCGGGCGGTTTTCCTGCTTGGCTCTTCAAGGACAAAAACGTCGATTTAAGATGCTATAGTCCCGAGTATCTAGGTCACGTCAAAGATTATTATACAAAACTGATGAGTATACTCGTGCCTTTGCAATGCACCAAAGGCGGCAATATCATTGCTATGCAGATTGAGAACGAGTACGGCAGTTTCGGCAACGACAAGCGTTATCTTGCATATATGCGAGATATGATGCAAGAATTGGGCGTGGACGTATTGACCTTTACTTCCGACGGAGATTGGTGCAATATGGTATCGTCGGGTACTTTGGAAGGCACGTTCAAGACCCTCAACTTCGGTAGCAACGTCAGCGGAAGAATGAAAGCGCTCGACCGCTTCCCCGACAACGGACCTAAGATGTGTATGGAATTTTGGTGCGGTTGGTTTGACCATTGGGGCGAAAAACACCACACGCGCAGCCACAAGTCCATTATCAAAGAGCTCAATACCTTCTTCGATATAGACGCATCTTTCAATTTTTATATGTTTCACGGCGGCACCAATTTCGGGTTTAATGCGGGTGCCAACCATTACAGCGCATACCAACCTACGGTTACCAGTTACGATTACTGCGCTCTGCTCAACGAATGGGGCGATTATACTCCCGCCTACCATGCCGTGAGAGAATTGTTGTGCACTAGACAGGGGATAGAACTCAAGCCTTTGCCGCCAACGGTACAACTTCAGTATATCGGCAAAGTCCAACTGACCGAGTGTACGGGGTTGTTTGAAAACTTGGACAATATCGGCATCAAACACCATAGCGGTGCGGCAAAACATATGGAGTATTACGACCAAAATTACGGACTTATCTATTACAAGACCGTGATGAAGGGCAAATATACTATGGGCGTATTGTCAATTGATGGATTGCACGATAGGGCACACGTATATATAGACGGAAAACTCAAGGGTATATGCGACGTGACGGGAAAAGCTCCTCGCAAACATAGACGCAATTCCTTTATGGTATCGGGCTTTGACGGCGAGAGGGAGATAGGCGTTTTGGTCGAGGCAATGGGCAGAGTCAATTACGGCAACCATATCAACGACCGCAAGGGTATGTCGGGACTTTTGCTCGGACCGCACAATATATTCGATTACGAAGTAACTTCCATTCCACTCGACAATATCGACAAGTTAGATTGGAGCCTCGGCGCAGAAAAGTATCCGAAATTCTTCAAGGCACAATTCGACGCTTCGAGCAATGCCGATTGTTTCGTTGATATGAAGGGCTTTAGCAAGGGATACGTTTGGGTCAACGGGCACAACCTAGGCAGATATTGGAATATAGGGCCGCAAAGGTCGTTGTATTTGCCGGGCGTATGGCTAAAACAAAAGGACAACGAAATAATCGTTTTGGAACTTGACGGCAACAAGACCGACTGTGTGGTTATTTCCGACCAACATTATCTCTAATTAGACTTTTGCGCAAGTACTAGACACGCTTCAACAAGACGAGCGATAGACATTCGCCGATTATTATTCGGCTAAGATAAATAAAATAGGAGGCTTATTATGGCAAACAGAATCGTTCTCAACGAACAATCATACCACGGCGCAGGCTCACGAGCAGAACTTGCGTCCATTGTCAAGAGCAAGGGCTTTACCAAGGCTTTCGTTTGCTCCGACAAAGCGACATTCAACGTAGGCGTTACTTCCAAAGTAACGGAAGTTTTGGATCAAGCGGGTCTGGCTTATACGGTACATACGGACATCGTGCCCAATCCGCCAATCGAAAACGTACTTGACGGCGTCAAAGCCTTCAAAGAGAGCGGTGCGGACTACCTACTTGCAGTAGGCGGTGGCTCGTCTATCGACACTGCCAAGGCTATCGGTATCATCGTAGCCAATCCCGAGTTTGGCGACGTTAGAAGTTTGGAAGGCGTAGCGCCTACCAAAAATCCAAGCGTGCCAATCATCGCCGTTCCAACCACGGCAGGTACCGCTGCAGAAGTTACTATCAACTACGTTATCACCGATAGACAAAAACAACGCAAATTCGTATGCGTAGACGTACACGACATTCCTGTCGTTGCAATCATCGACTCCGAACTCATGTCCACCATGCCTAAGGGCTTGACGGCATCTACGGGTATGGACGCTTTGACCCACGCTATCGAGGGTTACACCACCAAAGGTGCTTGGGAAATGACGGATATGTTCCACCTCAAAGCTATCGAAATTATATCTCGTTCGCTTCGTGGCGCGGTTGCAGGCACCAAAGAAGGTAGAGAGGGCATGGCGCTCGGTCAATATATCGCGGGTATGGGCTTTAGCAACGTAGGACTAGGTATCGTTCACTCTATGGCTCACGCTTTGGGAGCTGTTTACGATACGCCGCACGGCGTCGGCAATGCAATTTTGTTGCCAACCGTTATGGCTTACAATGCCGAAGCAACGGGCGAAAAATATAGAGAAATTGCCCGCGCTATGGGCGTTGAGGGCGTAGACGATATGACTCAAGAAGAGTATCGCAAGGCAGCCGTAGACGCTGTAAGACAACTATCTATCGACGTCGGCATTCCGCAAGACCTCAAAGCAATCGTCAAAGAAGAGGACGTTGACTTCCTTGCTCAATCGGCTATGGACGACGCTTGCAGACCCGGCAACCCTAAAGACCCGACTAAGGAAGACATCATCGCTCTCTACAAGAGTTTGCTGTAATTATCTAATAGATGGATACGTAAAGGCGTAATTAGACTTACTGCGATAGCCAATAGTATTGGTTATCCAAACTTAGGAATAAGTACAACAAAGACGGGCAGATACCTAATAGTATCTGCCCGCAATTTTTCCTAATTGTCGACACTTTTATACGTGCCCCGTCATCGGGGAAAGATTGTATTTTCTCCTAATTAAATGAATTGACAGCGTTGCCGTCATTAATTGGCTTCGCCATGATTTCTCGTTTCGCTCCATGAATTGAATTGCTCCATAATGCACCGTTGGTGCAATTCATGCCGTTAGGCAATTCATGCAAATTGTTGCAATTAATGCTTCGCAAGGAGCAATTCATTCTCTCGTCAAATTGATGAGAGTCTCGACTTTTTAACTCATTTTGCGATATTCCAGCATATTTACACACTCCAACTTGTCGCCTATCATCAGGTCGTATGGGAGCAAAAAAACGCTTATATCCAGTAGGTCGCCGTTTTCGGCTTGGAGCACGGCGTAGTCGCCGCAAATTTCTTTTACGACATATATTTCTTTATTTTCCATACAATTATTATATAGTAAGCTTATCGGTAGGTCAAGTAAACGTGTCTAGGACAATTTTGTCATATATTATTGACTTTGCCTAATAATGTTGCTATTATTAAGATACAACCAAATAATATAGGGAGTAGCTGGCATAGAGATATGCGGTTGAGCCAACAACCTGAAAGTAACATTTCTGGTTCAATCACAATTAGCAAGACTATATTTTGCAATAAGGCAAAATGTGGTCTTTTTTGTTTAACAATACTTCTACAAGGAGAAAATTATGGGCTTTTTGATTGAGGGTATCTCTGCAATCACGTGGCAACAAGTGGTAATGATAATTATCGGATTGGTGCTTATCGTACTAGCAATCGTCAAAGAGATGGAGCCTGCCTTGTTGTTGCCAATGGGCTTTGGCGCAATAATGGTCAACCTTCCTTTGTCAACTTTGGCGGATAGCAACGGCATTATAGGGTGGCTGTTCAACATAGGTATTGACGGCGCTGAGGCATTCCCGCTCTTGCTCTTTATCGGCATAGGCGCGATGATTGACTTTGGACCGCTACTTTCCAATCCAAAGTTATTCATCTTCGGTGCGGGTGCGCAATTCGGTATATTCGCCACGATAGTACTGGCAACCTTGCTAGGTTTTAGCATGGCAGACGCCGCGGCGATAGGTATTATAGGCGCAGCCGACGGACCTACTTCGATATTCGTTGCCAACGCCTTGGGTAGCAATTACCTCGGCGCAATCACGGTTGTTGCCTACTCGTATATGGCGCTCGTGCCTATCATTCAACCTACCGTTATCAAGCTCATTACTACTGAGAAAGAACGCAAAATCCGTATGGAATATAACCCTAAGAAGGTAAGTAAACTCACCAAAATTCTTTTCCCTATAGTGGTAACGATAATTGCGGGCATCATTGCTCCGATGTCCATATCTCTCGTCGGCTGTCTCATGTTCGGTAATCTTATCAGAGAGTGCGGAGTGCTCGACAACTTGTCGGAGACGGCGCAAAAGGTACTTGCCAACCTCATCACTTTGCTACTCGGTTTGACGATAGCGTCGCAGATGAAGGCAGAGTACTTCCTCAGAGTAGAGACTTTGATGATTATGGCTTTGGGACTTTGCGCATTCGTATTCGACACCGTTGCAGGCGTAATGCTCGCCAAGATTATGAACTTGTTTAGCAAAAAGAAAATCAATCCGATGATAGGTGCCGCGGGCATATCGGCATTCCCTATGTCGGCTCGTATCGTGCACAAAATGGGCTTGGAAGCCGACCCTCAAAATCACCTATTGATGCACTCGATAGGTTGCAATGTGTCGGGTCAAATTGCTTCGGCAATAGCGGGCGGTGTCGTCCTCAGTATTTTGTTGTAAGGAGGGGCGTATGAACAAGGAAACGGTTTTGCAAGGATTAAACGTATTTTGGAAGGGAATGCTCGCAATCTTCATCGCCATTATCATAATCATGCTTGCGGTATATTTGTTGCAAAAGGTGTCTGAAGCCACCGACAACGTCATTGCCAATCGCGCAGCTACGGCAGACGAGAGAGAGGCTGTCAAGCAAGCTAAGAGGGCGGAGAAAGAAGAGAGAAAACTCGCTAGACAAGCGGCAAAACAAGCCAAAAAGCTTCAAACTCCACCCGACGATACCACCAATGCATAAACGGAGTTGCGTTATAACAACCCATTCGAGGCGCGCAGATTACGTTGCACTTAATATATATCGTCACTAAGCTGCTTCAAATCAACCAAACAAAATAGGCTAAACGAACTTCGTTTAGCCTATTTGATTGTATTTCATATTGCCCACAAGACGTTTTTCGTCCTTATCACGTGGTCTTTAACGTTGTCGTTGACGGCGTATGCGTGTCTTTCGAGGTCGTTGCCCGTCTCGTCGCTCAAGTTTTGTTCAATCAGTTCTCGGGCAATGTCGTCGCATATCTTTTCTATCTTGTCGACTTTGATTTTTACGCTTTGCTCGTCGTTGGGACTAGATAGCAGATATTCTAAATCCTTTGACAAGTGTGATAGTATAGGCAATTCTCTCATAGCTCTAAACGACCACTTGTAGTAAGGCATATATCTTTTGTTGAGCAAAAAGATAGTTTGCATTATGCTCTTGACGCACTCGCCCACGGCAAGTTGCGCCGCGCCCGTTTCGCCTCTTTTTGCGCAGCGAGGGTAGTTGTATTGTCCCGATTGGTTGACTAGCAACAAGTTGCCCGCCAGCTTTTTAATTCTCACGTCGTCGGGGTAGTAGACAAGTTTTTTTCTTATCTCGCTCATTAGTCCGAGGTTGTCCTCGAACAACTCGCCGTTGATAGTTTCCGCCAAAGAGTATTCGGGGACGTAGAACCATTGTTCAAGAGAAAGGTCAGCGCTATCAAATCCGATTTTTTGCGTCAAAAAGTCGGATATTTTTATTACGCCTTGTCTATTTCCTCCCACGGGGCATACGATATTGCGTCTGTATCCCGCCCATTCTCTCGGCAGAGAGCAGTACGTTCTTTCCAATTCAAATACTTGCTTCGAAGTCAACTCGTCGGGCACGAATACGCAAAATCCCAGCCCGAAGTCGTGGTCTTGCGAGAGGGCGTCGTCGTAGCCGAAACACTCCGACCCGCTACCCACCAGACCAAAACAAAGCTCGTCGTATATCTCGCCTAGGGCAGAAAAGGTAGGCTTGCCGTATTTATAAAAGAATTCTTTGGACAGTTCAATCCCTTTCATATATTGCGGTATACCTTTTGATTAGTTGTTTTTCGTATATCACCCAGCCGTAGTAGCCAAATACGGTAGCGCACTTTTCGCACACGAAGGCATAGTAGCCGTTGGTATCGTCCTTGTGCTTGTCTAGTAGCCGAGAGGCTTTTTCAAGACACTCGTTGATATATTCTTCACCTTGTGAGAGACCGTATTGCACCTCGTGCATAGTTGCGAGATTTAGATAACTTATGGCTTGCTCGAGCGCCCCTCTCGGCGCGTCGTTGAGTATATCTATTGCCTTTTCGTATAGTTTTTTTGCTTGGTCGAATTCTTTTAGGTCTACGAGGGCAAGCGCGGTATTATTGTACAGACCCGCAATTCTCGGGTCGGTAGACGGCAAGTTCTTTTCGTAGATAATTCGTGCCTTTTCAAAGAGCGGAACGGATAACTGAGCCATACCGAAAGCCTTGTAAGCAGTTGCGGCGTTGACGTAGGTCGTCGCGCCGTCAATCATTTGCTCTTTTCCGTATTGCTCCACCATTTTTAGGGCAATATCCACTTGTTCCAAGGCTTGTTGTTTTTTGCCTGTCTTGCGATATAGACCTATCAATTCGTTGTGCAGACACAGCACGTCTATCTCGTCTTCTTTAGCTTCTTGCACCCAATACGATAGGTGTTTTTCGGCGCCCTCATAGTCGTTTCTGCTCAAATAATCGTCGAGCTTAGTCAGTATTCTTTGTATAGGTAAACTCATATTTCTATCCTAAGAGAGTGTCGGCAACCAGCATTATGCCAAAGCCGATTAGCAGCGCGTAAGTAGCTCCTCTTTCGTGTCCGTGAGAGTGTGTTTCGGGTATCATCTCGTCGCTGACTACGTATAACATCGTTCCGCCTGCGAATGCGAGTGCAAAAGGCAAAACGGCGGTGGCAATAGATACGGCAAAGTAGCCCAACAGCGTTCCGATGATTTCCACCACGCCCGTGAGAAAAGCAAAAAAGAAGGCTTTCTTTTTGTCTATTCCGCACGCCAGCATAGGACCTATGACAATCATACCTTCGGGTATGTTTTGCAGAGCGATTCCCCCTGCAATCATCAAGGCTTGAGTATGGTCGCCCGTGCCGAAGCCTACGCCCGCCGCGATACCCTCGGGCAGGTTATGTATGGCAATGGCAAGCACGAAGAGCATGACTTTACGACGGGTCGCTTCTTCGTGGTCAACTTCGAGGTCGGCGTTGTGCATATGCGGTATAAACTTGTCCATAAGGTTAAGACAAATCGCGCCCGCAAATATTCCGCCTAGAGTAATGAGTATGCCGTATTTTCCTCCGTGTTCCAAAGACGGCAATATCAATCCCAGCACAGCCGCCGCGAGCATAATGCCGGAAGCAAAAGCCAGCACTATATCGGAGAACTTGTGCGATATGTTTTTGAAAATCAGCCCTAATAAGGCGCCTATTATAGTAGCCCCGCCAACGCCTAATGCGGTTAGCAAAACTATCGTCATTGATTACAGTACCAAAGAAGGAGCGGAGTATACTCTGGTTGCCAATTCGCCGTTGAGCATATACAAACTCTTAGGGTCGGAGCCGAAGAGTTCCATCTTAGAGATGAGGTCGTTCGCATTTGTTTCTTCTTCGCCTTGCTCTTTGACAAACCAATCCAAGAATTGCATCGTTCTAAAGTCCTTGACCTCGTAAGCGGCTGCATAGATGTCGTTGATGAGTGAGGTTACGTACAACTCGTGCTTGAGACCCGCCTTGAGCACCGTCATATCGCTGTCCAACACGACGTCGGGCTTAGCGATGGCATCGAGGGTAACGGACTCGTTGTTATTGTGGAGATATTGATAGAAGAGCATAGCGTGGTCTCTTTCTTCCTGCGCTTGCACTTTGTACCAATTAGCAAAGCCGTCAAGACCTTTGGCTTCAAAATAATTGGAGAAGTCGAGGTAGAGATAAGCAGAGTAAAACTCTTTGTTTATTTGTTGATTTATCAATTCTTTTACTTTTTTGTCCAGCATAAAAATGCCTCCTTAATAAGAATACAATAATTATAGTATAGTTGCATTTCAAATGCAATATTTGACGATATTTTTCTTGATTTTTTCCAAAAATTTTCGACTTTTTACGCCAAAATTCGAGTAGGTATTTTTCATAATCAGCTGCGAAAAATGCAAAGCGTAAGACGTAGCGTCAATGGGCATTTTGACAAAATCGCCAAACGTAAGAAAACTTTGCTTAAATTAAAAATATTTGCTTAAACGTTATATATCCTGACTTGCAATCAAAAAAATAAAAAATTTAATTTTGCCGTAACAAAACGTAGAATTTTTGTACCTATATAGTAGAAAGAACAATAAGAAAATAACAAGGGGGCTATATGAAAACGAAAATAATTTCTTTGGCATTATCGTTGATAATCGTAATCGTATGCGCTTTGACGTTGGTCGGTTGCAACAATCTTGAGCCAAAAGGAGAATTTTATACTCTCCAACAAGCGTACGACGACGGACTAATAACGCAAGAAGATTTGTGGAGTATAGCATATTATTATTGCAACGGCATTGATTATTCTGACTTCAACGGCGTTGATTATTCGGCTATAACTCCGATACCTAAGGACCCGAAGATTTTAGATGAAAAGACTTTAGCCAAAATAACAAACGACGCGCTTATCAAATTGCTTGCCGAGAAAGACAAAGACGGACGACAGTTGCATCCCAAAGCGACGGCAAAAGATATTAGAGTTGGATACTACGGTACGTATAACGGTATGATTGCAGTGGTTATAGAAGACAGCTTTACTCCCTATGTGGACGTAGAATTACAGGATACGATAGGAGGAGTAATTTTTACGTATGGCAACGGAGCATTCCCTATTCTTTGGAAGGAAAATATCGCAACAGACTAACCGCAATTATAAGCAATATTAGCGCAAAACGATACGTAAGGTTTCGTATCCATATGTTAGAGGCGATTGATTTCGTCGGTTTTCAAAACTACGGACAAAGAGAGGAAGTTTACGACTATGGAGAAAAGCAAAAAACTTATAATATTGATAATTACAATGGTATTGGTACTTTCAATCGCGGGGTGCCAAGGTTTTCATCAAACCAAGAGCGAAACGATATATAGGGGCGACTTGGTACTCGGACGATTTGACACGATAGGTAGAGGGAACTTAGGCAGTTGGATAATCAAAGAAAAAGACGAGCAAAAGTTCAACGAATGGGCAAAATCCAACGAATATTACGTTGCTACGGTGGCTTTACATATTGCCACCGGCGACAACTTCGATTATTTGAACGGAGTAGAGTATCACTTCTATTTCAAAGACAATCGTTGGTATTATCTCGGCAAGTTTGACGAGGGCTATTTGTTTTTGGACGGGACAAATGTCAATATGCATTACGGTAACAATACTATTACGTTAAATAGTCCGCTATTTATGGACACCAAAGACGTATGTCCCGATGAAAAAATCAAATGCGAATACGATTGGTCGGCAATAAAAACCTTGTACAAAGATTTTTACGTTGACGAAGACAAAAAGCAAGTCCGTATAGATGCAGGAACAGTTGATAGCAGGGGCGATCTACACACGTTGATAATGACTTACTATGACGACGGATACGTTTCTTTTGAAGAGAAATTTTAGTATTGGAAATAGGTCAATAAGTCAATACAGGTCGTGCATTTTTAGTTGTTTCTTTAGATTTTTGATTGCCTTATTCATTATAAAGCCCGTATATCTTCCCGTCTTGACGTAGCAATTTAACTCGCAAAATATTCCGTACGTGGCAACCTTAAGGTCGCACTTATCCGACACCTTGCATTTTTGTTTATATCTCTTGACCATACCGAGCAACTCGCCCGACAAAGCTCCCAGTTGGTATAGGTCGTAGTCGGGGTCGCAATAGAGCGCGTTGAGCGGGTCGATAAAGGCTTTTAGTCTCAGCGTTTTACTATCCGCCATCATATTCATCACGTTGGTATCGCCGTGCGATAGGCAAGCTCTTTCCACCTTTTCGTCAAAGAATTTGTCAAAGTTCCTATATGCTACCTCTGCTATTGACAAAATTCTATCTTGGATTTTTCCCGCGGCGTAAGCTTTCTTTGCACTAAGCATAATCTCATCTACGTATTGTCTATAGAAGTCTTGCCAACTGACAAATTGAGGATTGCGAGCATAGCCGAACTTTTCACTCGTATGACTATGCAAAGCAATTACGGCGTCGGTTGCGTCCTCAACGAATTGTCTTCTTTTGCTTGGACAAAAGAGATATTTCGGGGTTAGCATCAAGCAGTCTCTTCCGCCTATGTATTCCATACAAATGCAGTCGCAGACACAGCCATCGTTTTTTGATTTTACTAAGTATATTTTAGGCACTTTGATTGCGCCCGCCTCGCCGAGAAGTCTTAGGTCTTCGGCTTCGTTTTGGCACAGTCCGTCGGCAAGATAAATCTTGACCACGACTACGCGCGGCTCTCTGTCCAATTCTATTCTAAAGGCTCGTCCAAACGACCCTCCGCCGAGATATTTGCATGATATTATCTTGCACTTCCACTCTTGCTTCACTATATCTATTGCCGTTTTTTGATATTTGTTGTTCATATTTTCTCCTTTGGTCTATCTTAGCATAACGGGTTAGAGGTGTCAATAGTCGGGTTTGACAGCCTTACGTCAATGTGTTACAATAAAACGGGAGTGGCAGTCGCCCATAGATTGAGAGGTAACGCATGTCGGACGAAACAAAGATTATTTACGCCAAAGATTACGGAATACTTGCAGGGCAAGAGGTTGCTAAGGGACTCAACGATTTATTGTTGAGTTTGTCAGATGATTCGCAGCCCAAAACTCTTGTTTTAGAGCGTGGGGAGTATTATCTTGACGTTGACGGCGTGCCCAAACCTACCTTGTATATTACCAACACGATAGGAGATAACGAGTGGAAAGAGGACGAAGAAAAACACCGCAACGCCGTGGGACTATACTTTGACGGTATCAAAAATCTCACTCTGGAGGGCAACGGCTCAACCTTTATCGCAATGGGACAGATGACCAACGTTGCCATGTGCAACTGTAGCAATATTACAATCAAAAACGTGACCTTTAAGGCAAAAAATCCCGATATGCATCGACTTACGGTGGTCAAAAAGGGTATAGGATACATTGACTTTGCATTGGACGAAGACAGCCGATACGAGTGCTCGGACGGTGATTATCGCTTCGTCGGCAAGGGATATTGCACGCCGTTTTTTGCCCATAGAAATACGGCGTGGTGGATAGGCAAAATCCCGACGGGGCAACCCGACGTTATTTTTAGGACCTTTCACCCGTTGCGAGGAGCTTATAGTTTCCGAGAAATCGCGCCTTACCTGTTCAGAGCAAAATATCTCGTACCGATTTTTTGCAGCGTAGGCGACGAGTTTCATCTATACGACGTAAGGAGAAAGTATCAAGGAATTTTTGCCGACAAGTGCAACGATATAGTTTTGGACGGCGTGAGACAAAGCTTTAATTACGGTTTGGCTACGGTTTTTCAACGGTGCGAAAACTTGACTATCGTCAACTGCACCTTTGCTCCCGACAAGGAGAGTGGTAAAAAGATGGCGTCGGTGGCGGATTTTATTCAAGTATGCTCGTGCAGAGGCAAGGTCGAGATTGTAGGCAACGAGTTTTGCGGAGCGGGAGACGATTGCCTCAACGTACACGGCGTTCACTTTAAGATTGTTCAAATAGACGGGCAAGATATACTCGTCAAATTTATGCACCCCCAAACGCTCGGCTATTGTCCTTTCGAAGAGGGTGACAGATTGCGCTTCGTCAGTCCCCGCACACTACTTGTCGTAGGCGAAAACCGCGTAGGGCATGCACGCCTAGTTGACGACTATACAATCAAGATTACTTTATCGTCGCCTATAGATACGGCGGTCAAAGGATTGGTAGTCGAAAATGCCACCGCATGCCCCGACGTACTCTTCAAAGGTAATTCTCTTACGCGTATAATTACACGCGGACTGCTTTTGACCAGCGCGGGCAAGATTGTCGTTGAAGACAACGATTTTTACAATACTTCGATGAACGCCATTCTCATATCCGACGACGCCAACAGTTGGTACGAGAGCGGAATGGTGAGGGACGTCACCATCGAGGGCAATAGGTTTTTTGGCAACGAGGGATACTACGTTTGCGTCAAACCCGAGAATCTAGTGCACGACGGTTTCGTTCATAGCGGCATTACGATCAAATCCAACTTGTTCGCATCACGCCATAGCAAGGGACTGTATTTCAAATCGGCAGGCAAATGCCTCGTTGAGGACAACACTTTCAAGTATGGCAAGACAATCAAGCGTATCGATTCCGACGTGACGATAAAAGATAACGAATAACTCAAATACGTAGCCAATCCTATTTCAATAGCCTCAATCAACGTTGCACTTGCCTCAAATTTTTTAGAAAAAATTTTTATAGTTGACACGCGTTGTCAGTTATCGTGTATTACAATCAAGTTGTCAAGTAACAAGTATTTGCAACGTTTTTTCGTAACGTTCATATGTTATACCTCCTTTAATTAAGGGCAACGGCACCGCCGTATTCGTGTCAATAGGTTTTTTCATTTTCCTATAGGGTATCTCCTCCCGCACGAAGCCCAAAAAAGCCTCCGCTAGGGAGGCTTTTTTATTATAATTATTTATGAAAGCAAAATTAGTGTGCGATAGAAGCAGGTATTAACTAAAATATATGCAAACTCTTTTAAAAACGTATTATTTTGCATTTCTCAATTACAAAAGATAAGGAGTAAAAAATGAAGTATAAAACTTGGCTTTACGATTGGCTCGAAAACTATATTAAACCCTCGTCTAAAAAGCGAACTTATGAACGATATTTTCAAATATGTTCGCTACATATAATACCAAAACTCGGTGAATACAATATTGTCGACTTATCCGTTATTGAGTTACAGAAATTTATTAAAAGTTTACTTATAAGTGGCAATCTCAAAACCTGTAAAGAATTGTCTGCTAACTATGTTAATATTATTATATCTGTTATTCAAAATTCGCTCAAGACGGCGCATTTAGTAGGTGTTGCTCCCGAATATATAGCAAATAAAATAAAACGTCCTAAAACAGTTGAAAAAGTGGTGGAGTGCTTTTCTTCTCAAGAGCAAAAGACGATAGAAAAATATGTATTAAACTGCAAAAAGGATAAACTATTTGGTATAGTTTTGTGCCTATATACAGGCTTACGCATCGGTGAATTACTCGCTCTTAAGTGGAGTGATATTGACTTCGCCAAAGGTCTATTATTCGTGTCTAAAACGTGTTATGATGGGAATGACGGGAGAAAACATATTCGCATTATAGACAGCCCTAAAACAGTTAATTCCCGTCGAGTAATTCCATTACCAAAACGAATTTTGCCTTTGCTTAAAAATCTCAAGAAGCGGTCTAATTGTGAGTATGTAGTAGCCGACGGCGACAAGGCTGTTTTCGTACGCTCATATCAGAGAACGTTTGAACTTTTATTAAAGAAACTAGGTATTTCACATAAAGGCTTTCACTCTTTGCGCCATACATTTGCAACAAGGGCGTTAGAATGTGGTATGGATGTAAAAACGCTCTCTGAACTTTTGGGGCATAAGAACGCAACAATTACCCTTAATCGTTACACCCATTCTTTACTTAAACACAAAACCGATATGATGAATCGTTTAGGAAAATTGCTGTAAAAACATACGATAAGTGTGCATCAAACAAAATAATTGATGCACA
>CAMBZZ010000002.1 GCA_945872615.1 uncultured Clostridia bacterium | reverse complement strand
AGGTAAAGTAAATATTGGGTAAAAACTATAATCTAACTAAAATAAAATAATTATGGACAAGTCGAAAAAATTATATTATACTTTATAATATAGTAACTGTTTAGGAGGAAATTATGAATATCGACAGCCAAAAGCGTAAAGAAACCGTAGACTTTATGCAGTCTGAAATCAAACACATCATCACCGAGTACGGCGATAGAGACCCCGGCAACGCGGGAGAAATCAAGACGCTCGCACATATGCAAGAGCAACTTGGCGAATATTGCGACGAAGTAAAGTCGGAGTCGTTCCCCGTTCATCCTCACGCATTTTTCGGTTGGACGTACTTTATTATTACCTTCCTTATTTTGGCGCAAATACTTATGTTTTTCAGTCCGGTATTTGCCATACTCAGCATCGTGATTGCCGTTGTGCCTATGTTGATGGAATTCGTATTCTACAAGCCTTTTATCGACCCGCTCTTCGAGAAGCGTACGTCGGGCAACGTATGGGGCACTCTCAAACCGAGCGGCGAAGTCAAGCGCCGTATCGTCCTCAACGGACACTCCGACGCCGTGTACGAATGGCATTGGCACAGAATAGGCGGATATAAGCTCTTCCTTACCTCCATCATTATCCCCGTAATCGGTCTTATTTATTTGCTTGCTCTGGCAATTATTATTTGCATAGTCAACGGACCGATCGGCGTACCTAAAGGTTGGACACTCTACGCTCTTATTGCGTCGGTAATCTTCGAGCCTTTCTTTATATGCTTCTACTTCTTCTCCGACACCAAGACGGTAGTTCCCGGAGCCAACGACAACCTCACCGCTTGCGAAATGGCTATCGGTACCGTCAAGGCACTCAAAGAGAGCGGTATTCGCATGGAGAACACCGAGGTCGTAGCACTCATCACGGGCAGTGAAGAAGCTGGACTTAGAGGCGCAAAGTTCTTCATGAAAAACAATCCCGAATACGGCTTGGAAGAAGGCATCGAAACGATCTTCGTCACGTTCGAAACTTTGAGAGAACTCGACCACCTCGTCATATACAATAGAGATATGAACGGCATAACCAAAAACGACGACGCCGTATCGTTGCTTGCAAAACAAGCGGGCGAAAAGAACGGTATGAATCTAACCTACGGCTCGGTATTTGCGGGAGCAACCGACGCGGCAGCCTTCTCGCAAGCGGGTCGCAAGGCAACGTGTTTTGCCGCAATGGCTCCCGAGGTCAAAGACTACTACCACACTCGCAGAGATAATTGGGACAATCTCAGCCCCGAATGCCTTGCCAAAGTCTTCGATATTACCCTAGACATGATAGAAGAATTTGACAAAAACGGTCTGCCAACTGTAGAAAATAAATAAAAACGCGACAAAATTGCTTACGTCTCGCTTCCCTTTGGAAGCGAGATTTTTTGTATAAACATTTACTAAACTTTAATATTTTGCCAAAAAAATTAAAACAAACGAATTCTATAATAACCTTACAAACACTTGACTACATATTTATATAAGGTTAATTATATGAAAAAAACAAAAGAACCAAAAATAAGGCAAGTTAAAAAACCTTTTACGATATTCGGTGTAGAAGCGGTATATCTTTGCGTGTTGGGTATAGCGACGGCTTTTTTGGGCTGGCTTGCAGAAAACGTAGTAAAAATAATATCGAGCGGCACTTTTGATTGTAGATTTCACCTATTGCCCTTTATCTCGCCTTACGCATTGATAGTATTTGCCGTACATATAGTTTTCGGCAACCCCGACGACGTCGCTCCGTTCGGAAAACGAATTTTTCGTCACGATACCGCCTATTGCAAAGTTTTATCCAACCTTTTGGTGTTAGTTACTATCTATCTCTTCGTGTTTTTCGGGGAACTAATCGTCGGCAATCTGTGGGAGATACTGTTTGGCGTCAAATTGTGGAACTATTCTTCTTCCCCGCTTCACGTTACGCAATACGCGGGGCTAATCCCCACTTTAGGTTACGGAACGGGCGCTTATCTGCTGTTTCGCTTCGTACATACCCCTTCGTTGAAGTTTTTGCAAAAAAATATGACACACAAGACGGCGTTGATATTGTCTTGCACTTTGGGCGTTTTGATAGTAGTTGACACTTTGATTATGATACTCGTAACCGCGATTACCAGGCAAGCACCTATGTATTGGTCTGTTCATTTTTAGCCAACTAATTTTTTATTCACACAATAATTTTTGAGAGCAAAAAATTACAAAACTTTAATATTTTGACAAGAAAATCAAAACATATGCACTTTATAATAAACTTGTAAATACCAAAACGGTTGTTACAATAAGACAAAAAAAGGAGAATTATTATGGGAATCAAAAAATTTTTCAAAGACGCTTTTGAAGATATGAAGGAAAGCGCAAAGGCACAACACGAAGTTGACAAAGCCGAGTTCGAGGCAGTCAAAGCGGAATCAAAGGCTAATTGGGAAGAAGCCAAAACAATGAGCAAGCCTGAAACTCGTAAGGCATTGATGCAAGAAGAAAGAGACGAAAAAATTGCTCAAGCCAACGCAAGAAAAGCAGCCGCAGAGCAGCGTATAGAAGCTACAAAAAAATAACTCTATCTACACAACTTTTATATTACGTCAAATATGTAGGCAACCTTACGGTTGCCCTTTGACTATTACTCGCATTTGGTAAAAGTCGTGTTGTTGCAATTAGGACAAGGTGGCATTTTGTCGTCTGAACCAAGTCTCAAATCGAAACCGCAGTTGTTGCAAGAATAGCAACCCTTGCCCGGTTTTTCACCCGTATTAACTTTGTTTGCCATTTTAGTTCCTCCTTATTTTGATTGCACTAAAATTATTGCAAAAAAATAATAATATATACCGCCTGCCAAAATATCATTCCGACATGACGGTATATATCAAGTTACCGATTATATTAAATGGCTACGTCAACGATTTCGGTGTAATTATCGCTCACCCTACCCCAAGAATCCACCGCATATATTTTGGCGGTATAGTTGCCTTGTGGCATATTAAGTATCTCCAAGTCAACGGTAGTAGCCATTGCGCTCAATCCGTTATAAAAATCGCTAAAGTAGAGTTGTGACGTGCCGTTGCTCCACTCTATCTTGTAGGAATGCACAAAATCATCGTCCTTACCCGCCGAAAATCTGAGATAGATTTTGCCCTCCTTGACAAAACTGCTTCCCGTTGTAGCAGTCATCTGCGGAGCCTCGTTGTTTGCCATTCTTATGCTATTGGCATAACTAAAATTTTGCTTATTCAAAGTCGTTGGCAATATCCACGGATCTTTTTCTTCGTAGCCGCTTAATCCGTATTGCACGCTAAAATTGTAGCGGTGAATTACGATTTCGTCCGAGCTAACGTCCATTATCAAGCCCATTGGCGTCTTGTCTGCGTTAGGCGGAATAGTTCCGTTTTCTTTGCCCGTTTCCAGTTCCGTATACGAAACGGATTGGGTAGTGATAGTAGTATAGTTTTCTTGATGTATCGCTCTCTCGTCGAGTATAGAATAGTGAGAGTGCCCGCCGAAGTTGACGACTTGAGGATAATCCTTGAAAATATCGTTGATATAACGGTCTCCCCATTCGTCGCTGCCGTACGCGGTGTCAACGGCGTAGTTGTGCGTGGTGACGAAAATCGGCTTGTCGGGGTCGTCCGCAACGGCTTTATCCAATTCTTTTTTTAGCCAACCTGCCACTTCTTTATATCCGTCGTCCATACCTCCGTAGGCGGGCGATGCTCCTATAAAGTGATACCCGCCCACAACGTAATGGCTCCAAGGACTATGTCCCATCTTCTTTTCGAATAATCTTCTACAGTTGTAAGGCGTGCCGTTTTCCCAATAATCGTGATTACTCATGATAGTCTGAATTATAGGTCTTTGGTCTCCAAACACTTGATCTATCGCCTTATTATAGAGATCGTACACAGGTGCCTTACCCAAATCTCCTATATCGCCTGCAAACAAAATCATATCTACGTCGTTGTTTTTTAGTACCGTCAACGACTGCTTAAGATTGTTATATTTAATTTCTTCTTCGCCCTTAGGACTGAGTTGTGAGTCGGATATTATTCCCACTCTCAACACCTCGCCATCTATATCGTAGGTTTCGATTTCCGTCTTTTCATTGACCGTACACGCCATCAAAGTCACCGACATAATAACTATCATCAACGTGACTAATATATACTTAATGGAATTTTTCATAAACTTACTCCTACCTCAAATTTTATTGTACGTATTGATTATCTTTGTCCTACTTCAAACTCAAAGTATGCGTTTTCTTCATACCATAGAGGGAAGTTGGTACCCCATACGTTGTCGCACAAAACGTAAGACAGCCCGTTGGCATTTATATCGGCTACTTCGTTGTCAAAATGCAAAATATTACCTCCGTCGCTTGCCACCAAAGCCGCTTGAATACTGCCGAGAGTATAAATATCTTCACCTACGACAATTTCTGCTCGCTCAATCGCAGACAGTTTACGTCCGCCCTTAGATACGACGGAACAAGGGTCGACTTTTTTGCCGATTTTGACATAATTAGTCTTGTTGGCGGGATAAAAATGCATAGCTATGCTTTCAGTCGTCCTAACGGCGTCTTTGCCAATCCAAGTCAGTTGCACTTTTAGCCCGTCTTTGCTTAATCGATATATAATCTTGACGCCAAGAGGTGCTCCCAACTCGTTGCACAAAATTTCGTCACACATCATATCGACCGAGACGATTACCTCGTCATGCTCCTTTTTGACTGTTGCGTCATTTGCTCGATACTCAAACAAGCCTTGAGGATAGTCGTTTTGCTTTTTTAGTAGCGGACGCAAATAGTCGTAACGAGCCCAAGCAACGTTGGAACGCATATAATGACTGCGCCAATATTCGTAATCTTCATAGCCGTAAGAACGATACGTCAATATAGGTCTGCCTTGTGCGTCAAGTATCTTATTTCCGTTGCGACTAAGCGTTATTCCGCCTTTTTCGTTGATATTCAGAAGATATTCTCCCGATTGTATCTCATCGCCATACTCATACTTCTCTCCACTCTCTACGATAGGCAGTTGGATAGGTCGCAACGCATCCAATAGTAACCCTGCCTCTTGTGCATGACTTGGGCTTAACGCGTGAATAGCATTGTCAATATATCCTCTCTGTTCTACCCAACTCTTTTGCATATTAGAATAGGCAAAAGACTTGCTGCCAAAGGTATTGTCTATCCAGCAAAGAAAACTGTACGGCATCTCTCCCAAAGGACGTCTTATTTTTAGCAAATCTCTCTGCCTTGCTTGAGCAAACTAATCTTTTTGGTAGTTTTCCATATCGGCGAGATGGGTCTTCATATCAAGTCCCCAAGTATGCTCGGCTACACACAGTAGCGAATCGGCAAATTTTTTATACTCGTCGCTATCCTTTAGCAAACTTCCCTCTCTAAGCCACTTGCTTTTGAGATTGCAAAGCGTGCGAAAAGCCGCGGTCTTATAGGGGTCTGTAGCCACGCCGTGTATCCACGTGTCGCCGATTTCCCCCTCCAATATAGGCAGCTTGTCTTTGACTTCCCACAATTTTTCCGCTATATCGTCAAGCCGCCCCGCCCTTACTTTGTAGTTAGGATATTGTGATTGGATTTTCTTAAACTTGCTGAGGACTTTGTTTTGTCTTCTCACTCCTCCATTGTCGTGGGCATGGTCAAAATACAATATTTGGTCGGTATGAGGCACTTCAAAAACTCCGCCGTACCCCTTGTCGTATATCACTACCACTTCGGCATCGCCGTATTTCCATACGAAACAAGGCTCCACGTCGGGAAGTGCCGCCGCACCGTTGACGCCTATATGCAACAACTTGATGCCGTGTTTGGCAAGCGCGGGTACGAGAGCTACGGTATGTCCGGGAACGTCCGTCATTTTGGCGGCAATCGTCTTTCTTCCGCTTATTTGGTCGAGCCTATCGACTATGCCAAGTCCGTACTCAAACAAGTCCTCGTCCAACAATTCCGTGTGTGTGGTAAACGGCATTGCGTGCGGCACAAGATTCCCCTTTTTCAAGGCTTGCGTTACCTTTTCTCTCAAGGCTTCACTTTCCAGTGCTTCTTTGATGAGCCACGATCCCAAAGTCCAAACAAACTTTTTTCGCCGCCTATATTGAGTTTGTCCGCCAAATCGATTGCCGACGGAATAAACTCCGTTAGATACTTTTCCTTGACGTTGCAAGCAAAATCGGTAAACCCTAAATCAAGATGCGCTTTCGATACTACGATTACTTCTTTCATAATTCCACCTAATCAAAACAATATCGCTTTGTCCGCAATAAAAAATCCGACTATCATAACTACGATTACGCACACAGCTATCACTACGGACTGCAACGCAACGTGAGTATGAGATTCAATCGCAACCTCTTGGGAGTTTTCGCCGCTGTCAAGCATAATTCTCACAGTGGCGATGCCGAACAGCGCAACGGTTAAGATGCTTGCGACAATCACGAAAGATATATTAAAATATGTAATGAGTATGGCAATTAAGCTTTCTACCACACAGCACGCCGACACCGCTATCGCTCTCTTGGAATTACCGTTGGAAGTCAGTAAGATATAACTTCCAACCTCAAAACTCAGTACAGCCGCCGTAACGGTAGCAAATACTATCACCGCAATCAAGTTGAAAGACGTTACGTTTTGTAAATTTTGGTCGGGCGCCAGCAGTTGGATGTTATACGGCGTAAAAATCAAAGTGACAGCCAAACACACGGAGGCAATAAGACAAGCGATATTCACAGTTTTGTGGCAGACTATTTTGCGCAATATAAACACGCCTAACGCGCCCAACGCTACGCCGACGGCGAGTAGAATAGGAACGAGCGTCGATATTGACAGTTGGTCGGCGCCTAGTCTGCCAAAAGTAAATGCAGCGTTGATGTTGTCGTATATATATCGACGCAACTCACCGCAAATAATAAGCAATATCAAACTTGCAACGAAAGTTGCAACGTAACCCAGAACGTCAAAAATCTTCGTTTTTTTATTCATAAACCACCTCGCTGAAAGCTTCTCTCGCCTTGCCAATCTGCGCCGTTAGCGACAGAGGGTCTGACATAGCTACGTCCTCGTCTTGTGCAAAAGTCATAATTCCGCCCAAGCCTTTCAAAATTGCATATACCGTCTTATCCCTAACCGTAGTAGGAGTATTGAACCACACGTGATTTTGGTACATTACAAACTCATCGGGGTCAAACTTAGGGTCGTTGTAATTGTACCATTCTCCTCGACCGTCACTCGGTCTACCGTAATAGGATATACCGAGGAAGATTTGTTCTGCTCTAAATCCTCTACCCATCATATATCTTACCGCGCTGTCTACGCTGCCCGCGTAAGAGTTGTTGTCGCCGTTGTGGTCAAACAAGTCGTAAGCCATAATTTGCAGTAAGTCAATGGCTTCCACCGCTTGCTTAGACAGCTGAACTCCCCAAGGAGATAGCGCAACGGACAATTTTTTGTTATGATTAGCAAGTTGAGTCTTCAATTTGACCAAAAAGTCACTATAAAGTCGATATTCTTCGGCATTGGCGGGATATTCCCAGTCAAAGTCCGCGCCGTCGGTACCTGTTGCCAAAACTCTCTCTACAACGTTGTTTACCGCGTCGTCCATGTGGTTTCTGAGCATATCAGCCATATTGTCGGGCGATAGAGGCGGAAAAATAGTTAGATAGATATTGACGTCTCTGCCACCTATCATATCTTTCAAAATAGACAGTTCCGCATCCGCACGCTTGCCAAATCCGTCGGAGCCGATACCGTCCTCGATATTGCCCTGCCCGTCGAATCTGCCGTAGGCAATCAACTGAACGTCCGTCACCACGTCGAAGCAAGCGGGATCGATTTGTCCGTTTCTCAAAGACCCCGGCGTTATGTATGAGGTTACTCTTAGTTTTTCTTGTCTCTCCCTTTTGTCGAGATTGAATATCTTGACGTCGGCTATAGATACGACGTTTTGAATTGGTCAAAGGTAATTTTTACTTTGTTGGTTTTGACTGTATAAAACGTTGCCAATCGATTGACGCCTATTTCGTTTTGTCTATACTTAAGTTCCCATTCTCCGTCGTGCATGGTGTATATGGAAAACTGTTTGACGTTGTGACCGATTTCGTTGAGAAGCAACGCATTGATTTCTTTTTCTTCTCCGAAATCCACGATAGCTTGACTTCCTGTGGCAGCAAACGTCCAAGAAGTCATCTTGTTGTCGTCAAATGCCGACTTGCACCCCGCGCCGCCTTGTATATTGGCGCCTAGTGCAAGGTTCGTTTCCGTAACGCCTAATCCGTCGTCGCGATTGAGCGCAACGCCAAAGAAAATAAGCAACGAACACAGCATAACCGCTACGATAATTAGCGGCAATGCTTTTTGCAATACTTTTCTCATAATTTTCTCCTTATTTTGCGGGTTAAGTCCAACTACCACCCGTTGATTACAAATACTTTTTACGTCAATAGACGATGATTTTTGACGATACGTATCGAGTTATTGGCTTATTTACTCAATTTTGTCTTATATATCAACCGACCAAAATTTACGTCATTACTATCGCCGCCTATTTCTCCCGCCCATTCAAAGCCTTTCTTGGCGACAAATACCGCTATCAACTCGTTGATTACCGCCGCGGCAGCAATCGTTCCTTGAATAATCTTGGCACTATCCGGATCGGCAGGCATCAATACCGATACCGCTATACCCGTAAATACCAGCGATACTCCCGAGTGAGTAAGCAACGTAAATCCAAGATACTTTTTGACAGGCTTCGGTGCTTTGGTAATCGTAGCGCCCAAGCTAGCTCCGCCGTATTTGCCCACCGCTCTGACGAGTATATAGACTAAGGTGTACAACCCTGCCCCAGCTATGGCGTGCCAATCCAAACCTGCACCCAAATTGAAAATTACAACCACTATAGCCAGATTGAGTATAGGTTGAAAGACCGTGATTATCTCTTCCAACCTTTCCTTAGAGACTATGTTGGCTATGGCTGCAAAAAACGCCATTCCCATCATCATAAAGTTGAGTATAGGTGCGGGCATTACGTATACGTTGAGCATATATCCCACTGCTACCGTTGCGACTATTCCTACCGCCGTCGTCAGCAAAGTAACACCCCTATTCATCTTGAAACGAAGTATTAGTCCAAAGAGCAGTCCGATAATCGCCCCGATAGCAAGAGGCAAAATTATTGCCAAAACTATTGCGTAAGCAGGAAGTCCTCCGTTGCTCACACGACCCGCAACCAAACTAATACACGTAAAGAATACTACCACTCCGACAATGTCGTCCAATGCCGCCATAGGCACCAAAGTATCGGTGACGGGTCCTTTGGTATTGTACTCCTTGACTATCGACAAGGCAGGTGCGGGAGCCGTCGCAAGGGCGATGCTGCCGAATATAAAAGCCAAATACAAAGGCACGTGCGTCAAATAAAATATTACGCAAAATACGCACGACACCAACGCAAAGGTACCCAATGACTGAACGAGCGTCGTCACTATCAACACTTTGCCCGACTTCTTGAGTTTACTCCACACCAATTCTCCGCCAATCATCAAGCCCACAACGCATTCTAGCGCTTTTTCTAAATTTTGGTACCAAGACGCCTCAAGCAACTTGTCGTCCACTATGCTCATGGCATATGGACCCAACAACATACCGCCAATCAAAAAGCCTAAGATTGCGGGCAGTTTTATTTTGGTAACGGCTACTCCGATGAGATAACATACTCCTACCGCTACAAATAGAGATAATATCTGTTCTATCATTTTACACTTTGTCGGCAACTATGCCGTATATCATATATTCAATAAATTTAGGCAAAATCTCTTCGTGCTTGCCTGCTATTTCTTCTACGCAAACGCCCGAAAAAAGCATATTGGCAAAATAGCCGTTGAACATATCTTGCACAATATGAAAATAATTTTCGGCTTCATCTTTGCTCACTCCCTCTCTCAAAGACAGTTGGTCTATCAATCCAAAATACAGTCTGTCGTTGAGATCGTCAAATTTTGTTCTTATTCTTTTTATTTGTCTTGCGAGTTTTGGGGGCGGTTGGATAAGCGCTTCGAACAAGATTCTGCAAAAATCGCTGTGTTCTTTCAAAAATCCGAGCCTTGCCTCGAGATAACTCTTTACGTCACGGTCGGCGCCTCTTTGCTCTATATACACGTCAAACAAGTCAAACGCCCTTTCTACCACTTGCAAATACAACTCGTCTTTGCTATGAAAATTGTGATACAACAATCCCTTAGGAATACCCATTGCACAAATATTGTTGAGCGTCCCCTTCTTATATCCGTTGGCGCCGAATTCGGTAATAGCCGCATTGATTATTCTTTCTTTCGATAATTGTGTTTTTTGTTGTTTTTGCATGTCGCACCCAATTATAGACCGTTTAGTCTATAATAGTATATATCAACGATTTTGTCAATAGCACAAGCGCACTTAGATTATATTATTTACAAATATCAAAAGATTACGTCTAACGATTTACATATAGAGATTATGATGCTAAAATTATGCTATGAATAAGAAAGTCAATGAAGAAAACGTCAAAAAAACAAGCAAATTGAAGAGCACCTTTGCAATATTGTACTTTGTCACTACCGTCGCCTCGCTTTTGTTTTATACAGCCACGGCAATCAAAGACGTCGTCAAAGAAGGATGGAGCCCTATCAATATAGTAATGGTAGCCTTTATAGGACTTAGTTACTTGATTTTGATTGTTTGCATCGTCCTATCCAAAAACATAGCGGGTGCCAAATCAACTCACGCCAAAGCAAAAAAATTGCTAAAGCTTGGCAAAAAAGTCATCAAAATAGTCCATGCCGTGCCTACGGTAATGATACTCTTTGCCACTACTCCCGTTGACTTTATCGATTTCGTATCCCGCGCACTATCCGTAATGTCTTTGATAATGCACGTCATCGGATTGATAACTTCTATCAATATGATAATAACCAAACTCCTTGTCAAAAAGGTAGCTAAGAAGGGAAAAGAAAAACTCACCGCCAATATAACCGATTTCAAAAATAGCTCAGACGAGAGCGAACAAGAAATCATACCGCTTGCAGACAGTGATAGCAACGACTAAAAAAGACGAGCAAAACGCTCGTCTTTTAATATTATTAAAATTTTCTAATAGCTTATTTTTACTATAGCCTCTTAGATTAATATATTTGATAAGTTGTCATGGTACTATCAAAAAATAAGCTCGGAAATAATTACATTCATAACTCCCATATACTCTTGCTTGATTGACACACGCTCTTTAGATATATTGAGATATTGTTGCACTTTTTGCAGTTTTTGTCGATACGTATCGAGAAAATCAACGTCGAAGTCGCTATTAAATCCAACTATATCCATACCATTATCCATGCGCAGTCCCAACATAATTCGCTCGGACATCATATCCTCGATGCTCAACTTTTGTTCTAACCGTTGCGCAAGTTTTCCTTGATCGATTTTAGTATAATATTCGTCAAAGTCGCTTGGATTATATAGTCTACGATTGCCTATCAAGCTATGTGCTGCAAGTCCGACACCCACGTACGGCTTACATTGCCAATACTTGAGATTATGTCTACTCTCCTTGTTCTCACGACAAAAATTGCTCACTTCGTAGCGATGAAAACCTATATCTTCTAGTCTCGATTTGATACGGTCGTACATGTCGCAAGTGGCGTCCTCGTCGGGCAATTCCAGCTTTCCTTGTTGTTTCGCCTTATACATTGCCGTTCCTTCTTCCAGTTTGAGCATATACGCCGATACGTGAGTGACGCCGTTTGCTTGAACTATATCTACGAACTCATCGACGTCCTCTATACTTTGATTTGGCAAGCCGAGCATTGCGTCTACGCTGCAATCCAGACCGCTCTCCACCACCCACTTGGTAGCTTGCACGGCTTGCTCGGGAGTATGCTTTCTGCCTATTGCCTTGGCGACTTCGGGGTTGAAGGTTTGCACGCCTATGCTCACCCTAGTTACGCCCATTCTCTTATACGCCGTGATTTTTGTTCTATCCACCGAACAAGGATTGACCTCAACGGTAAACTCTCTTATATCACATTTGAGCGACTTACGGAGATTGAAAACTATACGTCCCAGTTGTTTCGCCGATAGCACCGACGGAGTGCCGCCGCCGATATACACCGTATCGACGATGTAATGATATTTTATTTGCGTTGCAAGTAGCTTAATCTCTTTGACCACCGCTTCCACGTATCTGTCTATTTGCTCTTGATTGGCTATAGACGAAGCAAAATCGCAATAATAGCACCTAGACAAGCAAAACGGGATATGAATATAAACGCCGATATTTTCCATTATTTGTCAAACTTGAGAATGCTCATAAAGGCTTCGCTAGGCAACTGCACGCTACCTACCTGTCTCATTCTCTTTTTGCCTTCTTTTTGTTTTTCAAGCAATTTCTTTTTACGCGTTATGTCGCCGCCGTAGCACTTGGCAAGCACGTCCTTACGCATTGCTTTGACGGTTTCTCTCGCAATAACCTTACCCCCTATAGAGGCTTGGATAGGTATCTCGAACATTTGGCGTGGAATAACTTCTTTGAGCTTTTCGGCAATGGCTCTGCCTCTCGCGTACGCCTTGTCCTTATGCACGATGAGAGAAAGTGCGTCGCACACCTCGCCGTTGAGCATGATATCGAGTTTGACGAGGTCGCTCTTTTTGTAACCCACAATCTCGTAGTCGAGTGAAGCGTAGCCCTTGGTACGCGATTTGAGCGAATCGAAAAAGTCGTAGACTATCTCGTTGAGCGGAATAGAATATTCTATCCTCACGCGAGTTGCTTCTAGGTAGGTCAAGTCGACAAACTCTCCTCGCTTGTCTTGACACAGCTCCATAATCGTACCTACGTACTCGGGCGGAGTAAATAGGAATGCTTTGACCACGGGCTCTTGCATCTCGGCTATCTCGCTTGCAGGTGGCAAGTTGCTCGGATTGGATATAAGCTCGGTATCGCCGTTGGTCTTGACAACTTGATAGGATACACTCGGCGCCGTCGTAACGAGATCGAGGTCAAACTCTCTCTCCAACCTCTCTTCGATGATTTCCATATGGAGCAAGCCCAAAAATCCGCATCTAAAGCCAAAGCCCAATGCCGTAGACACCTCAGGCTCGTACACCAAAGAAGCGTCGTTGAGTTTGAGTTTTTCGAGTGCGTCCTTGAGGTCGTTGTACTTGGCTCCGTCGGCGGGATAAATGCCGCTATACACCATTGGCGCGACTTCCTTGTAGCCCGCGAGAGGCTCGGTCACTCCGCCCTCGGCGAGGGTTATGGTATCTCCGACTTTGGTATCCGACACGTTTTTGATACTTGCACAAAGATAGCCTACGTCACCCGCCGAAAGACTGTCTTGCGGTTGCATCTTAGGCACGAATACTCCCACTTCCGTGACGTCGAAGGTCTTGCTTGTGGACATCATTTTAATTTTGTCCCCCGCCTTGACTTCGCCGTCGAATACTCTTATGAAGGATATTGCGCCCTTATAGCTGTCGTAATACGAGTCAAATATCAACGCCTTGAGAGGCGCGTCAATATTGCCGCTCGGAGGTGGCAACAAAGTGATGACCTGTTCTAGCACTTTCTCAATGCCTATGCCTTCTTTGGCGGACACTAGAGGGGCGTCTGACGCGTCAAGACCTATGACGTCCTCTATCTCCATTTTTACCTCGTCGGGGCGAGCCGACGGAAGGTCGATTTTGTTGATGACGGGGATAATCTCGAGGTCGTTGTCCAAAGCAAGATATACGTTGGTCAAAGTTTGCGCTTCTATGCCCTGCGAAGCGTCCACGATAAGTATAGCCCCCTCGCACGCTTTGAGCGAACGGGAAACCTCGTAGGTAAAGTCGACGTGTCCGGGCGTGTCTATGAGGTTGAGTTCGTACTCTTCTCCGTCGTAGACGTAGTTCATCTTGACGGGGGTAAGTTTGATAGTGATACCTCTCTCCCTCTCTATATCCATACTGTCAAGAAGTTGCTCTTTGGCGTCTCTCTTGGCAACGGTGCTCGTCACGTCCATAATTCTGTCGGCAAGCGTACTCTTGCCGTGGTCGATATGGGCTACGATACAAAAATTTCTTATCTTCGATTGGCCTTTGGGCATATTGCAACCTTTTTGCAGTTTTTAATTATTATATAAAAATATATGGATTTTAGCAATAGAATTTTGTATAATATAGCAAAAGAGGTATTAGTATGAAGATAGAAAGACTTATCGACAATCTTAATTCCAAAGGCTTTATCGCTCACTATTGCGAGGACGAAAAGCAAGCAAACGACTTAGTGCTCGGCTTGATAGAGCAAGGTCAAAGCGTAGGCATAGGCGGTAGTATGACAGTCAAACAACTAGGCATAGACCTACTATTGCAAAACAAGGGCGTGGAAGTACTGTCGCACGCGCTAGTCAGCGATGACAAAAAGCCTAATTTGTACGAGTACGCAAGGCACGCCGATTGGTATATGTCCTCCGCCAACGCCATCACCCAAAAGGGCGATATAGTCAATATCGACGGCACGGCAAATAGAGTTTCGACGTTGATTTACGGTGTGCCAAATATAATATATCTAGTTGGCAAAAACAAAATCGTAGACAATATAGACCAAGCCATAGAACGTATAAAAACCGTTACGTGTCCACTAAATGCCGAAAGATTGGATAGAAAAACCCCTTGCCGTTACACCGGCAAATGCGGTGATTGTAGCGGCATAGATTGTATGTGCAACGTCACCACGATAGTTCACCACCCTACCAAACTTCAAAAACAAGTGCACGTAATTATCATCGACAAGGAGCTGGGTTATTGATGAAAGATACTAGTTGGCTTTTGAGCGTGCCTATCGCTCACAGAGGATTGCACGACAACAAGACTTTGCCCGAAAACAGCATGGGCGCATTTGAGAACGCCGTATCTCACGGCTACGGAATCGAGTTTGACGTCTATCTCACTCTTGACGGCAAGTTGATTATTCACCACGATATGACCTTACAGCGCTCGTGTGGCAAAAAGATTAAAGCCTACAAAATCAATTCCGACAGACTGCAAGACTACAAGTTGATGAACACCGACTACTCTATTCCGCTTTTGTCCGATTTACTCAATTTAGTACAGGGCAAAGTTCCGCTTATTTTGGAAATCAAAGCCACCAATAGAGTCAATTCCACTTGCTCTGCCGTGTACGAGACAATCAAGGACTATAACGGCAATATATCCATAGAGTCTTTTGACAACCGCATTGTAGATTGGTGGCACAAAAATCACCCCGAATACGTGTTGGGACAACTGTACAGCACTATCAACTTCTATCGTGCAATTCAACGCAGGCTCAAGCAATACCGCAAAGTTGACTTTTTGGCGGTGGGTGTCAAAAACCTAAAAGAAGACTACTTCCGCGCCGTCAAAGCCGAATGTCCCGAAAAGTTGATTATCAACTGGACGGTGCGCACCGACGAGCAGTTGCAAGACGCTTTAGAATACGCCGACAACTATATTTTTGAGAGCAATATCAAGGTGGACGAGTATATTACGCCCCCTTCCCTCACACACTAAACGCGGGAGGTGGATTATGAAAATATCGACTGTTATCGGTCTTGGCACGGGTATGATATTAGGCTATATCGGTGGCAACGTAATGTCGGGGTCTTTTAAGAGAAGAAGCAAAAAGATGCTTAGAGATAAGATTGTAGAACTCCTCGACTGACCTATTGCAGAGATTAGGGCGACGTTAGTTCGTCTTAATACTGCCAACCAAAAAAATGCACCCCGCGGGGTGTATTTTATTTACCAATTCAAAAAGACGAGTTTTCTCTCATTACGCGACCTTTTGCGTGCAATAGTGCGACTGGGCATGCCAATATAACAGAGCACCGCCAATATAAGAGCGCACTTAATTAATCCTAAAGATTGACAAAAAAACACCTAACAATGCTCAGATTGCTAGGTGCGGTAGACGTTGTCGTCTTTTATTTGCTTTGTCTACTACGATAATCCTCGATAGCCTTTTTGATCGCCTCTTCCGCAAGGACGGAACAGTGTATCTTTTGAGGAGGCAAACCTTCCAACACCTCGACCACTTTTTTGTTGGTAAGCTTTAGTGCCTCGTCTACCGTCATACCCTTGACCATTTCCGTTGCGGTGGAGCTGGTAGCTATGGCTGCCGCGCAACCAAAAGTCCTAAACTTAGCGTCAACGATTACGTCGTCTTTGATTTTTAGACTAATCTCCATTATATCTCCGCAACTTGCGTTGCCCACCTTGCCCACTCCGTCTGCGTCCTCGATAAAGCCCACGTTTTTTGGGTGTGCGAATGCTTCCATTACTTTGTCGTTATACATATATATTTTCTCCTTTGATTTCTTTGAATAGTGGCGACATCTCTCTGAGATTGTCGATGATAGATACCAGTTGGTCTACGACATATTGAGTTTGTTCCATAGTGTTGGACTTGCCGAAACTAAATCGTATCGTGCCGTGTGCTATCTCGATAGGTACGCCTATCGACAGCATAACGTACGACGGCTCGAGCGACCCCGACGAGCAAGCCGACCCGCTAGACACCCTTATGCCCTGCATATCCAGCCTCATCAAAATCGACTCTCCCTCGACGTATTCGAAACTGAAATTAGCGTTGTTTGCTAAACGCTTGCTCATATCCTTTGGTCCGTTGAAGTAGACGTTAGGTATCTTCTCCAATACTTGGGATACGAAATAATCTCTAAGCTTGGCGATATGCTCGTTGTTGGCTTGCATATTCTCTACGGCGAGTTCTATCGCCTTGCCCATGCCTACGATGGCAGGGGTATTGATGGTGCCCGCACGCATATTGCGCTCTTGCTCGCCGCCGTCCATAAACTTGCCTATTCTCAGTCCGTTGCGCTTGTACAGCACGCCCACGCCCTTCGGTCCGTAGAACTTGTGCCCGCTCATAGACAACATATCTATATTCATTGCCTTGACGTCGATAGGCACGTTGCCCACGGCTTGCACGGCGTCGGTATGGAATGCAATCTTATACTTTTTGGCAATAGCGCCAATCTCTGCGATAGGCTGTATTGCGCCCATCTCGTTGTTGGCAAACATTACCGATATAAGAATGGTACGCTCGGTTATCGCTTCTTCCAACTGCTTAGTAGATATTATACCTTCGTTATCCACGTCAAGATAGGTCACTTCGAAACCTTCTCGTTCCAAAGCTTTGCAAGTACGAATTACCGCAGGATGCTCTATCTTGGTGGTGATGATATGATTACCCTTGTCCTTGTGCATCTCAGCCATACCCTTGATAGCCCAGTTGTCGGACTCGCTACCACCCGAAGTAAAGTAAACTTCGCTAGGTAGGCAACCTATTGCTTTGGCAATTCTTTCTCTTGCCGTATCTACCGCCTTCAACGCTTCTCTACCCGCCTTGTGTTGTGAAGACGCATTGCCGAACACCTCTGTAAAGTAAGGCAACATCTCTTGCAAAACTTCGGGGTCGGTATAAGTCGTCGCCGAATGATCCAAATATATTTCTTTCATTATTCCCTCGCAATAACGCTTGCCAAGGACATCGAGTCCAAGCAATCGTTGATAGTTTTGTACAGTTTGTCCCACACGCCGTGGGTGGTGCAACGGCAACCTTCGCTGTTGCCGCATTGTTTGCTGCATTCGCCCGACACGCACTCGACTATCACCAGTCCGTCTTCCAACGCTCTAAGGATTTCTCCTACGCTGATATATCTAGCGTCGCGAGGCAAAACGTATCCGCCTCCCGCTCCCCTCGACGAAGCTACCAGTTCCGCCTTTTTGAGAGAGGAAAATAATTGTTCTAGATATTTGTCGCTTACGCCTATTTCCTCGGCAATGGCGCTGAGCGCAACGACCTTGTCGTCGTAAGCTTGTCTCTCTGCCAGACAGCACATTGCTTTGAGTCCGTATCTTGCTTTGGAAGATAACTTCATAATATCTCCTACTTGTTTACTAGGAATAGTGTACAATTATATTGTCGCAATGTCAAACGATTTTATACAATTCCTATAATTTTGGTAGGAAATAGTAATAATAAACTATTTACACCTCTATACTGATCGAAAACAACTTGATTTTGACGTATTTTATTTGATTTTTATTCAAAATTATTCGTTGCATAATTGTTTATTGAGTTATACTACTTTAATCTCTCAATCCAATGCCAATTAGTTTCATCTCCCGAAATCAATTATATTTTGGCAGATGCGAGCAAAAAAAAGTCCGTCTCAAATATTGAGACGGATTTTTGATTTTTGTCGACACGTATCGGGTTATCTCAATACGTCGCTCTCATACAAAGGATATTTTTCGCACAATGCGGCAACTTTAGCCGAGCATCTCTCGATAGCCTCTTCGCCGTTGTCTACGAGATCTGCTATGCACTCGGCAATTACTTCCATATCCTCTTCTTTCATTCCTCTCGAGGTTACGGCAGGAGTGCCAAGTCTAAGTCCGCTAGTCACGAACGGAGATTGTTTGTCAAAAGGAATTGCATTTTTGTTGGCGGTAATATGCGCTTCGTCAAGCAAATGCTCTATTTCTTTACCCGTCTTGCCCTTAGAAGTGAGGTCAACGAGCATAAGGTGATTGTCGGTGCCGCCGCTGACGAGGTCGATACCTCTTGCCGTCAAAGCCTTGGCAAGGGCTTGAGCATTGGCGCAAACTTGCTTTTGATATGCAACAAACTCATCACTCATTGCCTCTTTGAGAGCTACTGCCTTGGCTGCAATGACGTGCATGAGCGGACCGCCTTGCGTACCCGGGAAGATTGCCTTGTTGATTTTGGTAGCAATCTCTTCGTCATTAGTAAGGATAAGTCCTCCGCGTGGTCCTCTGAGGGTCTTATGGGTGGTGGTGGTTACTACGTCGGCAATGCCTATAGGGCTTGGGTGACAACCTGCGGCAACAAGTCCCGCGATATGTGCCATATCAACCATTAGGTATGCTCCTACGCTGTCGGCTATCTCTCTAAACTTAGCAAAGTCGATAATTCTCGGATAAGCACTAGCGCCTGCAAGAATGAGCTTTGGCTTGTGCTCTTTGGCAAGTCTGGCAACCTCTTCGTAATCTATTCTTGCATCTTTTTCGCTTACGCAATAAGGTACGATATTGAAGTATTTACCCGAAATATTGACAGGACTTCCGTGTGAGAGGTGTCCTCCGTGAGCAAGGCTCATACTAAGTACGGTATCTCCCGGTTGCAACAGGGCAACGAATACGGCGAGGTTGGCGTTGGCACCGCTATGTGCTTGAACGTTGGCGTACTTGCTACCAAAAAGCTTACAAGCTCTCTCGATGGCGAGTTTTTCGGCTACGTCTACGTATTGGCAACCACCGTAGTATCTCTTGCCGGGGTATCCCTCGGCATACTTGTTGGTTAGGTGCGTGCCCATGGCAGCCATAACGGCGGGACTAACGATGTTTTCGCTGGCAATAAGCTCGATATTGCCTTGTTGTCTCTTAAGTTCGGCTTCCATTGCTTCGTAGAGTTCCGGGTCGTTTTCGCGGATAATCTTCAAATCTATCATATTGTTCTCCTTATGTGGTTTGTATTATATTATCATATATTGTGTGTTTTGGCTATCAAACCGACGCTATATGTCGGCTTGATAGTATTTTTGCATTCGTTATTCCTTTTCTTCGGGCGGAACGGTGATTGCCAACTCTTGCAACTGCTTGTCCTCTACTCTCGAAGGCGCGTCGGTCATCAAGCAAGAAGCGTTTTGCACCTTAGGGAAGGCGATGACGTCCTTGATATTATCGGTGCCCGTGATGAGCATAACCAATCTATCGAGACCAAATGCAAGTCCGCCGTGCGGTGGCGTGCCGTATCTAAATGCGTCTACGAAGAAGCCGAATCTTGCCGCGATGTCCTCGCTACTAAATCCAAGGATTGAGAATAGCTTTTGTTGCATCTTGCAGTCGTGTATTCTTATGCTTCCGCCACCCGCTTCTTGTCCGTTGATAACCAGGTCGTAAGCGTTGGCTCTAACTTTGAGCGGGTCGGTATCGAGCAAAGGCAAGTCCTCGATTTTTGCCGAAGTAAACGGATGGTGAACGGCGTAGTATCTGCCGTCCTCTTCGCTATATTCGAGCAACGGGAAGTCTACTACCCACAACACGTCGTACACGCTCTTGTCGTACAACTCGTACTTGTCGGCAAGATGACATCTGAGTGCGCCGAGGCTATCGAGCACGACCTTGTTTTTGTCGGCAACTACGAATATCACGTCGCCTTGCTCTGCGCCGAGCTCTTTGGCAATACTCTCTTTGACTTCGTCGGACAAATATTTGAAGAAAGAAGACGTGATGCCGTCAGGCTTGTACATAGCGTAGGCAAGTCCCTTGGCTCCGTAGCTCTTGACGAACTCGCCAAAGCCGTCCACGTCTTTACGCGTCATCTTGCTGCAAAGTCCTTTAGCATTGATAGCTCTCACGCTTCCGCCTTGCTCTATGGCACCGTCAAACACGCTAAATCCACAACCCTTGACTATATTAGACAAGTCGTGGATTTCTAGTCCAAAACGAGTGTCGGGCTTGTCGCTACCCCACTTGTTCATAGCTACCTCGTAAGGTATTCTGCGGATATGCTCGTCAAGCTCCATTCCTTTGCATTGTCTAAAGACTTCTCTTATCAGTCCTTCGGCAATTTCCATAACTTGCTCCGGCTCTTCTACGTAGCTCATCTCCATATCTATTTGGCTAAATTCGGGTTGGCGGTTGCTTCTAAGGTCCTCGTCACGGAAGCATCTTGCGATTTGGTAATATCTATCCATACCAGCAATCATCAACAACTGCTTGTAGATTTGAGGAGATTGAGGCAAAGCGTAAAACTCTCCTTGGTGAATACGAGAAGGCACGAGGTAATCTCTTGCGCCCTCGGGCGTAGACTTGCCTAAGAAAGGCGTCTCTATCTCCAAAAATCCGTTGTCGCCCATATAGTTGCGCACCACGCGAGTAATCTTGTCTCTCATGATGAGTTTTGATTGGAGATAGTTTCTTCTCAAGTCGAGATAACGATATTTTAGTCTAAGATTTTCACCCGCCTTGACGTCCTCGGTGATGACGAAAGGAGTAATCTCGGCTTCCGAAAGAATTTTGAGGTCGCTTGCAAGAATTTCTACCTCACCCGTAGGCATGTTGGCGTTGATATTTCCGCCACGGCTTCTCACCTTGCCGCTCACGCACAAGACGTATTCGTTGCGCACCGTAGTCGCCTTTTCAAATACGCTTGCATCGCAACTGTCGTCAAACGCCACTTGCACGATACCGGTTCTATCTCTAAGGTCAATAAACATCAAGTTGCCTAGATTGCGGTATTTGGCAACGAAGCCCATGACCGTAACTTGGTTGTCAATATCTTTTGCTCTAAGGTCTCCGCACATATGCGTGCGTTTTGCTCCATTCAAAAAGTCCATATCCTACCTCTCAAAAAGTAAATTTTTCTACAGTATCAATATCGACGAGAATGCTCTCACCCGTCGTCATATTCTTAATATTTGCCTTGTTTGCCTTCAATTCGTCCTCGCCAAGCAAAATCATAAATCTTGCGCCCGTCTTGTTGGCGTATTTCAACTGCGCCTTAAAGCTTCTGTCCATAAGGTCGCTATCGACTTTGAGCCCCGTGCGCCTAAGCTTGGATGCCAAAACCGTCGCCGTGATTTTTGCCTCGTTGACGAGCGGTGCGATATACACGTCTGCAGGCTTGTCCACGCCCGTAGACAAACCGAGGTTTTCGAGCACTATGAGCAGTCTCTCCAATCCCATTCCAAAGCCCACCGCAGGACAAGGTTTGCCGCCTATTTGCTCCACTAGTCCGTTATATCTTCCGCCACCGCACACCGTACCTTGCGCACCGATATTTTGGGATACGAATTCAAAGACGGTGCGAGTATAATAGTCGAGTCCTCTCACCACGTTAGGGTTGACTACGAAAGGTATCTCGAGAGCTTCCAATCCCTCCACCACTTGCCTGTGGTGCTCTTTGCAGTCGTCGCAAAGGTAGTCGAGCGTGATTGGCGCGCCCTTGGTGATAGCCTTGCAACCCTCTTCTTTGCAGTCGAGTATGCGCAAAGGATTTTTATCAAATCTCTCTCTACAATCTTTGCACATCTTGTCAAGATTGTCCTTGAAGTAATCTTTGAGTGCTTGGTTGTATCTTGCTCTACACTCGGGGCACCCTATGCTGTTGATATTGAGCACTAGATTGCCTATTCCTAACCTTGTAAAAATATCGTACGCCACACTCATGACTTCGACGTCGGTCTGCGCCGACTGCGAGCCGTAGAACTCAATTCCGAACTGGTGGTGTTCCCTAAGTCTACCCGCCTGTGGTTTTTCGTAGCGAAAAACGGGGGTAAAGTAATACATTTTTGTAGGTTGAGCGTTGGCGTAAAGGCTGTTCTCGATAAATGCTCTCGCCACGCCCGCCGTACCTTCGGGCTTGAGCGTCATACTTCTACCCGCCTTGTCGTCAAAGGTGTACATTTCTTTGTTGACTATATCGGTGGTATCGCCCACGCCCCTCAAAAATAGTTCGGTATGTTCGAAGGTCGGTGTGCGAATTTCGTTGATACAATAAGTCGACGCCACTTCTCTCAGCACGCTTTCGATATATTGCCACTTATAACTCTCTTGTGGCAAGACGTCCTTAGTTCCTTTTGGAATAGTAATCATTATGTCCTCGCGATTATAAAATATATTTTCTTAGATTTAGGTTTTTGATTGCGCCCGCAAGGTGTTCGAGCACGTAGTTGCGGTCAATGACAATCTCCAATTCCGTCTCGAGACTGCCTGCATTATAGCTTATATCGTCGAGCAAGTTTTCCATCAACGTGTGCAATCTTCTTGCTCCGATGTCCTCTTGGTTTTCGTTTTCCGCAGCGGCAATCTTAGCTATTTGCTCTATGGCTTCTTGCGTAAACTTTAGTCTTACGTTGTCCACCTTGAGCAGTTCGGTATATTGCATGAGAATTGCGTTGTCGGGTTGGGTGAGAATCTTGACGAAGTCCTCTTCCGTCAAGCTGTCGAGTTTGACGGATACGGGGAAGCGACCTTGTAGCTCCGGTATGAGGTCGCTCACCGACGACACGTGGAATGCCCCCGCCGCGATAAATAGCATAAAGTCGGTCTTGACTTGTCCGTACTTGGTGTTGACGGTACTACCCTCGACGATAGGCAAAATGTCGCGTTGTACGCCGTCTCTCGACACGTCGTGACCTTGGGTATTGCCCGAAGTTGCGATTTTGTCTATCTCGTCGATAAATATAATTCCTTCGTTTTCGGCTCTTCTTATTGCTTCGGCGTTGACGTTGTCCTTGTCGATGAGGTTTTCTTCTTCAAACTCGAGTAGCAACTTATACGCGTCGGCAACGCTGATTTGTTTGGTTTTCATCTTTGGTTTGCCACCGCCGAACACCCCGCCCATAAGGTCGGTAATGTTGATTTCCATTGCGGCGCCGTTGCCGAGCATTTGAGGTTTTGGTTGCTCGGGTAGGTCGATTTCTATAATGAGATCGTCGAGCTTACCTTCGGCAAGTTCTTGCTCCACAAAGGCTTTCATTTGGCTATCGCTCATATCGGGATAAGCTTCTCTGCGCTTTTTGATTATAGCAGGAATAAGTCTGCTCTCCACTCTCTCTTTGGCTTTGATTTCTACCTCTTTCGCCTTTTCTTCCTTGACAAGTCTAACGGCAACCTCCACCAAATCTCTTACCATGGATTCCACGTCTCTGCCAACGTAGCCAACTTCGGTAAACTTGGTGGCTTCTACCTTGACGAAAGGTGCTTTGACGAGCTTGGCAAGACGTCTTGCAATCTCGGTTTTACCCACGCCCGTAGGTCCTTGCAAAATGATATTTTTCGGTGATATTTCTTCTCTCAGTTGTGGTGAGAGTTTGCTTCTTCTGTATCTGTTGCGAAGCGCAACCGCAACGGCTCTTTTGGCTTTGTCTTGACCGATGATATATCTATCGAGTTCCGTCACTATTTGTTTTGGTGTAAAAGATTGCATAGTCATACCTCCTCTACCGTGATATTGTCGTTGGTGTAAACGCACAGATCACTTGCGATTTTGAGTGCCTTGTAGGCAATTTCTTTTGCCGACAAGTTAGTTTCGTTGATAAGCGCACGTGCGGCTGCAAGTGCGTAATTACCGCCCGAGCCTATCGCGCAAGCGTCGCCGTCGGGGTCTATGACTTCGCCCGTACCCGACACGAGTAGTAGCGTGCTTTTGTCGGCTATTATCATCATGGCTTCGAGTTTTCTAAACTTGTCGTTACGCCACATTTGTGCTAATTCTACCGCGCTTCTCATCAGGTTTCCGCTATATTTTTGCAACATCTTTTCAAACTTTTCGCTTAAGGTCAAAGCGTCGGACACGGAACCCGCAAAGCCCATAACCACCTTATCGTTGTACAGTCTTTTTACCTTTTTTGCACTTCCTTTGAGTATGACGCTCTCGCCCATAGTGATTTGTCCGTCACCCGCGATTGCTATCACTCCGTCCTTGCGAACGGCGCATATCGTAGTGCCTCTCATCTCCATATAAGTATCCTCCGTTATAGTTGATTGTCTTTTATATAATCGAGCATATCGCTTACCGCTCTCTCGTAGTACTGCAACTTTCGTTGCTTTTTGTCCCTAAGAGGTTTCTCTAACGGCGGCAATATGCCAAAATTGGCGTTCATAGGTTGGAAGTCTTCGCTCGGCGTAGAGATATGTCTTTGCAAACTACCTATTATAGTCGTGCTTGGCGCAACCCACTCGTCTTGTCCTCGCAATGCTCTATCCATATTGATCCCGCCGACAAGTCCGCTTGCCACGCTCTCCATATAGCCTTCCACTCCGCATATCTGTCCCGCAAAGAAGATTTGCGGATAATCTTTGCTCTCAAAGCTTGCTTTGAGAAGGTCGGGCGACGATAAAAATGTATTGCGGTGCATCACTCCGTATCGGACTATTTCCACCCCTTCTAGCCCCGGTATCATACCAAACACTCTTCTTTGCTCGGGAAAGGTGAGATTGGTTTGAAATCCTACTATATTGTACGCCGTACCTTCGGCGTTCTCCTTACGAAGTTGCACCACGGCGTAAGGTTTTTCCTCGGTGTGAGGATTGGTTATCCCCACGGGTCTTAGAGGACCGAATCTCATTGTATCTTCGCCTCTACTTGCCATAATCTCTATCGGCATGCACCCTTCGAAGACGTTGTTTTCAAAGTCTTTGAGCGGTGCTCTCTCGGCACTCGTGAGTGCGTTGTAAAAGTCGAGATACTGCTCTTTATTCATTGCGCAGTTGAGATAGTCCTTGTCGCCTTTGTCGTATCTTGCACCAAAAAACGCCTTGTACATATCTATGCTTTCGGCAGTTACGATAGGTGCAACGGCATCGAAAAAGTATAGGTATTTTTGTCCGAAGATATTTGCTATACTCCGCGACAAGGCGTCTGACGCCAAAGGTCCCGCGGCAATTATCGTAGGTATAGTGACGTCTATCTCCGTCACCTCGGCGTCTATCCTTCTAAAGCCGTCGAATGACGATAGTCTTTGCTCTACCAACCTACTAAGCTTACGTCTATCCACCGCCAAAGCACCGCCCGCGGGCACTTGTGCCTCGTAGGCGCATTTTAACAATAGGCTGTCTAACATCTCAAGTTCTTTTTTCAACAACCCCGAGCCCGTGTCGGGTGAGGTAGATTTTAGGCTGTTGGAACATACCAATTCTGCCAATTCGTCAGTCTTGTGACAAGGCGTGGGTTTGACTTTGCGCATCTCGTACAAGTCGACGGAGTATCCTCTCTTTAGCAGTTGATAGGCTGCTTCGCACCCCGCCAATCCTCCGCCAATTACTCTAATAGTTTTATTCATCGCTCTTTACGATTTCCGTATGTTTGCAATCTTTGTTGGTGCACACGTACTTGGTGCCTTCCTTACCCTTGACAACTTTCATCACACCGTGGCACTCGGGGCAAAAATACGGTGCGGGAATATCCCACGCGATAAACTTGCAGTCGGGATAACCGCTACAGCTGTAATACGGCGTACCCTTTTTGGAGAACTTCTTGTACACTGGTTTTCCGCATTGAGGGCAAGTTGCCGCAGGCTCGCCGTAAGGCTTGGTGTTGCGGCACTTAGGGAAGTTAGGACAAGCCAGAAACTTGCCGTATTTACTATCTTTGATGACCATTTTTGCGCCACACTTTTCGCAAATAACGTCGCTGACTTCTTCCTTTGGTTTAACCTTAACGCCGTCGTATTGCACCTCCAACACCTTTTGGTGGAAAGCAGGATAAAACTCGTCTATGACGTCGTACCACTTTGCTTTACCCTCTTCTATCTCGTCGAGTTGCTTTTCCATCTGCGCGGTAAACTTGGTCTCCATAATGTCGGGAAAGTATTTGACGAGTTGGTCGCACACTATCTCTCCCAATTCCGTTGGTTTGAGGAATTTGGCTTCTCTCTCGATATATTGACGCTTGAGTATGGTCGTAATGGTCTTTTCGAAGGTACTTGGTCTACCGATGCCGTTGTCTTCCATAGCTTTGATAAAGGAGCCGTCGGTATATCTTGCAGGCGGTTTGGTAAACTTTTGCTCGCCTTCCACGTCCTTACATTTGAGCTTTTCGCCCTCGGCAAAGTCCGGCAACGTCTTATCCGACTTTTCTTCGGTAGAAGAATATACCGCTGTGTATCCCTTGAATTTACACGTCTTGCCTTTTAGATAATAGCCGAGCTTGTGTCCCTCGTCGTCAGAAACGATATGCACCGTCAACGTATCGTAGAGTGCGGGCGCCATTTGACTAGCCAAAAATCTCTCGTAGATAAGTTTGTATAGACGGTATTCTTCTCTCTTGATTTTGTCCTTGAGGTCCTCGGGGTTGCGAGCAAGCGTGATAGGTCTGATTGCCTCGTGGGCGTCTTGCGCACCCTTAGCCGTTCCGTACACGTTAGGTCTCTTAGGAGCATAGTCGTCGCCGTAATTACCCTTGATATATTGCAAAGCCTCGGCTTGCGCTTCGCTAGATACTCTCACGCTATCCGAACGGATATACGTTACCAAAGCAATTTGACCTTCACCTGCCACCTCTACGCCTTCGTAGAGTTTTTGAGCCACTTGAGACACTTGCGTTGCGCTCATACCCAGCTTAGCAATAGCGTCTTGTTGCATGGTAGAGGTGGTAAACGGAGCAGGCGGTTTGCTTACCGACTGCGCGCGCTTGACGTTATCTACCGACCAAACGCCGTTTTTGCTATGCTCTATTATTTTGTCGGCTTGTTCTTTGTTTTTGACCTTAAACTTTTTGCCGTCCACGTCGTTGAACTCGCACTTGTAAGTCGTAGTCGACTTTTCTTTGGTTATCTTGGCGGTAATATTCCAATACTCTTCCGGCTTAAAGTTCCTTATTTCTCTCTCTCTTTCGACGATCATTCTTAGTGCGACCGACTGTACTCTTCCAGCAGACAGTCCGCTTTTGATTTTGCGGGATATAATAGGCGACAATTCGTAGCCCACCAGTCTATCGAGCACTCTTCTGGCTTGCTGTGCGTCCACCAGTTCCATATTGATAGAACGCGGATTTTCTATTGCTTTGAGCACGGCTTTTTTGGATATTTCGTTGAAGACGATTCTTGCCCCATCGTCCTCTATACCGCATACTTGCGCCAAGTGCCAGCTTATTGCTTCTCCCTCGCGGTCGGGGTCGGCTGCAAGATAAACCTTGTCGGCTTTGGCTATTGCCGACTTGATAGACTTGATAACTTCCACCTTATCCTTATTGATTTCGTATTCGGGTTGGTAGTGGTTGTTGACGTCTATACCCGTCTTACGCTCGGGCAAATCTCGCACGTGTCCTTTGGACGCCATGACGTTGTATTCTCTGCCGAGATACTTGGATATTGTCTTTGCCTTGTGTGGAGACTCTACTATAATTAGTTTCATTGTTACTCCTTATATCATTGGGCATTTTACGTAATAATTGCCCGATATTTTTCTTATTAGTCCGTATATTTCCATTTCGCTAAGAAGCGCGCTGAGTGCGGACACACCCATCTTGCTCTTTTCTAAAAGCTCGGTAAAATGCACTTCGCTATCCAGCATATCCAAAATCATATGTTGCTCTATGCTAAGTTGTATTTGTTCTTGCTCGTCCTTTGCTTGCAAGTCCCCGACAATATCCGACGGGTCGGTGACGATAGTCCCTTGCAATTCTTTGATTTTGAGGTTGGTACCTTGGCTTTGCTGAGCGAATATGCTACCTGGGACGACAAACAACTCTTTGCCTTGTTCTAGGGCACATTCCGCAGTTATCATACTACCGCTGTTTAGTCCCGCCTCCGGTATCAGCACGCTCTCGGCTAGTCCGCTGACGATACGATTTCTCTCGGGAAAGCGATACGCGTGCACCGTCGTGCCTATAGGATATTCGCTTATCATCAAGCCGTTAGATATTATCTCTTGCGCCAAAGACAGGTTTTCGGCGGGATAAACTTGATCTAATCCCGTTGCCACCACGGCTATGGTTTTACCTTCGCAATCGAGCGCCACTTTATGAGCCGCCGAGTCTATACCTCTCGCCATTCCGCTAACCACGCATATATCCTTGGCAACGAAGGCTTCTACGAACAACTTGGTGACGTCCTTGCCGTACCTGGTCGCCTTCCTCGTACCTACCACGGCTATCGCTCTTGAACTTAGCAAGTCGAGATTGCCACGGCAATATAGCACTATCGGCGGGTCGTAAATATCTAAGAGAGATTGCGGATACAACTCGTTGAGCCTAGTAATAGCCACCACTCCGTGTTGTTGCATTTTGGCTATCATCTCGTCAGCCAAAGAAAGGTCGTCGTACAGCTGACTCGGGTGCTCTACGCTTTCAAAGGCTGATATTCTCTTTTTGAGTGTGGCATCGGCAGATAACATTATCAAAGCCTTGTCGTCGTCGCTATATCTCATTATTCCCAATATTTTCTATCCAAAGAACGATATTGTATCGCTTCGGTTATGTGTTGAGGGCGTATATTTTCGCTGTCCTCTAGGTCGGCAATCGTGCGAGCAACTTTGAGTATTCGAGTGCTTGCCCGAGCCGAAAGATTGAGTTTTTCAAAGGCGTTTTTGAGCAGTAGTTCGCACGTTTTGTCCAGAGCGCAATACTTTTTGACTTGTGCGTTAGTCATATAAGCGTTGACGAAGATGTTGCTGCCTTTGTACCTCTCGCGTTGAATTGCTCTAGCCTTTTCTACTCTCTTTTTGATTTCGGCGCTGCTTTCGGCTTCTCCGCCGCCTCGCAATTCTTCATAGCTAATATTGTCCACTTCAATCTGCAAATCTATTCTGTCTATGAGCGGACCGCTGAGTTTGGACACGTATTTGTGTATCTCGTTCGCGGTGCATTTGCACTGTTGCGTCTTAGAGCCGAAGTTGCCGCAAGGGCAAGGATTCATACTCGCCACCAACATAAATCTTGCGGGATATTCCAGCGACTGTTTGGCTCTCGATACCGTTACGTAGCCGTCCTCCAAAGGTTGTCGCAGAGTCTCCAAAGTCTTGCGTTGATACTCGGGCATTTCGTCCAAAAACAACACTCCGTTGTGAGCCAAGGACACTTCCCCCGGTTTGGCATTGGAGCCGCCTCCGATGAGCGACGGCATAGTTGCCGTATGATGCGGGGTGCGGAAAGGGCGTCTGGTTACGATACCTTTGCTACTGTCGAGCACCCCGGCTATCGAATGTATCTTGGTCACTTCTATGGCTTCTTCGAAACTCATGTCGGGCATTATCGTAGGCACGCACTTTGCCATCATGGTCTTGCCCGCCCCGGGTGGTCCTATCATAATGATATTGTGTCCGCCCGCAACTGCAATCTCGATTGCTCTCTTGGCTACGAACTGTCCTTTTACTTCGCTAAAATCGACGTTGTATTTGTTGAAAGCGGAATTGTTGACGAAACGTTTGGTTTCGAGAGGCTTGTAATTTTGCTCGTCTCTTAACAATTCCACCACGCTCTTGAGGTTGTCTAGCGCGTAAATCTCGCACCCCTCAACATATGAGGCTTCCTCTGCGTTGGCAGACGGAATTATAAACTTTTTGTACCCCGCTTGCAGAGCCGAAATCAACAGCGGCATTACGCCTTTGATATGTCTTAGCGTGCCGTCCAACGACAACTCTCCAATCATCACGTAGTCCTTGTAGGACCTGTCCTCAATCTGCTCACTCGCCGCCAAAATTGCAACGGCAATGGCAAGGTCAAAGTAGGAGCCTTCCTTTTTGCTGTCGGCGGGAGCAAGGTTTATCGTGATTTTTTTGAGCGGGAAAGCAAATAGGGAGTTTTTGATAGCCGACCTCACCCTTTCTTTTGATTCCTTGACTGCAGTATCGCCTAGCCCGACTATCTCGTAACTTGGCAATCCCGCATTGAGGTCGACCTCTATCTCTACCTTAAATCCGTCCACTCCGCTAAGCGCGTAACTGATAAGTTTTGCTAACATTTTTGCACCCGTATTTTCTTCTAATTACTTGTTTCTTTTGAGCCACGCAAAACTAAATATATATTTGAGTTGCTCTTTTAGCGGTCTTGCAAGAGGTTGCACGGGTTTGTTGACCTCGTAGGCAACCGTATCGATACATACGTAAACGTAGTAGAAAGTCAAGAGCACGCTCAGCACGCTAAACACGATAAAGAATGCACCGTTGCTTGCAAAAGAGTAAGTCGTATCCCCTTGAGTTCCGCTTACAACGCCGTTGATAGACAGCAGTTGTGCGATATTGACGAAACTGAGCAAGGACAGACCCGCCAATATACCGTACAATCTCTTCTCCGGATTGATGGCAAGATATACGACCAACAATACCAATGCGATTGGTAAAATTTCCGCAGACGAGCCCGCTCCCAAAGTTGCGTAAGCCGTCACTATTGCCGAAGATAGCAACAATAAGTCTAGTCTGTTGTGCTTTTTGACGTACGCCACCGCACTCGCCGCGCCCATAGTTATGACAAACAGCCAGTTGCCTACTTCCAATAGAGTATTGCGAGACTTGAGGTTGCCCGCGCCGAATATTGCGTAGAGGTTGAAGCTATTGTCGGATAGCAAGGCTTTGGTCTTAAAGAAGGTAAACATCTTCTTGAATACGAACAGCACGTTGCCGTTTGCAATCTCCGCATAGCAAGGCGCGATAGACAAAACGAAAAATCCCGCCAAGCACACCAACATAGTCACTACGATAGACAATCTATGCTTTTCGTCCACGACTATAGCGTAGATTTCGAATACCAAAATTATAGGGAGCAACAACAGCGCGTAGTTGCTGAGGGTAAGTGCCAAAGTATACCAAACGGAGCACCACACGTATTTCTTTTGCAACATAGCCGAAAAAGTCGCTATCAACAGAGCAACGGCGACGGGTTGCCAGCTGCAATACATTACGCCGTAGGTAAAGAAGAGCGGAACGAAAGCGTATATCGAAGCAAATATCGCTCCTTGCTTTTCGCTTCCGTATTTTTGTCCCAACGTATATATCATATAGCATATCACTATATCGGCAATAAGGCTTGGCATTCTAAGCAAAATGCTATAACCGAGAGACCCCGCCTCTATGCCTATTGCGTCGGCGAGCTTTGCAAATACGGCTACAAAGTAATATATACCCACAGGTTGATTGATACCCGTATTTGCCGACATCGAGGATACGAAGCCCGTTTCGCTGATATACTTGGCTAAAGAGGACATTTGACCAAGCATAGGGTCGTAGCCGTATGTGGTCAACAAGACCACGAATCTCACGGCAAACGCACCCGCCAAAACGTACAAGAAAATTGCAAAATTGCTACTTAGAGCCGTTGCAACCTTGTTAAGCCCTTCGCCGTTTGGGTCAATCGTAGGCGGAGTCATACTCTTCTTTAGAAGAATATACGCCGCGGCAAATATTGCCACAACAGCCAAGGCGAGCAACACTACAAAAGCAATAGAGCCACCGTCGCTGAGATCGCGCATACTGTCAATGGTCACTTTGCCAACAACCGCGCCTTCTTCCACTTGGTCGACTATCGAAATATCGATATTGTCAAACCCTACCTTGCCCGACACGTATTTGTTGGCAGAGCCGAGGGTTGCACACAGCGTATAGTCACCGCTCTTAGCGACTTTGAAATACACGGAAAAAGTCTGCCACTCGCTCGTCGTTTGGCTGACGTTGATACCTATAAATCGGCTATCTTCGACAAATCCTACTCTCGCGCCTATATCGTCCGAAGGAGTGATACTGTCAACCTTGATGGTTGCGCTGAGTTTGTAGGTCTTGCCCGACTTGAGAGCAACCGTCTGGAAGACGTACTCGCCCGCATTGGTAGAACTATCTCTGTCAATGTACACGTATCTCGTGCCGAGTTGCGGGTCGTAGCCGTTCTCTCCTACCCTATTGCGAGGAAAAGTTACGTTGGTCGAGCCCGTGGACTTTTTCCAACCGAGTACGTAGCCCGTAGTCTCCGATACCGCGTCAAACGAGCCGTTGTCTACTATAGTCACGGATTTGTCGTCACTACAGCCTACCAGCAAGCACGCCATAACGGCAATGATAAGTATTGCAATTATTATTTTTTTATTCATACCGTCCTCTCTGATGAATATTCAAATATATCATATATCAAAACGCCGACTTTGACAAGCCTAAAAATAAAAAAATATTATATTATAATAAAATTATATATAGGATATATTAAGGTTACGGTTTTCTTCACGTTTTATTTTTTCGTTTTTAATGTAGGCTGTTGCCCTAATTTTTATCTCCTTCGTCGGTATTGACAAAGATTTCCTCTTGCCGCACGCCTTCAAATAGACGAAAAACTCAACACGTATCGACAAAAATAAAAAAATGCTCTTCTTCGAGCACCTCAACGACTTGTTTATCTTCTCTTTGCGAGCAATTACCATATCGCAAAAACGCAAGAAAAAAGGAAGTCGTTTGACTTCCTTCAATCCAATGCTTATTTGAAAACTTCTCTAAGTCTTGCAGCCTTACCGATTCTATCGCGCAAGTAGTAGAGTTTTGCTCTTCTGACTTTACCGTGACGAATGATGTCGATATGGTCAATCTTAGGAGAATGAAGAGGGAACGTTCTTTCTACGCCGACTTTGAAAGATACCTTTCTAACGGTAAAGGTCTCTCTAACGCTTCCGTTCTTCTTAGCGATAACTACGCCTTCGAATGCTTGGAGTCTTTCTCTCGTTCCTTCAACGACTTTTACAAAAACCTTGACGGTATCGCCGATTTCGATTTTTGGCAAGTCGGTACGCTCGTTTTCTTTTTCGATTACATTGATTATGTTGCTCATTGACTTATACCTCCACATAATACGAAACATTCTTGCAAAATCTGCGTTTTTTGATTTTCAGAGGAATGCCCGAAGTCTTTTGCTATGATATTCTATCATAACAAATAAGTTATAGCAAGCAATTTTTAGCAATAATTTATTTTTTTATTTTGCTATCAAAAGCCGGTTTTTTGCTCAAAAGCATTCTCGATATGCTGTATTTTGCCTCGCAAAATAGCTATCACGTCAAAGCGCGCCTGAGTGTCGTACATATGATTTTTCATTATATAATATCTAGCCGCGCCTATTATGCTGCGCACTTTGGCGGGGGTGATTGCTTCGATAGGCATGCCGAATTTGGTATTATCCCTCGCCTTGACCTCAACGAAGACCAACGTGTCGCCGTCCATGGCTACCACGTCTATCTCCCCTACCTTGCAACTAAAATTGCGTTGTAAGATAGTATAACCCTTGTCCTCAAGGTATTTGGCGGCGATGCTCTCGCCTTCTAGTCCCGTCTTTCTGTTGTTCATTTTTCTTGTGCACTTACGAAGTTTTTGATAAAGCTTCTTCTATGTATCGGGCAAGGTCCTATCTCTTTGATTGCCTCGATATGTTTAGCCGAGCCGTAGCCTTTGTTGGAAGCAAAGCCGTATTGCGGATAGATAGCGTCGTACTCTTGCATCAGTCTATCTCTATACACCTTGGCAACGATAGAGGCACACGCAATGCTATAACTCTTGGCGTCGCCCTTGATTATGCTCTCCACCTTGCAATCTACGTCGATATTGACCGCGTCTATCAGCACGACTTGAGGCTTGACTTCGATATTATCCACACACCTCTTCATACAAGTTTTGGTGGCTTGCAAAATGTTGATTTGGTCTATCTCCTTCTCGTCCATACTCTCTATGCGGTATGCTATCGCCTTGTCTAGTATGAGGTCGTAGAGCTGCTCTCTCTTTTTTTCGCTTAACTTTTTGCTATCGTTGACGCCTAGAATGATATCCTCGGTAGATAGCGGCATTATCACGCACGCCACCACCACGGGTCCCGCGAGAGGTCCTCTACCCACCTCGTCTATACCGCCTATGAGGGTTACGCCCTCGGCGAGATACGCCTTTTCGTATTCTAGCATCGTCATCGTGTCGTGCCTTGTCGCCATATTATTTCTCCGGATAGTCGAGCATTATCTTGCCGAATTTTTGTTTTCTAAAGTCGTCCATAATGATAGACGCCACTCTGTCGTAGTCGTACTCGCCTCTCACTTTTTGCACACCTCTTGCCTTGCCCACGGCGTCAAAAATCTCCTCGTAGCTATACTCGAAGCCGTCTATGCCGTATCGGTTGCAAAACTCGTCTATGCCCCTATTTTTGCAAAAATCTATAAATTCGATAGCAAGTTCGTCCACTCTTACCACGTCTTCTTTTATCGAACCCACGAAAGCGAGATTGACCGCTTTGCCTTGGTCTTCGAAGGACGGTGGTAGAGTCCCCGGGGTATCGAGTAGCTCTATCCCCTCGTCTAGTCGCACCCATTGTTTGCCCCTCGTCACCCCGGGACGATTGCCCGTCACGGCTCTTTTGCCCGCGCATAGGCAGTTGATAAGGGTTGACTTACCGCTGTTAGGCACGCCCACGACCATTGCTCTCACAATCTTGTTGACGCCCTTTTCTCTATATTTGGAGATGACGGCGGAGTTGATTTTTTTCAGTCCGTCCAAGACGGCGTTGCGCTCCTTGTTGCCTACGCTGCTCACCGCCAAAGCCGTTGCGCCTCGGCTTGCGAAGTAATCGAGCCAAACTTTGACTTCTCCGCTCGGCACTAGGTCCTTTTTGTTGAGCACGTACAATACGGGTTTATCCGCTATCATTTCGTCAAACTTAGGGTTGATACACGAGGACACCGCCCTGCAATCGAGCACGTAAATTACGCAATCAACTTGCTTGATTGCGTCTTGCATCATTCTCATTGCTTTGGTCATGTGACCGGGGTACCACTGTATGTGCATCAGTCTTGCATTTCCTCAAAGAGTCTGTCGTAAATCTCGAAGACGTTGGATATGATATTGACGTCCTCGATTGGCTTGATTTCGCCCCTCTCGCCGTCAAGCTCGAATACTTCTCCCGCCTCGTCGAGTTCGCCCTTGTCGAATATTTCCTTTTGGACCAATATAGCGTACACCCTCTTGTCGTAAGGTATTACGGCTATTTGTTCGTACTCTACGGCTTTGCCGTTGCCGTCGTACAGCGTTACGGTGCCGTCGTACTCGGTGTCCAAAATTTGGTCAATCACGTTGTTCATATTATTCCCCCTCTAGCAGGTCAGGTCGCCTGTCTTTGGTAATCTCTAATTGTTTTTGTCTACGCCACTTGGCTATCTCGGCGTGGTTGCCCGATAGCAACACTTCCGGCACTTCCAAGCCCTCGAAGGTCTGCGGTCTGGTGTATTGAGGATACTCGAGCAGATTGCTCGCAAAACTCTCCTCTTTGGTAGACTCGTTGCTACCCAATACCCCCTCGACGTACCTTGCTACGGCGTTGATAGTCACCATTGCGGGCAGTTCCCCGCCCGTGAGGACGTAGTCGCCTATGGATATTTCTCTATCCACGTCGAGGTCTATGACTCGTTGGTCAACTCCCTCGTAGTTGCCACAAATAAATAGTAGGTTGTCTTGCTTAGACAACTCTTCCACTATTCTCTGCGACAATCTCTCGCCCTTTGGCGACATATATATTCTAAGATACTCGCGATTGGGGTCTATATGGTTGATAGCCGAGTGCAAAGGTTGTGGCGTCATCACCATACCCGCGCCTCCGCCGAAAGGATAATCGTCGCACTTTTTGTGCTTGTCCTCAGAGAAGTCCCTGATATTGACCACGCCAATGTCAAGCAACCCTTTGTCGATTGCCTTGCCTATGATACTTGCGTTGAGCGCGTCGAACGTTTCGGGGAATAGCGTCGCTATCCTAATCTTCATATAGAGCCAAATCCTCGTATGCTTGTCTATCCAAGACTATTTTTTTGTTTTGCACGTCGGTGGACAGTATGATCCTCTCTATTGCCGGTATCATCGACTGTCTGCCGTCCACGCAATCTATGACGTAGATATCTGCGCTACCGTATTGGAGAATATCATTGATTTTGCCTATACTCTCGCCCTCAATCTCCACGTCACAGCCTATCACGTCTACGATGAAGTATCTGTCCTTTGGAAGTTTTACGGCGTCCTTTCTGTCCACCTTGATATCGACGCCTCTCAATTCTTCCGCCTTGTTGCGGTCGTCCACGCCTTTCAAAGTCAAAAAAACGTCGTTCGCCGACACTCTTACGGATTTTACTCCGTACTCTTTGTCGGCGACGTAGACGCTTGCTAATTTCTTAAACCGCGACAAGTCGTCGGTGAGAGGTACGACTTTGACCTCTCCCCTGATGCCTTGCGGTTTGGATATCGTTCCTATCGTGATTTTGTCCATTACTTTTCGATAATCTCGACGGAAACCTTTTGGCTATTCTTGCCACTACCTGCCTTGACGAGGGTGCGGATAGCCTTGGCGATACGACCTTGTTTGCCTATCACCTTGCCTATCTCGCTCTTGTCGGCGATAATGTTGATGACGAGGATGCCGTCGACTTCTTCCGATTTCACCTCGACGTTGTCCTTGTTGTCAACCAAGTTTTCTACGATAAATCTTACCAATTCTTCCATAATTCGCCCAATTATTTGATGATTTCTTGCTTCTTGAGTATAGCTCTTACCGTCTCGGTAGGTTGTGCGCCGTTGGCAAGCCACTTGAGAGCCTTTTCGCTGTCAACCTTGATTTCTGCAGGTTGCTTGGTTGGGTCGTAATATCCGATATTGTCGAGATATTGTCCGTCTCTTGCTTTTCTCTCGTCGATTGCTACGATACGATAAAAAGGTGCTTTCTTTGCTCCCATTCTTGTAAGTCTGAGTTTTACTGCCATTGTTTTTCTCCTTTGTGGTCTTGTCGACCGAAATTTATATTATTTTTATTTTTTATCCTATTATTGTGGCAATTCTTTGCCCATTTTGCTTAGAAAGGCATCTTAAATCCGCGCTTGCCCATACCCGCCATTTTGTTCATCAGTTCTTTGGTCTGCGCAAATTGTTTGAGTAGGCTATTGACGTCTTGTATCGACGTACCCGAGCCTGCGGCGATGCGCTTCTTTTGCGACGACTTGATGAGGTCGGGGTTTTTGCGTTCCTTAGCCGTCATAGACAAGATAATTGCTTTGGTGCGAGCCATTTTTTGTTCGTCTATCTCGAGGTCTTGCCCCTTGAGTTTGCCCGCAAGCCCCGGTATCATACTCACCATTTGTTGCATATTGCCCATACTCTTCATCTTGTCGAATTGCATCAAGTAGTCGTCGAGAGTAAAACTGTTCTCTTTGAACTTCTTTTGCATCTCTTTGGCTTCTTCTTCGCTATACGCGCTCTGCGCCTTTTCTATCAAGGTCAGCACGTCTCCCATGCCGAGTATTCTCGATGCCATACGGTCGGGATAGAACACCTCTATATCGCTGAGTTTTTCGCCCGTTCCGCAAAACTTGATTGGTTTGCCCGTCACGGCTCTAATGCTTAGCGCAGCACCGCCTCGGGTGTCGCCGTCGAGCTTGGTGAGCACGACGCCCGTCACGTCCATCACTTCGTTGAACTTTTGCGCTACGTTGACTGCGTCTTGACCCGTCATAGAATCGACTACCAACAATATCTCGGTAGGATTAAATTCTCTCTTTAGTCCCGCTATCTCGTCCATCAACGTCTCGTCGATATGCAGTCTGCCCGCGGTATCCACGATAAGCACGTCGTTGCAGTTCTTCTCGGCTTCTTTGATAGCCTCTCTGACTATCTTGTTAGGCTGTATTTGTCCCATCTCGAAGACAGGCACGTTTGCGTTTTTGCCCACCACTTGCAACTGTTTGATAGCGGCAGGCCTATATATATCGCACGCAACGAGCATTGGCTTTTTGCCTTGCTTGCGTAGCATCACGGCAAGTTTTCCGCACATAGTCGTCTTACCGCTACCTTGCAATCCGCACATAAGTATAATTGTAGGCGGTTTGTCGGCTATCTCTATCTTGGAGTGGCTGGTACCCATAATGGATATCAGTTCTTCATTGACTAGTTTGATGACTTGTTGGGTAGGGTTGAGCCCCTTGAGTATGTCGTCGCCAACGGCTTTTTGGGACACGTTGTTGACAAACTGCTTGACAACGGAGAAGTTGACGTCGGCTTCCAATAGCGCCAATCTCACCTCTCTCATTGCTTGTTTTACTTCCAATTCCGACAACTTTCCCTTATCTCTCAACTTAGAGAAGATATGCGAAAGTCTGTCGCTCAGTCCGCTAAATGCTCCCATAGTTCTCCTATTCTTCCAATATCGCCAAGGCTTGTTTGATTTCTTTTTTTTGCTCGTCGGTGGCTACCTTTTCAAATTCGAGCAGTAGCCTCTTCATCTCCAACGTCTTTTTGACCAGCCCCAGTTTGCTCTCCATAGTGGTCAAGGTCTTCTCCGCCCTCATCAGTGCGTCCCTGACTCCCTGTGGCGATATGCCACATTCTTTGCCTATCTCGGCTAGCGACATATCCTCGTCGTAGTACATACTTATCAGCCTGCTTTGATAGTCCGTCAACAATCCACCGTAGAAGTCGTTGTATATACTCATATACAGTTTGTCTTGCTTTTCCATATCCGCCTGCTATAAAGTATTTTTCCTTTACACTTATACCATACCCGATATACTCTTGTCAACGATTTTGATCAAAAAAGCCAACCGAATCCCGATTGGCTTTTATTTGCTCTATTGACCGTCTTATGCTACCGTAAGTTGTTTATATTCAATAGTTTCACCTATTGTAACTTTTTCTAAATATCCATTTTTAAACTTTGTTAAATATTCTTCTTCTGATGAGCAAGTTCCAGTTCTACCAGCCAATTTTACTGAAAAAATGCTATTTTCAGATTTTAGTGTAATATTTGTTGTTAAATAACCACTTTCACCATAAAATTCAGTTGCATTCAAGACTTTTAGTTCACTAGCATCTATGCCATTTTCGGCAAGATAGTTGACAACTTCTGCTTGTTCCAAGGCAAATTCTGCAATTTCATTGGCAAGAGTTTCGGTTTGGACGGTTACACCTATTATATTATCAGTAGTCATCGTGCAATTATTTAAAGTTATGTTAAGTTGTTCATAAGAAGTGCATTTTGCTAGTTCAGGAGATTTTACACTCATAAAAACATTACAAAAATCTTGTACACAATCAAAATAAATAGTGCCATCTGCTACATTAAACAATTTAACTTTACAATTAGAAACTTTTTTCCATTCTTGACCAGCCAAATTTTCATTAAAATAATTCTCAATCACTCTCGGCAACTCTGCTTCAAACATTGCTTTATATTCCGCTTCTGTTTTTTGCTCTACTATAGGGGGCTTAGGATCGGGCGTTACGTCTGGCGTAGTATCGGCGTCTTGCTCAGGGTGTTGCGTTGTGTCTTGCTCAGGCTCTTGCATTGTGCCTTGCTCGTCATTGGGCGTATCTACGTTGTCATTGTCTTCGGGTGGATTGTTTAGTTTTATTTGACAAGCGGACAAGACCATAGCGCCTACTATGGCGACTATCGTCAGCACCAATACTATCGTCAACACTCTACGCTTGCGTAACATATTGCTCTCCTTGTTTGATTATATCTCCAATATACCTTGGATAAAGTCGCGCGCGTCGAACTCTTCGAGGTCGTCCACGCCTTCGCCTACGCCCACGTACACCACGGGCAGTTCTCTCTCCACCGATATGGCAAATACCACTCCGCCCTTGGCTGTGCCGTCAAGTTTGTTGAGTATTATGCCGTCTACGTCTATTATTTCGTCAAAGGCTTCCACTTGCGACACGGCGTTTTGTCCCGTGGTTGCGTCCAACACTATATAGGTGCGGTAGTCGCAGTCGGGCATTTCTCTCTCCACGACCTTGTTGATTTTGCCAAGTTCGTTCATCAAGTTTTTCTTATTTTGCAGTCTACCCGCCGTGTCTATTAGCACTACGTCGGTGCCTCTTGCCTTAGCCGACGACAGCGCGTCGAATACCACCGCCGCAGGGTCACTACCCTCTTCGTGCTTGATGATACGCACGTCGGAACGCTTTGCCCACACCTCGAGTTGTTCGGCAGCCGCCGCCCTAAAGGTGTCCGCCGCAGCGAGTACCACCGATTTGCCTCGATTTGTAAAGTACCTTGCCAGTTTGCCTATCGCCGTGGTCTTGCCTACGCCGTTGACGCCTGCCACCAATATCACCAACGGATAAGAATAAGGCTCTATCTCGTAGTCGATACTGTCTATCATTATTTGTTTGAATAGGTCCTTGGCTTGCTCGGCTTTGGACACTCTCTGTTGATAGCAAGCCTCTTTGAGTTCCTCGATGATTTGTTCGCTGGCTTCTACGCCCACGTCGCCCGAGATAAGCACCTCTTCCAACTCGTCGTAGAAGTCGTCGTCGAGTGCTCTACCCGTAAATAGCGAATAGAACTTCTTGGATAGGCTCTCTCTTGTCTTTCTTAATCCTTCGGCTATTTTGCTGAATAATCCCATAATTCTCCTTAGGCTTATGATACTATATTGCAACCGACTTTTCAAGTCGTTTTCAAAAATTTTTATAGGTTTTACAAACACTTGTCCACACGCACCGCAATGACATATCGTTTTGTCATTCCGTTGTGTACATTTTGCGTTAGCAAAGGCTGTAGCCGTGAGAATCTCGTCCTTTTGAGATTGCCACACTCCTTTCAGTCGTTCGCAATGACATATCGTTTTGTCATTCCGTTGCTTGCATTTTGCGTTAGCAAAGGAAAGCCCTTGGCTGTCCGCGGGAATCTCATCCTCTTGAAGCCGTCCCTGTGTAAGGGAAGGTGTCTCACGGCGGATATGCGTCGTAATACTGCGTCGTAACTTACGTTTTTGTTTGGTCACATACAAGGAGTATGCTCCCTGCACAAAATCCGCGTACTCCTTGTCTTACTTGCATCTACGCCGTGAGCGAGCCGACTATGCCAAGTGTAGGGATTGCTTATCTTTTTTTTGACAACCCTTCCACCACTTCGCGGTCCCCCTTCCCTTACACAGGGACGGCTTTTCTATTGTTTATAGTCGCACGTGACGCCATAGGTGCGAGTTAGGCGCGAAGACTGCGGCTTTTGTGTGGGGAGCGTACTTGAGCGTACGTGACCTACACAAAAACGTAAAGTCGACAATGCATAACGAAGTAGATATGGCGTCATCACTCATTGTCAGAGGAACTGTGCTTAACCGCCTCCGCTAGCGACACCGACACCATCTTCGACACACCCTTCTCCTGCATGGTTACGCCGTATAGTCTGTCTGCAAGTTCCATAGTAGGCTTACGGTGGGTGATGACGATAAATTGCGTGCCTTTGCTAAATCTACTGAGGTATTTGGCGAACAAGCCCGCGTTGGCGTCGTCGAGTGCCGCTTCTATCTCGTCAAGCACGCAGAATGGCATTGGCTTGAGTTTGAGTATCGCAAAGAGTATCGCTATTGCTATGAGCGCCTTTTCTCCACCGCTATACAAGGTCAACGACTTGAGAGTCTTGCCCGGCAATTCGGCGTAAATCTCTATACCTGCCTCGAGTGGGTCTTCGCCCTCTTCTACGTCCTCTATGACCAACTTGCCGTTGCCGCCGCCAAAGAGTTCTTTGAATACTGCCGAGAAGTTGGCGTTGATTTTTTGGAATTCGCTATCGAAGCGAGTCTTCATTTCCTTTGCCATCTCTGCGATAATCTTCTTGAGGTCGTCCGCCGTCTGTTGCATATCGTCGCGTTGAAGTTTTCGCTCGGCGTAAATCTCGCCTTCGATGCGGAATTGTTCTATCGCGTCGACGTTGACCGCGCCGAGAGCGTTCTTTTCGCGCTTGAGTTTGTTGATTTCGCTCTGGCTAGATATAGGGTCAAAGTCGTCTTGCTTGTACAATAGGCAACCGTCGTAGTCCAAGTTGTACTCTTCGGCAATATGTATTTGCAGTGCCGTCATCAACTCGTCTATCTTCTCGAGTGCGTTTTGTTGTTTGATTTTGGCTTCGCTCAGTGACAAAATCTCCTTGGATAGAGCGTCCTTGTCGGCGTTGAGCGACACTATCTCCGCGCTCAACTTTTTCTTGTAGTCGTCCAAAGAATTAATCTTGTCGATGAGGGCTTGATATTGCTTTTTGTCCTCTTCGCTCACCACTGCCGTGTTGAGGTTGTTTTCGGTTTGATAAATCTTCTCGTCAAGACTTGCCACAATCTTCTTGGCATTTGCAAGCGACTCTTTTAGTCCCGCAATTTCGCCTTGCACACGCTCGATATTGGCGTTTAGACTATCTATTTCGCTCTCGATAGTTGAGATTTTCACCTTGACGTCGGTGATAAGTCCCGACAACTCGTCCTTGCGCTTTTTCTTGGCGTCAAACTCGGCTTTGCGTTTGATTGCTTCGTCGTCGGCGTTGTTTCTTGCACCTTGCACGTCCATACCCTTGCGGTCTATATTGGCGATAGCCTCGTCTATGTACTTGACCTTGGCTTCCAAGACTTGCTTTTGGGTGGTGCGGTTGTGCAAAGTGTCGAGCAATTCACCGAGTTTGGACACAACCTTGTCCAACTTGCCGTTTTCGGTAGCGTAAGCAACTTCGGCGTTTTTGACTTCTTCTTCGTATTCGCTCAGTTGCGCTTGCAACTCTTCAAGTTCTTCGTTGCCTTGCTTGAATATACGCATAGCCTCGGCGTAGTTTTCTTTGGCTTTGGCTAGCATCTTGGTCGCGTTTTCTATCTCGCGCTCTTGACTGAGGACGTTGGAGGAATCCGACTTCTTTGAGCCACCCGTCATACTACCCGTCGTATTGATTACGTCGCCCTGCAAGGTGACGATTTTGACTGCGTAACGGTACTTTTTGGATATCGCAACAGCGCAGTCCATATCCTCGCATATCAAGGTGCGACCGAGTAGCCCCGAAAAGATATTGTAATACTTGTCGTCGTAAGAGATGAGTTTGGAAGCAATGCCGAGACAACCCTTTTCTCTAAGGATTGGCATATATACGCTCTCCAAGTCTCTCGGTTTGTACGCCGTCATAGGCAAGAAGGTCACTCTACCCAACCTATTGACTTTGAGGTATTCTATTAGGTACTTGGCGTCCTCTTCGTCCTCTGTGACGATATTTTGCATATTGTTGCCTAGCGCCATTTCAATAGCCGTCTCCAGTTCTCTCGGCACGCTGATAAGTTCCGCCACCAAGCCTTGAATGCGACTGCCTACCGACTCGTCCTTTTTGGAGGCTTGCATAAGCCTTTGCACCGCTCCGCCGAAGCTTCCGTACTCGTTTTTGAGGTCGGTGAGTATTTTGCACTTCATCTCGAAGGACTGAATGCTACCCATAAGGTTTTTGGCATCTTCTCTTGCCTTTTCCACTCTGGCTTTTAGCTCAGCCACCTCGACCATAACTTCGTTTTTGTTTTGGGCGAGTTTGGACTTGTCCTTCCTAAACCTCTCCACCGACTCTTCGTAGTTACGTTTTAGTCTTTCGTCGCTCTCTATACGGCTCTTGACGTCGTCTATCTCTTGCTTTAGCTCGGCAATTCGGGTGAGCGAGATATCTCTCTCCGCGCCCAGCTTGCCTAGGTCGGCTTTGATTTCGCCTATGCTCTCTATAGCTTTGAGCAGTTCGGAGTTGGATTCCTCTATCATTCTCTCGCCCGACGCAATCTCACCCACAAGCCCAAGGTACTCTCTATCCAAGGCTCTGAGACGAGCCTCCTTATCCGCCTTGTCCTCGTTTTCCATATTGAGCCTACTGCAAAAATCATCGAGCTGTATCGACTTTTTGTCGATTTCTTCCTCGTACGACACTATTCTGTCGGCGTAATCTTTGCGTTGACTTTTGAGTTGGGAGATACGCTCGCTCAAGGTACTTCCCTGACCCTTTATCGACTCGGCGTATACCGCCATCTCCGTCTGTCTATCTCTAAGTTGAGAGATATAATTGTCCACGTCGTTTTGCTCGTTTATCTTTTTGCTATACTTTTCTTCTATCTCTTTGACGGCGTTCTCTTTGAGGGCACATTCTTCCTCTATGCCCGTCAATTTAGCTTGGATAGCCTTCTTTTGTCCGTCGTTGTTTTCGTATTTGAATATGTACTCGTTGGCTTCGAGCACCCTCAATCTATCACGCAATTCCAAAAACTTCTTGGCGTCGTTCGCTTGCTTTTCGAGCGGTCCCAAGATACGCTCGGCTTCTTTGATAATATAGTCGAGCTGTTGGATATTCTCTTGTGTACGCGCAAGTTTTCGCTCCGATTCGATTTTGCGTTGCTTAAATTTGAGTATACCCGCAGCATCCTCGAATATACTACGTCTATCTTTTGGTCTTGCATTGACGATTTCGTCGATACGACCTTGACCTACGATACTATAGCCCTCTCTACCAAGTCCCGTGTCGCGTATCAAGTCTTGCACGTCCTTTAGACGGCAAGGGGTCTTGTTGATGAGATATTCACTCTCGCCCGAACGATAAAGTTTTCGAGTGATGATGACCTCTTCGTATTCGAAGTCGGGAAATATGCGTTTGGAATTGTCAAATACGAGCGAAGCCTCGCAATACGAAAGAGGCTTACGGCGTGCAGTACCGTTGAAGATAACGTCTTGCATGCTCTTACCTCTCAGCAATCTTGCGCTCTGTTCGCCCAGCACCCACCTTATCGTGTCGGCAACGTTGCTCTTTCCGCATCCGTTAGGACCTACGATACCGGTAATTCCGTCGTCGAAGTTGACCTCAACCTTGTCGGCAAAGGACTTAAATCCAAATACTTCTATTCTCTTAAAATTCAATTTTTACCTCTTAGCCCAATGCTTTTTTGTTGATTCTCTTGATTTTTCTCTTGGTCTTGCCCACTATATTTCTATCTAACAAGAAGGCTTTTTCGCCTATCTTAACCACGCTCTTAGGCAACTTGATTGCATACAAGTTAGGGCACTTGGCAAAGGCGTATCTGCCTATGGTAGTCAAGCCTTCTTCCAATACCACTTCGCTGAGCGAAGTGCAATTATAGAAGGCGTCGTCGCCGATTGAAGACAATCCCTCGTGTGCCACGAAGTAGTTGAGAGCTCTGCAACCCTCGAAAGCTTTGGACATAATAGTATGCACACTAGAGCTAAGTTCCACTTCGCTAATACTTTCGTTGTAATAGAATGCCTTTTCACCCACGATTTTGACGCTATTAGGCAACACAACCACGCTATCGTTGCCCTTGTAAGCCGTCAAAACGCCGTCTTTGATGACGAAGTCTTTTTCGTCGCAAGGGCAACTTTTTCTACTTACGCAACCTCTTTCCACAATCATAATCTCCAGCTTCTTGAGGTCTTTTTCTACCTTGTATAGTTTGCCGCTTACAGAATATTTCTTAATCTTTTTGGACACTTTGGCGATATAATTTTTGATTTTTTTGTCCATTTTTACCACTTCTTTTTCCGAAGAAGGGTTGGTATTTGCCAATTTTTCCTTTATTTTGCTCAGTTTTTCTACCGTGGTAGCATGTCCGTCTACGATAGCAATCATAGTATCCACGTCAACCACGCAATCGGCAAGCGTCTTTTTGTTTTTTTCTAATCTTTCCTTTTTGGTTTCAAAACACATATTTTTTCCTCCGCAACATGATTAAAATTTCGTTTTTGTCATTTATTATTTTTCTCTACTATTTTCAGCGCCGCTTGAGCGCATTTTTGTTCCGCTTGTTTTTTTCTGTTGCCCTTTTCTTCGGCTATCACTTTTCCGCCAAGCAACAATCTAACGGTAAATATCGGTTCGTTGTCGCTACCCTCTTTTGCCACCAATCGATACTCTATCTTTTCGCCCTCGAACATCTCTTTGAGGCGGGATTTGTAATCTTCTTTGGCGTCGATTTTGGTATATTCGATATAGTTTTGCAGTTTCCTCAACACGAAGTCTTTGGCTTGTCCGTATCCCCCGTCCAAAAAAATCGCACCGATAATAGACTCGAACACGTCACTATATGCCTTGTCCACCACGGCGTTGTCCAATATAAGCATATACTTGTCAAGTCCCATAGATAGTGAAACTTTCTTCAACGTTTCGCCCTTGACGATAAAGGCTCGTTTGGTAGTCAGAGTACCTTCGTCGTCGCGCGGATATTGCTTATACAGCTCTTCGCTAATCACCATATCCAATACGCTGTCGCCCAAAAATTCTAATCTCTCGTAGTCGGGCACGCCGTGTCTATGCCCGTAAGAAGAATGTGTGAGCGCGGTAGTAAGAAGCGATGGGTCGCCAAACGTATATCCTATCAGTTTTTCCAATTTTTTGGACATAATTAAGCCTTATTTTCCTTTTGCTTTAGGTGAGCGTTTTCCGCCAAACCTTGACGAATCTTGTCCACCGTGCCGTTTCGTACCGCTTGCGCGCAAGCAAGTATCGCATTACAAAACGCCTTGGCACTCGACGAGCCGTGCGCTTTCATCACCACTTTGTTGACGCCTAGGAATATACCGCCGCCGATTTCGTCGCTGTTAAACTTCTTCTTGACGCCTCTCAGAGCGGGCTTTAGCATTAGATAGCCGAGCCTTGCTCTAAGTCCGCCGCTCTTGATATTTCGCTTGATGAGTTCGAACATATTGAGAGCCATACCCTCGCTGGCTTTGATGACCATATTGCCCGCCCAGCCGTCGGTCACCACCACGTCGGCAACGTCGTTCATCAAATATCTCGCCTCGATATTGCCAACGAAGTTGAGGTTGCTCTCTTTGAGCAAGGCGTGCGCCTCTTTGGTCAAAGCGTTGCCCTTTTCTTCCTCCGCTCCGTTGCTGAGCAAAGCCACTCTAGGGTTATCCACGCCGTAGCACGATTTCATCAAGGCGTCGCCCATTACGGCAAACTCCAACAGCATCTCGGCTTTGCAATCGACGTTGGCTCCGCCGTCAACGATGACCACGTACTTCCCGTCTTCCACTTGCGGACTAACTGCCGATAGCGAAGCTCTCGTCACGCCGTCAAGCCGTTTGACAATTAAGCTCGCTCCCGTAAGCAAAGCCCCCGTATTGCCGGAAGACACCATTGCGTCGGCGCCCCCGTCGGCAAGATACCTAAGTCCCAACACCATAGAAGAATTCTTCTTATGCCTAATAGCGATTGCGGGAGAGTCGTCGTTGGTGATAACCTCGTCTGCATCGATTATTTCCAATCTCGTGCGATCGTACTCGCAAGTTGCCAACAGACTTTCTATCTCTTGCTTTTTGCCCGTGAGTACCACGCTGACGGTATTATCCTTATTCAACGCCTCGATAGCGCCCTCCACCGCCGCTTGCGGACAGTTGTCCCCGCCGTAGCAGTCCAAAATTACTCTCGTATTGTCCATAGAGCCTCCATAGTATATCATTTTATATTTTAATTAAAATATTATAATTTGTCAATATCAAATTGGTAAACTTGTCGTCAAATAACAAAAACTTAAGTCAAAACCGCAAAAAAATATCCACCCTGATTAGGTGGATATCGTCGTCAATCATAACAAAAATTAGTCAGCCTTCTTTTCTTTCTTTACTACGACTTGTTGTCCGTCATAGTATCCGCAATTTGGGCAAACTTTATGATTTTCTTTCAGCTCGTGGCAATGTCCGCACTCAACGAGAGACGGAGCGCTGATTTTCCAATTAGCCGATCTGGTATGCTTTCTTTGTTTAGACGTTTTTCCCTTTGGTACTGCCATTTTTGACACCTCCCGTATTTCTCAAATACATTTGCTTAGCCATTATAAGACATTTTATCGGCTTTGTCAAACATATTTTTGCATTATTTTTGGTTTTTACAACGATTGAACAATCTCTTTGGTCTCTCTTGCAATTACCAATTCTTCATTGGTCGGGATAACCAATACTTTGACTTTGCTCTCAGGCTTGGACAAGTCGCAGAAGTTACCTCTTGCCTCTTTGGTTTTGTTCTTTTCTTGGTCAAAAGCAATGCCCAAAAATTCGGTATTTTGCATTATGAGTTCTCTAAATTCCCAACTATTCTCACCTATTCCGCCGGTAAATACCACGCAGTCTAGACCGTTCATAGCCACGGCGTAAGAACCGATAAACTTTTGTACTTGATAAGCGAACATATCCTTGGCGAGCTGAGCTCTCTCGTTGCCTTCGGCTGCGGCTTTGCACAATTCTCTTGCGTCGGAGCTAACACCGCTCACTCCCGCAAATCCGCTCTGTTTGTTGAGATAATTGGTAGTTTCTTTGAGGCTCATGCCCGTATTGTCAGCTATCATCTCTACTATCGCGGGGTCGATGTCTCCGCATCTTGTGCCCATCATCACGCCCGCCATAGGGGTCATGCCCATAGAGGTATCTACGCACTTGCCGTCCTTGACCGCAGATATAGAACTACCGTTGCCGAGATGACAGGTGACGATTTTGCCGCAAGGCAAGCCCTTGGACGTCAAGTAGTTGATTGCTTCGCCCGACACGAACTTATGCGAAGTGCCGTGGAAGCCGTATCTTCTGATTTGATATTTTTCGTATATCTCGTAAGGAATGCCGTACATTTTTGCCTTCTTAGGCATTGTGCTATGGAACGCAGTATCGAATACAGCCACGTTAGGCACTTTTGGCAACAAGCTCTTGCACAGTTGAATGCACGCAATGTTGGCAGGGTTGTGTAAAGGCGCAAGGTGAGCCACCGATTGCAATTTTTTCATTTCTTCGTCGCCCACGTAGGTGGAAGAGTCGAACTCTTCTCCGCTATGCACTACTCTGTGTCCTATCGCCCCTATCTCCTCTACACTGTCTATCACGCCGTAATCCTTGTTGACGAGGCAATCTATCAATAGATTGAACGCCTTGGTGTGGTCGTTGATGGTATCCTCGATGACAACCTTTTGGTCGCCGTATTTGTGAGTTATCAAAGAGCCTTCGAGCCCGATTTTTTCTATCACGCCCTTACAAAGCACGGTTTCGGTTTCCATCTCGATGAGTTGGTATTTGAGAGAAGAACTACCTGCGTTGACTACCAATACTTTCATATTACGCTCCTTAGTTTTGACTTGCCTGAACGGCGGTGATAGCCACGACGGCTACTATATCCTCGCTTACGCAACCGCGTGAGAGGTCGTTGACGGGCTTAGCGAAACCTTGACAGATAGGTCCGATTGCTTCTGCTCCGCTAAATCTTTGGGTTAGTTTGTAACCGATATTTCCCGCTTCGAGAGATGGGAAGATAAACACGTTGGCTTGTCCCGCAACCTTGCTACCCGGTGCTTTGAGCTGTCCGACCGACGGTACGATAGCAGCGTCTACTTGCAAGTCTCCGTCTACTTCTATCTCAGGAGCTCTCTCTTGCACTAGGCGAGTAGCCTCAACGACCTTGTCGACGTTGGCGTGCTTAGCGCTGCCCTTGGTCGAGAAGGAAAGCATAGCCACCTTAGGCTCGTCTATTCCCGCCAAAGCCTTTGCCGTAGCCGTAGAAGATATAGCTATATCTGCAAGTTGTTCTGCGGTTGGGTCGATATTGACTGCGCAATCGCCGAATACCATAATATCCTTATCCTTGTAAGGAGTACCCTCGAAAGACATCAAAAATACGCTGCTAACCGTCTTAGTTCCCGGCTTGGTCTTGACGATGGTAAGTCCGCTTTTGAGAACGTTGCCCGTAGAGTTGATTGCGCCCGCAACCATACCGTCTGCCAAACCTTTGCGGGTCATCATTGCGCCGTAGTTGAGATTTTTTCTCATCTCCACTCTTGCTTGTTCCAAAGTCATGCCCTTGGCTTTGCGCAATTCGTACAATTCATTAGCAAACTCCTCAATATCGGCAGTTGCCGGATTGACGATTTGCATACCGCCAAAGTCTACACCCTGATATTTTGCCTTAAGTTGCTCTTCGTCGGCAAGCAAAATAATTTTTGCAATGCCTTGTTCGGTGATGATTTGCGCCGCTTTGACGGTTCTTGGCTCGTCGCCTTCCGCCAAAACTATCGTTTTGCCCAAAGTCTTGGCTTTGGCAATGATTGAGTCGATAATCTTGCTCATACTTCCCCCTGATAATTGCTTTATTTTTTGTTAAAAATCATTTATAATGATATTACAAGCCAATTATACAACTAAGATCGGCTTATGTAAAGTAATACAAATAAAAAAGGCGGGTTTTTATGTCCCATTGTTTCATAATTTGCGAATACAATCCGCTACACAGCGGACACGCATACCATATACGCCAAGCCAAAAAGGCGACGGGCGGCGACGTGATTTGCATTATGAGCGGAAACACCGTACAACGCGGCGAGTTGGCGGTGGTAGACAAATACACCCGCGCCGAGTGGGCTATCAAAGCTGGTGCCGATATGGTGGTGGAATTGCCCGCCGCATATTGCCAAAGTCCCGCACAAATATTTGCCCTCGGTGGCGTCAAAATCATTTCACGATTTGCTCAACCCTCTTACCTTTGTTTCGGCTCCGAATGCGGCGACGTAGATTTACTGACGAGACTTGCCGCAACTTTAACGGACAACCTACAAGTAGACTTAATCACCCAAAGCAACCTAGCGCAAGGTCTATCCTATCCGCAAGCATATTCGCTTGCCGTCAAAGCAGTATGCCACACAGACGACAAAGACGATTTGGCTAGTCTACTCGATAGTCCCAACAATCTCCTTGCGATAGAATATATCAAGGCAATCCGTCGGCTTAACGCCGCTATTACACCTATCGCAATAAAGCGTCTGGGCAGTTACAACGATATGTCGGTAGAAGGTGAGTTCGCTTCCGCTTCGGCTATTCGCAACAATCTACGCGACAAGGCTGTCTTGCAAAAATATTGTCCGTCTTTCGTCTATGACGACTTGCAAAAATATAGCGATTGCGACGACAGACTTTATGCCGTTCTTTCATACCAACTACCGCGCCAAGACCTTAGTCAAATATGCGGCGTCAAAGAAGGAATTGACAACCGAATACTTCAAAAACTCGATACGTGCCACGATTTTTCAAGTTTTTTGCAACAAGTCAAGACAAAACGCTACCCTATGGCGTACATCAAAAGATTGCTTCTCAACGCCTTGACCTACAACACGCTGACCTATGAAGAACTCAAAGGTCAAGCTATCGAATACGTCAACGTTTTGGCAGTCAAAGATGACAAAAAATCTCTGCTTTCGCTCTTCGACTGTGCCGTCACTACCAAGCAAAGCGACGCGCATAAGTTGGCAAAAGACGAAGTCCAGCGCAACGCCGACTTACTCTATGCCTCCGTCAAATACCGCTACCGCTCCGTGATGTCGATAGTCAAGTCCTAACGTTACCTCCTATCAAACACTCAACTATGCTCGACACTCCCATATACCGAAGCTTTTGCATAATACTCGAATGCAGTACAGTCTATTAGTTGTGGTTTGTCGTTATTAATTCGCTTCCAATCTAATATAATCTAATATGGAGCGCAGTATCGATCTCAAAAAAGCCCTGCCCCTATCGTTGGTTGCGGGCTTTTTTATTACCTTTCTCGTAGTCAATCCCTCTCGCTACATAGCGTCGGTATCTCGCAGTTTGATACTCTTCGCCAAAGCTGTGCTGCCGTCTCTGTTTCCATTCTTGTTTTTCTCGGGCTTACTCACTTGCGTAGGCGGCGGATACCTGCTAGGCATAGTGTTTGCCAAACCGGTATCCAAGGTCTTTCATGCTCCGCCTATCAGCGGTTACGTCATGGTTTTGAGCCTCATCAGCGGTTATCCCGTGGGCAGTAAAATAATCTGCGACCTATATCAATCGGGTATGCTTACGCGAGAAGATGCCAAACGTATCACGGCGTTTTGTTCCACGTCGGGTCCGTTGTTTATACTAGGCACGGTGGGCGCGTCTCTCTTCCAATCCCCCTATCTAGGCTGGGTTTTGCTATCTTGTCACGTGCTCGGCGCACTCGTCAACGGCATAATTTTTCGTCCCAAAAAGCAGACTTTTTCTCCAATTTTACCCACCGTCCAATCGGTGGATTCGCTACTTGACGCCTGCATCAAAAACAGCGTTACCACCATACTTGCCGTTGGCGGATATATCACCGTTTTCGGTATGATCGGAGACGTTTTGGTGGACGTGGGCGCCGTAAAATTAGTTGGCGAAATTCTCGGCTTTATTCTTCGCCCTCTCGGCGCGCCAAGCGAACTTTGTTACGGCGTCGCTCTATCCTTTATCGAACTCACGCGCGGCTTCGATTATATAGCTCACGCGGGCATAAAAACAACGACAGCCCTGCCGTATTTGGCGGGACTGTTATCTTTGGGCGGTGCTTGTATCACCTTTCAATCTATGAGTTTTTTGAGCAAATGCGGCATCGAGGCAAGATATTATATACTTACCAAAATATCTCAAGCCCTCGTCACCTTTGGCTTAGCCATGCTTACTTGTCTTTTTGTCAATTTCGGTTGATAGGCTCGCTCATCAGTTTAAACAACTCTTGTTTGCTTGCCGACACGTCGTCGAGAGTTTGTCTGAGATAATACTCCGCGCCGTTCATCACGTTGGCAATTTGCTTATAACTTTGGTCGATGACGTTGTTAGCGTAAGCCGTTGCGTCGTTCACAATCTTTTGCGCTTGTTCTCTCGCTTGAATGATAATTTCGTTTTCGCTGAGCATTCGGTTGGCTTCTCTCTCTGCACCCGCAAGAATATCGTTTGCGGCACGATTGGCGTCCTCTATCAAGGCGTCTCTTTGTCCGATTATTACTCTCGCTTCGGCAATAGAATCGGGCAATGCTTCTTTGACCGCCGCAATTATATCGAGGGCGCTCATATCGTCGATAATTCTGCCGTTGCCGATAAGGGGCTTTTTGCCAAGTCTTATCATCTCTGCCAATTTGTCAAGCATAACTTCGATATTGTTGTTATTCATACTTTTCTCCCAATATTCTTTCTATAGTTTTTATACAGTTGTCAGGCACCAGCCCTCTCAAAGAAGTTTTATTTTTTAGCATATCTCTCACTACGCTAGACGATACGTCTATCAAGTTATCCGACTTATACAACGTCGTTTCTACGCCGCCGTGCGACTTGTTAAATTCGCTCATTGCGCACTCGTATAAGTAATCCTTGTCGTCGCGATAACCCCTGACGATATTGCCGATATTGTGGCTGTTGCAATATTCAAACACCATTCCGCCGTAGTCGTCCACCCTCACGTTGAGGGTGTTTTCTAAGGCTTTTTCGGCTATTTGTCTACGCTCTTCTCTGTCAAAAAGATACCGTTTGTCGGGGTTGTCAGCCACCAAAACCACCACTTTGTCCCACTCTTGCAAAGCCTCTTCGACCAACCACGTGTGTCCTTTGGTGATGGGGTCAAAGCTCCCCGGGATAAGAGCAATCTTCTTGGTACGAGCGATAAAGTCTACCACGATACAACCGTATCTCTTGCGTTTGGCTATCCGAAACTCGTCCGTCAAACTATATTCTTTGTCCTTGTCGTGTTCGTAAATAATATAGCCGTCATCGCTAAGTAGGTCTCTATCCAAAACAATCGCGCAAATATCACCGATATAATTCGTCTTATACGGCGGGTCTACGAATATGAAGTCTTGTTTGCCCACGCCGCGCAATGCACTCTCGAAGTCGCTGTTGACTATACGATAGTCGTCCTTGATGCCTGCAAGATTTCTTTGCGTGAGAGCTATACTAGTCTTGCTCTTGTCGACGAACGTCACTTGTTTGGCACCTCTCGACAACGCCTCTATACCCATACCGCCGCTACCGCAAAACAAGTCCAAAAAGCAACTCCCCGCCACGTCGAATTGAATGGTATTGAAGATATTTTCCTTGACCATATCGCTAGTCGGTCTTACGTCGTTGCCCTTGGGCGATTCTATCTTTCTTCCACGGTATTTTCCGCTGACAACTCTCATTTTACAATTTCCTTATCGGTGACGATATAATTCATTTTTTTATCCCACGGCTCGGTTGCAATATCCTCTACCATTTGGCAATCGAAGCAAAGCCCCACTTTGACGCACTCGCACTTCTCGAAAAATCTATCGTAGTACCCCTTGCCTTTGCCCAAACGGTTGAGCTTTCTATCCCCAGCGAGCATTGGAGTAACACAGAGGTCTATATCCGCTTGATCGGCGGACAGTTCTTCTCCCTTTGGCTCGCTTATTCCGTAGTCGCCTATCTCGTACCGAGTATTTTCGTCCACTTGCACGAGTAGCATATCTTCCCCGCGCACCACGGGCAAATACACTTTGGCATTGCGCATAAAATATCCTATCAACGCCTCCGTCGCCACTTCGCTGTCCAACGCGTTGTATATGCACACCGACTTTACCTCAAGCCCCAAGGAAAGCAAGTTGCTTGCCACCTTCTCGCTCGCCGATTTTTTGTCGGCTACGGTCATAGTTTTTAGGCGCGCTCTAATCTCTCTGCGCAGTTGCTCTTTAGTCATTTTACAGTTGGCTCTTGTAGTAGTTGATAAGACAGCCTTGCTTGATAATCTCTCTCTCGTCGTCGGTCAAAGCGTCCAATCTCAGAGTTACGTCAACGGTCTGTTCTCCCCTTACCACTTTGGCAGGGAACTCTCTGTCGCCCTTCATCAATTTTTCTTTGACGTCCTTGACGATGACTATATCGCCTTGCTCGAACTTATCTTCGCTGACAAAAGGCAACATACCCCAGTTGATGAGGTTGCTACGGTATCTCTTGGTAGCGTATTCTTTGGCGATATTGCACACTCCGCCCAGCACTCTTTGACAACTTGCGGCTTGTTCTCTCGCGCTTCCGTCACCCGGTTTGATTGCGTACACGCCGCTACCTATAGAGGTCGTTCCGTCCAATTTCAAGCCCGACTTAGCCACCGCGTCGGCGTATTGCTTAGGCAGTCCGCTCTCTCTTCTTGAGAGCTCGTCGGCATAAATTTCTTTGGCTCTGCCCACGTATTTCGGTTCTTTTCTCGACAAAGCAAACTCGGCGAGTTTGAGCGGATTGCTACGATAACTCGAAGTCTCGCCCGACGGTATGAGTTCGTCGGTAGTGGTAACGGGGTCGTAGATAGCCGCCGCCAATTTGACGATGAGGTTGTCGGTCAAAGATATAACTTGCGGCCAATCGCAAATGTTAGGTCCGTATTCCAATTCTGCCTCGGGTTGAGCCTTACCCCAACCGTTGTACACTCTCTTAGCATAGATAGAGCCGTCGTACTCGAAGGTAGGCACGGTGTAGTCGTAGTCAATATCGGTAGCCGCCGTCAAAACGCCACCGTTCAAAGCAGTTGCGGCGATAGAACGTGCGTCCATGAGCGCAACTGACGCTATTTGGTTGTTGCCAGGCTTGCTGCCCTCTCTGCTCTCGAAGTTGCGGGTGGTGTGTCTAATGGACAAAGCATTGTTGGCAGGCACGTCTCCCGCGCCGAAGCAAGGTCCGCAGAAGGCAGATTTTACGTTTGCGCCCGCCTTGACTAATTCCGCAATGGCGCCCTTCTTGAGCAAATCGTAGTAGATAGGCGTAGAAGAAGGATATACGTTGAGGGTAAACTTTCCGCTACCCACCGCGCCGTCTTTGAGTATGCTTGCCGCCTCGATGATGTTGTCGTAAGTTCCTCCCGCGCAACCCGCGATGACGCCTTGCTCTACCATAACCTTGCCGTCCTTGATTTTGTCTGTCAGACGGAATTTAATCTTAGGATTGCCCAGCAACTTATTGCCTTCCTTTTCTACTTGCGACAATATATCGTAAGGATTTTCTATCACGTCCTTGAGCGCAAAAACGTTGCTTGGGTGGAAAGGAAGCGCAATCTGCGGTACAACCTTGTCGAGGTCAACCTCTACCACGCCGTCGTAATAAGCCACGTCTTGAGGCTTGATTGGCTTGTAGTCGTCAAGTCTGCCTCTAACCGCGTAATAATCTTTTACCTCGCTATCGTCGGTACGCCAAATAGACGTCAAACACGTCGTCTCGGTAGTCATAACGTCAATGCCGTTGCGGTATTCTATAGGAAGGTTGGCAATGCCGTCTCCGACGAATTCCATTACTTTATTCTTGACGTAGCCTTTGGAGAAGACCGCCCCGATAATTGCAAGAGCAACGTCTTGAGGACCTACGCCCTTACGAGGCTTGCCGCTGAGGCTGACGGCTATTACGTCGGGATATTTTATATCGTAAGTGCGACTGAGCAGTTGTTTAACCAACTCGGGACCGCCCTCGCCGATAGCCATAGTGCCCAGCGCGCCGTATCTGGTGTGAGAATCGCTACCGAGCAACATTTTACCGCAACCGCTCATACACTCTCTCATATAGGTGTGAATGACGGCTTGATGAGGCGGTACGAAAATTCCGCCGTACTTCTTGGCTGCGCTCAGTCCGAAGACGTGGTCGTCCTCGTTGATAGTTCCGCCCACGGCGCAAAGACTGTTGTGGCAGTTGGTCAGCACGTAAGGAATCGGAAACTCTTTTAATCCGCTGGCTTTGGCGGTCTGAATTATACCCACGTATGTGATGTCGTGGGAAGCCAGTCCGTCGAATTTGATATTAAGCGCGCCGTCCTTGGTCGTCTTATTTCCCACGTTGTGCGCCGAAAGAATAGAGTAAGCCATCGTACCTTGATAGGCTCCCTCCAAAGTCTTGGCGTCCAAGCCAAGTCCCTTTACTTGGTCGGCGTCGTAGAATTTTCCGCCCACCATATACATACCTTGTTGAGAAAGTTTGATCATAAATCGCTCCGTATTATTGTTGACTTTATAAAAATATATTACAACAAACACGTTCAAAAATCAATAAAAAAGCCTCGAAAAATCGAGGCTGCTATAAGACGTATAGTCGATAAGCGTTTTATTTAGCTATTACGGCGTATTTTTGCGCCCAGCCCACCGGATAAAGCGACCTCTTAGAACGTCTAAGCCCTTCCAAGCCCATATCCTCTTGCCTATTGACGATGCGACAATTTTCAAAGTGCTTTTTGGCAAACATTTGACAAATAGCGGGATATACTCCGTTGTAGGCAATATCTCCTTTTTCTATATGCGTGATACCCACGCCCGATGCGGTTATCTCTCCCATACTAAAGGCGATTATCTTGCCGTCGTACTCGATGACGTCGGCAAAACAACGAGGACACGTACCTACCCTACTAAGAGCCATCTTGACAAGCTTATACTCGTCGGCTTCGGCATCGCTGTACTCTTCGTCAAAGGACTTGGTACTTTGCCAACCCGAAATCAGTTGCATCACCTTGTCGTAATCGCTCGGTTGATAACTCCTAAAAACATATCCTTTTCCGTCCGCCGAGGTGCTGTAAGTTTCGACAAAACGCTTGATATGGTTGCGCTTGGAGTGGTACTTTTTGCCTTCGAGATATATTAGGTCGCGAGGGTCGTAGAGATATTCGTCGTAGTCGTGATTGATGACGAAATTATACTTGTCGCTATCCAGCAGTCGCACGTATTCTTCGGGAGTACTCATGACGTACATCTTTTCGCCTTGACTTAGACAAAATTCTGCTAAATCGTCGTACGCCGCCTTGATTTTGTCAATGGTGGCGAGCGGTGGCAAATAAACGTATCCGTCCACTCCGTTCTCCTCGTCAAAATACTCGGCGTGAGGCAAAAAACGCAGATAAATTGCCTCGTTTTCGTAGGCTATTTGCATACTTTCAAAATTAAAAAACTTCCAACCTTTGAGGTACAATGGGGAGTATTCGCTGCCGTTGTACTCCGTCTTAGCCAAAATTTTGTCAATCTCGCAAAAATCTTCATCCTCAATTCTTCTAAATTGCATATATTCCCTTGCCACGCACGGCGAAAATTTGGTATAATTCCGTTATGAAAACTACCTTTAGATACAAACCCAACGCGTGGATTGCGGTATCTTCTACCGTCCTATCGATTATACTACTGGTATGTGCGATTGTCAACGTTCTTAGACTTTGCGGCGTGAGAAATATGCAATCCTACAACTATCCGCTCGACATAATAGCTACGGTAATATGCGTTGTTATGCCCGTCCTCTTACTCGTAATGATTTACGGGTCGGCGTACACTCTCACCGAGCGCGGTATTAGATGCAATATCGGCGTATTTTTCCACACTATAAGCTATCAAGACGTTTTGCTCATCAGACAAGATAGCGACAAAACGGTGTTGATATTGTATATCAAGACAACCAAACAAGGTCAGGTAGTCGACTCTCGCAGCGGTATTCAAGCCAATATACTGCAAGTCAACGTAGATAAGAGGCATTTTGACGCCGTAATAGACGCCATCAAAGCCCACAATCCACACACTATCTACGAGATTTTGCCTATGGCGCACAAGGAGAAAAAATGAAAGCGGTATTAGCAAGCAACAACGCTCACAAACTTCAAGAAATCAGAGCCATTTTGGGCGACTGCTTCGAGCATATTTATTCACTCAAAGAATTGGGCGTAGACGTCGAGGTAGAAGAAAACGGCAAGACCTTCGTCCAAAACGCTATCATCAAAGCAGATACGATATGCCGCTTGACGGGGCTGGTCGCAATAGCCGACGACAGCGGATTGGAGGTTGAAGCTTTGGACGGTCAACCGGGGGTCTACTCGGCTCGCTTTGCGGGAGAGCCCTGCAACGACGACGCCAACAACGCTCTACTACTCGATAAACTGCACTCTTTAGAAAAAAACCAACCTATCAATCGCAAAGCGCGATTCGTGTCGGTAGTGGCTATTTGCTACCCCGACGGCTCTGGCAAATATGCCGAGGGCTTCGTAGAGGGTACTATTCTCGACGAGTACCGTGGCGACAAAGGTTTCGGCTACGACCCGCTCTTCTATTGCAATCAACTCTCCAAAACCTTTGCCGAAGCGAGTATGGAAGAAAAGAATACCGTATCGCACCGCGCTATGGCATTGCAACGCTTGAGAGAGATGCTATGAAGACTATCGTCGTAATGTCCGACACGCACAATATCTTGCGCCCTACCGACGAGTTTTTCGACGTGTTGCAAGAGTGTCATTTTATATTTCACTTGGGTGACGGCAGTAGTGACGTGGAGATGCTAAGACAAGCTTTTGGCGACAAGGTTGTCGCCGTCAAAGGCAACTGTGACCACTCCGACCTACCCTTGCAAAGGATAGTTCAAGTGGAAGAAGTTAAATTTTTGCTCACGCACGGACATTGCTACAAGGTCAAGTCCGACACGGTAGATTTACATACCGAATGTCTAATCGAAGGTGTAAACGCGGGCTTGTACGGACATACTCACCGTGCACAAATAGACGTAGACGAGGGCGTTACACTCATCAACCCCGGGTCGCTGAGTTACGGCAGAACGTATTGCTACGTTACCGTGCAAGGCGATAGATTATTTAGCAAAATCGTAACACTTTAAGGACAAATATATGATTAGAAAAGACGTAAGAAATATAGCAATTATCGCGCACGTCGACCACGGCAAAACCACTTTGGTCGACCAGTTGCTTAGACAAAACCACGTATTCCGCACGGGCGAAGCCGTGGTAGAGAGAGTTATGGACAGCGGAGATATAGAAAGAGAGAGAGGTATCACCATTCTTGCCAAAAACACCGCCGTCTTCTACAACGGAGTCAAAATCAATATCATAGACACCCCGGGACACGCCGACCTCGGCGGTGAGGTTGAGCGCATACTATCTATGGTGGACGGCGTTTTGTTGCTCGTAGACGCGGTAGAAGGTTGCATGCCACAGACGCGCTACGTACTCAAAAAGGCTCTGGGACTTGGCAAAAAACCTATCGTAGTCATCAACAAAGTTGACCGTGGCGGAGACCCGGAACAAGTCATTGACCAAGTGCTCGACCTATTTATCGAATTGGGTGCCAACGACGAACAAATAGACTTCAAGACGGTGTTTGCTTCGGGCAAACAAGGCTGGGCAACCACTACTCTTGGCGAGCAAGGCACGGATATGAAACCTTTGCTCGATATGATACTCAGCGAAATCCCTGCCCCTACGGGAGAGGTCGACGACGGCTTGCAGATGATAGTGTGCAATATCGACTACGACGAATATATCGGCAGAATAGGCATAGGCAGAGTGGTAAGAGGCAACATTCACACGGGTAGCAACGTTGCCGTCATTCACAACGACGGCAGTCACTACAACGCCAAGGTCGTCAAACTCTACCAGTTCGAAGGGCTCAAGAGACGCGAGTGCGAGTCGGGACAAGTGGGCGACATAGTTGCCGTCAGCGGTATCGAACAACTCAACATCGGCGAAACTATTTGCGACAGCGAAAAGATAGAACAACTGCCTTTCGTCAATATTGACGAGCCTACCCTTTCCATGATGTTTATGGTCAACGACTCGCCTTTTGCCGGCAAAGAAGGCAAGTACGTCACCAGCCGTCACCTTAGAGCAAGGCTATTCAAAGAGGTGATGACCAACGTGAGTATGAGAGTGGAAGAGACGGATAGTGCCGACTGCTTCAAGGTATACGGCAGAGGGGAATTGCACCTATCTATTCTCATCGAAAATATGCGCCGTGAAGGATACGAATTCCAAGTATCACGTCCAAAGGTTATCTTCAAGGATATAGACGGCGTGAGATGCGAGCCTGTAGAAAATCTCGTGGTGGAAGTGCCCGACGACTACGTGGGCGTGGTTATGAACAAAATCGGCGCGCGCAAGGGCGAACTCGTCAACATGACCCCCGACGAGCGTGGCGGTACGAAACTCGAGTTCAAAATTCCGTCCCGCGGACTTATCGGCTATCGCAACGAGATGCTCACCGACACCAGAGGCTTCGGCGTAATGAATCACACTCTAGACGGCTACGAGCCTTACAAAGGCACGATTATAGAGCGCAATCGCGGCTCGGTAGTTGCCTTCGAGGACGGCACTACTACGGCATACGGCTTGTTCAACGCGCAAGAACGCTCTACCCTATTCTTGGGCGCGGGCGTGGCAGTCTACGGCGGTCAAGTAGTAGGCGTCAACTCGCGTGAAGACGACCTCGTTGTCAACGTGTGCAAAAAGAAACAACTCACCAACAACCGTGCGAGCGGCGCAGACGAAGCCCTCAAACTCATCACCCCTACGGTGATGTCTTTGGAGCAATGTCTCGAGTTTATCGCCGACGACGAACTCGTCGAGGTCACGCCAAAGTCAATCAGACTGCGTAAGACTATCCTCAGCAAAGAGCTTAGAGCCAAAATCGCAGCCAAAAACAAACAATAATCAAAAATAATCCACACAATCCAAGACCTATGTCGAGAAAAAATAAAAATTGAAAAACCCATTATATTTTTCTTGACATAACTTGGGTGGGTGTGTTAAAATTGCTAAGCATTGAGATTTAATATGCGGGTGTAGTTCAATGGTAGAATCCCAGCCTTCCAAGCTGGTCGCGTGGGTCCGATTCCCATCACCCGCTCCATTATGAGTATGAGTCTGTAGCTCAGTTGGATAGAGCAACGGCCTTCTAAGCCGTGGGTCGGGGGTTCAAATCCCTTCAGGCTCGCCATAAATATGGTGGGTATAGCTCAGTTGGCTAGAGCGCAAGATTGTGGCTCTTGAGGCCAAGGGTTCGACTCCCTTTACTCACCCCATTTATGCATAGGGGTATCGCCAAGCGGTAAGGCACCAGACTTTGACTCTGGTATTCGTAGGTTCAAATCCTGCTACCCCTGCCACATTGGGGTGTCGCCAAATGGTTAAGGCACTGGACTCTGACTCCAGCACTTGAGGGTTCAAATCCTTCCACCCCAGCCATTTAGCGCACTTTCCTCAACTTAATACGATCCATTAGCTCAGTCGGTAGAGCACATGACTTTTAATCATGGTGTCCCGAGTTCGAATCTCGGATGGATCACCAACGCTGCGTTCATGCGGGTGTGGCGGAATTGGCAGACGCGCTAGACTTAGGATCTAGTGTCAACGACGTGGGAGTTCAAGTCTCTTCATCCGCACCACGCAGTTACTGCGACAACATTTCAAATACTTGACATTGTAGTCGCAGACATATATACTTACATTATCAACTCAATATGCGGGAGTGGCTCAGTGGTAGAGCGTTGCCTTGCCAAGGCAAATGTCGCGAGTTCGAATCTCGTCTCCCGCTCCACTATGCACCTTTAGCTCAGTTGGTAGAGCAAATGACTCTTAATCATTGGGTCCAGAGTTCGAGTCTCTGAAGGTGCACCAAGCAAAAGCCGCTTAAACACTACGTTTAGGCGGTTTTTATTTTTCTTCTCTATACCATATTCATCAATTTTTCTTGCATTTTTATCCCAAAAAAGTCGAGAATTTTTGCAAAATAAATTAAAGGCAGTTTCCACCGCCCTTACATTTCGACTTATTATTCTCAATGTATTTCTATATCCAACACGTTTATCAAGGTTTTCTTCTTTTGTTTTGCATAATAATACGCAAGTTTAGTACCGCTTTTAGGTTGATAGTATATACAACACTACGTCCTGAGCGTTTTCGCATTTGCGGTTGATAGTTTTCATTATAATAGAATACGCAGTAGTCGCTGTCGTTTATCATTGCTTGATTTCTTTCAATATAACTTGCTCTACCCGCCGTATATTTTGTTTTGTGTTCCAATTCTTCTTCTACACTGACTAGGCTCACTTCTCTCTTGAGCAAGTGAGAATAGTTCTCTTCAATTTTTTGTTTTTTGCTTTCTAAAATACAAGTCTCATTCTTACAAGTATAAGCAACTCTTTTTATATATGGATATTTTTCTTTTAGATTAGTAACAACGGACAAACAAATACTATCGAACTCACTTCGACTACCAAACAAAAACGTAGATACGTTGTGATTGACAATCAAATCTTCAACAACACCTTGTACCTTTTGCTCAAGTTCTACCGACAACTCAATTTTTCTATGACCAAAAAATGAACATGCCATTCGTTTTCTTTCATCAAAACTCATATGCTCTTCCAATATTCGGGTTTTCCATAAATATTATAATAGTTTTTTCTAAAAAATCAACAAAATACCCGTTTTTCCTTAAATAGTTAAACTGTATATGACGGGTAAACTCTAAATATAGTGAAAACTATAATAGGAGAAGCGTTATGAAATTGAACAAAGCATTTTCGCTAAGGGTTAGAGAACTTCTAAAGGAAAAGAAGATGACACAATATAAGTTGGCGCAAGAGACGGGTTTGTATCATAGCACGATGACGGATATTCTCAACTGCAAGTACCAGACGCCCAACTTCAAAAATATGGCTCTCATAATTCGTGCGCTCGGTATGACGATGGCGGAATTTTTTGATAGCAAATATTTTGACTTCAACGATTTAGATATTGACGACTAATTATTACGAATACCCATTGGCGTACTATGACTTTAGGTGAAGCATTTACAATTAGATTTCAACAATTATTAAAAGAAAAGAACGTATCCTTGCACAGATTTCTAAAGGATAATTGCATTGCAAGGTCTACTATAGTCAATATAATCAAAGGCAACACCAAATGCCCTACTCTTGCTATTATTTATCAAGTCGCGGACGGATTTCAAATGTCGCCGTTAGAGTTTTTGGATAACGACGTATTCAAGAGAGAAGATTTAGAATATATGTAATTTTTCAATATAGACAATAAGTTTCTGATAATCAAAAAAGTCCACCCGATATGGGTGGAATTTTTATCAAATCTTGTTCTTTCTCAACACGTTGATTAGCACGTAGATTCCTACCAACACGAGGACGGATATTATCATCACGAGATACATAGCGGTGATAGATACGTCGCGACCGAAAAACTCGAAGGAGCAATCTATACTGCCCTTGATACCGTCTACGACTTGGCTCGGTACTCCGCTATTTTGCATTTCTTCGAACACGCCTCTCAATGTATGATTTTTGACCAGCGACGTGCCGTACGTACCGGGAAGTAGCGACAACGCCTTTTGCAATCCTTCGCCAAAGTTGGATATAGGCATATACGCACCGCAGATAAAGCCGTACCCTGCCGACACTATCGTACCCACGGCGGACATTTGACCTTGGGTAGTCAAAAAGGTGTTGACTATCGACGAGAGCGCCGTGCCGAACATCGTCAACAAAAACACGTCCACTACCAACAACAACACGTCGACTGCCGATAGATACCAACCGCCAACCGCAACCAAATAGATACAACCTGCAACGAGTGCGAATAGGCACACTATCATGGTATTGAGCAAAGTGCCCAGATAGTAGGCGATAGCCACCTTATACGATTCGATAGGCGACACCATGAGGTCTCTTTTTACTCCGCTCACCTTGTCTTGCACCATAATTAGGTTGGAGCAAAAAGCCACCGTCACGCATGACACGGCAATGAGCGAAGAGAGTAATTGTCCGCCCACCGTTCCGTTGATTATGCCTTGCTCCAAGACAAATCCGTCGGGCATCGACGCCACGAAGGTGTCCTTGTAGATTTTAGCCAAAAAGGTCATATATAGCACGAGCAAAATAATTGGCGTAATCAACGACGACAGAAACATTCCTTTGTCCTTAAAAAAGAGTTTTACGTTGCGTTTTGTCAGCATCAACAATTCTCTCATATCAGTTACCTCCTACCAATTTTTTGCCCGTAACGTTAAGAAACACGTCGTCCATCTTGCCTTTGGTTATCTCGAAGTCGTTGAACAAATCGCCGTTGCTTACAATCAATTCTTTGGCTTCTTGCGTATCTTTGACGCTTATTCGATAGGCGTCCTTGATTTTTTCGTACTTTAGCCCAAGTTTTTTGACGTCTTCTTCTTGCACGCCGTACACCGTCACGAAGTCGCCCGTATAGGTGTTTTTGAGTTCCAAAGGCGTGCCTTCGGCTACGATTTTTCCCGCGTCCAAAATGACGATATAGTCTGATTCAGCCGCTTCTTCCATATAGTGAGTGGTCAAAAAAACCGTCATACCCTTTTCTTTGCGGCACTCGTCTATTACTTGCCACAGCGTCTTGCGGGTCTGCGGGTCAAGCCCCGTAGTTGGCTCGTCAAGTATCAAAATCTTAGGGTCGTTGATGAGCGCTCTCGCCACGTCTATTCTCCTCTTTTGTCCGCCCGACAGTTTGCCCACAGTCCTTGTCAGCAAATCCTCGAATTCCAATATCTTGGCAAGCTCGGCAATCCTCTTCTTCGTTGCTTCTTTGCTAAGCCCGTACAATGCCGCTTTGGTAGTCAAATTGTCCTTGACGGATAGGCTCGTATCTAGCACCGAAGTTTGGAACACTACTCCTATATCGCTTAAGATACTCTTTTTGGCATTTTCGATATTGTGTCCCGCAATGACTATCTCTCCGCTATCCTTTTGTAAAGTACCCGAAATCATAGATATAGTCGTCGACTTTCCCGCGCCGTTGACGCCCAAAAAGGAAAACAGTTCTCCCTTTTTGACGCAAAAGGTCAAGTCGTCCACGGCTTTTACGTCCTTAAAATACTTCTTAAGATGCTTGATTTCTATAATATTTTCCATACTTACCTCACTCTCAGCGACCCGCTAGTGGTGCCTACGTCAATTATTGTCTCACCGTCGCCAACAACCATTTTGTCGAGTTTGTCGCTATGCTCTTTTTCACAACTAAAAGACCCGCTAGTCGTAGAGAAACTTATCGTTGCGCCGACGTTCAACTTCAAGTTTACGCTGCCGCTCGTACTGCCTATTTTTACAACTTTTGCGCTATCTATCTCGACGTATGCACTACCCGAAGTCGACGTATAGTTAAGTGTATCGACTTGAACTTTATTAAGTTCGCAACCGCCCGACGTCGAGCCAATATCGACGACAGTGCAATTCATTTTATTGACCACGATACTGCCCGAAGTGGAGATAAAGTCAAATGTCTTGGCGTTTATCTCGCCTATAGAACAATACCCGCTCGTCATGATAATATTTACGTTGTCGGCGTACATTTTGTCGGCGGTAACTTTGGCTGAAGTGCTCATCAACTCAATATCCCCACATTTCGGATAGGTAATAGTGACTTTTTTGTCTTTGGAGTTGACCTTATCTGCCAAACCCGACTGCCAAAATTCAACTCTCAGCACCCCGTCGCTAAAATACGAATGCACCTTTTGCTTATCTTCCAACTCGTTGTCCTCAACGATACTAATCGTATTATCCTCGCTTAGCACGAAGTTCACTTCGCCCACGTACCAATTTACTAAAATACTAGTCAGCTCGCCCTCGTATTGCTGATTGCCTACAAGATACTTATCCGCATCGGCATAATTCATACACCTTATCGCCGACGGCACTTGACAACCGCTCAAGAGCCCTACGCACGCAAGGGTTACGACCAATGCCGCTATTATCAAAATCTTTTTCATATCACATTCTCCTTCAAATAAGCAAGCACCTCGCTCAATTTTTCCTTACTAACCGTGCTTTTACCGTTGACGATAAGCTCGAGCATCTCTTGCTCTTCTTGACTCTTTTCTTCTTTGGCTTCCAACTTTTTGCCCATGACGTTTTTGATAGTGCCAATCATAAACTTATACACGCCTTTCAGCTTTTGATATTCTAGACCACCTTGCAGATAAAATAGCGGCGTGTCCTCCAAAAATCGATACTTGTCGTACATTTCTTTGAGTTGGTCGGAGTTGCCACTCATACCGACGGCGCACACCGCTTTGACGTCGTATCTTCTCAACGCCTTTTTTAGTCCTTGCACGTTGCCCGCCATAATCCACCCGAGATAAACTATTTCCGCTCCCGAAGGTAGATTACTCTTGGCTTGTTTTAAGTCGTAGCAAGGCAACCCTAGCTCTACCCCCAACATTTGCGCATATTCTTGGGTATGTCCCGTATTCGAAGTAAAAACTATCGCTTGCATTTTATTACGCCTCTCCTTCTTTAGCATCTTTTTTGATAGGCATTTTGTCTATCGAGTTTGCCATTTGCTTAGCAAAGTCTACGTCCAACTTGTTGTCTTTGGTCTTTAGGATAAGCACCAATCCTATACATGTTTCGCTCATGTATTTGCCAAGTTCTTCTTCGCCGTACTTATTTTTTCTCGCCGCAAACGCCGTTGCCATTCCGTTTGCCGTAATAATCATATGATTGCAAAGATATAGGCTCTCCTCTCTATTCAAGTCGAAAGTTGTTTGAATACCTTCCAAAATCGGCTCTACTACGTCGGCAAAATCAACCAACAAATCCTCGAAATCCACACTACTTTTTGCTCCGAACAACGTCGAAAAAACGTTAGGATTTTCCATAGCGAATTTTACGTATCTCAACCCGAATTCTTTGAATATCGGGAAGTAATCGAGGCTCTGTTTGAGGTCGTCGACAAAGATTTTCTTTGCCTTTTCATATACTGCCTGCTTTACCTCTTCCATACTGTCGAACAAGGTAAATATCGGACTGCACGCAGAATTTAACTTTTTCGCCAAACTCCTTGCGACCAAATCTTCCATGCCTCGCTCTTTCACTATTTCGTAAGCCGCGTCGATTATTTCTTGTCTTGTAAACTTTGGTTTCTTTGGCATTTTTACCTCACTTTTTATTAAGAACACTTGTTTTAGAACGCTTGCTTTAATATTATCACTCCACTCAACGACTGTCAACGCTTTATTACAAAAAAACGATATTATCCGCGATATTTTTTAGTATTTCTGTCCGACCGACTAATTAGGAATATTCACTTTCTCTCAAGTACGATTTACAATCTTTTGATTAATGCGGTCGGCCTTTTTCGCTACGTTCCAACCAAAAATCATATATATACAATGCCAGGTTGACAACTCTCGATATGTGATTTATAATATCTAAGTAAGCTCGCGCTTACAATTTTAAGGAGTATAATTATGGCAGAACAACCAAAAATGAATATCCCGTTTTCCCCGCCCGACGTGGGAGAAGAAGAGATAGCCGAAGTTGCAGACACGTTGCGTTCGGGTTGGATAACCACGGGACCCAAGACCAAGCTTTTAGAGAAAAAAATTGCCGATTGGATAGGCGTAGGGCGCACGGAAAAAGGTACGCCGAGATGCGTTGCTCTCAACAGCCAGACGGCTTGCCAAGAGATGGCGTTGCGCCTGATGGGTATCGGTGCCAATGCGGGCGGCAGTGCCGATGACGAAGTTATCGTACCCGCCTACACCTACACCGCTACCGCCTCGGTAGTATGCCACGTAGGAGCAAAGCTCGTAATAGTCGACGTGCAAAAAGACAGTTTGGAGATGGATTACGCTGCCGTAGAAGCGCTAATCAACGAGCATACCAAAGCCATCGTCCCCGTTGACCTTGGCGGAGTGCCTTGCGACTACGACAAAATTTTTGGCATAGTAGACCGAAAACAATCGCTCTTCACCCCCTCCAACGATATACAAAGAGCAATGGGAAGAATTGCCGTTATGGCTGATACCGCGCACGCCTTTGGCTCTAATTGGCATGGCAAAATGATAGGCAACGTAGCCGACTTTTCTTCTTTTAGCTGGCACGCAGTCAAAAACTTTACCACGGGAGAAGGTGGCTGCTTGACTTGGAGACATATCGACGGCGTAGACGACGATGAGCTCTATCACACTCTCCAACTACTCTCTCTCCACGGACAGAGCAAGGACGCTCTCAACAAAAACAAACCGGGAATGTGGGAATACGATATAGTTGCCCCTTGGTACAAGTGCAATCTCACCGACATAATGGCGTCTATCGGACTTGCCCAATTCGACCGTTATCCACAACTTTTACAAAGAAGGCGTGATATTATTGAGGCATACGACAAGGCTTTCAAGCCTTTGGGCGTACAAGTGTTACCTCACTACTCGGACGATTATTCCTCGTCAGGGCACCTCTACATCACCAATTTACCTAACGTGAGCGACGAAGAGCGTAGAGAAATCATTGTCAAAATGGCTCAAGCGGGGGTTTCGTGCAACGTACATTACAAACCGTTGCCTATGCACACGGCGTATAAATCTATGGGATTTGACATCGAGGACTATCCCAACGCCTACGCTCGTTACGCTAGCGAAATAACTCTTCCTCTGCATACCAAGCTTACCGACGAGCAAGTACGATACGTAATCGATACATATAGCGCAATTATCAAACAATACGTATAAGACGTTAATCTCGACTTACAGCAATACAATTAATACGTCAAAAACTCGATACGTATCGACAAAAGCATAATTAACAAATAAAGAGCAAACGAATCGTCCGTTTGCTCTTTTATTTATACACTATACAAGATAATACCGACGTCTATCTCTCGGCAAAATATCGATGCTTACGTATCTTGTTCCTTTCCACTCGCTTTGTCGTCATCTTGTCCCGCCTGATTGCCTTTGGTTGCCAGATCGGTCATAGGCGTCTCTGCCTTAGGTAGTTCGATAATTATATCGGTACCCGACTTGAGCCAAGAGTTTGCCGAAACCTTACCTCCTATGCTTTCCACCAACATTTTGACAAAATACAGTCCCAGTCCGTCGCCCTTGAAGGTGGATGCCGACATGCTTCTCTCGCTATAAAACTTGTCAAAGATATGAGGCAAAGCCTGTGGCGATATACCGCAACCCGTGTCTGACACGACTATTTGATTGCAATCTATCTTACTGCTATACTTGACGCTAATCACGTCGTCTTCCTCACAAAAAGTGATGGAATTGAATATAATATTCTCGATTGCGTGGGTCAATTTTTTGACAGGCGCATATATGTAAACGGCTTTTTTGTGCCTACGGAATTGGAGATTTATCCCCTCCACATCGGCGTCGGGTCTGATAAAGTCGCATATACCTTCCAAAAACTCTCCCAATTCTATCAACTGATAAGGCTCGTCCGTCATATCCAGCGCGTTGAAATTTTGAAGCGTAGTGATATTGTCTGTCATAGCCATGATTTTGAGGTCGATATTGTTGATCATGGCGTCCATAGTGTCGATGTCGTTGTGAGGAGCGCCCACTTGCGACAACATCATTTTGATAGAAGCAAGCGGTGACTTGAGATCATGCGCCACCATTGACGTAAATTCCTTTTGTTCTTTGAGCAAACTTTCGATTTTTGCAGTTCGTTTTTGCACCTCTTGCATCAGATTTTCGTTGAATTGCAAGTTGCGTTTGGACATAATCATCATTTGACTAATCGTGCGAATGGACATCAACACCAACATTATCAGACAGCCCCACTCAAACGGTCCGAGCGTGTACATTGGCAAGTAGGTATCTCGGGCGAAAATCTCGAATATTATCGAAGCAAACAACACAGAAGAACTGAGAATGGTGATATAACTCTTGCGACTCCTGATATAATGTACCAAGGCATAGATACAAATATACAAAATATTGATGACCATCACCACGCCTTTGTAGACGTCGATTGCATAGTTGAGATAACTGGTAAAAGGCTTGACGAAACATATAAGCAACACGGCAAGAGCGTTGATACCCACCGCCACGTACTGTGCCACCAACGAAGTTTTCGACCTACTGATGATGGTAGAACAAGTCAGCACTAGATATAGACCCCAGATAGTTTTGGCTAGTTCCAATATTATCTCTTTTGCCCATATCCATCCCGTGCCTATATTGGCGACCAACACGTCCGACACTGCTACGGCAAAGGTCAAGCTCATTATACCCAACCACAAAAACACCTTGTCTTTGGAAGAAGCAAATACCCAAAAGGCTATTGCACTAAGAAAAGCCGTGTACAAGATAGTAGTCAGTCTTAGGATATTCTTGATATTGTTCATACCGACTATCTTTCCGCTTTTTCCTATCATCGGCGGTGACGTTATCCCGCCCTCGAAGTTGGAGCGATTTTCCGCGATAATGACAATCTCCGCCTTCTCTTTGTATTCGAGGGTAAAGTTGATTTGCTGTCCTATGGCGTACGGTTTATAATTTTCGCCCACGTCGCCCGAGCCTTGCACGTATTCTCCGTTGACAAACAACCAACAAGCGCTGTTGACGGGAGGCACGTATAGTGTCATCGCAAGATTGGAATGGCTTTGAGTTTCGTTGACGATATACAGCGCATAGGTCGCCGATTGCGTATTGCCCTTGCATAGATGAGTATCGTCGTCGTTGACGTTGACCACTCTTCCGTCAAAGCGAAAGCAATACTCTCCGTAAGAAGAACAGTCTGCAAAGTATTCCCATTCTTCCAACGGCGTCGCTTGTTCCAGCAAGTTTTTGTCGGTGATGATAAGTTTTCCGCCCTCGTATTGTGCTTGAGATGTATCTACTCGATTGGCATAGATATTGTCAAAATAAAACAAAAGAAAAAACAAGGCTACAGCCAAACCTACGACCACAACCCATACGGGAAAGCTTAACGCTCTTCTTACGTCAAAAGTCTTGTTTGTCTCAACGCCTCGTCTTTTCATAACTAATCAATTACGCCTTCGGATTGAAAAAGTAGCCCTTTTTCCAAAAGGTCGTTATGTAATCTTTTTGCGTTTTTTCTAGCAATTTTTTTCTCAAAGTAAAGATATGCGCTTGAACGGTGTGCGTGCTGTCAAGCGAGTCTTGTTTCCATATCTGGTGATACAAATCTTCTTTGCTGTAAGGCTCGTCGGGGTGCGACGCCAAAAAGTAAAGTAAATCGTATTCGATATTGGTGAGCACGATAGGATTTTTCTTATACGTCACTCTATTGCGCACGTTGTCAATCACAAGGTCGCCGTACACCAATTCGCTTCTTACGGCGTTGCTGGTGCGAGCGTTGATACGAGCTTTGAGTTCTCCGAATCCGAAAGGCTTGCTTATGAAGTCGTCCGCGCCCAATTCAAAGCACTTCCCCACCGTCTCGGCTTCGGTAAGACACGACATAAATATTATCGTGCAGTCCATTCTTTCTCTCAAGGCTCTGCAAAATTCGTAACCGTTGATATGAGGCATCACGATGTCGATGAGCACGCAATCGAACTTTTGTTTCTCGATAATATCCAATGCCACCGCGCCGTTGTCGGCGGTGGTAACGTTGTAATTGACGGACAATTCTCTTTTGATTCCGTCAAGCAATTCTTTGTCGTCGTCTACGACCAAAATATTAAGCATAATTTCCCTCTCACCCTATATCAATATTGTATCACATATATTGCCAATGTGCAATATTCGTCAAAAAAATAGTCAAAATTTGTCGATAGTTTGACGCAACACCTTTCTTTCTTATAGTCAAGCAATCTTATTTTAGCGTTTTTCTCGACACGTATCGACTTTTTGGACTACGATTTATTATACAATTTTTTGGCTTGCTCCGTCATATTACCCTCTTGGTCGTACACGATTATGCTGTCAATCTTCATACCGTGCGCGGAAGATTTTTTACCTTCCACTACGAAGGTATCGGGTATTTTGTCGGCTTTGGGATATATCAAAGTTACCTTTTTGGGCTCTACCCCTCGATTACTCATCGAAGTCAGCACCTCTGCCATTCTTTCGCACTTGTGTATCATCCACAACTTCCCGCCGAATTTTAGCACTTCGCTCGCTTTGGTAATAATATCGTCAAGACTGCAAGTGCTCTCGTGCCTAGACAACGCTACACTCTCGCTTATTCTCTTTTGTCCGCTGTTCTTTTCAAAATACGGCGGATTACATACGACCACGCTCACACTCTCTTTTCCCAGCACCTTATCGGCATTGGCTATATCGTCGTTGATTAGTCGTATCCTATCTTGCATCGCGTTTAGCGCAATGTTTCGTTCGGCGAGTTCGAAGGCGCACTCTTGCATCTCGATACCTATCACGCTCTTTGCCGTAGTCTTAGCCGCCACCAATAGCGCGACGACGCCGTTGCCACACCCGAAGTCCGCCACAACGTCGTTTTTTCCCGCTCTCACCAAGTTGGCAAGCAACACCGCGTCGGAAGTAAAACAATAGCCGTTTTTGTCTTGAATAAGCCTCATTCCCTTGTATTCCAAGTCGTCGAGTCTTTCGTTTTCGTTTAGCAAAATATCCATATCCTTAGATTATCACATTTTTTAACTTTTGAAAAGATAAAATCAATTGACAAATAAAATTGTTGAACTTATAATAATATAGCAAATAGCGTAAGACCTATATGCGTGCACTCATAGCTCAATTGGATAGAGCGTTCGGCTACGGACCGAAAGGTTGGGAGTTCGAGTCTCTTTGGGTGCACCACGATTGCCCGACCGATAGGTTGGGTAATTTTTCAAAAATAGTGGTTGTCGTTACATTCGGTGTGGCGATAGCCATTATTCTTTTTATAGGGCTATGACTTATTGAACCCATTCTAATTCAATCGTTACGTGCCCAATACAACTTACGATAAATTTTATGATTTTCTATTAATCTTCAAATTCCAACTCGGCAAGCAACAGCTGTGCCGTGTCTAATTTTTCGGTATTGACGTTGGTGCGCTCCAAAAGAAAGAAGTCCACACTCTCCCACATAGAAAAGGACGCCGCAACGGTAAGTATCTCGCTGATTAGCATGCTCGGCAAAAACCTTTCCACTACTATGCCCGCCGCCAAAAAAGCTATACCTATAATCATAAGGGAAATAGATTTTATATTACAAATCTTGAGGTCAAGGCATTTGTCGTGAAATTTTAGATCAAAATACTTTTTGTAAGCGTCTGCCACAGCTTGTCTATCCTCTTTAGCCACACCATCGAAACAAATCTTGAGAGGTCTATCTATTGGCACGTAATAAGCTTTGTCCTCGATATAGCTTAGCACGCCTTCGTCAAGGTCGCTCTTACCGCCCAGTTGCGAAAAGACGCCGTCTTTACAATTTACTCTTATCCTCACCGACTCGTCTTCACATATCTCGTAGTACTGCTCGGCGAAGTTTCTCTTGGTCTTGTGGTGTCTGACGCATTGTTTGATATTGTCAAAAAAACTTTTGCGACGGGTTTTTCTTTCATTTTCCATATGTCACCTATTTCGTTGCTCTGCCATTTAGTTTAGTCTTCTTGTTTTTCAAAAGTCAAATAGCCTTTTTCGTCGTCGGTATAGTGCTTAGAATAACTAACTTTGTATTTGTCGTTGCATATACTTATCGCTGCGGGACCGTATATATTATTCCATTTTGCTTGCGAGCATTTTACTCCAATCCTATATTCGCCAATATCCATACCGGCGTCTATATCTTCCACTATTAACTCCAACAATTTATCTATATAACTTTTGTCCCGCGCGGTCAATATAGTGTCGTAGACTTTGCCGTCAACGTTGTCAACGAATATGGTATTGGCATAGACGTCGTAGTTGGTATCGCCGGCATAATACTCGCTGCCACCGCTTCGATTGGCATTTTCCTTATGTTTGCTGTCGGGCATAGAAGTCAGGTAGTCCATCAACAGATAGTCCTCGTCCAAATATTCCAGGTAATACTCTCCGCAGTCCACGGCTTTGCTCGCCCAAGTAGCATCGCATATATACCAATATCCGCCCACTTTGACTTTATTCCACGCGTGCGACACGGTGCCCGACCAACCCAACACTTTATAGCACTCGATGCCCTCTATTCGGCAAAGTATATCGAAGGCAATGGCTATACCGTTGCACACAGCCAAGCCGTTTTCAAATACTCCCTCCGCATAAAAAGCCTTGTTGCCGAACAACTCGTAGTATTCCTTTGAGCCAATCGTCGCATTGGAACTATCCGCAGCCAACTTGTGGTCGTAGACGACGTTGCAAGACAACCAATCGTATATCGCTCTCACTTTGTCGAGGTCGTCCATAGAGTCGTCTATTATCTTACGCAACACTTCTTTGGCTTTTTCGTAGATACGCTCGGCGTCGCTGCCCGTCTTCGGCACGGGTCTATAGCCTCTCTCCATAGCCATATATAGTTCGTAAGTCGTAGACACCGATGCGGTTTTGTCTATCTTATCGATTGCCCAATCGTCGAAGTCGACGTCTCGTCCGACCTTACTATATCTTCCTTGTTTACCTTCGTATTCTCTATATGCTTGGTCTTCAAGGGTGTTGGAGTTGGTTGGCACCATAGGCGTCTTGAGCCACAGCAAAATACTTACTTCGTTAGTATTTTCCTCACCTATTTTTACCACGTTGAGACTTATGCTCATCGCTTCGGAGAAAGTATTGAAATATTTGAGAATCGTATCGTACCAATTAGATGTAGGCAACTGCCCGTTGATAGACCAATACACGTCGGCTTGTCTAAATTTTTCGATATTAGTCATTCCTTGCACCTCAATAGTTGCCGAAGGGAATTGGTCGTAGTGCAAAAGATAGTAGTACAAAAAGTCTTTCATCTCACTTTCGCTAGTGATATAAAAGTTGTGAGTCTCGCCCAAAAACTCGTAGGTCTTGGAGAGATATTCTTGTTGTACGGGGTCGGTAGCGTCCACGTAACAGTATACGGGTTGAGAGGTGTAAGTATATCTGTTGACCACGGCTTTGACTTGTATTTGACTATCAACGCCGACTAAACCCGTTGCGTCGAAACTCTTGCCGTCAAATCTAGTTTTATACTCCACAGAACTATAATTTTCGCCGTCTATTGCGACGATATATTGTTGCACCTCGTCGGCGTCGTCCCTCCAAGTTATCTTGGCATTAGGAAAGTTTTCGTCACAGTCTATCTTGACGTCGTAAGGCTCGTACTTCAAACCGACCCTTACCTTAAGAATAGCCGTCGACATACCACGCGAGGTAAACACTTGCAAAGTATGTTTTCCCACGCTCAAATCCTTCAGAACGGGGTTTTCTTGCATAGTCAAAGTGTTGCCTGTAGAAGAGAGACTATAATAACTACTGTTCAAAGTCACGTCGTCGATAGCTACTTTATTGACTACGCCGTAGGTCGTCGTCGCTTCCGATAGTCTTACTCTAAAGCCCGTTCCGCTGAGTTTGGTATAAGTAATTACGTTGCCTGACAAAGTATAAGGCAATTCGCTGACGAAATTGATATACGTCTGCAAACTTTTGTCCGTACCGTAATCTATCGTCAAGGCAATCTTCGCGCCTACGGAGAACTGCCTCGTCCACTCCGACGAAATAATAATCTCGTTGGTTTCGTCGTTGACTTCGTACCTACCGTCCAAAGCAACGGCGGAGATGGCGTTGACCGTCACACCTTGCGCGCAATCTATGACCAGATCGTTACTATCGCCGCTCTTGCAATACAACTCTTGCGGCAAATACAACTCTCCGTCTTCGTCCACAAAAATATCGTCGGTGGTAGTTTCGCCTTCGTTGTATTGTTCGTCTTCTTTAGTCGAGCGCTTGATAGACACCGCCAAGTTGCTTTTTGCGCTTCTGTACCCATCCGCCGAAACGGTGACTTCCACTTGGTAATCCCCGTCGCTCAACGACTGCAAGTCAATAGATAGCTTGCCGTCCTTTTCGTCTTCGGGATATATCGTACGATTTAGTGCCAAGTCCGACGCCGCCCAAACTTTGGCAACGTACATCGTTGCCTTGTCTACCGCCACCCAATTTACCGAATAGTTTTGGCTATCCCACTCCAACGCCGCCGCGCCAAGACTGGTCGGTTCCTTCTTATCGTCGCAACCGCCTACCAAGCACAACGCTATTATCAAAGTCAATATAATCCAAGTAGCGATTTTTTTGTTCATATTTATATAATAACACTCTTTATATTATTTTTCAACATCCCTACCGAAAAATGTCCAAAAAGCAAAATTGCTCGTCCATCGTAATGTACGAGCAATTTAGTTAATATTCGTTAGTTTTTCGATTGTTATTTATTTTCGGTGCTATTATCGCAAGATTGGTCGTCGGTTTTTTGTTGGCTTTGTTGTATTGCCTCTCTTTGACTATGAGCCTTGACCTCTATGTTTTGCACGTCTACTCCTCCCAAAAATTCTCTCACTTCGCTCATAGCGGCATCGACTTTGACTACGGTGTCGATTGCGCCGATTTTGTTTTCGTCGAGTGGCTCGTTAGGGTATTTCTTAAACAACACCTTGAGTATCAGCGGCGTCGCTATCGAAGAAGCGACTATCAATAGGATTATGGCAGGGAAATATTGCGAATCTATTATTCCCGCTCTCTGTCCCGTCTGTGCAACTATGAGGCAAACTTCGCCTCGCACCATCATACCGACGCCGACTTTGAGGCTTTGGTTTGGCTTATACCTAAATATCGTCGCACCCGCGCCGCAGCCTATGACTTTGGCAAGCATACCGCATACGACGAAGGCAAGCGAAAACAACACCAGTCTACCGCTGAGATTGTCCAGCAAGGAAGCGTAGTCCAACGAAATGCCGATATTGGCAAAGAAAATAGGCGAAAACAGCATATAAGCGCTGATGTCTATTCTTCTCTCGACGTATTCCGTTTCTTGCATATTAGACAACATCATACCCGCAAGAAAAGAGCCGGTAATTGCCGCCACGCCAAAAAATTTCTCCGCCGCGCCTGCATACAAAAAGCAAAGTATTAGACCGAACGCCGACAATCTTCTTGTATGAGGAAATCTTTTGCTCAACAGTTTAAAAGCATAGTGCACGAGCAATCCCAGACCTATTCCCATCGCGAAGAAGAGTACCACGTTGAGCAATACGGCAAAGCCCGCCATTTTGCTCATATCTCCGCCAAAAGCTTTGATAAGCTTTACGCCGATATGTTCGTCCTTGGCTTCCGCCGTAAAGAAAGCCAGTATAACGATGCCGATAATGTCGTCCAACACCGCCGCGGTAATAATCGAAGCTCCCACTTTGCCGTGAAGTACGCCCAATTCTTTGAGGCACGCCACGGTAATACCTACCGACGTCGCGGTGAGAATTACTCCGAAAAACCATCTCTCCTTCATCTCGAGGTCAGGCAAAATCCAAGAAATACCGAAGCCCACCAGCATAGGAACGATAACGCCGAGCGAAGTTATAAGCACTGACGCCGCACCGTTCCGCTTTATCTCTTTGATATTGGTCTCGAGCCCCGCCGAAAACATAATGAGGTTGACGCCTATCGTTGCAAAAACCGTCAACTCGGTAGATCTCTTCACTAGTCCCGTCACACCGAGAATAATGCCCGCCAGCAAATATCCCAACACTTGTGGCAAGCCGAGTTTTTTCATGGCAATGCCAAGCAGTTTGGTGGAAAACAGTATTACTGCCAAAACCAATAAAAACGTGTAGTCCATACCTCTTTAGTAACTCCTTTTCAATCGACATAATTATAGCCTTTGACGTAGCAAGTGTCAAACGAATTGAGCCGCGCTCTCGTGTATTTTTATACAATACGTCTGCTTTTGCCTCGTTTTTGTCCGATACATAGTATGCGCAAAAATTTTCGTTGCTCACTAACCCAACGACAACGCGCCGCTTATACAAAGCGACGCGCCGAAATTGTCGATACGTATTGACTTTTTATCTATCAATTTAGTTTTTTCTCTTTTTATCTTTGGCAATCTTGTCGGCTATCAAAGCCACGACGAATCCGACCAACGCCACCGACGGAATGATTGCTATCAACCAATAATTAAACTTAGGCTCTTCTCTCTCGGGTCTTTGTCCTTCTATTACGGTCAAATAATCTATATTGATTAGGTCGTCTGCGACGGGAACGATTTTGATGGTGTGCAACCCAATTTCGTCAAACACTTGCGAAAATACTCTCACTCCGCACTTTGCCACGTCGCTTGACAAGTCTATGATAGAATGTTCCTTGCCGTCGATATAGACCTTGGCGTGTCCAAAGACGTTATCTCTGGTTGCGTAGACGGCAATCATCGAACCGTAAAACTCGTATTCCATTGCGCAGTTTTTGTCCACGTTGCCGGCAAGAGAGCCGTTGACGCTTGCATATTTGTCTATGCTCTTCCACTCGCCTTGATAGGATATAGCCGTACTCGTATTAGGCACGATACGGCTTTGGTCGACTATTTTTCCAAGAGCCACTCCTGCGATAGAACATACGAAATTCATAGGTTTTTCTACGACAATCCTTACGTATCTGCACGGCACGCTCTTGCCAAACTCCAACACGTTGTCGGTAGCAACTATGTTTCCGTCAAAGGTTTCCGTCCACTCTTTATCCTTGCTTGCAGTTAGAATTTTGATATTGGCGCCGAGCATATCGGTTTTGACGTCCAACGCCAAATACTCGGCAGTTCTTTCCGACTGCATGTCCCACTCGATTACGTAACTGTTTTTTATCTCCTTAGGCTCAAAATAAGTGGCGTTGTTGTCGTCGAACAGATAGATATGATTACTACTCTCCTTGAGTTCGGGAGCCTTAGTCAACACCCATCTCGAAGACAAAAAGTCATTGTAAACTTGACTATGCAAATCGATATTTTCTATCGGCAAAATCGGACTTTCGTAACGCACCTCGTCGCTTTTTTTCATATTCCGAAACACTATGTTATCTTGTCCCAAATCTTCCACGCCGTTCTCGCTTTGCATGCCCAAAGTTGCCCAACCGCCGCCTTGAGTAGACAGCACGTAAATTTCAAAATTATATACTTTGTTACTTTCCAATGCAAGTTGATATTGCAACTCCGTGGTATAGTCGCTGACGGTGAGGTAGTTGTTGAACATCTCGAACATAAATTCGCTGACGCCGAAGTTGACCTTGACCAATCCTTTGCTCTTGAGGAAAAAGGTGTATTTGCCGTCTTCTTCGACTTGCAGACTTCCTTTCGTAACGCCAAACGAATATTTACTCTCGTCCGCTTCCATCTCTTCCGGCACCTGTGCCTTTGGCAAACTTGCCGCGTCGCTCGGGGTCATATTCGCCACTCCCTTTATAGCCTTATCCACGTCTCTAAACGGAATATCTCTATACACTTGATAAGAAGCAACTCTAATATCTACCGTAACTCTACCGTACAACGAAACTCTCAGTTCTCCGTTGACGAGATTTAGCCAAAACTCGTCGATAGGTCTATCTGCAGACGGATTATATTCGTATCTACCGCTTTCGGTAGCTACCCAACCGTTGCCTATCACGCTCTCGACCCTCCAACCCGACACGGGCGATATTATTGAAGAGGCAAAGTCAATCACCGTCTTTTGACCTAGTGCAAGGCTAATACCCGTCTGTATGTTTTCGCGGCTTACGCCCGTGGCATACTGCGATTGTACGGGGATAAACAAGATTTTGTCCTTCATAGCGTCTTGACACTCTTGCGACACGTCCATGCCCAACCAAGAGCAGTAGTACGACAAATCCATACCGATCAACGGCTTTTTTACTCCGCCGATTTCTATACTCTCTTGGCTTATATCTTTGATATATTCGCTCCACTTGTCCGCGGAAGTGCTTTGCTTCATGGTATATTTGTATCGTTGCAAGGCGTTGAAGGTCTTTTCCCTTCCCATCGAATGCAGCAGTCCGTCAAAAAACACTTCGATACTACTTTCCTCTATACTCTCGCCCGATACGGCTTTTTGTAATTGCACGTAGGCGTTGGCGATGCCGTTACCTTCGTCCCCAACGACGTTGTCGGTCATAATGATGTAGGTAAGATTTGATATTACTTTGCCGAGTTTGTCTTGCAAAGGACCTTCGTCGTATCCGTCCGCTCCGTCGGCAAGCATGTTGCCGAGCAAATACAATAGGGGCTTTCCGCCACCCGTCTTGAGGCTCTCGTAATTCGTCACTCCGACAAAACCGCTCTTGCCCACTCTTACGTACTTTTCGCTCTTATTCCATTCTCCGCCCACGCCGTCGATGCTTGGGTCAACCATCACCATAATGGGCGACAAGTCTCCGTCAATATACTTGACGCCCGTCATTTTGCACATTGCTTCTACTGCCGAACGCCACCATTTAAGGCTATCGTCCAATCCTACCACGTCGTCCAACATATCGTAAGGAAATACGAATCTGATATTTCCGCAATCGAGAGTTGCCCAGCCTTCCCTTTCGGCTTGCGGTTTTTCTCTCTCCACACCGAGACGGTAAAACGGCATTCTTACGCAACCCGAAATTTTTATCTCAAACACGTTTTTTTCTTCAACTGCTCCGTCTACCCAAATATCTACTCTTCCACCGTCGGTAGAGGTATATTGCGTTCTTACGGAATCGAGTTCTATGATTTCTTCATTATTCGTACAACTGTTGATGACCAACTTGTGACTTTTTTGAGCCGTTTCCGCCGACACCGTCACGCTTATAGTCTCTCCTTTAGGCAAATAAAGTCCCGTCAAATGCAATCCTTTGACGGAATTATCCACGTACATCAGTTGTTCTATTCTGGCTTTGTTTTGGTATTCGGCGGCGTAAGTCGGAGCATTGGAGGTTGCAACGATACTTATACCGTCGGCGTATCTTGCTTCGATTTCATCATTGTATGCCAAAGATTGTTCCACGCTTTTACAAGCGCTGAGCCCCACACTCAAACATATCGTAGCGACAATCGCCAAAATAAAAAAGATTTTTCTTTTCATATACTCAATTCTAACACAACCCACGCGCCGTGTCCACACAATTTATATTTTCTTCGCCAACACGTAGTCGTCCATAACGAAGCCGCTTCCTATATCCGTCACCACGCTTTCTATTATTTCAAACCCCTTCTTGGCGTACACGTCCAAAGAATGACGATTATACTTGTTGCAAGTGAGGTATATCTTGTTATATCCGTTGTCCACCGCTTGTTGTTCTATAAAGACGAACATTTTGCTTGCCAACCCCTTGCCTCTATACTCCTTAGCCAAATAGAGTTTGGACAAAAAGAGCGCGTCTTTTTCATATTCCAAACCTATAAATCCTGTTTTTTTGCCGTCCACCAAACAATAGAAGTATTTGTAATCCCCGTCAAGCTGTTTTTTAAGCACCTCTATCGACAAAAACATATCCAACATATAGGCGATTTGCTCGCTCGTGAGCAGCGCGGTAAAATACTCTCCCCATATGCCTTTTGCGTACTTACTAAACTCTTCGATTTCTTGCTTTTTGACTTGCACGATTTCCCATTGTTCGTTCATCTTTTTCTCCTTTTTGCGACACGTATTGACTTTTTGCCCCATATCAAACGATACGAGACGTATTGCTTACACAAAGATTTTAATACCTTTGCCCTCCAAAATGCAAGCGTTGGCACAAAAATATCGGCTTATTCCAGCCGATATTTTAATATAATCGTCAATTAACTTGCTATTTAAGCCAATGCTTAGTACACTAGGTCAATCAAGCCGACGTTGCCGTCAGTCCTCCTATACACGATATTGACCATACCGTTGGATTCGTTGACGAAGGCAAAGAAGTCGTGGTCGACGAGTTCCATCTCCGCAATAGCCTCCGCTACGCTGATTTTTTTGAGTTGGAAAGATTTTGTCTTGACCAACTCTTTTTCTTTGGCTTGAGGAATGTCGTACATACTCTCGGCTTCCAAAGCGCTCTTTCTCATTTTACCGAGTTTGGTGCGATGTTTTCTTATTTGACCTTCTATCTTTGGCAAGGCAATGTCGATATTGTTGTACATATTGTCGGACATTACTTCGCTTCTTACCATATTGCCGCCGAAGAAGATTGTAATTTCCATTACGTACTTTTCTTTGCCAATCTCTTTCAGCATAATTTTAGCCACGGCGTCGTCTTCAAAATATCTGCCAAACTTTTCTAGTTTCATCTCGATGATGTCTTTGATGTGGTCGGATACCTTGTAATTTTTGGATACGATTTCTACTCTCATGTTGTCCTCCTTGCGGTGCCTGTACCTTAGGTGCCGCACCTATTTTGTACTTTGATTATAACATACAAAAGCCCTCTCTTCAAGGGGGCTTTTGAAATTATTTACACTTTTTTTGCAAAGGTAAGTTTGTCACCGTCTCTATCGACGTCAATCTCGTCGCCTATTGCAAATTCGCCTTTGAGGATACGCTCGGACAGTTCGTCCTCAATCATTCTTTGCACGGCTCTTCTCAGAGGTCTTGCGCCGTACTGAGCGTCGGAGCCCTTTTCGATGACCATATCCTTAGCCGCGTCGGATACCGAGAGTTTGTAGCCGTTCTTGGCAAGTCTTCCCACAAGGTTGTCTACGATGAGGCTTGCAATCTTCTTCATATCCTCCTTTTCGAGAGCACGGAAAATCACTATATCGTCGATACGATTGATAAACTCGGGTCTCATCGCCTTTTTGAGAGCGTCCATTTGTCTTTCTCTCATATTTTCGTAAGAGTTGTTGTTGTCGCCAAAGCCAAGGCTCTTGGTAGATTTAATTTCTTCCGCGCCTATGTTGGAGGTCATGATGATTATGGTATTTTTGAAGCTAACCACTCTGCCGTGCGAGTCGGTCAATCTACCGTCCTCGAGTATCTGCAACATAATGTTAAATACGTCGGGGTGAGCCTTTTCTATCTCGTCGAATAGTATTACGGAATAAGGTTTTCTTCTCACCTTTTCGGTCAGTTGACCACCCTCGTCGAAGCCTACGTATCCCGGAGCCGAGCCGATAAGTTTGGACACGTTAAACTTTTCCATATATTCGCTCATATCCACTCTTATCATCAAGTTTTCGTCGCCGAACATAGCCTCCGCCAAAGCCTTGGACAGTTCCGTCTTACCCACGCCCGTAGGACCCAAGAAGATAAAGGAGCCGATAGGTCTGTTAGGGTCTTTGATTCCTACTCTCGCTCTTCTCACCGCTTTGGCTACAGCTTCCACCGCCTCGTCTTGACCTATTACTCTCTTACGCAAGATATTTTCTAGGTCGAGCAGTTTTTCGCTCTCGCTTTGGGTAATTTTTACAACTGGCACGCCAGTCCACGAAGAAACTATCTGAGCGATTTCTTGTTCACCGATAGACAGTTCTTTCTCTACTTGACTATCCTTCCATTTTTCCTTTTCGCCCGCCAGTTTTTCTTCCAAAGAGTTGATTTGTTGCTGAATATCGTGGCATTTTAGGTACTCGCCGTGGTTCTTCGCGTCCTCGAGTTCCACTCTCAGTCTCGTCAACTTATCCTCGGTTTCTTTTATCTCTTTAGGAGCGACGTTGGCTCCTATCTTTTTACGGCTTGCCGCCTCGTCTATTAGGTCTATGGCTTTGTCGGGCAAAAACCTATCGCTGATATATCTGTCGCTGAGTTCCGCAGCCGCCTTGATAGCCTCGTCGGTAATGGTAACCTTATGGTGTTGCTCGTACTTTTCTCTCAAACCTTTGAGTATGAGTATAGTATCTTCAACGGTTGGCGGGTCAACGGTTATCGGTTGAAATCTTCTCTCCAGCGCGCTGTCTTTTTCGATATATTTTCTATATTCGTCCAAGGTAGTCGCGCCTATAGTCTGCAACTCGCCTCTAGCCAGTTGCGGCTTGAGAATGTTAGCCGCGTCCATTCCGTTTTCGCCCGTCGAGCCCGCGCCGACGATGGTATGGATTTCATCTATAAACAAGATTGTATTGCCGTCCTTTTTGAGAGCGTTGATAGCGTTTTTGAGTCTCTCTTCGAAGTCGCCTCTATACTTGGTGCCCGCAAGCAAACTTGCCATATCCAGGCTAAATACTTTTTTGTTTTTGAGCATCTCGGGCACGTCGCCGTTCACTATCGCTTGCGCCAATCCTTCGACTACCGCGCTCTTACCAACGCCCGGCTCGCCAATCAAAACAGGGTTGTTTTTGGTTCTTCGGCTAAGCACTTGTATTATTCTCTCGATCTCTTTGCTTCTACCTATTACCGGGTCGAGTTTGCCTTGTCTTGCCTTTTGAGTCAGGTCGACGCCGAAGTTGTCGAGTTCGCTCTTTTCGCCTTCTTGCGAGTTAGAATTTTCCTCAAAACCGTTGGTAGAAAAGCCGCTGCCTCCCGACTTTTGTTTTTCTATGTTTTGTATTATTTTACTCTTCAAAGCTTCGATGTTCACGCCAAAACTCTCCAAGCCCTTGTAAGCGTACGAAGACTTTTCGCACAAAATCGCAAAGAGAAGTTTATCCGAAGATATAATTTGTTCTCCCACTCTCTCGGCGAGAATTTGCGCGTTGGCAATGACGTTTCTGGTACGGTTGCTTAGACTTACCGCTTGAGTATATCCGTCGGTCTGTATCAACATACCGATATGTTCCTTGACCAATCCGCTCTCTTTGAGCAATGCTCCCGCATAACTATCCTCTACGTCAATCATACCGCATATAAGATGTTCGGTACCCAGCAGACCACCGCTCATCGACGCGTATTCCGTCGCTTTGTTCATTACTTTTGCACATTCGCTACTAAAATTTTGCATAGTATCACCTCCTATTGTCTATCCTTGAGCAGATTTCTTACCATAGCGGCTCTCGCCACGTCTCTTTCGTCCGCTCCCAATTTTTTACCTGCCAGTTTACACAGCATGGCGGGTTGCGTCACCGTGATAAGGCTGTTGAGTTTGTCCATGTCGGCGTCGATATAGTGTTCGCAAACTCCCCACTTTACCAAGGCAAGCAATTCCATAAATTCTTCGCTGCTCATCATCGCCGCATATTTCAGCGTTCCGTAAGCGCGCATAATTTTGTCTTTTAGTTTTACTCCTTGGGTCTTTGCAAGATTGCTTCGAGCCTGTCTTTCGGCGTCCACAATCTTCATAACCACACCGTTCAATCTATCCAATATTTGTCTTTCGCTCTGTCCGATAGCAGCCTGATTGGATATTTGATACATAAATCCTTGCGCTTTGCTACCCTCGCCGTACACGCCGCGAGTTGTAAATCCGAGGTCTTGTATCGCTCTGATTATGCTTCCTATCGCGCCGCTCATCGACAGCGCGGGCAAAAATAACATAACCGACGCCCTCATTCCCGCACCGAGATTCGTCGGACACGTATTGAGATAACCAAGTTTTTCGTCGTGCGCGACTACCAAAACTTTGCCAATTTCTTTGTCCACCGCCGCTATCGTCTGGTAGGCTTGTTCGGGTGCGTATCCGTCCATAATGCACTGCTCTCTGATGTGGTCTTCTTCGTTTATCATTACGGACACGTCCTCGTTTTTGCTCACCACCACCGCGCCGTATTGGCTTTGGGTGAGACCCGGGCTGATGAGGTGCTTTTCTACCAAGGTTTGCTTGGTTAGTTCGTCCATATCGCTCATCTTATAGAAGTCGGCTTTCATCAATTTACTCACCGCTTGTTCCACACCCTTCATCAACACGCCGTATATCTCTTCTTCGCCGCTGAGCCTATGAGGAAAAGGCAAATCCTTTATATTTCTCGCCAAGCGTATTCTGGTAGAAAACACCACGTCTTTCATATAATCCATACGTTATTCTCCTTTTTTCAATGCGAGGATTTTATTGTGAATATCGTTGGCTTTGAGGAAGTCCTTCTCTTCCACAGCCTTGTCCAACTCTTCTTTCAAAATATCGAGTTGCGACTTTGGCTTTGGCTCGGCTCTTTTTTCTACCGCCATGCTACCGCCGTAGGTCTTGCCGCCGAGGTTGGCAACGAAACTGTCCACTATATCGCCAAAGGTTTCGTAACATTCGCTACAACCAAATCGCGATTGCTCCAACACGTCCCTTTCCGTCATGCCGCACTTAGGACATACCCTCATAGTGCGGGTCTTAGGCGCGTCAAAGAAGCCTCCGAAGCTCATACCTCCGAATATATCGGCAAAGCCCGTAGACTCTTGCATCATCTTTGCGCATTCGGCACACACTTGCTTTTCCGTCTTAACGCCGTTGACGTTGGTCTTAATAAATATCGTTGCGGGGTGTTTTCCGCATATTTCACACATTTTCATATTTCTACCTCCTAATCAGTCCTATCAATATTTGGCTGAGCACGCTTTTTCTCAGCCTATTATTGTTCATAGGCACGTTGAGCGCCTTATCGCCCACCGCGCTCTTTATAATGTTTGCCTGTTTTTCGTCTATTACTTCGTCTCTTACCAATCTATCTATTATATTGCTTGCTTTTTGATAGGTAAGACCGTCGAGTTTTTCAATCTCATCCAAGATTGCCGACAATTCGTCGTCCGTCTTACATATCCTTATCAGCGTAATAAATCCGCCGCCGCCCCTCTTAGATTCTATAATATACCCTTTGTCGGTATTAAACCTTGTTGCCAACACGTAGTTTATCTGACTTGGCGCAACGGCAAAATAATTGGCGAGTTCGTTTCTCGACAACTGAAGGCTGTCGTCGTCGCCTATCACCGACAAGATAAACTCTTCTATCGTATCAGATATATTTGCCATATTTACCTCCTTTATAAGTCTCTTTTCTTAAGTTTGACTTTCTTTGACCTTTGACTTTATTATATCACCAATATATGCAATGTCAATAGTTTTTTTGTCATTTTTCAATTTTTTTACAATTATTTTCCGTTAGCGTACCTTCGTTACACAACGTGCCCACGTTATATAAATTGACGAGGCTATTGATTTTTTTGAAAGAATATAATATACTATTATTGTATAGATTAGCGACAATACGAATATCGCTATAATCACGATACCGATAATATAGGAGTGTATATGCAAAAAGTTACCAAAGTAGTAATACCCGCGGCGGGGTTTGGAACGAGATTTTTACCTGCGACCAAGTCGTTGCCTAAGGAGATGTTCCCTATAGTGGATACGCCTACGCTTCAATACGTGGTGGAAGAAGCCGTCAAGAGCGGAATTACCGACGTGTTGATTATCCTTGGCAAAAACAAAAAGTGTATCGAAGACCACTTCGACTACGCCGTCGAGCTCGAAAACTTGCTTGCCAAAGCTGGCAAAAACGCGGAAATCAAAGTGGTTAGGGAGATTGCCGATATGGCTAACTTCCACTATATCAGACAAAAGGAGATGAAGGGTTCGGGACACGCCATTTTGCTTGCCAAAGCCTTCGTCGGCAACGAGCCGTTCGGCGTAATATACGGCGACGACGTGGTGTACAATCCTAACTCACCTGCCCTCTCCCAACTCATCAAGGCATACGAAACGACGGGCAAGACGATAGTCGGCTGCCAAAACGTACCTAGAGAAGAAGCCGTCAAGTACGGCATAGTTCAACCGGGCGCGATCAAAGGCAGATATACCGAGATCAAAGGCTTCGTAGAAAAGCCTCCTATCGACAAGTTGCCGTCCACCCTTGCAAGTATGGGTAGATACGTGTTGACGCCCGATATATTCGATATTCTCGAGAATACGCCACCAAGCCCAAGCGGAGAGATATATCTCACAGACGCCATACTTACCCTTGCCAACACCAGCGGCGCATACGCCTACGACTTCGAGGGCAAGCGCTACGACGTCGGCGACAAAGTAGGCTATATCGAAGCCTCGATAGAATACGGTCTTCGCGACGACACAATCAACGCCAAACTCAAAGATTACCTCAAAAAAATCGTTTCGACTTTCTAAAAAATTCAACACTCATAACTAAAAACGCAAGCAGATACCTACTTGCGTTTTTCTTTGCTGTTTTTATACGTAGATTATTCTTTAGCAATATCTCCGTCGGTGCAATATATTGTATATTGTCCCGTATTATTATCCCAATAACTATCTTTACTTATCATCTCCCACTCTGCTTGTGTTCCTTGGAATTCGATTCTTATCAAGCCAGAGCAAACATTAAATGCACTACTTTCAATACTCGTTACGCTTTTTGGAATGTTTATGTTTGTCAAGCTACCGCAACCACTGAACGCCAAAAGTCCAATCCTCGTCACCCTCTCTGATATGCTTATGCTTGTTAAATTAGTACGACCAAGAAATGCTCCTTGATTGATTCCTGTAATACCGTTTGGCAAAGTTAAGTCAGTATCCTTGCCTAAATATTTTACCAATATGTTGTCTTCTCCGTCGGTATAGATAATGTAACCGTTTTCATCTATATTCAATTTACTTCTGCATTCTTCGGTATATACGTTCTTTGCATTACGAGCTACTTCGCCATAATCACTACTTCCTGCTACTATATCGAGGGAAGACTTATTGTATACTTCTATTAGACTATAACAACCAGAGAATGCACAATCTCCTATGCTCGTCACGCCAACGGGGATGGTTATACTTGTCAAGTAATGACAGAGATATAACGCACCTTGATTGATTTCAGTTATGTCGATAGGCAAAGTCAAATCGGTATCATTGCCCATATATTTCACCAATATTATATCGTCTCCGTCCACATAAATGACATAGCCGTTTTTATCGGTGCTTAGTTTACTTCCGCCTTCTTCGGTATATACGTTCTTAGCATAAAAGCCTACGTAGCCATAATCACTACTTCCTGCAACTATAGATAGAGAAGACTTATTATATACTTCTATTAGGCTAAAGCAATTATAGAATGCCGCATCTCCAATGCTCGTCACGCTGCCCGGTATGGTTATGCTTGTTAAACTACTGCAATAAGAGAATGCCCAATCTCCTATGCTCGTCACACCGTCAGGTATGGTTATACTCTTTATACTCCAACAACTTAAGAAGGCACCGTCTGCTATTTTTGTCACTTTGCTTGATAAAGTAATGTTGACTAGGCTTTCACAACCTAAAAACGCTTCTTTTCCTATAATAGTAACATTGTTGGGAATACTTATTTTTGTTATACTCCAGCAACCACTAAACGCACTATCTGCAATAGCGGTCACGGTCTTGCCTTGATATAGAGTAGGAATAATCAATTTGCTTTTTACTGTTTTTCCTAAAAAATCTATATTTTTTGTATTTCCCGCAAGTACATATCCTTCTTCCGTCAATCCTGTCACTGCATAGCTATTGCCGTCTTCGTTGAGTTCGTAGGTCAGATATTGCGATATGTCGACAAGTTCCAACTCTTCACCACTATCGTCAACATCACCATTGCCACCACCGCTGTTGTCGCCATTTTCGTCGTTGCCACCACCATTAGTTATTCCGCTATTGTCGTCTGCTGGTGCTTTATCCTTGGTACCACACGCCACCGCCAATGCCATTGCCGTAATCAACAACGTCACCATACACAATACGAGTACGATTCTCTTCTTCATAATTCTCTCCTTTTTTATATTGAAACACCAATATAATTATATTTATTAGAATATATCACACCATTTGGTGTAATGTCAAATATTATACACCGATTGGTGTAAAATAATTATATGAAAGAAGACTTGGTTGAGGCTTTTGCGAAAAATCTAAAACTCTTGATGGGAGACATGTCGGTATCCGACCTTGCCAAAAAGGTGGGCATTCCGCAACAGACCATATCGAGATATTTGCTCTGTCAAAGAGAAATCACCCTCACTAATCTATGCAAAATTGCCGATTTTTTCGACGAAGATATTGACTATCTCATCGGCAGAAAAGAATAGTTTTCTTTCTTCTTTATCCAAAATAATATTTATCCAAAATCACATAATAAATAGCAAAAAAACTCGATACGTATCGAGTTTTTTTGTCTTACAGCATAGCCTAACGTTTGTATTAGTGAAACGTGTAGTGTTGTCATTCAAAGGCTTGCTTGTAAACCGTAGGAATCTCATCCGCTTGAAGCCTCCTTTGTGCAAAGGGAGGTGGCTCGGCTTTGCCGAGACGGAGGGATTGCCTGCCGTCCCTGTGCAAGGGACGGCTTTTTATAATACATAATGACGCATATCCGCCACGAGTAACGAAGTAAATATCCGCTACACACATTTGACGGCGGAGATGCGAGTTAGACAAGGAGAGTGAGGACGGCGTGAGGGAGCGTACTATATTGAGTACGTGAGCAAGAAAAGTTGCCCAAAAGTAAAGTTTGTTAGAATAGTTTTGACGGCATAGGTACGAGTAAGACGCGAAGAGCGGAGTTTTTGCGACAGGAGCGTACTTGGGCGTACGTGACTGAGCAAAAATCTCCGTTCGACAAAGTATTACGAAGCAGATATGCCGTCAAAAGCGTTATTTCTTAAATGGTCTAAAATCACTATCCTCCAACTGCCCGCAAAGATATGGATGTTCGAGCACTCTTGCCGACTGCACCACGTTGTAGCCGTACTTGTTTCTTAGGCAATCTATACTTTTATCCAACCTACTCTTCTTTTCGCTTTGTCTTAGGTCGTCCCATAGGGTGGCTTGTCTCTCTTTGTCGTTGCTAAGGTCCCACGCAAAGACGTATAGTCCCCTAATAGGCTTGTCGAGTCGTCTGACTTGATTGAGCAACTGCACCGCGTTATCCCTAATTACGCCCGCGTTGGCGGTAGGCACCAATAGTCTTGCTTGTTGCGAAATTCCGCTAAAGTCGTTGTATCGTATAGCCACACCCACGCCACTAGCCTCAAAGTCGTACCTACGCATTCTTATCGCCACCATTTCGCTCAATGCGGTAAGCACGGCGTTTATTTCGCTCATATCCGTCACGTCCTTGGGCATAGTCGTGCCGTTGCTTATGCTCTTAGGGATATGCGGTTGATAATACAGTCTTACCTCATCGTCGCCTATCCCGTTGGCGTTTTGATACATTTTTTCGCCGTTGATGCCAAACTTTCTCTTCAATACATCTACGTTGGTCTTGGCAAGGTCGCCTATCGTTCTCACCCCCATCAACTCCAGTTTGGCGCAAGTCTTGCGACCTATCATCAGCATGTCGCCGACGGGCAAATTCCACGTCTTTTGGCGGTAGTTTTCTCTACTGATGACGGTGGTAGCGTCGGGCTTTTTCATATCCGAGCCGAGTTTGGCAAAGATTTTGTTAAACGACACCCCCACCGAGATAGTAATTCCTACTTCCTTTTTTATTCTCTCTCTAAGAGTGTTGGCTATCTTTTCTCCGCTTCCGAACAACTTGAGCGAATGCGTCACGTCCAACCAGCACTCGTCTATACCAAAGGGCTCTACCCTATCGGTGTACTGCGTGTAGATGTCAAACAATATATCTGAATACTTGACGTACATATCGTAGCGCGGAGCAACCAACACGAGGTCGGGGCACTTTTTTTGCGCCTCCCAAATCACGTCGCCCGTCTTGACGCCCATCTCCTTGGCTCTTTGATTTTTAGCCAAAATTATACCGTGCCTCTTGGTGGGGTCTCCAGCCACCGCCACGCACTTACCCTCGAGACTTTTGTCCAACATACACGCCACACTCGCATAAAAATTGTTGGCGTCACAATGCAAAATCACCTTGTCCATATCGTATATTATAGCAAGCTTTTTATTTAATTGCAAACATTTGTTTGTATTTTGACCGTGTATATACTTCGCAATACATTGTCGAGCTCGTAGCTACGCGGTCAAAAGGTGTTGGAAGTAGTTCTGTCATTCCGTTGTGTACATTTTGCGTTAGCAAAGCGTAGGGTGGGAATCTCTTCCTTTTGCGCCTCATTTGTGCAAAGGGAGGTGGCTTGCCGTTAGGCAAGACGGAAGGATTGACATATTGTCATTGCGATGGAGCGTAGAATATGCAGTGTGTCATTCCGAGCCTTGTTTCAAGGCGTGGGAATCTCATCCTATTAAAAGCCGTCCCTGTGCAAGGGAAGGGGGACCACGAAGTGGTGGAAGGGTTGTCCTATATTAGCAACTAAGTATTAAGGCTCTCGCGTCATAGGTGCGAGTTAGGCGCGAAGACTGCGGCTTTTGCGTGGGGAGCGTACTATGCGCGTGCGTGACCTAAGCAAAAACGTAAAGTCGACAAAGCATAACGCCCATACAAAAACTCACTAAACGCCGAAATTACAAGTCAGGCGAAGAGAACGAGGACGGCGTAAGGGAGCATCAGCCTCGTTATATAATAAGTTGCTAAGTAGTAAGGCTCTCGCGTCATAGGTGCGAGTAAGACGCGAAGAGCGGAGTTTTTGCGACAGGAGCGTACTTGAGCGTACGTGACTGAGCAAAATCTCCGCTCGACAATGTATTACGAAGCAGATATGCCGTCAAATTTAGCGTTGCACACGCCCACTCCCATCCCCACTCACCAACCTCTCCACTTCCGCAACGGTGACCCTATTGTAGTCGCCTTCGATGGAATGTTTGAGGGCGGAGGCTGCAACGGCAAATTCTATGGCTTCGCTACTCGTTTTACCGGTGACGAGAGAATAAATTAGCCCCGCGCCGAAGGAATCTCCGCCGCCTACTCTGTCAACGATATGCAAGCGGTGTTGCTTAGAAAAATAGAAGTCGTTGCCGTCGTAGAGCATAGCAGACCAATCGTTGTCGCTGGCGGACACAGAGCCGCGGAGAGTTATGGCGACTTTTTCAAAGTCGAACTGCTCGGCAAGTTGCATAGCGACGGTTTTATAGCCTTGGTGGTTGAGTTTACCGCCGTAGATGTCGGTGGCATCGGCTTCTATGCCGAAGACGTCCTTGGCGTCTTCCTCGTTGGCGATGCACACGTCGACGTATTTGCAAAGTTCGCTCATCACGGCGCGCGCCTTTTCTCTACTCCACAGTTTTGCGCGGTAATTGAGGTCGCAAGAAATTTTCACGCCCATAGCCTTAGCAATTTTGCAAGCCTCTTCGCAAATTTTCGCCACGTTGTCGCCGAGCGCGGGCGTAATACCCGTAAAGTGAAACCAATCCGCGCCCTCCAAAATTTTCGTCCAATCGAAGTCGAAGGTCGATGCAAGCGAAAGTGCAGAGCCCGCTCTATCGTATATGCACACGCTGCCCCTCTGCGACGCGCCCTTTTCGACGAAATAGATACCCGTTCTATCGCCGCCTCTCACTATATCGGAAGTATCCACGCCTAGACTTCTCAAGGAGTTTACCCCGGCTTGTCCCACGGCATTGAGAGGCAACTTGCTTACGAACACGCTATCCAAGCCAAAATTAGCGAGTGAAACGGCAACGTTGGCTTCTCCCCCGCCGAAGGTTGCCGACATGCGGTCGTTCTGAAAGAGCCTATAATACCCCTCGGGGGCAAGTCTCAGCATCAATTCTCCAAAAGTAACTACTTTAGTCATATCTCTTCTCCGTTTTTTTCAATGCCTCTTTGACCAAGAAGCTACCGCCCACGGCGACCACCTTTTCGTAGTCGAGGTAGCGTTGCATATCACTGCTATCCACACCGCCCGTAGGTATAAACTTCACTTGCGGGAATGGTGCCGCCAATGCTTTGAGAGCGTCGAGCCCTCCGTAGATACTCGACGGAAAAAACTTGAGTGTCGTCAATCCTAAGTCTAGTGCCGCCATAATCTCGGTCGGAGTTACGCACCCGGGATAGTACGGAACGCCGCGGCGCCGACACACCTCAGCCACTTGCGCGCTCAGTCCGGGAGACACGATAAATCCCGCACCCGCGTCTATAGCTCTATCGCACTGCTTGGCGTTGATGACCGTTCCCGCGCCAACGCACATATCGGGATATTTCTTTTTGGCAAACTCAATCGCCTCAACGGCACACGAAGTGCGAAAGGTAATCTCGGCGGTGTTGATACCCACCTCTTTCAACGCACCCAAAATTTTGTCTGCGTCTTGCAAATTTTCTACCACTACTATAGGGATATATTTTTCCATTTCACACCCCCGAATATGCGGAAAAACCGCCGTCCACGGGCAACACCACGCCCGTAATAAAGCCCGATGCCCTCTCGTCTACCAAAAATAGTAGCGACCCTTCCAACTCTTCGCTCTCGCCAAATCTACCCATAGGGGTTGCGGCAAGAATTTTGCCCGTGCGAGCGGTAGGCGAGCCGTCCTCGTTCCACAAGAGTTTGGCGTTTTGCTTGGTAGAAAAAAATCCGGGGGCAATGGCGTTGACCCTAATACCCACTTTGCTAAAGTGCACGGCAAGCCATTGCGTAAAGTTACTCACCGAGGCTTTTGCTCCCGAGTAGGCGGGAATTTTGGTCAAGGGCGTAAATGCGTTCATCGACGATAGGTTGACGATTGAACAGCCCTTTTTGCCCACCATTTGTCTGGCAAATGCTTGCGTAGGTATCAGCGTACCCAAAAAGTTGAGGTCAAACACTCCCCCCACTCCCTTGTCGTCAAGGTCAAAGAAGGTCTTGACGTCGCTATCGAGGTCGCCCTCTTCGAGATATTCCTTGTCGGTCGTGGCTTTGGGGTTGTTTCCGCCGGCGCCGTTGATTAGCAAGTCGCACCCGCCCAAGTCGGCTTTTACTTGCTCTGCCACCGCATTGCAAATATCTCTATCCAACACGTTGCAAACGTACGCTTTCGCCATGCCTCCCTCGGCGATGATTTCCATAGCGCACCTCGTCGCCGCTTGTTCGTTTCGGTCCAATAGCGCCACCTTTGCGCCGGCTCGTGCCAACACCTTGGCAAAGTACCCGCACAGCACGCCGCCCCCGCCTGTCACGACCGCGACTTTGCCGCTCAAATCTGTATTCAATACGTTTTGTTTCATTTTATATACTCCTTTTCCAACGCCTCGAACAAGCCGTTGATATAAGTTGCTCCCAAGGCTCTGTCAAAAAGACCGTATCCCGGTTTTCCCTTTTCTCCCCATATCATTCTACCGTGGTCGGGTCTCACGTAGCCGTCGAAACCGCCCACCACCAACGCCTTGACAATCTCGTACATATCCAGCGACCCGCAACTTGACAAGTGCGCTCTTTCTTCAAAAGAGCCCCTATCCAATATCGCCACGTTGCGCAGATGGACAAAGGCGATTTTGCCTTGCTCGGCGTACTTTTTCGCGAGTTTTGCCATATCGTTGGTTGCCACACAGCCCAGCGAGCCCGTACATAGACACAAGCAATTACTTGGGCTATCCACTATGCTAAGCAGCCTATCCAAAGCTCTTTCGTCAGTTATAATGCGCGGTATTCCGAATATAGAATAAGGCGGGTCGTCGGGGTGAATAGCCATTTTTATACCGCTCTTCTCCGCCACGGGAATGACGCGTTTTAAGAAGACTTCTAGGTTTTTCCACAGTCCTTCCGCGCCGAGCTTTTGGTATTTTTCTATCAAAGTCCTCACCTCGTCTTGGCTATAACTGCTATCCCATCCCGGCAAACGCACGTCGTCTTTTAACGGGTCTATCCCCTCCAACTGCTCGGTGTAGGTGACGAGGCTTGTCGAGCCGTCCTCCGCCACTTTATCCAACTGCGTGCGGGTCCAGTCAAACACGGGCATAAAGTTGTATGTCACGCACTTGACGCCGACTTCGGCACAACGTCTTATGTTTTCGCAATAATTGTCTATCAAGCCCTCTGCGTCGTCGCCGAGTTTTATATTCTCGTGCACGGGGATAGACTCCACCACGTCGAATATCAAGCCGTGTTCAGCACACTCGTCTTTTATTTTTTCCAGACTACTCATCGACCAAACCTCACCGACTTTGACGTCGTACACCGCCGACACAATCGACCGCATATTAGGTATTTGTCGTATTTTATCGAGGGTTACGGGGTCGTCTTGCCCGTACCACCTAAATGACATCTTCATATTCCTTCTCCGATACCAAAATATTTTTTTGCGTTGTAATAGCAAATATCCTCGACTATCTTGCCTAGATAGGATATATCGCAAGGATATTCCCCTCTTTCAACCAAGTCTCCCACGAAGTCGCACAAAATTCTTCTAAAGTATTCGTGTCTTACGAAACTCAAAAAACTTCTGCTATCCGTCAACATTCCCACGAAGTTGCCGAGCACTCCCACCGAAGCCAACGAAGACAACTGCCTTGTTATTCCTTGCTTGTGGTCGTTAAACCACCAAGCCGCGCCGTGCTGAATCTTTCCCCGTGCCTTGCTACTTTGAAAAGACCCCGCCAAAACTTCGAGAAAGGCGTCGTCGTTGCTATCGAGGCTATAGAGAATGGTTTTAGGCAAGACTTTTTTGCTCTCTAGCCTATCTAGCAACCTTTGCAGCGCGACGCCGTCAACCGACGGCAAAATGCAGTCAAACCCGCTATCCGCGCCGATACTTTCGTAGGCTACGGTATTAGGATTGCGCACGCAGTTGCAATGCAGTTGCATCACCCAGTCCCTATCCGCATATTGCTCGGCACACCAAGTCAAAAGGTGCGACTTATAGGCGTCAGTCTCATGCGCATCCACGTCCTCGCCCGACATTGCTTTGCAAAAGGCTCTTTGCGCCGTTATGAGATTGCCCTCCGCGTCGGGTACCCTATCGAGACCGTGGTCGCTTGACCTACACCCAAGCTCGTCAAAGCCGTCCATTCTCTTTGACAGAGCGTTTTGCAAACTTGCTAAATCGACTATATCCACGCCGCTTACTCTCGACAATTCGCTCATATATTGTTTCCAATCTTTGTTGTCGATATTCAAGGCTTTATCGGGGCGAAAAGTGGGAGCGACTTTGACTTTTAGAGTATTGTCTGCCGCCAATTTTTTATGCCAAGTCAGGTCGTCTATAGGGTCGTCAGTCGTTCCGATAAACTCCACTCTACTCATCTCAATCATTTTTCTTACGCCCAGTCCGCTTGCCAACTTTTGATTACAAAAGTCCCACGCCTCGTCCGCGCTTTCCATAGTCAAAGGCTTATCGTAACCAAAATAATTTTTAAGTTCCATATGGCACCAATGATATAGCGGATTGCCTACGGCTCTTTGCAAGCTTTCGACCCACTTATACCACTTCTCCCTATCGCTCGCGCCTCCCGTGATATAATACTCGTCCACGCCGTTGTTTCTCATCAATCTCCATTTGTAGTGGTCGTGGCTTAGCCAAACCTCGGCGACGTTGTCGTATTTTTTATCCTCGACAATATCTCTGCAACTCAAGTGACAATGGTAGTCTATTATCGGCATTTTGCAAGCGTACTCGTGATAGAGTTTTTTCGCGCTATCCGTCGCGAGCAAAAAGTCCTTATCCAAAAATCCCTTCATACTTTCCTCTTTCAATACAAAAAACTCGATACGTATCGACAAAATTCGTATTTACTCTTACACTTATCTCACATATAGTTTTGCTAATTTCTCGCCTTTTATAATGGCAAAAGCGTTATTGATTGCATTTTTTGCTTATCGCAAGCAAAATTGCGCTTTTACGGTTTAACTTCTAATAGGTTGGACACACTTTTTTTGTCCAACAAATTCTAGGAGGCAATCAATGAGAAAAGAAAAAACCGTTCGTCCCTTCGGCATTAGGGACAAGATAGGCTATCTTTTCGGCGACTTCGGCAACGACTTTACCTTTATACTCTCATCGTCGTTTTTGCTCAAATTTTACACCGACGTAATGGGGGTAGCCGCAGGCGTAGTAGGTATCGTAATGATGGCAGCGCGTTTCGTCGATTCGTTCACCGACGTGGCGATGGGTAGAATATGCGATAGAAGCAAACTCACCAAATCGGGCAAATTCAAACCGTGGTTACTGCGAATGTGCGGACCCGTGGCAATATCGTCCTTTTTGATGTACCAAAGCTCGCTCGCGTCCGCAAGCATGACTTTCAAAATTATATGGTTATTTATCACCTATATATTGTGGGGCTCGGTATTCTATACTTCTATCAATATACCTTACGGCTCGATGGCTTCGGCAATCTCGGCAGAGCCGGGAGATAGACAATCTCTCTCCACCTTCCGTACCATGGGCGGAATGTTCGCGGGGGCAATCGTTTCGGTCGGCGTACCTCTCATCGTATACGACAAAGTTATCCAAAACGGCGTCGAGGTCGACGTAATGAACGGCGGAAGATTTACTATCGTTGCGGGAGTATTCTCCGTACTTGCGGTATTGTGCTACGCTCTATGCTTTGCGCTCACCACCGAGAGAGTACAACCCCAAGTCAAAGAAGACGTATTCCGCAACAATTCGGTGCGCAAAATGCTCTCCAACGCATTCAAAAACCGTGCTCTCATATCTATAATAGTTGCTTCGGTATTTATGTTGCTTGCCCAACTCACCATGCAAACTATGGCAAACTACGTTTACCCTAACTATTACAACAACGCGGCAATGCAATCGGTGTCCTTCTTGGTAATGGCACTCGGCATGATAATTGCAGGCTTTCTTGCCAAGCCTCTTGCCAAACGCTTCGGCAAGGCAGAAATCGGATACGTATCGAGTTTTTTTGCCGCATTCATCAGTTTCCTCACCTTCTTCATCAAGCCTCAAAACGTGTGGGTATTTACGGTTTTGCAAGCTGTATGTTGGTTGGGGCTTGGGCTCTTTTCGATGATATCCTGGGCGCTCATCACCGACGTTATAGACCACGCGGAGATCGTCAACGGCATACGAGAGGACGGCAGCGTCTACGCGCTCTATTCCTTTGCCCGCAAGTTGGGTCAAGCGGCTTCGGCAGGTCTTACCGGCGGATTGCTCTCGCTTATCGGCTACACTTCCGCTACTGCGTTTGACCCTAACGTCAAAGACGGAATTTTTGCCATTGCCACCCTACTACCCGCATTCGGTTTTCTAGTACTGGGACTTGTGCTTTTACTGTGGTATCCTTTGCACAAAAGACAAGTGGAGCGCAACGTGGCAATACTCAAAGAAAAGCACTCTAACAACAGCAAGGTTGACGACTCTCTTGCCAAGGGCGTAGAGTCGGTCATTGACGAAAACGTCGTCGATTACGAAAATCTTAACGACCTTAGCATTGACGTAACGCCTATCGAAGACGACCAAGCAAACGACGCTTCAACAGACGACTCAAATAACGACGACAACAACTAAATCAACGGAGAATAATATGAGAAAAATTATCAATATCAACGACAACTGGCAATTTATCAAACAAGACGGCGTCGTCGGCTCCATACCGAGCGACGCCCAAAACGTCGACTTGCCTCACACTTGGAACGCGACCGACGGTCAAGACGGAGGCAACGACTACTATCGCGGAGCGTGCAGTTACTTCAAAAATATCGTCAAAGCCGATCTACCGCGATCCGATAGATATTATCTCGAAATCAAAGCAGCCAACTCCTCCGCCACGGTGTATATCGACGGCAAAAAGGTAGTTTCTCACGACGGCGGCTACTCTACGTTTAGAGCCGATATAACCGATTATTTGCAAGATAAATCTTTGCTGCAGATAATCGTGGACAACTCGCCGAGCGACACCGTCTATCCTCAAATGGCAGACTTTACCTTCTACGGCGGGCTCTATCGTGACGTCAATCTAATTGCCGTATCGGATTCTCACTTCGACCTCGATTACTACGGCGGGTCGGGCATTGCGGTCACTCCAAAGGTGCACGGCGACAAGGCAACGATTGATATTCACGTATTCCTCACCAATAGACAATCGGGTCAAAGTATTCACTACACGATTTTTGACCAAAACGGTGGCGAGGTCGCCTCAAACGAGTCCAAAGAAGATAGAGTGAGTTTTAGCCTCGACAATCCTCATCTTTGGCAAGGAAGACTCGACCCATACCTTTATACCGCCACGGCGAAACTTGTCCAAGAGGGCAAAACTCTCGACGAAATCTCCACCCGCTTCGGTATAAGAACCTTTCGCATAGACCCCGAACAAGGCTTTTTCCTCAACGGCAAATCATATCCTCTGCACGGCGTATCGAGACATCAAGATAGGCTCGGCGTAGGCAACGCTTTGACGAGAGAGCATCATATCGAGGATATGGATTTAATATGCGAGGTGGGTGCCAATACCATTCGTCTGGCGCACTATCAACACGACGAGTTTTTCTACGACCTATGCGACGAGAGGGGTATGGTGGTTTGGGCGGAAATACCTTATATCTCCAACCATATGCCTTCGGGTATGCCCAATACCCTCAGCCAAATGCAAGAACTCATCGTTCAGAATTACAACCACCCTTCTATCGTAGTTTGGGGACTATCCAACGAAATTACCATGTCGGGCGAGTCTCAAGATATGATAGACAATCACCGCGCTCTCAACGAATTAGCTCACTCCCTCGACCCTACTCGCGCCACCGTGGTTGCGGTAGTGTCAATGTGTAGTATAGGCAGCGAGTATATCAAAATCCCCGACGCCATATCCTACAATCACTATTTCGGTTGGTACGGCGGCGACGTGGATATGAACGGACCTTGGTTTGACAAATTCCACGCCCAATATCCTAACGTTCCAATCGGGTGCAGCGAGTACGGCTGTGAAGCTCTAAATTGGCACAATTCCAACCCAATGCAGGGCGATTACAGCGAAGAGTATCAAGCCTACTATCACGAAGAACTCATCAAGCAACTCTTCTCCCGTCCTTATATTTGGGCGACGCACGTGTGGAATATGTTTGACTTTGGTGCGGACGCTCGCGCGGAAGGCGGCGAAAACGGACAAAACCACAAAGGCTTGGTCACCTTCGACCGCTCCTACAAAAAGGATTCTTTCTATATCTACAAGGCGTGGTTGTCGGACGAAAAATTCGTGCATATCTGCTCCAAACGCTACGTGGACAGAGTGGAAGATAAGACGCAGGTCAAAGTCTATTCCAATATGGACGAGGTGCAGTTGCTTGTCAACGGAATGCCAATCGGAAGTCAAAAGTCCACCGACCATATCTTCCGCTTTACCATTGACAACAAAGGCGAAAGCACTATCGAAGCAATAGCCGGCGACTGTCGCGATACGGCGACCATTCGCAAGGTAGACAAGTTCAACGAAGACTATATTCTCAAGGAGAAAAACGCCGTCCTCAACTGGTTTGACGTCGAGACACCCGAGGGAAGATTTTCTCTCAACGACAAGTTCTCCGACATTCTCTCAACCTTTATGGGCAAGCTGTGGGCAATAGGCTTCGGTATAAGAGTAAAGCGAAAAATCAACTTGGCAAACAAGTCCAAGTCGTCCTCGCAAGAAGGCAACCCCGCCTTCAAAATGAACGGCGATATGCTCAAAATGGTGGGCGGCTTTACCGTGCTCCGCCTCACGGGTATGATGGGTATGCTCAACGTCTCCTTCTCCAAAGAAGAGTTGTTGTCCATCAATCGCGCCCTCAACCGCATCAAAAAGCCAAAGGCAACCGCTAAACAATAATATACTATTGCGGTGGAGCGCAGACCAAGTAGTGCTGTCATTCAGAGCGAGCAAAGCGAGCGTAGGAATCTCTATCTTTTCGAGCCTCCTTTGTGTAAAGGGAGGTGGCTCGGCTTTGCCGAGACGGAGGGATTGCCCTATTGTCATTGCGGTGGAGCGTAGCGTAACCCCGCAATCTCAAATGTTTTGTCATTCCGTTGTGCACATTGGGAATCTCAATCCGTATGTCATTGCCCCAGTAATTTTGCGACAGCAAAGCGGAGCGTAGAGCAAGTAGTGCTGTCATTGCGATCAAGGCAAAGATGCCGCAGCGTGGCAATCTCAACCTTGCAAAAAGCCTCCTTTGTGCAAAGGGAGGTGTCAACGCAGTTGACGGAAGAATTGCCCTTACTTCATTCCGAGCCTTTCTTGTAAGGCGTGGGAATCTCAATCCGTATGTCATTGCCCCAGTGCATTTTGCGTTAGCAAAGCGGAGCGTAGAGCAAGTAGTGCTGTCATTGCGAGCAAGGCAAAGATGCCGCAGCGTGGCAATCTCAACCTTGCAAAAAGCCTCCTTTGTGCAAAGGGAGGTGTCAACGCAGTTGCCGGAAGAATTGCCCTACCGTGTAATAGCTAGCCATCGGCGATACAATCCCGAAACAAAACTCATATCATCAAAAAACCGAAGCTCTTTCGAGTTTCGGTTTTTGATTTATAGGTTTTTGTCGACCCGTATTTAGTTTTCTTGCAAATATCTCGTTGCCATACCCTCAGGTTTGATTCTTGGGTTGATGATATTTGCTTGAGCGGCAGCCAATCTTGCGATAGGCACACGGTAAGGCGAGCAAGATACGTAAGTAAGACCTACGTTGTGGCAGAATTCGATAGTCGAAGGGTCTCCGCCGTGCTCTCCGCAGATACCGAGTTTGATGTCAGGACGGGTAGATTTACCTCCGTCAATGGCAATCTTAACGAGTTTACCTACGCCGATTTGGTCAAGTCTTGCGAATGGGTCTGACTCAAAAATCTTCTTGTCGTAGTATTCGCCAAGGAACTTGCCCGCGTCGTCTCTCGAAAAGCCGAAGGTCATCTGAGTGAGGTCGTTGGTACCGAAGGAGAAGAACTCAGCCTCTTTAGCGATTTCGTCTGCGGTCAAAGCAGCTCTTGGGATTTCAATCATCGTACCGATATGGTATTCCATAGTGGTGTTGTTGTCGGCGAGTACCTTTTCTGCAGTCTTGACAACCACGTCTTTGACGTACTTCAATTCTTTCACTTCGCCAACGAGCGGAATCATAATTTCAGGAACGACGTTGATACCCTTCTTGCTTACCGCGATAGCAGCTTCGATAACGGCTTGGGTTTGCATCTCGGCGATTTCAGGATAAGTTACGCTGAGACGGCAACCACGGTGACCCATCATTGGGTTAAACTCTTTCAAGCCTTCAACCACTTCTTTGAGCTCTTCGAAGCTCATACCCATGTTGTCAGCCAACTCTTGGATTTCTTCGTCCTTATGTGGTACGAACTCATGGAGAGGTGGGTCGAGGAAACGGATAGTAACAGGTCTGCCTGCCATAGCCTCGTAGATACCTATGAAGTCTTCTCTTTGCATTGGCAAGAGTTTAGCGAGAGCCTTTCTTCTTGCCTCTTCTGTCTTGGACACGATCATCTCTCTTATTGCAGGGATTCTGTCCTCGGCGAAGAACATATGCTCGGTACGGCAAAGACCGATACCTTCCGCGCCAAACTTAACTGCAACGGCAGCGTCGGTTGGGTTGTCGGCGTTGGTTCTTACCTTGAGCGCTCTGTACTTGTCGGACCATTCCATAATTCTTGCGAAGTCACCGCTTACGCTAGCCTCTTCGGTCTCTATCTTGGTGCCGTAAACGTTACCGGTAGAGCCGTCCAAAGAGAGGTAATCCTCGGTGGTATATTTGACGCCGTCTATGTACAAAATCTTGTTTTCTTCGTCAATCTTGAGGTTGGAGCAACCTGCAACGCAGCAAGCACCCATACCACGAGCGACTACGGCTGCGTGAGAGGTCATACCGCCACGAGCAGTCAAAACGCCTTGAGCGGCATACATACCTTCGATGTCTTCAGGAGAGGTCTCAAGTCTAACCAAAACCACCTTTTCACCTGCGGCAGCTCTTGCAACTGCTTCTTCGGCGGAGAAAGAAATCTTACCGCAAGCAGCGCCAGGGGAAGCCGGCAAACCTGCAGCTATAGGTTTTGCACTCTTCAAGGCTTTGGCGTTGAATTGTGGGTGGAGCAATGCGTCGAGTTGTTTTGGCTCAATCTTTAGCAAAGCTTCTTTTTCGGTAATCATACCTTCGTCTACGAGGTCGCAAGCAATCTTGATAGCGGCTCTTGCGGTACGCTTACCATTACGGGTTTGCAACATATAAAGTCTACCCTCTTCGATGGTAAATTCCATATCTTGCATATCTTTATTTTCTTTTTCTAGTCTGTTGGCAATGGCTACGAACTGCTCGTAAACGGCTTTGTTGGTTTGAGCCAAGTGATCGATAGTCATTGGGGTACGGATACCTGCAACCACGTCCTCGCCTTGAGCGTTCATAAGATATTCGCCGTACAATCTCTTTTCGCCCGTCGAAGGGTCTCTGGTAAATGCAACGCCGGTACCGGAAGTTTCGCCCATGTTACCGAACACCATCGATTGTACGTTTACCGCGGTACCCCAACTACCCGGAATATCGTTCATACGACGATATACGATAGCTCTAGGGTTATTCCAGCTACGGAACACCGCCTTAACTGCTTCGATGAGTTGCACCTTAGGGTCTTGAGGGAACTCTTGACCTTGGTCTTCTTTGTAGAATTGTTTAAATTTAGCGATAAGTTCTTGCAAGTCCTCTGCGGTCAGCTCGGTATCGAGTTTTACGCCCTTAGCCTCCTTGAGCTCGTCGATAATCTTTTCAAAAGACGACTTAGAAGAGCCCATAACCACGTCTGAGAACATTTGAATAAATCTTCTGTAACAGTCGTAAGCAAATCTAGGGTTGCCGGTCTTCTTTGCAAGACCCTTTACGGACACGTCGTTGAGTCCGAGATTGAGAATGGTATCCATCATACCTGGCATCGAAGCTCTTGCACCGCTTCTTACCGATACGAGGAACGGATTTTCTTCGTCGCCGAACTTCTTACCTGCGTCAGCCTCAACCTTTGCCAACGCGTCGAATATTTCTTCAACCACGCTGTCAACGATAGTTTCCCCGTCGTCGTAATACTTGGTGCACGCTTCGGTCGTTATCGTAAAGCCTTGTGGTACAGGCATACCCCAAGACGTCATTTTAGCAAGGTTTGCGCCTTTACCGCCGAACAACGCTTTGTTGTCTCCGTCTGCCTCTTTGAAAAGGTAAACATATTTAGCCATAATTGCCTCCTTAGAAGTTTTTTCTTATACAACTACATATTACAAGAAAAAAAATATTTTTTCAAGACTTATTTATATAATTTTTAATTAAATAGAAAAAATTGTAAAATTTCCTTTTACAATTACATAAAGTATACTTACAGATTTATCAGCATTTCCAAAGAATTGAGTTTGATACCAAACTCTCTTACGAACACGTCGTATGTAGATCTCAAGTCGTCGGCTTCGCACTTATATCCCGACAATATTAGGGCTTTTGCCAAAAATTTTCTTACCTCTTCCTCGCATTTTTCTTGGCTGTTTTTTAGATTTTTCAAGGTTTGTAAAGAATGGACGTACACCTCGTGGTCGTACTGTCCTTCCATTTGAGTTTTGTCCAGCGTCTCCACCACGGTCATTGCAGAGCAATACTTTTCGATGTCTTGGCTCATATCGAAGAAACTATCGTAACAATCGCAGCCTATCAAAGTAAATCTACCGTTTTTGACGGAAAAATAATAGTGCCCAAAACAAAGAGGAGAAGCGGCGTATTTCAACTTTGCCTTTGGCGATTTACAGCCCTTGGCAACAGCAAAAATCTTGCCCTTCTCCGGTGCGTATAGGGTTAGCAACTTGTCGTTGTCCTTATAGTCGGTTGCTCTCAAACATAAGCAATCCGCGTCAAAATATTCCATACGTCTCCTAATTTGCGATTTTCCGCTAGATTATTTGCATATAGCAACTACGATATTTGCAAAATATTCCAACTCTTTATCCAACAATCTTTACTTTCCGTCTAATAACCTAAATAATTTTATCTTAACTATTTCGTTTCTCACATTTGAGGCGTCTTTTAGTCTTAATTATAAGGCAGTCTTTTGCGAAATTTTCGATATTGTAATATTTGTGCGTATTATCGCTTATTTTCTTTGCTAATCGCGTTATACATAAGATAATAATTGACTTGTCCCGTACTTTCGAACAGTTTCCACAACGTGTCTTGTATATCCGACATAGTTTCTCCCCCTTGCCTATGTTGTGAGCAAATAGGAAAAATATATACGCCAAGTTTCAATTATTTTTTAACATTGCGCCGTGTACGTTTTGCGTTACCCAAGATGAGCGTAGCGACTGTGGCAATCTCTATCCTTTTGTGCCTCCTTTGTGCAAAGGGAGGTGGCTTGCCCTCAGACAAGACGGAGAGATTGACCTCTTTGTCATTGCGAGCAAGGCACTTGTGCCATAGCGTGGCAATCTCAACAATATTAAAGGTCCCTTTGTGCAAAAGGGGCTCCCGACAAAAGTCGGGTTGGGGATTGACCTATATTGTCATTGCGAAGCGTTTTCAAAACGCTGTGGCAATCTCAATCCTTTTGAAGCCGTCCTCTTGTGTTCGAGAAGGTGGCTCTCACGGCTTATCCGATTATCCCCCATTTTACGGTGAATGTGCGAGTTAGACGCGAAAAGCGGTGATTTTATCGAAGCGAGCATACTATTGCGTATGTGAGCAAGAAAAATTGCCGCTCGACAAAGTATAACGATGCATATCCGCCGTCAAATCATAGGTCTTTTATATTATATCCCATCAGCCCCACCAAACTAGCACTATCACGCCAATTCTCTTTGACTTTGACGAATAGGTTTAGATAGACTTTGGCGTTGACGAGTTTTTCTATATCTTGCCGAGCCATGGTAGAAATCTTTTTTATCATAGCGCCGCCTTTACCTATGACGATAGACTTATGGGCTTGTTTTTCGCACACAATGTCGGCGTCAATGCTCACCAAGCCGTCGTCGCGTTCTTCGTATCTATTGACGGCTACGCATATACCGTAAGGGATTTCGTCTCCGAGTAAACGCAGAGCCTTTTCTCTCACTATCTCCCCTACCATAAATCTAACCGTCTTGTCGGTATAAGAATCGGTATCGTAATACGCCACACCTTCGGGCAACACGTTTACCAACTCTTTCAAGAGCAAGTCGCAATTTTTGCCCGTCAAAGCGCTGACGGGGATAATGGCTTTGACGCCTTTTAGGTCTTTGAGGCTGTCGATTTTTTGTCCGATGGCTTCGGGTTTAACCTCGTCGCACTTGTTGATTACGATAAAAAGCGGTATTCCGCTACTTATAAACTTGTTGATATATTGCATATCGACGTCGTCGATTTTTTTACTGCACGCAATCACGTAGATATAAGCGTCCACGCCTTCCACCGCGCTACCCACCGACTTCATCATATATTCGCTGAGGGCGTTTTTCGGCGTATGCACACCGGGGCAATCCGCCAAAACGACTTGGTATCCCTCGCCGTTGACTATGCCCAAAATTTTATCTCTGGTGGTTTGCGGTTTCCAACTTACGATGGACACCTTTTCTCCCACCAAGGTATTTATTAAAGTGGACTTACCCACGTTAGGCTTGCCCACTACCGATACGAATCCCGATTTCATTTTATCCTCTCACTATTCCCAGACTTTCCAATATTTCTTCTTCGTGTTTTCTCATCTCTAGCTTATCTTCTCGTTGTATATGGTCAAAGCCGAGCAAATGCAACAAACCGTGCAACACCAGATAGCCGCACTCTCTCTCATAGCTGTGTCCGTACTCTTTCGCTTGCTCTTTCGCACGCTTTTCGCACAGTAACAACTCACCCAGCATTACATTGCCCGTATCGGGGTTTACGTCGTCTAAATGCTCATCCTTATTATACGGCAAAGGGTGATTTAGAGTGGGAAAACTCAATACGTCTGTCACTTTTTCGATTTGGCGAGTAGTTTTGTTGACCTCTTTGATAGTGTCCTCGTCGACTATGCTTATCTCAACTTCCACCTCGTCGGGCATGCCGAAATGCTTAAGCGTAGCGTAAAAAATCTTATCTACGAAACTCTTGTCAATATTCGAATTTACGTCGTCGTACAATTCTATCGGCATTATCTTCTGTCCTTAGCTTTGTTGTAATCTATACGCTTGTGCATCATAGTAGGAATGATATTGCATATAGTCTGTTTGATTACCACCATATCGTGTATGGTGAGATCGCAGTTGTCGAACTGACCGTCCAACATTTTGTCCTTGATGATACCGCCAATCATCTCGTCGAGTTCTTCATCCGAGTTAGGCGCTTTGCTTCTTATCATTGCCTCGCACACGTCGCAAATCATAATAATCGCGCTGTATTTGGTGGTTGGCAAGTCGCTGTCGTAGCGGTATTCGTCCATATCGAGTTCTCCCTCGGTGATGACCTTTGCTTTGAGGTAGAAGTACATCACAGGGCTGTCGCCGTGGTGCTCTCCCGCCGCCTTAATCACCTCGTTAGGCATACGATACTCTTTGAGTATCTCCGTACCGTCGGCGACGTGGCGCGTAATCATACTTGCGCTCACTTCGGGTATGAGTTCGTCGTGAGGGTTGTATCCGTCCATTTGGTTTTCGACGAAAAAGCGTGGATTTTTTATCTTGCCTATGTCGTGAAAATACGCGCACGCCCTCGCCATAAACGGATTGATTCCGATGGCTATAGCGCAATTTTCGGCAAGGTTGGCGACTATCATCGAGTGATTAAACGTGCCCGACGCCTCCTCCCTCAATTTCTTGAGCAAAGGCTGATTAAATGAGCACAGTTCCGCCAACTTAAAGTCTGTCCAAATGCGGAAAATCAACTCGTATATAGGCAACGTTATCGTAAAGGAAGCAATGCTTATCATATTGCCTATAAAGGTTTCGAGAGCCAATTCGATAGCAGATTTTGCAAAACTCAAGCCTTGTACAAGTCCCAACAAAAAGGTGAACGGTATCATAGCCACGGCAATGAAGATAGTACCCCAAGTCAGTCTAAATCGGGTGTATCTGCGTCTTATCAAAAATATCATAAATATTCCCGTCAAAGCAGACGAAAGCAACGCAATTATCGTTCCCAAATCCACTCCGCCGTTGACCATAGCGCACAAAAGCAACGAGCCGACGGTAGTGGTAAAGGTACACATAAGTCCCAATCTTTGTCTTAGCATCATCGTAATAATCAAAGAACTAAACGCTATAGGCATAGACCCGGGCAAGCCGAAAGTAAAGACGGTGCAACTTGCCAAGATATTCAAAAACAAAGTCGGCAAAATAATCAAATTGCCTTTGAGCACACTGCACTCTATATCCTTGTCCTTATTGAGGATATATCGCGCGTAAATCATCGTTGCAAAGTAGCAAACGAATATTCCCACCGCCACGGGCAAAACAATCGACGCCTTAGCCATAGCGGTAATATCCTTGAGCAAAATCGCCGTACCTATAGCCGCGGTAAACAACGCCAAAACGATATACACCGCAATATAAGCCACGACAATCCATATTTCTTTTTGCTTTTGTTCAGTCATTCAATTCTCCTTGGTTTTTCCGTGTTTTTCATAAGCATTGACTATTGCTTGTACCAACGGGTGACGCACAATATCTTTAGCAGTCAAGTTGACGACGGCAATACCCTTGACGCCCTCCAAAATAGATACTGCTTCTACTAGTCCGCTCGCCTTGTTGTTAGGCAAGTCTATCTGGGTCGTGTCGCCCGTCACGACGATTTTACTGCCCTCGCCCATACGGGTAAGGAACATCTTCATTTGTTCGCCCGTGGTGTTTTGGGCTTCGTCGAGGATTATAAAAGCGCCCGACAGCGTTCTACCTCTCATATACGCGAGCGGAGCAATCTCGATGACGCCCTTTTCCATCAGTTTGTTGTAAGTCTCCAGCCCGAACATCTCTTGCAACGCGTCGTAGAGAGGTCTGAGATAAGGGTCGACTTTAGCCCCCAAATCTCCCGGCAAAAATCCCAATTTCTCCCCTGCTTCCACGGCGGGACGAGTGAGGATAATCTTATCCACGAGTTTATTTTTGAATGCAACCACCGCCAAAGCTACGGCAAGATAGGTCTTACCCGTACCGGCGGGACCCACGCCGAAGACGATGGGATTGTCGTTGATAGCCTTGACGTAGGCAGCTTGTCCATAGGTCTTACATTTGATAGGTTTACCCTTTATCGTCATTGCGACGGTGCGAGTGAGTTCGTCAAACTTATCGCTGTCACCCGCGTCAATCATATCGGTGACGAAATCGATAAAGTTGCGATTGATATTGTTGCTGCGAGCTTTGCTCATCAACGTCTCAATCACTTCCGCCACGCGGTCGCATTGTTGTTGTTCTCCTATAATCGTCAAGTTGCTGCCGAATAACCTAATGCCTACCCCAAACTTTTCACGCATATATTCGAGGTTTTCGTCTCTCACGCCGCATAGTGCCATCGTATCTTGCAAATCTTGCAATTCTATTGTCTTTTCGATAATCATTCCTCCCCATACCACACGGGTATTTCTAATTCATAGTATATATCTATTATATATAAATTGTCCAGTCTTTTTTCAAAATTCCAACAATCGACGACCTTCCAATCCTCCTCGAACTCCGACTGCAAATCGATTTTCGCACTATTGATACGACTGTCTATATAATCTCTGTCCACCGTCTTTTCTATCGGAGTAGTTTCAAAAAACGTCGTCTTTTCCACGTCGATTTTTATTATATTTCCCGTACTTTTTCGCCGAGTTTCCACCTCGAAGTTTTCAAAAAGATTTTGCTTTTTACTCTTCCAAGTCCAGCCTCCCACGCTCACTTGATTGGCAATCATAGTGTTGCCCGTCCTCTCCGTAGAGATATATTTGTCGGGCAAAACAAGTCTGCTACTCTTCCACACCTTACCGTATACCAACCCCTTGGCTTTGACGGGTTGTTTGACGTTTTGAGGGTCTAACGGATCTTTGAGATCGATATATCCGTCTATGAGTTTTTGTCCTTTGACGACTCTATCCCCTTCTTTTACCAACGCCGTTCCGCTCTCGACGAAGATTTTGGTTATCACACAATCACACTCGGCGTATATCGCGGTGTATTCCGCACTCTCTTGCATCTGCTTATGCGCTTGTTTGATACTTACTACCAATCTCCCGCCGCTGAGTTTCACGTCGGCGTAGGCGGTATCGGAGGTGCTTGACAATATCTTTTGTTTTAGAACCTCTCTGTCGACTTTAGATTTAAGAAAGACGCCTCGATAACCCTCCTCGACCAATATGCTCTCCACTTGATTTTTTAGTACAATATCGTCGGCAACCACGTCCACCTTATAGCAAAATCTGCTTGCGACAAAAATCGCCGCAACCACCAAAAACCACGAAAAACCCGATACAAGGTGCTCTTTTACAATTTTTTTCCAAGATTTTTTTCGTCTAATTTCAACGACGCGATAGGTCTTTTTTTTGTCATTCAACAACTCGATAGCTTTGTCTACGTCATCGCCGTACACGACGAAAACAAGTTGCTCCTCCTCTATCCTCACGTTGTAGAGGGCAATCTTTTTTTCTCTCAGTTGGTTGACGAGCCTAGAGCAGTTGAGCCTATCTGTACGTATGACGGCGCGCTCTCTCATTTGCTCACCTCAAACCTTTCGATGTTGCCCTTGATTACTATATCGTTGACGGTACACTCCACCACGCACAAATCTTTACCGACGATGCTGAGGGTCTTTTTATTAACTCGCACCTTGACGTTTTGGGGATTGTAAGCCAAAATGCCGTTATGACCCTCCACCAAAGCGAGGTTATCGTAGACGGTGATTTTTCTATTTAGCACCTCTTCTCCGAGGGTCTTGGATACCAATGCGCACAATTCTTCTTTATAAGCCATATTCAAGTATATGCCGACTAATCGTGTTATTTGCTCATTGCTTTTGCAGTTTGTAGCCTCGTCTCCGTGCGTTGAGTTTGCCCTGCATTTCATTGCGAATGCAACGCGACAATTCCAATCCTTTTACAGCCTCCTTTGTGCAAAGTGAGATGTCTTACCCCACGGCATGACGGAGGGATTGACCTGCTTCGTCATTGCACAGCTACGTTTTGCTATATCGAGTAGCTCTTCAAAGCGCTTTTCTTTGTCACAAAAAAGGTCCCTCGTCAGAGGAACCTTAGTCTCTTCTAATTATTTTCGTCATCGTCGCCAAAATTCGGTTTGGTCTTCATCTCCCTATCTTTTAGATTGCCGAATATATCTTCTCCGCCTAATGCAAAAGTGTCGTCGATAGGTGCGAGGTCTTCATCGGGAGCATAGTCGTCAATAGGCGCGAGGTCTTCGTCCGGCACGATATAATTTTGAGCGTCCGCAAAATCATTTCCTCCGTCGCCGGCGCCGACGTGTTCGGGTTTTTTACCCGCTTTTCCGACAGTCTCTTCCTTAGGTCTATGTATCGCGTTAAATACGGGGATAAAGTTGGTCATCGCCTTTTCCCACTTAAAGTCAATATCGGTAATAATACCGTTTCTGTGCTTAGCAATCTTCAGCGTAATTGGCGACGCTTCGGTATTGCTCAATTCGAAGTCTCCTTCCATAAGGAAGAATACCATGTCGGCGTCTTGCTCTATCGCGCCCGATTCTCTCAAGTCGGCAAGCATAGGGGTCTTGTCGTCTCTCTTTTCTATTTCGCGCGACATTTGCGACAATACGACGACGGGACACTTGAGTTCCTTTGCCATAATCTTCATTAGGCGGGACATATCAGCCACTTGCTGTTGTTTGCTTAATTTCGGATTAGAACTGGTTATCAGTTGCAAATAGTCGACGATAACCAAGTCCAGTCCGCCCTTTTGCGCTTTTAGTCGTCTGCATTTGGACATTATTTGCTCGGCGGTAATCGCAGCGCTGTCGTCGATATACACTTCGCAGTTTCTGAGTTGGTTGTTGCTATCCCACACTCTCTTCATTTCTTCGAAGTCTTGTTCGCCTCTTTGCAAAGTACGAGAATCGACCCTCGCGATATTGGATATAAGTCTGTGGACCAATTCTCCCTTGCTCATCTCCAGGTTGAATATCGCAACTATCTTGTCGGGCGAGGATTTAATTAGGTTGGCAACCATATTCATACAAAACGAAGTCTTTCCGCAACCCGGACGAGCCGCCAAGACGATAAGTTGTCCCGGTCTAAATCCTCCCGTAATCTGGTCGAGATTAGAAAAGCCAACTTTCAAAGCGTCGGGGTCTTCCTTGTCGGGAGAATTGTATCTATCGCTCAGCGTTTGCAACACTTCCACGGCTATTTTTTGTACGGGCTCGAGTACCGAAGTATCCTTTTCTTGCGCTATGTTGTATATGAGATTTTCGGCTACAGCCAACACGTTGTCGGCGTCCTCTTCCGAATGCGCGTGATAGATAATGGTGTTGCAGTTGCGTATAATTCTACGCAAAAGAGCGTTATTCTTGACTATACCGACGTAATATTCGTAGTTGGCGGTAGAAGGAATGGCTTCCATCAGCTGGGTCAACATCGTCATTCCGCCCACCTTTTTCAACTTACCTTTTTTGGTCAATCTCTCGGTCAGAGCCACCAATTCCATAGGCTTATTGTTTTTGTTTATTTCCAACAACTGCTCAAAAATCTCTTGGTGCGCCTCGATATAAAAGTCGTCCTTTTGCAAGTTAGGCACCAGTTGGATAGCCAACTCGTTGTCGGACAAAATCGCGCCCAACACGGCTTGTTCGGCTTCCAAGTTGTACGGCAACGACTTCATTATTTCTTTTATTTCTTCTCTATTCTTTTTGTTATCTTCCATAGTAACCTCGCCTATAATTATATAGTTTTATGACCTTGCCGTCAATACAAAAATTATTTTGCAAGGCTTGATTTTTTCTTCGGTTGTCGCCCGATAATATTCTACCGAGATTTAGTCGTGACGGAGCACTCGTTTTGTCGTTGCACGACGCTTACCCGTACCGCCAACATTACAGCCTACGACTTACTTGGATTTACGCTTGTTTTAGTTGATTCAGCGTCTCTTCAAAGACTTTCATAGCTTTTTTATACGGCTCGTCCGTAGTAAGGTCTACGCCCGCCAGTTTTAGAATTTCTACAGGTGGCATACTTCCGCCCGCACTCAAAAACTTCTTGTAGTCGTCTACCGCACTTTGACCTTTGGTCAAAATATCGTCGGCTATGCACACGGCGCTGATGAGACCCGTTGCGTACTTGTAGACGTAAAAACTTCTATAGAAGTGCGGTATTCTCGCCCACTCGTATCTTATGAGGTCGTCTTGAACGACTTTTCCTTCTCCGTAATACTTTTGGTTGAGGCGATAATATACGTCGCTCAAACTTTGCGGTGTGAGAGCCTCGCCCTTCTGCGCCATTTCGTGCGCTTTAGCTTCGAACTCGGCAAACTGCGTTTGTCTAAACACGGTAGTGCGGAACATATCCAACAGATAGGACAAGAGGTACTTCTTATCCTCGCCCTCAGCCGTCTTTAGCAGACTTTTGACCAGTAGGGTTTCGTTGACCGTAGAAGCCACTTCGGCTACGAAAATCTCGTATCCCGCCTTACTATACGGCTGATTGAGATTGCTATAATAACTGTGCATAGCGTGTCCCAATTCGTGCGCTATGGTAAAGACGTCGTGTATCGTGCCGTTGTAGTTGAGTAGGACGTAAGGGTGAGTGCCGTAACTACCCCAACTGTATGCGCCGCTTCTCTTGCCCTTGTTTTCGTATACGTCTATCCAACCTTGGTCAAAGGCGGTATCCAAAAGGCGCGCGTATTCTTCGCCCAACGGTTTCAAGCCCTCTTTGACTATCTTCTTTGCCTCGTCGTAGTCGGTATTATCGATTTTACACTCGAATATCGCGGTATGCAAATCGTACATATGCAGTTGCTCGTAGCCAAGTTTTTGACGGCGATATTCCATATAATTGTGCAATAGAGGCAGAGCCTCGTCGATACACTCCACCAACTTGCCGTAGACGGTAGGTGTTACGTTTTCGCCGTCCATAGCCATCTGCAACGCCCCCTCGTATTTGCGTGCTTTGGCAAAAAAGACGTTCTTTTTGACGTTGCCGCTATACAGCGTAGCCACGGTATTAATCATGCCCTTGTACGCACCGAACATACTCTCAAACGCCTTGCGTCTATCCTCTCTGTCATCGGATTGGAGATACACGCCGTACAAGCCGTGAGAGAGGTGCACGGTATTACCCTCGCTATCTACGAAAGGCTCAAACTTGACGTCGGCATTGTCGAACATCTCGAATGCGTCGTGGAACATGTCCGAGAAGCTCTTGACCTCAGCCAGCAACTTCTCTTCGCCGTCGCCGAGAGTTCTGTCCTTAAAGCGCGCAATCTCTTTGAGCTCGTAGTCAAAATCGGCAAATTCTAGTCGATTGGACAAGTCCTCCAAAAATTCCTTGCTATTGGCGGAAAGTTCCACTTTTACGAAAGAATATATCGAGCCCAACTCTACCGCCAGATTGTCTATCTTGTCGGTCATCTCTTGGTATTTGGTCACGCTGACGTCTTGGTCCTTGCGCATGCGAGCGTAGACGTAGAGTTTGGATATTTCGCAGTCGTACTCGGCGTTTTCTTTCAAAAAGGCAAGTATGTCTTCCGCGTTATTCAGTTTACCTTTGTACTTTTCGAGATTATACTTGTTCTTTTCTACCGTGCTATACGATTTTTCCCACTCTTCGTCGGTGGCGTACATATCTTCGAGACGCCACTTAAACTTATCTTCCACGTCTTTTCTGAGTTTCGTTTCCATATTTGCCTCCATAGATTTTTTAAGTGGCAGGTCGTGCCACTTAAAGAATTCTTTTGATTTTTCGCGATAATTCGTGCGATATATTATTGCAGTTGCAGTTGCATATCGCCGTACTTTATCCAGCCTACCTTGCGCAACAATTCGCTTACGCCCCAACTGATGAGTGCCGGCAATACGAACATAAGCAAGATTATACCAAGCCACATTTTCCACGTCGCTATCACGCCCGAACTTGCCTCTATCACTCCGAATACGCCTACCAGACCGCTCGTACCCATACCGCCGCCGCTGGCGTTGCATCTAAGCTGGAACAAGCACGTTGCCATAGGTCCGCATATCGCACTGGCAACTATCGGCGGAATAAAGGTCTTAGGATTGCGCATTATGTTAGGTATTTGCAGCATTGACGTGCCTAGTCCTTGCGCGATAAGTCCCGACACTTTGTTTTCTCTATAACTTGCCACGGCAAAGCCTACCATTTGACAAGCGCAACCTACTACCGCCGCGCCGCCTGCAAGGAGCATGGTGTCGGACGTATTGCCCGCAGCCAAGGCTATCCATATCGCAGCGCTCGACGTCGGCATAGTGAGCAGTACGCCCATCACTACGGCAATTACTATACCCATCAAGAAAGGTACCGCACCCGTCGACACTTCGACGAACTTGCCTATCATGGCAATCAGCCATATCGCAGGTATCGCAACGAAGGTGGTCACAAAGGCTAGCGCAAGCACGCCGAGAGGCACCAACAATATATCGAGTTTGGTCTTGCCCGCATACAACGAAACGATTTCCAAAGCCACCAAAGTCGCTACGTACGCGCCTATAGGGTTGCCGGGAGCGCCCAGCTTGACGGAAATCAACGACTGTGCCAAAGCCATCAGCGAAAAGCCTTGTTCGCTAATTGCTATTTTATACGCCGCGTCGGGCAAAAACGCGCCTATAAAGCCCGCAGCCGCGCACGCAAACATTACTAAGTTGGAAGCCTTGAGGTATTTGGCAATGCCTACGCCTATACCCGCTCCCATCATCGTGCTTGCCATAGAGCCGATAAGCACCATCAATGCGCCAACGCCGTTGTCTACGCCTATCAGCTTGCCAATCTGGGTAAAAATCGTACCCGCAATCAGCGTGACGAATAAGCCTTGCGCCATACCGCTGAATGCGTCGATAAACCATCTTTTGCTCAGCCTCTTGATTGTTGTCCACGCCTTGTTTTCTTTCTTAGGCGTTGGTTGTTGTGGGGTTGAATCTACTACTTCCACTTGGGCAGGTTGTTGAATACTCTTGTCAACAATTGACTTGTTTTGACTCTCGTCCATAGTCGTCCTCCCAAATTTTATACTTTTTATATTATAAATAAACTCCCCCGCCTTGTCAAATATATGCAGGCAGATGGAGACGATAATAGTTGGACGGTATATGCAACTATATTTTGCTAATAATAAACTTCAACTTTTCCATTCTTATAGCAAAAGCTTGTCTTGCAGTAGAGCGAAACGTAACCGTGGCAATCTATTCCACTATGTCATTCCGCTGCGTGCATTCTGCGTTAGCAAAGCCGTTAGGCGTGGAAGTCTAGTGCCTCTTTGTTTAAGATTGCCACAGCGTTTTGCAAACGCTTCGCAATGACCTTGTATTTTGTCATTCCGTTGTGTACATTGGCAATCGCTATTCTACTGTCATTCCGAGCCTTACTTGTAAGGCGTGGGAATCTCATCCGCTTTATAAGCCTCCCTCTTATGTTCGGGAAGGTGGTCTTACGGCATATCTACTTAGTTGTGCTTGTCGAACTCGCACCTATGCCGTAAGAAAACCGCAGTAGCGGTGGAAGGGTTGTCAAATCTAATCTTATCCTTTGAGAGCACGCATAAATCTCGGCAAAATTATATATCTTCTTTCGTCTTTTTATTGCGTACGCATACGTTTTATATGCCCCACCCCACTTGTGGTCTACGTATGCAATAACAATATCCGCTTTGTCCACCATCCATTAATTTCGTTTTACTATTGCACTTCTCAACGGCACGTTTTCGATTGGCGGATAGATGCTCTCATCATATCTTTTTTCGTCGTTGATTTTTTCTAAATACGGCATAACGTATATTAGTTTTGACTTGGGGTGGCTTTGCTTAAACTTGTATGAACATTCCAAAGCCAATTTATCAAAACCGCCGTACCCGCCAAGATAAAAGATTGCGTCTTCACCCTTCGTCAATTCATTTATCACCTTCAACAATCTATCTTCATCATCTTGATTTGAAAAACATTTTGAGTGCCCACAAAAAGTAATAATCATTTTTGCTCCTAATAGGTAAGTATACTTACAGATTATAGCATACCAATGCTTATCCATCAATCATAGGGAAGTATACATTCTTATATTTTTTAATCAAAAGTATATAATGACTATGGAAGTATCCTTCCGTAAAATATTTTGGAGGTAAATCGTGACCGTAAATGATGCCGTGGCAAAACGAGTTGTCGGTTTGCTGACCCAAAAGAATATGTCTCAATATCGCTTAGAGCAGTTGTCGGGCATTCCACACGGACACATGCAATGGATTCTGAGTGGCAAGAGTAAGACCGTCACCCTCTCCACCGTAATGAGATTGGCAAGCGGTTTCGGTATGACGACGATAGAATTTCTGGACGACGAAGTTTTTACTTTAGACAATCTTGACGTAGAATAACCAGCTCACAACCAACCAAAAACCTTCCTTGAGCCAAGGAAGGTTTTTGCATAACATAATATATTTTTTATCATGTCCCAAATAAATGCGTTTTACTTCAGTTTATCCAATAGGATATTTGCCATATCGTCGCATTTTTCTTGTATCGAGGTCAAAGTTTATAGCCTTATACTTTGGACTTTCCATAATCTACCTCGCATATTTAGCAAAAAGTGGGGTCTCGTTGCCTAAGTTTTGCAAGAACGTCCTCATCGGCAAGCGGTAAATCTTCGTTATCTTCATTATCATAACATATCCACTTGCAACAATATTTTGCGATCGGCTCCCAATCGGTTAAAGTCAAATAAGCACACCCAAAATCGGCTAAATAATTATCCCTATTTGAGTTGCCTAAGTACATTGCCGAGCCGTCGGGTTGGACTTCCTTGATACACTTCACGTCCTCGAATACTTCGTCTATTGCTTGCCACATTTCTTGCAAGTCATATTCGTCGTCTGCCTTTATTCTCTCCTCATCGAGTTGGATAAGCATTTTCATCATAATCATCATCTCCTCATCTATTGTAGTCGTATTATAAAACGTCAAATATGACACTATATTTCGTATTTGAAAAATATTTTTGAGTTTATGCTACCAAAGTAGACCTATATCGGCAAGTAATATGTTTTGAAGTATACATTAATTCGCATAGATAATATTTTGACGGCGTATATGCGTCGTTATGCTTTGTTGAACTTGCGAGGTTGTTCAATCACGTACAATGAGTACGCTCATTCACAACTCCTCGTTCTCCTCGCCTAACTCGCATCTCCACCGTCAAAAACAGTCAAAAAAGCACACCAAACCTTGCCTCCTCGCAAGCTTTGGTGCGCCTAACACAATCGAAGAAAACTATATTATTACAGGTCCATTTTGTTGAGCAAATCTTTAAGTGCCTTCATCTCTTCGGCACTCAAAGTGACACCTTTACCCATTTTATCATTTTCCGGGGACCATTCTCTAATATCGTACTTAGCTTCTTTGCCGTTCCAGCTGATAAGTTTTACTTCCTTCTTCCAGCCTTTGCTCGACTCAGACAACTGTCCGTAGTTTTTGATAACTTCGTATGTAAATTCTGCCATAATACTTCCTCCAAATAAGTATACATTTATTATAATATATCATATAAAATTATAAAATACAATATAATTATAAAAATTTTTTAATAAATATTTAATTTTTTATTTATATCTTTATTTATATCGTGCGTTTTTATTTAGTCGGCGTTATTTTACGCAAGACTTGGCAAAAATCTTGAAAGAATATTCGATAGGAGCAGTCGTGGTATGTCTATGCTCGTATCTGGTATCTTCGCCGCAGCTGTTGCTACCAACGCCTCTGACAAAGCCGTCCACCTTGACCACCGTCTTGTCTTGACGAATCAAGTCTTGTCTATGCTTAGCCTCCGCCACAACTTTGTCGTCAAACGGTAGGGTCGAAAAGTTGAAAGGTTTACCCATTGCCTCAAAGACAAGTCCTTCGCCATCGTCGTCCGTCACTTCAAACCATCTCGTATCTCCCCTATTGCCACTGTCTTGAGGTCTTATATAAGGCTCGTACATTTTGTCAACCTTGCTCTCGTATATGCCGATTGAGGAATGTGCATTGAAGTCGCTATAGTTTTCTTTGTCGCCTCTGCCGTAGTATCTGACGTTGCAAAATTCCTTAGGTATCTCCAAAGTCAAGCCGAATTTAGGCAAGTCATACCCTCTTGCTCTCTCCAAACGAGTAGCCACGTCGATATGTCCGTTGCCGTACACGGTGTAGGTGCTCGTGACTATCATCTTGACTTTGCCCTTGATTTGCAATTCGAACTCGAGATAAATCTCTACCTTGCCCACCAACTTTTTGCTGTCAAAGCTCCTCAGTTCGAACTCCGCCGTATCCAGCCCTTGTCTACGCCATACCTTGTCAACGTTGATATAGTTGTCGATAGGCGGTCTGTACACGCTCGGATATAGTCCCGCGGTGTGCGCGCCCGACAACATATATTCTTTGTCGTTGACGACGTAACTGATAAGTCTGCCGTTGGCTCTGTCGATGACGACTTTGCCGTTGTTGAACATAACCTTAAACAAGCCGTTCTCTTCCACGCAAGCCACTTCGCCCTTGGACCTCTCCATACCTTGCGATAAGAATTGACACAATATGAGTTGTTCTTTAGCCACTTGTTTTCCGCTGTCTTTATTGACGTAGATAAAGTTGATAAAGCAATCTCTAGTAGTATCGATTGCGGGGTGTTTGAGGGTGACTACGTAGTCGGAAGCAGGCGGAATTATACCGTCTATCTTGCCCTTAGCAAGCACTTCGCCGTTGCATAAATATTCCCAACTTATATCGAGGTTGGACGAGTCGGCAAAGTAGTTGGTGTTGGTGAGAATGTAGCGATTGTTGGAAACGTAACTCGCCCTGATAGGTCTATAAACCGACTGCATTTCGTATGCGCCCGTAGATAACTCTCTGTCGGGATAAACCAAACCGTCTACGCAAAAATTGCCGTCATGCACGTATTCGCCGTGGTCTCCTCCGTAAGTATACGAGCCGTCTTCGCGCATAACGGCGTGATCAGCCCATTCCCATATACAACCGCCCATTGCGTTGGGCGACTTGTAGAAGATTTCCCAATACTTCTCCAGTCCGCCGGGACCTACGCCCATTGCGTGCGCGTATTCGCACAAGAAGAAAGGCGCGCGATAATATTTCTTAGGAAGTTTTCCTTCCACGTACTTTTCGCACTTATAGGTTGAGGTGTACATCTCCGACACGACGTCGTACGCCCACCTTCTCGTCCTACACACGCCCTCGTAATGTATAGGCACCGACGGGTCGATTTTCTTAAGATTGTCGTAGCAATAGTCTTGACACTTGTATCCGCCGGCTTCGTTGCCGAGTGACCACATAGTAACGCACGCGTTGTTGCGGTCGCGCATGTACATAGAATATACTCTATCCCAAAAATGATCCTTCCACTTGAGGTTGTTGCTGATGCGGTTGGGTCTAGGCAAGTTGGTGGCGCACGTGCCGTGAGTTTCTATATCCGCCTCGTCTATGACGTAAAATCCCAGATAATTAGCCATCTTGAGCATAATAGGGTCGGGCGGATAGTGCGACGTCCTTATTGCGTTGACGTTGAGATGCTTCATCAAAGTGAGGTCGGTCAAATAGTTGTCGACGCTCATCACCCAACCCGTCTTAGGGTTGGTATCGTGGTGGTTGACGCCCTTGATTTTGATAGGCTTGTCGTTGAAATAGAATACGCTGCCCGACACGTTGATTTCTCTAAGACCTATCTCTTGTCTTAGCGCAAATACGCTCTTGGTGCCTTTCTTAATATAGATATACAGCGTGTATAGGTAAGGCTTTTCCGCCGACCAAGTTTTGGCATTGTTGACGCCTAGCATGGTCTTATCGCCTTGATTGCGATGAATAAGTCTGTTGCCGTCGTAAAGTTCGTAATATATCTCGGCTTTTTCTTCGAGATTACCCTTACATTCTACCTCGATCAGCCAGTTGCCGAGGTCGAGCTTTTTGGTCTTGACGCCAAAGTCGTAGATATAGTTTTTGTCATAATTGGTGATGTAAACGTCACGGAAAATGCCGTTGTTGCGGAACATATCTTGACACTCGAGATAGGTACCGTTGCACCACTTGTACACGATAGCGACAATCTCGTTAGGTCCGTCGATAACTTCGTCCGTAACGTCAAACTCGGCGGTATTGTGCGAGCCCTCGCTGTAACCTACAAACCTGCCGTTGACGTATACTTGAATAGCCGAAGCAACACCTAAAAAAGTGAGAATATGCCTTGCCGACCTCACCATACGGAACTGCTTGCGATATAGTCCTACGCTATTGTAAACCTTGACGGGCGCGGAGGCGTTGATAGGAGTGTTGAGCCCCATGACGCCCTCGCTCGCGGGAACATACGGAGGATTGCAGTCGAATTGGTAACGGGTGTTGACGTAAAAAGGCTGTTCGTAACCCGAAAACTGCCAACACGCAGGCACCTTGATTGAGTCGAACGGATAGTCGTAAGTATCTACACTAGGCGGCATATCGTCGAGCTTGGCAAAATACTTGAAATCCCACTTGCCGTTGAGCATAGTAATCATCTTGGAAGAATACCTCTCGTCAAGATAAGACTCGCACCCCTTGCACTCGTCTAACGACGAAAAAGGCACGAAGTAGGCGCGCGGCTGCAACCTATTGCGCTGTATACAATCAAAATCGTTGTAGTTGTCGTGTTGAAAAAAATATCTCATATCGCTCTCCAAACTTCTAAATTGTATTATAACATTATAATACCGCTTTTGCAACTAACTTATTACAAAACGAGCGCACCGCGATAAAATAAGTATTATAATCTAACTAAAATATTATAAAATTATCTTGTTGACGTGCGAAATAAGTGAGCAACCACCGAATATTTTGCAACCGCACCAAATATCTTCTATCTTCGAAAAGTTAAAACGTAGGCAAAAATCTATTATTAAGTTGTGAAAGTACGCTGCTCTGACATCGATGAATAAAAATGAATTATATCCAAAAATTTGCATAATTATACCATATTCTCTTTTTGGATATGCATTTGTTTTTATCAAGTAGAGCAAAAAGCCGTTGTTGGATTTTTACATTATCGAGCAAGGAGCTAGGACTATCTCAAAAAAGCGTTTTTGACAACCTGTATCGGCTTTTTGAGGGATTGCGATTGAACGTTATAATCCGCGCGACAAGGGATATTACGACGAAACAAAGATTGCGACGGGTTTCGTCGCAATCTCATCAATCGAATATGTATTTATTTCTGCTTTGATTTATTGATTGAGTAGAGTTTTCTCTATTATATCAACGCTGTCCAAAACGAATTTTATGCAAGGTCTGACGGTATAATATTCCTCATCTCTCACTTGCGGAACGTAACCCTCGGTAAGATTTTTGACGTCTTTGAGCAGTACTGCACAGTTGTCGCTGCCGTTGCGCTCCTTAAACTCTTGGTCAAGCATTTGAACAATCTTGTACACGTCGCCCTTATTCTTGGCAATCTCCTCTCTATCGGCGTGTAGCAAGCCTGCAACGATCCCCATTGCGCTAACCGCGCCGCATAGGTTGCGCGTTCTGCCAAAACCTCCTCCAAAGGCAACTGCTACTTGCAAAAAAGTCTCTTTGTCGAGTGGCAAAACGTCCTCAAAGCTAGCCACTACCGATTGAGCACAGTTGTAACCTTGCTTGAAATAATCGTACGCTAATTGTTTTCTGTCTATCATAGTTTACTCCTTTTGTCGTCTATATAACGTTGCAGTTCTTGCAATTTTTCGCTATTCATAGGGGAAGTTGATTGTAGCGGATTAGGTATTGACAAACGCGCATATTTGTCAAAGCCCATAGTGTGAAAGCCGAGAAGTTCGTACTTCTCTACACACTTCCACCTTGACGCCACCTTGAGATACTCGTCCATATCTTGCGTAGTATCGTTGATATTAGGCACTACGACGGTGCGTAGCCAAGTGCGTTTGCCCAATCTGTCGCAAAGATCGCCGAAGGCTATCACCTTATCCATATCCCCCGCCGTGTACTTGCGATAGGACTCGCTGTCGTACATCTTTAGGTCGAGAATTATAAGCTCGGCACCCTTGACTGCCTCTTTGACGTGTCCGTCAAGCTCTACGGCACCCGACGTATCGAGAGCGTATTCGATACCGTTTTGGGAGAGAAGTTTGCCGCAACAAGCCACGAATTCGGCTTGCAACAACGGCTCTCCTCCGCTAAAAGTAACTCCTCCGTCCACTCCGAAATACGGCTTGTATCTGCCGATTTTGTCGCAAAGCTCTCGTGCGGTATATTGCGTGTAAGCACCGCTATTTGCCCAAGTGTCGGGGTTGTGGCAATATACGCACCTAAGCGGACAACCCACGAGGAAAACGCCGTATCTAACGCCGTCTCCGTCGAGGGTTGCTAAACTTTCTAAAGAATGAATTTTACCTATTACGTCACAGTTGTTCATGGAAAGTACGCGAGATAACCTCTTTCTTTTGCTCGGTGCTGAGCTTGTTGAAGTTGACTGCGTATCCGCTGACCCTTATGGTGAGGTTAGGATACTTGTCGGGGTGTTCCATTGCGTCGATAAGTTTCTCTCTGTTGAGCGCGTTGACGTTGAGGTGATGCGCATTTTGCGCAAAGTAGCCGTCGAGAATGGTAGTCAGCTTGGATATTCTCTCGTCAAGCGTTTTGCCAAGTGTGGTAGGCGTAAAGCTGAAGGTGTTGCTTATGCCGTCTTGGCAACAATCGTAGTTGATTTTCGCCACGGAATTGAGGCTGGCGAGCGCTCCGCAACAATCTCTTTGGAGCATTGGATTGGCTCCCGGAGCAAACGGCTCTCCGCGACGTCTGCCGTCCGGGGTGTTACCCGTCTTTTTGCCGTACACCACGTTGGACGTAATGGTGAGAATGGACAAAGTATGCTTGGCGTTGCGGTGGGTCGGATGCTTGCAAAGTTGCTCGTAGAAGTATTCCGTTATCCACTTGGCAATGTCGTCTACTCTGTCGTCATCGTTGCCGTACTTAGGGAAGTCGCCCTCTATCTCGAAGTCGGTGACAAGACCTCTATCATCCTTGATTGCCTTAACCTTGGCGTATTTGATTGCGCTGAGGCTGTCTGCAAGTACGCTGAGCCCGCATATACCGAATGCCATAAGTCTCTCTACGTCGGTGTCGTGCAATGACATCATAAGGCGCTCGTAGGCGTATTTGTCGTGCATATAGTGAATGATGTTGAGGGTGTTGACATACAGTCCCGCCATCCAATCGCAATACTTCTTGTAAGCCTCGATAACGCTGTCGTAGTCGAGCAAACCTTCGTCGAAGACTTTGCCTTCTGGTCCGATTTGTTCTCCGTAGATTTCGTCCTTACCGCCGTTGAGCGCCATAAGCAAAACTTTGGCAAGATTGCACCTAGCGCCGAAGTATTGCATTTGTTTACCTACTTTCATTGCCGATACGCAACATGCGATAGCGTAATCGTCGCCAAAGTCCTTACGCATTACGTCGTCGTTTTCGTACTGAATGCTATCCGTCTCGATAGAAACCTTGGCGCAAAAGTCCTTGAAGCCTTGTGGGAGCTTTTGAGCCCATAAAACGGTAATGTTAGGCTCCGCGCTGCAACCGAGATTGTAGAGTGTGTTGAGCACTCTAAAGGACGTCTTGGTGACCATGTGTCTGCCGTCAGAGCACATTCCTCCCTCGGAGGTAGTAACCCAAACGGGGTCGCCTGCGAAAAGTTCGTTGTATTCGGGTGTGCGCAAGTGACGAACAAGTCTAAGCTTGATGACAAAGTCGTCGATAATCTCTTGCGCTCTTGCCTCGTCTATCAAACCTGCCTTGATGTCCCTCTCGAAATATATATCCAAAAAGGTGCTGATTCTACCTATAGAGTTGGCTGCGCCGTTTTGTTCCTTGACGGCACCTAAATATCCGAGATATAACCATTGAACGGCTTCTACCGCATTGGTTGCAGGCTTGGAGATGTCGCAACCGTACAACTTGCCCATCTCGATGAGTTGAGCCATAAAGTCGAGCTGTTTGGTCACGTCTTCGATAAGTTGGATATTGTCGTCGCTCATAGGCTTTTGCCATAACCGTTCTCTATCCTTTTTCTTCTGTTCTATGAGATAATCCATACCGTAGAGCGGAATACGGCGATAGTCGCCGATTATTCTACCACGAGAATATGCGTCGGGAAGTCCCGTTATTACGCCAACGTGTCTTGCTTTGCGCATAGTGTCGGTGTAAGCTCTAAATACGCCGTCGTTGTGCGTAGTGCGATAGCGAAACTCGTCCCTAATCTTCTCCGATATTTCGTAGCCGTAAGCCTCACAAGCCTTTTCTCCCATGCGTTTGCCCGAGAAAGGATTGACTGCACGCTTGAGTGGTGCGTCGGTCTGAAGTCCGACGATTATCTCTTGCTCCTTGTCAATATAACCAGCCTTGTAGGTGAGAATGGAAGAAACCGTCTCGGTGTCAATGTCGTACACTCCACCGCGGCGTTGTTCTTCTTTCAATAGGTCGTTGACCTTGTCGTTGAGACGCGCCGTACGCTCGGTTGCCCCCGCAAGAAAGCCGTCGTCTCCGTCGTAAGGCGTGTAGTTGAGCCTGATAAAGTCTGCAACGTCAATTTCTTTGTTCCAGTTGCCTAAAACAAAACCTTGATATGCGTCCATAATACCTCCTAAATCACAAAAAAAGTCTGAACATAAATGCCCAGACGGTCGACAACTACTCGCTTTGCTCCCCCATAGACATCTATGTAATCCGTCAGTTGCAAAACGACCCTATTCAGCTAAATATATTATATCACAAGAATTGCAAATATGCAACTTTTATGGACAGTAATTTTTTGGAAACTCAGTCACCGTCTAAGAAAAAAATTTTTTTGTGCTAAGTCAAAATTTGGGTGAAACTCGACGTAATATCAAAGGATAAGAACAGAATGCAATCCCTCCGTCTCGGCAAAGGTAGCTCACGCATGGTGTAGATACGAGGAAGACGCTAAGAGCGAGGATTGGGCGACGAGAGCATACTACTTGCGCGACCAAGCACAAGCGCAAGTTCATTAAGCATAACTACGCAAATATGGTGTGAGCCACCATTCCAAAACACAAATGGACGGCTTATATAAGTTTGAGATTGCCACAGCCTAACTGCTTAGCAATGACAAAAAAACACGAGATTCTCACGCCTTACACTTAAGGCTCTGAATGACGTAATACTTGAGATTGCGGGGTTACGCTACGCTCCACTGCAATGACAGTAGGACAACCCTTCCACCACTTCGTGGTCCCCCTTCCCTTGCACAGGGACGGCTATTTATATGGATGAGATTGCCACGCCAAAGGCTCGCAATGACAAAGAATATTGTTGCCACAATGTTTTGCAAAACGCTTCGCAATGACAATTTGATACACTCGCAACGACGATAGGTCAATCCCTCCGTCTCGGCAATGCCAAGCCACCTCCCTTTGCACAAAGATGGCTTTAAGCGGTTGAGATTGCCACGCTGCGCTCGCAATGACATACAACCTTACGCCTCTTGATTGCTTTTTGACAAAGTAGAAATGAGTAATACGCGAAGAGTGAGGATTTTATAATAGAACATACTATTTAATTTGACGGTGGCAAATACTCTCAAAGAGCAAAAAAAAAGAGGGTACTTTATTTACCCTCTCTCTTTGTTATAGAACTAATAAGTCTTATAGGCTGTCTTTGAGAGCCTTGCCTGCTTTGAAGGAAACTTTCTTTCCTGCAGGGATTTGGATAGTCTCGCCTGTAGCAGGATTTTTACCCGTACGAGCTGCGGTGGTCTTTACTTCAAAGTTACCGAAACCTGCAACTGCAACTTTTTCGCCTTTAGCGAGTTCTTCCTTGATAGTAGCAAAAACTGCATCGTAGCATTTTGCTGCCATGTCTTGAGTTACACCGGCTTCAGATGCAACTGCTTTGATAAATTCAACCTTAGTCATAATTTTCTCCTTATAGGTTTATTTGCTAAGTATCGGACTATAGTCGATACCAGAGCTTCGAATTTGAGTGCCTACGTAGCCTTGCGATAGCATTGACAAATGTCCTTGCATATCTCTACCCGCAACGCAGGTCGTCGGCGCGTCCGTAACAATGGGACTGTCGGTGCAATAGACGAAGTATCCGAAATCATACTCTCCGCCCATCGCGTACACCCCTGCAAGACAAAAGCCTCGAGAGAGCATCGTCTTGATACTGGCTACGTTGTCTAGCTGTACGACGGCGCATATATAGTGACAATCTTGCTGCTTGGCAATACTTTGGATATAGGCTACCAACTCTTTGGCAAGCCCTTGTCCTCGATACCGCGGGTGCACCATTACACCCGACATCTCGTAGATATATTGCGGCGAAATTGCGCCACGAGTACAGCGGGATACAATACTTGCAATTTGACTTGCATACTGCTTGTCCTTGTCAAGTGCTATAGTTGCTATTAGCTCGTCCTTGTCAAAGACCCCGACAAAGTTGCCACCGAGAATAACCTCTTGCAACTCGTCTCCCATATAGGGATAGAAAAACTCTATCCTATCCAGAGCGTTGCGCTGGTCGTCCAAAAAGCGTTGGACGATAGGCTTATCCTCTATATTTATATAATACATTGTAAGGTCGGGGTTTGTCAATACCCAATTTGAAATTATTTGCATAAGGTGCCTATTTTACTTGATTTGCTAAGGATATTGTAACATAAATTTAGACGGTTGACAAGAGTGAAAAGTTAGAACGTACAACCCCTCCACCACCTTCGGTGGTCTCTCTTCCCTTGCACGGGGACGGCTTTTTATTAGGATTGAGATTGCCACGTTAATTTCATTCACTCGCAATGACACAAGTAGTTGGTCGTGACTCCGACACCATTTGACGGTGAAGATACAAGACAAGGAGAGTGAGTACAGCGTGAGGGAGCATACCATTTATTTTGACGGTGTAGATACGAGTAAGACGCGAAGAGCGAGGATTGTATAAGGGAGCATACTATACCGTATGTGACCAAACAAAAACGTAAGTTACGACACAGAATTACGACGCATATTCGCCGTGAGACACCCTTCCCGAACACAAGAGGACGGCTTTTTATAAGGATGAGATTCCCACGCTCGCTTTGCTCGCTCTGAATGACACACTACTTGGTCAATGTTCCAAAACTTTTGGCGGTGAAGATGCGAGTAAGGCGAGGAAAGCGGTAAGTTTATCGTTCCCTTTGGGTGCGTAGATGCGAGCAAGACAAGGGGCGTGAGGGAGCATACTAATGCGTCTGTGACCGAACGCACCCACATACTCGACACAGTATTGCGAAGTATATACACAGCCAAAGAAAACAAAAAAATGCGGGGGCCTATTAAGCCCACCGCACTTTTTATCTTAAGAGGTTATTTTGCTACGTTGACGGTAGTAAATACTCCCTTGCCATCCTTACCTGCAGTGCACTTGTAAGTTGGCGTTACGTCGTCGTCTGCAATGGTAGCGGTAATGCCGCCTACGTTGAAGGTTACGTTAGCAAGGTCGAAGGTGAACGTTGCGTTGATTGTTGCGCCGTTAGCCACGTCACAGCCGTCCATCGTACCTGCGTTTTGTCCCGCGATACCTGCAACGTCAACTTTGACGATTGCTTGCAATCCGGTAGACTTAACGTTGACATTGCCTGCGAATACTACGTTGGTCAATTTTGCATTGGTTGCATTTTTGCCTACTACGCCCGCTACAATATAATTGCTGTTGGTAGCAGCCTTGAGGTCTACTATTACGTCACCTGCGAAAGTGATGTCGGTGATATTACCTGCATTTTCGCCGATAAACGCTGCAACGTTGTTCTTGAAGGACTTGACAGTATAGTTGTAAATCTTGTAGCCTGCGCCGTTGAGCGTGCCTGCGAATTTACTGATTTGTCCTATCTCTGCACCGTTCATATTGATGTCGTTCTTGAGGATGAAGGTCTTGCCTGCATATTCAAGATTTCTATCAATCATATCGTTGATTTGGTCTGCGGTGTAGATGAAGTATGCACCTGCAACACCGTCAACCGGATTAGCATATACGCTTACCTTGCCGCTGATTTCAACTTTGGCAACCGCAGAATAACTTCCCGCAACTATGGTAACGTTGTTGACGCCGTTGCTGAGTTTGTCAAGTTCGGTGGTGTTGAGGGTGATGGTGTAAACTCCGCTCTCGCTCGTTGGAACGGCAGTACCGATTTCGGTATCGCCTACCTTAGCGACAGGAGTGCCGATAACCTCGCCACCAATCTTAGCGGTGATGACTACTTGGTCATTGCTTGCAGACTTGTCATAAGTATAGTTGGATTGTTCGAGCACAACTGCACCGGTGTAGGTGAAGGTAGTGTAGACAGACTTTGCATCTGCTCCGTCGATAGATACTTTTACCACTACGTCGCTGAACTTAGAATTGCGGTTAGCTACGCTGATAGTGTCGTTAGCCTTGTCAATCGTTACTTTGCTTGCGTTTTCGGTTACGGTATATTGGATAAGGTCGGTAGGAATATCCTTGGTGCTGATTGTGCCGCTAACCATATCGTAAACTTGCATCGTGTAAGTAGGCATTACGTTGGTAAATGCTTGCAAAGCGTAAGTTTGCTTTTCGTTGATAGAGAGGATAAGTTCCTTTTCGCCCAAGTTGTAAAGCTCTTTTTCGCCTGCAGTGATGTCAACCTTTTGGTCTACCAAGTTGATGAGCGAGCCGATCTTGATACCGAACTTGAGGTCTACGTCGTAGTAGAAACCGCCCGTAAAGTAGAGGTTGCCTACTGCTCCGACTTCTTCGCCGAGCAAGTTGTCGGTCTGGAAGTAGCCGTACAATCTATTGTAGTTGCCGAGTTCTGCTTGGATACCAAGTCCGAGAACGCCGCTGAGCACGTCGAATCTAACTTCTTGGATTACGCCGACTTTGATAGTTGCATTACCTTGGAGTTTGATTGCCACGCTGTCAAACGGACCGTTTTCTCTCTTGATTTCTTGAGCGTAGGTGTTGATACCGTCTGCCTTAGAATAAGATGCTCCTACGTTGTATTGGAGAGTGGTCTTTGCAACTACGTCAAAGGAGCCTGCAAATGCGAATCTGAAAGCAAGGTCTGCTTGATAACTGATTTGAGCGGCGCCGTTGGCGATAGGGAGAATCCACTTGAAGAGAGGTACGGAAACCGCATCGTCGCCTGCAGATTCTTCCGCAACTTCGGTAAGTTTGTCGATAAGTTGTCTTACGTTGACGATTTCGTCAAAAGAAGCGTGGGTTGCGATAGAAGCCTTGCAAGTAATCTCGTTGGTGATGAGCGCGGAAACGTCGAATTCCAACTCTGCATCCTTCTTGAACATAGCCGTGTCGGCTACTGCGGACAAGAGGTTTTCAACCGAAAGAACAAGGTCGGTGGAAGTGCCGTTGTCGAGTTTTACCACGTTAGGAATGGTGATAGTAACCGTTGCGGCAATCTTGTCGCCCACTTTGTTGACGCCTACGTTGAACTTAGGCTTCTCACCGAAGAAAGATGCGAGAGCCAAAGCCAAGTCGCTGTTGTCGAGAACTTCGTATTGCGTATCGCTATCGTAAAACTCTACGTCACTCTCCTCGTTGAGAGGTTGCTTGCCCGCATATTCGAATTCGTCGTAAACTTCGTCAATGTCAGGCTTGGTGTAGTTGAGCATAACGTTGGCGTTGGTTGCCGACATTACTTCCGTAACTTTGTAAGCCTTCTTGGTGCCCGTAGCTACGTCTTCGATGATGAATACTTCGCCCGCTTTGATGACCTCGTCGTTGGTCTGCAAAGTCATAGAACCGAACACGTTGCCGTATTTGTCCGTTCTCTCGGTACCCCAAGTCGAAACTACGGTAGATGGGAATTCTTTGACGCCGTTGTTGAGTTTGAGGTCTGCGACTACGTTGGTATTGATGGTAAATTCTACCGCGTTTTTGCCAGGATATTTAGCAAAAGACACGCCTTTACCTACTTCGATAACGTACGTATCGCCCGTCTCGTATCCACCGATTGGCGGATAAACTCTGTACAACTCATTGCCGATAGCTCTTACTGCTACCGCTACGCTCTCGCCCGTAACTTTGTTCTTAACAGAAACGAGAGACTCGGGATTGGTGGTAGAAATAACGTCAAAAGTGATGAACACGTCAGCACTGTCGAGTATCTCTACGTTGCCACTGTTGCCGCCACCGTTGTTACCAAAGGTGAGTCCGCCTTGGTCTTCAGGTCCGTCGGAATCGGGAGTACAACCCATAACGAGTCCGCACACCATTGCTACGACGAGAACCATAGCGAAGAGCAAACATACTTTGCGATTTCTCATAATAACCTCCATAAAGTTTGGTTTGTTACTCAAATTTTATTGCGTGTATTATTATAAAGCAACAGCAGTATGTTAGATTTGAAATTGTTCAAGGCGATTTTACATAAATTTTACATTAAAAGTTCAATTTTTTAACAAATTGACGGATTTCCTCCGCTATCGAACTCGCTTCTTCGGCGTCCTCGCACTCCACCATTATCCTCAATTTCGGCTCGGTGCCCGACGCTCTGACGGTTATCCTACCCGACTGTCCGAGGCTTTGACGCTTACTCTCAACCAGTGCGGACAGCTGCTCATTGTTGAGCACTCTTATCTTGTCTTTGACGACTATATTGAGGTTGGCTTGCGGCATAATCGGCAAGTCGGCAAGTTCGGAAAGTCGACTGCCGCTACGTTTGACAACGCCCGCCAAAACTATAGACGTAAGTATTCCGTCGCCCGTAGTGGCGTAGTCCAAAAGTATGACGTGTCCCGACTGTTCGCCGCCCAATTTTGCACCGACGGCAAGCATTTTTTCCAGTACGTACTTGTCTCCTACGTCGGCTCTCAACACCTTGATACCTTCCTTTTCTAGCGTGCGCTCGATGCCGAGATTGGTGTGAGAAGTGCCGACTACCGTCATCTTGTCGAGTTTGCCTACCGACTGCATTTGACGAGCCAAAATACATAGTATTTTGTCCCCGTCTACGATTTGACCTTTTTCGTCCAGCGCTATAAGTCTGTCGCTGTCGCCGTCGTAGGCAAATGCAAAATCGTATCCGCCCTTGACTACCTTATCGGACAATAATTGCGCATGCAACGCACCCGCGTCTACGTTGATATTTTTGCCGTCATAGTCGACGTTGATTGCCGTAACCGTTGCGCCCAACATCTCAAAGGCTCTCGGCGCTACTTCAAAAGCCGCGCCGTTGGAGCAGTCAAGCAAAACCTTAATTCCGCTGAGGTCGTCCGCTCCTTGAACGAGATGACTGATATAGCTGTCCGATGCGTTGTGCATATAACTATATTTTCCAATCTTATCAGCCTCGACCGACTTACTTGATGCCATTGCGCTCTCTATCCTAGATTCGGCTTCCTCACCGAGTTTGTAGCCCTTGCCGTCGAAAACCTTGATACCGTTGTACTCGGGCGGATTGTGAGACGCCGATATGACTACCCCGTAATCGGCTCGATAGATTTTGGTGAGGTACGCTATGCCCGCCGTCGGCATAACGCCTACGTCGATTACGTCGCCGCCACCTTGCATTACGCCCGAAGATATTGCCAGCGCAAGCATAGTGCCCGAATGACGGGTGTCTCTGCCAACCACTACTTTGCACCCACCTTTGACTATAGTCAAAGCGTTGCCGCACGAATGCGCCAAGGTGGGGGTGATTTGAACGTTTGCCACGCCTCTTATTCCGTCCGTGCCGAAATACATATTGCTTGCCATATTTATTCCTCCTATTTCTTATTGTCGCTTTGATTAGATTGTTTTGCCAACTTTTCGGCGGCGTACTTACCTAGAAGCAACGAAGCTCTGCCCTCTTTGATAGTCGCTCTGCTTCTGCCTATGACGAGACTGTCCGTAGGGACGTCTTGATTGAGAGTAGTGCCGCATGCAATATAACTGTTGCTTTGCACCTTGACGGGCGCAACGATATTGCAGTTGCTACCTATGAAACAATCGTCGCCCACCTCGCTATGGCTCTTGTACACACCGTTGTAATTGACGAATACCACTCCGCAACCTATATTGCAACGCTTGCCTATAGTACAGTCGCCTACGTAGGTCAAATGCGAAACTTTGGTGCCGTCACCTATAATCGCGTTTTTTACTTCTACGAAGTCGCCTATGCGACAGCCTTTGCCTATTTGGCTATTCGGACGAAGATAACCGAAAGGTCCTACGGAAGTACCGTCGCCCACCCGAGATTGCTTGAGTACGCTCTTGGTGATAGTGCACCCCTCGCCAATCACGCAATCTTCGATGATATTGCCCGGCATGAGCACGCTACCCGCGCCCACTACGCACTTACCTACTATATGATTGTCGGGATAGATAATCACGTCGTCGGCTATAACGGCTTGCGGGTCGATAAAAACGCTATTAGAGTCTTTGATTGTCATATATATCCTCCATATTATAATATTGTTGCTAATTAAAAATTTTTAACACAGTATTATATGCGAGTTTTTGACAATAGAACAAAAAAAAATCCGTCTGCCTAGTGCAAACGGATTAATAGGATATATAATATAGCTTATTTGGTAAGAACGTCGTCTATGCCCACCACGTACATAGTGTGGAAGTCCCCCGCCGGATACCATTGCGAGATAGCCTTGACGTCGATAAAGCAATCTTCGTCAAGCGTTTGCGCATAAAGCACCTTGCCCGTGATGACAAGCGAAGCTTGAGCAATATACGGCACTTGCCCGTCGTAAGCAACGTCAAAATTGCATTCTTTGATTTTGTCGCAATCTCTGCCCGACACCTTGCCGAGATAAGTCAACTCTTTGCGATAATCGCCGTCAAAGAAACTGAGCGACAACTCGTGCGAAGCGTCTACGAACTGCTTGGTGTATCTCTGCGGACGAATAAATACGAAGGCAACTTGCTTGCCCCACAATACGCCCATTCCGCCCCAAGAAGCCGTCATAGTGTTGACCTTGCCCTCTCCGTCCTTAGCCGTGATAAGCATCCAGTCTTTGCCTATAAGACTAAAACAAGACTTTTGTATTTGTTCCGCTTTGATTGATTGCATAATCTGTCTCCGTCTATTTTTATTTATACACATATATTATATTTTATTTGAGTTAATATTTATTCTTTTTTATTTATCAATACATTTGTCACGTCGCGGATTTAGTCGTACTCTAAAAGATTTGGTGAGATACAATCCCCCACCCGACTGTCGTCGGGAGCCCCATTAACACAAAGGGGCATCGTATACGGTTGAGATTGCCACGCCTTGCAAGCAAGCCTCGCAATGACAAAATTATTTTAATATGTCTACCGCAATGACAAGGTAGGACAACCCTTCCACCGCTACCGCGCTCCCCCTTCCCTTGCATAGGGACGGCTTCTTAAGCGGTTGAGATTGCCACAGTATTGCAAGCAATACTTCGCAATGACACACTACTTGGCGGGTAATCCTTCGCAATGATAAATAAAGAAATCCCTCCGCCAACTGCGTTGACACCTCCCTTTGCACAAAGGAGGCATTATATATGGTTTGAGATTGCCACAGCGTGTAAACACGTTTCGCAATGACCCACCTTTTTGACGGTGGAGATGCGAGGTCTCCGTTTTCCTTAGGGTGCGGAAATACAATCACGCCTCTCGCGGCATAGGTGTAGTAACTGCCGTCAAACTTTGACTGCGTAGATGCTAGCAAGACAAGGAGAACGAAGAGTTGTGAATGAGCGTACTCATTGTACGTAATTGAACAACCCCGCAAGTTCGACACAGTATTGCGACGCATATACACAGTCATATCATAGTTTGTCGGCGATGGTATACAGCAATCTCTCCGTCTTCTCCCAGCCCAGACACCCGTCGGTGATAGACTGACCGTAGGTGGTGCCCGTAGGAGGTTGGCAACCGTCGACTATGTAAGACTCTATCAAAAAGCCTTTGACAAGCCTATGAATGTCTTCGCTGTAGCGCATATTGTTGAGGACCTCGTTGACGATACGTACTTGTTCGAGAGGCTTTTTGCCACTGTTGGAGTGGTTGGTATCGATGATGACGGCTGGATTTTTGAGCCCTTGCGCGTAGTACATTTCGCCAAAGCGAATGACGTCCTCGTAGTGATAATTTGGTTTGTTGTTGCCGAATACGTCCACCGAGCCACGCAAAATGGCGTGCGCGTAAGGGTTGCCGTCGGTGGCTACTTGGTTGTTTTGGTACTTAAACTCGTTGGGTATTTGAGCGGCATAAATCGAGTTGAGCGTCACGCTCATACTGCCGTGCATTGGATTTTTGATACCGACGGGTACGTCTACTCCGCTTGCGACGAGGCGGTGTTGTTGATCTTCGCTAGACCTTGCGCCCACCGCTACGTAACTGAGCAAGTCGTCAAGATAGGTGTGATTTTCGGGATAAAGCATTTCGTCGGCACTCGACAGCCCGCTCTCGGAGATTGCTCTGAGGTGCATTTTGCGCAATGCAATAATACCGCCTTGAATATCGGTGACGTTGACGTGAGGGTCGGGATTGTGAAGTATGCCCTTGTAGCCTTCGCCCTTGGTGCGCGGTTTGTTGGTGTAAATGCGCGGGATAATCATAATCTTGTCCTTGACCTTGTCGGCAACTTTGGACAAACGGGAGACGTAATCGCAAACCGATTCTTCTAAATCGGCGCTACATGGTCCTATTATGACTACTTTGCGATTGTCTTGACCCGATATAATTTCTTTGACTTGCCTATCTCTATCGGCTTTGATTGCCGCCAAGTCCGCAGGTACGGGTATGAGCGACTTGATTTCTTCGCAAGACATGATGTGTTTGGTAACTTTTAACATATATTCCTCTCGTCGGGATAGTCCCGCTGTTAGTTGATTATTGATAGATAATATTGTAATGACGTAATAGCAATCCCGCACTGAGCAAAGTCGCTCGCTCACGGTGGAGATGCAAGCAAGACAACCCTTCCACCGTTACCGCGGTACCCCTCCCCTTGCATAGGGACGGCTTTTTATTAGGATTGAGATTGCCGCGGCTTGCAAGCAAGCCTCGCAATGACAAAATGAGTTGTTTGGTTACGCCTCTCACGGCATAGGTGTGTGTTTAACGTTTCCTTTGGGTGCGTAGATGCAAGTAAGACAAGGAGTACGCGGCTTTTGTGCAGGGAGCATACTATTTATTTTGATGGTGTAGATACGAGTAAGACGCGAAGAGCGAGGATTGTATAAGGGAGCATACTATACCGTATGTGACCGCAATACAACCGCACGCTCGACAATGTATTACGACGTATATACGCCGTGAGACAACCCTTCCACCACCTTCGGTGGTACCCCTCCCATTGCATAGGGACGGCTTTTTAATAGGATTGAGATTGCCGCGGCTATTTCATAGCCTCGCAATGACAAAATGAGTTGTTTGGTTGCGCCTCTCGCGGTGTAGGTGCGAGTTAGGCGCGAAAAGCGGTGATTTTATCGAAGCGTGCGTACTATTCGTATGTGAGCAAGAAAAATTGCCGCTTGACAAAACATACCAAAGTCCATCGTCAAACTTGACTGCGTAGATGCGAGCAAGACAAGGAGAGTGAGGATAGCGCGAGGGAGCGTACTCGAGCGTACGTGACCGAGGGCTCCCGCAAACTCGACACAGTATTGCGACGCATATACACAGTCAAATTATAGTTGGTCGGCGATACTATATAGAAGCCTCTCCGTCTTCTCCCAACCCAGACACGCGTCGGTGATTGACTTGCCGTAAATGCACCCACTTGGCTTTTGGTTGCCGTCCTCTATGTAGGACTCGATCAAGAAGCCTTTGACCATAGAGTACATATCGTGATTGTATATCATATTGCGGACGATTTCGTTGACAATTCTTATCTGCTCGATAGCGTCCTTGTTGCTGTTGGAATGATTGCTGTCGACTATGATTGCAGGGTTTTTGAGCCCTTGCTCGGTGTACATATTGCTGAACTTGACGATGTCTTCGTAGTGGTAGTTGGGCTTATTGTTGCCGTAGACGTCTACAGAGCCACGCAAAATGGCGTGCGCATAAGGGTTGCCCGACGTCTTGACTTGCCAGTTGTTGAACTTGAACTCGTTGGATATTTGAGCTGCGTAGATAGAATTGAGAGTGACGCTCATGCTACCGTGCATTGGATTTTTGATACCGACGGGCACGTCCACTCCGCTGGCAACGAGACGGTGTTGTTGATTTTCGCTAGACCTTGCGCCCACCGCTACGTAGCTAAGCAAGTCGTCAAGATAGAGATAGTTGTCGGGATAGAGCATTTCGTCTGCACTCGACAGTCCGCTCTCTCTCAAAGCGCGTAAGTGCATATGTCTAAGCGCAAGTATGCCGCCTTGAATATCCGTTTTGTTTTTGTGAGGGTCGGGGTTGTGAAGTATGCCCTTGTAGCCCTCGCCCTTGGTACGAGGCTTGTTGGTATATATGCGCGGAATAATCATAATTTTGTCCTTGATTTTGTCCGCCACCTTGGCAAGTCTGCCGATATAGTCGCATACTGCGTCCTCGTTGTCGGCGCTGCACGGACCTATTATGGCTACCTTGCGCTTGTCCACGCCTGCAATTATGTCTCTGATTTGTTGGTCTCTGTCGGCTTTGATTGCCGCCAAGTCGGCAGGTACGGGTATCATTTCTTTGGCTTGCTGCGCCGTAATTATGTCTTTGACTATCGTAAACATTTGTATTTCCTCTACGCCTTATTGTTTGTCGACAATATTTTAGTTTTATATATAATTTTTGTCAAGCGATTGCGCCGTCTAACCAAATAGGAGAAGTTACGGCAACAAGTCCTTCTTGTCCGTTGACGCTGCCTACCAATTCTACTCGCAAAAACTTGCCTTTGACGTCGACGTCCCATTCTCCGCCACTCATATCGCAAGGCTCGACCACGCACCAATCGTCGCCGATTATCTTGTTTCCCCTAACCTCAACGCCGTCTATATGATAATAGTTGCCATCGGGCGTGATAGATAATTGGAGCTTTCCTTTGCCTTGCTCCGCCGTATCGCCGACGGTGTAGGTCTTACCAAGCACGGTGAGAGTAACCGAAAGTCTAAGTCCGGTCGACACGTAGGTGCGTCCCTCTTTGACCGCCTCTACGATAGACCGGGTAGCTACCTCTCGACAGCCCAAATAAGTGTGGGCGTATATCGGCGGGGTAAGGTCGGGCTCGTGCCAATCGTAACCGTAAAGGGCAGATATGCGGTAGCCTTGGCAAAGCAAGTCTTGCCACTGCGCTATGGCTTGCTCGCTAGCCTTATCTCTATGCGGATTGAAGTGCGACCACACTTCGATAGCATCTATATTTTGCCAACGCTCGATGTCAAAATCGTTGTGGCAACAAGAGCACAAAGGCCAACCCAAACGGTGAGGGTGAGCAAGCGTAACCATATCGCCAACCTCTTGCGCGTAGGCAATGCAGTCGTCGATATTGTTCGGCGTAATGGTACGCCAATCGAGCTTGCTACCACCGCCCGTAACGACGATATGTCCCCAAAATGTCGTCCACTCGATGCCTTTGACAACGACCAAACCGCGACTTGCGCCGTACTCGACCGCTTGTTCAACACCCGATATTGTGTTGTGGTCGGTGAGCGCGATTGCCTCATAGCCACGCTCCGACGCTCTGTCGACAAGCCGAGTAGGCGTCATATCCCCGTCGCTCTCGTTAGTATGACAATGAAGTTCGATACAATGCCAAGCTATCATCTATATCCCTCCACCTTTATCGTAATCTCTGCCCACGGCGTGACTATGGAATTGATACTTGCCGTAACGCTCCACTTCCCCGACCTGATAGGCGTAGGCAAAAAGCCTTCACTCGCCCCCTCTGCCGAAATCGTATGCTTTTGGAAGGGCTTGGATAGGTGCTTGGTACCGATATAGCCGTCAGGACAATCTATCGACCAAGATACGTGATTAGCCAGCGGCAGATAGGACGACGTAGGGAGTAAGTCCAAGTCGACCTCTCTATCCGCGTTGATATAGCATTTTTGTACAAAAGCCTTACATCTAGCCATATCGTACTCATACTTGGGACTGTAAGAGGTATCGATGACCAACTTTTGATAGCCGTCGGGTACGAAAAAGTCGATACATATATGACTTTTGGCGTCTTGCTCGGTGATTTTGATAGTTTTTTCGAATAGTTTTTTCATAGCTGTATTCCCAATAAATTATAAACCAAATACTGTGTAAAGACAACTTTTTTTGCAAAATATATGGACAAAACGGCAAAATTAAATTATAATCGATATATGGAGGAATTAGGTTATGGCAACCATTCAGTACATAAGCAAAAGCCTCAACGCTTGCAATCAAACACCGCATACCCACCATTGTTGGGAACTCACTTACGTATATAAAGGCAATATGTCCGTCACCTTCGATGGCGGCAAAGTAGACTGCTGCGCCTGTCAAGCCGTGCTTACTCCCCCCGGTCTCAATCATTGCAATATCGTGAGCAACGACGTAGTGCTCATTAGAGCATTCTTAGACAATAGCGAATGGCAGATAGACAAGCCTATTCCTATCTACGACTTTTGCGACGGCGACCTTGGCAAAATATTGCAGCTGACTTGCAAGTGGTTTCCCGCAACGGGAAACGAGGGCTTCGACGACTCGGTATTGGATAGTTACTGCAATATAATCACCCATATCCTCAATACGTTTATATACAATCAGCATTGCTCACGCCCCGTATTGGAGATTACTTTCGATATTATTTCCAATTTTACCGACCCCGATTATAGTATAGACGCGTCATTTGAAAATCACTCGTTGTCCAAGGACTATCTACGAAGATTGTTTATCAAAGAGCAAGGCTTTTCGCCGATACAGTTTTTGACGCAAATAAGAATCAATCATGCCAAGAAATTGCTCAAGTCCAAGACGTTGCACGGCTACAAAATCAACGATATTGCATATCTCTGCGGTTTTGACGACCAGCTCTACTTCTCTAGAGTTTTCCACAAAATAGTGGGCAAAAGCCCGAGGGAATACGCTGTCGAGTTGGGACAAAGCGAATAAAATCCTAATATAATATTAATAAAATGCGCCCCTTTATTTGGGGCGCGTTTTGCTTTGCAATACGCCAATCTTATAATTCAAAAGTAATTTTCTTGATTTCGAGAGGAGAAAATTCTATCTCGGAAGCCGTGATGGCTATCATATTGCCCTCTTCGTCGAGTTGGTAAGCACCCTTGGAGCGGAAGCCGACTTTGATGACGCTGGAGCAAGGTTGATTGTACATCTCGCCGAAAGTTATCGTAACGAACTTGCCGTCCTCGGAAAGTTCTACGTGGCGTACCATGACGGAGTTGTTTTCGACGCTGACGACGGGACGAATAGACGGCAAAAAGTCGCTGACGATGAGAGGATTGACTCCACCCGAATAAATCTCCGCCACGTTGCTGTCTTGCCAATCGCTGTCAAGCAGGCAAACGGTATAGTCGCAAACGTATCTACCCTTGCCCTCTACGACGTAAGCCTTGTCTTCCTCGATGTCATCGAATTTTTGTCCCGCTATGAGACAAAAACTTTGGTCTCCGAAACTTCCCGCAAATACCGAGCCGCCATCCTCTTGCCAATGCGAAGCTACGTCGTCATAGTTTTTGCCTACAACGGATATTTTGACGCCGACGCCAGCCTCTTTGATGGCGATGCGAGTGGTGTACTCTATCTTTTGCTCGTCCCTAAAGAGCACGATTTGCTCCACGACGGAATTGCAAGAATAGTTGAAGACGTTCTCCCTGACTACCCTTGCGCCGTCGATATACGATACTCCCGATACAAACTTGCGACGGCACTTGCGTTTACCTCCGAAAAGACCTCGCTTGAAGAACTCTTTGTCCGTAATCTTCCAATCGAGTTTTTTGTCGCCGTACTGCACGCCGCTCACGTCGCCTTTGTCGTTGAAATTTAGCGTAATTATGCCGTTGGAAATACTATCCTCCGAGGCAACGAGTCCACATCCCTCTCCATCCATAGGCGTGAGGGTGGCTACGTCGTAGCCCGCGACTTCGGCAAGGTACCAACCGTCGTCTAGTCTTACGTATTCTTTGCGCTGAAATGACGTCGGATTGACTACGCTGAGTTTTTGCTCTTTCATCAACCTACTGAGAATGGCGTTGCGCGTATCCGTAAGTCTGTCTATCGCACCTCGATACTCTTGCTCGTTGCACGCGTCGGAATGAAGAAATCTCTTTTTGACTTCTTGCAAACCTTTGGAATTGAATTCTAGCCCGCTGAGGCAGGCAATTACCCCCAGCCAGTCTACGCACTCTATGTCTCTGACGATTTGCAATCTAAATTGATCGACGTTGTTAGTTTGATTTTTCTTTTTCATACTTTTCCTTTGACCATATTATAGCACTATGTCACTTGGTTGGCAATACAAAATAAAAAACCCGCTACGCTATGGTAGCGGGCAAAACTCGAAAAATACTTACAGTCCTCTCTCCATAGCCGTGATACCGGTACGGCACACCTTGGAAATGCGGAAAGTGGTGGCATGATTCATAAGTTCGCTCATAAACTCGTCTATCTTGTAAGTCGTGCCCGTAAGCTCGATTATCATACTTCCGTCCGTAATGTCTAGTATCATAGATCCGAATCTATCGCACAAGCTTACTACGTCCTTGTCGATATTGGCGTTGAAAATGATTTTGACAAGCAAAAGTTCTCTGGCTACGGTGTTCTCCTCTCTCAGCGCGGTCACCGATATGGTGTCCACCAATTTGGCAGTCTGTTTGACCACTTGTTCCAAAGCGTTGTCATCGCCGTTGACAACTACGGTAATGCGTGAAATAAGCGGGTCGTCGGTGGCACTAACCGACAAAGAGTCTATATTGAAGCCACGACGTCCGAAAAGACTGGATACTCTTGCAAGCACACCCGAATTGTTGCGTACTACTACCGATATTATGTGTTTCATAACTGCCTCTCGTATCTATTGTAAAATTAACTATATTATATAGTAACGGCACGCAAAATGCAATGATTTTTCAAAAATACTTTTTGAGCAACTCTTCCAATTCGCTCTTTTTGGGCAAAGTCGACTTTTTGGTCTGCAATTTGTGAGAGATGAGCTGCTCGAGATTGGCTTTGACCTCGCTCATATCTTGCGCAGTCTCTATGTCGGTATATGGCAAAAACTCTCTATCCTCGTGCACCGCAACGTCATCTTGGCGCTCGGCTTCTTGCATGCCCACGGTGCGGTCAAAGGTAATTACGCCGTCGCAAGTCCCGCCCAAAGTGCTGCTACTCAATTCTCCCAAAATCACCTTTTTGCCTAGACGTTGCAACTTGCCTATCAAATATTCGGCGTCTACCTCACCGCATACGAGAAAAAAACCGTCTATCATCTTGTCGGTGCAAGCAATCTCTATCGCGTCGACTATTTGCCTAATGTCGGCTCGGCTCTTCTTCCTCCCGCCCAAAGTAAAAGCCACGTCGGCGCCGACACGTTTAATATAAGCGTTGAAGTCGCCGTTGCGCTTAGCATTGTAGCCGTAAAATTTGGCGCAGAGCACCTTGCCGTCTAGCTGAGCTATTGCCTTGTCATAGGTCGAAAAACTAATTCTTGCTACAGAAAAATCAAATAAAACCGCATAATTCATATTGCTCTCCTTTGTTGTGAACGTATCTCAATTTAGCAATATGTATCGATTTATTGGCTAATTTTCTCTCTTGTTAAAGAATAAATATTGTTGTGCGTATCCGCTGTCCCCGCCGTACACGTCAAGCAAATAGCGGCGAATGGTCGGGTCGTTTTTGCCCTCGTGCCCCACTAGGTCGCAATAGACCTTTCTTATCCAAGTATCTACGGGGAAAACGTCTTGTTTGTGATAGCCGAAGAGTAAAATGCAATCGGCAACTTTTCTACCCACGCCGAGCAACCTACAGAGGTATTTCGCCCCCTCTTCGGCGTTCATTTCGTCTATGCAATCGAGGTCGAAGCCGTCGCTCACCGCCTTTGCCGTGGCAAGCAAGAACTTGTCACGATAGCCCGCGCCGATGTTTTTGTAAAATTCTACGCTTTGGCTAGCCATTGCCTCGGGCGTAGGAAAAGAATAATATCCGCCCATATCCTTGCCGAGCGCCTTGCACAATCTGTCGATAATAGACTTGATACGAGGTATGTGATTGTTGGAAGATATGATAAAACTTATCAACATCTCCCACTTGTCTTGTCTTAGTATCCTAATGCCGTGCCCGTACTCTATCGCCTTACTCATCAAAGGTTTGTCTCTAAGACGCGCTTTGATGAGCGAATAGTCGGTATCGAGGTCGAAAAATCTACGAAAATACTCTTCGTCGTCGCATATAATCTCGTAGCCATTGCCTATCGGTTTGACGATACATCTTTTGTCCAGACTTATTATCTCCCAATCGCCACTATCAAGCTGCTTGTATCGAAAAATTTGTCCGCAGTCAAGGATATGGCGTATATCGAAGTCTCTGTCGTCTTGTATTATTATAACTCCCATAAGATAGTCCCGCGTGTGTACTTTTGTCTAATTTTAGCATATTTTGGCAGTTAAGTCAAAAAGGAAAGAAGTAAAATCCTCCTCAATCGCTAGCCGTAACCTTGTATACCTATACCTTATTCGCATTATGCAACCAACTTAAGTCGCAGTAGCTTAGACTTTATTTAATTAGTCGATATATTGCAAATAATCAACTAAAAAACACAAAAAAACAGACTGCATATCGCAGTCTGCATTTTGAACTTTAATTATTCTGCCGCGTAAACGCTGACTTGTTTTTTGTCCTTGCCCTTGCGCTCGAATCTAACTACGCCGTCGATAAGTGCGTAGAGAGTGTCGTCGCTGCCGATACCTACGTTGTTGCCAACGTGGAACTTGGTGCCTCTTTGTCTAACCAAGATGTTGCCTGCGGATACGAATTGTCCGTCTGCTCTCTTAGGTCCAAGTCTCTTGGCTTCGGAATCTCTACCGTTTCTCGAGCTACCTACACCTTTTTTGTGGGCGAATAACTGTATATTAATAAACATATTATCTTACCTCCAATTCTACGAAATCAGAAAAGCTTGCGTTGATGTCTGCTACGCCGAGTAACATCGTCTCGAGTATCATATCACACTTAAGCCTACTCGCCTTGTCCAAATCCTTGTCGATCGTCGCTTTGAGATACCCTCTCTTATCGTCTCTCACAAGGTCTACGTCTACTCCTGCTACTTGCAAAAGCCCCAGTACCGCCGTCTGCACTATCGAACTGAGTGCCGCGCATACGATATCTTCGCCCTCTACTCCGTAACCGGTGTGTCCGTCACATTCTATTTGAACAATGCTATTGTTGTGTTTTGTTACCTTTACCGTGGTCATTATTACGCCTGAATAGATGTAATCTTCAATGCCGTGAACGGTTGTCTGTGACCTTGACGCTTGCGCTCGTTTTTCTTAGCTTTGTATCTAAAAATAACGATTTTCTTAGCCTTGTCTTGCGCAACGACTTCTGCCTTAGCAGCGCCACCGTAAACAAGCTCACCGTCTTTGTTGACCATAACTGCCTCAAGATCCACGCTTGCGCCAACTTCTGCGTCAAGCTTCTCAACCTTGATTACGTCACCTTCGGCAACCTTGTATTGTTTGCCACCTGTCATAACGATTGCGTACATTTTTTACCTCCTCTCACCAGTCTCGCTGACGCGGGTGTCCATAGGAACTTGCGACCCTTCTCATGCGGCTCAGTTGCAATACTATCACAAAAAACTATAGAGTGTCAACTCAAATAACGCACTTTTTTATTATTATCTATATCTAAAATATAACGAGCGTAATTATATAGCCGTATATTCTACACACTCTTTGCCCAAAAAGTCGACAAAAGCGATGCCGAACTCTACGGCGTCTTTGCTAATTATAAGACAGCCTTGCTCGTCGATTACGTCGTAACCGTAGAGAGTATAAAAGTCGATAAACGATTGTTTATCCTCCCTAATTGTAATCTTTTCGCCTACAATCAAAGCAAAATAATCCTCTCCGTCAGTAGGTCTATCTACGAACAAATAATATGGAAAAACCGTTTCTATCCTATCCTCGCCACTGCCTCTAAAATAATAGAGATAACCCCTCATATTGCCGAGTATATAACTTTTGCTCGCTATATCGCTCCTTATAATGACAAGCGTTTCTCCGCTGACTTGATTGCGTATAAAATACTCGTAGTCGCTCCTATACTCGTCGGCAAAAGCATATCCGTCAGGCATTGTTATATCTTCGATTTTATGCTTTTTGGGGTTGAGTTGGAAGTGCGTGGGAGTCCAACCGCCAGACCAAAGCACGTTGCGGACGTTTAAGCCGAACTTGACGGTTTGGTTGTCAAGTACGCTTTGGGTAGCCACGTGATCGTCCTTGTAAATTGGATTGTCACAAGCGCATAGAGTTAGTAGAGCGCATATTAGCAGTATAATCATAACTATCTTTGAATGTTTTATACTCATGCGTTACTCCTTATTTTTCTTCCCGTTGTGTTGGACGAAGTAGACGATGATGCCGAACGTTACGACGACTATCGTGCAAACCACGAACATAACGGCTTCGGTGGTCGTCAAGCCAAACTCCAACGAATGCAACAACAAATTCATCGCCGATACAATGCCGACTAAAGTCAAAAAAAGATATATGATTACTCGTTTGGCAATTTTTTTGTTTTTTGAATTTTTGTCTTCCGACTTAGTTTCGTCAGTCAACTCAGATTTCGCAATCTCTTGCGCGCTAAGCTCTTTGCCACCCTTCTCTCCAAAAATTAGATAGTCGGAAGTGACGCCAAACTGCTCGCACATAGTGGCGATAATTTTGACGTCGGGCATAGTTGAGCCGTTTTCCCAAGAAGAAACCGATTGTCTGGTTACTCCCAACGTTTCGGCAAACTCCTCTTGCGATAGGGTGTTACGTTTTCTAAGCATCTTGATTCTCTCAGCAATATCCACGGTTATCTCTCCTAACTTTATTGTACAAAACAAGCGTACCTTTGGCAATCAAAGATACTTGACAAATACGACAAATTACTTTTACATTGGGTCAGTACAACATTCTTGCGTTGTCGGGAATATCGAGAATAGAGCCGTGTAAAACTTGAATGGTAAACTTTTCGATATGAATATTGGGGTCGGCTAGCATATAGATGCGTTTGTCCGCCCACTCGTTTTCGCATTCTTTTTCGAGAAGTCTTGCCGTAAAAATTTTGTTGAATACGCTTGGGGCAACGGTGACTAGTAGAGCCTTGTTGTCCTTGCAAGCAAAATATGCGTTGATTGAGTTTTTGAGTTTTCCCGCCACGTGCTCGTCGCTGAAGACGTAGCCGTTGCCTCGACAATACGGACAAGGCTGCAACATTACGGCGTCTATCATGCTACGCTTCTTCTTGCGAGTGAGCTCCACAAGCCCCAAAGACGACATACCTGCAATAGAGGTTTTGGTGCGGTCTTTGGCAAGTTCTTGTTGCAAAGTTTGCATAATTTTGTCGATATGTATCGAGTTATTCATATCGATAAAGTCTATGACGACTATTCCGCCTATGTTGCGAAGGCGCAGTTGTCTCGCTATCTCGATGGCGGCGATGCGGTTGGTTTCGAATACCGTCTCTTCTAGATTTTTGTCACCCACGTATTTGCCCGTATTGACGTCTATTACGGTGAGTGCTTCGGTGCGGTCTATGATGAGATAGCCACCGTTTTTGAGATTGACGCGTCTCTCGAGAAGCCCGTCAATTTGCTCGGTGATTTTGTATCTCTCCCATAGGTCCTCTACACCCGTGTATATCTCGAATAGGTCCGGCTTGGCGCTGTATAGGTCGGGGAAGGCGCGCACGAATTCTTCGTACATTTTGCGGTTGTTGATGACCACCTTGTCGACGTCGTTGCGTAGCATATCTCTCACAGCCCTCACGGCAAGGTCCTCGTCCTTATACACCAGAGAGCTAACCTTCTTGGAAGGAATGTCTCTCTTGATTTCTTCCCATTTAGCTACCAATTCGTTCATCTCGCGTCTAAGTTCTTCAAGGTCGCAATCTTCGGCTTGGGTGCGCAAGATAAAGCCGTAGCCTTGTGGTTTGACCCCCTTGACGTAATCGATAAGAGCGTTGCGCTTGTCCTCGTCCATTATCTTGCGCGATACCCCCACGTAGTCGAGCATTGGCATAAGTACTACAAGCCTCCCCGGGAGAGTAACGTTCATGGAAACTCTCGCACCCTTAGAGCCGAATTGGTCTTTGACTACTTGAACGATAATTTTGTCGCCCGCCTTGAGATTGAGCCTATTCTCCGTAACGTCCTTGAGTTCTTCCTTGTACGCCAAAGTATCGCCCGCGTACAAAAAGGCGTTTTTTTCTAGTCCTATATTGACGAAAGCCGCTTGCATGCCTTGCAATACGTTGGTAACTTTGCCTTTATATATGTTGCCGACGAGCCCCGCGATGTTTTTGCGTTCTACCCAAAATTCGACGAGTTGTCCGTCCTCGACTATACATACTTTGGTATTGGTGTTTTGAACGTTGATAAGTATCTCTTTCACGACAAAAACTCCTTGACGGATATTAGTCCGTCCTTACCTTGCACGAGTTGTTCCACCCTAGTCACGTCGTCTCGGCAAATGCCCAGCCCGTAACGCTCGTTGAGGCTGTCGACAAAGCAGTCTACTCTCAGATTGTCGTTGCCCGTCGCCAAAATCGCGACTATTCCGCCCTCTACGACTTCAAGGTCGTATATCAACTTCCTTACGTCTTTGCTGACGGTTTCGCCCTTTTTGGTGACTTGAATAACGTACTCTTGAGAAGACAAAATCTCTTTGACTCTCTCTAAATCTCCCTCAGCCGAGATAAAATATCGGCTGGCTATAACTATATAGGCGAGATTGGGATTTTTGGCAACTTCTACCGACCAATCTCCCCTCAAACCGTGAGGGACGGCGGCAGTAAAGGCTTGCAAAAAGCTCTTCTCGTCAACCCCCTTACACTCTACGGCAAAGTATTCCGCATTGCTTGCCACTCCGAGCGGGAGCGGTGTGGTCGTGTAGGTGAGCATGTGAGGTACGAAGCCTTGAGAATAGGCTACGTCGATTTTTGCCCTCTTTAAGGCGCGCTGAAGCACTCTCAGAGTATCCTTGTGAGATACGTATTTCATATCCCCGTCTTTGGCGTGTCTGACGATAATCATCTAAAACACCTCCCCAACTTGCTCGCTCCGCAACCGTTGCATTTCCCTATACAATTAGGTGTGGTGACGCCTTGACGCGACTTGTGGCGTTCTGCAAGCAGGTAAGCTTTGGTAACGCCGTTGTCGACTATATCCCAACAAAAGTCCTTGTCTTCGGATTGTTCGCCGACGAATTCCTCAACGTCGATATTGCATTTTTCTATCGCCTTGAGCCAATATTCGTAATGGAAATGTTCGCTCCAACTGTCAAAGACCGCACCCTGCTCGTACGCCTCCTCGATGACCGGAGCAAGTGTCTCGTCTCCCCTTGCAAGCAAGGCTTCTATCACCGACGACTCGGCGCCGTGCCAGCTGTATTTGACGTTTTTGATACGCAACTTCTCTTTGAGAAAATCTTGCTTGTGTTTCATTTCTTCAACGCTTATTTGACGCTCCCATTGAAAAGGCGTGAGAGGCTTGGGAATAAACACCGCCGTAGAAACGATGATGTTGATAAGCTTTGATTTGCCGTATCGACGGTGCAAGTCCTTGACTAGATAGACTATATCGACTATGCCTTGCAAGTCTTCGTCGGTCTCGGTAGGGAGCCCTATCATAAAGTAGAGTTTAACGTTTTTGACGCCGTGTTCCATTGCTCCCTTGATAGAGTTGTATATATCTTGTTCGCCGATATTTTTGTTGATAACGTTGCGAAGCCTTTGCGTGCCAGCTTCGGGAGCAAAGGTCAAAGACGAGCCGCTTGTCTCTTCGTATATCTCCGCTTCGAAACTGTCAAGTCGCAAGGACGGCAAAGCAAGTTTGACCTTGCGCGCGTCGGCTTGCTCTTTGATACCGTCTACTATCTCTTTGAGGTGACTGTAATCGCTGGTGGAAAGGGAACAAAGGCTAAGTTCGTCGTATCCTGTGTTGTCCATAAGCTGTGTAGCGTATCTGACGAGAGTGTCGGGTTTACGCTCTCTTATCGGACGATAAAAAAAGCATGCTTGGCAAAATCTACAACCGTTGGCGCAACCTCTGAATAGCTCTATCGTCGACCTATCGTGTACAATGTCGCAGTTGGGTACGAGTATTGAAGTAGGAAAATACGCCTCATCGAGGTCTTGCACTACCGCTCTCTTGGTGCGGTTGCCTATCGACGGAACGTAAACGCCGTCTATCTCGGTGGCAAGTCTTAGGAACTCGCTCTTGGACAAGCCTTGTTCCTTGCACTTGAGATGGAGCTCGTTGATTTGCTTGAAAGTTATCTCTCCGTCGCCAATGAGCACGGCGTCGAAGAAGGGCGCGAAAGGCATAGGATTGACTGCGCAAGGACCGCCTGCCACAACGGGTGGAAAGTCCTCGGGTCTATCCTTGGCGTAAAGCGGTATGCCCGCCAATTCGAACATATAAGGGATATTGGTGTATTGCAATTCGAACTGAACGCTGAAACCTATGAGGTCAAAGTCGACTATATCGCGCTTGGTCTCTATACTAAACAATCTCTGTCCGCGCCTACGCAACTCTTGCGCCATATCGAGGTCGGGCGCAAAACTGCGCTCGCATATAAATCCCTCCATATCGTTGAGCATATGGTATAGGATACGCACGCCGATATTGCTCATGCCGACTTCGTATTTGTCCGAGAAACAAAGACAAGTCCTGTGTTTACAAGGCTTGTCCATATCGGGCATATTGTATTCTCCTCCCACGTATCGCGCGGGTTTCTCTACTTGCAAAAGTATCGAAGATAATTCTCTCGGGGTCATTGCATCACCAAAGAAGCCGCGCCCAAAAGTCCGGCGCTGTTGCCGAGGCTCGCTTTTACCACGTCGATATGTGGCAAGAAACCGCTCTTCTCGAGATATTCGTCAAGCTGCGCTTGTATAGGTTGGAAGATATATTCTCCCTCGTGCGAAATACCGCCGCCTATGACGAACGCCTCGGGGTGAAGAATATTGCTGAGCGAGATAAGTCCCGCGCCTATGTAATGCAAATATTGTTCTATCACTTGGCTTGCAACGGGACAGCCCTTTTCTTTGGCTATAAAAGGCGTCTTGCCGTTGATTTTTTCCTCCGACGCCACCAATCTACCGAGAATGCTGTTAGGCGCTTCTTCGGCGGCTTTGCGCGTTTGGTTGATAAGTGCGGTAGCCGACGCGTATCTCTCCCAACAACCCTTGTTGCCGCAGTTGCAAGGTTCTCCGTCATATACCAAAATCAAATGCCCCGCTTCCGCTCCTGCGCTGCCCATACCCGAGAAAAGCTTGCCGTCTATAATGATGCCCGAGCCTATGCCCGTGCCTAGCGTGATAAACACGATATTGCGATAGCCCTTGGTATTGGCGTATTTATATTCTCCGAGGGCGGCGCAGTTGGCGTCGTTGCCCGCAACGCATTTGAGCCCCGTTGCGGAAGAAAGATAGTCCGCAATATCAACGTCATACCACCCTATATTGGCGGCGGCAACCACCTTGCCTTTGGCGGTATCGACCGTACCCGGTATGCCTATACCTATGCCGCCGAGTTGCTTGAAATTGACCTCTGCTTTGGAACACAACGCGTGCAAATTGACAATGATGTCCTCGGCGACCTCTTCGAAAGGTCTCTCTGAGCCCGTCTTGAAAGACGAACTGATGATAATCTTGCCACTCTCGTCGACAAGTCCTATCTTGATATTGGTTCCGCCTACGTCTACGCCTGCAAATATCATAATGGTGTCCTCATAAAATTTTGTTCAAGTATATTCTAACAAAATATTAAGTCATTTTCAAGTATTAGCGTAATTTTTTATATAATATTGTCATCAAAAACGTTCAAAAAGTTAGAGTTAGTCTTTTCGTTAGCGGCACGCTGCCAACAATCCTTGAGCGGAGTATCGCTTTCGACGACGCTACACAGCCCTCGCACTTGATTTTCGCTGAGCGTGCACACAATTTTTCCCTCGTCGTCAACGACTTCGAAAGTGACGAACTCGCGACTGTTCATCAACGCCACACACCTAAAAAGTTGTGCCTCTTCGGATATTAAAAACGTCGTTTTTCTCAAACCGTGTCGACAATTTTTGAAAATAAAGGTTGTTTGAACGGCGCAATCCATAGCCTCGGCATCACTCTTACTTAAGGCTCCGAAAAACAAAAAAATCCCCATTACGCATATCGAAAGATTGGGGGCGAAAAAGAAAGAGGCAATACCTAATCCAAAGATTGCCAACCCCGATACCAGAGTGACAATTTTGACGATTTTGACCGCTCTTAGTTTGTTTTTGGATAATGCGGAGACAATCCTAGACCCGTCAAGAGGATAGAGAGGCAATAGATTTATCGCCCCCATAGTTACGTTGGCAATGCAAATGTCCAGAGTATAGGCGTAACTTGCGGGTATTAGCCACCATACGGCGACTACGCATATGGCTACGCAAAAATTGAATAAGGGTCCCGCAAGAGATATGATAATATTGTCCTTGCCGAGGTAGCACTCTTGCGACTCCATAACCCCGCCAAAGGGCATAAGCGTGATTGACAAGGTTTTGTATCCTCGCAGGGTTGCCGTTCTCTCATGCGCCAATTCGTGCATAAATATGCTTATCATATAGCCGATAAGCATATATAACTGCCCCGTCAAGGCGTAGAATGCAAGAAGTATTAAAAATAGCGGGCTAAAACGGAATTTCAAAGAATAGTCATCAGCAATCGCGAGATGATAAGTCCGCAACTAATCGCTACGCAAAGAATCGACTGTACGACCAATACGTCAAGTAGTTTTACCTTCTTCTTGGCAGTAGTGCGTCTGAGCACATTTTCATTGGGATAACTTACCGACTGCACGGCTTGATTTTCATCGTATTTCATATAGCACCTCACTATTATAGATAATACAATCTATGAATGGAGGGGCGGCAATATACCTATATATATTTATATCGTTATATCATAGTTTTGGGACTTTTTAGATTGGAGGCTCTCACCCTTATACAAAAATTGCAATCGCCCTCCTCGTCTACGTCAAAATCTATGTCGATAGGCTCTTTGACAGTCATATAACAACTCATCAGCGTATATATATCTCCCTTGATGACCCTCAAAAATCCTTCGTAAGAATGCACTTTGTCTTGCAACAGCACTCTTTTTAGTCTGCTAAGCGCTTGATTTTTGTTGTTCATATACTCTTCTCCAACCACATTTTTAGTTTTCCTATCAATCCTTTATATCGCAAAGTCGGGTCGTATAGCCGAGTTTTGCCACTGAGAATATTGTCGGCGATGAGGTCGACGGCTATCCTCGACTGATGTGCGTTGAGACCTATTCTGCCTAGCTGAGAATAAATAGTGAGATTGTCGTCTTCGGGTACTACGCCTATGAGCGGATACCTCAAAACCTTGGCAATGTCTTCGGCGCTCATCATATTGCCTTGCAATACGAGGTCGCCCCGCACGCGATTGACTATTACGCTGATACTATTGAGCCCGTAGCTAGCGAGCATTGACAGCACTTTGTCCCCGTCCCTAATGGCGGATATGTGGGGTGTGGTGACGACTATCGCTTCGTCGGCTCCGCTCACCGCCCTATGAAAGCCTACGTCTATGCCTGCGGGACAGTCTATAAGAATAAAGTCAAAACTGTCCTCTAGACGATATATGAGACTGCGAAACTCCGCCGCCGACACTTGCACGTCGTTGAAAGCGTGCGACGACGGCAAAATGTATAGCCCCGCATTGTACTTGTCTTGTATCAAAGCGTTGGAGATGGTGCATTTGCCCGAAATAACGTCCGCCATATCATAGACAAGTTGGTTTTCGACGCCCATTACCACGTCGAGATTGTTGAGCCCTACGTCGGCGTCGATAATCAAACACCTATTGTTGCGATTGGCAAGGCTAATACCGAGCGACGCGCTGATACTCGTCTTACCTACTCCTCCCTTGCCTGAAGTCAATACGATTTTTCTTGCCATAATTGCTCCTCATATATACGGCTGAGCGCACGGCTAAGCACCCTCTACGCCGTATAAAAACATTATAAATAAGCTAATATAGAGAATTATTGCTATTTTGATAACAAAACAACTAAGTTTGTCAAAAAAAATACGGCGTATCGCTACGCCGTGTAAAAATTCGATAATATCGTCGTGTTTGCCGATTTAGTTCAAGCTTCCTACGTTGAGTACCTTGCTCAACTTTTCTCTATGCTCCAAAAAGGTCATGCCTCCCTTGACTATATCGTTGGACGGGTCGGCAGATACGTTGACTTTCATCTCCATTGCCATAGAGATATATTCGCTAAGTCCCGGGAAAACCGCGCTTCCGCCCGACAACGTTATGCCGTTGAGATACACTTCTTGAGCGAAGTTTTCGGGAATTTGAAAGCTAAGGTTGTATATTACTTCGACCAATTTAGCGACTTGTTCTTCTACGGCGTTTTTAATATCCTTAGCCGTGATCTTGTATTCGAATATGCGATTGGTACCTATCTCTTGCAACTCCATATTGATGCAAGTAAGGTCGTTGTCGTACAAAGAGCCTACTTGCTTCTTTGCCTTTTCCGCATAGCCTATCGGCATGCGACAACGCTTGGTGTCGGTGATATAGTCTACTATGGCTTGATTGAAGGTGTCTCCGCCGATATTGACGCTGCAACCGCTGATTATACCGCTCGGAGATACGATTGCCACTTCGCTCTTGCTCGCTCCTACGTCTACTACGAATTGAGCCGAGGCGTCGTCGACGCTTGCCGCTACGGCGATAGGCGACTCGAGAATGATGACCTCGCGTACACCCGCCTTGATAAGGCACTTTTCGATTTGTTCCTTTTCGGTATTGGTAAGCCCGCACGATACGCACGCAACGGCTTTGACGGGTTGGCGAAAGATTGGTCGCGGTGCGACGAGCCTATTGATAAAATTGCGCATCATCAATACAAAGGCGTTTTCGTGCAAAATTATTCCGCCTTTGATAGGGAAAACTATCTGTTGATTTTCGCTGACCTTGCCACCGATAGCGCCTCGTCCGCATTCGACCAATACAAGCTTTCCCCTACGTCCCTCTACGAGGGCTACGCAAGGCTCTTTGAGCACGATGCCTTTACCTTTTTGGCTTATCGTGATAAACTTGGTGCCAATATCTATGACCAATTCAGCCATTTTCATACTTTTTCTCCAATGCCTCCACCACCTCTCGGACGGTCTCTATAGGCAAGCCTATAATGTTGGAATAACTTCCGCTAAAACTCTCGACTACTTGCTCGTCTTGTATGCCGTAAGCGCCCGCTTTGTCAAGCGGATTGCAAGTGTCGATATATTCGTCGATTTGACTGTCGCTCAAACTCTTGAATTTGACGGTAGACTTGACGTAAAACGTCACCCTCTCTCCTCGGTAAGACACGCATACGCCCGTATAGACGCCGTGCTTTTTTCCGCTAAGTTGTCTAAGGTAGCGCCTAGCAACCTCTTTGGTATGAGGCTTGCCGTAGACCTTGCCGTCATAATATACTATGGTGTCTCCGCTGACCACGCAAGCGTCGGGATAGAGACTGTCTATATCAGCCATTTTGACGTTGGCAAGATAGGTGACTATTTTGCCGGGTCGCACGTAGGCGCACTTTTCTTCAACGTCTTTGGTCACCACTTGCACGTCGTCGAAGACTGAGCTCAACAGCTCTCTTCTACGGGGCGATTTGGACGCCAAAATTATCTTCATCTTACGCCTCTGCTACCTCGTCGGTATCGACTTTCGCTTTTTTGCCTTTATTCTTTTTGAGTTCTTTGAGTTTGGCTTTGTCTCTTCTTGCGACCACTTCTTTGAAGTCCCAGTTGCCGTCAATATCTTTGGCGAATTTGGACAGCCTGTTAGCGGACTTTTCTCTCTGCTCTTTTACTTCGCTCTCTCTGGTGCACTTGGCGTACCAATATGCCGCCATCTCTCCGTCGGCTTCTACGATACCCTTGATACCGCTCTCGTAAGCCTTGGCTAAATCGAAGTAGACTTTGCTGTCGCCGCACTTTCCGAGATTGACCTTCCATTCGAAAGCTTTGACAGGGTCCTTGTCGATACCCGCCAAACCTTCTTCGTATATCTTATACAAAATGCTCGTAGCGCGAGCGTTGCCCGCCTCTGCCGATTGCATATAAAATTTGATTGCCGTATCGACGTCTTGAGCCAAGCCGCATTGTCCCTCTAGATACCAGTTGCCCAATACGTACATAGCGTTGTCGTTGCCTTGTTGGGCAAGTTCACTCATCTCTCTATAAGCCTTGTCGTTGTCTTGCGCTACGCCCGCACCCGTAAGGTAACAGTTAGCAAGTCCCGCTTTGGCTTCGTCGTATCCCGCTTCAACCGCTTTGGAATAATACTCGAAACATTTGTCAGGTTTGTTGTTGTCGGAATGAATGGTCTTGTCACACAATTTGCCGAGTTGGAAGTATGCCGGCGTATATCCCGCTTCCGCGGCACTCATAAGATATTTTTCCGCTTTGGCTAGGTCTACGTCCATACCCAAACCTTCGGCACACATAAGTCCGATATAGTACATTGCGATAGGGTTGTGATGTTCCGCCGCCTCTTTGAAGTAAGCGATAGCCGTAGGATAATCCTGATCGCAACCAAAACCGCTCAAAGCGCATACGCCGAGAGCAACCGTCGCTTGCACGACGTCCGCCTTGTGCGCTTGGAGGAAATATTGATATGCCTTCCAATAGTCTTGATCTACGCCCAGTCCGAGGTCGTACATATATCCCTTACAGTAACTTGCCATAGGCAAAAGATTGTCGTCTATCTTGTTGAGAAATCCCCAAGCCTTGTCGTAATCGGCTCTGATACCGTCGCCTTTGATATACTTGATTGCTAGAGCAAGTTGCGCGTTTTGGCAACCGCCTTTGGCAGACTGAGCAAACTTGCGAATAGCGTCCTTTTGCAACAAAATAGCGTAAGACTTGCTATCCGTAGCAGACGGGTCGTTGAGAATTCTCTTGGACTCGAGTTCCAGTCGCATACCTTCTTGGAACAAACTGTAACAGTTGTTTTTGGCTTTGGCTTTGTCGAAATATTCGTCGGCGATATTTTCCTTTTTTCTGCCATTTTTGCCCAAAATTCCGCTGCTGTACATTATTCCTAAGCTGTATTCCGCAAGTCCGTCCTCGGCTTTGACACCTTTGAGATAATACTCTTCGGCTTTTTTGAGACTGACGGGCACGCCGTATCCTTGCAAATAACTATATGCAACGAAATTGCAAGCCTCCGGATTGGTCTTGGAAGCTTTGATTGCAAGTTTTAGACCTTTGACGTCGCTTTGCGCTACGCCAACGCCTTCATTGTATATTCTTGCAAGCAACAAGCCTGCCTTTCCGTCTTTTTTTGCAGCTTTGGTAATCTTTTTTATATCCATACGCGACCTACTTGTATTTATAATATTATTATTTTAGCATATTTTTTCGTTTATATCAATATGCTTTATGCAGCTTTTTTATTTATTTTAGATTGATTTTTCGGTTAAACAAAACGGACCTTGCGGTCCGCTTGTCTTATGATAGTAATTACAATATTTGCAAGTTTTTCTTGTAAGCTCTCCTAAAGTCGCCCACAGCCGTCATTGCGTCCTTGATTTCCAACGAGCAGTCGCCGTCGCTCTCCGTCTTCATAATTACGCTGTCGCCAAGCACGTCGCACGTAATATTGGTGATGACGCTACTCATACTTCTGTCTAGGCTCTCGGCTATCCTTACTATAACGCCTAGTTTGAGTATTGCGTCAAGATCCTCTTCGGTGAGCATATCGCGATATTTCATAAACTCAACCGTGTCGATGTCGCCCTTGCGGTGCATAGACGCCACGAACGCCGCCATTACCAAATCTTTGTGAGAGATGCCGTAAAGGTTGCTGTTGAGAATGATATAATTGGAATGTTTGTGGTGGTTGTAATACTTGATATGATTGCCGCAGTCGTGCAACATTGCCGCCGTCCTCAATACTTTGACGTAAGCCCTAGGAAGTTTGTGCAACACCTTGAGCTGTTTGAACAGTTGTATCGACAAAGTGTAAACTTGTTCGGCGTGCGTGATGTTTTCGCCAAAGAAATTGAGCAACGAATAGATACTGTGTCCCAGAACGTCGCTGATTGGCTTTTCGTTGGTTGAAGGTACGGCGTATTTGAACATCGTTCCTTCTCTCAGTCCGCTGCCCGATACCACCAACTCATCGGAATTGGTAAAGGAAGCAATGGCTTTAATTGCCGACAAAGCGGCAGGGAAAATATCGGCTCTGACGCTGGACAAACCTTTGATTTTCATGGTTTTGTCAAGGTCAAGCGTCTTGATATTGTTGTAGATGCTGTTGAACTCGGCAATAGGCACGACGTAGTTGTGCGTCATGTCGAGAGGATACTTTTTGAGTTTTCTGCTTATCTTGCCTATGTTACGGAAAGCTCCGCCTACACCGATAAGTTTGGTATCCGGCAAAAGCTCTTTGAGCCAATCGTATTTGTCAAGTTCTTGCAACACGTACTTCTCGACTCTATCGGCTCTCTCTGCAGGAGAAAGCTCCATGTCCTTGAACATATCCGTCAAAACAACCGAGCCGATTGGCAAAGTGGCATGCGCCAATAAGCTCTTGCGGTTGTAATAAACTATCTGCGTACTGCCGCCACCGATGTCGACTATTACGCCGCGCGGTATGTCCATAGAATTGATGACGCCTTGATATACGAGTTGAGCCTCTTCGTCGCTATCGAGCACTCGTAACTTGATGCCCGTGGTGGCTTGTACTTCGTCGAGAAAGCCTCTTTGATTTTTTGCTTTGCGCACCGCCGCGGTAGCGTAAGCGTAGATATGCTCCACCTTGTTGGCGTCGCATAGCCTTCTAAACATTTTGAGCGTTTTGATTGTTTGAGCGACTCTCGCAGGTTGCAAAAAGCCGTCCAGCTCCATATCCTGAGCTAGACGCACCGTCTCCTTGAGTTCGTCAAATACGGTAAAATAACCGCCTTCCAAAATGTCAACCAAAACAAGTCTGAGCGAATTCGATCCTAAATCTATTATCGCAATTTTTTCCATAAACTCTTTACCTCTAAATTTATTCCGCTATTATTGTATCATACCTTTCGTATTATGTCCATACCCTATTTTTTGACAAAATCGTTTTTTTTAATTAATTTTAGGTAAAAATATAATCAATAATTGTATTTGGGAAAGGTTTTTTATTTTTTTGGCTCAAGACTGAGCAATCAACTTTTGACAATACCTCTCCAGATAATCTTTGAGAATATCCATTACGGCATAGTATTTGTTGATGTCTCGCTCCAAAAACGGGTCGGGAACAGCCTTATATTCTCCGTCGACAAGCTCCGACAAAGTAATAAATTTTTTGCGATATTTGCAAGGCGTGACAAGCTTGTTGGTGCGCGTCATTCCGACGATGACGTCGGCAGTCTCGAACAAGTCCTTGTCAGTCCACTTGAAGGCGGGCTTGTGCGAGTCGATATACGCTTCGTCAAAGCCCTCTCTCAGTAATGCGAGTTTGGCTTTGGGATGTATTTTAGACGACTTGTTAAACACCGCCGCACTGCGTATCCAAGTGACTTTTTGGGCAAGTTTCGGGTCGGATTGCACCATTCTTTTGAATACGTATTCGCAATACGGACTTCGACAAATGTTGGACGAACATACGAATAAAATTTTCATTGATTTCTCCTATGGTTTTTGGGCAAATTCTACCATTTGGGCTACCATATCGTCAAGAAAATCCGATATGATTTTTTGGTCTTTTTCCGAGCATTTTTGTGCTATACACATTCTGCCTTCGCCCGCAAAGCCGTTGAACGTCACCTGAACGTAAGGTTTGTATTTGGTTGCGCCCGTCATAAACGCATCGGTCATATTCACCCCGTCGAGTTTGAATTTTTGCGGGTCTACCGTGCCGATATTAGACATTCCTATCAGCGGATTGACGTAACCGATTCTTATCGCCGCCTCGGCTATGGCGTATGGGAATATGGTAAACGCAAGTTTGAGTAGCGGCAAGCCGTACAAACCGAGATTAGGGTCGGCTTTTGCCTTCTTGGTTTGCTCCGTAACTCGCGACAAAGTCGTGGCAAAATCGTCGCCGACGACTGCGATTTTGCAAGGCATAAATCCCGTCATGTTGGTCATGCCTTGCGTCTGTCTGTCAGGTAAATGACGACGCAAGTCTACCATCGACGTCACGTTGACGATTTCGTCGGGGCCCAGCGCCAGTTGATTGGCAATCGCCCGCAAATAGCCCGCCAAAAGCACGTCGTTGAGGCTTGCACCCACGCTTTTTGCTTTGGTTTTGATTGCGGTCAGCTGCTCTTCAGTCAGTCTTTTGACGGTAAAGCGCGTGGCAAGGTCGTGCTTGTCGTCGCTAAAAGCAAACTTGTGTTTGACACCGGTGCGAGAAACGTTTTTGTACAAGCCTTTGGCTTCTTTGGCTCGCTCGGGAGACATGCCTTGATAGAGCTGGTCGGCATCTCTGCTTCCCGTCTTTATCTCCACTCCTTCGCAACTGCCCGTGCGTAAAACGCTATTGTAACACTCGACGAATTTTTTAAGAAAATATCCGAAATCTCCGCCGTCAAAACACATGTGATTGACCAAAAAGGCTATCGCGCTCTTGGTGCCGTCTTGCACGATAAAGACGCGTATCTGCAGTTTTTCTTTGTAACTGAACGACTGCGAAATGCACTCAAAAGACGCCTTTTCCACATCGTCGGCGTTTATTACTTGCACGAGTTGCCCCGTGTCGTCGAGGTCGTTGACCACCCATTTCGGTCTAAAAAATCCCGCTCTAAAGGTGCTCCTCAGCACTTCGGCTTTGTCTACGATATGCCTAACAGAAGCACGAACGGCGTCTTGGTCAACTAACCCGTTAAACCACAAAATAGCGTGTATCATTCTATCGTAATAATTGCGAAAAATAAACTGCACCATGTCCCATAATTGGGCTTTGTTCTTTTTCATAACGCTCCCATTTTTGCGGATTTCCTCTAAGAAAATAATATCACAAAGAAAATCTCACTTCAATACGTTGATAAAAATTAAACAAATTAAAAATGATTTTTGTTGAAAATTATGCCAAAAGTTTAATTTTTCTAAGCAATATCGTCAATATCCTTGATTTTTTCGGCGGGAGTATTTATAATTGTATAGCAAGCATGGAGACGTATCGAAGTGGTCGTAACGAGAACGACTCGAAATCGTTTTGTCACTAACGTGGCACGAGAGTTCGAATCTCTCCGTCTCCGCCAAACAGAGTCGCGTTTGAACCCGCGGCTCTGTTATTTTTGTATTAAGGGAGTTGCCGGCATCATAGTCAATACCGAAGTTTATGTCCCGCAATGGTCAGACTTCTACTTGACGCAGAAAAGAGATGAACACGGCAACTATACAAAATAGGCGGCAAATGCCGTCTATTTTATTTTCTCCAAATTTTGCCGTTTCGTTGCGGCTATCGTAGCACAGATTTCGCAGAAGTCAATGCGAAAAAATATCGCTTAAAAATCAAATATATTTTAACTCCGAAGCCGGGAAGAAATTTCTTCTCGGCTTTTTCTTTTGCCTTGAAAATCTAACAACTCCAACTCAATATTTTTTCTTGATGCGTTGACTTCTGTTTTTCATCACTTCCAATGAACAGACCTATGCTCAATCAATGCTACCTCTGCCTCTGCCGAAAGGCAAAATAAATTTGGAGGTAAATTCTATGGAAAACAAAGTTTCCCAAATTCCTGAATTCAAGAGGTATTATCTCTCAGAATTCGAACTCTATGACGGTGAAGAATTCATCACCTTCAACATCGTAGGAATCGATGCTGCCAAAAATGAAATCCAGATAGCCGTTACCAACAGAGGAAGAATCAGCGTTATCACTTATGACCTTCTCGCGGACAAGAACGGCAGACTGTATTTTGAGTACGGCGCTATGTTTGAACACGTCCATTTGGACGACTTCGAGGAGGTTGCGTAATGAAACTGACACTTGCTAATGTTAAAGAAATAAAACGAAACTCAAGCAGCCCTCTTACAAAACGGGTATGCAACTACGTTATCGGCGAATGGAGCGACTATTCGGATAAGAAGGATATCTTTACCGACGTGCTTTATCACGGTTGCCAGTCAGGTATTGTAGGCGAACTGTTCTACTACACAGATACTGTGAAATTTTACAAACAGTACAGATAGGAAATCAACAGTCTTTTGTACGACACGATGAACGGAACAGGGCTTTACTCCCCTTCCGAACTTTTCGGAGATAAGTGGGACAAGGAAGATCCGCTTGCACAAGACACATATAACCAAAATTTGCTTGCATGGTTCGGCTTTGAAGAAACACTCAGAAACATCGCTTACAACTTTGAATCATTAGAAAATTACATTTAAGGAGAAAAGACTATGAAAACGACAATAACGAAGAAAGAAAAAGCAATCGAAATCATGAAGAAAATGGATATCTATAAACCGTACATAATAGGCTTTGAGGAACGCGAACAGGTATGTTTCTTTGAAGGCTTCGGCGGCTTTTGGATCGACCAAGAGCCTGAACTTTACGCAAAGATGAAAGCAATCGAAAACGAACACAAATGCAAAGTCTATGCCGTTACACACGAATTTACCGAATTCGGAGAACTTTACGACTTTCTGATCGTTACCGACTACCCCGAAGAATGGGACGACTTGGTTTACAGCCAAGGAAACCGTCATACGGCTTTTGCTTACGTTTGGAACAAAGACGACGACTGGTGTTCGGAATTCGGCAGTGTTACCGTACAGAGCTTCGGTGGCGGCATCAAAAGAATTGCATGAGATGGAATATGAAAGTTTACTTAGTTGTATTTGAATGGTCTACCGAAGATGACTCGGACGTAGATATTGAAGCTTATGACAGCTATAAAAAAGCTGCTATGCGGTTTCATGAACGCATAAACGAGGAAAAGACGGATATGTCTTGGGTGCATGAAGCTTTCGATGAAAATGACGACATTCTTGACGGATATGATTTCGATGAATGCCAGCCAGACACGAGCTTGGAAACTTATGCATATTGGAACATCACAAATAAATATAACTGGCAGATGCACGATTACATCGCCCTCATACAGCTGGAGGTGAAATAAATGAAACACCCAGATGAAGTTCAATCGATCCTAACGGCAATCTTTGCTATCAACAGAACAAACGAACACGAGGACAAAGATATTTCCCTTGTCCTCGATTACGCTTTCCGCAGATTTTACAGCTCAAATACCAACCTGCTTACTCTCGCTTGTATCGGCAAGACAAAAACTCAAATCATGCCGGAAGTGACGAAACTGTTAGAAACAACCACACAATACAAAAAGTATTTGGAGGAATTTAAAAAATGAAACCGTACAAAACACAGGCTCACATCCATTCCCTGAACGGAAAAATGGAAGAAATTACCGTACTGGAAAAAGTCGGAGATAACGATTATATCGTGGACTACAAGGGCGTGAAATGTCACGCCCTTTTTAATTGGTTCAACTGTACATATTACGCAGACGATATTTACACAATCATCAAGGAGGTTTAACACTATGGCTAAATTAGCAGAACTCAAAAAATATCTGGATTACGAATTTTCTTCAGGGTGCTACACCGGCGAAGATTACAAATCTTTTCAGACCAAATACATCAACTATCTGAAAGCAATGTGCCGGGATAACCATTGGCAGCTCGTCAATATTGGCAGAAACCATTATTGCTTTTCTGCCTTTATCCAAAGCAGTCAAAACAAATTTGTGTACATCTCTATTAGCGATGTCAGACATTTTTCAAACGAATGGTACGACCATGTTCTCATTCGCACGGCAAAAAACGAAGTCGATTACAGAGGCGGTTTTAACCACTATACAACTCTTGACAGACTGGACGTAAAAGCGGCTGAACTCTTGGACGATATGCCGTTTTAAGGAGGTACAACATGAAATCAATCATTCAGGAACTGTATTACGGAAACGTCTATGCAAAAGACATTGTATTACCCGAAAAGAAACGCAAAAAAGAACTTGCGCTTTACGACAAACTGAAAGCCACTCTATCCAAAGAAAGCGATGAACTTTTTGAAAAATTTATCGAAATTACAGAAGATCATTACGATGAATTGATGCGCATGATTTTCAAACGTGGAGTTTCAACAGGAATTATGATCGCTTCCGAAGCATTTATCGAAGGAGAAAAACTATGCGATTGAATCTTGCAACAAAAACAAAAGAACAAGAACTCATAAAAGCGTACCTCGAAGAAAACGCAAGCGAAATACTTTCAGATAAAATCAACAACGGTACGCCTTTTAAAAGGACGGAAAAACTTTTATCAACAAAAAGACGCTGGACGGATTTATGAAATACGCATCAGACGAGGCAAGAAAACTTGCCTCGAAAGGTGCAAATTCAGCGTGTGTAGAAGATAAAGTCGTTTATGGCTGGGCTGTCCACTATTTCGAAGAAGACAGTATCGAAGGTACGCTCTTAAACGATGACGGTACCGAATATAAACCCGCTCCGAAATCGACGCCTGCAAAAGTCAAAAAAGTCGAACCAAAAAAACCGGAACAGCGTCAACCGACGCTCTTTGATTTTATGGAACCGCAGAAATCGGAACCAGAAGTCAAAGACGATGACGACGAACAGCCTTCACAGGAAGAAATCGATGAAATCCTTGCCGAAATCGCCGAAGAAGAAAACAAAAAAGCAACTCAGAAAAGGCCGTCCCCCTTCTATGAAAAATATCTGGAAATAGAACACTCTTATCCTGATTATGTGATTGCTTATCGGCTCGGTGACTTCTACGAAGTATTCGGCGAAAAAGCCGTACAAATTTCCGAAGAATGTAATCTTACTTTAACAGGCCGTGACGTCGGACTTGAAAACCGAATCCCGATGGTCGGATTCCCCTACCACGCCGCTGAACTGTATTTTGACAAAATTCAACGAAACCATCGCTTAGTTGTTGTCAATTCTGACGGAACTTTGAAAGAACTTTCCAACCCGCAATCCGCTATCAATCTTGATACCGGCGAAATCTACGATGAAATGACCGAAGAAGAAATGCGGGAATTTGACGGAGATATCGAAGAACCGCAAGACATTGACGACGAACCCGAAGATTTGTTTGACGCAACGACTTTTGATAAAACTGCCCTTTGCAAATTAGATGCAATCTTCGGAGATAAAATTACTTTGAGGTGAAATATGAGAGAAACAGACATCAGACCAATCCCGAAATACATACTAAACCAAATCCGAAAGGCGGATAATAAAAACTATCCTAACCCAGACGGTCACGTTCGCTGTTATGCCTATCTTACCACTTGGAAAAACGAGCTTGTAAAAGTAACTGTTGCCGTGAAAAACCGCTACAAAAAATGGTACTGCAAGCAAGTTGCCGTTCACGGACTGAACTCGGAAAAATGCTTTGTGAAAGATATGGAATACTGCTATTGCGCAAGTATGGGTTTTCGTTTTGGCTGGTACGAAGAAGGCTTGCAAAAATACGAAAACTGGTACGAACGCGGCTGGTGCTGGGCTGACGATAAATATTACGATCCGTATGCCGAACTTATCAACCCAAACTTTATAGAGCGCTTGCCGGAATTCCGATACAGCGCGTATAAACTGTATCAGGGTTGCGATATTTTCAAATATTTACGGCTTTATCGACAGTATCCCCAGATTGAAATGCTGATGAAACTCGGCTTTTAGAGAATTGCCATGAGCACAACCATTCTAAAACGCTGCGGAACGGATAAAACCTTCTGCAAATGGCTCATTTCCAATAAAGAGTTACTTCAAAACAGACACTACTATATCGACGTCATAATCCGTGCATATAGGACGAAAAAACCGCTTGAACAGTTGCAATCATATAAGGAAGCGAAGCTCAGACTAATCCATGACAGCAGTCTTACTCCCATTAAAGAACTGTTCAAAGGCAAAGACCTTGAACGGTTCTTTGACTATATGTTAAAACAACAGACCAACCCGAACACTTATCTCGACTATCTGAAAGCCTGCCAAAATCTCGGACTCGATATGACAGAAGACAAGAACCGTTTCCCCCACGATTTCAAACGCTGGCACGATATCCGTATCGACCAGTACGCCACAAAAAAAGCAATCGAAGATGAAGAAAAACGCAAGGAGCTGTATATTCAATTTGCCGCCGTTGCCGAGAAATATCTATCTTTGCAACACGCAAAACGAAGCGCGTTTGTATGTATTATCGCAAAAAGTCCGGCAGATCTGATTCGGGAAGGCGAAGCCTTGCATCACTGCGTAGGCAGAATGAATTACGATCAACGTATGGTACGCGAAGAATCGCTCATTTTCTTTATTCGTAACAAGCAGGAACCCGATACTCCGTTCGTTACAGTCGAATATTCAATATCTCAAAAGAAAGTCCTGCAATGTTACGGAGAACACGACCACAAACCAAGCAGTGACGTACTGCATTATGTCAACAAAGTATGGCTACCTTACGCTAACAAAACACTCAAACAAATTGCCGCATAGGAGGAATTAAACAATGGCAAACTATTTCAGAATTACAGCTTATCACCCGACCGAAAATCTCTCGGTTATTATGGACTCAAACGGAATGTTCGAAAAGCTCTGGCAGTTCTCGTCCTTTATGGTATCCAAAGGCTTCAAAATCATCGAAGTCGGAGGCGAAGACAAATTCGACGAAGGCGATATGCCAAAAGCCGAACAAGATACCGTCCATGTAATCTTACGTGCCTGTAAAAGCGGCGAACCGGAAATTACAGGCAACCGCATTACAGTAGAAGGAAAATCCTACACAACTATATGAAACGAAAAAGCCGCTTCATTGCGGCTTTTTATGGCTATTAATCTCTCTACAATTATATATTAGTATATTTATTCTTTCTTGCCAAAAACGCTTCCTTTCCGCCTTCAAGTATATTGCAAATATGCTGTTGAATACCCCTTGAGCCTAAAAAAGTATCTTCGTCTATAATCGTAATATTTTCAATAGCTCCAGATCTATATTCAAACCTAAATGATTTATTGTTTGTTTGTGTATTATTGTCAATTTGCTGATTAGCTACAATAACTTCTTCAGCATCGCAACCCAATACTAAATTGGCATTGTGAGTAACTAATATAATTTGCCTATCCTTTTTTCTATCCCTTATAAACGAAACCAAGTCAGAAACTATAGATAAATTATCTAAATCATCTTCAGGCTGATCTAATAATATTGGGCATTTAGATTCGTCGTGACTAATAAGCAACTTTAATAATACTAACGCCTTTTTCCCTGGTGACATGTTTTCAATTTGATCACCATCCATTTCAATAGTATATATTATATTGTCAAAATCACCTAAAAGTTCTTGCAGAGCGTGATTTTTATCATATTTGCTCAATAAAACTTTTTGAGTATCATTTCCTAAAATTGCGTTAATATAATCTTTTTTACAATCCTCATCAAACTCAGATTCTAAAATAAATTGTTCATTATCTAAATCCCTGAATACGCCATTATGAATACTTTTTAAGGCACTTTGTGTGAATATTTTAGTAATGGTTTCCTTAAACAAGGATCTACGACGACGTTTTATCGCAACAATTTTAAAGTTTTCATCGGTATCTTTAAATTGAATACTCTTAAATTCACTTTCAAACAAATCATATTCCGCCTCGCGTGATGTTGTTAATGAAAGAATTGAGTTTATTAAATCATCTAATGCTTTTCGTAAATTTTTTAGAATCTCATATTCGTCATTAATTTTTCTTAACTGTTCCTCTTCAGTTCTTAAATCTCCTTCAATCTTTTTAATTTCTGCATTATTGTCAATCATCGGTTTAAGCCCATTAATGATCTCCATAACCTTGGCATATTCCACTTGCAATGCATTTAACCGATCGGATATAGAATCAAGAATTTTAGCTTTCGATTTTTGCCATGATTGCTTTGCTTCTTCAGAGATAATTTGAGCAACTTCACTTACTTCCTTAGCAATCTCTGTATCCAATAAATCTTCTATATCGATTTTAACAAAAACATCTTCACTATTCTCTATCCGCTTCTTATCTAAAGTAAGAATTTGGATATTTTTTTCTAATAAAATTTTATCTTCAACAGCTTTATCAAATCTAGCTATATCATCTGTTGATATGTTTAATGTTTTTGCTAAAGTTTCTTTTCGTTGACGCAGCAATTCTATATTATTTTTAACAGATTCTATTCCACCTAAATCCTTTATTAATAAAACTTGGGAATCAAATTCTTTCTTTTTATAAACCAATTCCAATATTTTCGAATCAATCTGCTTTTGTATATCTATATTTTTTGCATCAAATGATCTACGCAGATCACAGAAATCTTTATTTTGACAAATAATGTTTTCAATAATTTTATCTATTTCCGTCTTTTCTGCACGGTCATCCATTAATTTATTAAGATATGATTGTGCAATATATACAATTTTTTTATCGTCGCTTGAGCCATTGTATGAAATAGTCCCATCTTTCCAATGAACTTTAACAGGAAATTCTAAAGGCTTTTTTTTACCATTATAAACAGTCTCCAAGCGTGAGGAAACTTCTGATGAATCAATAGCCCGCGCTATATTTTGAAGCAGTATAGATTTCCCCGTAGATTTTAATCCAATGATACAGGTTAAATTTTGATTAATTGGAAGCATTTCGTTGGAGAAACGATGAGGCACAACATTATCTTCTACAACAATGCCATCTATTATCCTATAATTGTCTACCCGGTCTGCAGGGCAAAATTCCTGAATACGAACACGCTCAATTGGCTCGAAAAGAATTTGACGCAGCCCTTCCCAAGTAGGATCAGCTTTTATCCAACAATACCTTTTTGTAGATCTCCCTTGGTTATCAAGCGGTTCAAATATTGCATTATTAGTATGCGCATCACATCCCCAAACACACGGCATAATTTTATTAGGTTTTTTATCTTTTCCTCCAGAAAAAAACATAATATCTGATGGATTAGCAGATAATATCAAATCGGAAGCCATATAAAGATCTTTTCTATATTCCAATAAATCTACTAAATCCTGGGAAGGACTACTTGGATTACCTACAGCAGAGGCCCCATCAGTACTTTTATTGGGCATTAGGACCAATACATTATCCTTGCATTCTGGATGATCATTAAATATTTTGATTATGTTCTCAAAATTTATATGAAACTTTTCGACTCCTTTTTTATATGCATGTTCATCATCTAATCCGGGAACAAGTTCCTTACCATAACGAATCAAGTCATCTTTACGCGCACAATAAGTACTTGTTGCAGACTTGTAGATTAAGTTGCTTAAAATAATAGTATCTACTCTATCCACAAAAGAAGGATTGATTAAAAGATGTACATTCATTTGAACGCCATCTTTTAAGGGCAAGCATCTCAACTCAATATTAGGGAATATAAAATCTATATTTTGATCAAGAATACCATCGGCTTTTATCTTCTTGTAGTTTTCAATAGAAAAATAATCGGTAATGCCTACTGCCGCAATTTTCCTTTGAGGATCACTTCCATCACCAATGTAATTCTTTATATCTTGATAAAAATTTTCCCATTTTTTATTGCTATCGCCATGAAACTGGTCGTTTTTCTTAGTATTCGGTGTATGAAGATGGAAATCCCATCTTCGCCATTCAGATCCCCTTTCAAAACTCATAATATGACCTTCCTCTTAATAGTTTATTTATAGTATACTATAAATTTAGTTTAGAAGCAAGTTGAAGGTATAGTATGTTTTCTATCAATTTACTATAGCAAAAATTAATCTTATTACGTTTAATATACCCCTAAGATACGGTGGTGGGATATTTGCGTGTGCTTGTCTTGATACAAGCGGCGTCGCTCCGCTCCGCCGGACAAGCACACGCAAATACCCTCAACTCGACTGAAATACGGAAAAGCGGAAGCGATGACGGAAGCGGAGTCGCCCGCTGAACCGCTTGGGCGATCTTCCGCTTTCACCGTCACGCAGTTTTCCGTTTTAATACCGTATTTGACATTCGATTATTTCAGTTACACTTGCGAAGCTGTGCGATCACGGCTTTGCTCACCTTGCCGACGTAACATCCTTCGTCCCAACAAGTAAAATCATCTGACAATAACAGTTTCTTATCTTCAAGACCTGTAAAGCAAATTATATCTTCGTCCATTACGTCCGAAATGAAAAATTGCGGAAGCCCTTTGGAATAAACTATCTTTTCACCGCTTTTTTCAATGTACTTCATTATGTATGCAAGCGCATCGCCCATTTTATCCATATCATCAATAAGTTCAAAGTCCGAACGCCCGAAACGCTCGTTAAAGTATGTATTTTGATGCGTTATCTGCCTGTTATGCGTATTAAAGTTATAGTCGTTGACATCAAGCAGCATTCCCGGCATTGTGCCTTCGGGTATATAAAATATGCCGTGAAAATGCAATCTTTGTTTTTCGGGAGAGCGTTCCCATACGCCGATATACTTCCATTGTTTTCTTTCTACCAGATGCCTCAGGCAATTCTTTAATCCTTTCCGAAAACTATCTTCCGTATGCAATTTTCCGTCATAAGTGAACGTCACGAAATAATTGAATTCCTGCAAATTCACTTTTCTCGTCAGACGTATTCTTCTTGCTATAAGGTTGCGGAGTTTCCTTTCAATATTTTCATTGACATAAATCCTTGACAATTCCTCCGTCTTAAAATACGGTAACATCTCTTTCGCAATAAGCTCTAATTTCACGCGACGAGGTTTATTCAAATACTTTTGATACAGCTCATCAAACAATTCCTTTCTTGTCATTGTCCTTACCTTCGGCTGTTGTTCGGGTTGCGGTTCAGACTCAGACTCTAACGATTCAATATTTTCAGCAAGTACAATAGGCGCATCGTCATTTGGCGGTGCGCTTTCTTCTGCCTTAACATTTTCTTCTGTTTCAGTGGTCGGTTCGATTTCTTTTTCCGTTACAACGATTTCTTCTTCCGGCGGCTTCGAACGCCGCCTTGACGGCCTTGTCGTATGCGGTATTCCGATATAATGACTGCCGTCAAAATAGATTTTGCATTCGCCGTATGGCATGAATACCTCCTTTACAGGAGTACCGATTTATCTTGCAGAACCCGTTTCGTCGGTATCCCTGTACAATGAATTGATAAAATAACTGTTCTGCATTTTGAGTTCCTCCACACTTGCCTTTTCCGTTACATATTCCATATAGTCCATAAGTCCGACTTCCGTTTTCTTTGCCATATCGTTGAAATAATCGCTGAAACAGTCCGTCGAGAAACGGCGGCTGTAAATCTTCTTGTTCATCAGATAATACTTCTTATTCTCCGGCTTTCCGTCCATCGTTCCGCGCTCTTTTTCTATCTTTAACATCGAATAGCCAAACCGATTAAAGATCCTTACGTTTCTGCGCCATATCCACGAAGTTACGCCCTTCAATATGTACACAAGCAACGTATTATCTCCCCTGCGAAAACGAAAATCGTAATACATGGCAATAAATCGATTGAACGCCCATTCGCTTATCATTTCTTCTATCGTGTAGAACGGAAGCGCAAGCCACTGATCTCCCGACTGCACGATATGGATTATGTCGCACAGATCTCTTGCATCGGCACCCCAGCTTTCAGGTCGTTGTTCGTCCGTAAAGACCTTGATAAACGGGAAATTATCTACCGTTGCCGAGTGCCTGCACATTTTGAGCCACGCATTGAACAGGTCGTTCTTTTGGTTTGTTTCTTCCGTACCCTTCTTGACTTCTTTAAGTTCCAGATTGTTGCCGCGCTCTTTTCCTATCTCCGAAATCGCCACAACGCCGAATTCAAAACTGCCTGCCTTCGGGTTATTCTCCATAACTTTTTTGCCGAGCCTTAACACGTCGAAATCAAGAATATGCGCGTGCCTGCCTTCGGTGATCCCTTCCGGGAAGAAGTCGGAAGCCCAGATCGGGAAATTGCCTTCGCTTACAAGTTCGTTATCCTCTCGGATATAATAGTTTGACACGATAAGACTGCTTTCGATAACATAGATGAAATAGGCTTGGGCGTATGTTTCCAACACTTCGAAAAGCGTACTGACTTTCAGTCCGTCGTTAAAAGTCTGACCGTAACGGCAAATATCATAGCCGTATAATTGCAGGTCCGTTCTGTCATTCCTAAGGTAGCGATTTTCTTTCAGCTTTACCCATTCCTTGACCGTTGCAAGATTGTACACGGTGCCGTGTTCCATACAGAGCCTCAGTTCGTCCTCAAAAGCTATCCACGGGAACATCGGGAATTTCATATCATTGTTTTTCAGAATGTCGTATGCCTTTTGTCTGAACATCACTTCTTGCGAAAGTGCCATATCCGTGATGAGAGTTGTTTTCTTCTTACCCATTGAGCCGCACGATATAGACACGATGGGCACCTCATTGATAAACCCACAGTTTCTTGCCTCAAAATGCCGCAATCTATTCAAGGCGATTGACTTTCTCCAGCGGTTGAAGATAAGCCACGCTATCGTTGCAATACTCCACCACGGGAAGTGTCGGAAGATGACCTGCAAGTCGATAAACAGTTTGCACACCTGCGTATAGATAGACGCAACGTCAAACGACACCGAAAAGTAAAAGTAGTAAGCAAAGAAGCCTAATACGATACTTACGAGATTGAGATGGAACGCCCACATCACAAGCCAACATATCCATAGGCAATTCGTTTGTTTCAGAAAGTCGATATAGCCGAGAACAAACCGTTTCAAGGGCTGATATGTAGCACGGGATACCGATTTGAACGCTTTGAGCGGCAACGTATCTTTGTTGTGCTTTGTATTTCCGTTTGCATAGAGCCGTTTCAACGCAAAGACAAATACGAGAACGCAAGGAAGTGCAATCGCAATCACCTTTGCCACAACCGCCGATTTATCTCCGACCACAGACCAATAGCCGATGAAATTTTCCTTGTCTGCAAGCAGCTCGAAGAACTGTACTGCCGAAACCTTGAACGCCTCAAAGTCCGAAGGAAGCAAGATATCCCACTCAATAACTTCTGACCAAGAATTTACCGTAGGCACGGTATTGTGCGCTATTCCGAATATCTCGCAGAAGTAAAACTTGATCGAATCTATCAAGTTGCCGCCTGCCTCGAACGCTCTGAGATAAGAGGACGAAAAGACGAAGATGCCGAGAAGGACAAAGCCTACCGACACGATTGCCGAAAATATGATATTGACTGCATTTCGTCTGTTCATAGTACACCTCCTACCTGAGAGATAATCGCTTGACCGTCGGTCAATCGGCTACCCGTATAGACGAGATAGCCGACGACCAGAACGGTAACGATCAAGAGGCATACGGCAAGTATTCTCTTAACCGTTTTCATTTGTTATTCCTCCTTTTTCTCTTTTCGTTTTTTCTTTGCTTTGTCGATACTCTTAAACAGTAAGGCGATCGCCTTGAACGGCAACGATATAAGCCAGAACACCCCTTTGATGATCCACGGCAAAACCGGGAACAGCAAAACAATGAGCAAAATCAGCAATATCACAGCAATCAAAATCTGCCACCATTCCAATTCATCCGGCATCTGCACTGGCGGAGTAATCGAATTTACGATATCCATCGGACTTGAAACAACGGGTATAACTTTGTAAATACCGTCACGATTAAACGTAAGCTGAATAATGTCGAAGTCCATAAACACGCTTTCCCATGCGCGATAAGCTTGTCCTTTGGTATGCTTGTCCGGCAAAACCGTTCTGAGTTCCATTATGTCTACCGCTGCCGAATAGTAATCGCTCGTCGCAAACCTGAACAGCACGACAACCTTTTCTTCATCGTCCTTTCCGCTTACCGTTACAGCATCGTTGTAATAACTTTTCAAGGCAGGTACATCCGCCACATTGATGAGCAATCGTTCGGCAATTTCCTCGTTGCTTCCGTTCAGATCATTTGCTTTGAGCGTGTAAATCGGTGAAATGCTTCGGCTTTCTTCTTCCGGAATTTTACCGAATATCGTGTCCCAAAGCCCCCAGTTCAGCCAATTATCCCAAAACGACGGATTGCCTTCCTGCCAACTCGTAAGTTTCTGCAAATCGACGTCCGCGTCAAAGTCATAGTACGAATAACCTTTCTGTATCTTGCCGAATTCCGTATCCAACTTTCTGTAATCGTCAATATCGTCCGCAAACAAGTCCGCGCTAATCGTTCCGTCTTTTATCGGCAACGTCCCTTTGTCAAACGTCTTGTTGTAATTTTTGATATACTCGTACAAAGCATTGCTTTCCACGCCGCCGATAGATACGATATCCGCATAGGGATCGTACTCCTCGATGTTGTTTACCTTGAATAGGTAATAAAGTGTTTCGCAAGGTACGTGCAGATAATTTTGACCGAGATTCCAGCCCCATTTAGCAACCATCATTCCGCCACCGCCGTCACCTGCCTGTTGTCCAAGAGAAAGCACAGAATCGTAATAATCGTATCCAACGTGCTTACCGACATAAGAGGAAGCCTGATTATAAAAGTCTTGATTGCTTGTCACGACAATATCGTTCGTCTTGTACTCATACCATTCAGCCTTGATGCGTTGCAATTTTCCGTATGTATCAAAGAACCTTTGTGGAACGGCGAAATATACCGTGTCGAGCTGATTTTGATACCCTGCTCCTTTCACCGAAGTTTTGGTACGGTAAAAGGTGTGCTTGACATCAAGCGTTACCGATTCGAGATATTCCACAGTGCTTTGCAGCGTATTCTTAGCCAATGAGTCCGGGCCGTATCCTTCGGCATATCCCGTAAACTTGAAAGTTCCGTTGACTGCGTATTCTGTTGCGTTGTTTGCTCCATACGTCAGAAGTTCAATTCCCGAAACGTCATATCTTCTTTCATTGCTGTTTACCCTTTCCGCAAAAGTCGTACCGTCAATCTCTCGGTCAATCACTTTGAATTTGTAAAACAGATTTTTGTAATTGCTTTCTTCTGATTTACTCAGGAACTGCAAGTCAAACTTCACATAGTCGTTCGGATTTCCATCCGCGTCATACGACACCGCCATTTGTATTTTATTGCTCTTACTGTTCGTGGATAGGTTCAGACCTTTCGGGTTATAAACGTAAATGTACAAACCGTAATTTCCGCGCATATTCGCCTTATACGAATAGCAATACTCCACAAAATTGATAACCTGAATATCTTTGCTTTCGTCGAACGGATAGTCGTTGAGATTGAACGTCTTACCACCGTCGGACGAAGATTTCAGATCGTCCAGAACGTTGGTGGTATCGAAGTTCAACGCTTCCTCCGCATAAGCGATATTCGGCGCCGCCGTAGTGACGACGCCGAACATAATTACTATGGCGATAAACAAAGACAAAGCTTTTACCTTAACCGCCGTTCTCAAAACACCATCACCCCCTTATCGAGAGTAATTCCTTCAGCTGAACGATAGTTATTAAAATTGATTCGGTATGTTACCTTTCCGTTGTAGGATGAAATCAAAAGAGTGTACGGATATTCGTCTTTCACATCGGTCGTCACCTGAACGTTCTTATCCGGATACAAGCTACCGAGAACGGATTGTATGCTCATTCCGTCGGATAAGGTCAACGTAAAATATTCGTCATATCTCACAATATCGAACGCCGCCGTTAAATCCGTTACCGCTGCATAAGAATACACTTCTCCGTCAACGGTAAAATCGAAATCGGTTTCTTTGTTAGGAACAACTTTCACGGTGTATCCCGAAGGTTTGTCTTTGGTTAAATCCGAAAAAGTGTATTTGACGTCAAACCGCTGTTCCTCTCCGCAAGCGAATACTCGATTCGTTTCGGTCTGCAATAATTTTTCACCGTTCGTTTCTATGTAAAAAGACTTGAATTCCTCGGTAAAACCGTTGGTGAACATAGCGATGAATCCTGCCGCGCCTGCGACTGCGAGCAATATCAATATTACGGATATTATCTTATATATCGTTGTCTTTTTCTGATTTAAGCTCATATCGCACCTCCTTTAACTCTTCGTGTTAAAAAGAAATATTGTTGGCGCTCAAGGATACATTATTTACGGTAAGATAGGGGCGTACTTTGATAGTATTCGATATTCCGCTGTTCGTTTCGGTAACTTTCACCTCGAAGTACCAGTTATCATCGACGTAATGCTTGAATTTATTATCCTGAAAAGTTCCCGAACGAGGATCGCTTCCCACATGCGTACCGCCGTAATAGCTTTCAAGAGAAGAATTGCCGTGAATGGTAAGCGTGCTTCCGCTTATGCTGCAATCGAAGAAAAACCCGGGCGTTTCGCTGTTTATCTGCGTAATCGTATTTATATCGACAATAACTTCGTCAGAGTCGTCGATAAGAGAACCGTTCCAGGAATTATATGTGACCGACCACATCTGCGTGGCTATCTCACCTACCCCTTTAACCGTTACCTTGTAATTACATTCCGCTCCTACCTGACCGAATACGTTGGAAGGCACAATATTGAAAGAGTAATCGTTTCCTGCTCCGATTTTGTAATAACTGCCGATATTAGCATTGCTTTGAGCGTTACTGCCGTTTATAGAAAGTGCGGACGGTATGCCTATGAAAGTAACTATACATTCCGCTTTAAGTCCGCCTTCACGGGTTGTAACGGTTACGAGTATCTCTCCCTCAAACGCCTTATAACAGGTCACCGTTGCAGTAAGCGCTCCGTCTGACTGAGGCGTTACGGTCACGTATTCGCTAACAGCTTCGATCTTGCCGGATTCAGCCCACTTCACGCTCCAGTCAACCGCTTTGTTCTGGGCAGACGAAGGAGTTACGGACGCCGTTAAGGTTTTACTTACGCTTTGCCCTCCGGCACTCGCCATCATAGGCCCGCTTGCCAGCCTTATGCCTTCCGAAGAAATCATTTCCATACTGAAATCTTTTGCCGCCAAGGCTTCGATTGTATCGGTTTCTTTATCGGCTTTCTGTCCGTAAACAGGAACAAGCGCCGCAACAACTCCCGCGAAAAGGAGAACTATAGCGATGAATACGGTTACCCATTTAATGGAATCCGATTTTTTGTGTTTATTAAGTTCGTTATACATTTTTACCTCCTGAATTGTAGTTTTCAGCTGCGGCTTTAACCAACAAGCCGCAGCTGAAACAGATTGCTTCTTTACCTCAAAAGCATGTTAAGAAGCGACTTGTCCGAGCTTCTGTAAGGCTTGACGGCACATTCGTAGATCTCACCGTTCTCGTCCACTGTCTGAACCGAATAGGTGTTGCCGGCAATCACTTTGCCCGTAGCATCGTCCTTGATCTCGAAAGGCTTTGCAACGAGCTGTGCTGCCATCTGGTCTCCGAATACGATGTCGAGTACCGTATAACCGCCTTTGTCAGGGGGAACGACGGCGACCTTGACGTCTTTGCCGCGGATGTTACCTTTGATGAAATACGAGAAGAAAGTTCTGCCGTTCTTCTCAAAAGTTTCTCTTTCAACGAAAATCTGATTGTTTTGGTTGTTCTTTGCCATTACCTGAAATCCTCCTTTTTATCCTTTCTTTTGCGAAATGGCTTTCGCTTCTGCCTTGCTCTTTCCTTCGGAAATTGCTTTCTTGTACTTGTAGATACCTGCGTGGTCGGTCTGACACTGCAAATAGCCCGAACGCATACCGGCTTCATAGTCGGTCAGTTCCTTACCTTCCTTAGGTCCGTAGGTATGTACCTTTGCTTTTCTGTCTGCCGCGTATCCCTTTGCTCTTTTCGAAGGCACGGACCAACGGCGTTTGTTGTACTTACTGCTTTTTTCTGCCACAGTAAAATCCTCCTGTAATTTGTAATTTTTTTACCCGTCATGCCGTTAGCACAGCTATTAAGTTGTATATATGGTAACGAACGCTTACACTTGGACCGCTGTCCTATGCGATTTCTTGCGGTGAGTGGCCACTCTTATCCTTCGAAGTACCGCATAGGTTTCGCCACAATCTCAATGCGTTCGGTTACGCCCTTTTAGTCGATATATGTACGAATGTACGTATTCGACGGAAGCCTTTTGCCATCGATGTGTTTACGGTCTTTATACAGAAGCTGATACTTGCTATCGCGCAAAAGCGTTCTGCGATAATAGGTGTCCACACTCAAAACGGCATTGTTCTGTTCGGCGTTTACAATCAGGTAAAGCTCTTGCTTTACTATGTAATCGCGCGTCCGATACACGTTCTCAAACAGTTTTTCGTTCTTTGCCTTGTCCATCTTTGCATTCTCCTTTGTTCTTATTTTTTATGAACTCAGCTAATTGCTGCTCATAACGCCGTATCATACATTCGGAAACCCGATGGATCAGATCTTCCTGTTCTGCCGGTAACGGACTGCCTTCTTCCGCGCGAACCTTGATATATAAAGGCACGGTCACCATTTCATCGGATTCGCTTTTTCTTAGCCCGATACAAGCTACCATTTGATATCTTTCAACCATCTAACTCTCCTTTATGGAGGGAATTGAATAACCCCCTTCACTTATAAGGGAATGAAAAAAGCAAAAGTCCACGGTCTAATTCAAATATTTTTTTATTTTTTCTAAAATTCGAGCAATTCTATTATTCAGCGCTTGTTTACAAATGGATAATTCAGCCGCTACTTCCGACTGCTTCCGTCCATAATAAAAGATCTGCTTAATAAGCCATTTTTGATCTTCGGTTAAAGTTTTTATCGCTTCACTTAATTGCTCAATATCGTACTTTTCTAAAAGTTTTTCTTCAATATTACTGTTAGGATCAGCAACCTGAAACCCGGCTTCAACCATTCTCTCCAACGAACTGTCTTTTCGCTTCTTATCACGCCATATTTGACGGGCTTCTTCTGCCTCGATCTGTTCATACTGCCTGGCAAATTCGTCCGAAACTTCAATTTCGACAAACGTGCCATTGATTTCATACTTGATTTTTTTCATGCCGAACTCCTTGTGATTTTTGAAATCCGCAGAGCCGGTTTTCCACAAACAAAAAGACGGCAGGAAAACAATCAAAAGTGCTTTCCTTGCCGTCTTGCGGTCTGCGGAATATTTAGTTTTTAATTTACTAAGCTACCATACTTACATTCTCGATTAAGACTTGTCCGTTGTCTAAAAATCGAACAATCGTCTTAAATCCCTTTAAGACAATTTCTACCGTTTTGCTGGTTTTATCTATTCGACAAACCAGTTTGTCGGCACCGTTTCTTACGTCTTGCACAAGCTCACCTCCGTTTTCGTTTTCGCAAAGACAAACTTGACTTTCGTAAAGAAATATGATACATTATTATAAATAATCATATTCATATGTCCTACTTGAACTTTGCAGCTCAATTTTATCAAGATTGTTAAAATGCGAAAAGGCCAAAACCAGACAAAACAGGACATAACAAGACAAAAAGAAAGGGGTGAGATTTATGACTTTTAATCAATTTGTTCAGAAACTTTATACTCATTGCGGGAATGGCAATACGCAACCAAACTTTCTTCGAGAATTGTTTTGTAAAATTACAAATGCGCAAGAAGATCCCATCTTTGAGAAAGACGATGATTATTTAAGGAAGTTTTATAGTGGAACAAGAAATCTGCCCCAAAAAAGTGCTTCTTATTTATTGACTCATTTAGATAAAGGTAAATTTGACACCTACTTATACGATTTACTAGCAGAAGATGCTCTCACAGAGCTATGTAATGATTTTGAGCCCTTTATTGGCAACGCATCAATTGAGAATATAACAACAAAACTATCGGAATTATTTACATCAATTCTTAAAGCTATCGCAACAAAAAAAGAGGTGGCGACAAAAAGTGCCTCTACAATAGAAATCCCAAATTTAGTTTTAGAAAGAGAGTTGACTGAGATAGTAAAAGAGTTAGCGTCTCTTCCTCCTGAAAAACGCAAAATCAATCTGTCTTATGATCCGTATAGGGTTGATAAGAAAATCCTTCCTGAAAATTTCTCTTTAATTAAGGAAATAAAACAAGATGTTGTAGAAAACTACGTTTTTATTGAAGATCTGTTCAAAAATGCTTCTCAAACCAATGCATCATTTTTTGATCAGTTTGCTTCGGAAGTAAAATATGTATGTGATAACATGATTTCTCAACCACATTCGCAGGAAATAGTCTTCTATGAAATGGTAAAATGGCTTAAAAACAGAGTTTCTTGCAAAAGTGATATTGCTTGTAGAAAAATTATCTCTTTTTTCGTCCAAAATTGCGAGGTGTTTCATGCGTTTACCGAATAAAGTTATTTCTTACAATGAAAGTATAATTTCCAAATTTCCAATAATATTGAACCTCTTAAAAAGCAAAGACTATAAAGTCATCGAACTATATGAAAAACTTAAAGCAGATTTGGATATTGAATGCTTTATTGAAACATTAGATTGTTTATTTGCTCTTGGCAAAATAGAAATTGACTACAAAGCAAGGAGAATTCACTATGTTGTATGAAATATGGTGTGATAAATTTATAAGTAATGGAAGTCCGCGTGGTATTATACACTTTAACGAAAAATTAAACATTGTTAAAGGACACGATTCTGGTACAAACTCTATCGGCAAATCCACCTTTCTTTTAGCTATCGACTTTGCTTTTGGCGGTAACTCATATGCAGAAGATAAGCGGTTAATTAAAAAAATAGGTCATCATTTAATAAATTATTGCTTCAAATTCAATGACGATTTTTATTATTTTTCGCGAAATACCGCCCAACCCAAAGAGGTTAATATTTGTGATGCTGATTATACTGTTAATGAAACCATCTCCATTGACGAATACAATAATAAGCTCTTAGCGTTATATGGCATCAACCTACCTCATATATCCTTCCGGCAAATTGTCGGAAGATACTTCCGTGTGTATGGAAGAGGCAGTTCGAATGAAAGAAAACCTCTTGCATCTTATGACGGTGAGGCACCCAAAGATTCTCTTATTGCTCTTCTAAAATTATTTAATGGATACACGCCTATTGACAAATTGTTTTCGGATATAAAAGAGAAAGAAGAACGGAAAAAAGCTATTATTAATGCCGACAAATATAATCTTGTTACTATTATAAAAAGTAAAAAAGATTATCAGAAAAACTTAGCAGATATTGAACGTTTAACTGAAGAATTACAATCTCTGGCTCGTTTTGGTCGTCAAGAATTATTATACCTCGCACCGGAACAGGCAGAGGAGGCTGCAGAATATAAAGGCCGCTATGAAGCACTAACAAGACGAAAAAAACAACTATGGGTGAAATATTATTCTGTTAAAAATAATGCTGAAAAAACGCACACTTCAACAGCACAAGACTTTGAATCTTTATTGCGATTCTTTCCGGATAGCAATATTAAATTACTAAAAGATATTGAAAATTTCCATTCGGAACTTACTAACATATTAAGCGACGAGTTCAAAAATTCAATGTCAGAATTGTTGAAGATGATAAACGAAATTTCGATGGAACTTACTCAAATTGAGGTTCTTTTGAAGAAATTAGAGGTGCCCAAAAGGATTGCTGACAGTACGTTAAAAGCATATGCAGAAACTCAAGGCCAAATTAATGAACTAAAAAAGCAAAACGAGCTGTATACAGAAAAAAAGGACATTGAAAGCGATATTAGAAAATTAAAATCTGATTATCAGAAGCTTTTTACCGATATCTACAAAAAAATTACAGATGACATAAACAAGGTTATGGCTGAAATGAATGCATTTATTTATGGCAAAGATGTAGTCGCTCCATCATTACTTGTTTCCAAACCAAATTCTTATAGTTTCGGAATAGACGTCGATGGCGGAACTGGAACAAATTATAAAAATCTTATATTGTTGGATCTTGCTTCTTTGAAACTTACAGTATTGCCAACCATTGCACACGACACTATTCTTTTCCACAATATTGGACAAGACCCAATGGTGAAAATTTTGGAACTCTATAATAAATGTGAAAAACAAATATTTATTGCCATAGATGAGTCAAAGAAATACGATAAAACGGCGCAAGAAATAATCGATAATAATAAAATACTGGAATTATCTGGTGGCGGAAACGAGCTATTCGGCTCTTCTTGGGTTACGAAATCTGTAGATGATGATTTATTGGAGTGAATATGAAAATAACATATAACAAACTTTGGAAGTTGCTTATAGACAAAAAAATGAATAAGCAGGATTTGTGCAACGCAACCAAAATCAGTGCGGCAACTATGGCTAAACTTGGCAAAGGAGAAAATGTAAATACAGAAATCTTATTACGTATTTGCAATGCTCTTGATTGTGATATCGCAGATATAATGGAAATTGAACGAGGTTAAAAGCATGTCAAGAGATCATATTATTCCCCAATTTATTTTGCGCGGCTTCGCTATTAATCCTACTGAAAAAAAGCAAAATCAGAGAATAATGATTTACGACAAGGATACAAAGCAAGTCCATACTAAAAAAATAGCAGACACATACTCTCTGCTCGATTTTAATTCCCCCGAAACAGAAAAATATTTAGCCAATGAATACGAATCAAAGGTTGCTAAAATTTTTCAACGTGCTTCAAAAGCCGCATCAGAAAAGCAACAATCTATATCCCTTTCCAACAAGGAATATAATATGCTTTTTCGATTTTTTGTTATTATGTGGCGAAGAAATGATATTCAACTTGAAAAAGCAAAAGAAATTGGTATTCAGCTTGAAAACATATTGAAATCATTGTTTGGAAATCATTATAAAGAAATGCTGAAACCGGAGTATAAAGATTATTCATTTGAGAAAATGTTTGATGAAAAGATGGATGATGTTAGAAAAGCCCTATACGATAAAGTTATTCCTGAAACCAAAGATGATGATCCGACTGTACTTAAAACAATCAAGCATTACTCCCCTTTTATTGTTAACAATACATCAAATATCCATTTCCTATTACACAACACATATGCAACATTAAGATACATGATCCCTAAAAGCCAAAATGAGATATATGCGGAAGATATTCCGAGCATAATGATATATCCTATTTCAAAAACGCTATGTTTTTGCATGATACTTAAAGAAAAAGAAATAGATACAGACAAAGAAGAATTTAATATTCCAATTGAAGCTTGGTGTAACGATGAAGATATTAAACTACATTTTATTGATGGGTATATAACACAAACCGCAAAAAGTTTTATTGTTGATGAAACAAATATAGATTTTATAAAAAATAAGTGAAGGTAAGCTTATGTGCAAAAAATTTTTAATTGACGAAAAAGTTCATATAGAAGATTGGATGATTTTAGATAATGGTTCTTTAAATTTATTAGAAAAAACTATTATTGCTGAACAGAATATAAAAATTTATATACATAGCAATGAAAAAGCAAAACACAATAGACCACATGTGCATGCAAGTTATAATGAAAGAGAATATGTGATTTCTATTGATGATACAATAGGAGTTATTGAGCCTAAAGAAGATAAATTTAGCAGATACTTAATTAAAACATATTTCGATCACAACTTCAGTACTTTAGAAAAGAATGGAACAACATCTGCTCCAATTATAAATTTTCTATAAATACTAAGGGTGAATATATCTGTGCATAAAATTTACAAGTTATTGCCTTTTGTCGGGACGGTGTCTCCCTCAGCGAAAAAGCTCAAGGGGCAATGTTTATCCCTCGTTAAGCATAAAGCATTGCCTGTTTCCTTGACCTTTTTCTACTGAGGTAGTGTTTTGCATTTTGCAAAAGGCAATAGCTTGAACAAAATCTCTTATAAAGGAGTTTAGTATGGAAAATTGTGTTATATATGCAAGATTCAGCTCCCACGGACAAAACGAACAAAGTATTGAAGCGCAGGTACGTATTTGTAAGGAATATGCCGAAAACAAAGGCTTTGACGTTGTCAATCTCTATACCGATAAAGCCAGAACGGGAACAAACGACGCTCGTCCTGCTTTTCAGAAAATGATTGCGGATGCTAAAACCGGCGCTTTTCAGTACATCTTAGTTTATATGTTCGACAGATTTGCCCGTAATCGCAGAGACAGCATTATTTACAAAGAGATGCTAAAAGAAAAATACGGCGTAAAAGTCATCTCTGCTTTGGAGCCGATTGCCGAAGACGAAGGTGGCGAATTTTATGAAATGTTCCTCGAATGGAATGCCGAAAAATACAGCAAGCGTCTTTCCAAAAGAGTTCGAGACGGGTTTGATACCAGTATCGCAAACGGTTCATTTTGCAGTGGTTTGGTTATTTACGGTTACGAATTAACTTTAGAGCCTATCCCCGGCAAACAAGGCAAGTATACAAAGCGTATAGTAATAAACGAAGAAGAAGCAAATGTTATGCGTTACGTCTTTGAACAATACGACAAAGGTGTAAGTAAAAAGCAAATTGCCGCGGATCTGAACGCACAAGGAATTCGAGTTAAGGGCAAGCCCATTACACACAAAACTTTTGATAATTATATGAAAAACACGAAGTACACCGGCGAATTCTATTTCGGTGAGAGACTTTGTACAAATATGTACCCTGCAATTATCGACAAGGAAATGTTTGAACGGGTACAACAGCGCCTTGCGAGCAATCGGTATTTTCTGGGCGGTAAGGAAACAGCAAAAGAACCTTACCTTCTGACAGGCAAATTATTCTGCGGACACTGCGGAACGGAAATGGTAGCCGGAGGCGGTAAAAGCAAAACGGGAAAACAGTATTACTACTACGAATGTAAAAAGAAGAAAAAGAAACTTTGCAACAAGAAAATCGAGCACAAAGACCAACTTGAAAAGTATGTTGTTCAGAACGTGATCGCTTTTTTGTCCGATGAAGACAATTTGAAAGTTATTACGCAAGACGTTCTCAAATATTTCAACTCTCGTACAGATGAAAGCGAAATAAAATCCATTCGAAAGCGGATTGCCGAAATTCAGAAAGAAGCTGACGCGGCTACCAATGCTTTTATAGAAGCAAAAAGTTAGCTACTGAAACAACGCATAGAAAAGCGTATGCAGGAATGTGAAGTGCTGCTCGCTGATTTGGAAAAAGTAAAAGCCCGCCTCCTTTTAGAACGCGGACAGAAACTCACCGAACAGGATATCGAAGCATTCGTTAATATGATTTTGCAAGGTGATGTTGAAGACATCGAATTCAGAAGGCGACTGATAGACAATCTGGTCTATAAAGTCTATGTGAGCGATGACTACACCACTATTTACTTTAATATAAAAGGTGGTAGCAGAATCAATGAAATAACTTTAGAAGATACAAAAGTCGCCATTGATAACGCAGAAAGAGTTCTAACTGACTTGCAGCCGTGCCGCCAAAAGGGAATAATACGAACACCGAGAGCGAAAAGGAGTTCGTATTATTCTTTTTTAATGACTTTTTCGGTGTTAGAATTATAAAATGAATACATACATACCATATTGCCGGGCGAATAGAATCGCTCGGCTTTTTTATTGCTATCTTCTATTACTCCATATTTTTGTTTTTCGGCAATGCCGTCTGAACTCTCTACTCGTTGCACGCTCACTATAGTTCGCTGTAAGGTGAATCTCTCCGTCTCTCATAAAAGTTCCATTATTTTTCACATACAGCGTTTCTACTAAAAAATAAATTTACTATAATTGGCTATTTATAGACTAATTCTACTCGCTATCAATCTTGAATTAAGCAACAGCCTATGCTATACTAAAAACATGAATCAAACTATATTTACCATACTAAATAATCATGAAATGGAAGATGAACAAGTCGCAAAATCGAGAGAGAAACTTATTGCGACTATCAAATATGAATTTGCCAATGCCGACGAAGTTTTAGCAAAGGCTTTTGAACTTGTGGGGCAAAATATTAATCCGCTAAAAATGGAAGACGGCGTTATACGTTTCCCAATAATTCCCGTACGCAGAGATGAAGGGTTGCACGTTCGCAAGCATACCACGAGTCAAATACCATATATTCATTCGCATACGTTCTATGAACTGATATTTGTAAATAAAGGTAAGTGTATACAACTAATCGACGACAAAAAAGTTATATTAAATCAAGGCGACTTGTGCATTTTATCTCCACAGATAGAGCATGCCATAATGCCAAGTACTGAAAAGGACATCATAATTAAAATAGTAATACCTATTGACGTCTTTAATCATATTAACGTGAACGCACACTTTGATGAGCCAATCACAATGATACGTGACGTGAGCACGGAAACGGAATATTTGCTATTCAAAATACTAAAAGAAAGTTTTGCTAGTGACGACTATGTTAACGCAACTATAGAAAATTATCTTGCATTATTGTTCGTTGAATTAGTAAGAAGTAAAAATATAGATAGCATTTTTTTAGAAAAAATTACGCAATACATATATGCAAATATGGAAGACGCTACCCTAGACAATCTGGCAAAGAGTTTAGGTTATAACAAATCGTACTTGAGTAGAATTATCAACCAAAAAACGAATAAATCATTTAGTGAACTGCTGACGGAAATTCGTATGCAAAGGGCTAGCCAAATGATCTTTGAAAATAAGTGCATTGACGATATTGCACAAGCCGTTGGGTACAAAAACACATCGGGGTTATATAAACAATTCAAGAAATACTATGGTATGACGCCTAATGAATTCAAACAACTCTTGTAGTAAACGAAGGACACATAATGGTAATCGCAGGATATTGCGCACGTTGTTCAAGTCTATTATAATGAATTTATAGAGGTGACGTTATGAAAGTTGAAAGAATTATCCCCATAAAAATAACAAAAAAAGATGCCGAGAAATATATCAAAATCATAGCCCGAGAGCAACGTTTTGACGTAGTAAAAATCAAATGTCTCGGTGGCGGTTCGTTTGGTCTGGCTTTTCTTGTTAGGACGTCTAACGATGAATTCGTTATCAAATTCCTAAGAGCAACCGACATGCTCGACAATGAGATTGCTTCACTTGATATTCTATCCAAAAACTGCCCTATCCCTTTCCCAAAGGTCTTGTTTGCTCGAAAAGCCGATAATAATATCCCGTTAGATTTATATGTTATGACTAAAGTTGCAGGTAAAAATGCATTCTACAGTTTTGGATTTTTACTCGCAAGCAAGAAAAAACGCATGCAGTTCGCCGATGACGTTACCACTGCTCTGCACCAAATACATGAAGTTAAAAACGATAAGTTTGGCAGTATTCTAAATGCAACGTACGACACGTGGTTAGAGTTTTACAGAGAATTTGCCGTAACTATACTTGAAAAAGCAAGAGAATTGCACTCGAACAACCAATTAAGCAACAAGATAATGCAAGCCATGGAAAAAGCATGGGCATGTTTTGACGTTATATTTAGTGAAAAAGTAAATGAGGCTTGCCTTATACACGGCGACCTTAATTTAGTTAATATATTTATTGATAATGGTAGGCTGTCCGCATTTATCGACCCTCTCAATACGATGTATGCCGATAGAGAGTACGACCTATTTCAATTCAACAATCTAACGGGTAAAAGATTCAAACTCAGCCAAACGTACATTGAAAAATATGGCGCAAGTAAATATTGCCAAGAAAAACTCGCGTTTTACGGATTGTGGAACGAGGTCTTTTGCTACATTAAGTCGGGAGTGCTTGTTCCTATCATCATGAATCCGCTTGTCAAAAATATGAATAAGGTTGTGAAATCATTATGACGTCATTGCTTACCAGCCTCACAAGATTAGGTATCAAGGCATTTACCTACAAATATAGAAAAAATCACGTATCACTATCCAAAAACGTTAAACTAAAAAACAGTCGATATAAGCCTAAAAATTTTAGTTTAGAAGTATTGAATGGCGACGAGAGATATAGTATTGAAAAGTTGTCATACAAAAACTCTAAGAGCAATATCAATATTATTCTTTTTCATGGTGGTGGTCCTTGGCAACCTATGAGCAACTTATATCACAAAGTAGCCGAAAAATTAGCAAAACTCACTAACGCAAAAGTTTACAGTATTGACTACGTACCCAATGCCGATTACGTTTATCCGGCATTGCACGATATTTGTTATGACGCTTGCATAAAACTCGAAAAGATAATTGATTTTGACAACACAATTATGATTGGCGATAGTTTCGGGGCTAATCTAATGACGTCGACTTGTCACAAGTTGCAAAGCAATGGCTATAAGGTGCCTCGCAAACTTATTTGTATATCTCCTTACGTTGACCTTGCCGTAACGGGTGACTCGTATGAGTTTAATTGTCACAAAGACCCAATGTATTCTCTACCCAAAAATCAAAGTTACGAGGAGTACGGTCATTACTTAAGAAAAAAGAGTTCTTACATTGGAGGCACTTGCCCTTTTGAACCCTATCTATCTCCCGTATATCTCGAATATAAAGATTTCCCGCCTGTACTCATTCAAGTAGGAAGCTACGAGACGGATTTATCCGATAGCATTATGTTGAAGTGTGCTCTAGAAGAACACGATAATAACGTTACGCTCTCCATATATGACGGGCTTTTCCACGATTTCCAATATTTCGCTCCGTTCCTTAGGGAAAGTAAAGTTGCGTGGAAAGAGATTGTGGATTTTATTAGACAATAAAATATGTTATTTTATCTTCTAATCCCATCTTTACTATTGGAAAATCCACAAATATGTTTAGTAGCCTTATAATTCGATTTTGCTTATTATCATTTCTCAAACATCAGAAGTTATATCGGGGTTTTGTTTTTTATGGTACCCAAGTATATTTTACAGTTGCATCTGTCTAGTGGACATGCTATAATGTTTGACAATCAACAATAATTCGGAGGTGAAACGTATGAATAGGGACATGTCGGTACAATGTGAGAACGGTATTATCAATATTCGTGTAGGGGCTATTATCCTAAAGGACGGAAAGCTCCTTATGGTCGGGAATAATAGAAGCGATTATCTGTATTCCGTCGGTGGGCGAATCAAATTCGGCGAAACTGCAGAGCAAGCAATAGTTAGGGAAGTTTTAGAAGAAACGGGCGTGAAAATGGAGATTGAACGTTTAGGTTTCGTTCACGAAAATTATTTCTACGGCGACGCGCCGACAAATCTTGGAAAATTGATTTATGAAATTTCTTTTTTCTTCTATATGAAAGTTCCGAACGATTTTGAGCCTAAGTGCGGTTCGTTTACGGAAGATGACAGTAAAGAATTCTTGAAATGGGTTTCACCGAACGATGAAAAGAAAATTTATCCCGCTTTCTTCAAGACCCAACTACAAAACCCAACAAAAGACGTGCGGCATTTTGTAACGGACGAACGATGATTTCACTTCATCACCGCTCAGCCAATAGGACTCGTGGACTTACGGTTCCTTTATTTTGTTTCAGCGGAGTTGCAGGGTTTATTTTGGAGCAAAAAAGTCGTCAAAAAGTCTTGTTGTAGGTGCATCTTACACAAAATCGAGATGTACGTGGCAACTTTGCCACGTGCATTTAGGCATTACACAATTTCAGTCGATAGACCGATAAACGCAAGGTTGACTTACTAGATTGGCTTAAAACAAAATTACACTATATTTATGGACACAAAAAAGGCACGGAATCGTGCCTTTTTTGTGTTTATTAGTCTTATTATTCGTTTTCTTCGACAACTTGCTATATGCTTAGTTGTCTCTTATTAGGTCTACTCTACGTTGTCGTCGGTAGCCTCGGTTGTTTTCTCGGTCGCATCGGTAGCCTCGGTCGATGCCGAATTTTCTTCAATGGGCTCAAAGACTTGTATGTCGGTAGTATCAACGTTATTTACGTGGGCGGTTTCTTCGTCTACATTATCTACATCTGTTGTAGACGCGCTTTCCGCAGTAATCTCATCGTTTTGATGAGCACTTTGTTGAGTTGCGTCAACGTTAGTAATGATACCTCTAGCCATCAAGTCGTCTACAGCCTGTTGGTGTTTCTTTCTCGATAGAGGATAGAACAACATTACTATCGCTAACAACACGCCGCTGACGGCAGAAATTACCGCTACTATATCAAACCAGTTACAAGCCGTTGCTTGTTGAGCGGCGGTATAACTTCCGCTGTTGAGCGAATAGTCTTTTATCTCGAAGCCTACTGCCTTTTGTAAGAAATACGAGCAAATCATTAGCAAGTTGGTAGCAACACCCGGCACTACGAACAAGCAGTTTTGAAGATGTCCGTCTAGTCTTTTACCCGTCAAGTATTGTTGATAATCGGCTATCTCTCCTAGCATAATAGGTACCAACAAATACAAAGGATTGACGCAGCTGATAAAGTAAAGTATGGTCAATAATATTAGGGACGTGGTGCCTATAGGGATATTCTCATAACGGATGCACGCAAGAATTATGTTAGGCAAAGCACTGGTTGCGGCAAATAATACCACGATCCACTTTTTATCCATTTTTCGAGTGACGATAGGGAGCAAGAACATAGACACGGTCGCCGCAAAACCAATAATAGTCTGAGGAATACCGGATATTTGCAATGCCGTTGCAATATCCTCATTAAACCTAATCTGGATAATCAACCATCTAAATTGACCCGTGAAGTCTCGAAGAGAACCAAGTACCAAAGCTATGCACAAAACGATAAGCGGTTTGTTTTTGGATAGCATTTTGCAAGATTCTATAAAAGTAACCTTATTTTCTTTAGTCTCGTCTACTTTTGGCGCTACTTCATATACTCTCTCTTTTACTTTAAGAATAAACAGCATACAAACGACACTAATTACTACGCTAACGGCGCCGATTATACGCATTGCGAGATACTCTTGGTCAGGGAAAGCCGACCTGATAGGTCCTACGACAAGTTGCAACAAACTAGGTGCAAAACCAACGACAAGACCGATAGGCGTATAATATCTGCCCTCTCTTGTGCATTAGGCGTGATAACCGTAGGCATATTTTGATACATATTGTTGCAGAAAGTAGCCATTATCTGCACCGGTGCACACGTCAAATATGCATAGGCTATACGACTAGCCTCTTGATCTAATTGTGGCACCCACATAGCAAGCATTGCAAATATGACGTACAAAGGAATGCACCCGATAATGAACGGCTTATATTTACCTATCTTAGTCTTAGTCCGTTCTATCTTATTGCCGATGAAAGGTAAAAATATCATATTGGCTATAGAAGATATTGCAACGATTATGTAAGCGTGAATGGTATCGATTTGGTAAAAATACGGTATAAACGCAACTGCTGCAACGTAATTGATAGCACTCATTAGCCAACTGTTGCCTAGAGCAAACATACCAAAATAGCACATTTCTTTGACTGCTAAGTATCTGCCCTTGAGTGGCGTTTTCCACATGTTTTTCGCTGTTACGGCAAAATTCTTAATTTTTTGCTTGACAGCACCCTTTTGCTTAGGCTTTTTGTCTTTTCCCATAATGTCCCCTTTTTAAGTTTCTGCCCCGTCTACTGCACTAATTGGCTAAATTTTGCATTATCCAAGGCAGAACGTCATAATTTGCTATTATTATAACATTTATAAATCGATTATTCAATATATTATCGGTGATTTGTTTTTATAAGTTTATAAATAACCAATATTGAAAATAAATAAAATTCGTAGTATAATATCAATAACCATATTAGATCAAGGAGATGGATATGTCAAAATTCAAGAGTTTGAAAGTCGTTGACAACTTTTATCAAAACAACTTGTTCTTCCCGATGCCGACGGTTGCCGTGACTACGTTGTGTGACGACGGCAGCACCACGATAGGTAGCTATTCGCTGGTATTCCCTTACTACATTGCGGGTAAGGACTATTACGCGATGATTTTGGAGACGCGCAACTCGTCCAACACGGCGCAAAACCTACTCAAAAACGGCAAATGTGCGCTAAACTTCGTCAAAGACGACAGAAAGTATTTCAAAGAGCTAGTAAGATTAGGCTTCCCCGGCAAGACGCCTGCCGAGAAAATGAAAGACTGTAATCTCGAACTGATAAAAGGCGAAGCCGAGGGTGAAAGACCGCTAATCGTCAAAGACGCTTATCAAGTGATAGAATGCACCTGGGACGACACCTTGGAAGACGGCTACAAGTCCAAACAACATATCGGCAAGCTCGAGGGTGTTGAGCCGCCTTATAACAACTTCAACGGAATAACCTCCAAGTTCGGCTGTCACTTTATACTCAAAATCGATAAAATTTTGATGGAAGAAAAGTACGCCGACGGCTTGATAAACGGCTTGAAGAGCACTTCCTTCCCTAACGTGCCCGTGGACTACGGCTATCACGATAGCAAAAACTTCTGGTACAAAAAGTTTAAGGGGTTTAGACCTATCGCCGAGCCTATCGCAAGTAGCAACGCTAACTCGGTGGAGAGCGTAATGTATTGCGCCGAAAGACTTAACACCAAAGTCAAGTTTACCAAGGAAGCATGCGAGACGTACGTAAAAATTCCGAGACCTTTCTTGAAAGCCGCCCTACTGCAGATAGTGCAGATTGCCGAAGAAAACGGCATTGAGGTTATCGACAAAGAAGCTTCGATGAAGATAGCGGAACTAAGAAAAAACAAAAAATAACGCACAAACCCCGACTAACGAGTCGGGGTTTGCTTGTCGTTCTAATAAGTATATAGTGATTGACTTTTTGTTGCCAATAGAAAACAAAAACTAAAATGCACAACTTAAGGAAATTTTTTATCTATCTTAGCATATCGTAACGATTTGACAAAGTAGCTATATCGGTTATATACTGTAAAAATCATTTGGGTAAATTTGACAATATCTTGCCCAACGAGAGGAAAGAAAATGGACGATTATCAGTTGTTTATGGACGTGTCGGGAGACGTGGACAAAACTTACGTAGAACAAGGCAAGGTTACTCTATTGCCGATGGACTTTATCGTGGACAGCGAGTTGTATCGATACACCGACGACGAAAGAGGCTTTGACGCTAAGGAATTCTACGATTGGATAAAGATAGGCAAGGAATGCAAAACCTCGCAAATAAACCCCGCCGTGTATAAAGAATATTTCTAGCCATATCTCAAAGAGGGACGCAGCGCTCTCTATATATGTCTATCAAGCGGATTGTCGTCGTCTTACTCCTCCGCGCTAAAGGCAAGCCAAACGCTAAACGAAAAATACCAAGATGCCAAGTTGGTGGTAGTGGATTCCCTCCGCGCCACGGGTGCTATGGGCGTGCTATGCGAAAGAATGATTGCCAACAAGCAAAAGGGCTTGAGCATTGACGACAATGCCAAAGACCTTGAAAGCTACCGTCTCGGCGCTTGGGCGTGCTGTTACGTGGACGACCTAACCTCGCTGCAAAGAGGCGGAAGAATAAGCAAGAGCGTGGCGGTAGTGGGCGGACTGCTAAATATCAAGCCGCTGATTACCTTTACCGACGACGGCAAACTAGCCGTGTGGGGCAAACAACGAGGCGTCAAGCCTTCTATCAAAAAGTTGATAGAATACTATTGCGACAACGCCGATATGAATAAAGAAAACGTGGTTTATCTCTGCCACGCCGACGAAGAAACCAACTCCGACGACGTGATAGACAAACTTAAGTCCGTCAACCCCGACTGCGTGATAAAGAAGCGTTTGCTCTCCCCTATCATAGGCGCGCATCTCGGTCCGGGGGCAATGGTACTGTGCTTTACAAAGAAAGTCGATTGAAGATTTTTGAAGACACGTATCGAGTTTTTGAAGTCGTAAGAAAAAATAGGCGAGTGGAATATATTTTCCGCTCGCTTTTTATTTTGCAAATACTCTATTTGATTAATCGATGATATTATCGTTGTTGAAAACGGGGTCGGAGAAAAACTCCGCCAAGTCAATGCCTAAACCTTGGCACAACTCAAAGATAATGCGGACGTTGACGGCTGTGTTTCTCATCTTCTTGACGTCGGCAATGGTAGTTTGATTGACACCCGAAAGCATAGACAGTCTATACTCCGTCATATTTCTCTCTTCCATAAGTTGAATTAATCTCTTGGACAACGCCTCGGCTATAGTCATACTCTCCTCCAGAATAATAAACTTTGGCTTAGTAGTATTATAGTTTTTTCAATATTGAAAAATACTGAGCGAATATTTAGTATTTTACTTGATTTTGGCGGTGCGTACAAAACCCTGCAATATGCCAAGAAAAATAGTATTTTTATTATTGACTTTAATAATTTCTCTATGCAGAATAACAGCCTAATGTAAAAAGAAACGGCAAAAACCGTTCCTTTATATATTAATATGTCATTAATTTGTTAGCACTCGTCCTAAGTTGACGTTGTCCACAGTTCTATCCGTCAACTCCGCGACGGGGTTTTTGCTACGCTCGCTACGGTAGTCTTTGCCGTACTTTTTGATATATTGCTCGATTACGACGTGGCTGGCAACCTTGCCGAGATTTTTGTTGACCATACTGTTGTAACGGTAAAAGTCGCTCTCTTCGGTGAGGTCGTCCACTCTGATAAAGCCCTCTCTATCGGCGGTAATGGTGACGGTGTTTTTGAGGACGTCCTGGATATAGTCGATATTACCTTCGAACTTGAGCAGTTGAGGGAAGTCGCCACCGCAAGTAAACACCGATTGCCAAGGCTTGCCCTCGTACTTGTACAAGAGCTCGGCTACTCTCTGCAAGTGTCCGCACTCTTCGAGATAGAATTGATGCCACAGCTCTTTGATAGTGGCGTCGGTTTCGTCCTCGTAGCAACTGCGGTATAGATAGCACTCGACGTACTCGTGCATGAGCCAGCACTCGAGCCAACTTGCCGTAGTGTCGATAAGTCCGCCGTATTGCGATACGTGTTGCTCTTCTATCATGGCGATTTCGGCATACAGCTGTCTGCCAAGCATTGACGGATAGACGTTGCCCACGTTCATATAATAGTTCATAGTCTGTTGTTCGGCGGCGGTGATTATGCTGACGACGAGTTTGGTATAAGGGTCGGCAAGATTGTTACAAATCCACTTTTTGATGTCGTCCTCGGGATAGCGATGCTCGGATATGGTTGGTCTGCCGGGAGTGATTTCGGTGTAGTCCTTGACAATATCCTTGGCGCTGATGCCGTGTTCCATTTGCAAGAGGTTGGCGTAGCGATAAAGGTGGTCAAAGTCCTCGAGCAAGGCAAAGTTGAGAGCGTTTTTGACGTTTTCGTCCTTGACGTGCTTGGCAAGTATTGCCGTGAGGTCGATGGCGAGTTGCTCGTAACTTATCGTAGTCTCCAAAATGCTCTCGTCGAGAGGTTTGAGAGAGGCGATGATTTTTTGTTGTTGCTGTTCTCTACGTCTGATTTTGGCTAATTCTCTTCTTATCTCGTTGTTGGGGCAGTGTCTGTGAAAGTTGTGCGTAAACCAAGTTGCCTCAAATTCCGTGCCGTTCATAAGAATTACACGAGTTTTGGTATAGGGCGAAGCCGTCTTTTTGTCATAACTATAGGCGCTCATTTTGCCCCAAGAATCGTAACTCTTGTCAATATCTACGGGTTTCTCTTTGAATGGGTTGATTTTCATATATTCCTCCGTTTTTTTTGATAATAGGATTATTGCACTAGTTGCCGAAATTATTCACACTAACGCCTGCAAACGTAAAGATAAGGTCTACCGAGTGTAAAAAGACGTTAGCGCGGGCTTATATATAAAAAAAATATATTGCAAAAAGCCCCGTTGTTTGATAAAATAAAATTGTTATGGATAATATAAAATCTTTCGAACTCGATCACAACGCTATGACCCCGGGATTTTATTGCTTGGGACAAGCAAACGGCGTATACACCTACGACTTGCGTTTCAAAAAGCCAAACGGAGGCGATTATATCAGTTACAAGGCGCTGCATTCTATAGAGCATCTCTTTGCCGTAGTCGTTCGCAATAGCGACGTCAAAGACAAAGTCGTTTACTTCGGACCTATGGGTTGTCGCACGGGCTTTTATCTTCTCTTGTTTGGAATACAAGAAGAACAAGCCAAACAAGTTACCGTTGAGGCTGTCAAAAAATGCCTTACTCTCGACTACGTACCCGGCACCAAGCCTATCGAGTGTGGCAATTACCTCGAACACGACCTAGAAGAAGCACAAAAAGAACTGAAAGCATATCTAAAAGTACTGACAGGAGAAAATAATGAAAAGTAACGAAAAGACCGACAAGATTAAATTTGGCGAAAAAGCGGCATTTGCGGTGGGAGAGATTTACGGCAGCGGCGGCGTTGCGATACTTTCTATACTCTACCTCAAGTTTTTGACGGATATAGTAGGCATCACCCCTGCTATTGCGGGCACGATATTGATGCTTGCTCGTATTTGGGACGCCATATCCGACCCTCTGATGGGCGTAATCTCAGACAATACGCGCACCAAACTCGGCAGACGCCGTCCATATATCTTGGCTTCGGGATTTTTGATTTTCGTGGCGCTGTTCGTGCTCTTTATGCCTTTCCACTCTCACATCGTGAGCCAAACGGCAAAAGTCGCCTACTTCATCTTTGCACATATCTTCTACAGTACTATATCTACGGTATTCAATGTGCCTTATCTATCGCTCACTTCAGAGATTTCGCAAGACACCAAGGAGCGTAGCCTTATGAACTTTGCCCGCACGGCTTGCGGAATGTTGGCTTCGGCGCTGATATTCGTCGTAAGTTCCGAATTGTTCGGCAAAGCGGCGAGTATGTCGACAGAAAAGTTCTCTTGGACGATTATACTCGTATTCGGTTTTATGTTTGCAATTCCTATCCTATGCTCGGCCATATTTACCAAAGAAAGAACGCCGTTGCCCGAACATAAATCCAAATTCTCCGTCAAAACATTTACCAACACCTTCAAGCTCAAATGCTTTAGAAGGCTGCTCTTGATGTACGTATTTAGCTTTATTTGCAACGAAATCATTGCCTCTATCATCATTACTTACGTGTACAACGTTGCGGGCGGTGCGGATATTACCGTGCTTGGTTTCCAACTGCCTACCGTCGTCAATATTTGTATGTTGGGAGGCGCGGGTCTTATAATGCCCGTCGTGCTGATTATGATTGCCAAAAAAGTGCCTAAACCCGTCATCTTTATGTGTGGCGTGCCAATGTTCCTTGGCGGTGCGATAGGTTTGGCTTGTTTCCCTGCCAACGCTTCTGACCCGAGACTTATGATGATACCCGCACTCATTGCCGGACTTGGCTTCGGTATGGCGCAAGTTATCCCTTGGCTCACCTTCCCTGACGTGGTAGACGTAGCAGAGCTCAAGTCTAACGACCGCAACCCGGGCGCTTACAACAGCACGATGACCTTCTTCAAAAAGTTTAGTTCGGGCTTGGCTGTGTTCCTCGTAGGCTTGGTATTGGAAACGACGGGCTACGACGAGAGCCTTGGCACCGACAAGTTGCAACCGCAAAGCGCTATTACCGGTATGAGACTTGTGCTGGGCATTTGCATTTCGGTTTTCTTAATAATAGCGTTCGTGGGTGCTTTCCTAATTAAAATCACCACCAAAAAGAGTGAAAGAGTCACCTACTTCATCTCCAAACAACGCGCGGGAGAACTCGATACTCTCGACGAGCAAGAGCAAGCCGAACTCGAAAATCTCAAAAAGGAGCTGTTCTAATGGAGCAATTCAACACCATTCCTCTTACAACTTTGACGGGCACGTTTTGTGCTTGTATGGGCGTTGAGCCGCCTAAGTACGCCACGACTAAAATCGACGAGCTAGTAGAATATATCACTTCTCGTTGCCAAAACGGCAAGGTGGATAGGGTGATTATCTACAACCCCGACGCAATAGGCGACTATATCTATCGCAAGTATTACGACAAGTTCGCGTCAGTGAGAAAGCACCTAAAAAGAGAACAACCTATGTTGAGTATGATTCCGCCTAAGACCCCCGTATGCTTTGCGAGCATATATTCGGGAGCAACCCCGGAGCAACACGGCATAACCAAATACGTCAAACCCGTATTGACGATAGATACAATTTTCGACGCTCTGATACGAGCGGGCAAAAAACCTTGCATCGTGTCCGTCGCAGGTCAAAGCATGGACAAAATATTTAGAGGTCGCGATATGGACTACTACTCTACCTCAGACGATAGGTCGGCTGTAGACAAGGCTATAGAACTCGTCAAAGAGGACAAGTACGACTTTATCTGCGTATATAACCAAGAGCACGATTCGGTGATGCACATTACGCACCCTCAGTCTCGTTCCGCGCTCAAAGCCCTCGACCACTATTGCGACAACTTCGACAGACTGGCAACGGCAGTCAAAGAAAATTGGAAGACCCACGACACCTTAGTGGGCTTCGCCACCGACCACGGTACGCATAGAGAGTGGTACGGACTGGGACAACACGGCAAAAATATCCCTAAGGATATGAATATAACTCACCTATACGATATATTCCCAAAACAACAATAGGATAAACGAAAGAGTCACCTCAATAGGTGGCTCTTACTTTGTAATATTGTTTTTTTGATTTAATCGGAAGAGATATTATTTTAGTCCTCTACGCTTGACGTTGTGTCAATCTCTTGTGACGAGTTGTCGGTATTGGCTTTTGGTTGAGGTACGATTGCCCACTTCCAAAAGATATAATATGCAACGACCCACAAACCGCCAAAGACGCTTCTTAGTAAATTGGTAATACTGATAATCAAGTCTTGACTGTTGGCAAAAAAGACTTGTATCAAGTAAGCAACGTTTGCCACAATAAATACTACGACCATCGTCTTTACGGCATTTATACTATGCTTATGGTACTTAAAATCGCTAAACGCATCGATGACGAATAGCAAGTTTATCGCTAAATACACCCAGCTTATCAGATAGCCGAGTACGCCGTTAAACGCAGCCGCTCTAATATTGTTAGTAATCAAATTATTAGTGTCGAACAACGTTGCAACACTGCCGACAAAACTATTAACGCCCGTAACGTTGGAATAAAAATTGAGAGCAAGTTTTATTATCAAGAACACCTTTAGCAAAACATGATTTTGGTTTTTGCCGTAAAAACTCGATATGTATACGACAAAAATAATAATTGGTATAATAGACAATATCAAATATACAAAATACGTAGGGGTAAACATATTGTACTTGTTTTTGTAAATAATATAATTGACAATACCCAAAAGAGTGTCGACAACCAAGTAGACAATCGTCAACGCTTTGACGTATAATGCAGGATTTTTCTTTATTTTGTCCAACATAAGCCCTCCTTATTATTAATAATTATATCATGCGAACATAATATTGGCAATAGAATATGCTCGAAAGTCGCAATGAATAATCTACGACAAAATGTCAACACTCACTGCAAAGGAGTGTAATATGGACATCGTAAAGATTATTATTTTTGGCTTTGCTTCCTTTGGATATATGTTCGTCATAGCCAAAATATTGGGCAAAAAACAAATTGCGGAACTTGACTTTATCGACTACGTGGTAGGCATTTCGCTGGGCTCTATTGCCGCCAACTGGGCAACGGAACTCGAAACGCCGTGGTACTTTTACTTCATAGGTATGACGATATTTTTGCTGTCGGACATAACCGTCACGCTACTTTCTCGTACTCTACCTTTTTTCAAAAAGACCTTGCAAGGCTCTCCGCTCGTTGTAATTCACAACGGCAAACTCGACTACGCCAATATCAAAAAGGCTAAAATTTCCGTCAACGATATATTGGCTATGGCAAGAAGTAGCGGCTACTTCAACTTGCGCGATATAGCGTACGCGGTATTCGAAACCAACGGCAGACTGAGCATATTGCCCGTAGGTATGCAAAAGCCGACAACTATTGCCGACTTGATGGAAAAAGACGCCTTGAAACCTAATCCTCCGTCTATCCCCGCCGAAGTTATCATAGACGGTAGAATCGTAGAGCCTTCGCTGGAAAATCTATCTAAATCAACCGATTGGTTGCTCAAAAAGTTGGAGATAAACCAAGACGGCGTCAAGGATATTTTGCTGGCGACATATTATGAGGACGACGACGAGTTTGACGTGCATTACAAAAACAAAGAGCCTATTGCAGACAGTATAAAATGACCTTGCGACAATCCAAGCTTTGTCTCCATTGGTTATTATACTAAGACGTTGCTATAAAAAACAATTAATATACGAAGTCGCCTTTCACAAATACTTCGCTATACGAATTAGTTATAACACAAAATCGGCACGCTAGAATATAGCGTGCCGATTGTTTAATGTTATTATTTGTTAATATTAGCCTTGATATTTGGTCATCTCGGCTGCAATAATGGCTTGAACTTTAGCCAAACAGTCGTCGTATGCCACCATTTCGCTCTCTTTAGTTGCGCGCAAGGTTATCTCTATTTGACCGCAGGCTAGGCTCTTAGGCGATACTACTACTCTGATAGGCATGCCCATGAGGTCTGCGTCGGCAAACTTAACGCCCGCGCCCACGTTACGCTCGTCAAAGAGCACCTCTACGCCCGCCTTAGTGAGGGTCTCGTACAACTGCCATGCCTTGGTAGCGACCTCTTCGTTGTCCATTCTCAAAGCACAAATATGAACTTGCCAAGGCGCAACAGACATCGGCAAAATAAGTCCTCTCTCGTCGTTGCTCTCTTGCGCTACCGAAGCAATGGCTCTACCTACGCCTATTCCGTAGCAACCCATGATAGGATTGAAGCTTTCACCGTCGGCGCCGTGTACCGTCATGCCCATGGCTTTAGTATATTTGGTGCCGAGCTGGAAGATGTTGCCTATCTCGATACCGTTTTCGATACGCAAGTCTCCACCGCAAATAGGACACTTGTCGCCCGCCTTGACCTTGTGAATGTCGTGGAACTCGACGTCGCCCATCTCTCTTGCCATATCGAAACCGACGTAGTGATATTGCGGTCTGTTAGCACCAACCACCAAGCCGTGTGTACCTCGAAGCGAAGTATCGTACACGACGGTAATCTTGTCGCTAAGTCCGTATGGTCCTATATTGCCACATACCACGTCGCTACTTACACCACCCTCGTATGCTACGACGTCTTGTCTAAGCACCTTTTTGAGTTTAGCTTCGTTGACTTCGAGGTCGCCTCTGACGAATGCAATGACAACCTTGTCGCTATCGCCTTTGACTGCATAAACGACTGCCTTGGCAGTTTGCTTTCTATCTACGCCAAGACGATTGCACACTTCGTCTATGGTCTTATCGTCACCCGTAAAGACTTCTTCTAACGCTGCTTGAGGATAGTCGGCTATCTCCAAAACGCTGTCGGCTACTTCCATATTGGCTCTATAATCGCAATGATTGCAAAGCACGAGGCTATCCTCGCCGGCATCTGTGAGTAACATATATTCGTGCGCAACGCTACCGCCCATCATACCCGTGTCCGACTTGAAGTCAATAAAGTTGTTGAGCCCGATACGGCGGAAAATACGATAATAAGCGTCGTAAACTCTTTGATAGTACTGTTCCAAGTCCTCTTGGGTAGCGTGGAACGAGTAAGCGTCCTTCATAGTAAATTCTCTAACACGGATAAGTCCGCCACGCGACCTTGCTTCGTCACGGAATTTGGTCTGTATCTGATATATCATCATAGGCAGTTGGGTATAGCTGTCTACAATATGGTTGGCAAGATGAACGGCTGCCTCCTCGTGCGTCATACCGAGAAGCATATCTCTATCGCATCTATCCTTAAATCTGACCATTTCGCTACCGATAGAGTTGTATCTTCCGCTACTTTCCCACATCTCTCGCGGCATAACGACAGGGAACAATACCTCTTGTCCGTCTATAGCGTCCATCTCCTGACGGATAATATCTTGTATCTTGCGGCTCATCTTTTGGCAAGGAGTGGTCATAGTATAGATACCGCCTGCAACTTGCTTGATAAATCCCGCTCTCACGAGCAAAATATGGCTCAAAATCTTTGCGTCTTGTGGTGCTTCCTTGGTGCGTTCGCACACCAACTTGCTCAATAACATAACAATACCTCAAAATTTAGTCATAAGTATAATATCACAAGGGCATATCGAGGTCAAGTTTTTTGAGCACTCGCCTACCCTTTTTGCACATATCGACGCTTGAATATATGATTATGAGGACACTTGCACGTATTTGACGGGTGCATATCTTGCCATAGGTGCATATTGACATATCGACATATCGGCAAAAGTAAACAAAATGCCCGCCGATAACAAAAACGTCTGCACGACAAATAAGACAAAAAAATAGAGTAGGGTTGTACTCTACTCTACCCTACTCTATCGCTAATCGTGTCTAAAAATTCGACAAAAGTCGATACAGGTCATCAAAATCGTCAGTTTCGTACGTCGGCTGTATCTCACCCTTAAACGGCTTGTGCGCAACGTTAAACCACACCGTCGGAAGCCCCGCCGCATATCCTCCCGCAATATCCGAAGTCAAAGAGTCTCCCACTACGACAGCGCGAGAATCGTCGTAACCGTCTATATGAGATTTGACGTAATCGAAAAATTCCTTTTGAGGTTTGCGTGCGCCGATTTGCTCCGATACGAAAATTTTTTCAAAATAACGGTTGAGATTGGCAAGCTTAAATCTACGCTCCTGAGTATAGGTAATACCGTTGGTGACGATAAAAAGTCGAAACTCTCGGTAAGACTTGTCCAAAAATTCCCTAGCGCCCTCCAATAAAACAGCCTCTTGCGAAAGATACTCTTTGTACAGTTCGCTGACCTTCTTACTGTCGGCGTGGACGTCGTACATATCGAAAATTCTATCAAAACGCATATAGGCAATCTGTTCCACGCTGAGCATGCCTTGCTCGAACTCTTTCCAAATATTGTCGTTGACGACGTGATAATCGTCGCAAAATTCTTTAATTTTGTCTATCCCTAAAAACTGCGCTATGCGTGTAATCGCGCTTCTCTCACACGCTACGAAATCCAGTAGCGTGTCGTCGGCGTCCATAAGTACTATAAGTCTTTCCTTCATATTTCTCCTACGAAAACGCCACTCGTTAGGTGGCGTCGTAAGTTGATTGTCGTATTATTTGACGACGATGACAATTTGGAGTTTTCTTGCGCCCGCTTTGTACACTCCTCTAATGACGTTGCCCTGTATCGTCTTGTCGCCAAGCGCTTCGAAAGTGCCGTCATAGTTGCTACCGAGGTTGATAATATCGCCGTCGCTATTGACCATAATCGCGTCTTGCGTAATAGCTCCGCCCGCATGTATCGTCAAAGTGAAATTGTCGACGTATATCATATTTTTGAGGATAGGAGCAAGCATATTGTCGACGTTGACAAAGTTGCTATCCGCGTCGCCCTTCCATATCGTTTCGCCAAGAGTTGCTAATTGCGATTCCGTCACTGCGGTACCCGCCTCTCCAGCTCTCGGGCTAAAGGAGGAAGCATAGTAATAACAGTTGGTCACGCTACCATCGTTGTTAGTCGCAAAACCGCCTCTAACACCGTTGTTTTCGGTGCCGCCCGTCGAAAAGCTACTCTTGATATTGCCGCTAGCCTTGTTGTGTCCTACGAATCCAGAAGAGATACTCGTTCCGCTAGCACGAGAGGTAGAATAGCAGTTGGTAATTGCACTTTCGTTGACCGCGACGAATCCGCCTGCTATAGAATCGTTGCCGCTAGCCACTACCGTCAATCTCTTGGTCACGTCCTTGCTGTATTGCGCTCCGCAGTAACTATCGTAAATACCGCCTTGGTTGTATGCGACGAATCCGCCCGCAAATATTATAGCTCCGTTGCCACCGTCTGCTTTGACGTTGTTGACGGCAAAGCAGTTGCCTATGACGCCTTGATTATCGCCGTCTTTGAGATTGAACGCGACGAATCCGCCCGCAAAAATATTGACTTCTCTACCGTCGTAATCATTGGCATAGTCTTTGGCTGTAACCTCTCCGAGAGCGTAAGAACCTACTATCGAACCTTGGTTGAGCGCGGCGATACCGCCCGCTATTTCGCCGGTCACGGATACGTTGACAAAACAATCGATGACAAACTTTTTGTTAAATCCGACTATGCCTCCCACGTTGTCAATAGAATATCTATTCGCGTCCTCCACGTCGCTATCGTAGGTGTAAGCGGCTAGCGTGCCCTCGACGTAACAATCTTGTATCGTGCCCTCGTTGATGGCGCATATTGCACCTACGCACCCTACGTTGGAAGCAATCTTAGCCTTTACGTTTTTGAGGTAAAGATTGGTTACGCTGGCGCCGTCTCTAACGATGCCGAACATTGCAACCTTGTCGCTGTCTCCGCTGAGTACCATATTGGCTATGCGCTTTCCGTTGCCGTTGAAAGTGCCTAAAAACTCTTGCACCATCGCAAACTCATAGTTGTTGAAGTCAATATCGTTGACAAGTCTATAGTCGGCATCGGGCTCTATCGCCATATAGGCAAATTCGCCCACGCTGGTAATAAGGTATGCGCCGCCTTCCTTGACAGGCTTGATATAGTTGCTATAAACGTATCGAGTCTCCAACGTCTCGGAATCGACAACCTTGTAATCGTCGGCAAGGATTGCCAAAGATATTTCGTATCTCTTGCCATAATATTCTTTGTCTCTGCTCGCGCTGCCGTCCTCGTTGAAGAAGAGTTCGTCAATTACTAGATTGTAATCGGAGACTCCGTCTTCTATATCCACGCTTTTGGAAATTTCGCTGAGTTTACTCTCGCCACTTGCCGTATACGTCTTGAGCATCACCTTGACTTTGTCGGCTCCCGCAATCAAACTATGGTTGATAGACCACGACAAGGTCATCTTGTCGTCACCGTTGAGCGCATAATTGACGGAAGAATCGTCTAATCCCGCCAGCTTCGTAAGCACGTAATCGGCGTTGTCTTCGCTGTACGGTGAAGTGATATACACTTCTCCGTCTCCTACAGCCCTGATATTGAGAGCATAATCTCCAGCCGTCTGCATCTCGATTTTGCTGATACTGTAACTAGTACCCGAAGTGGTGTAAGTCTTGCTTTCGCCACTCTCGTCCTTAACTTTGATTTCGTATTTGCTTGCGCCGTCCACCGAGTTCCACCAAACGCTGGTAGAGGTTATTTTGTTCCATACCGGAGCGGAAAGCGTCTTGCTAACCACGAATTTAGCGGGGTCGCTGGCTTTGGACTGTAATCCCGTAACGTTGTCGGAAGCGGGCTTGGCAATAACCGTAATAGTGTAAGCGTCGAAAGCCGCATACTTTTCGCCCTCAAAGGCGTATTGCGTCTGCTCGATCGTCTGTTCGTCCACTATGCTTCCGCTTCTATTGACAACCTTGACATAATAGCTGCCTGCCCCTTCTACTGCGCTCCAAGTAGCCACGTTGCCGTTGACGGTTACCACGGGCTTGGCTAGCAGCTCTCCTTTGACGTATTCTATCGAATCGCTATAATCGCTGCTACCGTACTTTTTGCCGTCGCCGTACGCTCTGACTTTGACGGTATAAACGCCTATCTCGTCGGTCTCGATGTTGTAGGCGGTAGAAGACGTCTCGTATTCTTCTTCGTTGATTTTGACGTAATACTTGACGGCGTTAGCTACGGGCGCCCATGTCAAAGCGTTGCCGTTGATGGTCAATTCGGTAGGTTTGGCAAGTTTGATAAGTCCGTCCGCGTCCTTATCCTTGCAAGCCACCGCCGTCACGACGAGTATCATGGTCAAAATAAATATAAATAAAACTTTGCTATACTTTTTCATTTTGTTCTCCACGCATTCTTTCGACAATCATTGTAGCAAAAATCGTCGTCAAACACAAGTATATATGGTCGTTTCTTGCGCCATTTAGTCTTTTAGATTTATGTAGAAAATTTTGGCTTCAAACGGTTGCAACGATATATCGAAGCTCTCGCCTTTTGCCACTTCTGCCGAAAACTGTGCCTTAGGATAGTACTGCGATATAGTATATGCGCTATCGTTGTGGCATCTCTTAGCATTGACAAGCGTGTAGGTATGAGGTGCGTCGTCGGAGTTTCTGATAGACATAATTGCCCTCTTACCGTCAAAAGCGTAGTAACCGTAAACGCCTCCATCTGTCGGATTGTCGCCGAAAAACTCCGCATTGCGCAATACCGAGAAATTCTCCTCCGCCCACGCAAGCGTCTCGGAAGCAATAGCCCATCGCTTGTCATCGAACATACTAGGACTAAAATATACTTCTACGAAGCCCGTGCCTCGCATCAAGCAGAAATACATATATTGCTCGAACTCTTCGTAGCTATAAACCACCGTCTTGTGGCTTGGATTAGGAAGAGGCGGGTCGTAGTTGCGCTCGGCGTAGCAAGGCTCGTGATTGTATATGTATGCCGTAGGGAATTGCAACTGTCTCACGTCAAAGAAATCTTTGTAGGCGCTGTCACGATAGTTGAGACATCTGTTGAGGCTGGTGCCCTTGCCCTCATATCCCATATCACCGCAGTTGTTTATCCATACCGCGTCGCACCACTTGAGGAACCAAGGCGAGCAGTGAGCGTAAGACGTGATATTGAGGAAGACGTCGGGTTGCACGCTTCTAATGTGTTCGAAGCCCTTAATCCACTCTTCCCACAAGAAGGTGTAAAACTCTATTCCGTCGCCCTTGCCCTTTGGGTGGTCGTGGCGAGAAGATTTGCAAGGCGTAATGGCAAAGCCGTCTATCTTAAAGTAACTTACGTTGTATTTTGTGCAAAATTCCGCCATTCTATTGCATAGGTCTCTAATATAACGCGGATTGGCAGTACAAATATCAAACGATTGTCTGCAATTAGGATAGCCGAGTTTTGTAAGAAATTTTGCGTATTTGACCGTCTGAGCGGTATATCCGCCACGAGGTCCGAACCATACTCCGAACGTGGAGCCTAGCGACTTGGTAAGTTCGCTTTCGTTGTAAAACTCGTTGTCGAAACTTGCTTTGTCAAACTCCCAAAAGGCAGGTCTCTTGTAATCCGCCCAACCGTCGTCGACGACGTAGCAATCCAATGGTCTAAAACCCGCCTTGGCAAAGCCCTCGCCCACCTCGGTAAAGGACTTCTTTATCTTATCGCTGGTAATATCCAACATGTGATCGTACCAACTGTTGAACTGTACTCTAAACCTTGCGGGACGGCTAAAAGTCGATACGTATTGGAAAAACGACGTGCGCATCTCGTTGAATTCTTCGCCTATACCGCTACCCGCAACAAAGGTCGTGGTAACGTAAACTCCGCCCCGCGCAATATCCTTAAACGCTCTGCCTATATAATATCTTGCGTGCGTTTTGCCGTCGATTATGCGGTTGTCCGCGGTAGGAAATTCCGTACCGAAAAACATATCTTGCACGTAATACGGTTGTCCGGTAGTAGCAATATAAGAAGGAATCAACACTCTCTTCTTAGGCAACGGTATCGTCCATGTACGTTTGACGTCACTTACGTCGAAACTATCCATATCTACGTAGTCTATTATTACGTTGGGATTAGAACAACTTATCTCTAAGTTTTTCTTGATAACTCCCGAAGCGTCGTCTTGGCAATATATAAGCTTGATTTGCCAATCGATACCAGCCTCGCTGTATTCCAAACCATAATGCTCGTCATCGGTCTCTACGATAGTCATGTCGCTACTTGTAAAACTTGCTTTTTTGCTAAATAGCTTATTAGGTATGGTGTAACTTATTACGAACTCATAGCCGTTGCACGTCAACTCGCTTCCGGTGATTAGATTGGTCAATACCGACTTTTGGATATGTGAATTGTCTACGAAAATTTCTTTCTTAATTTTTGCGGACGATATTATCATAATTTGCTCCCTATAAATTTATTATAATTATTATAACACAATAAAAATGCAAGCGCAATAGTCAATTTTAATTGACCGTCGGCTCACATTTTTTCAAGTAAGATATATAGATAGGCAAAACACTTTGCCCACAACTGCATCAGCCAAAAATCAAAGACTGCGCCTGATTGTCCAACAACGAAAATATCGAATATAGCCCTCCGATAATGTCTTTATCCAAGGCTTGAGGGTGCTTTTTGCTAAATTGCACGAGGTCGGCAAGCACTTGATGTTGTCTTTTGACAATAGACGTCAAAAACATTTTATCGTTTTTGTCAAGGCTCTCTTTGACGTTGAGAGTTGCTAAAAATTCTTCTAAACTTTGGTATCTGTTTTGTGTGGTATTCATAACTCTTTCTCCTTTTGTAATTGTATGATACCACTTATAATATGACTATATATGTCAGATTAAAAATATTTTTGATTTTGAGTTTTGTTTGCGACTAAACTTTACGTTAGCCCCGTGCAGCGGTATATACATCTTGAATGCGATTGACGATGCCGCGATCGAAGACTATAGCTCAGTTGACAAGGTAATACCGCCCTCCGACTTGCCGTCTTTTCAAGCAAAGTCTAAAAAAACGCGACCCTAAGGTCGCGTACTCGTCAATTAGGTTTGCGGAAACTATAGCCTTCCTTTTCCATTATCGCAAGTTGTTTGGTGAGTTGGTCGATAAACTCTTCGTTGGTCTTGGTCTTGACTATCATATTGAAGAGTTGCTCCGTCATCTCGGCGTTTTCGCCACCCGACAACATTCTGCGTATTGCCCACACTCCGCCTAGTTCTTGAGGCGACAAGAGCAAATCTTCCCTTCGGGTGCTGGAACGATTGAGGTCTATGGCAGGGAAAATTCTTCTCTCGGAGAGCTTCCTATCAAGGTGAATCTCCATGTTGCCCGTACCCTTGAACTCTTCGTAAATGACTTCGTCCATACGGCTACCCGTGTCTACGAGCGCCGTAGCGATAATGGTCAAAGAGCCGCCGTTTTCTATATTTCTCGCACTGCCGAAAAATCTCTTAGGAGGATGCAACGCCCCGGGGTCGATACCGCCCGACAACGTTCTTCCCGTAGGCGCTACCGTTAGGTTGTATGCTCGGGCAAGACGCGTCAAAGAGTCCATAATAATAACGACGTCTTTTCCCGTTTCGACGTATCTCTTGGCTTTTTCTATAAGCAGTTCCGCTGCCTTACAATGGTGCTCCGGCGTTTCGTCAAAGGTAGAATAGATTACTTCTCCTTTGATTGACCTCTGCATGTCTGTCACTTCTTCCGGTCTTTCATCCACAAGCAATACGAATAGTTCTACTTCGGGGTAGTTCTCCGTGATAGCGGTGGCAATCTTTTTGAGCAACGTCGTCTTTCCCGCCTTTGGAGGAGAGACTATCATTGCTCTCTGCCCCTTACCGATAGGAGCAATCAAATCGATACATCTAATAGCAAAGTCGTTGTTCTTGCCACTTACTTCCAATTTTAGTCTACTGTCGGGATAAATCGGCGTCATCTTGTCAAAGTTGGGTCTATTGCGTAAACTCGTCGGTGCAAGTCCGTTGACCTTTTCTACTTCGATGACGGCAGGAGGTTTGTTTTCGGCGTTTTTCTTAGCTATAGCCTCAACCATATCTCCCATTCTCAGCCCTAGCGTCTTGATAATCTTATTGGACACGTAGGTGTCTTTGTTGCTGTATTCGCAGTTTTCCGCTCTCAAAAAACCGTAGCCGTCGGCAAGTATCTCCAAAATGCCGCTCTTACGCTCACACTCGCCCCTGTCCAACATCTCTTCGGTGCTATAAGTATTGTAAACGAAGTCGGAGCTTCTACTGCTGTCGGAGACCATCATAGGTTTGATTGGCGGCAAAGGGAAAATACTATCCTCTTTGTGATTTACGACCACCGCTTGCGACTTATAATATCGACTGCCGTGTCTTACCACGTTGGAACGAGGTTGCTCTTCTCCGCTTTTTTGCGCCTCGACTTGTTGTTTTTGCTTGTCAAGAATTGCTTCTATCAACTCGGCTTTTTTCTTACTGGTAGGCGACTTGACGTATTTGAGGGTAGCAATTCTTCTCAAAACGAAGATTGTCGAAGAATATAGTTCTTTTTCTGAAAAAATCTTGGATTTCATTTCTTCTTCGGTCAATGCGTCTTTCTTTTTAGGCATAAAAACCTCCTAATTATATAATGACTCCTATGAGCCTAGTCAAGGCTCATAGTGTCTTAGATTGTAAATTAAATGGGTAAATTAAAACTTATCTGCGTTAAAAACTATAACTTTGGTACTTTCGCCGTCAAAAAATTCTCTATCGAACTCAAAGGTATCTCCGTCCACCCTTATAAGTTGATCCTCTTCAAACAAATCGAGAAAATCGTCAATCTTATCGACGTCTATCTCGCTGCTCGGCGTCTTGAAATGCATAGGTATTACTACGTCCGGCATAAGAAAATCCACGTATTCTTTGGCTTGTTCGGCATTGATTGTATAAGTGCCTCCCACAGGTATCATCAATACGTTGACCGAGCCTATGGACTCGCCCAATATAGGATTGCTCGGCTCCCCTATGTCTCCCATATGACAGAGATCAACTCCGTCCATACGATATTTGAAGATAAAGTTTTCTCCTCTTTTGTCGCCGTCGGTTTCGTCGTGATAACTCTGCAACGATACGACTTCCACTCCGTTGACTTCCCACAGTCCGACTTGATTGAGTTTGATAAATCCTCCCTCTATATTGTCGGTGCAGTTGTGATCTGAGTGATTGTGCGAAATCGTCACCACGTCGGCTTTGATTTTCGGTAGGTCAATGCCTACCTTGCTCGGGTCGTACGGGTCTGCTACAACAGTCGTTCCCGTCGATTCCTCGAGCTTGAAACAAGAGTGTCCCAACCATTGAATTTTCATAATTACTCCTCGTCCACGTCAAAACTGAGTTGTTGTGGTTTATTTTGATTGAACTTTTCGATAAGTTCTTTGATTTTGTCGTGAGGGTCAAGCAAGGTCGACAAAGACTTGTTTTGGTCAACGGCGGCAATTATGTAAGCCATAAACTTGGACAAATCTGCTTGTACAAACCAAGGTCTCGACTTGACTTCTTCGGGCGTGTAGGTAAGATTGGTGCTGAGCACGGCGGTAAACAAACCGTCTTTGTACGCCTTTTCGAATTTTTCTACGCCTTCGGTAAACAACGCATAAGTTGCGGTAAGGAAGATTTTGCCGCACCCCCTCTCTTTGAGCTCGGTACACAACTTGAGCATACTGTCGCCCGTTGCAATGATGTCGTCGGCTACGAAAATATCCTTATCTCTTACGTCGTTGCCGATATATTCGTGCGCTACGATTGGATTTCTACCGTTGACAACCGTGGATGTGTCGCGACGCTTGTAGAACATACCCAAGTCTATACCCAAAACCGAAGCATAATAGATATTTCTGCCCATTGCGCCTTCGTCCGGGCTGACAACCATAAAGTTGTTTTTGTCGATATTGACCTCCGGATAGGCTTTGAGCAAAGCTTTGAGAATCTGGTAGGTAGGAAGGAAGTTGTCAAAGCCCATAAGAGGAACGGCGTTTTGCACGCGAGGGTCGTGAGCGTCGAAAGTGATAACTCCGCTGACGCCCATCGTCTCCAATTCTCTGAGCATTTGCGCGCAATCGAGAGATTCTCTTGCGTTTCTTCTATGTTGTCTGCCGCCGTAAAGGCTAGGCATAACTACGGTCATGGACTTTGCCTTGCCGCCTGCCGCGGAGATTATACGCTTGAGATCGGCGTAATAGTCGTCGGGCGACATTCTGTTGAGTACGCCGAACATATTATAGGTCTTAGAGTAATTGCCTACGTCGACGAGTATAAACAAGTCCTTGCCCCTTATGGTGTCGTTGATCATACCTTTACCGTCACCGGTGGTAAATCTAGGACAAACGTTGTTGAGCAAGAAGGTCTTTTTTTCAGGGACGTTTTTGTTATACTTCTTAATATCGTTGTTGTAGAGATTGACGAGATAATAGTCAACCTTCGCCCCCAATTCTTTTGCGCCGTCAAGCGCAATAATAGCCATGTTGGATACCTCTTTGTCAAAGTTGAAAACTGACTCAAAAAAAGGTTTCATTTGTGCCTCCGTAATATATTTAACTTAGTTGTTGTATCAAAAAAACCTTGCAAAGCAAAAGACCGACAAACCTCATCGCTTGTCTTAGATAAATGAATATTGACGCTGTCGCCGTAAGAAATCATAAATCCTCTGAGACTTTTTATGGTTATATTGTAACATCTTTGAATAAATATATCAAGAGTTTTCGTCTTGTAAAAATATATTTTTGCAAAGTCAAAAAAATACCTAAGTATCCAACGAAATCTAATTATACGGCAAGCGTTATGCTTGCCGTACGTATTACATCAACAGTTCGCCTTCGTCGCTGTCGATAACTTGCAAAATTTTGATTTGTTTGCCGTCCAACGCGTCGAGATAAACGTAAAAGTCAAACTTGTCTAGCTTGCCGTACACTTCGTAGGTCAACTTTTCTCCTCCACCGTCGGTAGGTATCAATGCAAGTCTTATACTTTGCACTTGGAGATTGCGATAATCGTAGCCTTGCACCGTCGACATGGACACGCCCGCCTCTTCTATCGTACGCGACGCGTCGTGATTGTAACAATAGTTGAGTGCTTCGTAACCCACCACCTTACCGCTCTCCAGCGACACCTTGATTTTGACCATATCGGGATAGCATATTACGCCGTCCTTTTGCCAACACAAGTTGACGTACAACATACTGTTGCTGACGCACGCCCACACGGCTTTCATGTTGTCAAGCCCAATGTCTTGGCAATACTTCTCCGCCACTTGCACGCCTTGTTCCTTTGACATCACGGGGTTGTCAACAGCGGAATCTATATTCCACATTATCGTCATTCCGCCTTGTTTAGCGATTTCTATCGTGCCCGTCTCGCCCGATTTGGTTTTGAAGTCGTAAAAATAGGTGGAAAACTTGTTGTCGTTTTGATATGCAAAGGAATAATCCGACAATTCGTATCCGCTAAGTGCCTTGACTATATAAGCTCTCGCTTGGTTAGGGTCGATGTCGTCTCCTTCGATCATCTTAGGCTTTTTGTCTACGAGCGAATCGCTAAACGCACCGTCGTATATAAGAGACGGATATTTGAATGAGCCGTTGTTGAATTGCAACAACATGTCAGAAAAGCCGTCGTTGACCTTGCCGAGTCCCAACACGAAGTCGCCTTTGGAAGTCAGCGAAGCGCTGATTGACGTAAGACCTTTGGAAATACCGTACGTCATATCGTACAGCTCGCTCAACGTCTTTTGTTCTTGCTCGCTAAGAGTGGAGCCGTTGCTTATTTTTTTGAAGGCATATTGGCAATAGTCCCCTACTTGATTGCAATATTTGATTAGTTCGCCTAGGTCTTGCTCGGACGAAGATATTGTCGTAAGGTCGCATACCGCAGACTGGGCAGCCAAAGCCGTATCGAGCAAAAGTTGTTGTTGAAGACCCTCCGAGCTCACAACTCTCAACTTAGACAAGTTGGTCTCCATAGTCAAAAATTCGTCTACCAGGTCGTAATACGCTTGTTGATACTGTCCGTTGGCACGTCTCAGCCATGCTTGGTTTTGATTGCCCGACAAGCCCAAAAATACCGCCAGCGTCGCAATAGTCGCGATTAAAATGACGCTCGCCGTTATTATTGCAATGGCAACGGGCTTGTTGATGATTATTCTTCCTTTTTCGTCTCTTTCCATATACCTCTCCTATACCGCGAATTTGTGTTTGCCTATCGTCAATTTGACTTCTCTCGTCCATATCCAAGAAGAGGTCGCCGTTGCAGGATTGAAGTAGTACAAACATCCGTTGGTCGGGTCCCAACCGTTGAGAGCGTCCCTAACCGCGTTGTAAGCCGTTTGGTTAGGCTCGAGGTTGATTTGACCGTCAGCCACCGCAGTAAAAGCGTACGGCTGGTATATAACACCCGCGATAGTATTGGGAAAACTACTGCTACGAACTCTGTTAAGCACGACTGCCGCTACCGCGACTTGCCCCGTATAAGGCTCTCCTCTCGACTCGGCGTAGACGCATTTTGCCAGCAAATACACGTCTTGCGAATTGTAACTGCTGTTGGTAGACGAAGACTGCGTAAGCGCAATGCCTATCTTGGCAGCCGTCTCCTCTCCCACTATTCCGTCAACCTTCAAGCCGTTGACTCTTTGAAAATTTTTGACGGCTTCGGTAGTTTTGGAGCCGTATATCCCGTCCACTTCGCCGCTATAATAGCCCCAAGCGGACAATTTGGACTGAATTTGGCGTACTTGTTGTCCGCTCGAGCCTTGTTTGAGCGCAAAGGTTTCAACCTCTTCGCTCTGTAAACTGCGACATAGCAGAGCCGCCATCACTACCACCACTATTAGTAAGACAATGCTTACTATCCTCATCACCATTACTTGATTTTTCACCTAACTTAACCAACCTTTCAGTTTTTTTATTGCGTCGACAATCAGCGATTTGTATTGAGGCTTACCGCTGTCGGCGACGAAGCACAACGGCGGAAAGACTACGCACCACCAGTTGTCGCCCTTGCCCGAACCCAGTTCTACAATCAAAGCGTCGTATACTCCGCTCTCGAGCGTCAGTCCTCCGTAAGTACGAGTAGGAAATTGCTCTTCCGTCAACTTAACCGTGCTGACGTAAGGAGCTCCTTGGCTAAGCAAAGACGCGTCGGCGACTTTTTTGATACCATCGAGATTGTCCGAAACTATCTTCATCGCCTCTCTCTTATCGCTAACACCCTCCAATAGAGGAGTGAGATATTCTACGACTTCGTCTTTGACTCTATACTTGATTGTTTGATCAATATCATCGTTGCTATCGGCACGAATATGTATCCTCAAATAGTCCGCGTTTTGCGTATCTCTATCTGCCGAACACGCGGCAACCGCCGTTATGACCACTACTATCAAAACCAAACAAATAATCAATTTTTTCATACTCACCTCTCGATGAGAAGTATGGACAACGCTGACTAAATTATAACGCCGCACAAAAAAATACGCCACGTATGGCGTATTCTATTTTTGCAACATATTTTAGATTTTTGTCGATACGTATCGACTTTTAGAGAATTTCGTAACCGACTTTTTTGGTTGTTAGCGACTTAGCGCAGAGATAACCTCCAAAGTTAAGTTCGCACCATTTTGCTTGCATTGCGTCGTCGAAAACTCCTACGACCGCACTCCCGCTACCCGTCATAAAAACTCTGTCGGTATAGAGCTTGAGAGCCCCGAGAGAATACTCTATAGACGGACAAAGTCTTATTGCCGCGTCTTGCAGTTTGTTAAAATAACCTCTCCCCGTCGCTTTGATCTCGGCAATAGTTTGATCTACGTCGCTAGGTTGCGCGGGATTGACATCGTACTCTCGATAAACCTTAGCCGTAGGTGCGCCGTACTCGGCTTGCAAAATCACCAAGTTCATATCGTCCAACTCTATAGGCTCGACGATTTCTCCCCGTCCGCTAACTCGGCAAAAGCCGCCTCTCATCATGTACGGCACGTCGCTGCCTACCTTTTGAGCAAGCCCGTACATCGTTGCAATATCTATGCCGAAGAGTTTGGACGCCCCGATAAACACTCCCGCCGCATCGGCGGAAGAGCCTCCCAAACCGGCGTTGAGCGGAATGTCTTTGAGAATATCCACCTTCATATGTACGCCGAAGGCTTTAGTCAGACTTTCCAGCGCTCGCACCGCCGTGTTTTCTTCTCCCACGATTACGCCGTCCATAGTCACCAAGTTTTGGTCACTAACCGATAGACGCAAGGTATCGTACATGTCTATAGATGCCATCAGCATATCCAGTCTGTGATAGCCGTCGGGGTAGGTTCCCTTGATGTCAAGGGCAAGATTGACTTTGGCAAACACTTTGATCTTAATCGTATCCATACGGATATTATATCATACTTTCAACTCTCTGTAAACCACCAATCTTTCCGCACCCGTCATCACGTCTCCTATATCGGGATTTTGGGCAAGAATTTCCTTGTCACTGACGGCAAGTTGTTTGGCAACGTCCCAAAGCGATTCCCCTTGCTTAGGAGTATATATACTTATTGCTACTCTGTCGACTTGACGCGCTTCGCCCTCGACTACCTCGGATATTCCCTTGACGATAGTTCTTTGCGCTATATCCATGGTCACGTCTATATCGAGGTTAATCTCGAATTCCCTATCTCTTTTGACCTTGACGGTTACGTCTTTGACGTACGGCGTGCAATCCATTAACTTATCGTCGCCCAATCCGTATTGACATTTTTCTACGAAAGGCACTTCCACTCTCTTGCAATCCACCTCGTCGTTTTCGTCCAAATAAATTACCGCAACTTCCGCCATTCCGCTTATAGTCATCTCTTCCCTTCCGCTGACGTCTGCTACGGTGCAGTTTACGGCATGAGCCGCAAGCACTTGCTTGACGTCGGCGGCAGAGTCGTCTATCGCTTCACTGCCCGACGCGTTGATATGGCAATGCAACGGTTGAGTTTGACGATTGTAGTCGCACACCGAATATTGACAATCCACCTCTGCCTCGGGACAAAACATATCTTCTACCGTCTCCAGACAGTTTTCGCTCATCACCACACCGCCGAGTTTGCACAACGCCTCCACTCTCATTACCGCGCTGTCTTGCGTTCCTTGCAACACGAGTTTACTGTTTTTGATTGACGCTTGCGCTTTGACGACTAAGTCGCTAGTCTTCTCGCGCCACTCTTCTTCAAAAGGAAGATCCATGGACTTTTCTATCACCTTGCCTTCTGCAAGATAAATTATTTCTACGTTGGCGCGTCCCTTGACCGATACGATATCCCCCGTACAAGATACGTCTTCCACGCCCGCCGTCACGTCAAAAAAGAGTATCTTTTCTACGTTCATACCGCTGTCGTATTCTTCGGCAATCTCGATTTCTCTGTCCACGAAGTCGACGAAACTTTGGTTGCACGATTCGCTGTCTTTGACCAAAGCGCCTTCTGCGCTGACTACGTATTGTTGGGTTTTGCTCTCTACGAATATAGGACGCAGTTCGACCACCACCTGAATTTTGATTTGGTCGCCGCCGATTTGGTATTCGCTGTCCACCACCTTTGCATTTACTCTCACCTGCATATCTTCGGTCAGACCGTCACACTCTATATCTTCTACAAAATCGGTGATATAGTCAAAACTTTCGCATCGTTTCTCCGTATTGAGATACACCACTTTGATATTGACGTATCCGCTTATCTTAACCTGCCCCGTCATTGGGACGACTTTGGTGATTTGAGCGTTGCTCTTGACAAAGAAAACTTTAGATACTCCTCCCTTGGATGACGTATCCATATTGCAACCCAAAAGTATTTGTTTGGGTTGACAGCTCTTTTCGTAATCTATTGAAATTGGTTGATATACGGCATTGATAGACATAGGCACCTCTTGATTTTCGTTAGTACAATATATCTCTCTTTGCCGTGCTTTATGACATCAATTTGACTTAGGTGGCAAAATTCTTACCGTTTTGCACGCCACGTCGTTGTAAGAAAAGGTAAAAAGTTCGTTGCCGAAGTTGTCGGTCGATACAATGGTAAATATCGAATCGTATGCGTCTACCACCTTGCCGTCGAAAGAAACGAATTTGTTTCTGCCCTTGTTGACGACGAATGATAATTCTTTGCCTTTGAGCTGGGCTATGGCTCTTTTGATATAATCTATACTTTTTTTGACTTGTCTCATAATCCCCCCGTTTGATTATGTCCGCGAACGAGACTTTTATTCAACGACAACAAAATAATAGATTTCTTCGCGCGAGCTTACATACGACCAAAAACCCGAAAAACTAAATACAGGTGCACAAAAATATCACGAAGCGCAAGTCTTCGTGATACCTAAGTCGATATTATAATCAGAAATCAAGTTTTGTTGGACAACTTAAATACATCCTTTTGTTTGCCGATGACAAAGATATGGTCATTCTCTTCAAAGACGGTTTCTGCCGAAGGTATTTCGATACTTCCGCCTTGTTTGAGCGCCATAATATTGACTCCGTAGTTGTGACGAATATTGAGTTCTCTAAGACTTTTACCAACCCACTCTTTGACCACCGACAACTCGTATATCGCATAGTCGTTAGTAATTTCTACGTAGTCGAAGATGTTTTTTGCGTTGTGCCTTATGGCAAGTTTTTCGGCAATATCGTGCTCCGGATATACCACTTCGTCGGCTCCGTTACGCTCCAAAAACTTAGCTTGCATGTCTCTATCGGCTTTGGATACGACGTATTTCGCTCCCAATTCTTTGAGTAAAGAAGTGATTTCCAAAGAAGCTTGGAAGTTGTCGCCTATAGCTACGAAACATATGTCGAAATTGCTCACGCCGAGATTTCTCACCACTGATTCGTTGGTGCAATCTCCTATCATCGCGTTGACAAAGTCGGGTGCGAGTTGATTGACGATTTCTTCATTCTTGTCAACTATCATCACTTCGTTGCCCAGCTGTGCCATTTTGTAGGCAAGCGTCTTGCCGAATCTTCCCATTCCTATAATCAATACCGATTTCATACTCTTCTCCTTATCCTATCATAATTTCTTCTATAGGGCGCTTGATTGGCGGTTTTTGCCTTGTTTCCATAAAGGCGGACAACAAGGACACCGCTCCCACACGACCCATAAACATCAACAATAACAAAATACATTTACTTACCAAAGAAAACTCCGCCGTCCCCGCCAGCGTCAATCCTACCGTACCTATCGCCGATACCACTTCGAATACCACCGCTTGTACAGGGATTTCTTTGTCTATTATAGCTATTAGCAAAGAAGCCACCACGATAATAGACAAATAGAATATAAATATCGCGTTGGCTTGTCTGACAAGCTTGTCCGAAAATCTTCTCTTGCCAATATCCACGTGTTCTTTGTCCCTAATCGTGGACAATACGCCCAAAAATACGATTATTACGGTGGTAATTTTGATACCGCCCGCAGTCGAGCCTACGTTGCCGCCCACCATCATCAAAACAATCGTCACGACTATGCTAGAATTGCTCAAACCCGACAAGTCAATGGAGTTGAAACCCGCCGTACGGGAAGTAACCGATTGGAAGAGCGATGCCATCAAAGCTTCGCCAACCGTCATTCCCGCAAAGGCGTTGTTGCGCTCTACTATAAAAATCAACAATGCGGGTACCAATATGAGCATAGGCGTAACGGCAAGAACCATGCGCGTCTGAAGGCTCGTCTTGCTCAATCTCATCTTTTTGTCGTACAGGTCGCTCCACAACAAAAAGCCCAGCCCGCCCGCAAATATCAACGCCATAAGCGTCAAGTTGACCACTACGTCGCCCGAAAACTCGGTCATTGAGCCGTATGCGCCGTATTTGCCCATCAAGTCAAAGCCTGCGTTGCAAAAGGCGGATATGGAGTGAAACATAGCGTTGTACAGTCCTTCCCAAAAGCCCATTTTTGGCATAAATCGCGTGCATAGCAACAACGTGCCCGCTCCTTCGAAGCATGTCGTACATATCAATACTCTATTGAGCAGTTTACTAAGCGCCGAAAAACGCGCCGAACCCATTGATTTTTGAAGTATCGTCTTTTGGTAAAGCCCCATCTGGCGTCTAACGACGACCGACACCATAGACACTATGGTCATAAAGCCCACTCCGCCGAGTTGTATCAAACACATTATCACCGTCTGTCCAAAAAGCGACCAATGAGTAAACGTGTCCACTAGTACCAATCCCGTGACGCACGTGGCGGAAGTAGCCGTAAATAGCGAAGTAAAAAAGCCCGTCCATTGCCTCGATTTGGAAGCAAATGGCAAGGACAACAAAAAGGTACCGCACATTATTACCAAAAAATACCCGAGCACGATGACTTGAATGTTGGTCAAACGGAATTTTTTGGCTTTTAGATTGTTAAGAATACTATACTTCGATTCCATAAATCTTTTTTATTATATCACAGTTTTTAACTTTTGCAAATAATTATTGTCTAAGTATAACCATACAAAGCGCCCCGATATATAATTTGCCCTATTTTCTCTAATCGGCGCTTCTTATATAGTAATAGGTTTTCTCCATTTTTCGACATTGTGCAAAAAGCCATTGTTCTACTGTTGCATATTCTTTCAACTAGTTATATAATAATATTATGAGACGACGCCATGCAAGACCTCAACATCATATATTTACCGCCCGCAATATCACTATTGTGGCGGTTTTGCTTGTTATCGTGGTGCTCATGGCAAGCATTTCTATATTTGCAATATCCTACAACATATACGGCAACGCTATGTTTAGCAAAGACTATATCAAAGACGCCAAAGCAAAAAGATACGCATATCTCAATCAAAGCGCCAAGGTTGGACAAATAGTATTTTTGGGCGATTCCATTACCGAAATGTACGATTTGGGATATTATTTTCCTCAAGCCGACATATACAATCGAGGCATCTCCGGCGATACCACAGACAGAATGCTGGTAAGGCTCGAGTCCAACGTGCTCAATATCAAGCCCAAAGGTATATTCCTTTTGGGCGGATGCAACGACCTCAGACACGGCTCTTCGCCCGAAGATATTGCCGTCAATATCACCAAAATTCTGCATACAGTCAGAGAAGAATTGCCAACCACAAAAATATTTATGCAAACAGTCTATCCCGTCAACCGCACCGTCAAACTTGCCGGCAAGGATTTGATTGGCGAATATCTCACCGACGACAACGTAATTTTGCTCAACGAATATATCAGACAAATATGCGCCATTTATCAAGTGGAGCTCATCGACACCTATTCTCACCTCGTGGGCGACAACAAACAACTGCAAGATAGATTCACCTTCGACGGGCTGCATATGACGAGCGAATCTTACGAGCTCATCACCTCTCTGCTGACACCTTACGTCGACTCGTTGGCATAGTTGCACCCTACTTCTAATGCTCGTACCCGCCAAGCACAAAAATTTTGCAAAAAGACTTTGACAAAAGCTACATTGTGTGCTACTATACTAATGCTAATATCATTTTCTTACTTCGACTGTGGAGAAATACCCAAGAGGCCGAAGGGGCTCCCCTGCTAAGGGAGTAGTACGGGATACCGTAGCGAGGGTTCAAATCCCTCTTTCTCCGCCACAAGAGAACTGTACGCACCCTAATGGTAAATTAGGGTGCGTATATTTCTTTTCTGTCGAATATTTCGGCATAATTGTAAGAAGATGAATATAAAAACAGACAGCCGGGCGATTTTATTCGCTCGGCTTTTTCTATACCCAAAATTAAACGCATTTACGGAAAATACGAGAAAAAACCACTTTTTCAGAATGCTTTACCGAGAATTGCTCCGATTTATCGCCTTTCGTCATTTTCGTTGTAGCACAGTAAAAATCGGAAGTCAACGGGAAAAATTGTCGCTGAAAACTTTAATAATACCAAGAGTCGGACTCAATTTCGAGTTTGGCTCTTTTTTCATTTATGCAACAATTTTGTCCTTTGTCGTTGACTTCCGGGATTGCGACTTTAACTCGCAGAGATATTTGCTTTTTCCGGTGCTACCCCGTTTATGCCGAAAGGCGAAAAATAAATCGGAGGTAAATCCAAATGAAAAAAGTAGTTTATTCAATCAGAAAAGTTAAAGGAAACTTTGACGAAAAGATTTCCGGTCTCGGATTTCTTAACGACGAAGGAACGTTATTCTGCAAATGCGTTTCTAAAAACGGAAAGCGTTATACCCGCGCTTTCGATGACGTCGAAAAGAATTGCCACCCGATAATCGGAAAAGAAAATGAGTTCAAAGGTTACGTAACTATGTATTACGAATACGAAGGCAGAGATATCGAAGTCGAATATTCGGTGTGGTATAAAACGGTATAAGGAGTAAGAAAAATGGCTGAATATCAACACTTTGACGGTGAAACCTATATAACTTTCAATATCGTATATGCGACCGAAAAAGAAGTCCGACTTGCTATTACTAATCGCGGCAAAATCAGCGTTCTGACCTATGACTTATATACAGACGAAAACGGCAAATATTTTGAATACGGCTGTATGTATGAAAAAATTTATATCGAAGATTTTGAGGTAATGTGAAATGGATAAACCAATTATTGATTTAGAAGAATTGCTTGACGAAGCAAAAGACAGGATTGAAGAAAAACTTATTATCGAAGGAGAAATTGAAAATGTGTGACAATATAAAAATCGTTATAGGCTCGTGGGGTTCATACAACGAATGTAACGAAAGAGCGTTAGGCTCGAAATGGCTTGACCTTTCGGACTATTCCGACTGGGACGAAATTGTAGAAGAACTTAAAAAAGAAGGCTTTGAACTCGACGGCATAGACGAAGAACTGTTTATACAAGACGTTGAAGGTATCGAAGACCGTTCCGTAAACTGGGATTACGTCAATCCCGAAAAGTTATTCAATACATTGAAAGAATCGGGCGTTTTGGACGACGATTACAAATACAAAGTATTCTGTGCTTTCCTTGAAGTTCGTTGCTACGACGATTTTGAAGAAAAAGTCAACTCGCACGGCGACCGCTGGGACGATTGTATCAATCTTTGGAGCGGCTACTCGTGGGAAGATTACGGCAAAGAAATGCTCGACTGTTGCGGCTACGAAATACCCGAACATATTTTAGACTTTATAGACCTTGAACGCTACGGAAGATACTGCGGCGAAGAAACGCTTTCCGAATACAGCGACGGTCTTATTGAAATTTATTAAACAAAAAGGAGTTTTTACTATGAATATTACAATCGAAAACAAAAAACAAAAAGCAATCGAACTTATGCAAAAATTAGACATTTATAAACCGTATATCAAAGGCTTTAAGGAAAAAACCGACGTTTGCTTCTTTGAATGCTTCGGCGGTTACTGGGCTTATCAAGAGCCTGAATTGATGGCTAAAATCAAAGAATTTGAAGAACAATACAACGTTCTCGTATATGCCGTAACACACGAATATACGGATTTCGGCGAATGTTACGACTTTCTCTACATATCCGACTACGAAGAAGAATGGGACGAAATGCTGTATAAGCAAGGCAGAACGTTCTATGCTTACGCCTACGTTTGGAACAAAACCGACGATTGCTGCTCGGAGTTCGGTACAATAGGCGTCTGCTCGTTCGGCGGTGGAATTAAACGTGTGGCGTGAGGTGAAATATGAAAGAGTATAAAGCAATGGCACATATAAACTCGCTGAACGGCGAACTTGCCGAAATAACGGTACTCGAAAAAGTCGGCGATAATGATTACATAGTGGACTACAAGGGCGTGAAATGTCACGCTCTTTTTAATTGGTTTGTTTGTCAATTTTACGCCGACGACGTTTACGGGAGAGTTAAACAATGAGATACATTTTCTATCACTACAATCAATACGGCACGCTCGTTTTCGACTATTACGATGACGAAACGCACGTTACGCAATCGTATGTGTTCTATTCGCTTAAACAGGCTGTAAGCAAATTCAGACACGACAACGGCTTGCAGTATAAACGTATCAAAATTTCAAAATTATTCTAAGGAGATAATCACTATGGCTAATATCAAAGACTTGAAAAAATACGTAGGTTATGAGTTTTCGTCCGGCTGTTATACAGGCGACGACTACAAATCGTTTCAGACCAAATACATAAATTTCTTGAAAACAATGTGCAGAAATAACCACTGGCAACTTGTAAACGTCGGTAGAAATCATTATTGCTTTTCGGCTTTTATAAAGAGCGCGGAAAACAAATGCGTTTACGTATCTATATCCGACGTTCGCTACTTTTCCGACGAGTGGTATAACCACATACTTATCCGCACGGCGAAAAACGAAATGGACTACCGCGGTGGGTTCAACAACTATACGACGCTCGACGGTTTGGAAGGTAAGGCTTGCGAATTGCTTGACGACTTACCGTTTTAAGGAGATACGAAAATGAAATTATCGACAGAAACCCTATATCGCCTTTGCAACAAATATCAATGGTTTACAAGCGGCGATTGCACGCAATATGAAAAAATGTTTGAGCGAAACAAACAAGGAGCGAGCCTTGAAACGCTTGCAACGATTATCTGGCTTTGCTCGGTCGGATACGAAGAAAAACAAATATTAGAAATACTCGAAAAGGAGTGTAAAAACGATGATTAAGTTAAATCTTACACCGCAAAATAAGCAGGAAGAACTTATCCTTACTTATTTACAAAACAATGCGAGCGAAACCCTTGCCGACAAGATAAATAACGGCACTCCGTTTGAGAAAGACGGACACCCTTTGTTGAACAAGAAAACGCTTTCCGGTTTTATGAAATATGCTTGCGACGAAGCGAGAAAACTTGCCGAAAAAGGTGCTAATTCCGCTTGTATTGACGACGTTACCGTGTACGGTTGGGCTATCCACTTTTTTGAAGAAGATTCAATCGAAGGCACGCTTTATACCATAGACGGCGAAGAATGCAAACCCGCGCCGAAAAAGGTTGCTACAACAAAGCCTGCAACGGTAAAACCCCAACCAACAAAACCGCAGAATTTACAGTTTTCTATTTTCGATAAAATCGACGATACCGAAGTTAAAGATACCAAAACGGATACTTTAACTACCGAAACAGATACAAACGACGAAGAATTTACCGAAGAAGAAAAACTTGACGCACTGCGACAGATTGCCGAAGAAGAACAACGCGAAAAAGGCAATCCGACGTATCAAAAATACACGGCGTATCAAGCGGAGAAACCGACGGCAATCGTAGCATACCGTTTAGGCGATTTCTACGAAGTTTTAGGCGACAAAGCCGTACTTCTCGGTAACGAACTCGACCTTACGATTACAAGCCGCGACGTGGGCTTAAAAGAGCGTATTCCGATGGTCGGTTTTCCTTATCACGCTGCCGAAAATTACTTCGCGAAAATCGTAAAATATCACGACCTGTATATCGTCGAAAACGACAACGAAAAACAATTCATTGAACGCGTCGAAACTGCCGTTAATCGACATATAGACTTAGATACGGGCGAAATCCTTACCGAAGAAATGCGTTTGTTCGACGGGGATATCGAAGAACCCGACGACGTTCTCGCGGAAGAAAAAGAACTTGCCAAAGGCTTTGAACCTACCGCCGTATGCAAACTTGAAGAGATGCTCGGCGACGTCTTTATCGTGGGGGTGTAACTATGAAAAAAGAAAAAATAAAACCTATTCCGAAATACATAGTCGCGCGTATCAAAAAAGCCGACGCACAAAATAACGTATGCCTTCCCGGAAGAACTCGCTTTTATTCCTATCTTACGAAAAACGACGGCGAACTCGTCAAAGTAACCGTAGCCGTAAGAACGAGATATAAAAAATGGCTGTATAAACAGGTTGCCGTTCACGGTCTGAACTCGGATATTTGTTACGTCAAAGATATGGTTTTCCACTATATCGCAGGCTATTCCGTCGGCTGGTTTGAACAAGGGGCGCAAACCGCTCCGCGTTGGTACGAAAGCACCGAATGGGATTATTCCGAAGATAAATATTTCGACCCGTTCGCCCCTGTCGTCAACTGTGAGTATTTAGACAAATTTCCGAAATATAAGTATTCCGCCGTAAACCTTTACAAGGGCGTTGACGTTTTGAAATATCTCCGCTTTTACGAGAAATATCCGCAAATGGAATACCTTATGAAAGCGGGACTTGACGGCTACGTCTTTTCAAAACAGATTTTGCGAGAAATCGGCAAAAACAAACGCTTTGCAAAATGGCTTATGAAAAATCGTGCGGAACTAAGCCGAAACGATTATAATGTTGACGTTGTTAAGACTTCGTTCAGAACGGGAAAACCGCTTGCAGAATTGCAAATGATACGCAAAAATCAGCATGCGTTGAAAAAAGCAATAGGCATATCCGAACTGCGAACGTTCTTCAAAAACGACCTTGAAAAATTCGTTACATATCTCGCGACTCAAAAAACAAGCGTTTATTCCTACAACGATTATTTCAGAGCGTGCAATTATCTCGGCTTGAATATGACCGAAGATAAGAACCGCTATCCCCACGATTTCAAACGTTGGCACGATATCCGTATTGACGAATACAACACAGCGAAAGCAATGAAAGACGCCGAAGAACGCAAAGCCCTTTACGAGAAATTTGCCGCCGTTGCAAGCAAGTATTTAGGGCTTGAATACGATAAGAAGTCGGTCTATATGGCGATTATCGCACAAAATCCGTCCGACCTTATACGCGAAGGCGAGTTGCTTCATCACTGCGTAGGACGTATGGGTTACGACCAAAAATTTGCGAGAGAAGAATCGCTTATATTCTTTATCCGCACGAAGGAGCAACCCGACGTTCCTTTCGTTACGATTGAGTATTCGCCGAAACAAAAACGAGTTCTTCAATGTTACGGCGACAACGACACCAAACCCGATAACGGCGTAATAGAGTTCGTCAATAAAAAATGGCTTCCTTACGCTAACAGAAAAATAAAACAATTAGCGGCATAACCGCAAAGGAGATTTTAACTATGCAAAACTATTTCAGAATAACCGCGTATCACCCCGAAAAGAACGTGTCCGTTATAATGGACTCATACGGTATGTTCGAGAAACTCTGGCAGTTCTCGTCGTTTATAGTTCAAAAAGGCTTTAAGATTATAGCCGTAGGAAACGGCGAAACGTTTACGGACGGCAATATTGAAAAAGACGATACTTTCCGTGCGAACAAAATGCTTCTTCGCGCTTGCGCTACCGGTAAGCCGACGATTGCAAACGGCAAAGTTGAAGTAAACGGCAAATTTTATACGCCGAACAACTGAATAAAACGGCTATGAAAGGGAGTTTTAACGCTCCCTTTTTTATGCCGAATTGTACAAACCATAAATATGTGTTATTCTTGACACCAAACGTGATTATATGTTTGGTTGTATTCAAAAGTGTTCGGGTTGTAAATTCCTGTTTCCTCGCCTAATATCGGATATTTTCCAGCCGGAACAAAATTGATGCAATAATATATGATTCTCTCTTGTGCAGAGTAATCATACTTTTCATATACAATTTGATTTCCGTCTATTCTATATTCTTCAATGACATTATTGTTTTCAAATTCGGCAACAATAATAGGATAAGCAACAGCCTTACTCAAATCTGCAAAATAAGGGAAAAGATAGCGGCGTTTTCCGTTGTAAAATGCAAAATAGATAATATCGACGTCATTATGTCCACCTACGAAACATTCAATTTTCTCAACCCTTTTATCAATCTTATAAATTTTATTATAATATTTGCAGTTTTTACTGATGGTTTTCGATTCTTTGACTTTGCGTGTTCTCATTTCCGCCAAACTGCTAAATCCACTCAACAATCCCAGCATATTTTGTTTTTTTGTGCAAACATATGTGATTTCAGCATTTGTAGTGTCGGAATGAACATATAAAAAATTATCGAATTTATTTTGTGCGTCAACAATCAATTCTTCCAAATACTTTTTAGTTGGTTTTTCCATTCTTACGCTCCGAGTCAAATTCGTTGTGTTTATTATATCATTTTTTACGCTGAAAATCAACGGCTTGACAGACTATAAAACGGAAACGCTTTTACACTTAAACTCGCAAGGTTTTTGCGACGTTGGCAATTAGGCGTGGCTTGTCTTGATACAAGTCGGCTCGCTGCGCTCGCCGAAGACAAGCCACGCCTAAACTTAACCGAACCGACCGAAATAACGGAAAACGAAAGCGTAACGAAAGCGGTGTTCGCCGCTAACCCGCTTGGCGAATCACCGCTGTTTTTCGGTTACGGCATTTTTCGTTTTTAGCCCGTATTTTTAGGTGCGGATTTTCGCTTAATTACTTTTGCGCATTTGTGCTATTACTTCTTTGCTCACTTCGCCCATATAGCAGCCCTCGTCCCAGCATACAAAGTCGTCGAACAGTAGCAGTTTTTTATCTTCTATCCCGATACGCCCGGCGATATCGTCGTCCATAATGTCGGATATGAAATATTGCGGAAGTCCGCGGGAGTAGATTATTTTTTCGCCGCTTTTTTCAATGTATTTGAGAATATATGCTACCGCTTCGCCGATATGCGTTTTATTTTCAATCGGGCGGAAGTCGTTACGTCCGAAATGCAAATTAAAGTATTCGCTTTGCTTTGTTATTTGTCTTTTACGTTCGGAAAAACTGTAACTTTCAACGTCCGTCATTTTTCCGAGCGCGGCAACGTCGGGAATATAAAATATACCGTGAAAGTGTAGTCGCTGCTTTTGTGGGCTTCGTTCCCAAACGCCGACGTATTTCCATCCTTTTCTGTTGCACAAATGCCCGAGCGTAGTCCGCAGTTTCTTTCTGAACGTCGCTTCGGTGTGAATGGCGTCATTATACGTCAGCGTTACGAAATAGTTGAAAGATTGAAGATTGACTTTCCTTACGAGCCGAACCCGTCTTGCAACGAGATTTTTATACTTGCGTTCCATATTCAGCGTAACGTAGTTTTCGGTCGCTTCGCCATCTTTGAAGAACGGTCGCATACCTTCCGTTATAAAACGTTTTCTTGCCGTCTTAGGCAGTTTCAGGCTCTCGGTATAGAACTTGTCAAAGACTTGCGTTTTCGTCGTCTTAACCGTTTTTACGGGTTTTGGCGGCGATTCATTTTCTTCCGTCGTTTCCTGCGGTTTTTGTACTTCTTCGGCTAAATCTTCGAGCGTGATTTGCGTTTCCGTTTCCACGGGCGGACTATCCGTTTTTTCTTCGACGGGAGTTATTTTTTCGCCGTCGTCCGCAACCGTGATTTCTTTCTCAATGCGTTTCGGTCGTTTCCTGTACGGCTTTTCCGTGTGGGGAATAGCGATATAATGACTGCCGTCGAAATAAACTTTTGTTTCTCCGTATGGCATATCACACCTCCTCGTCGCGGTAAAGACCGTTGACGAAATAACTGTTTTGCGATTTCAGTTCTTCTACGCTCGCTTTTTCCGTTGCGTATTCGATATAATCCATAAGCCCTACGTTTGTGCGGCTTGCCAAGTCGTTGAAATAGTCCGAAAAACAGTCGGTTGTGAAACGATTACTGTAAATTTTGTAGTTCATCAAGAAATACTTTTTGTTTTCGGGCTTACCATCCATCGTGCCGCGTTCCTTTTCTATTTTGACGATAGAATAGCCGTATTTGTTGTAAATTCGGGCATTGCGTTTCCATAGCCAAGTGGTTACGGATTTCAGAATATGCACGAGCAAAGTATTGTCGCCGCGGCGGTATCTGAAATCGTAATATAGGGCTATAAAGCGATTAAACGCCATTTCGGACACCATATCTTCTATCGTGTAAAACGGCAGAGCGAGTTTTGTATCCCCAGCGGAAACGATATTTACAATGTCGCAAAGGTCGCGGGCGTCAGCACCCCAACTTTCGGGGCGTTGCTCGTCCGTAAACACTTTTATGAACGGAAAATTATCTACCGTTGCAGAATGCCGGCACATTTTGAGCCACGAATTGAACAGGTCGTTTTTTTGGTTGGTTTCGTCGTTCTTTTTCTTTACTTCGCGTAATTCAAGATTGTTTCCGCGTTCTTTTCCTATCTCCGTAATAGCCACAACGCCGAACTCGAAACTGCCTGCCTTCGGATTATTTTCAAGCACCTTTTTGCCGAGCCTTAATACGTCGAAGTCCAAGATATGAGAGTGTCTGCTACGCCGTTGTCCTTCCGAGAAAAAATCCAACGCCCACAGCGGGAAATTATCTTCCGACAGTAAACGGTTGTCCGTTCGTATGGAGTAGTTCGCTACGATAAGGCTCGTTTGCAAAGCGTATATGAAAAACGCCTGCGCATACGTTTCCAGAACGTCGAATAATTCGCTAATCTTTAATGCGTCGTTGTATGTAAGCCCGTATCTTTGACAGTCGTATCCGTATAACTGCCACAGAGCATTGCCGTGTTTTTCGTATCGACTACGTTTGAGTTTTACCCATTCTTTGACCGTCGCAAGGTTATAGACCGTTCCGTATTCCATACACGCGGCGAGTTCCTTTTCAAAGCATATCCACGGAAAATACGGGAATTTCATATCCGCTTTCTGCAATATCTCGAACGCCTTTTGTCTGAACATTACTTCTTGTGATAACGCCATATCCGTTATCATTGTGGTTTTGCGTTTACCCATACTGCCGCACGTCATCGAAACGATAGGCAACGCGTTTATAAACCCGCAATTCTTCGCTTCGCACTTGCGCAATTTGTTAAGCGCAACCTTTTTACGCCAACGCTCGAACAAAACATAGCAGATAATAAGTAACGACCACCACGGAAAGAACCTGAAAAACGGTTGCAGATCCCGCGCGAGTTTTACGAATTGCGTGTATATCGTATCCGCTCGAAACGATACCGCAAAGAAGAAGTAGTAGGCGAAAAATTCTATTACAATACTTGCAAGATTTAAGTGAAACGCCCATATAACCGCCCACGAAATCCATATCCACGAATGCTCGTGCAAGAAGTCGCTATAACCGCATATAAACCGCTTCGTCGGCTGATACGTTACGGCAGATATCTTCTTGAACACCCGTAACGGAATTGTATCTACGTTGTGCTTTGTGTTGCCGCTTGCATACATTCTTTTTATCGCTATAATCAGCACCAAAAAGCACGGCAGAAGTATGGTTAAAACCTTTGCCAAAATACTTGCTTTTGTTCCTGTCGCAGATAGCCAAGACAAGAAATTTTCTTTGCTTATGAGCATTGAAAAATACGTCGTCGCATTGACCTTAAAACTCTCGAAATCCGACGGCAGAATTGCCGTCCATTCCATAACTTTTGAATAGTCCGTTGCGCTCGGTAAACCGCTTGTCGGCAAATCGAATAATACGCGGAAATAATACTTAAACCCGCCGTATAAGTCGATTAAAGCCTCGATTGTGCGACAATAAGATTGTCGGAACGTGAATATACCGAGCAGAATAAAAGCCGTTGTAAGGGTTGTCGTAAGCGTAATATTAAATCGTCGTTGCCACTTCATAAAGCACCTCCGAAATCGTATTTTCGGGCGGTATTTGCTTTGCCGTATAGGCGAAATAACTCACCGCCAGAACTATGATGATAAGCAATAAAATCGCTATGATTCTCTTAAATGTTTTCAATGTAAAACCTCCTGAAATTTAATAAAAATAACGCCGACAGAATTTCTCCCGCCGGCGTCGTTTGTTTTAGTCGTAATCGTCGTAATTTCCGTAGTCCGGCTCGTCAATCGTCGCTACGACTTTTTCGTAAATTTTTCGTTCTTTTCGTTCCTGCCGCTTTCGTTTGCAAACCTTTCCGATTGCTGCAATTCCTTTAATCGGGAGCGATATTACAAATACGATTGCCTGTAATACGTAAGGTAACACGGGAGCGAGCAAAACAAGCAGAAGTATGAGCAATAACAGATACAAAATTGTCTTGCCGCGGTTGTTCAGACTCACGTCAATTTCCGTTTTGTTAGACGGTTCTTTTCCGCCCGTTTGTTTGTTGTCTATAACGCCCAAGTTGTAGGTTATGCCGTCCGTTTCAAACTTCAATCGAAGTATGGTAACGTCGCCCACGAGCGTATAACTTTCAAACGTAGAACCGGTTGTAGAATAGCCGCTCAACGAGTAACTTGTTTCTGCAAAACGTAGCACCCATTTCTTGCCTTTGAGTTCGGTCAAGGCTTCATCCGTCAGTTTCGATGAAGTTTTTACGTCAAGGACTGCGCCGTGGTAGATATTCTCGCGGTTTTCGCCCTTAATGAAGTCGTCAATCGTCTGAATCCTGTCCCACTTATATGTTCCCGCGAATAATCCTCCGCCGGTATGTTCAACTTTATCCGTGTATTTGAGATAGGCGTATTTGTCCGCTTTATCCCCGAACGTTTCTTTTACACCGACAAAGGGAACGGAAGACCAATCGTAACTTTGCGTTGTATAATACACGTCCGCTTCGAGAAGTTTATCTATGGGCCTATCCGTGTTGAACGCCACGAAATGGCTGTCGCACGCTCCGACGTATAGTTTGAAACCGTCTTTATACCTTACAAACCCTACAAATTTATCCGTAACGACGATTGTTTCGATGTCCACGCAATTGACATACGGTTTACCATTTATTGAACCGAAAGCATATTGCTTATTGACCGCATAATTGACTTCGGTAACGGTATTGCCGCCGCTTGCTTGTTTATCTATACTCTCGTCGAACGGACGGTAAATTGAACTTATGGCGTAATATCTCACGCTTTCGTCTTTCACCGTAAGCCCCGAAACTTTGTATTTGTAAAACACGCCGTTTGAATTGAGCAATTCAAGTTTGTAATTCAGATACGAAATGCTGTCATTGATAGTGGTCGAAATGTTGATAGACGACGCTTTGAAGTCTTTTACTTTTCCGGTCGGCTGGTAGACGTAAACGAAAAGTTCTTTATCGCTGCTTTCCGCAAGTTGGATTATCTGTAATGAATAATCGTCGCCTTTGGTCGGGTAATTGCCCGGATTAAACGACGTATCCTTTTTCAAATCTTCCATTACTCCCGAATAAGTTATGCTTTCCGCTCTTGCAACAAGGGGCGTTTGTGCCGCCGTGGTAATGACGGCACATATTCCCAAGACAAAAGCGAGAAAAATTGATACTAATCTCGTTTTTGTCGCTTGCGTCAAAACTCGATCACCTCCTTGTCGAACGTGATACCCGTAACCCTGCGTTCGAGCGCGAAATTAAGTTTTACGCTTGATTCGCCGTTATACGAAGTAACGATTACCGTAAACATATCGTTGTAACCTTTGCTTTCGCAAGTAACTTCATTTTCGGGATAAACCGCTTTGAGTATTTCGAGCGGTGTTCCGCCTTTGGGAACGACTGTGAAAGATTGTTCCCGCTTGTCGATTACAAAACCGTTTGTAAGGTCTTTTTCGTCGCCGAAGAAACGCGTTTCGCCGTCAACGGAGAAGTCGAAATCTTCGTCCGTTTTGTTCGGAACGATTTTTACGGAATAACCTTTCGTTTCGTTTTTGTTGAACGCAAAAGTGTATTTCACGTCCACTTTCAAAGGCTCGCTCGGCGTAACGACGTAACCGTTTTGAGATGTCATAACGTCTTTGCCGTTTACCGAAACGTAGAAAGTTTTGAAGTCGGTTGTGAACCCGTTTGTGAAGTAGGCGAAAACGCCGATGACGGCTACGATAACAAGCAGTATGGCTATGTAAGAAACAACTTGTCCTATTTTAGATTTTGTCATTGATAGCCTCCTTGATTGTTATTTTCGGGTTAAAACGAATACACGGTATCCGACAGCGAAATGCTCGTAACGGTGGACTGAATGTCGATATGAAGAAGAGATTCTTCGCCACTGACTTTATCTCTTACGAGAACATACCAGATACAATTATCCGGTTTCCCGCCGGCACGAGGATCGGTATACGTTCCCTTGTAGGTGAAACGATAACCTGTACGCGGATAAGGTGTCGCATAAGACGATTCGGACTTGATTGCCTTAATCGTAAGTTTGTTACCGCTTATGGACGCCGTGAAGAAATCTTCGGGCTTGATGGTAAGGGTTAAATCGTTTCCGAGAACTTCGTCCTTATATTTGTAAGTCCCTTCTTCGAGGTTGAATACGACTTCCGACGTTGAACTTACGCTGCCGTTTACGATATACTGTTTAGTCAACGTAAACCTGCCTTGACCTTTAACCTTTACGATTTCAAAGTCGCCGTATTTAGAGCCGACCGCTCCGAGAGTGTTTTTAAGGTTGAGCGTGATTTCGTTGGTCGTGCCAGCCGTCAGATTGACCGTGCCGGTGTTTGTGATTTCCTTGCCGTTATGAATAAAGGAGAGAGATTCGGGCTTTCCGTCATACATAATAAGGCAGGTTGCCGTGAAACCGCCGACTCTGGTTGTTGCGGTGACGTATGCGCTGCCGCCTTCAAAACCTTTAAGGGCGGTTATGGTTGCGGTAAGTGCGCCGTCGCTTTCGGGCGTAAGCGTAAGATATTCGCTTATGTCCTTGCCCTCGATAGGCGTGCACCATTTGATAGACCAGTCAACCGATTTGTCGGGCGCGTCCACGGGCATAACGGTTGCTGTTATCTTTTTCGACACGGTTTGCTGACCGTTTGCCGCCGCTACCGCATAACTCGGACTCATTCTGAGCGAAACAAGACCGGTGTTTTCGCTGTCCGAAGGAATTTCGGAAGGCTGTTCGATTACGTCCGAAACGGTATCGTTTGCCTTTGCCTCGACAGGCTTGTTCTGAATTGCTATTGCAAGCGAAGTGATTACGCCCGCAAGGATAAGAACGATTGCCGTAAACACGGCTATCCATCTGATTTTATTGCTTTTTTCGTTATACATTTTTTACCTCCTGTTAAAACGTGATGGTTGTCTTGCTCGGCGAGACTTTGCTTACTTCTTCGCCGATAAAGAACTTGTATTGCGCGGAAAATCCGAGCGTTTTGTGCTTGACCGTTACAAGGAAATACGGTTTATTTCCATCGGAATCGGTGTTGATTGAATACAACTTATTAGTGTAAGTAGTTGTTTCGCCGTTGCCTTCGACTATTTTTGTTTCCTTGGATTCGTAATAATCGTAAAGTGACCTTGTTACGTTAATCGACAGCGTATTGCCGGAAGTCGAACAAGTTACGAACTCTTTTGCAATTTTATTGAAATCTACAATGTTACTGTGAGAACTCCAACCTGCGCCCCTGCCTGATTGAGAATAAGAGCCGCAAGTAACAGATCCTACTCCCGTAACGGTTACGGTAAAGTCATTGAAATTACTACCTACGCTATGAAAAATATTATCCATTGCGAGATTAAGAGAGTAAGACTTACCGACATAAAGCAAATCCACGGAATCTTTGCCGAGATTGTATTTCGTAACGCCCGTAGGAGCGGTGATAGACATACTTGACGGCACACCTTCATAGACGATATTGACAGTTCCGGTTTTGCCGCCTTGTCTTGTGGTGCAAGTAAGAATTGCCTTGCTGCCTTTGAAAGACTTGTAACAGTTGACCGTTGCCGTAAGATTGCCTTGCGAATCGTCCGTCACCTTGATATAGTCCGAAATGTTCTTGTCTTTGAGCGGAGCGTCGTTTGCCCAAGCGACAGACCAAGTAACGTATTTATCCACGACGGTAGACGGCGTAATGGTTGCCGTAACCGTTTGAGATACGTATTGCTGTGTATTGTCCGCAGCGAGAGCAGGAGATTTAACGCTCATAAGTCTGGGTTGTCCGAGAGTGAGAACTACCGCCGCGTTGGATTCGTCGGGCGATTCCTGTTGCGTTTCGTTCTCTTGCGGTTTGATGGGAGTGGGCTTGTCAATCGACAGAATGAGTGCCGCAACAACGCCTGCCATAAGCACGATAATGAGCGTAAAGGCGATTATCCACTTAACCGCGTCGGACTTTTTGTGTTGATTGAATTCTTGATACATAATGTTTTTACCTCCGAAATTTAGATTTTTGGGTGTAAAAAACTACGGCTTACCTAAGCAAACCGTAGTTCTCTACAAGGGGAATGCTTATCTCAAAAGCATATTGAGGAAACTCTTGTCCGACGTTCTCGCAGGCTTAATCGGGCATTCGTAAACAGTGCCGTCTTCGTCGTAAGAACGCACGGAGTAGGTGTTACCTTTGATGGTTTTTCCCTTTACGTCTTTGATTTCAAACGGAGTTACGATAAGTTCGGCTTCCATCTGACCGTCGAAGACGATATCCAGAACGGTATAGCCGCCTTTGTCGGGCGGAATAACGCCTGCCTTAATATCTCTGCCTCTTACGTTTCCCTTAATGAAGTAGGAAAAATATTCCTTGCCGTTGCTTTCAAAAGTTTCTCTTTCGACCTTGATTTTGTTGTTTTCCATAATTTGTAGTCCTCCTGATTATTTAGATTTTTTGCGAGAAATTGCTCGCGCTTCTTCTTTGGTTTTACCTTCGGAAAGTGCCTTTTTGTATTTATACAGCCCGGCGTGGTCGCCCTGACACTGCAAATATCCCGAACGGATACCTGCCTCGAAGTCGGTAAGTTCCTTGCCTTCCTTTTTACCGTAGGTATGTACCTTTGCTTTTCTGTCTTCGGCGTAACCTTTTGCACGCTTGGACGGGATTGACCATCTACGCTCGTTGTATTTGTCTGCGTTGGACGGCTTTGTAGTTGTTTCTTTCTTTGCCACTTTTCGTGTCCTCCTGATAGTAATTTTTGATTTGCCCGTAACGCCGATAGCACAGCGTTTTGCAGGACTTACGTCTTATAGGGTTTCTCACTTCGTACAGCCCGCTATTCAGTTGTAAATATGGTAACGAACGCCGTTATTTTTCTTTGAAACGCTACGTTTCGGGCGATATTTCTTGTCGGTGAGCGGCCGCTCTTACACTTGCAAGTACCGCGCGAAATCATCGGTTTCTGCTATGTTTTGGCGTTCGGTTTACCCGATAGGGTTAATCTACATACGTTCTGCCGTACATAGTGCTGTGAATACGCTTTCCGTCGATGTGCTTGCGCTCGGCGAAAATAAGTTCGTATTCACGGTCGCGCTTTTTCGTGCGACGATAAAAAGTATCGTGGCTTAAAACAATGTTGTCTTCAACCTCGCTGCACTTGATACCGACGCTTTGCTTTACGATGTAATTGCGTGTGCGATAAACGTTCATTGCGTCTACCACAAAGTCAGGAACATAGTTCATTTTTTTCGACCTCCATAAATGTTGATAATGTTTTGCATTGTTTCTTTGTCCTCTCCGGAAAGGGTAAGAAGAACTTTTTGTAACAACGCCGTTTGCTTTTCATTCATGCGCGGTCTGTCTAATCTGAAATTGTCCGTCACATAAATGCCGCCGCCGTTACCTTGGACGGTGTACACCGGATATGTAAGCATAAGATTTAACACGTCATATTCAATTGTCCGCTTGCTTACGCCGAACTCGTTCGCGAGATTTTCTCTCGTTTCGTGCCGACGCAGACACAAGACTTCAAGTATGGCTTGTCGTCTTTCCGCTGCCGTCATATCCGCTGTTCACCTCCTTTTTTCGAACTTCTTGCCTGCATTCTACAAGTCAAACTCGCAAGTTCTTTGCGACTTTGAAAAAATAATTTAATTTTTTTTGAGTTTTTTTCGGTGGAAACGAAAAAGGCCCCGATAGTTAGACTTCTCGCTTAAAGAAATCTATCTATCGGAGCCTCTCGATTACCGGTTTAACTCTCGATTTATCAAAGAATATGACCTGATAAGGAATTACGCATATCGGTGTGTACCGACCAACCTTACCGTCGTTATTCCGTATTCAGTTTTTAATTTCTTGACCGTGAGGTGGGTAAAAATCCACTCGTTCATGTCTACGGCTCATTATTTTACTTACGCTTACAGCCCCGCATTTAGGGCATTTCAACTTGGCAAGACCGTCTGACGTTCTGTACCCGCAGTGTAATTGTCCGCAGTTGCGACAATAACATCGAACAGGTTTATCCCAATCGTTTTGCATAGTTTTCCCCCCCCCATAACGTATTCAGTATTTTTTTATGCACGAAACCAAAACGCCCTGAACGGAGCAACTATCTACGACTATATCTTTCATACGCTTATTTTCCGGATGCAAGACGATTTTTCCGTCTTTATGATACAAGCGTTTTAACGTTGTTTCGCCGTCTATGAGCGCAACCACAATTTCGCCGTCCTCGGCAGAGTTTTGTTTCCTTAATACAAGCAGATCTCCGGGGCTGATACCTGCTTCTATCATACTGTTTCCGTCTGCATGTAGCATAAAAAGCTCACCTTTACCAAAAATGTCCGTAGGAAGAGCGAACGTATCTTCGTAATTCTGTTCAGACAAGTTAGGTATCCCGCAAACAATACTGCCAATGAGTGGAGCAAGAACAAAGTTGCCTTTTTGAAGATTCGGCAAGGGAACAATCTTTCCAAGTTCGCTTCTTTTCAATATTCCTTGATTTTCCAGCGCAATTACGTAGCGTCTTACCGTAGCAAGCGAGCCAAGATGGAGTGCGTTCATTATCTGACGATAACTCGGCGAAATTCCGTATTCTTGCTGATAGGCAATATTGAATTGCTTTACTCTTTGTAGCGTTTCATCGTTTAACGTTTTCATTTATAACCCTTTATGCTTTACGAAACGGTGCGTTTCGTTTTGTGTGACTGTATTCTACCACAAACAAAAACGAATTTCAAATTTTCACTTCCCGATTTTGGGTAGTGAAAGAAGTTTTTATAAAAAATACTCCCGCCGTTAAGCGAGAGCATTGACAGTGTTAATATTTAGTATGTCGATTTAATTGTATCCACGAATTTTTTGAATTCTGCGGCAACTTTTTTCGGCGCAGTAATCCTAACCTTGCCGAGCGTTCCTATTACCCAAGTAAATAAAGGTTTCGATACCTGAACGCTTATATCCGCTGTATATGCGTTATCGTCTGTCGCGCGGATATGTATATCGTCGCCGAAACGGTCGAATACTTCGGAAAGCAAATCTTTTGCAAATGTAAGCGTTACCCTATGCAATTCTCCACTGCACATTGAAAAAACTTGCTTTCTATACTGCTCCGTATTCAACAATTCGTATTCGTGGTGCGGTTGCCGTTCCGTTTCTTCAACTTTTACGTCGTCCATTTTATCTAAACGATAAGTAACGATTTCATCGTGCCCGTTGTTGAAACAAAGCATATAGTAATTATCCTTGTTCCAAACCATAATTATCGGGTTTGCGTAGTATTTCTTACCATTTTTACGATATACTTTGTTGTGTTTTTCGTCATAATCGAAGTATTTGAAAGAAATTTGCTTGTTGTCGTTGATAGCTCGCTCTATCCCGTCAACGCTGTAAATAAAGGAACTGTTGCCGAATTTGCCTTTATCAAACGACACAATATTTTTAGAAATAAGCATTGCCTGATATGAGCAAAGCGTTCCGGAAAGTTTGCCGATTATGTTGTTTTTCTGCGAAGCGGTAAGTTTCGACGCTTTGATTACGTCTGAAAGCAACACTATTTCCGCCGTATCGAACGGGCGATTTGCAACGTAATAGTAATGAAACTTTTTCTTGAAAGACAAAACTTCATAGCCGTATTTGTTCAGAAGGGCAATATCCGCCGCCAAAACTTTTCTTGAACCGCTGATACCTTTTTCGGCGAGCTTTTCGATGATTTCGTCCGTGTGCATAGGGTGTTCTTCGTCGGTAAAACGACAAAGAACATCCCAAAGGACGAGCAGCTTTATTTTGTATTCGTTTACGTGCGACATTCTAACTTTACTCGCTAACTGATTCATCTAATTTCTTGAAAATTTTTATAATATCATTTAGTTCATCATGCCTATCAAAGTAACTCTTATATGCATTTTGAGCATCGCTTATAAGTTTGTCATAATAAACTATCCTTGCTTGTGCGGGAGCCAAAGTTTTTTCGACCAAATCAGCATTTTCCTCAAGGACTTGCCCCAAAACCACAATTATTTCATAATTCTTTGCGCTTTCTCCACGAGATATAAGACACTTTTCTATTGCTTGAGAATACTTGACAACTTGTTGAACTAATTCACCTATACTTACTTTACGATTATATCTTTTTAATTCAACAATAACGGTTTTCCCTGCAAAATTTTTGAAACATATATCTAATCTGGCGGCCTTTTCCGCAGGTGTTAGATTTACATTGTCGTCAAATAGTTTTTTTATTGAAATTTCTATCTCATTATTTGAAGTTGAGCGTTCCCAAGAAGGATCGAGTAACCACAAATGATCGAATAAGCACTCTTGAATAACTTTTTCCAAGACATCTGCATTTTTACTAACAATATCTTGAAATTTTTTTAACATTTCTAAACGACCGTTAACTATTTGATAGTAGAGACTTTCTTCAAGTGCATCAATACCTCCCAAAGTTTTCCCAATATCAATCAGTGAGTCTCCGTTCATATTTTCGATTACTGACAAATTATGAGCAAATCTCATTTTCTCAAATGCGAGGATTCCATATTTTGTCATTTCCTTTCTCTCGGATTCGCTCGATAAACTTTTATTGATATTGCCAAAAACTTTTTTTGCCGCTTTTTGTTCATCTTTACCGAGTTTATTAAACCATTCAGCAATAGTAGGTTCTACTTCAACGGCTTTTTTTATTCCTTCGTCTTCTTTAATTTGATTCCAATCGTTGCCAATATATCTTATTTCGTCAAGCAAAAACTCTTTTAACGCCTTATATTGCTCGCTTTCTTGGTTAAAGTTTTCTCTGCTGGTTGTCGCCATATCCTCGCCTTCGACAGTCTCGGAAGAATCTTCATCGAAGAAATCAGCGTTAATAACACCAACAAGATATTGATTGTAGTTGCTTGAATTTCGGATACTCGCTAAAATATCTTCCTGCCCCATCTTGCCTCTGCAAAACAAAAAGATTTTATTCGCGTTTTCTTCGTCATCGGATGTATTTAATCTCTCTTTCGAATCAACAAATCCAATCCATCCGGTAACAGTATACTTGTCTGCAATAACGTTAGAACGTTTATCTTGCCCATATATTAAATGTTTGCAGGTTTTAGTAATATCAAAGCCGCAATCGCCGTACATGTATATTTTACTTACATATTCAAAATATTTTCTATCTTCCAAGCCTAAAGGAGAACCGTTAATACTTACCTGAAAATTATCGCTGAATACGTTAAAACGTCGCGACAATTCCGTTCTGATTTTTTCAGTATTACTTAACGTTCTGTTTTTCCTAATATTTGTAAGTTTGATAATTGTTCCTTTTTTTTCGATGTCTGGAGTAATAGGAGTGGGAGCAAAACTCTTATGCTGACGACTATTATCCGGATCGGAAATAAATTTTTTCAACTCGTCTACATCTATGGCAAAAGCGTCTTTTGTTTCGCCATTATAGGTATGAATTTCTATATTTTTCGCAATAGAAAAAAGCGACAACTTGCCGATGCCTTTTCTTCCCATGGGTTTCCTGTGAAATATGGGGGTTTCCTTTTCATCTGTTCGTTTTTGATATCCAACCGTAAGAAATCTTTTATTCACTTGGTCGGTATTCATTCCGCTTCCATTGTCGGTAATTGTAACGCAATCGTCAGTAATCACAATATCTACATTTTTCGCATCGGCATCGTATGCGTTCGCAACCGCTTCCGAAAGAACGGCGGGAATTTTTGTGTATAGATTGATACCTAAATGGTTTAAGACGTTAAGGTCTAAATTCATTTCATACTTTGCCATTTTCTTAGCCCTCCCAAATATTTTGAGTTTGATTAATAATATGTTGCAAAACATTTACCACAACGCTGTTTCCAAACTGATTATAGCAACGCTCTTGAGTTTGCGCTAAAATAAACGAGTCTGGAAAACCCATAAGGCGAGCGCACTCTCGCGGATACAACTTTCTGATGCGACCGTTTATTAAATACATACCCGTTTTCCCTCCAAGACCGCCGCCCTGCGACGATAATGTAGAAGCCAACCCATTTATAGAGTAAATTCTTTCGCCTTGTCTTCCAAGCCCTATTTGTCCAATTCTTATCAGTTTTTTTGATCTTTCCGGATTTTGATTTCCTATTGTATACTCACGGTCTATATAGTATTTACCTTGAATTTCATTATCATCGTCTTGAATAAGAATAGAATCAAGAGTGGCGTATTCGTTTAATTCAGTCGGAAAATGAAATTCTTGAACTCCGAAATCATTTCTAAATGCGACGATGTAAATTCTTTGTCTTGCTTGAGGTACATTATAATCTGCTGCACATAATATGCTGTGAAATACGTTATATCCTTCGTTTTGTAATTCAGTTCTAATTCGTGACAAAGTATTACCGCCATCATGTTTTTCTAAATTTTTAACATTTTCAAGCAAAACCATTTTGGGATGATGCTCGTGTATTATATCTATTATGTTAAAAAACAGGCGACCGCGACCTTGTTCGTCGTCAAATCCCTGTTGGTTTCCGCTGATACTAAACGGTTGACAGGGAAATCCCGCACATAAAATATCGTGTGGCGGAATATCTTGCACCGCAATTTTAGTTATATCGCCAAAAGGCTGAATGCCAAAATTCTTTTTATAACTAGTTTGCGCATCTTTATTTATATCAGAAGCAAATATGCAATTTGCACCGAAGGAACTTAATGCAAGGTGAAACCCGCCGATTCCGCAGAACAAATCTATGTATGTGCGTCCTGTTAAAAACTTATTGTTAATCTCTATCACTATTCAAGCCCTACCTGCATTGACCTAATCATCTCAATTACTTGCCTTAATTTTTTATCGCTGTTTTTCTTCTTTAATTCGCATTCCCATATACGAATAACTGTCCACCCGCGCGACTCAAATAAAGCGGTAATTTCTTTGTCGTGTTGGATATTTCTTTCTCGTTTTTTTTGCCAATATTCTTGATTGTCGGAAGGGCGAGTGTTTCTGCAATCGTGTCCGTGCCAAAAACAACCGTCTACAAAAATTGCGATTTTCTTATCGAGAAACACAAAATCAGGGTGTCCTTTGACTTTGTAACCTCGCCTCCAACCATGTATGCCGTTCTCCTGAAAATAGCGTATTAGTTTTAACTCTGTAGATTTATTTCCTTTAGAGTGAACCTTGCTCATTACGGAAGAACGTTTTTCCGCTGTGAAAATGTCCGACATTTTAACTGTTTGCGGCGAACTTTTCAAGAGTCATATTAGAAACTAAGCCGCTAATATCAGTTCCTAAATTATTTACGATGATGTTATCGAAATCTGCATAATCAATATTGCGAACCTCGTGGAATATGTGATTATAGAGATATTCCGCAAACGTATTTGCCAGAATAATAACAATAGGAGTGCCTTTGATATCTCTTTTTGTTGCCGGAACATATCTTGAAGTGATTACGATAGTGTATTCTCCGCCGATTTCTTCACGTTGCTCGCGAAGTCTACCGGCATTGATTCCTAACAACTTGTTTGCGGTTGATTTTGATTCGACCGCAAATTTTTTCTTTTTGGTTATGTATAAGCATTCGATATCCGTATGCGCTGCGCCGCCGCGTTTAACCGCTTCGACATTATAGAACATATTGAAACCTTCCGTTAAAACGTCTTCAAACAGATAAGCCGTTTCGTTTTCCGGATTGTTAGAATATTTTTCTATAAGTTTCGGAAGTTCAAGAAGTTTGCTCAGATCGTCCGATTCGCCGATTTCTTTCAGTAACAACTGCGGATAAAAACTGTAAACTTCTTTAATGCAGTCAATCGTTAGCCTTTCCGGATCTTTCAACTGCACGGGAGTTGCAAAACACGTGTATTCGGCTAACATTTCTTTTATAAACGAAAGGCAGTTTAAACTAATAGTCACATAGCCTTTTGTAGCCTTTCGACCTGTAGGTAAACTTTTACTACCGGATTTAGAGGGGTGATACAGTTTGCAGAGTGTATCGCCTTCGATTTTGTTGATTATACCAACTTGACTTAACAACGTTTGCGTGTAGTATTCCCACTCGTATACGGTATTCACATAGGTGTGCTCATCCGATTTCAATTTATTGACAAGTTCAATATCCGGCAAATTTCTTATACTCAATATTTGCGTTACAATTTGTTCGTAAGATTCAGGCGTAACTGTTTTTATAAACGGAAGAATAAGTTCTTCTTCATAATTGTACAGTTTTCCATCAAGTCTTTTGTCTGTCAAGAGCTGAAATATCAATCTAAACGGATATAATTGAAATTCGCTACTCGTTCCGTTCGCAGGATGCTGAAATTGCATAGCAAACATCATTGCTATAAATATTTTACGCAATTTTTGCTCGTCAGATATATATTTTAAGAACAAATTTCCCAACGGACTAAATATAAATCTCTTATCTCCGTTGGACTTATCCTCATATCCAAACATCCAAAACTCAAGAGTATTTATTCTATGATTGATAGAATCTAACGGGCGTTCTTTCGGATTTCTTGTTCTGTACAAATCCAAAGCGGCAAGTCTTTCTTGCATTCTATGACGTTCCAAGTCTGAAACGTCAGTTTTGCAACTATTTTTGACGTCCAAAGCGACCGCTTTAATCATTTCGTAGTTGCAAGTATGTTTATATAAAATCCATTTATCACGAGATACGGTAACTGGCATTTTTATTCCCTCCCAATTTTATTCACGACTTCAAATAAAAGTTTCGGCGGAATCGCTTCGCCTATTACAGTTCTAATAAACGTATCGGTTGAATCCTTTGGAAAATCAATATCTTCAGGAATTGACGAAACGATAAACGTTTCAAGAAGAGTAAGAACTCTCGCGTCTGAATAGGTCCCGTCGGCGAGAAGCCGTCCGGGATGAACGTTATTATGAGAACTCATACTTCCGCTAAACGTAGTCCTTGTCGGACACGGCTCATCCCAAGTCATTCTCTTGAAAGTATTATGAAAACCTTTAATCCTTGTTCCATCTTCTTTTTTAGGGTAATACACTTCGTTTGTTAAAGCGCTTTTTCCCGTCGGCGTATGCTTTAATGCAAGAACCGCGCGGTTATTTTGAGGTTTAGCATAATGCCAAGGAATTCCGGAATCTTGTCCCGCTTCAAGAGAAGGTAAATACCCAATAGCCTTTGAAAGTGGAATTTCCGGCTGCGTTGCAGGCCATCCCCAAACCAAACCTTTCTTATATAGTTTTACTATAGCACGCGGACGAGATTGACAAACTCCATAATCTTTTGCATTAAGAACGCGAATATCGACAGTATATTTAGCCGAATATTTTTTGTTCAGAATTTCCTCTAATTTCAAATACTCTCCGTCAAAAGGAAAGTACATATCGAGAAACGTTGGAACGTTTTCGATAAGTATGTAATCAAAATCGCACGCGTCGATTATTTCCATTGCTCTTAATACAAGGAAATTGCGTTTATCTTTCTCATAATGAGCCTGATTTTTATTTTTGCCGAGAGTGCTTAATCCTTGGCACGGCGGAGTAGCAAGCAACATTTTGACATTATTCTTCTTAACAATGTCAATCATATGATTTTTTGTTTCGTCATCCATTATATCGCCGCAATACATTTCCGCATTAGGGTAAAAATGCTGATAGCATTCGGCTCGTTTAGGCAACAGTTCGTTGCCGGCAATTATATCGACTTTTGTGTTGTGCAGAAGTAATTCTCCGATTCCAGCGCTTGAAAACAATGATATCGCTTTAATTTTGTCGGTTTTTTTCATATCTGTATCCTTTAATTCTTCAATGCCACTAACGATATTTTTTAACATTAGCGGGGGGATTGACTCGCCTATACATTGCCGTATCAACAATTCCGGAGTATTATCCGGGATGTTCCAATCGGCCGGCAGAGAATCTAATATCATCAATTCTAACGGCGTTAAAACTCTTGCGTCAGAGTATGTTCCGTCCGGCAATTCGCGCCCCGGATGAACGTTTCTTTGAGAAGCAATGCAATCGTTCCGCATTGTGATCGTCGGGGCGGGAGCATCCCAACGGATTCTTCTATAAGAAGACTGGTATCCTTTTACAGGAGTTCCATCTTTCTTTTGCGGGAAATATACTGGATTATCGAAAGCCGTACATCCGGTTGGCGTATGTTTCATCCATAAAATATTATCTTCTGAATGAGGTCTTGCAAAATGCCATTTTATATTTGAGCTGTCACCCGCTTCTAGTGAAGGCAAATAGCCTATAGCTTCCCGAACAGTAACTTTATGCATGCATTTTTCAGGCCAATTCCACACCGTGTCTTTTTTGTGCATTTTAATAATTGCGCGCAAACGAACTTGTGGAACTCCGTAATCAGACGAATCAACAACTTTGCTGTCAATTTCGTATTGTTCACCAAATTCCAACTTAAGTATATCAATCACGGTGCGCATGGAATTTGAATAGTTCAATTGGATTTTGAGCAATGTGGGAACATTTTCGATTAAAACATAGGTCGGCGTAAGGCGTTTAATTGCTTTTACTACGTACGTAATTAGATAGTTCCTTTGGTCTGCCTCCAAAGAATCCTGATGCCGATTTTTCCCAGCTACGCTCATTCCTTGACAAGGGGGCGAGGCCAATAAGAAGTCTAACGTTGTAGGAGCTGACGAAATTATTTTTTCAAAAACTTCGTCTTTTGTTATATCTCCGCAAATAACGTTTGTTTCTGGCGAAATATATTTATATAAATCTGCCCTTTGCTTTATTAGCTCATTAGCAACCAAAATATCGATTCCGATATCCTTAAAATATGTTTCTCCGATACCGGCGCTGGCAAACAATGATATCCCTTTTAATCTTTTATTACTCATAAATTATATCCATTACCTCTCCGATATTGCAATGTAATGCTTCGCATATTTTTATCATCACATCCATTGAAACGGGTTCATTGTTGTTAAGTTTCGTTAATGTGGTAGATCCTATGCCTGTTTGTTCTTTTAGATCCCTTTTCTTCATTCCCAAATCAATCAACTTTTTCCATAGTTTTACATACGATACCATATTGAAAACGACCTTTATAAGTTATTTATCTATAGTATATCACAAACAAACCGATATTTCAAGCGATAAAGACGATATTTCAAACAAAAATGCCGATATATCGGCGAATTCAATGTGTTAGTTTGACTACCCATCATTATCAATTTTCTTCAATGCTTTCTTTGAAATACTCAATAATACACATTAAAAGAGTTGAAAAGAATGCTTTTTTCTCGTTTGGGGAAAGATTTTCAAAACTCGGACTTCCGATAGCATAGATTTCTCTTTCTTTTTCTGTTTCTTTTTTCATAGGATTGCCTCCTTTTTGTGGTAAGGATAGCAACCATACTCGCAAGATTTTTGCGACTTCAAAATTATTTTTGAAAAACTTTTTTCTAACTCGCAAAGATTTTGCGACTTTAACTCGTAATCTTTTTGCCAAGAGGAAAGAAACGTAACGTTTTTTCTTTCTTGCGGAAAGCCTATCCGATTTCGGTCGTAAAACATTAAGGGTTTAGACATCGACCGAGCCGTTGCAAGGGTAAAAAATATAGTGAGAACTTTCAAGATACTAAATACCGCCCTATATTTTTTACTTATTCCTTGCAACGTTCGCCAAAATCGGATGTAACGGTTTCCGTCGAAAGACAAAAAAAGAAAAGGAGCAAAAAGCATTATGAAAACAGCAGTTGTTACACATTTTTATGGACACTTTTTATTCTACAATACTACCGCCCGATTTATCGCCTATTCGTCTACGTTTGTAGCACAGTGAAAAGCGTAAGTCAACGGTAAAAATTTGTTTTAAATTTTTAAAATACACTTTTGGAAGTATTTAAAAAATGCAATCCGTCAGAGGATTGCATTTTTTATTGTTTAATTCTTTTCTATTAATTATTTGTTGTAATATCCAGTAAATGTTACTTTAAACATAGCACCATTTGGATTTGTAAATACCAATTTGATGTAGTTTGAACCATCGGTTGAATTTATAGCACTTTGGTTGTTTGCAAACAAATCAATGCCGGTATCTTTATCAGTACTACCATTGTACACTCCCATTGTACTATTGTTGTGCAAATCAAATTCGATTGTTTCACCACTTGAAGACAATCTAACTTTCTTTTGGTTACTACTTGCATTAGAACCATTTACACTGCAACCGATTGTAAGTTCTACATTGTTGCCTGTACCTTCAATTTTAACTACAAGTTTTGTAGCCGGAGTATTGGCCCTTGGAGCCAATACGATAGAATCAAAGTTTGATGTTGAAGTTGTAAATACATTGCTACTATAGTCTGTAGCATATCTACTCATTGTTGGATAAATACTTTGTGTTGTACCTTCAAAAGTATTGCTCAAAGCTTGTTTAACAATTGCTGGAACTACCATACTATAACCTTTGTATAGTCTTGGAGAATCAGTAGTAGTATATGAACTATCATTGTTCATAGCTTTAATACTTGTAGCATTAATAGTATTGCTATATTTACTACTAATTGTGTTAGCATAGTTATCATCAGTATTTACTAATGTATCACCAATAACACTAGATTTGATAAATTTAACAAGTTTTGTACTATCAAGATTGCTAAATCCTAAAGCATCAATTTTTGCCAAAGCATTGTTGTATGCAGTAACTGTATAGTTACCGTCAACAGTTGTGTTGGTCAATACTTGTGCAATAGCCATTTTCATTTTGTTGATATTTGCTTTTGTAGCAAAATCAGAATAAGTTGAATTTCCATTAGAATACCAATTCCAAGCCTTATTTTCATCAGCAGTTGAAACCAATGTTAAAACATTAAAACCTTCTTCTAATTTTAAATTTCTTCCTTCTATAGCTCCAGATAAATCTAAAGCATTACTATTTAATAATACATTCATATTTGATATTATAGAAATAGATTTTTGATAATCATTAATATCTTTTAAATTGACGGTTCGTAATTCAGTAACATTATTTGTTGTAGCTAGCAATTTATTACTATCCACTACAGCATTATTTCCATTGTAATTAAACGCACTTAAACCATTTAATAAAGTGTTTTTTGCATTTTCAGTACGATTGTGAGATGTTTCGTTGTAACCATAGACATAAGTCAATCTATAAAGTATATCTTGAGCCAACACATCCAATTGACGGTCTAATACTTCATCAAAAGATTTTGTTACATTGTCGGCATCTTTTACACTTGCTCTAGTTGATGTAGTCTTCATACCACTAAAATATGTTGACATAGATTGTGGTTCACCTGGTTTAAGGTTTTCATTAACATAGCCACATACTTCACAAGTATAGCCACCATTGTATTTATGGTCTTCACGCTCTTCTGCAGTACAACCTAAACTTGTACATTTTCTCCAGTGTTGTGTAGCATTGTGTTCCCAACTACCATAAGTATGTTGAGTATGCTCAATAGAAGAGTTCCCACCAGTATTACCACCACTATTACATGCAGTCATCAATGCCATGCAAGGCATAAGCATAACAATCGCAATAAAAATACTTAATATTTTCTTTTTCATATTCATAGTCCTATATAAGATAAATTTATCTTTAAGAATTATAACATATATTTTCAAAAATTGTTACATTTTTATAAATTTTTCTATTTAATCAAAAATTTAATGATGACAAGATAATAAATACCAAAATTGTAAAAAGTTATTTTTGCCAACTTTAATATTATGAATTAGCATAAATATTTATAGTTACATAAAAATGAAGATTTAAAAATAATTGTTGTTGGCATTTAAACGTGTGCTTGTATTGAAAATTGCGAATTTTATTTATAAATAGGCTTTTTCCTATAATATCAACTTAATAGTTTCTATTAGTTTTTTCTAAAATATTTTACACTCAGTATTGTTCAAACTCTACAAAGACTAACGCTTTTTGTTTAGGAATTATTCTCTGTAATGTT
>CAMBZZ010000001.1 GCA_945872615.1 uncultured Clostridia bacterium | reverse complement strand
GTGGCAATCTCAAACAATATAAGAGATTCCCACGCCTAACGGCTCGGAATGACAAGAGGAACGAGATTCCTACGGCTTGCACGCAAGCCTCTGAATGACAACGTGTCTATGTCCATTCAGCTCTTATGACGCACTCGCCGCAGACTTGAACAAAATTTGAACTTTCTAAAATACAATCACTCGTTGATCTTAAAAAACTCGATACATATCGACAAAAACACTCAAAACGGCTACTCAAAAACTAGCCGAAAAGAGGCGAAAAATCTCCTAAAAAACGTCGAAAATCGTTAAAAATATGGCAATTTGCGACATAAAATAAAAAAAGGGTATTGACATAACATTAAAATTGTATTAAAATAACAATGCGAAAATGATTTAGGACGTCATTTTTGGAATTGGGGGACATTATGGCAGTTAAGAAATCGGCTATCAAACCGATAACATATTTCTATAATCCGTTTTACACAGGCACGACCTCTCTTGCCTATGTAGAAGTATGGCAAGTGCTTGAAGACGAAGTGCTGGGCAAGTTGTATCCGTGGCAATACGCCGTGGGTGCACAGTCGAGCAAGCGTATTGAAGCACTTAATTTTATTGCTCTCGGTCAATTCCAAAAAGACGCGGTCAAGTTTCCACAAGTTGAGTTTATCTACAAACTATCCTCCCGTCTCCTCGAAGAAGGTAACATTCAGAGGCTTGGCGGTTACATAGCAGACAACCTCATTATGTGCTTCGACATCTACCAGCTGGAGAAGATGGGCGAAAAGGACGCAATGATGGGACTCAACTTTTTGATTCGCAAGGGCGCCAAGATAATGATAGAGGGCATAGCCCGTGCGCCGATTGAATTGCTTACCAAATATCCCGCGCAATATTTCTTGCTCGACTATAGATACTACAACCAGGGCAACCAAGGCGTATTGGCAATGGTCAAACATATTGCCGACACCCAAAACATCAAGTTGGCGGTATCCAACGTCAACGACGAGAGCAATTTGAGTATCTTCTACGAGTTGGGTATCAATACCTTGTCGGGCACGGCGATAGTCAAGCCGAGAAAAAAGTTATCGAATATAGTTGGAGTCTAAAGCCGTCCCTGTGCAAGGGAAGGGGGCTAGCTCTGCGGTGGAAGGGTTGTAAAATGGCGATAGTAAGAAAGCATAACGCATCACTCACCAAGCTGTCGCAGACATTGCGAAAAAATCAAACCAAACAAGAAAAAATCTTATGGTACGAATTTTTGAGCAAGAGCCAACACAAGTGGGTTAGACAAAAAGTGCTTGGCAACTATATAGCAGATTTCTATTGTGCTGAGGCTAAATTGGTAATAGAACTAGACGGCTCACAGCACTATGAACAACAAAATATTACCAAAGACTTGATAAGAACAGAGTTTTTGGAACAATACGGGTTGTTGGTATTGCGAATACCCAACAACTATATCCAACGAAAAACGTTATCTTTTCTATGCGAGTATATTGATGACTTAGTGGTCAAGCGAATAGAAGAGATAGACAAGGAAGGGAAATAGGGGACAACCCTTCCACCACTTCGTGGTCCCCCTCCCCTTGCACAGGGGCGGCTCTAAACGGATTGGCAATCTCATCCTATAAACCTGCCTAACAAATCGCGCCTCTCACTTCATAGGTGCGAGTTAGGCGAGGAGAACGAGGATTGGGCGACAGGAGCATACTCTTTGTATGTGACTAAGCACAACCGCAAGTTCGACAAAGCATAACGAAGCAAATATGGTGTGAGACACCCTTCCCGAACACGAAAGGACGGCAAAATCGGTAACAACATAGCTAGTTATTTGCTAACGTTGCTCTCGACTATGTACTGTATAGAATTGGTAAAAGGGTAACAACCCTTCCACCACTTCGTGGTCCCCCTTCCCTTGCACAGGGACGGCTAATTCGAAACAACTTGACCTAGCCTATAGACGGTAGCAGAGCATTGCTCTGTGGGCGAAAGTCGAAATGTTATAAAAACAAAAAAAGGAGAAAAAATTATGAAAAAAAGTATGTTACTTAGCACAATTGCTATGATCGTAGTAGTAGTTGTAGCACTTAGTACAGCAACCTTCGCATGGTTCTCAAGCTTCGAATCCGTAACCACCGAAGCTACGCTTACCATCAATGCAGGTAGCGCAGGTATCGAAGTAAGAGAGGCAGGTGCTAGCGCACAATGGACCAACACTTTGACCCCATTGACCGCTTCTGCTCTTTCACCAGTAGCACCTAAGACCGATATTACGGCTATTACCGCACCAAGCAGCGCATCTTACACCGCGGCTGTTTACACGCCAGCATCTTTCTTCAGCGCAACTAAGAAGAAGAATAATAGTGACGTTCTTAAGTTTATTTCTAACGGCGACGCTACCGCAAACACCAACTACATCTTCGTAGAGTTCCAAGTTAGAAACGCTTCTACCGAATCTCAAAATATCCTTCTTACCGCTACCGTAGTTCCAAGCAATGAGATCGCAACCGACCAAGACAAATATGCTGTCAACAACACCAAAATCGTTATGACTTATGCTAAAGGTATTAGCGGTGCAAGCGGTACTCTCGTTGGCTCTACCTTCAACTACCAAATGACCGATGGATCGGATAACCTTGCTTCTAACCAAGAGTTTGATACTACTGCTACAGGTAAAGCATCTACCAACTTGGCTTCTAACAGCGGATTTAACCTTGTCAGTGACACAAGTGCTACGGCTACCGCAACTCTTGCAGCAGCTGACAACACTTCTGCAGAATGGTACACCATTGGCGTATATATCTGGATTGACGGACACAAGGCAGACAACTACGCAGCAGGTGCAAGCCTCAAAGCTACCATAAGCGTAACCAAATCTTAATCTATCTAATCTAAATAACTAGTTATACCGTCTTAACGGCTACTTCTCCCGCGGGAGAAGTAGCGTTTTGCAGAGGGTGGGCGCACGAGCCTACTATCTGGATATATATTGATATAAAAACGGGGGAGAGACAACCCTTCCACCACTTCGTGGTCCCCCTTCCCTTGCACAGGGACGGCTAAACAAGCAACAAACCAATTCTCACATAGGCTCACAGCCAACCAAAAAGGAAGAAAATTATGCTAGATTTTATCAAATCGTTTTTAGGAGTTTTGTGGAAAGGACTATCTGCAATATTCGTCGGCATATTCGGCGGTATATTCCAGATGTTCAACTTTCCCGATTATTTTGACGTATTCAAGACGTACAGTCCGACTTGGTCGGCAGGCGAATGGGTAGGCGCTATCGTCATCGCTTTGCTTGTCGTTGTCGTACTTGTCGGCGTAGTTTGGTTGGTTGTTTGGGGTATTATCCGTATCGTGGGCAAGTTGAGAATGAAAGTCACCAACCAAGACCTCATAGACGAGATACATAATCTCAAAAGACAAATCGTCAAGCTCACTCAAGAGAAGGACCGCATCCTCGGTATGCGTCTCAACGCAGTAGGCGAAACCGACTACAACTTCGACGAAGAGGGCGAAGGCGGAGAGAAAAAGGAAGAGGGCGAAGGCACGGGCGAGAGCCGTTTCTACAAACTTACCGAAATCGACCAAATATACGAAAACTATCAAGCACCCGAATACGATGACGAAATCACGCTCGAGGGCTTGTGCGACAGATTCCGCAACTTTGCGTGCGCCAATATGAAACTCTTCTACGAAAAGCGCGTAATTCGACTTTTCTTTGCGGGTTTTGCAACGACTAGATTGCTGATACTTCAAGGTATATCCGGTACCGGTAAAACTTCCTTGCCGTACGCCGTAGGACAATTCCTCGACAACCCGACCACTATCGCTTCCGTGCAACCGTCTTGGCGTGATAGAACGGAGTTGTTCGGTTACTTCAACGAATTTACCAAGAGATTTAACGAAACCGAAGTTTTGAAAAAGATGTACGAGGCAACGTGGAACCACAACATTTACCTCACCGTTCTCGACGAAATGAACATCGCGCGTGTCGAGTACTACTTCGCAGAAATGCTTTCCATTTTGGAAATGCCGTCCAGAGCCAACTGGATCGTCGACCTCGTCCCTTCGGGCTGGCCTAACGACCCTAAACATATCGTCAAAGGAAGATTTACCCTCCCTGAAAACATGTGGTTTATCGGCACCGCAAACAACGACGACTCGACGTTTGCAATTTCCGATAAGGTTTACGACCGTGCTATTCCTATCAACATCAACTCCAAAGGTGTGCCGTTCGACGCGCCTCTGACCGAGAAACTCTATATCAGCAACACCCACCTCGAGGACCTCTTCCACAAGGCGCAAGAGGAACACAAGGTAAGTCAAGAAATTATTGACAAAATCAATATCCTAGACGACTACGTTATCGAACACTTCCGTTTGGCTTTCGGTAACCGTATCGTCAAGCAGCTAAAGGAATTCGTGCCCGTGTACGTAGGTTGCGGCGGCACCGAAATCGACGGTATCGACTACGTATTGTGTAACAAGATTCTCCGTAAGTTCGAATCCCTCAACTTGGGTTACATTCGTGACGAGGTAGACGGACTTATCGAATATCTCTCTGAACTCTTTGGAGAGGAGAATATGCAGGAGTCGAAGGAGTATCTGCAACGCCTCAAGAAGCTCTTCTAATCTTTGGCTGTGTATATACGTCGCAATACTGTGTCGAACTTGCGTTTGCGTGGCGGTCACATACGTAATAGTATGCTCCCTTACGCAATACTCGTTCTCCTTGTCTTGCTCGTATCTACGCACCCAAAGGAAAAACGGAGGACTCGCAATTTTGGCGTTTGGAGAAAGCCGTCCCTGTGCAAGGGAAGGGGGACCGCGGGAGCGGTGGAAGGGTTGTAAAACTCGTATTCTTAAGCACCCAAAGGGGGAACGGAGAACTCGCATCTCCACCGTCAAAGGGTGTATGTCATTGCGAGTGAAGCGTGGCAATCTCAATCCTTTTGTAGCCGTCCCTGTGCAAGGGAAGGGGGACCACCGATAGGTGGTGGAAGGGTTGAAAAATCCTATAATATCATTTTAGAGTACGACTCCAAAAAAAGGAAAAACTATGGCAGAAAAAACACAAAAAAGTAAAGTTTTGAATATCGTAATCGTCAGCGTGCAAGTGGTACTCATTCTTGCGTGCGTGATTTTTGCGATATTTATGATCTTCCAATCACGAAAAGGCGAAAACGGTGAGTTGGCAACAGGTATTACGTTGATGCCCGTACTCACCGACTCTATGGACGGCAAGCATAGCGACAGTTTTGCCGCGGGCGACGCCATTTTGGTAGAAAAAATTACCGACGAAGCCAAGGCAAACCTCAAAGTCGGTGATATTATAACTTACGTCGGCAAGGTGGGCGACAATTATGGCTATATCTCCCACAGAATCGTAGAAATCGGTAGCAACCTTGACAATACGGCAACGATTTACTATACGGCGGGCGACAAGCAATATGACGCAGATTACGATATTGAGGCAATCAAAGAGCCTGTCTACGAAAACGCAATCGTGGGTATTTACAAGGGGCAAATCCCTAAACTCGGAAGTATAATTACTTTCTTACAAAACAAGGTAGCGTTTTTCTTCATATTGATTTTGCCTTTGGTGGCGCTACTTCTCTATAATATCATTATGATTATAAGAATGGCTGTCAAAAACAAGGACGAAAAGCACAAGGCAGAACTTGCAGAGAGCGAAGCCAAGCACAAAGCAGAAATGGAAGAACTCAAAGCCATTATTATGGCAGGTGGCGCTAAACCTACCGAAACGCCTCAACCGTCCGAAGAAGAACTCAAAAAGCAAGCTGTAGCCGAATATCTTGCAGAGCAAGAGCGGAAAGCAAAGGAAGAGGAGATTAAGAAGAAGGCTATTGAGGAATATCTCGCTAGTCAGGCTAATAATAAAGATAATAAATAAAAGGCTCCTTTGTGCAAAGGGGGCTCCCGACGGTAGTCGGGTGGGGGATTGACCTAATGCAATTGGACAAAAAGCATAACAAAATATTAGTGCCGTTTGCCAAACAATTGCGAAAGGATATGACCAAAGAAGAGAAACGATTGTGGTATGATTTTTTGAGAGATTATCCACTCAAGTTTCTTAGGCAAAAAGTGATTGGCAACTATATAGCCGACTTCTATTGTGCCAAGGCTAAGCTGGTAATAGAGTTGGATGGTTCTCAGCACTACGAAGATAACAACGCAGCCAAAGACCAAATAAGAACTGAATTTTTGGAACAATATGGCTTGATAGTATTAAGGATACCCAACAATTATCTCAATGATAATTTTGAGTATGCTTGTGAGTATATAAACCACGTAATCAAAGAGCGGATAGAATAACGCAATCCCTCCGTCAACTGCGTTGCCACCTCCCTTTACACAAAGGAGGCTACAATCGGCGAGCGACCAATAAGGATAACTAATGGCAAAAAAGAGACCTGTAACCAAAGATTTGTCCGAAGCTCAAAAGCTGGACATAATCAGGAACAAGACAGTTGAACAAAAAATGAAACGACGCACCGTGTCCAAATGGATTGCGTTGCTTTTGCTTATTGCTTTGCTTATTACGGGATCTGCTTGGGGCGTATTGAGTTTGGTGGAATACAACTCTATGAAAATCAGTATCGACAAGGACTCTACGGGACTTGTCCTTTCCGAGACCGCCGACTTCGCCAAACCTACCAGTTTTTTGGATATGAAAGGTCCCGAAAACATGGATCAAACTACGTATAGTAGATTGGACATGAGAGAAGAAACCTTGGCTAAGGAAGGCACGTTGGGTGCTAGCGGATATATTGCGTATACTATGTATCTCAAAAATGCCGCAGAGTATAAGTCCTTGCAATACACCACCAATATCGTGTTGAAAAACAAGAAAAAAGATGCCGAAAAGGCTATGCGTATTATGGTCGTGACCTACCGTCAAGACGCCGAGCCTGAGATAGTCGTATATGCCGAACAAAAAGCCGAAGACACGCCTGAGTATATCGCCTACGATAGCGACGACTTCGATTTGCAAAAGCCTATATCTTTGGCGATGCTCAATGCGGGCAAAGAAGGCTTTGACGGAGCAATTCAACTCAAGACCAACGAAACGCAGCCTTTCAAGGGCTATAGCGGCGTAGAGGGCGATTGGGAACACTACATCGACAAAATTACAGACCAACAACTTAATGCGGGAGAAGTGGTCAAATATACCGTGTATATGTGGCTCGAGGGTAGTGACGCTCAATGCAAGGACGAAATTATCGGCGGTTACTGCACGGTTGAGATAACCTTTAGCGTACAAGATTACCAAGATATTAGACCTATTGGTTGATATAATAATTTAGGGGGTCAAAATGACTGATAGAGAGCGATACGATTCATACGTCGAAAAGGTCAACAAAATGTTGGCTTCCGATGACTTTTATGCGTCGTTCAAAAAGAAGTTGAAGGCTGCCAAGCCTACTGTCAAGCTCAATACCAAGCACCGCAATAAGTCTTTTGACCTCGATTGGGTCGAGATTATTGAGGCAACTTTGCCACACCTCGACAATATCGTCCGCAACCCTCGTAAACACATCGTCATCGAAGAAGATATTGTGGACATTTCGCTTGCCCGCGCTATTTCTACCGAGTCCGTTAAGCACCTCGCTCAGCACACCAACCTTATCTCCAGCGTAGATAAGGACGGCATGGTTACGCCTAACAAAATTCTCAATACGACCAAAGAAGAGTCCTTTGAGATTTACGAAAATAGATTTATTTATACTTTGCTCAAAAACCTCAGCCAATTCGTAACCCGAAGACTTGAGGCTATCAAAGCGGCGTACGTCAACGACCACGTATTGGAACTCAACGTTGACACGTCGGTATTTACGGGCAAAACTCGTGTATTCTACAAACTTGACCTTATTGCCTCTCTGCCTTTTGACGAAGTGCAAAAGATGCAAAACGAAGACCTCAGCGTCGTTGAGCGTATAGCCAAAATGCAACGTATTATCAACGACTTTTTGGGTAGTGCTTTTGCCAAGCAAATGGTCAACTCCGCGCCCGTTAGACCGCCTATCACTCGTACCAACGTAATCCTCAAAAACCCTGACTTTAAGAAGGCGTTGGTGCTTTGGCAGTTTATAGAAAGTTACACCAAGACGGGCTTTGCGGTTGAGAACGAAGTCAAAAAGATGGATATGGACGACACCTTGCAACAAGGTGTTGCGGATATGATTTGCCTCAACTCTATGCTTATGGAAGGTCTTGTCCAAGGCGAAGTCGAGGATAGCGCTTTCTATAGCGAGTCCAACCTCGAAGAAAAGGACATAGTAGAGAAGGAAGAAGAAAAACCGCAAGAGCAAATAAAGGACGAAGAAAAGCCTCAAGAGCCTCAAGAAGAACAAAAACAAGTCGAAAAAGAAATCGAAAAAGAAATTCAAGAAGAGGCTATCGACGAGTCGGGCGCTATCGACGAGCAAACTCCGCAAGACGAAGAAGCCGAGCATACGCCTGACGAAGAAGAAAAAGAGAAAGAGCAAGAAGAAGAGGAAGAAGAGGACGAAGAAGCAGATCAATATCAAGAACTGCTCACCGAGACCAAAAACGTCTTCCAGCGTACTTCCGAAGAAGCCACTATGTCCAGAGCCGAGTTGCAACGTATCAACAAGGCTATCGACAGAGTTTTGCTCCGCTACCGTTTGCTCAACAGCGAAGAAGAGTCGGCAGAGGCTTGGGAGGCAGTGGAGAACAACGAGTTGGACAGAGCCAAACTCGTACGCAAAATCGAAAAGGAAATGGAAGTGGTCAGACGCGCTATTGACAAGCGCATAATGATTGCCGAAAGAGAACGTCTCACCAACGAGCGCGCGCTAGAAAAAGAGCGCAAAAAGCTTGCTGAACTCGAACGTCAACTTGCCGAGCAAAAGGGCTTGATAGACGAGGACGAAGACATAGAAGACGAGGTTATCGAGGACGACGTAGTCGGAGCGTTGGTGGACGAGATAGACGAGCAAGACCAAAAAGACAGAGATATGGAAGCCAAAGTCGACGAACTCGAAGAGTTGCTTGACGGTGACGACCAAGGAAAATTGGTAGAACTGGGCAAGGCAATTCTTGCCAAGCACGGCGTAGAGGACTTCTCTCCTATGTCCGAAGAGCAGATAGAACAAGCCAAAGAAGAGTCTGCGGGCAAAGGAAAATTGACTGCAGACGCCTTTGTCAAACCAAAAAAACAGCCAAAAACTCAAAACAGGTCGACCAAAAGCAAAAAAGACGACAATGACGACGCCGCGCCAACTGCCAAAGCAATGCCGCAAATAGAGGGCTTTACCGCTATTGCCGTGGACGACAAGCCGACAGACGGAGAATTGGAAGCACAACAAATCGAAGCTTCTAAACCTGTCAAACTCAGCGGAAAAGCGGCGCCTAAATATACCAAAGCCACTGCGCCTAACCAAACCGACGACGATGACGACGGCAAGCCGATTACCGGCAAAGCAATGAAAAATAAGAAACCGAGAGCCAAACTCTCCGACTTGAAATGAGCAAGCCAAACAATGCCAAAGAAACCAAATCTTTGGCAAAAAAAATCTTTAATATAGTATGGTACGTGATATTCGCCTTGGTAGTGGTGTGCCTCTTGTCGGTGGGTATAACCTTGCTGAGAGGAGAGCAACCTAGCCTGTTTGGCTACCAAATGTACTACGTGCTTACCGACTCGATGACGGGCACTATAGACAAAGACGACGTGGTGATATGCAAAAAGTACGACGGCGGGCAGTTGCAAGTGGGCGACGTTATCACGTTCGAAGCCCCCGAAGGCTTCGAGCCTAAGGCTATCGTCGGACAAAACATAACCCACCGCATCGTAGTCGCTCCTTATCAAGACGAGGACGGCACGTGGGTGATAGAGACCAAGGGCGATGCCAATACTTTGGCGGATAGAGTGCCCGTACCCGTAGCCAACGTGCGTGCCACCTATGTTAGCACCTCCAAGTTTTTGGCGGGACTGTTGAGATTTTTAAGCAAATGGTACGGCTTTGCTACTTTGATAATATTGCCGCTACTCGGAGTGTTGATATTTGAGGTGTGCAAAGTAACCAAAATCAAATCCGCCGAACAAAAGAAAATTACCGACGACGACTACGACAGACAGCGCAACGAAGAAATGGAAAAAGCCGTGCAAGAAATACGAGACGGCTTGACGGCAAGAGACGATCTCACCAACGCCGACGGCTCGCCTATGACGGATGAGCAAAAGCAAGAGTATATAGACGAGATGGTGGAGAAGTTTAGGGAGGCTATGTCAAAGGATAGAGATTCCCACGGACACAATGTGTCCTCTGAATGACAACACACAATGTCATTGCGATAATATCCTTGTCATTGCGTTGTGCACATTTTGCGTTAGCAAAGGAGTGAAACGACGTGGCAATCTCAAACAAAAGGTATGGGATTCCCACGCCTAACGGCTCGGAATGACAAAAGGTACGAGATTCCCACGAACACAAGTGTTCTCGGAATGACAACACACAATGTCATTGTGATAATATCCTTGTCATTGCGTTGTGCACATTTTGCGTTAGCAAAGGAGTGAAACGACGTGGCAATCTCAAAAAATACAAAATAGGTGCAATAAATGAACAATTACTATGTTTACATTTTGAGCAACAAGAGCAATAAAGTGCTTTACATAGGGGTGACAAATGACTTGCAACGCCGAGTGTATGAACATAAAAACAAACTCATAGAAGGGTTTACTAGTAAATATAACATAGATAAGCTTTTACATTATGAGATTACGACCGATATAAAAAGTGCGATAGAGAGAGAAAAACAACTAAAATCTTGGAGTAGAGCCAAAAAAGAAGAACTAATAAATAGAAGCAATCCTCAACGGAACGACTTGTCTATTGATTGGTTTGAAAAATAAAAAGCGAGATTCCCACGCCTAACGGCTCGGAATGACAAAAGGTACGAGATTTCCACGGACACAATGTGTTCTCGGAATGACAACACACAATGCCATTGCAATAATATCTTTGTCTTAGAGCTACGTGCATTTTGCGTTGGCAAAGAGGAGCAAAGCGACTGTGGTAATCTCAATCACAATGTCATTGCGAGTGAAACGAAGTGAACGCGGCAATCTAAAACAAAAGGAGCGAGAGATTCCCACGCTACGCTCGGAATGACAGGGTGTATGTCATTGCGCTGTGTACATTTTGCGTCAGCAAAGCCGTTTGGCGTGGCAATCTCAAACAACATGAGACAATCTCAAACTAAAAGTTTGAAGTAACAAAAGGAATGATATGAAAGACATCAAGGCTATGATACCAATAATAACGCTTGTTCTGCTAATATGCGTATTGGCAGGCACGTTTGCATGGTTTAGTAGCTATTCCAAAGTCGACGTAACGGGACTTTTGTCTGTGGAAAACCCTCAAGAAGTAATATTACTTTCTTCAACTTTGGGCACTCTGGTAGAATACAACGGACAAAAGGGCTACGACAGTTCGGGCAACAAAAAGAATCCGCCCGATGCGCCGTATATTTTTGATTTTGACGTGGCGTACAAAGTTGTGGGTGAAAGTGCCGTTGACGTATCGTTCGGCTTTGAATATATAGCAATTCGCCTCGACGCACAAAAGGCGTTGCCGTTCTCCGACGTAGTGCGTATAGTTTTCGGGGACACGTCTTTCGTAGACAACATGGACAATCGCAAGGCATATCTCGGCGTCAAGGGTAGCTATGCTTACAAGCCCGATGAAGCAGGCGGAGCAGACTATTTTGACAATAACGGCAATCATCTTGCCGAGGACACGACCATCTATACCTACGTACCTAAGCACGAGAACGACAATGCCGCCAAAAAGGGATTTTTGATTACCAAAGAAGCAGACGGCACGGGCGACGTGACTGAGATAATCATCAAGAGTGAGTACGTAGCGGAGTATTTCCATTTGCAATACGCCAAGTATCAAGTCAGCTACAACACGACGACTTCGACCTATGAGTTTGTAGACGATTCGGCAACCACCGACGTGCGTTTTGCCACGCCGATTGAGTACTCGAGCCAGCTGAACGAAAGGGGACATTCCGAGGTCAATCTTGACGTCAACAAATGTATTCCGCAAAAGAGCAAAATTACCATAGGGCTCTATCACGACTTTGGCACTACCGTTGCGGGAAATAGTAGCCAATTCGGCGAATTTGTCTTTTCCAACGACGTGTTTAGAGGCTGTACCTTTGTGTTTTCCTTTAGAATATCTAGCGAGAAGGTGAGCGTATGAGTGGCAAGTATATGAAATTGGCAATTATCGTCGTAGCCGTGGTAGTAGTGCTTGGCGCGGTAGCGGGCATCACCTTTGCGGTATGGTCGGACACGGGTAGTATCCCCGCGGGCGGTACCAAGGTGGAGGTCACCAACACCACTTTCAAATACTTAATTTTTGAGATATACGACGCGTCGGGCAATTTTTGCTACGTCAAGTACGACGACACGAGCAAAACTTATAAGTATGCTTCTCAATACCAAGACGAGTACAAAGACGGCGTTGTCGGCACGGCTTTTGATATAGCCAACGCCCACCATGCAAGGGTTGTCGGCTATGCGGGCACCAACCTCGGCGAGTTGGAAAGCCTGGTGATTCCTAGCTCTGTCAACGTCACTCTTGGCTCTGCGGCGACTATCAAATCAGTATCCGTCACCGAGATAAGAATGATGAGCCCCGAGGAATTCCCAAGCCTCGACCTTATCACGGAAGTGACAATTCCGAGTAGCGTAACGAGCATAATAGAAGGCTCTTTTATGGGCTTGGATAACCTTGAAAAGGTCAACTGGGTGGACGCCTCGGGCAACGCGTTGGAAAGCAAACCGGCGGGTATGACTATCGGTGGCGATTGCTTTACTATGTGTCCAAAGCTCACCACCGCCGTAAGATAATAGCAAAAAACTCGATACATATTGACAAAATAAGTGAAAACCGTTCCTTTTTGGGGCGGTTTTTTGGTTGTGCGGAAGGACAAGATTCAATGTCATTGCGAATGAAGGCACTTGTGCCGAAGTGTGGCAATCTCAAAGAACAAGGATGAGATTCCCACGGTTTGCAAGCAAGCCTCGGAATGACAAATACGGGGTGATAACGAACTATGACATTGCGATAATATCCTTGTCATTGCGCTGTGTACATTTTGCGTTAGCAAAGGTGCAACGCAGTGGAACGTGGCAATCTCAAAGAACAAGGATGAGATTCCCACGGCTTGCAAGCAAGCCTCTGAATGACAAGCGGATGAGATTCCTACGCCTTGTGCACAAGGCTCTGAATGACACAACACACAATGTCATTGCAATACCTTGTCATTGCGAGATGTTGAAAACATCGCGGCAATCTCAAACGTTAATGCACGATTTTCCCACGCTACGGCTTTGCTAACGCAAAATGTACACAACGGAATGACAAATAAGGGGTGACGGCGAACGACCATAGATTGTCTACTTTTGTAGAGATTTGCAAAATTTGAACAAAATTTGAAATTCGATTGTTAAATTTTTAATAAACCTTTAATGTATGTAAATTCTTGTATAAACGAAAATTAAATTGACTTCAAAAACTTGTAAAAAAAATCTTTGCTTTATATAATAAGGGTACTTAATAGGACGTCTTTTCTTGGGGGAGAAAATGAAGAAGTCAGCACTTGTATCTACGATAGTGATGATTGTAGTAATCGTTTGTTGCATAACGGCGGTTACGTATTCTTTTTTCAACGTCCAATCCAGCAACAACATTTTTGAACTTGGTTCCAAGGTAAGTGAAAAGTTCGTAGTGGCTTTTTCTGAAAGCGGTAACCAAATTATATCGGGCGATGCAATCAAGACCGACGACTCGAAAGAGGCAGACGGCAAGGTTGCTCGCCTTGTTTTGACTTATACCACCCAGACGGCATACACCAACATGTACTTTACCGTCAGCAACCTTCAATACAAGGTGACGACGACGGGCTCGGCGTTGTTGGCGGCGGAGAACGTGACGATGACTATCGACCCGACTTCAGCCAACGCGAGATACATGGACAGCGTGATACAGTTTTCCTTTGTCAAGGTAGGCAAGGATGAGGCGGTAGACAGCGTATCGCCGCCTGCCGAAGATAGCAAGTGGTACTACAAGCAAGAGCTCTCCACCGACTGTTTCGAACTAGCCAAAGCAAACGGGGCAAGCGGAATAAGCAAGGACGAGAGCGGAACGATAATTTTGTTCCTAAGGATAAGTCCTCACGTCAACAACGAATTGCTGCCGCCGGCAATGCACCAAGTAGAAGTAGTAGCGACCATCGAGTCAAGGGAGTTGTAAAATGAAAAAATCGAATAGACACAACTTAATAGCAATACTAGCATCACTCATCGCAGTAGTGATGATATTCGGTATGGCTGTAGTCCTTGGCGGAGACTTAGGCGCATATACAAGTGGCAACGGCGAGAGCGAAAGCCTAGACAATATCTATGATTCGTCGGAAGACACGACGGTAGAGAAGACGGGAACGGTTGGTACGGCAATTACTACGGTAGACGGGCTAAAAAGCTTCCTTAATACAAACAGCGGAACGGCGGCATATCTTGCCAACGATTTGACCATAAGCTCTGATTGGGGACGAGGTAGTAACTATGCTTTGCCTGCCAACTATACTTTGGACGGCAACGGACACACGATTACTTATACCGAGACGTATACGGCATCGTCATCTCCAAATAAATCACAATACGGAGTAACGTGTTGGGCAGGCACGGATATATACGTTGCGGGTACGTTCTTACGTGCTATTAGCGCAGGTGCAACGCTCAAAAATATAACCTTTGTTCAACAAAACACTTTTATTTGTAAAGCGGGAGCTTCTGCCGACGCTTTGGGTATGATTGGCGTCAACAACGGCACTATGGAAAACGTAAATTTTGTTTTGAACGGTAAGTTCCAATACAACAACGACGGCGGCAACTGGGCAGAGAAACTTCTTGGAGGATTGTGCGCAATCAACAACACCGACGGCAAAATATACAACTGCAGTGCGACAATCAACAACTCTATGAACGCAGACGGAAGAAGTGCATGGAGTAACACGGGATATGCTCACGTAAGCGGCGGCGTCGCTCTCAATAGAGGAACAATCAAAGGAATTACTGTAGACTATATTTCTACTACGCCTTCCGACGGATACCATTTGAAGCAGACCAATAGTCAAGGTGGCGGTGCTACATATATTTACGGCTACGTAGGCGGAGTTGTTGCAACCAATGATAATACCGTCAGCGGAGTATGCTTGTTGCACGCCCCTGTTATGTCTAAAGAAGCAGGTGCAGGAGGTTGGACTACCATAGGTGTCGGAAATAATGCTGCAACGTATTATTATTACGGCTCTTCCGTATCAACCAGTGCTTCCGGCTACGTATCTTCCGGATATAGAGTAGTTGATAGTGCAATAAATTTTCAATGGGCGCATACAGAGGGCGGAAGTGATTGTAGGGTAAAGATTGTGCCTGTAGCGGCTCAAACTTATAGCGATAGAATAGTATGGTCTATGGACGGCTATTCTACACTTTACACGCAAGCGACGTACAATCCCGTTGTGGATATGGCTACCGGTAACGGCGCAAGTTTTGGTAGCAATTTGACCTTTGGTTTCAAGACAAGTGCAAGAAGAAATTGGAACGTAATAAACAACGAAACTACAGGCGCAGGTTACAATGGCTTTAAGTATATGGGTAGTAATAATGCAACGAATTATACTACTACATACAACGGAACACTGCCGAAACTTATACAAACTTTTACCGTACAGTCACAAGGCACCTTCTATCAAGAGATAAACTGCAGTCAAGCTACCGTGGGAACGGCAACGGCAACCGCTACTAGAGTATACGAAGCACAAAAGATATACGACGCCAACGTTGACAATGCAACGATAAACGTTGCTATATTGCAAAGAGCGGCAAAAATCAAGTTGCCACAATTTATCTACGACAAAGACGGTTATAATAGTGGCAAATATTCTCTTGACGGTTCTTCGTGGTATAGTTTGGGCAGTATTAGTGACGCTACAATCAAAGAGTTTATTGTCAAAAATTCTACTGCATATCTTGCAGCGCCTATCGGAGACGCACTTTCGGGACTTGCTCCGACGGGAACCAATACGTACAATTCTTCGGCTGTTACCAACTCTTATAGCAAATATCAGCAGCCGATAGCCAAGACTACTTCGGGTACGGCAATCAACAGCCAAAGCACTTTGGAGAGTTGGCTCAGCGGTAGTGGCGACGGATATTTGACGGGAGATTTTTCTATAAACTTTGGCAGTCAGAAAAACGGCTCTACGTATGCGATTGCCTCGGGTAGAACGCTCTACGGCAACGGCTATACGATTACCGTATCGTATTCTTACGGCGGATGGTCGGGCGACGCTCCAACCAACGTCGGCGGATTATTCCGTACCAATGCGGGTACCATAAAAGACCTCAATTATATATTTACGGGTCAGCTTTATATGGATAATAGTAGCACGATGTGGTCGAGCCCTTTCGTCGGTGAGAACTCGGGAACGATCACCAACTGCGTAGTAGACTATCGCGGCAACTATCAAGTTCACGGTACGGGTACGGCGTGGTATATGTTGGGTGGCGTCGTTGGTAACAACAAAGGCACGCTGAGCAACGTAACCTTTATTATGAATACGACGACCGCGGCTTCCAACTCTTCTAACAATTACGTATTGAAATGTAACTTCCGTGGTAGCGCTTACGGTATGACCTCCGGTATCGCGGGTGAAAACGCAAGCAGCGGCGGTAAGATTTACGGCGCAAGATACGTACAAATAAGCGGACAACTTAGAGCCGACCTCAATAGCACCAGCAACGTGCCTGCTAGTAGCAACATATCTGCTATTTGCGCCAACGACAACGGAACGATAGTCGGTCAGATGGTTGAAGGCACGCCAAGCATGTACAACCAGTACGCAAGCGGCAACTGTCGTTATTTTGCAATGAAGAACCCGTCCGGCACTTGGACGACGAGCGGTAGTTATTGTTACGTTATCAAAGGGACGACTTGTTCGGAGAGGTCGGGCATTGTCAAAATCGACGTTGGATATAGCGACAGCGTCACGTCTTATGACGACGTCAACGTATATTTTAGCGAAACGACGAGTATAAGAGTAAATATAACCTTAGTCAAGTCTATAGTTGATGCGGGCAACAAGCTGATGCAAGTTGGTCCGACTAACTATGCCGCACAGACTGCTTACTCCGTTTATTGGACGACCCCTACCGGCACGTTCGGTAGCTTAAGATACGGCAAGACTTTGTCTGTAGACGCAATCAAAACCGAGCAAGAAACGGGAGCCAATCAAGGCATAATGGAAGGCGACTTGCAGAACATTGTAAGCGTATTGCTAAGTAAATTGTCGTTGACGGGCGGGTCGGCATTCTCTAGCGCGCTCATAGCCGGTTATGCTTACAATACTTCTGTACTTGAAGGAAGCTCACTCAACTCAAACTATGATATTACTATTGTGGACAGCACCGACGCCGTACAAGACAAGTACTACGTTGTGGGTAACGTCGATATAAGAGTCAACGACTTGTACCACGTCTATGGTAGAGAAGTCTATACTTGGTATGCTTACAATAGTTCTACACATCCTACCGATTATCAATACGCGATAGTAGCCAATCAAGTGTCTTCGCTCGGTATCGACGAGAGTTTGTGGTTGTTGGACGGTACGTATTATAAGACCAAGGTCGCAAGTTATAATAATCAGGTCAACGCATACACGCCGACGCTTTCTCTTGATTTGTCGAGTGACGCTAATTACGACAAAATTACATATTCGGGTATTGACGACACCAATATCAAGAAGTTGATAAAGTTGAACGTCTTCAACGTAGTGACCACAACCACGACGACCAATATATATATCGGCAAAGAGATGAACACGGGCAACGTCTACGACTTGTCTACTAGTCAGCTCGGTACGGCGTCATTTGTATCTTTTGACAAAGACGGATATAAATTTACCTTTGACGCTTCGGGTATGCTCAAAACGGGCGTGACCTACGTAGGCTTTGCGGTAGCGGGCAATCCAGCCAACGTTGACCCAAGTTATCTCGACATCAGCGACGCTACCAATATTCAAGTCAAGCTGTCAAGGGCGCAAATGGAAACGTATTTTGGTACGGGCAACACCTTTGACCTCGATTTGGTATATCTGTACAACGCGACCTCTGCAACCGAGAGCGAAGTAAAAGAATTCCTTGCGGGCACGTCGGGTAAATTCGGCGGAGCACAAAAACTCACTTTGACGGGCAACGTAACTATAAGCTCGGCTTTGTCTAGTAGTGCAGTCGTTTTCAACCAATACAAGACTTTGGACGGCGCGGGATATACGATTACTATCAATACTCCTGTGGGGGGCAATTACGCGTCTACCACGGGTACGACTTACAGCACTCCGGGTTATCCTACCAACGTAATCGGTTATACCAACTACGTATATAGAGGCGGACTTGCCGCAGTAAGCTGCGGTACTTTCCAAAACGTAAACGTCGTGTTGAACGGTGACTTTGGTACGAGTACTGCCAACGCCAAGTCCTACGCTATAGGCGGCGTGGTAGGTCTCAATCAAGGCGGAAGCTTTAGCAACGTCAAAGTTACCGTGGCTAGCAACCAAACTATCGGCGCGCTTGCCAACCCTGCCGTTTGGGGTACGATGATTGGTATCAGCAGCGGCGGCAGCATAAACGATATTACTATCGGCGGAGATAGAAATAAGACTATCACCAACAATTCGGGTGACGCAACCTATCGCGGATATATCGGTGGTGTGGTCGGCGTAATGAACTTGACCGACGGCGAGACCAATATAGGCGTGTTTATGGCAGACCCTAACAATTCTTCTAAGGCATTCGGCAGTATCGACATTGCTCAACCGAGCGAATTCTATAATATATACAATATGTATATGGGTAGTTACGTCGGAAGCAACGCCTTCAAGGGCTTGGTTACGGGTGCAAGTTACGTGTCGGGTGTGACCCCTAATATCGGTACGCTGAGCAGTATCGTATACTTCAACAAGAGCGAGAATGCGGTACCGTTCTTCTCGCTCACTGCGGGCAAGCACGACGCGAGCGTTTTGTCGGCATACGGCGCTCTCGGACAAGACGACACCACCGCTATTGCGACGGTGGACAACAAACTTATGAAGGGCGTGGGTATAACTCTCAAATACAAAGAGAGCTATTCTACGGGCGACAACGTCGTCCTCGATATGCTCGACTACACCGTATCGGGCACAAGTATATACTTCAATAGGGTTGACGTAAGAAATCTTGCCTTCGAAGCCAATTCTAAGGTAAGTAGCGTGACGAGCAACGGCACCAACGCGTACGTTACTTTTGACAGCGGTTATTTTACCGCAAGTAGCAGTGCCACCAACACCAACCAGATTACGGCAGTATTGACCATGACTCTTGCCGTAACCACGGCTAGCGGGCTCAACGACTTCCTCAAAGGCACGAGCGCGAGCGACCCGTTGATGGCTATCGTCAACGGTATCGGCATCGAGAGCGATATTACGATTAGCTCTTGGGACAATTCGACCTTGCTCAAGGTTGACGCGGGCAGAACGCTAGACGGCGCTAGCTATACCGTAACGATGAATTTGACTACGACCAACAAGGTATACGCCGACTATAGCAGTAGCGACAACTGGAACGGCTACAAGTTGGTATACGACTTTATCGGCGTCAACGACGGTACTATCCAAAATCTCAAGTTCGTCGGACAGACGGGCAACTTTAGCTCCTACGACCTTGCTGTCAATCATATCATTGGCTCTTTGGTTGCAGTCAACAACGGCACTATCAATGGTGTGACGTATAGCAATAACGGCATCGGCACTTACAACAATAGCAATTCTGCGGGCGTCAACACCGTTGCAGGTCTTGTTGCGGGCGTCAATACGGGCGCGATAACTTCTACTCAAGTATTCAACCGCGCACTCTTCTCCGTCGTTGGTATGTTCGGTGGAAGCGTCGGCGTGGCTATGGGTGCAATCGCGGGCGTCAACGACGGCGGTTATGCCGAAACAGTCAAAGTATTCGGCGACAACGCCATAGAGCTAGTCAGCAAGACGGGTGGCAACACCAACACTGCTCTCTACGTGGGCGGTGTGTTTGGCGTGGCAAACAACCACGGCACCTTGACCTTTGCGGGCAAATCTATCTCCAAAGCCACCGCAGACAAAGCCGTTATCTCGGGCGCCAACGTCATCGTAGCGGGCGGTATGGGTATAAGATACAGTGGCGGTACGATTATGCCTTACGGTAGCCGCGGTATCTTTGCGGGTATCGCAACGGGCGACCTAGGATATGATACGGGTAGAGAGATGACGGGACTTGCATTTATGGATATGCAGACCAATCTTAATCTTGCCGTATCTTACGTGTACGACGCGGGCGTGCTATCATACTTTGCTAGTGATAGAATTTTCAACAACTCACTATCCAACGGCGAGTTGACGATGATGGGATATTACGATTACGGCGATACGACGCCTGACACGTCTTGCGTCAGCGGCGGTAAGGTGGATATATTCGATAGCCACGGCAACAGCGTATTTATGTACAACTACGACGTGACCACCACCAACTCTACACTCCTCGGCGGTCTTATAAGTTATATGGAAGGCGGTAGCGGAGTTACTTTTGACTTGCAAAACGTATCGAGCTATATGGCTCTCAACGACTATATTACCAAGAGCTGGTCGTCTTTGGGCGACAGTTTGGAGACCAGCGGTATCAACCCGACTCTCTTGAGATTCTTTGACAAGATAGGAAGGGCTGACTTTGCTACGGCTACAACCAACAACGTGGTGGGCGGTGCTAAATATAAATTTAGTTGGTCTATCGACCCAAGCAGAGTGACGGGTACGGGTGCCGACGAAATCAAGAGCAATATCATCAAAGGGTTTATCGAAGGTAAGACGGCGCAACAATATAGAGTAGCGGGCGCGGCTACGGTATTGACTTTGGGCGCAGACGTTACGGTAAACTTTGACGGTATGAGTGCCGGTAGAGTTTTGGAATCGACGAGACAAATTATCGGCAACAGCCATACCTTGACCGTCAACGTGGGTGACGACACTTTGAATATTACGGATACCAACGCCGAAAATCTCTACGCGATAGAAGGCTACGACGTAGTGGGCGTGGGCGGTTTGTTTGCAGCGATATTGGGTACCGTCCTCGAACTCAATATTGTAGTCAATATCACGGGCGGAACAATCAACGCTACGGGAGCCAACCTTGCCGTTGGCGGAGTGGCGGGCATTATTAGCGGTACGGCACCAACCTTTGGCTACGTACAAGTCAACTACAACGGAACCGCCGTCGCCTTCGACGACGGCGGTAAGACGCTTGCATTCGGCGGTATCTTCGGCGCTATGTACACCAAGGACGGAGCTGCGACCACCAACGTGTCCTTGAAACAAGACGGAACCAATCAAGTCAATATGGTAGGCGTAACCATGACGGGCAATGCGCAAAACGTTGCCGTCGGCGGTGCGGTAGGACTTATGCAAGGCAGTGTACTGCAAGGCGTTGCCAACCCAACCGTGTTGTACCTCAACCAAAATTCTACCACGGCTTCGGGCTTTGACTTTAGCTCTACCGTAGGCTTTAGCGGTACGGGCGGTCTCGGCGGATTGGTCGGCATTTTGGCAGGCTCCAACTTGCTCAATATCAATATAGACCAAGGATTGTCGTATGCCAACACTCTACCTACCGCATATACTTGGACCAAAGATATGCTTTGGAGGTTCAACGGCGGTAGCGGAGCCAACTCTGTATCTGCAATGGGCGGCGCGATAGGCGTATCCTTTGGCGGAAACGTTAGCGGAGTAGGCGTCAATAGCCGTGCAAGACTTATCAACAACGTGGGCACGGGCGCGGGCGACGCTACCAATAACTATATCGGCGGTTTGCTCGGACTTGGTAGCAACAGCGGTGATATGAGTTTGACGGGTACTGCCGACGCGTATACCGAGACTATCAACGGCAAGACCTATACGCTCACTACCACCAAAATCAACGATATTTATGCGGGTCAGATAGGCATGATTGCTATGCCTGACGGCGGATACGCGGGTTACGTGACGGGTAGATTTATCAACGCCAAAGAGAAGTTTGGCGATGCAAGCAACCTCAAAAACCTCGTATGGATTGACTTTACTCGCAAGCAAGCCGACTTATACGGTAAGATTCAAGTCTTCGGCGCAACCGATACCGCGGGCATAACGCTGTCCAACGTTGCGGGTATGTCTGTGCTCGGTTACGTATCTACTGATATGTACAATACGCTCACTCAAGCGGGCTACAACAAGAGCGGTGTGTATGGTACGGATACCGATAAATTGGCTACTTATACCAAGATTAGCGCGTGCGACTTCAAGGGCACGGATATTTCCATTGCCTTGGCGGCTTATATTGTCAATGCAGGAACTATGTCAGGACATTCCCTCAATATAAGATTGATAGGTACGCTGACCACGGGCGGTGGAGGATATACCCCTTATAGTACAGACGTCAACGCTACGGGTACGGAATATCTCAAGTCTTGGACTGCTCAAGTCATGGCAGCCGACAATAAGACGGGTCTACAAGACGCTAAACCTATTTCAAGTGGCGTATTGTCTGCACAAACTCCGTATAGCGACATGTATTACTTTACGTACAACGACGGTAGCGGTAAGCACAACAATTTGCGCATACAGCTCTTCCGCAACGAGGTGCTCATAACTACCGAAGCACAGCTCAAAGAGTTTATCAGTAGCGACGACAGCATAGACGCCGGCGTAACGGGATATGCCAACGCAACGGCAGGTACTTTGGGTGCCAATATTACGCTGACGCAAGACGTCAACTACTACAAACTCAACAAAGACTTGTATGGCAACAACTATACGATTACGCTCGTGGCTGAGACGCCAAAAATAAATGTTGCAAGTTTCCCTCTTATATCTATGTCGGGAACGCCTACAACCAACAATCATACCGACGTATTTGGACTTAATGCCAACGAAACGCCTATTTTGGATACCGATACTAGAATCGCAGGTCTCTTTGTGGGAGCATTGATGACGGGCAAGGTGATAGAGGGAGTAAATTTCTATCTCAACTCTCAAGTATGGGTAGTGACAGGTGTGCCAACCAATTATACGGATAGGCCGGATTCTTTGGTGGGAGGTCTCGTTACGGCAATCAACTTGGGCACAATTAGCAACTGTAAGTTGGAGTTGGGCGCCAACGCCAACTACGTTCTCAATAGAACTATCGTTGACTTTAATGGCTACGGAGACCAATATAGCCAATCGAACATGTGTATTGCAGGTGGCTTTGCAGGTATGAATATCGGTAAAGGCACGTCGTATGCAACCATTGAAAACTGTACTCTCAATATGGATGATAGCGCAATCTTCCGTTCGATATGCGAAGCAAGAAGATTCCCTCGTTCTTCTTATTATCCTAAAGCTCAAGCAATTGCCGGCGGTATGGTAGGTTGGGTTGGTGCAAGGAGCAACCTTGTCAACTCTACACTCAACGGTGGCGGACTTATCGAAGCGTCTACGAGAGGTGTCATTTGCTTTGATAGTGTTAGTGCTTGGGCTAGTTATGGTGACGTGGAATATGTAAGACAGAACATATTGCAGTCGGGCGCAGGCGCATTGCTTGGTGTAAATACCAACAACTACGTATATACCGGTGGCAATGCCGACCATAACAATACCATCAATACCGAGTGCGTTATCTATGACGCCAATGGCAATTATACAGGAACAGTTACTAAAGATTATAAAACGGCGGCATATACCAACGTGCGTTCGGAATATCACCAAAACGTTACGGTAGACGGTGTAATAATCAACTGGTATGGCTTTACGATAGAGAGAATATATATCCACGTAGATAACCATAATGCAGGCGGTTTAGGTGGTATAATAAGTGATGTTTATGATAATGTCGAAGGTATGCAGACCGTAGACGAAACCGATAGACCTATTCTTGACGGAGGAAACTATAATAAAGGTAAAACATCGATAATTTATGGCTATAGACAAATTGCGGGTATATGCGACTGGGAAAAAATCAACAACGCTTATCTCGTATCCGGCTCGGCGGCAGGTACAACTCCTGCGGCGGGAATTGCTGGTTGGGAATCGAGAGATCACGGTACAGGCAATGATCACTGGAGTTATTTTGGAACGGCACTTCCGGGCAATAAGACCATTCCGGCAAAATACGTAGGTCGTGGAGGCGTGTTGGGTGCTACGAAATCTATTCCTTATGAGTTGTACGTATTCGACAATACCGACCCTACCAATATCAAGACCATTGATAAGACGGCACTTGGTCAAAACGTAGGCTTGTCTTGGGTAGGCACGGGCACAAGTGCTAACCTCTCCTTCGACTTTACCATAGCCGATCCGACGGCTGAAGGTAAGTTCCTCTGGGATACTCAAGTATGGCAAGTTAAACCTGATAATAACGACTTGCTAAATGCTAAACCTGAAGACGGTGTAGCGTCTACCGAAGGTGACGGTTGGACTTCGCCAAGCAGACCAAACTTGCTCTTCTACAACGACGTGTACGACAAGATCAACAACTTGTCCGACGCTATCCATTACGCAGACGTTTCGCATACCTTCTCGCGTGGTAACAACGTTTACCTCTATTACTCGTACGGTACTACGGGTAGCGCTAGCATAGACAGAAACGAGTACTATTACGACACGACCACGGGCGTATATTATCACAAGACGACGACGAGCTACGGCAACAGCTTCGGCATGCCTGCGCTCAAGTTCTACGGCTCTGACGGAACGGAGATAACCAATTCTTCCGTATCCAACACCTTGTTCTCGTCCATTCTCGTAGATAGATTTACGGGCAAGGACCCTACCAACGAAGCCAATATGACGGCTGTGGCAACTACCCCTATCAAAGACGGAAGCGGCAACACCGTCGGCGTCAACGTCAACGACCCTGCCGCGGGTAGCTATCGCATTTCCTTCGACACCAAGTCGGAAGCAAGTATAGGCAGCGCAATCAAAGATATATCCAGTAAGACGATTATCTTCCCTGAGAACGACATCGTATCGGGCAACTTTAAGATTGTAGAGATAGTCACTCCTCTCGGATTGAGGGCGGGCGATATGACCTTTATTGCAGAGAAGGGCGCCAGCGTCAATAGCTCAGCCAACTTGCACCTCGACGTGGCGCAAATTCTCGTCGGAGGCGTCAACGTGCTTAGCGGCAACGGCGACTACAATTACAACGGCATCAATTATGCAAGCAAGATTGACGGTATCAAGCCTGCTGCTATGACCACGTCTACCATAGGTATGACCGAAGTAAAAATCAACCTCGAAGATTGGGAGTATTACGGTTACGTTCCCGCTACCAACTCTTTGGGCACCAACAGAAGTTACCTTATCGCGGGCAGCGGCTTTACGCTGGAATACGATTTTGAAGACGCTAACAACAATTCGTACACCAAACTCGACGGCACTAACGTCAAGTTCGAAGTCAGCGGCTCTCAAGTGACTTTGCAAGGCAGAGGTTTGGTTATCCCTGTTGACAGCAAGATAGACTACGTGCAAAAGACCTACAACGGTAGCAACGCAACCACGAGGGCTACGGTGTCTTACGGCAAAGTATTGAGCAATAGTACTAGCAGTACGGGCGCGCCTTCTTTTGAAAGATACGACGACGCCAATGCAGGCAACGACAAGACGGTATATATGTCTATGAGCAGAATAACCTTCGAGGGTTATAAGTACAAGATAGACAGATATTATCAATCTAGCGGCTTCGCAATGAGAGCGGCTAGCGCAACTAATAGCAACAACACCATCGACAACTGGAAGAACAGCGTTGACGTTGAGGCTAGTCCTAAGAGCTCGCATCAATTTGCCAATGCGCTCACCGCAAGCGGTAGCGGAAAATTGAAGACTGCTAGCGCCGCTATCGTGCAAGTCAAGTCGATAGGTACAATTTTGCCTCAAGAGATTACGGTAAAATATATTGCCAAAGAATATGACGGCACCGCAACTATAGACTATAGCAAAGTAAACTTCTCTTATAGCGGAGGCACTACGGGGCTCAAACCTAACGCGGCGTTCGGTAGCGCAAGCGTCGTGTACGGCGGACAAAACAAATACAATTCTATCGTATTTGGCGACGTAGTGACCATAGTAGACCAGACCGACAGTTCCGTACTCTACGCGTTGACAGACGCCAATTCGACTTACGGCAACAACTATGCCATAGCCAATAGCGGTACTTACAATAGCACCGCCAAAACCTTTACGCTACCTAATCTCGGCGTAATCGTGCCTCAAGCAGTCAAAGTAAACAAAGCCAAAAAGACTTATGACGGCAACTCCAACTTTGTCAGCGGAATGACTTATACTTTGGCTAAGGTAAGCAATAGCGAAACCATACAATTAAGCGCTCTCGGTTTGTCCTCTTTGTCGGCTTCCAACGGCTCCTTTGCAGACGCGAACGTGGGAGAGGGCAAGAGTATTACAATCAAGGGTACAACTCAATTCGTATATCCAGACGCTACTCTTGGTACCGAGTACGGCACCAGATACTTTGCTACCTCGACCGCCAAAGATTACGCATATTCGGCTACTACCTATACTACGGGCGTGATTATTCCTAAGCAGTTGACTTGGGCGTCCAACATAGCCAACCTTGTGTATAAGACTTACGACGCTACGACGACTTATACTTATTCAAACGCAAGTACCTTACTTAGCGGACTTGTCAGCGGCGACACGACTACCAAGCCTACCATTACCTTTGCAAGTAGCGACGTCAATACGGCGGGCGTGGGTATTAGTATTGCCACTACGCGCAACGCCATAGACGGCACGTACTACGATCAAATAAACGGTTATACCAACTACTATATGCCGATAAGCTCGGCTAAGGGTATGATTTTGCCTGCTACCGTCACATTCTCGGGCATCACCAAGGTGTACGACGGCAACGAGACCCTCACCGATACGGTATATTCCAATATGAGCACTACGGTAGTCAATAGCCCTGCGCTGACAAGCGTCAAACTTTACCCTGTAGGACAATTCGACGCAAGACACGCCTACACCGATAGACAAGTCGTATGGACGACGACTACGTTTGTTTACAACGCTACTACTTATAACATCTTGCAAGAAGCTAAGACGGCTACGAGCGGCAAGAACTACGCGGGCAACTACTGCGTTGCGGGCAACTCCGACGCGGATATTACTCCTTGCACTCTCACCGCGGCTGACTTCGAGAGCGTAAGCGCAACGCAAAAGAAAGGCGACGTAGAACATGCTACGGGATTGACTTTCGTCTACTTTGCAGGCGCGGTATATCTCGTCAGCGGCAACGTCAAGAAGAAAAACAACGCCGACGTGGTGGACGGAGATTACAAGCTTTACAAGTCGAGTAGCCTTGCAAGCACCAACGCCGACGGCACTTACGACGTAGGCACTTACGACATCAACGTAACGGCGTTGACAGGTACCGATGCGGGTAACTATACGCTTGCCGTTCCGTTTGACCTCGGTCAAGACGTCGTAATAACTCAACAAGAGGTTGCCAATGTCGCTATAACGGTAATGCCTACCAACAAGGACTACGGCGCAGATTTACCTACCGCTACAGCCAAAGGTTGGAGCGCTAAGGACAGCGTGACGGGCGGAGAAATTAGCGGCGTGACCTGTGGTATCAGCGCATATCAATGGGTTGACGATAGCGATACCGCAGTCACCAAGACCAGCCCTATAGGCGGATATAACCTCAAAGTAACCGGCATCACCATGTCGGGCAACAACAACTACAAGTTGGCATCGGGCGCAACCTACAGCGTAACGGTAACCCCGAGCGGGGCTAAGGCTCTGTATATCTTGCCTCTCGAAAATACTATTAGCAAGGTAGAAAAAGTCTACGACCGCACGACGGCATTGGGTACCGTCACCGCTACTCAAACTATTGCGAATTACGTAGGTGAATACGAAAGCAAGAACGTACAAGGCTACAACGCTATAGCAATGGGCAACGTCAAGATTAAGGTGATTACCTTTACCTATTATGACAATAGTGGCGTACAACATACCAAGTATGTCATCGCTATCGGCAACGAGACCACGATGTCCAACTATTATCTCGATGCAACGCCAACGGACGGCTATGCGGTTTTGCAAGTCGGCGTGATTACGCCTAAGGAAGTAAGCATAAGCGGAGCCGTTAGAATTACTCAAGAGGGTAGCGGACAAAGCAAGACCGCCGACGCTCCGGGCAACTTCGAATACTATTCGACGGCGACCTATTCTTATAGTGCGACCCTCACGGGCGTAATTAGCGGGGATACGGTAGTAGTATCTATCACCGACCCTTGCGCTGGCGTTTACGACGCGGGCACTTATGAGCTAACATTCAACGGCTTGACGGGTGCAGACGCGGGCAACTACGTGTTCAACGGTACCTTGAGTGCGCAACTCATAGTCATACCGCAAACGTTGGCGAGCGTGAGCGTGAGCGTAAAACCAATCAACGTAGTTTACGGCAACGCTATCCCTACCACCGTTGACGGCGCTACGGCTGAGGCTTATGACAAGATTGCTACAACGGTTAAGATAACCGCCAACTTTACGATAAGCGGATTTACCACTACCGCTACTTCCGGCAGTCCTATCGGCGGATACGATATTACCATAGATTACGGCAAAGTCGGCATCGCGGGCAACGACAACTACGTCGTAGGCTCGACTACCGCTATAGACGTAGTCGTAACTCCTGCGGGAGCTAAGGCTTTGTATATTATCCCTGCCGATGCAACACTCGACAGCGTGACTAAGACTTACGACGGAACAAGTGCGTTTACGGGTGAAACGACTATCGTCACCACTCCTGTAAGCGTTGCCGTTACGGGTGCTTATGCCGACAAGAACGCGGGCACGGGAAAAGCCGTAAAGATTGACGTGGAGGCATTCTCTTACTTCAACGCAGACGGCGAAGTCGTTGTGAGAATCTTCAAAGGCACAAATTATAAGGTTGCTAACGCCCTCGCAGTCGTAGACGGCGACGTGGCAACGATAAACGTTGGCGTCATCAACAAGTACGCTATCAAGGGAAGCGAAATCACGGGCGTGACGGTTACTCAAACTTGGAAGGGCAACACGAGCACGACCTCTCCGTTTACCTACTATTACACGGCAACGTATGCGGCTGCGGGTACCTTTAACAAGTTTGCGGAAGATACCGTGACCGTTGTGCTTGGCATCTACAAATCCACCGACGGCTCGCATATCGACCTCAGCGGTGCAACCAACGTCGGCGTGGGCGAATACAAGATTTCCTTGTTGTCCGTGAGCGCAAGCCCTGAGAACTTTAAGATAGATACGGCAGCGCAATATTCCAACGATACCGTCGTCAAGATTAACCCTCAAATCGTTACCAACGTTTACGTTGTGGGCAATCACTACGCAACGGTTTATACAGGCGCTTCTTTGACTTACGACAAGGCGGCTGCCAACTTCAAGATTTACGCTATCGACTTAGACGATATAGAAGTCAATATCTCGGGCGGAATCAAAGAAAACGGCTTGACGGTAGGCAAAGACGGTCAAGCATTTGCAACAGGTCAGACCGAAGTAGGCATCTACAACGTCAAAGTGTCCGTCAACGGCAGCGCGGAGGGCAACAACTATACCTTTAGCGCAATAGACAACGCCGACGTTTATATCGACGCCAATATGACGGCTAAGACTGAGTTTGCTATTATTCCGATGGTGGCAACTCTCGAGACGGCTTACAAGACCTATGACGGCAACAAGACGCTTGCGGGAGCAACCGTAGTGCTCAACGACGCCAATAGTGCGCCAATCGATTTTGGTACGGCGGTTGTAAGGGCAGAGTTTGACAACTCTAGCGCTGGCAACAGAAAGTTGGTATTCATCACCACGGCATTCGCTTATTATCCTACGGGAACAACGAGCAAGACGACGCTCAATATTATCCAAACTTCCACCTCCACCCCAGCCGAAGGAGAGGGTGAAGCAAGCCTTTCGACGACAATAACCAACTACCATATCGGTAGCAGCAATACCGTTGACGGCAAGGCGTATATCGTTCCTAAGACGGTGACTATCACCGTACTCAACAAGGTTTACGACGGCACGAAGGCTTTGAACGGCAAGGTCAACGTTGTAGATACGATCAACAACGAAGAAGTAACTTTCGTGGGAGAATTTGCAGATTGCAATGCCGGTACGGGTAAGGCAGTCGTAGTCAAGACTACCGCATTGTCGTTGGTCAACGGCGAAACTTACAACGTTTTGACTACCAACGGCAACTACTGCATCGCCAAGGACGCAGTATTTACGGGTGACATAGCACAAAGAGAGTTTACCAAGGCAGACCTTGGCTCCGTTAAGATGATTCAAAGCCCTAACGGCAATGAGATAGAGATATATCCTACGGCAAACAGTGCAGAATACTCTTGGGTTTACGAATATCTCTTGTCGGCTGTTACGGGAAGCGTCGTGATGAACGGAGCGACCTTTGACGGTGCATACGGCAACTGGTCTTTGAAATTGTATCAATCTATTGACCAAGAACTTGCAACCGAGAATGGATTTGCAATCAACATCCAAATGTTTAAGGGAAGCGAAGAAGTCGTTTCTGCTAAGAACGCGGGTAAATATACCGTCAAGATAGCGCTTAGCGGAACCAACTATTTCACCAACGGCACAATCGACGTCGACTTCGTAATTACCAAACAAAAAGTCGACTCTGCCGAAAATATCTCCGTATTTATGAATAGTTTTGACGGAGAATACGGTACGACGGGCTTCGACAATCCGAGCGCAGGCGGCAAGAACTATAGAATAGGTATCATCGACAAGTATGACGAGACGGGCAACACCATAGTATATTTCGACGACACCACTTTCAACAACGGTCATACCTTTGCCATTGCTTCGCTCGCATTTAGCAAGACGGTTGACGGCACGCCTCAAGCACATATTACTGCTACCGGGGGCGTGTATATCGGCGCATACTACCTCTTTGCGGCGTCTGTGACGGGTGCTTCCGACAACTTCGATACTGCGGGACTTACTCTTGACGGCAAAGCAATATTCGGCATAGACAATACTAGCCAACAAAGCATGTACTTTATCAAGCCTGCGCTTCTCAACGTCACCTCCGTGACCAAGACTTACGACGGCAATACCGATACTGCTACGGCGGCGTTTGCATACAACGGCGGCAAGACGGAAGCGCTCAGCGCAACCTATGTAAGTCACGTGTCTACGCACAACTCGAACGGTAGCCTTGCCGACGCGACTTCTACAAGAACAGTCAACTTCAAGACGAGCGCAATGAACGTAGCGACTTCGACGGGCAACGTCTCCTATGCAATCGCACTCAAAGCCGACGGCACGACTTACACCAACTACTATATAGACGGCACGCCGGACGGCGAGGGATATATCGCAGTAGACGGGGTAGCTGTCATCAAGAAGTATGTCATAACCGACGGCGTGATGACCGTCAACGTGACCGGTTACGTCAAAGACAACAAAGAATTGCAAGTATTGCCTTTGAATAAGGATACGACGGCAACCTTCGTTTATGCCGACGGTTATACCTATGACGGTAGCAAGTTTACCGTTACGGGGCTCAAACCAACGCAAGACAAAGAACTCTTCAATGCAAGCGACGACATCGCCGATATGACGATATTTATCAGCGGCACTATCAAAAACGCGGGCAGTTATACCGTAATTCTCGACAGATTGGTATCTGCCAACTACGAGATGACGGGCGCAACGCTGGGAACGATAGTTATCGAAAAGCAGATAGTGACCGAAGATAGAGTGGTTATCAACATTCCTTACCTCGTCAACACCTACAACGGCGCAGTGCAAAAGCCTGAGAGCAGCGACCAATTTAGTTTCATTGTCAAGGACTACTATACCGATAGAGACGTCAAGTCCAACGCATCGAGCGGTGGAGGCTTGTCGGCGTTCAAGTACTATTCGGGCGACTACGTGGACGGCGCGGCGAGCGTTGAGCCTAAGAATATAGGTAGATACAGCGTAAGCGTCGTAGTCGATACGTCCTTTATCGACGCAGCCAACTACACCTTTGACGGTAGCGTAACCGAAATTACCAAGTTTGCGCAAGAAGGCAAGGCGGTTTACTTCATCTTGCCTATACAGTTGACCGTCACGGGCGTATACAAAGAGTACGACGGCACGACGGCTTTCGGCACTCCTATAGTAGTCAATGCAGAAGATACCACGGGAGCTAAGACGATTATTACTCTCAACACGAGCGGTATTTTGGAAGGAGACGCAGACGGCGTTTATGCACAAATTATCGCCGCGAGCGGAACTTTCGCCGATAAGAACATCAAAGTCCAAGGCGGCGACCTAATAGGCGGAGACGTAAGATTCAACGCAAGTCGTTTCAACTACTTCGATGCAGAAGGCAAGTCGCAAGTTGCTTATTTCATAGGCGGCACCAACTACGCTATTGCGGGTACGGGATTGGGCTCTTACGTCACCGTAAGCAACGTGGGCGTAATAACCCCTGTAGCCGTTGGATATACCTCGTTGACCAAGACTTACGACGGTACCAACCTTATCACCTACAAGGCGTCTGCCGACTACAACAAGACCACCGAAGTTGTCAGCGGAAAACTCTCGGGCGACTCAATCGTAGGAGCAACGGGATATTACTATTCTGCTAGTGCGGGTGTCGGAGAAGTAGGAACGGGTATCGACGTATATCTCCAATATCAAGTTGTGACGTACAAAGGTATTCAATATTATACCCTCGTCAACGACCCTAACACCACGGCGTCCAACGCAGGCAACTACTACGTATTTAGCATTGACGCCGACAGCAACGTAACCTATCCTGCTTCGGGCGTTCATCCAACCGATGAGCATAACGGATACGTCAAGATTGCGGGCATAGGTGAAATCAAGAAAGTTGCCATCGACATAGGCGGCTCTAGCACTACCGAAAACGGAAATATCTACAATATTCAGTTCCAGACTAAGAGCAACGCTTGGTACGCTTACAACAACTCTACGGCGTTCGTATACCGCAACGGCTATCTCTACGGCGTCGACGTGTTCAAAGCCACGATAGGTTTCAACGAAAACCAAAAGACGTCGGACGTTACCTACGACGGAGCGGAATTCGCGACGGCTACAGGTATCAACGGCGACGTATTGTACTTCAAGATTTACTTCAACAACAATACAAGCACCGTGAAAGTTGGCGATGCGGGAAGCTATACTCTCTTTATCCAACTTGTCAAAGTAATGAATGGCGGAGTTGAAGTAATCAATACCAACTACGAACTTATCGCAGGCAATGCAGGCACTTTCAAAATCAACAAGCAAGAACTCGGCGCAAGCAACGTTACGTTGAAGATGGACAATGCCGTAAGTACGACTTACAACGGCAAGGCTAACAACTTGACTGTTGCCCAAATTACGGGTATAAGCGGTGCTGTAGCAACCGACCAGGACGGCTATTCGGTATCGGTTGGCGGCACGATAACGGCAACGGATTTTGCACACGTCGGCGACGCTCCTATCAACGCGGGCGGCTATGCGCTTACGCTCAAAGTCAGCGGTTTGACTTCTAACAACGACAACTATTCTATCAAAGCAAGCGACTTATACAACGTGACTTTGACAGGTGGCTCGAGCGCGGTTTATACCATTGCGCCAAAAGAAATCAAACTCTCCTCGAGCATTGTCAAGAACTTTGACGGTACTACCAACTTTGTCGTTGACGTCAACGACGGTAGCGAGAGCGGAAACGACGTAATCGTCGGTGAAAAACTTATCGTAGGCGGTTATGCCGAAGCAGGATACGGAAGCAACGCTTTGGCTGGCAGTCATACCTTTGCGATAGGCAACCTTGCTATCGTCAACGTATTGATTGACGCCGAGAGCATAGGCACCACGGGATTCAACGAAACGCTGATTAAGGAAGACGGAACGGTAGATTTTGACAAGGCAAGAGGCAACTATACCATTGCGGCAGATACCGACGTCACTATCACCATCAATCCAAGCAATATCGTTGTTGCCGAGAGACGTTACGACGGTGCGGCAGAGATAGAAGTGGCAATCACGGGCTTGGCAGGCAAGCAATTCTTGCGCAATAACGTTGACGACACCAACCTTGCGGGCGTGCTAAAGATTTCCGTCAACGGTTTTGCTTCTTTCGAGACGGCAACTACAGACGAAATCGGCACGATACAAGAATTTACTACTACCGACGAGCTTGGTTATGAGACTTATACTATCGTATTCAAGTACGTAGCTCAACAACCGCTTGACGACGCTACCTACACCGATAGATACGTCTTCGCGATAGCGGGTGCAAACGGCGGATATTCCACCAACCTAGCACTCACGTCGAGCGAACTTGCAGACGGTCAAACGAGCGGCGCGGCAATCACTACGGGTACGGCAGTGGGCACGGTGCAAGCGTTGGCAACCGCGCTTCAATCCAACGTAGATATTTACCTCACGAGCAATATCTACGGTTGGGACGCTCAAGTTCTCGAGGGTGCGGTCAACTACACGGGTACTTTGTACGGCAACGGATATAGTATACAACTCGTAGGAGGGCTCAATAGCGATACGACCTACGGCGGTGCGTTTATCGCAAGCCTCGGCGGAACTATACAAGACGTCAACTTCAAGTTTACGAGTGACAAGACCTTGAGTGGCGCAACCACGGTTGGTCTCGTTGTCGGCAATATGACGGGCAATATGACTAACGTTTCGCTTGATATTATCAACTCGCCTACCTTTGACGGCGCAACGACTATCGGCGGACTTGCTGGTAGCGCAAGCGGAAGTATGACAAACGCAACCGTTATCTTCAATGCAAGCGTTGACAATACGGCGTTCGGCGGACTTGCAGGCAATGCAACGGGCGCAACCTTTAGCAACGTAAGCGTAAGAGCATACAACGGCAAGACGACGACGGGCAAGACGCTCGTAGCTACGGCAACGGGCTGCACGTTTGACGGCGTAATCGATATGATCGGAGGGGCTTTGGGTGTATCGAGCATAGATAATCTCTACACCGTCAACACAAGTCTGACCTCGGCTAAGGCTTACGGCAAACTCGAATTGCTCACACCGTATACCGAAGGCTTTATCGAATACTTCTTTACCACTCTTGCCAAGACGGGTAACGCGACGCATAACGTTTACGGCGGCACCGCAAGCGAGAGAGACAAGACGATGTATCAGACCTACGGCACCGTATCGGGCACCGTGCTAGCTATCGAGACGCTTGCTCCTCGCAACAGATTTATCTGGGAGGCATATTCGCATAGTTATCAGACGGAGGTCGGCAGCGGTCATATCAATATGTCGCTCAATAGATACGTGACTTTGATGCCTATCGGCACTATCATCGAAGAGGACGGATATACGATTGGCGGCAACAAGACGACGATGACATTCATCACATCGGGCGTCAATATGTTCTGTCCTGCAATAGGTATCCGAGGCGGTCAAGAGATTGCTGCTAGCGGTTCGACTATAGTAGAAGCCGTATATACCGGCGACCCTATCACGCATACGGTAGAAATCACCGTTGACGGTATAACCACCACGGTTAGCGTAACGGGTACGGAAGCGGGCTACTACGACAATATCGTCAAAGAGTTGGAAGGTGACGTAACTACCGACAATATCAACTACGATACCTACAACCGTATAGCCATAGTTGCGGCGATAGAGGACGGCTCCAACGTAGCGGGCGCAATCCTCATCATCTATCCTAAGCAGACGGCGTTGGGAGACAACTTCTCCAAGACCTACGATACCACGTCCATAGGAGAGTTTACCACCACGGTAGATGGCAAGAGCGTTACGCTATTGGGTACTTACGTGGACAACACCGATACCCCTGCAAGCGACGTGGGCACTTCGAAGGTAAGTTTCGCCAACACGCTCAACCCAATCCGCAACGTTCTTGTGGACGTCGATGGCAATTATATTGCTCAACATCACAAGACGGATGCGGAAGGCAAGATCACCTTCAGTTACACCAAGATTTCCGTCACTACGCTTGGCGGCGTGGAGAGCAACTTTACGACGAGCACCGACATTACGACGCTCACCAAAAACTCGTTGATGAGAGCGATTGCTCAACTTATCGATTACGATAAGGCAACGACCAACGATACCACGCTTACAGGCAATTCGGGTTATAAGAGTGTTTGGGTCTACAACGTAACGGCAATCAAGGCTGCGGATAGTGCGGGCGACTACTTCGACGAAGACGACGGATTGTTCTTCGTACCTAAGACTATCAATACCAACTCGGGTAACTTTACCTTTACGGATAGCGGACTTACTATCGGAAGTTTGACCAATATCTACATCGGCGAGACACAGCCAAGCGTCTTCGCGGTACTTGCGGATAATAGTTCGGCAACTATCAAGCCCGCTCAGCTCGGCGCAACCTACACGGGCGACCTCGAGCAATGCTTCAGAAGTACGAGCCTTAGCACCAACGTTGCTTTGACCAAAGGCGAATGGGTAGACTTTACGTTGCCAACGACGATGACCGAATCGCAAAAGACGGCGTTCAACACATTTAAGACCAAAGCAAGCGTAGCCGTTACGGGAAGCGTAATTCTCGGAGCAACGAGCGGAATAAGCGAAAGCGCCGGAGTTTATACGGCTAACCACGACAAGAATACGATATATCTGGAACTTGATTTGCCAAGTCAATTTGACGGACTTAGCGAGAACGGTGTCAACGGTGCCAACTACGTCATCAAACCGACTGCTCAAGTGCTCAAACTGAGATACTTCTTCAAAGAAGGTGACAAGTATATCCTCGAGACATACAATGACGTGTTGACGATTGGCAAGGCGGTAGAGGGCAGCGATTACCACACCCTCGACTATGTGATGAAGAACAATATCAATATGAAATCTTCGCTCATCACACCGTTTGATTGGGGCAACGGAATCGTCTTCGAGGGTAGCATAGACGGTCAAGGATACGCACTTACCAACTATATCCTCAAGGGAGAGAACAACGTAGGATTGTTCGCAAGTATGGGGGCGACGGCAAGCGTAACCGACCTTGTTATGGGCAACGTTATGGTAGTATCTACCGCAACTTCGGGCAACGTCACCGTATCGGCTATCAGCACTACGGGAACCGTAACCGACGTGGCAACCGAGGCGAGAGTAGTTACCGCAACGACGGGTAGCGTAGCAGTTGCCAACGCGGGACAAAGTTTCGTGAGAGTACACAAGCAATCGGCGGGAGATACAGTCGTAACCACCTTGCTAGGCGCAAGCGAGATTGCGCAAGATACCTACCTCACTCCTATGCAGATAGAGGCGCTTACCAAGTTTGGCGGTGTGGCTAACTTCCTTGATAAGTACGTATTCAACAATGCTAAACTCACATATACTGCAACCGCTGACACGATAACCGTAGGCGTCAACAACTTCCGCGAGTATTGGGGCTGGTACAATATCTGTCCATGGCTCGAAGGCGGAACTGCTTGGCTCGAAGGCGGCGGTATCAGACCTACCAAAACCAACGTTACCGTTGCGGACGTGGCGTAATCGAACAACACGACATAAGGCACCCGAACGCTCGTTCGGGTGCCTATTTTGAAGCGGATATTAGGATTTCAAAGATATTCGTCTTGATTTTCTTTACATTTGGCATTTTGCAACAATAATATGATATAATAAACGTATCAATGCAAAACGGAGTTGTCAATGAATACCGTACGAGATATTGAGGTGTTACTAAGCCGATTTATGGATTGTCGCAAGTTGCTCACGGCTCTTGGCGACGAAACTCGTCAGTATTTGATTTGTATAATGTTGTCGTCGGACTGTAGCGGCAATCGAGTTGTGGATATGGCCAAAAAGACCAACTTATCTCGTCTCGCCGTGTCCCACCATATGCAAATATTGAAGCAAGCAGGAATCGTCAAGTCTCGCAAGGAAGGCACTAAGTCGTATTATTATTTAGAGCCGTCGGAAAGTGAAATAGAAAAGATGTTGACGCTGATGACCGACATCAAGCGAATTGCGGACAACTTGCCCGACAGAAGCGACAACAAATAAACAAGGAGGGGTTTATGACAATCGAAGAAGCAATAGAATTGCGCCACGCGGTGCGTAGTTATCGAGACGAGTCTATCGAGCAAACTTCGGTAAAGCTACTGGAAGAGTGCATCGAACAATGCAATCAAGATGGGGGTTTGCATATCCAACTTATCCTCAACGAACCGCAAGCGTTCGATAGTTTTATGGCGCATTACGGTAAGTTTTCGGGAGTAAAAAACTATATCGCCTTAATAGGCAAAAAGACCAAAGGTATAGACGAAAAAATAGGTTATTACGGCGAAAAGATTGCCCTACTTGCCCAGACGCTGGGGCTCAACACGTGTTGGGTAGCAATGTCATACAAAAAAGTCAAGACGGCATTTCGTTTCGACGAGGGAGAAAAGCTCTATTTGGTTATAGCGTTGGGGTATGGGGTTACGCAAGGCGTGGCGCACGTCAGCAAACCTTTGGACAAGGTGTGTGCAATAGATAGAGATACGCCGTCATGGTTTGTCGAAGGCGTCAAGTCGGCGTTGCTTGCCCCCACGGCAATCAACCAACAGCAGTTCTTCTTTACCTACGAGAACGGTTGCGTGGCGGTCAAAGCGGGGCTTGGTTTTTATACCAAAGTTGACCTCGGCATCGTCAAATATCACTTCGAGATAGGGGTAAGAGACAATCAATTCAAATGGGCCGACTAATCAATACCGCCAAGCAAGTTGCTTGGCGGTAAATAATTATTCTATCGGGTCGGTTTCTTCAGCCGTATCTATATCTTTGTCGTCGTTGGTTTGCGTAAGGTTTTCGCTCGCATCGTCGACGTCGTCCGATTCGTTGGTTGTTGGCAAAGGCGGTTGGCTGTCTGTTTGTTGAGTTTGCGCTTGTTTTTTGGCTTTGCGCGCAACCAAGGCGTTGTCAATAGTATTGTGCAAGCCGTCCCAATGCAACCACCTACTGTTCCATTTGACGCCGTCTACCAAACTGTAATATGCGTTAGGTAGCGTTCTGCCGAGAGGGGCGGGCTCATATCCGAGACTCGTCATGCAGTCGTAGTACCACCCTAGGCGAGCCTTAAAGTTTCCCCACAGTCTTACTCCCTTAGGGGACCACATGTTTTCGCATATTGCGCCTAGCCTTGGCAAGGTGAGGAAGATTGCCTTTTTGAGGTCGGGCACGTATTCCGTCCATAGACAACACTCTACGCCTGCCATAAGGTCGGGAGCGAGATATTCTATCTCCGGCGGAGAATTGTAGGTCTTTTCTAAGTTGGTCACGCCGTATGGAAAGTCGAGGTAGAGATGGGTGCTATCGCTGTTGATGACGAGTTTGCCTCTGTTAAGTTCGCTTGCCAATGCCTTGGCATCGTGAGTAGGCTCCCACACTTGCCACAGCGTGCCGGTCGTCGTCTCGTCGATAGGGGCGGCAACGTTCCAAACGATAGGAGTTTTGCCCTTAGATTGCACGTAGGAGCATATCTTTTTGATAAAGTAATACTTAAGTTGTTTTTCGCTCTCGAGACCTTCTTCCTGCATTTTTTGTCTGCAATGCGGACAAATCGCCGTGCGTGTCAAATATACTTCGTCGCCACCGATATGAATATATTGGCTGTCAAAAAGGTCTACGATCTCATCGATGACGTCGTAGGCAAAGCGATACGTGCTTTCTTTGCCCATACACAAAATATCGTGTTTGGCACCCCAACTTTTGGCTACGGGGAGATTGCGGTCAAAGCAACCGAGATACGGATAGCAAGCAAGTGCCGATTGCACGTGTCCCGGCATATCTATCTCGGGGATTACTTCGATGCCCCTCGTCTTGCAATAGGCGACTATCTCTCTTATATCGTTTTGGGTAAAAAATCCGCTTTGTCTCTTTAGATTGAGGTTGGTACGGCTACGCTCGCTTCCGTGAGTGGCAAGCAGAGGATATTTTTTGATTTCCACACGCCAGCCTTGATCGTCGGTGAGATGCAAGTGCAACTTGTTGATTTTGTGGATAGCGAGCAAATCCGCTAGCTTTTTGACGTCTTTGACGGAGAAAAAATATCTTGCCACGTCGAGCAAAAATCCGCGATAACGATATAGAGGTTTGTCCTCTATTATCATGCAAGGTATTTTGCCTTCGTAAGTGTGGCTGAGTTGCATAAGAGTAATAAAACCGTAGAAAGCACCCACGGCAGTCGGCGCGTAAATCTTGACGCGATTTTCTTTGATGTCCAATTTATAGCACTCGTCGCTCACGTTGTCGATGACGAGATTTTCGGACTTGATAAAGTCGAGCCAAGTAAGTCGGGCAGAATGGTCAAAGTCGTCCAAAGTCAAGCCTCTCCCCATAGGAACAGGGAAGTAACCGTTGCCTTCGATTATTTTGTAAGGTAGTGGAACAACTCTAATCATAACGCGCCTTTTTTATATTATACATTGATTTTTGCGAGCAAGTCAAGGGGCAAAACCGCCAATTTTCGCCAAAATTCTCACTCTAATTGGACAACAGTACGAAAGGTAAAATGTATAAAGTTATCCACAAAAACATTCGTTTGTGTGGATAACTCGGTGGATAACCCTCTCAAAAAGTAAAAATATCCACAAAAAAACCTATTTGACGTCAAGACGACAGTTTTAATAAAAATGTATAAAAACGCAAATTTCGACGTTTTATTCATACCGCGGCTATCTATTGCATTATTATGCTTCTATATGCACTATTATGACCGTGCTATTTGCACTTTGCTCGGCGTGGTCGTGGCGGATAAAGGAAGCTTGTTGGAATAACGGAGCAACAATCACAATACGCTATGATATGACGACTATATTTATAAAAAGAAGCGTTTTGCTTGTATTGGTGGCGGCTTTTACGGCGATAGCGGTAGTTGCGACGTCGTGCGGCATCGCAGCGGCGACTACGATGCGAGGACAACCCAAAGTCGTGGTCGTGGACGCGGGGCACGGCGGTATGGACGGCGGTGTAGTAGGCAGCAGCGGGGTCAAAGAGAGCGACCTCAACTTGCTCATTGCCAAAGAGCTGCAAAGGCAGTTGGAGAATGGCGGGATCAAAGTTGTGATGACCCGAACGGGCGAAGGGGCTATAGGCGCGACCAAAAAGCAAGATATGCAAAATCGTAAAAAAATTATCGTCGAGGCACAACCCGACGTGGTGGTCAGCGTGCATATCAACAAGTTTAGTTCGACTAAGAGAAGGGGAGTACAAGTCTTTTATGACGATACGGGGATAGGCAAATATTTTGCCGAGCATCTTCAAAACACCGTCAATCAAGCGCTCAATTCCAAGTACACGAGTAGGAGCGACTACGTTGCTATCAAGGGCGACTTGTTTATCACCAAGTGTTACTCTTGTCCCAGCGTGATAGTGGAATGCGGTTTTCTTTCCAACGCCGAGGACGAAAAGCTATTGCTAACTGCTGCTTATCGACAAGAAGTGGCAGAGGTAATTGCGGGGGCGTGCCTAGATATTCTCGGAGCATAAAACGTGTCGGTTTTCACATACTACGCAATATGAAAGCGCGATTTTTTTTGGTTGTTACATGCGTATGTGCTCTTTTGGCGTTGACATTGCCGACGTCTTGGGGTAATTGTACGGCAGAAAGCGTAGAGTGCTCGGGCGATTGTGCCAACGCTAACACCTATCTTGGCAACGTAACTATCCTCATGTATCACAATCTTTTGCCTGCGGGTAGCAAAAGCGGCAAATACTGTATAACCACCACTCAATTAGAGAAGGATTTTCGCTATCTCCAAGACAACGGATATACCGTCATTCGATTCGATTATCTTCTAAGATTGGTTGAGGAGCGTATCCAACTGCCCGACAAAGCCGTCCTAATCACTTTTGACGACGGGCATTTATCCAACGTGACTTTGGGAGTGCCGCTATTGAAAAAATATGGGTATTCGGCACTATTGTCGGTGGTAGGCGAGTTTACGTCATACGGCAAATCCAACCCTCAAATTGCCAAGGGACAAGAGTATCTCGAGTGGTCGGATATTGGACAATACGCTGGCAATCCCAATATAGAATGGGGCTTGCACTCCTACGATATGCATAGGCTCAAGGGACGTAAGGGCGTCAAGATTTTGTGCGGAGAGGACAGCGAGCAATACAAAGAAACTTTTAGACAAGACACCCAAAAGCTCATTGGAGAGTTCAACAAGCTTGGCATTTCACCTATAGTGTACGCATACCCTTACGGACTCTTTTGCAAGGAGAGCGAAGAGGTGCTCAAACAACTCAACGTGCCGATTAGTTTGACTTGCGGAGAAAGAAGTTGTACTATTAAGTCGGGCAGAGAACCAAGGCTTCTCGGTAGATTTAACCGTAGCGGCTTAGTTGGATCTCTTGCCGAGATTCTTCCAAAGGAATAATGATATGAGTTTTTACGACGAAGTTTACAAGGTGGTCAGATGTATACCCAAGGGCAAGGTCGCTACCTACGGGCAGATTGCACGCATACTCAATTCTCCGAGGGCGTCTCGAGCCGTGGGATATGCGTTGCACTCCAATCCCGAGCCCGTCATAATTCCTTGCCATCGCGTAGTCAACAGATACGGCTCGCTTACTCGTCAGTTTGCTTTTGGCGGAATAGAGGCGCAAGCGCAACTTTTGCGTGCCGACGGGGTGGAGGTCGGAGACGATTATATAGTCGACTTGGAGAAATATCGATGGGACGCGTAGATAGAGTAGTCCGACTTGTTGCGGTATGCTCGGATAGCGTAGAGGTCAATCTTCGTCGCCTCGGCGTATCGTCTTCTATTTGCACACAGCTTCGCAAGAGGTTGGGGCTAGTCTATCGTATTGCCCACGGGGAGAAAAAACCTCTCAGATTGGTTGATTTTCTCGATAGCGGTTGCGAATTTTACATAGTTTTGCACGATGAGCCTATTGCAATTCCGCGGTATGATTTTTCGCTAAATATCGTCTACGAGGATGAGGACGTAGCCGTGGTGGACAAGCCTTGCGGGCTTGCCGTCATTGCTACACACGGACACTACGGCAAGAGCCTTGCCAATGCACTTGCATCTATGTGGGGAGATTTTGTCTATAGACCCGTCAACAGGCTGGATAGAGATACCAGCGGACTGATGATTATTGCCAAAAATTCTTTGGCGCACAGCATACTTGCAAACAGTACTATTGTCAAAAAATACGTAGGCTTGTGCCGTGGAATGTTGCAAGGTGAGGGCGTGTGGGAATTTCCAATCGCGAGGAGCGAAGAAGGAATGAAAAGAATTGTCAGTCCGAGCGGACAATACGCCAAGACGGCTTATAGAGCCTTGCAAAACTACGACGATTGTACGCTGGTAGAGTTCCAACTCTTTACGGGCAGAACGCACCAAATAAGGATGCATTGCTCATACGTAGGACATCCATTGGTGTGCGACCGCCTATACGGCGACGGGAAGGCTTTCCTTTGCCCCAACGGCAAAGTTTTAGAACGTCAAGCGCTGCACAGCAGTTATCTTTGCTTCGACTCGCCAATCAGCGGAGAGAGGGTAGAACTCACAAGCAAAGCCGACTTCGAATAAAAGAGAGATAGCATTTGGCTATCTCTTTTCGATTTACTTTCTATCAAAGTTGTTTACAAAGATATTTTATTGGTTACAACGGCTTTTGCGGAATAGTATAGCAAATGTTACGTGCGCCTTATAATATCAATCGGTTTTTGTCTTAAAAACTTGTAAATAGTCGATATGCTTCCTATTAATATCACCACGAGAGAGTATACTAGCACTGTCAAAACGTCGCGTGGTGCATAATTAAATATTTTGATACAATTGGATACGTCACCGAAGATATATCGATAGAGAGGTATTAGAGTATATGAGAGAAGATTGGACGTTATCCAAATAAAAATCGCTTCTATTACGAATATCATCGACACGGCACTCTTTTTTGCCCCCAATGAGATGAGTATCCCGACGCTTTTTTTGCTATCCAATATCGTGGTATAAGTAAAGTTCCATATCATCAAGGTTGCAATTATGGCAACTATCGTACCTATTCCGCCAAACATAGGCATCCAACCGATATATTTAGAACGGAGCATACGTTCAACGTTGTTCCAAAAGCCACACGTTGGCACGTATCTATAAGTTGTATCTTCTTCGTCAAACGTCGTTTCCAAAAACGCAAGCAACTTTTCGTTTTCTTTGTAAGAGTTGCTTAAGAACACTTGCATTCCAATTACGGGGAGTGTATTTTTGGACAACTCTTCCCCTACCTTGTCGTTGATAATTATAGTATCGTTATCGATATTATGAGTGCCGACTAAGCGAGCTCGAATTGAATAATAAGGCGCATTGGAAGTTTTTATTATTATGTAATATTTATTATTACTCAATATTTCTTGGCATGATTGTATGGATTCCAAGGCAGATACATCGATACTCAAATAACGTGGTGCCCAAGTTTGTATCCATCCGTAAGGCAAAATGACAGATGCTTCTTGGTTATCGCATTGAGTTACAAATAAATTAGATGCCGTTTCCTCACGCACGTCTTCGTATCGATAAGTCTTATCAAAATCATAATTAAAGGTTAACGAGTCAACAAAAGATACGCTTAATTTATTCATAGGTCTATATTTGTAGCAGTCTTCGCTTACAAAAAGTGCACTATGTATAGTATCGTATAGTTCAAAAGAAAAGTCTGCCAACAAAGTCCCAACTTCTCTTGCTTGTGGATCTTTGTTGTATGCTTCAAAGAATTGATTTATCACGTTAAGATTAGGGCGAGTGTCGACTATGCCTACGACCTCGTATTGACCTATTGGTTTGCCAATCATATCCTTCATCTCGTTGATAGGATAAGTTGTCGCAGTATCGGCATTATAATAACCCGTTCTCTTGAATATTTCATATAATACGGAAGGAATCATCACTTCATCGTCGTGAGTAGGATATTTACCGTATACAATCTCATAACCGTGTTGTTGTAGAAAGTCTTTCGAAGGTCCGCAAAGAGAAAAACGGCTTAGGAGGCTAGCGACGTAACCATTGGCATAATCGCACACGTCGATATTAGTTTGGTGTACGGATATATAATCGCCGTTGACGAACTCCCCGACTTTGGCAACGTCTTGGGCATTAAGATTTTGAGCAATAGGCGAAGTCGACGCGTCGTCGGAATAGTTTTCTATTTTTTGTACGGTGACGCTATGTTGGTCGTATTTGTCGCAGGCTTTTAGAAAAATCTTATCAGTATCGTTGTAAGTGGCGGCAAAGGCTAAACCTATGCAACTAAGACACAGCATCAACGTCAATATGCATAGAGTTAGTCTAACAAAACGCTTTTTCATTCCGCCAAAAGCCATCTTAAATATTGCCGACGGCTTCAAGCCTTTCTTTTTTCGTTTTTGTTCGCTCTCAAACGGCTTTGTCGGAGAAAGCACCAAGGTTGATTGTTCGATGACGTCCGTCACTTCTCCGTCCTTCATCTTTACTATAACGTCGGCGTATTTTTCCGCACTCTCCGCATCGTGAGACACTACCACCACGCTTATATATTTGGACAACTCTTTGAGCAACTCCAATATTTCTTGGCTCGTCACGCTATCCAAATTGCCCGTAGGTTCGTCCGCCAAAATAAGCTTTGGATTTTTGATAATTGCTCTTGCAATAGCAACTCTTTGCTTTTGTCCACCCGACAATTCCGATATTTTTCTATTTTCGTAGCCATCCAGTCCTACTTTGGTTAGAACTTCGGACACAAGGTCTTTATCTTCTCGTCCTTGCAGTTGCAGGGCTATCTCGATATTTTTGCCTACGCTAAAGTCGTCTATCAAATTGTACTCTTGAAAGATAAATCCCACGTATCTATTACGATACTCCGTCAAATCTTGCGAACTAAGACTTCTAAAGTTCTTGCCGTCCAACGTTATTTCGCCACTGTCAAAGTCGTCCAACCCGCCCAACACGTTTAGAAGAGTAGTCTTACCGCAACCGCTTTTGCCCAAAATAAAAGTAAGACCTCGGTCTTGCAAAGTCAAATTGACCCCTTTGAGTGCTGCCACGGGAGCGGATTTTTTCAACTTATACTCTTTTACTACGTTTTCTAATTGCAACATAATTATCCTAAATCGCTATGTACTTCTATTGTTTTTTATATTAGCATATATAAGATATTTTATCAATAGTAATAATATTTTTATAGTGTCAACGGCTTTGTGGCGATGAGATTATTTGACATGCGACATATCGTATATCTTTATAACTTCATAGGGTATATACCCCACGAATTACACCTCAACGCTAACAAGATAATACAAATTTTGTTTTTCATAAAGCCTATTTCTCTTAAGGCTTTTGGTCGTTTGCTTAACTCGGCGTTAGTCGCCCGCCAAGGTGACGTTGCCCGCCTCGTCTACTATCAGAGTGAGATAATAGTAGTCGGAACTTTTGCCCGTGATTATCTTGTTGTCGTTGGTGATAGTCGAACAGCCGACGTAACTTATACGCAAGTTGTTGACGCCGACTTGCAGTTGCAAATCTTTGTAATAAGCTATATATCCGTCGGGACAAGCACCTCCCACAGGGTATTCTACACCGACGGCAACGTATTGGGTGCTCCCTTGGTATTTGACGTCTATCTTGGCATAAGCACACCAAAACGGAGCAGATAAACTTTCTTTAGAATAGTCCCAGCTGAGGGAGTATTCTTCTACTCGCACGCTACTCGGTGCGTCGATATTCTTAGGGGTATCGTCAATAGTGTAAGTATCGTCTAATGCGAATTGCAAAAACTTAACATTCGTTTTGAAGTACAATACGCCTTTGAGCAACCATAATTTTGCCGTAGATCCAAACCCGACGCCCTCGCCCTCGTAAATACCGTCTTCGTTTAGCATATATACGGCGTTACTTCCTTTATTTGAGAGAGTTGCTTGCTCTCCCACAACCGTAACCCAATAGTAGTTTTTATTATTTGTAAAGTCAAAGCCGTTATATTGATAAGTATATTCTCCGTCAATTATAGCCGACTGTACCCATTGTTTATCTTTGCCAAATTCTTTGGCAATGGTGCGGACCATATCCAGCCAACTGCTATCGGTCAATCTATATGCGCCGTCTTCTATAGTATCACTTTTGTTAGGCTCAACCTTATCTATTTCGTCCAAGGAAGCGTTGACTATATCCTCAATTTCGCTTTGGCTCTTGGCGGAAGTCATTGCTTCGATAGTTTGGTCTACGATTGAATTGATAATCGCCCAATTTTGCTCGCTATAATTGTCTTGACCTTTGGACGTGGCGTATTGTGTGAGTATATCTATAAATTCTGGGGGATCGGTGATAACAATATCGTCTACACAACCCGCCAAACTACACGTAATTAGCATTATTATCGTCACTAAGAAGAAAGCCTTTTTCATAAAACACCCCTTTTGCGCTACTATCTACTATATAGAGGTGGCAAAAGGGGTGTTTTGTTACACGAATAATATATTTTTTATTTCAATATTTCTCGGATAGAAGTTACGAACGGGTTAGGTGCGCCATGTGTTACGCCCGAGTACTGTACGAATATTCTTTCTTTACTCGTTATTATTTTGGCTACGGTGGTGTAGTTGTAATAGCCTTCGCTATCTCTCTCGCACTCCTCGAAATACGACATATTTTGATCACCTATCGGCGCTTGCAAATTATAATCGTGCTCATATCCGTTTTCTTTATAATATTGATTGACTATTATCTTTATCGTATAAGTTTCTGAGGTTGCCGTGTTTGTGCCCGAGATGACGAAGTAGAGCACGTCGCCCGTAACGGAGTCCACGTATTTGTTTACGCTAAAGCCTTCCAGCGGATAGACGTCAACGAATTGAGTAAGAGAGTTGACTTCTTCAAAACTCGTCGCAACTTGACTTTCGTTGTCGGGGATGTAGATAGGGTCTTCGTTGCTTGGCGGTGGAACGGGAGACGGGTCTTCCTCGCTCCACGGAGGGCTTGCATCTCCGGCAATTCCCCCACTTTGCCCTCCGTCTTGATCAATCATAGGTGCCCACACTACTAGCGATATTACGCAAATCAGCACAACCGAAACGACGGAAGCAAAAGCCCACGTCCATTTTCGCTTGGGCGTCGGAGATTTTCTTTCTTTATTTTGGCAAGTTTGGGCTTTGAGAGAGCGCAACAGTTGCTCGTCTTTCATTTCGCTCAAAGAGCCGTCGACTTTTTCTTGTAACTTTTTATACTTTTTCATTTTTTTCGTCCATAAGATAGAGGTGTGTTTTTGGCATTTTTGTTACGCTTTTAGATAATTTTTCAATTTTTTTATTGCCCTACTATGCTTTTGTCTTACCGTGCCGTATTTGATCCCCAATATTTTTGCTATCTCTTTATAAGAATAGTCGTCTACGTAGATTAGCCTGATAATTTTTTGGGTGGTTTCGTCCAAATCTCTAATTATTGCTTCGAACTCGCCGTATAGGCTCGTATCAATAGGAGTAGGGCATGTATCGGCGACGATATTCTCGTTTAATTCTACGAAGACGTTTTGGGATTTTAGGATTTTTAGAGCAATATTGTCGCAACATTTGTACACCCATGCAGTCGGATAGTCCACGTGAGGTTTCGGTTTACCGTTGATGAGATATAAAAAAAATTCTTGCGCAACGTCTGTAGCAAAGCTTTCTCCTTGGCTAAAGTTGCTCTTGATATGTACAACAATTCTACCGTAATAATAGTCGTAGATACGTTCTAAGGACTTTTCGTCCGTAGTTATTCTATTGAGATGTCTATTAAATTCTCTACTCGTCATTATAGTAATGTTGTTTTCCTTGCTATTTTGGTTGGTGACTTAATATTATAGTAGCATATATGCAGTATTTTATCAATACCAATTATAATGTCCGCGCAAGGCGTCGCGGACATACTAGCTACCGTTGCCGAAACGTGGCAACAATATCGGTGTAAAATTTAGGGGACTTCATATCACGCCGTATTGACAACGTACGGCAAATAGTATTATAATATTTTTAATATGTATATGTGAGGTATAGGTATGAATTGTTTACAAAAATTCGGATGCAGACTCTATCAAGGAGTTATGTACGTAGCGTCCCAAGTTTTGCCTTGGAGAGAGCCTGAGTTGCTTGAGTTCGAAGACGGTGTAGAGGGCTTGCCTGCTTTTATCAAGAGCAAAGGCATAACCAACGTGCTCGTCGTCACCGATAGCATGCTCAAAAAGCTCGGACTTATCGACGGTATGATAGCTCAGCTCGACAAACAAGGTATCAAATATAGCGTGTATAGCGACGTAGTGCCTAATCCGCCTATAGAGAATATCGAAGCGGGCGTAGAGATATACAAGCGCGACGGTTGCCAAGCAATAATCGCATTCGGCGGAGGCTCTCCGATGGACTGCGCCAAGGGTATCGGCGCGAGAATCGCCAGACCTAACAAACAAATACCTCAGATGAAAGGCGTACTAAAAGTACGCAAAAAGTTGCCTACTATTTTTGCAATTCCTACTACGGCGGGCACAGGTAGCGAAACGACTTTGGCAGCGGTTATTTCCAATAGCAAGACGCACGAAAAGTACGCTATCAACGACCACTCGCTCATACCGCCTTATGCGGTGTTGGACCCGAAACTTACGGTAGGTCTGCCTAAGCACATCACGTCCACCACGGGTATAGACGCGTTGACCCACGCCGTAGAAGCGTATATCGGCAAGGGCAACGTCAAGAGTACGAGAGAAGCGGCGGTCAAAGCCGTCAAACTCATTTTCGGCAATTTACAAAAGGCTTACGACAACGGAGCTGACCTCGAGGCAAGAGCCAATATGCAAAAAGGCTCTTACTATGCGGGCGTAGCCTTCACCAGAGCTTACGTCGGATACGTACACGCGATAGCTCATACTTTGGGAGGCTTTTACAACGTGCCTCACGGACTTGCCAATTCGGTAGTTTTGCCTTACGTGCTCGAGTATTACGGAGACAGCATCACCAAACAGCTCTACGAGTTGTCCATTTATGCCGGCATTGCCGATATGAGCAAGACCAAAAAAGAAAACGCGCAAGCCTTTATCCAAGCCATCAAGGCTATGGAGAAGGCTATGGACATTCCTACCACCATCAAGGGCATCAAAGAAGAGGATATTCCTACCATGGTGGAGAGAGCGTACAAAGAAGCCAATCCGCTCTATCCTGTGCCTAAGTTTATGGGCAAAGAGGAATTGACGGAAATATATCACAAGATAATGGCTAAGGAGGAGAACAATGAAGCGTAACGGAATGTGTCCGCTATGTTATCTCAAACAACTTTTTACGCCTAAGAGCAGAATTACGTCCATTGACGTAGAACAAGACTACGACAACGGCGTAACGGCTCCGCCAATGGGCTGGTCGAGTTGGAACACTTTCAAAAATCATATCGACCAAGACATGATTTTGGAGACTGCCAAGGCAATGCGAGACAAGGGGTTGATCGATGCGGGTTATCGCTATCTCAACCTTGACGACTGTTGGCACGACAGCCAAAGGACGGCTGAGGGAGAGTTGCAGGGTGACAGAGTAACTTTTTCGATGGGTATAGCAGAGTTGGTCAAACAAGCTAACGCTATGGGGCTCAAAGTCGGAGCATATTCCAGCAACGGCGTATATACCTGTGAAGATTTACCCGCAAGCCTCTATCACGAGCAAAAGGACGCCTTGACTTTGGCAAGGTGGGGCATAGAGTTCTTCAAGTACGACTTTTGTCACAACCTACCAATCAGCAGTTACGCCCCTCTCGTCTACGCTATAGACGTCAGCGAGATAGGCACGGGCAAAGTGTTGCAAAGCATCACTTGTGACAGAGCCGTCGTCAGAGGCACGGCAAAGCTTATGCCAACTAACAAAGTTGCTTGCCGTCGCTATATATCGGGCATGGACAAAGCCAAGGGCGAAGCAATCTTCGACAACGTCTACGTCAAGGAGAGCGGAGAGTATATTCTCACCCTGCATATCGTCAAAAAGGGCAGCGACTACGACAAATTTCTAAGAGCGCGTATCAACGGCAAGTCATATTATTTCGATATTCCGCCTCAAAAGGTTTGGAATACGGTTGCTAGATTTAGCATGCAAGTCACCTTGCAAGAGGGTGTCAACGTCATAGAACTTACCAATCCGATAGGTACTCGCGCAGATAGCGCTATGCTACAATACTACAAGATGGGTAAGGCGCTTCAAGATGCGGCTAAGCAAGTGGCTAAGGAGAGCGGAGAACCCGTCAAGCCTATCACCTTTTCGGTTTGCGAATGGGGCAGAAACGACCCTCACAACTGGGCTTCCAAGACGGGCAATATGTGGAGGACAACACCCGACATAATACCTATGTGGTGGTGGATAAAGCGTATCTATGAACACAACGTGACGTTGTATCGATACGCTTCGGTAGGACACTACAACGACCCCGATATGTTGGAGGTAGGCAACGGCAAACTCACGCGAGAGCAAAACAAATCGCACTTTGCGCTTTGGTGTATGATGAACGCACCGCTTATGCTCGGCAACGACGTAAGGAAGATAACGGACGAAGTGCTATCGATCGTCACCAACAAGGCACTTATCGCTATCAACCAAGACGAGTTGGGCAGGCAAGCCAAGAGAATAGTCAAGGGCGGCGTAGACGTGCTTGCCAAGCCGCTTGCAGACGGTAAAGTTGCGGTATGTTTCTTCAATAAGCAAGGCTTCAAAGCTAGCAAAAATGCAGATTGGAACAAGATAGCCGGCGACGAATATATCGCTACTACGTGGGACGGCAAAACCATTGCCACCGACGTATGGACGGGCGAGAGAGTAACTTTAGACGAGCTACAAAAAATCAAGCTCGACGCTTGCGAGAGCAAGGTTTACGTTATAGGTTAGTTTGCTTTACAAACGCACGCCAAAAGTGCTACAATCATTGTGAAATAAATATCAGTCAAAAAGGAGTTTACTTTTATGAACAAAATGTCAATCAAAGACGTAGACGTCAAAGGAAAAAGATGTTTGGTCAGAGTTGATTTCAACGTGCCTATGAAGGACGGCAAAATCACCGACGAAAACAGAATCAACGGCGCGCTTCCAACTATCAAATATCTTATGGAACACGGCGCAAAGGTTATTCTTTGTTCTCATATGGGCAAGCCACACAGCATTTTTAGTGCCAAAGTAGGTCTTAGCAAGAAGGAGAAGAAAGAGGTAGAAAAATTGCCTGTAGAAGAGCAAGAGGCAGCTAAGGAAGCTTATATTGCTAAAGCTCTCAAAAACGACCCTGTCAAGTTGACCCTCAAGCCCGTTGCCGACAGACTTAACCAACTTTTGGACGGCAAGGTTACCTTTGCTAAGGACGTAATCGGCGAGGACGCAAAGGCAAAAGTTGCCGCTTGCAAAGAAGGCGAATGCGTATTGCTCGAAAATCTCCGTTTCCATGCAGAAGAAGAGAAGAGAGACGAAGAATTTTGCAAAGAGCTCGCTAAGTATGCGGATATTTACGTCAACGACGCTTTCGGTACCGCACACAGAAGCCACGCTTCTACCGCGGGTATCGTAGAATACGGCTTTGTCAAGACGGCAGTTTGCGGTTTCCTCATCGAGAAGGAACTCAACGTAATGGCAAGAGCGCTCGAAGCTCCAGAGAGACCGTTCGTTGCTATCTTGGGCGGTGCTAAAGTTGCCGACAAACTCAAAGTTATCGACAACTTGCTCAACAAGTGCGACACGCTCGTCATCGGTGGCGGTATGGCTTATACCTTCCTTGCCGCTAAGGGCGGAAAAGTTGGTATGTCGCTCGTTGACAACGAAAAAATCGACTACTGCAAGGACATGCTCGCTAAGGCGGAAGAACTCGGCAAGACCATTTTGTTGCCTGTCGATTCCACCGTTGCGGCAAGCTTCCCTGACCCAATCGACGCGCCAATCGCTATCGAAAACGTCGACAGTATGAATATCCCTGACGACAGAATGGGACTTGACATAGGCACCAAGACCCAAGCCCTCTTTGCCGATGCCGTTAAGAACGCTAAGACGGTCATCTGGAACGGACCTATGGGCGTATTCGAAAATCCTATCCTTGCGGCAGGTACCGTAGCAGTTGCCAAGTCTTTGGCAGAAGCAACCGACGCAACTACCATTATCGGTGGCGGCGACAGCGCGGCGGCAGTTGCACAACTCGGTTTTGCCGACAAGATGACCCACATCTCTACGGGTGGCGGAGCGTCTTTGGAACTCTTCGAGGGCAAGATTCTCCCCGGTATCGCTTGTCTCAACGACAAAGACTGATAGATGAAACTGACCAAGAGAGTTTTCAACAACCTACTGACTTGTGCGGCGGTATTGTTGGCATTTGCGTGTGTTGCGAAACTAATTACGAGTGTTTTCCAATACAGACCCGACTATATCAGTCCATTCGTCTACTTGTTTCCTATCTGCATGTTCTTCGTTTTGATGAGTTATCGCAATAGGAAAAGGAAAGCAGTGTTTTATTATCGCAACTATTTGCAAGGAGACAAAACTATGGAAAGCGGAATTTTTGAAAGAATTTTGGGACAAAAAGTTACCATTGCAACGATAGAAGATATCGTGGAAGGAACGGTAGACGAGATTGACGGCGACTTCGTCGTAGTCAACAAATATGCAAAGGACGGTAGCGTAAAAGCGACTTACTTTGTCAACAAAAATATGATTGCAAGCATTACCTTGCAACAAACTAAATAGAAAAGAGGTAACAAAATGAGAAGACCTATTATTGCAGGAAACTGGAAAATGAACAACACCATTGCCGACACCAAGGCATTGATAACCGACCTCATTCCGCTCGTTGCGGACGCTGAGGCAGAAGTGGTAATTTGCACCCCATACACCGACCTTGCCACCGCAGTCGAGATGACCAAGGGCACCAATATCAAAGTTGGCGCAGAGAACGTACACTGGGCAGAAAAAGGTGCTTTTACGGGTGAAATCAGCGCTAAGATGCTCGTAGAACTCGGCGTAGAATACGTAATCATCGGTCATAGCGAAAGAAGACAATATTTCGGTGAAACCGACGCAACCGTCAACGCAAGAGTTAAGGCAGCTCTCGCAGCGGGACTTAAGCCAATCATCTGCGTAGGCGAAACCCTCGAAGAGAGAGAAAGCGGTAAGGTGGAAGAAGTGCTCGTTAGACAAACCGAGGGCGCGTTCAAGGATATTCCACACGAGGAACTCGAAAATATCGTCATCGCTTACGAGCCTGTATGGGCAATCGGCACGGGCAAGACGGCTACCAAAGAAGAAGCCAACGACACCATTGCCATTATCCGCAACAAGATGGCTGACTTGTATTGCAAAGACTGCGCAGAGAACAAAGTTCGTATCCAATACGGCGGATCGATGAACCCTAAGAATGCTAGCGACCTGATGGCAATGCCACAGATTGACGGCGGACTTATCGGTGGCGCGTCACTCAAAGCAGTTGACTTTTCTCAAGTTGTAAAATACTAAAAACTATTTAAGCCTTGAGAAATCAAGGCTTTCTTATAAGGAAACTATGAAATTTACAGGATTGATTATTATGGACGGCTACGGGCTTAACGCTCCTGCCGACAACAACGCAATATCCGTCATCACTTCGCCCAACGTTAGCGAAATGATGAACAAATATCCGTCTACTTCCCTCAACGCCAGCGGTTTGGCGGTGGGACTTCCCGACGGACAAATGGGCAATAGTGAGGTAGGACACCTCAATATCGGCGCGGGTAGAATTATATATCAAGAGCTTACTCGTATATCCAAGGCTATCGACGACGGAGACTTCTTTAGCAACAAGGCATTGGTTGACGTTATGGACAAGACCAAGGCGTGCGGCAGAAAACTTCACCTTATGGGACTTGTGTCCGACGGTGGCGTTCACTCGCACATAGAACACCTATTCGCCGCTATCAAAATGGCTAAGATGAGAGGACTTGACAACGTGTATATCCACTGCTTTATGGACGGCAGAGACGTACCTCCTACCAGCGGCAAGGGCTTTATAGAAAAGTTGGTCGCATATACTAAGGAGATAGGCTTTGGCGAAATTGCCACTATCAACGGTCGTTTCTACGCAATGGATAGAGACAATATTTGGGATAGAGTGGACAAGGCGTACAGAGCTATGGTCGACGGTGAAGGCGTAGCGGAAACCGACCCTATCGAGGCTATGCAAAATAGCTACGACAACGGCGTGACCGACGAGTTTGTTTTGCCTACCGTCATCACCAAGGACGGCAACCCTATCGCAACTATCAGTCGTGGCGACGGCATAATCTTCTTCAACTTCCGTCCCGACAGAGCAAGACAAATCACCCGTTCGTTTATCTACGACGACTTCAAGGGCTTCAAGAGAGCCAAAGGCTTCCTTGCGCCTAATTTTGTCTCCTTTACCCAATACGACGTGACCTTCAACGACCGTCTCGACGTGGCTTATAGACCCGAAAAGTACGTCAACACCTTGGGAGAGTATCTCTCCAAAATGGGGCTCAAGCAATTCCGTATTGCAGAGACGCAAAAGTACGCTCACGTTACGTTCTTCTTCAACGGTGGCGTAGAAGCTCCTAATGCGGGCGAGGATAGAATTCTTATCGATTCTCCAAAGATTGCCACCTTCGATTTAAAGCCTGAGATGAGCGCGTATGAGGTGTGCGATAAAGCCGTAGAAGTCATCAAATCGGGCAAATACGACGTTATGATTCTCAACTTTGCCAACTGCGACATGGTAGGACATACGGGCGTTATGGAAGCTGCCGTCAAGGCAGTAGAGGTTACCGACGAGTGCGTCAAGAAGGTCGTGGACGCTATTTTGGAAGTGGGCGGTCAAGCGTTGATTACCGCCGACCACGGCAACTGTGACTATATGTTCGAGCCTGACGGAACGCCGTTTACGGCGCACACTACCAACCCCGTTCCACTCATTGCGGTAGGCAACGACGACGTCAAAGGACTTACCGAGGGCAAACTTTGCGACATTGCGCCTACTATGCTCGAGATGATGGGACTTGCAATTCCTGCCGAGATGACGGGTAAGAGCTTGATAGTCAAATGAAGGTAGTCAAAAAACAAAACAACAGCAAGATGTGCATCATCTGCGGGCTCTACAACGACAGCGGTCTCAAAGCGCCTTTTTACGAGTTGGAAGACAAGAGGGTGGCAACGCTGTTCGAGTACAAGGAAATTCATCAATCCTACCCCGGTAGGGCGCACGGAGGAATGATTTCTTGTATGCTTGACGAACTGGCAGGGCGTGTTATATGGGCGTATGAGCCCGACACGCTTGCAGTAACGTCTAGCCTAAAACTCAAATTCCGTAAGCCCGTGCCGTATGACGTCCCCCTCGTGGGAGTAGGTACCTTGCTCACCAATAGCAAGCGAGGCTTTACTGCCAAGAGTGAGATTTTTGACCAGGACGGCAAGCTTTTGGCAGAAGGCGAAGCGATTTACGTCAAGCTGCCGCCTTCCAAAATCACCGACGTAGATATGGTCGAGCAATTAGACGAATACTTGCCCGATGACGTAACGGAAATAAATATATGATTTTTCGCTCCCTTTGGGGAGCGATTTTTATCGAAAAATATATATAATTGCATATTTTTCCCATCTAGACTTTTTGGACAAAAAAATATAGTAACATATAAGGACTTGGTACAAAACTAAGTACAAAAAAGTTGAGAAAGGAGAAATAATATGTTGTTGGAAGGAAAAGTAGCTATTGTTACGGGCGGCTCCAGAGGTATAGGCTTTGCGACGGTCAAGGAGTTTCTCAAAGAAGGTGCTAGCGTAGTTTTATGCGGGTCCAAACCAGCGAGCGCAGAAAAAGCCGTTGCCGAGTTGAAAGCGGAAAACCCTGATTGGAATGTAAAAGGCATTAGTCCCGACCTTGCCGATTATCGACAAGTAAAAGACGCTTTTGAACAAGTAGAAAAAGAATACGGAAAAATCGATATTCTCGTCAACAATGCGGGCTTGTCGGCTAGTGAAAAGTTTACCGATTATACAACCGAGATGTTTGACAAGATTATGGACCTCAACGTCAAAGGAGTGTTCAACTGCGCTCGTGCCGTTGTCGACGGTATGAAAGAACGCGGGTGCGGGTGCATCCTCAATACTAGCAGTATGGTAAGTATATACGGTCAACCGTCGGGAGTTGCTTATCCTATGTCAAAATTCGCAATCAACGGACTTACGCTATCTCTTGCGAGAGAACTTGGACCTTTCGGAATAAGAGTCAACGCGGTTGCTCCGGGCATCACCAGGACGGATATGATGAAAGCCGTGCCCGAACAAGTCATTGCTCCACTCATCAAAATGGTGCCTTTGCGCCGCATGGGTGAGCCTGAAGATATAGCCAACGCATTCGTTTTTCTGGCAAGCGACAAGGCAAGTTATATAACGGGTGTCGTATTGAGCGTAGACGGACTTGCTCGCACGTGACAAGGCGTATACAATAACCCCGCAAAGAGCGGGGTTATTGTATACCTATTTTGCAAAAGTCGATTAAGCGGCAACGTGTATAAGTGAAGTTTGATATAAGGAAATTGATATGCAGATAGTGTGATTTTTAGGACACGTATCGAGTTTTTTAGTATTTTGTTGTCGTTTTGTCATCGATAAGTCAAGTCGGCGGCTTTGACTTTTTGGCATAACTTCTTAAGTCTAATCCTAAGAGCCCACGTCTGCAATGCGGAGCTAATTTTGTAAAAGTTAAGTAAAACGATAGTTTTTTAGTCTGTTAGGGTTTTTTGCTCTCAACATTTATGATAGAATAAATCAAACGAATTGCATAGGCATGGGGAGAGCAATATGTTGCAACTAAAAAATATTGTCAAAAACTACGGGCAAGGCGACAACGTCGTTCACGCGCTCAAAGGCATAAGCCTTGATTTTAGAGAGAGCGAGTTCGTAGCGGTATTGGGGCAGTCGGGCTGCGGCAAGACCACTATGCTCAACATAATAGGCGGTCTTGACAGATATACCGAGGGAGACCTCGTTATCAACGGAGTATCCACTAGCAGGTATAAGGACGTGGATTGGGACGCGTATCGCAACAATCGCATAGGTTTTATTTTTCAAAGTTACAATCTTATCTCTCACGTGTCTATTCTTGCCAACGTAGAGATGGCGCTCACCTTGTCGGGCGTGGGTAGAGAAGAGCGCAAGCGTAGAGCTTTGCAAGCTCTCAAAGACGTGGGGCTTGAGGACAAAGTCAACAAACGCCCCAACGAACTCTCTGGCGGACAAATGCAGAGAGTTTCCATTGCCAGAGCACTCGTCAACAATCCCGACATAATTCTCGCCGATGAGCCGACGGGAGCGTTGGACAGCGCTACCAGCGTTCAAATAATGGATATTCTCAAAGAAATATCCAAAGAAAAACTCGTAATAATGGTTACGCACAATCCCGAACTAGCGCAACAATACGCTACGAGAATAGTCCGCCTCAACGACGGTGCGGTGGTGTCGGATTCCGACCCGTTTAGTTATCGGTACGAGCCTAGCGAGCAAGAAAAGAGCGTCAAAGAAAAGAAAAAGGATCTCAAAAAGACCTCTATGAGTTTTTGGACGGCTCTCAAACTTTCTTTCAACAACCTTCGTACCAAAAAGGGTAGGACTATAATGACCGCTATTGCGGGCAGTATAGGCATAATAGGCGTGGCGCTCGTACTTGCGATTTCCAACGGCATGCAGACGTATATCAATCAAATGGAGAAGACGGTGCTGGCGAGTTATCCTATTCAGATTGCCAAAGAGAGTATCGATACCAATAAAATGATGGAGATGATGATGTCCCCGGGAGGTACGACCACCAATTCGAGACCGCAATATCCCGACGAAGAAGTAGTCTATCCGTACGACCCTATGGCTAATATGAAGGATCTAATCAAGACCAACAACATCACGCAAGAATACGTCGATTACGTGTCCGAGTTGGAGAACAAAAACTACGTGGACGGTGTGATTTACAGTTACGGCATAGATATGAACGTCATCGGCAAGGTTAATACCAATTATTTTGACTACTTAGCGGGTCCGTATACCAAGGTCAATCACATGTCGAGCATGGCGGATATGATGGGTTCTATGACGGGTGGAGAACAATTTCCCGACGTCAACTGGCAAGAGATGGTGGGCGACGAGGCTTACGTGCTAAGCCAATATCAACTGCTAAAGGGCAAGTTCCCTACCGAGAAAAATCAAGTCGTACTCGTCATCGACAAGTCCAACCAACTCAGCCAATCGTTGCTCGCGTCGCTGGGAATGAGTTATCAAACCTACCAACGAATATCCTTTGACGACTTGCTCGGCGTCAAACTTAAACTCGTCACCAACAACGCCTATTACTATTACGACGAAGGCGATGGCGTATATAAAATCAACAATATATACGACTTGTATAGGAGTACCGACAACACGGGTATAATCGACCTCGAGATAGTAGGAATTTTGAGAGAAAGACCCGACAATATGATAGGTATGCTTTCTACGGGAATAGCCTATACTTCCGAACTCACCCGATACGTAATGCAAGACAGCCTCGCGTCTAATATCGTGCAAGCCCAAAAAGCCGATATGACCAAAAACGTCTTTACTGGTAGCACAATCAACGAAAAACAAGCGCAAGACGTGCTATTAACCATCGGCGGAAGCGCGTTGCCTATCGGCATCAATATATATCCGAAAGACTTTGACGGCAAGCAAAAGGTGACGGAGTATCTCGACGCTTGGACGGGAGAAAAGGTCGATTACACAGATATGTCCAAGTTCGCCACCGATATGATGGGCTCTACCGTCAATATCGTGTCCATTGCACTCATTTGCTTCGCCGCGTTATCGCTGCTTGTCAGTTCGGTAATGATAGGAGTTATCACATACGTGTCGGTGGTTGAGCGCACCAAAGAAATAGGTATTTTGCGAAGTCTCGGCGCGAGAAAAAGCGATATTCTCAACGTGTTTAATGCCGAAACAACGATAATAGGTGCGGTAGCGGGTACGATAGGCGTAATAGTCACCTATATTCTCAGCATACCTATCAATCTTATCATCGGCGCGAAATCGGGCATAACCACGCTATGTTCATTATCTCCTTGGCACGCATTGATGCTAATCGCCATCAGTGCGCTTTTGACGATAATAGCGGGGCTGATTCCGTCATATACCGCTTCTAAGAGAGACGCGGTAGTGGCGTTGAGAACAGAATAGAACGCAAGATTATCAAAAAATTAAAAAGTTGTCAGATTAATAACGATTACTTATCAAAAATATAAAATAGTGAGGTCAAAACCTTGCTATTTTTTTTGCGTTAATATAAAATAAAACTATTCTAAAGACTTAGGCAGAGGAGCCGATATGCGAATTACCGAGAGTAAAAAAATAACGGATTTTTTCGGTTGCAACGTTTTTGACGACGCGACAATGAAAAAGTATCTTTCCGAGAGTGCGTATAAGGAGTTGAGAGAGGTCATCGACCAAGGCAAACAGCTTGGCAAAGAACTTGCCAACGAAGTTGCCGCGGCGATGAAAGAATGGGCTTCGCAAAACGGTGCGACCCACTACACGCATTGGTTTCAACCTTTGACGGGCACCACGGCGGAGAAGCACGACAGCTTTATTGCGTTGGACAAAAACGGCAATACGGTGTTGGAATTTACCGGTAGCAATCTTCGCAAGGGTGAAGCCGACGCGTCGTCTTTCCCTTCGGGAGGAATAAGAGCGACCTTCGAGGCAAGGGGCTACACGATATGGGACTGCTCGTCTCCCGCCTTTATCAAGAGGAGCAAAAACGGCACGGGCGTACTGTATATTCCTACGGCGTTTTGCAGTTATACGGGCGACGCTCTCGACAAAAAGACGCCACTACTCAAGTCAATGGAAGCCATCAACAAGCAAGGACTTAGACTGCTCAAAATTTTGGGCGTACAAGCAAACAAGGTTATCGTCAACGTGGGCGGAGAGCAGGAGTACTTTTTGATTGACAAAAAGGACTTCAACAAGCGTGACGACCTTAGATTTACGGGCAGGACGCTCTTCGGTGCGCTCCCACCAAAGGGACAAGAGAAGAACGACCAATATTACGCCTCTATCAGAGATAGGGTCAGCGACTTTATGGCGGACGTGGACGAAGAACTTTGGAAACTCGGCATCACCGCCAAGACGGAGCACAACGAAGCTGCTCCCGCTCAGCACGAACTAGCGCCTATTTTCAGCGTAGCCAACTTGGCTACCGACCAAAACCAACTTATTATGGAGACGCTCAAGAAGGTGGCGGAAAATCACAATCTCGCATGTTTGTTACACGAGAAACCTTTTGCCAATATCAACGGAAGCGGTAAGCATTGTAATTGGTCTTTGAGTACCGACGACGGCGTAAACTTGCTCAAGCCCGGCAGCGACCCGAGCCACAACAGGACGTTTTTGTTGTTCTTTACGGCGGTCATCGCGGCGGTGGACAAGTATTCCGATCTCATTCGCATGAGTGCTGCAAGTCTTGGCAATGAGGCAAGACTAGGTGGCAACGAAGCGCCCCCTGCCATTATATCCGTCTATACGGGCGAAGATATGGAGAAGATGTTCGACGCCATTTGTGCAGGCGAAGAAGTGGGCGTAAGAGTCAAAGAATATATCAAGTCGGGCGTCAATTATCTTGCCGAACTCGGCAAGGACACCAGCGACCGCAATCGTACAGCGCCTATCGCTTTTACGGGCAACAAGTTTGAGTTTAGAATGGTAGGTGCATCGGCGACGTTATCTACGCCGTGCGTCATTCTCAATACGACTACTGCGGACGTGCTATCCGACATTTGCGATAGACTGGAGAAGGTTAAGCCTAACGAACTTGACGGGGCAATAGTAGACTTGGTAAAGGAGCTGTACACCAAGCACAGCAGAGTAGTGTTCAACGGCAACGGCTACAGCAAAGAGTGGAGCAAAGAAGCTCGTCGCAGAGGCTTGGAAGTGTTAGAAAACAGCGTTGACGCTTACGAGACCTTTACTAGGGACAAAAACGTCGAGCTCTTCGAGAAGCACAAGGTCATGACGCGCAGAGAGATAGAGAGCAGACAAGCGATATATCTAGACAACTATATCAAGTCTGCGGGCATCGAAGCGGAAACTTTGATAATGATGGTCAAGCAAAACATTTTGCCGGCGACTATGAAGTACCAGAGCATTCTCGCCTCTCAAATCAATGCGCTCAACCTCGTTGCGCCTAATCTTGCAGACGTGCAAAACAAACATTTGCTCAACGTGTCGGAGCTACTCAATATGCTGGACAACAGAATAGAAAAGCTCAAGTTTGCCAAAAATACGGCAGGGCAGAGCAAGGACGTCAACAAACAAGCTATTTTGGTGAGAGACCAAGTGCTAACACTTATGGACAGCATTAGGGAAGTCATCGACAAACTCGAAGGAATGATGCCAAAGGATATTTGGCCTTATCCAACGTATTCGGATATTTTATTTTATAACTAAAAGAGGAAGTATATTATGAAAAAAATGACATCGAGAGAACTTAGAGACAGTTATTTAGAGTTTTTCAAGTCCAAGGGACACGCCGTAATTCCGTCGGCTTCGCTTATCCCTGAGAACGACCCGTCGGTGCTCTTCACCACTGCGGGTATGCACCCTTTAGTACCTTATCTTTTGGGACAAAAACACCCTGCGGGCAAACGCCTATGCGACGTGCAAAAGTGCGTAAGAACGGGCGACATTGACGAAGTAGGCGACGCAACGCATTGCACCTTCTTCGAAATGCTGGGCAACTGGTCTTTGGGCGACTACTTTAGAGAAGAATCTATAGAATTTAGCTTTGAATTTCTTACCAAGGTTTTGGAGATTCCTACCGAAAAGATCGCCGTCAGCGTGTTTGCGGGCGACGAAGATTGCGAAAGAGACGAAATCGCCGCTAAGAAGTGGAACGAGCTCGGCATTGCCAAGGACAAAATTTTCTATTTGCCTAAGGAGAACAACTGGTGGTACGCAGGACCAACGGGACCTTGCGGCAGCGATACCGAGATATTTATAGACACGGGTAAAGAGCCTTGCGGGGAGGATTGCTCGCCTGCGTGCGATTGTGGCAAGTACGTGGAGATTTGGAACAACGTATTTATGCAATTCAATCGTGACAAGGAAGGCAACTTCCAACCGCTCGCACAAAAGAACGTAGACACGGGTATGGGGCTTGAGAGAACAATTTGCATGCTCAACGGCTATCAATCGGTGTACGAAACCGACCTTTTTGCCGACGTTATTGCCAAAATCAGCAGTTTGTGTGGCAAGGAATACGGCAAGGGCGAGGAAGAGACCCGCGCAATGCGCATCATAGCCGATCATATGCGTACCGCAACCTTTATGATAGGCGACGAAAAGGGCATCGTACCTTCCAACGTTGACCAAGGTTACGTGCTCCGTAGACTTCTCCGCCGTTCGGTTAGGTTTGCAAGACAACTGGGTATGGATAGCAAAGAACTCGTTACTATCGCCGAGATGTTTATCGACAAATATTGCGATATATATACCGAACTTGCCGACAATAGAGACAAGGTGCTTACCGAGATTGCCAAGGAAGAAGAGAAGTTTGGCAAGACGCTAGAGAACGGTATCAAAGAAATCGAAAAAGTGCTAAAATTCGTCCAAAACGGTATGCTCAACGGCAAGACTGCGTTTAGACTTTACGACACATACGGCTTCCCAATCGAAATGACGCAAGAAATATGCAAGGAGAAGGGCTTCGGCGTGGACATAGAGGGCTACCACAACGCTTTTGCAGAACATCAAAAGAAGTCGCAAGCGGGCGCAGAGCAAAAGTTTAAGGGCGGACTTGCGGACAGCGGAGAACAGACTACCTATCTGCATACCGCAACTCACCTTATGCTTGCAGGACTAAAGAAAGTACTCGGCAGAGACGATATTGAGCAAAAGGGTAGCAACATCACGGCAGAGAGATTGAGATTTGACTTCAACTTCGAGCGCCCTCTCACCGAAGAGGAAAAGAAGGGAGTGGAGAAATTCGTCAACGACGCCATCGCGCGCGACATTCCTGTGGTATGCGAAGAGATGCCTATCGAAAAGGCAAGAGAAATCAACGCAGTCGGCGTGTTCGGCTCTCGCTACGGCGAAGTAGTCAAAGTCTACACCATAGGCGACGTAGACTGCCAAATATGCGGCGGACCTCACGCAGAGAGAACGGGACTACTCGGCGAGTTTAAGATAGTCAAAGAACAATCTTCCTCGGCAGGTATCAGACGTATCAAAGCCGTCATCGACACCACCAAAGCAAAATAAAGCGCAAAAACTCAATACGTGTTGCTAAATCGTTTTATTTGATAGATTAGATTGTATAATAAGCAATCCAAAATGATATTGCCATCAATCCAATGTAATAGAGATTTATAAAAATACAATCTAGCAATTACAATCAAATTGATAAAAAGAACGGCATTTTAGCCGTTCTTTTGTATATGAGTTTAACAAACATTATTTATTTTCGCTATTATCGTCGCTTGCCTTTTCGTCTTTCTTCTTAGCTAGTTGCAAGGTATTTTCGTTGCCCTTGACAAGGCGCACGATATTACTACGGTGCGTCCACCATACGAGGAGGGCGATGACGATTGAGATTACTATACAAGTAACGCTACCGCGATTGATGATGCAAGATATGATTGATAGAGAAGTTATAGCAACGAGCGAGCCTATAAAGCCGTACTTGCCGAAGAAGAGCCACAAAATAAGAAGTACTAGTACTATGCTAGTAGCTATGGGCATAATTGCCATAAATACGCCAATCGAAGTTGCAACGCCTTTACCACCTCTAAAACGCGTGTAAATAGGGAAGACGTGCCCTACTATTGCTATAAGACCAATCACCAGCGCCAAAGCATACGTCTCTCCACAGAAGAAAAACCTCGCAACGAGCGCAAAAGCTAAGCCTTTGAGAGCGTCGCATAGGAATGTCAACGCGCCCCATTTTTTGCCTGCCACCCGAAGTACGTTCATGGTGCCGGGATTGCCGCTTCCGCTGTTTAGTATATCTTTGCCCGCCTTTTTGGCAAATATTATTGCAAAGTTGATTGCTCCGACCAAATACGCTAGCCCGCAAAGCACTATAAAAATAATCAATTTAGGAATGCTCATGGCACGATTATAGCACACGCTGTATAGTAAAACAAGTTATAAGTATCAACCTAATGTCGCAATAGCCAAAAAAATCATATAAATTGTCTTAAACAACGTTTAGTCTTGACAAAAAATCCGTAAATCTTATATAATCGTAAGTAGCAAGGCGAGTAGAGCAACGATTTTATTATGTCTTGCAAAAAAGAAAAGAGAGAAAAATTATGAAAAAAATCAGAATAATTGCCGTTTGCATACTCGTTGCTTTGACTTGTATGATAGCGTTAGCGGGGTGCAACAACAAAAGTAGTAGCGCAAACTCCATTACAACCGATTACGATGACATAATGGTTGTTCCTACCGCTACTGCTAGCCAAGGTGCCGTCGCTGTAGATGCTGCCAAAGTTACTATTAGTGCAGACAAGACCACCAACACGGTAGTGTTGGAGTCGGCTTCGTATCTCTATCAACTTGCCAACGAAAACGCGCATAAAGTAGCTTTTAGCGCATCGGTATCGGAAGGTAGAGGTTTTGCAGACGTGGTATACGAGGGAGCGTTAGACCTTCGTGGCGACATGGAAGTTAGAGAATACAACTGCAACGTAGGCGCTACCAAGTTCTACGAAGGATACGGCTACGTTATGACGGGCAAGGATCTCAAGACCAACAAAGAGTCCAATCTTCTCGGTACGGTTAGAATTTTGCTCAACTATGCGGAGAGAACTTACTCGCCTGACGGAACGGTATTTTATAAGCAGCAAAACAAGGGTGGACTAAATAACGATTCTGTTGCCAATTTCAAGCCGGGTGAAGGCGGATATATTGATTGGGGCAAGGCAGGCAAAGGTACCAAATACAACGACAAACAATGGATTGCAAGCGGAGAAGGTAAAATCAACAAGCACTACCAAGACATAGACAACGCCAACATTTTGGCAGAGTACGTACAAGAGGCAAGCATAACTCACAACGACCAAGAGGGCTATTACGAAGTCTTTATCAAAGTAGACCCAAAATCCGACGCTCTAAATCTCGGAAGAGAGGGACTTAGAAAGTCTACGGGTTCCAAAGACTTGGACTATGTGTTCCACGAAGTGACAATGCAGATTTGGGATTGCGGTTTGATGAAATACTACTATACGTACAATAGCTGGGAGGCGACGATATTATTATTCCACGGCACTTCTCAAAACAAGTATTACAGATACTTCACCTACAACCAAGACAACGTAAGCAAGCTTAGCGTAACGGATTTGTCGTGGGTAGAAAATTGTAGAAGATATAACGGAAAATAAAAGAAACGACAAGGCGAAGGCCTTGTCTTTTTTTGATACCGATTTTTCCAAATAATAGACACGTATCGAGTTTTTTGTAGTTACTGCTGACAAAAACATTATTTCGCAGGCGATACGATTGGTCGTACAGGCGGTAGACGAAATAGTCAAAAGATAGCCAAAGCAACGCTTTTGATAATTTTGCTTTACTTGTAAGTTAATTTTAATTATAATAATATAGACATTAATAGACGAGAGGTAAACTATGAAATTAGGCGTAGTGGGACTTCCTAACGTAGGCAAAAGTACGCTCTTCAACGCGATTACTCAAGCAGGTGCAGAGAGCGCCAATTATCCGTTTTGTACCATAGAGCCCAACGTGGGCGTGGTAGCCGTGCCCGATCCAAGGCTCGACGCATTGGCAAAACTCTACAATAGCAAAAAGATAACTCCGACGGTGTTGGAATTTGTAGACATCGCGGGTCTTGTAAAAGGAGCTTCCAAGGGCGAAGGACTAGGCAATAAGTTTTTGTCTCACATCAGAGAAGTGGATGCAATAGTGCACGTTGTTAGATGTTTTGACGACGCCAATATCACGCACGTTGACGGCAGCGTCAACCCTCTTAGAGATATAGAGACTATTGAATTCGAGTTGATTTTTGCCGATATGGAGACGGTGCAAAGAAGAAGTGCCAAGGCAAGGTCGAGTGCCAAGGGCGGAGATAAGAAGTATCTTGTAGAAGCGGATTTTCTCGATAGGGTGTATCAAGAACTCGAGAGCGGAAAGCCCGCGCGTCTCATTGAGATGAACGATGATGAAAAGGCAATTATCAACGATATGTTTTTGCTCACTACCAAGCCCGTCATCTACGCAGCTAACATTGGCGAGGGCGATATAGGACAACCCGACAACGATTACGTCAAGGCAGTCAAGGATTACGCAAGTCGCAACGATGCCAGAACTATAGTTCTATGTGCCAAGATAGAAGAAGACCTTGCGGGTATGGAGCCCGAAGACAAGGCAATGTTCCAACAAGAGTTGGGCATTGACGAGAGCGGACTTGATAAGCTCGTCAGCGCATGCTACGAGTTGCTCGGACTTATCAGCTATCTCACTGCGGGTGAAAAGGAGACGAGAGCTTGGACGATAACCAAAGGCACCAAAGCTCCTCAAGCTGCAGGCAAGATACACTCCGACTTCGAGAAGGGCTTTATCCGTGCCGAAATAGTCGACTGGCAAACTCTATTGGAACTCGGTAGTTATAATGCGGCAAAAGAAAAAGGTAAAGTAAGGAGCGAGGGCAAGGATTACGTCATCAAAGACGGCGACGTGGTACTTTTCCGCTTCAACGTATAAGGTGAATATGGATTACAAACGACTTATTGCTCAACTTGTCAAGGTTGACGGCGTGACGGAAAATGAAATATACGACTTGTTGGCATTGCCTAAAGACAGCGCAATGGGCGACTATTGTTTGCCTTGCTTCAAGTTTGCCTCGATATTGAGGACTTCGCCGATGAATATTGCCAATAATATTGCGGCTAGCATAACTTCGCAAGGTTTTTTGTCCAAAGTTGAGGCGGTGGCGGGCTACGTCAACTTTACTCTCAACAAGACGGAGTTTGCCGAGAGAGTTTTGCAAAAAATAGCCGCCGAGGGCAACGACTATGGCAAATGCAACGATGGCGAAGGCAAGACGATATGTATCGACTACTCGTCCGTCAACATAGCCAAGCCGTTCCATATGGGGCACTTGCTCAACACCGTCATCGGAGGAGCGTTGTATCGAATTTTCGGTGCACTCGGCTACAACGTGGTGGGCATCAACCATCTCGGAGACTGGGGGACGCAGTTCGGCAAACTTATAGTGGCGTACAAAATGTGGGGCGACAAGCAAGACATCGATCGCAGAGGCGTTAGAGGTCTACTCGACATATACGTAAAATTCCACAAAGAAGCCGAGCAAAATCCTAAGCTCGACGACGAGGCAAGAGCTTGGTTTAAGGCTATAGAGGACGGCAACCAAGAGGCGTTGGAGCTCTTTGAATGGTTTAAACAAATCACACTCAAAGAGGTTGGCAAGATATACGATAGACTGTCCGTCAAGTTCGACAGTTACGCGGGAGAGAGCTTTTACAACGACAAAATGGCACCCGTGCTCGATAAGTTGAGAGAGCTTGGCTTGTTGGAAGTAAGCGACGGTGCGCAAGTGGTAAGGTTTGACGACAAGGAAAACATGCCTCCTTGCTTGTTGGTGAGAGCCGACGGAGCAACGTTATATGCAACCAGAGATATGGCGGCGGCTTTTTATCGCAAGCAAACTTACGACTTTTACAAGTGTCTCTACGTTGTGGCTTATCAACAAAACTTGCACTTTAGACAAATATTCAAAGTGCTTGAGATGATGGGTTGCGAGTGGTCCAAGGACATGGTACACGTCGCGCACGGAATGGTGTCGCTGGAAGACGGCGCACTCTCCACCAGAGGCGGCAACGTAGTCTTTTTGGAGGACGTACTCAACAAGGCGGTTGCCAAGGCGTTGGATATTATCAACGACAAAAACCCCGACTTGCCCGACAAAGAAGCTACGGCGGAGATGGTGGGCGTCGGTGCTATTATTTTCGGCGTGCTATTCAATTCTCGTATCAAAGATATGGTGTTTAGCTATGACAAAGCCCTCAACTTTGACGGTGAAACGGGACCTTACGTGCAATATACTTACGCTAGGTGCAATTCGTTGTTAGAGAGGTGCGGCTCAATCGACTGTGTAGCCGATTATAAAGGGGTAGACAACAAAGAATCTGCGGATCTCATTAGACTTCTCGACAGGTACCCCGACATTCTCAAGGATTGCGCGCGTAAATACGAGCCAAGCATTTTGACGCGCTATATCGTCGACGTTGCCAAGGCGTTTAACAAATTCTATTTTGAGCACAATATCAACAACGCAGAGGACGCAATCAAAAAGGCGAGATTGTCGTTGGTGTCGGCGACCAAGCAGGTTATTCTCAACGGTTTGACCATGCTAGGCATCAAAGCACCGCTAAGAATGTAATCGCTTGACAAAGTGTGACCGATAGTTTATAATACACATACAATATACCAAAAGCAATAGTCGACAAGAGTATTGGGCAAGTGTTCGACAGAGAGAGTGGTCGGCGGCTGAAAGCCACTCGGACATACACCAAGAAAGTGCGGTCGGCTCGCTCCTTGAAGGAAATGTCAAGGCGGGATATGCCCGTTATAGCTATAGAGAGGGGCTTTAAGCCCAATCAAAGTGGAACCGCGTCATAAGGCGTCTTTGTGCAAGCAAAGACGCTTTTTGTATTGCAAAAGCAACGAAAACAACGATACGTATCGAGTTATTTGATATAAATAGGAGTAGAAATGGGAAAGATAAAACAAGATTTACAAGTGGCGATGGAGAAGGACCCTGCCGCACGCAACAAAGCGGAAATCTTTTTTACTTACGGCGGATTCAAGGCTTTGTTCCGACATCGCATTGCGCATTGGTTTTACAATCACAAAATGATTTTTCTTGCCAAAGCCATTGCTTCTCGCACGAGGCGGTTGACGGGCGTTGATATTCACCCCGCGGCTAAGATTGCGGGCGGCGTATTTATTGACCACGGCGTGGGAGTAGTTATAGGCGAAACGGCAGAGGTCGGTAGCAACGTGGTAATCTATCAAGGCGTTACTTTGGGAGGCACGGGCAAAGATACCGGCAAAAGACACCCGACCATACAAGACAACGTTATGATTTCGGCGGGGGCTAAGGTGCTCGGACCAATCACTATAGGACACGACAGCAAAATCGGCGCGGGCAGCGTCGTACTCAAGAACGTACCGCCTCATTGCACGGTGGTTGGCGTCCCGGGTAGAATAGTCAGACAAAACACCGAGAGAGTAGACGACCTCAACCAAACCAAATTGCCCGACCCTATTCTCGAAGAGTTTAAGAGAATCAACGATCGTATGGCAAAACTAGAAGAAAAACTTGACGTACATTCTTGCAAGTATAGCATCACCATGAACGACGACGCTTTGCTTGCAGAAGAATTCAAACAACCAAAAGGAGAAGAAGACAATGCTTAAAGTGTACAACACGCTGACAAGGGAAAAGGAAGAATTTAAGCCAATCAAAGACAACAAGGTTTGTATGTACAGTTGCGGACCTACCGTGTACAACTACGCGCATATAGGCAATCTTAGGACGTATATCTTTATGGATATATTGCGTAGGGTGCTCAAATACGACGGTTACAAAATCAAAGGAGTGATGAACATAACCGACGTTGGACACCTTATGTCCGACGCCGACGACGGCGAGGACAAAATGGCTAAGGCGAGCAGAGAACAGCAAAAGTCGCCTTACGAAATAGCAGAATATTACACGGGTGTCTTTTTTGACGATTTAAAAAAGCTCAATATCGGCAAACCCGAGATTATTGCCAAAGCCACCGACCATATCCAAGACATGATCAAGTACGTGCAAGCGTTGTTGGACAAGGGATACGCTTACGAAATCGATGACGGAATATATTTCGATATATCCAAATTCCCCGAGTACGGCAAACTCAGTCGTCTAAAACTCGACGACCAACAAGCGGGCGCAAGAGTGGACGTCAACAGCCAAAAGCGTCATCCTGCAGACTTTGCGGTATGGAAAAAGGCAGAGCCTAACCATATAATGCAATGGCCAAGTCCGTGGGGAATGGGTTATCCCGGTTGGCATATCGAGTGCTCGGCTATGAGCAGGAAGTATCTCGGCGAGATATTCGACTTGCACACCGGCGGTGTTGACCATATACCCGTACACCACGAAAACGAGATTGCTCAAAACGAAGCTTTGACGGGTTGCAAAACCGTCAACTATTGGATGCACGGTGAGTTTATGCTAGTCAACAACGGTAAGATGTCCAAGAGCCTCGGCAACACCTATCGCATCAGTCAGCTCGAGGAAATGGGCTACAGCGCAATGGACTTTAGATATTTCTGCCTCAACGCGCATTATCGCAAAAAGCTTAACTTTACCTTCGAAGGCATGGACGGAGCCAAAGTATCTTACGCAAGACTCTTGTCCGCACTTTACGACCACAAGATTAGCAATGCGACCACCGACCCTACCGTACTTGCAAAGTATAAGAAGGAATTTTGCGATGCGATAGACGACGACATCAACATTCCTATGGCGCTCGGCGTACTTTGGAAAATGGTCAAAGAGCCAAAGAGTAAGGACGTTTATGCTATGGCGTTGGACTTTGACAAGGTGTTGGGGTTGAGCCTAGACCAAGCCGCTCCTATGCAGAGCGAGCAAGAGAGCGCACCTCAAGACGTCTTCGACCTTGCCGAACAGAGAAAGCAAGCCAAAGCTGACAAAAACTACGCTTTGGCAGATAGCCTTCGTGAGCAAATAGCACAAAAAGGCTACGCAATTCTCGATACCAAAGACGGATATAAACTGAACAAAAACTAATGGCAAAGTTATACTTGGTAGGCACGCCGATAGGCAATCTCGGCGACGTATCGTTTAGGGCAATAGAGACGCTCAAACAAGCGTCGGCTATTGCTTGCGAAGACACTCGTCACTCTCTCGGGCTACTCAATTATTACGGTATCAAAAAGCCTCTTTTTAGTTGTCACCAACACAACGAGAGGGAAAGTACCGAGAAGATTGCTGCCATGCTAGACCAAGGACAGAGCGTTGCGCTTATCACCGACGCGGGCATGCCTTGCATCTCCGACCCCGGGGCGATAGTAGTCGAAGAATTGACGCGTAGGGGGTACGAGATAGAAGTGGTACCGGGTCCTACTGCTGTAGCCAGCGCAATGGCGCTCAGCGGTATAACCAAACCTATATGGACGTTCGTCGGCTTTTTACCTAGCAAGGACAAGGACAAAAAGGTGTTGCTTGCCAAGCTTGCGGGATACGATAGCGCATTGGTGTTTTACAGTTCGCCGTACGACGTCAACAAAGATCTCGACGCAATGTACAAGGCGTTTGGAGAAAGAAGGGTACACGTCGTCAAAGAAATTACCAAAATTCACGAGAGCCACGTCATCGGAGTTTTGGGGACAATGCAAGTCGACAATCCAAAGGGTGAGTTCGTGCTTATAGTAGAGCACCCGACAGAAGTCGAAGAGCAACCGACCGTGAGCATAGAAGAACAGTTGCAGGGCAAGTTGAGACAAGGTATAGACAAAAAGGAAGCAATCAAGCAAGTTGCCAAACAAAACAAGTTGACCAAAGACCAAGTCTACAAGGTGGCAATGCAACTGTTGCAAGAATAAAAAAAAGTTAAAAATTTACAACCAAGAAATTAACGAAGCAACAATTATTTATAATAAAAATAATGCAAAAATTATTACAAAAAAAATGCAACCTATATTCATCAGGTTGCATTTTTGTCGATACGTATCGATTTATTTGGCGTTTTTAGAAGGTTTTACGGGCAGCGTAATTTCAAATGCCGTCCAACTCATACCGTCGCTCATACACCTAATACTGCCGCCGAGAGACGTCACCACCGACTTGGCGATAGACAATCCCAGACCAAAACTATTGCCGCTCTCTTTGTGCGAGTGGTCGGATTTATAAAATCTCTCAAAGACGTTTTCACATTCTTCTTTGCTAAGACCGCCCCCCGAATTGGTCACTCTCATTTTGATAGATTTAGGTAAGCTCTGAAGAGTAAAAGTAATTTCTCCTTCTTCGGGAGTGTATTTTTTGGCGTTGTCGAGCAAGATAGTCATCAACTTTTCGACTTCTATTTTGTCACACTCGTAATGTACGTCTTGTGCGATGTCGGCGGTAAGCAGTATGTTCTTTTCGTATATCGAAGCCTCAAAAGACAACAGCGTTCCCGTAGCCAAGTCGCTGAGGTTGACGTCATCGTGGTGCAGTTGATTGCCTTTCATTTCGAGCCTGGACAGCTCCAGCATTTGCAATACCAGGCTATTCATTCGTTTTAGTTGGTAGGTTGCGCTGTCCAACCACTTCTTATTTTCGAGCACCGTTTGTTTTGGCTCGCTTGCCACCAAGTCGATATTTGTCAACGCTATTGTAAGCGGAGTTTTTAGTTCGTGCGAAGCGTTGGCAATAAGTTCTTGTTGCTTTTTGAAGGCTATGTTCATAGGCTCTACCGCGCTTGCCGAAAATAAGTATGATAGCAGACCTATTATCAATACGGTGATGATATACACCACTACCAGCGTAACGGTAAGGTTGGTGAGAGTTGCGCGTTCAGACGAATAATCGTATATGGTATATCTCGCGATAGGATATTCGTTGTAGGTATCGCTTTTGTATCCGACGACGAGGGACAAATCTCCGTGTTTGAGAACTTTGTTGGGGTCATCTTGTATTTCGTCCAACAGTTTCGGCAAATCGATGCCGGCGAAGAAGTCGTCTTTAGATGTGAGCACCTGTCCGTCGAAAAACTCAATCACCGTTATACATCTAAACTGATAGCCCGAACTCATTGCCTTTTCGGTGCTTACGGACTGAGCGTCGGTGACGTAATCACGCGCGCTTTTTAGAGAAGTGGTAGATGCTATGGCGAATATCGCCGAAAAAACGACGCACAAAAGGGTAGCGCACACAACGAGCGGTATGAGCATAAACTTTAGTTGCGCGTCTCTAAACATATTCATTGTTTATCTCCCAACTGGTATCCCACGCCTCTTATAGAATTGATGACGAAAGGAGCGTCTATAAAAGACAATTTTTTCCTCAAGAAAGAAATAAATACTTCCAACGAGTTGGATTCAAAGGTATTGTCAAAGCCCCATACTTTGTTGATCAGGGCTTCTTTTTCTGCCACGTATCTCGGTCTTTCCATAAAGTACCGCATGATGTCGCACTCTTTTTGAGACAGTTTGACCGACTTTGTGCCCCTTATCAACTGATAACTGGACAAGTTGAGCACTACGCCTTGGTAGGAGAGAGTGTTCTCTACCGTGACGTCGCCCCTTCTACGCAAAATAGCTCTGATTCTCGCCAGCAGTTCCGAAGTGGAAAAAGGTTTAGACAAATAGTCGTCCGCGCCGAGGTCCAGTCCTTGCACCTTGTTGGATTCTTGCGACAGAGCCGTCAGCATAATGACGGGCGTAGATATTTTTTTTGCTCTCAATTCTTTGAGTACCTCAAAGCCGTTTTTCTTGGGCATCATCACGTCGAGTATGATGAGGTCGAATATATCCGACACGGCAAGATTAAGCCCTTCTTCTCCGTCATAGGCGCATTGCACTTCGTATTTTTCTTTTTGCAGTACTTCGGAGAGTACCTCGCATAGGCTTATTGAGTCCTCAACCAACAAAATTCTCATAATCCCTCCTTGCATTGTCTTAAACCAATATTAAAAAAATTTTTTGCAAATTTAATGAAGGTTTAAGACACGGTTAGTAATATGTAAGTATAGATTAGGTAGCAAAACATAATTTTTTCTTTACGTCATTATGACACCGAAAAGCCCCGTGATTATCGTGGGCTTTTCGGTTTTATCGTTGCAGTCTTTGTCTGACTATTTCATAGCAAATAATTCCGCAAGCAACCGACGCGTTGAGAGAGTTTACTTTGCCAAACTGCGGTATAGCAATCGTCTTATCGCACAGTTTTGCCGTCAAAGCTTTGACGCCGTTTCCTTCGTTGCCTACGACAATGGCTATATCGCCGTCAAGCCTTGCTTGATAGAGCGGTTCTCCGTCCATATCGGCGCATATCACGTTGACGAATTGGTCTTTTAGCTTTCTGATAGCGTCGTTGATATTGCCTACGAGGCAGACGGGCAAATGATTGGTCGCACCCGCCGAAACTCTTATGACGGTAGGGGTAACGCCTACGGCTCTACGACTTGGGATAACTACGGCGTCGGCTCCTATGCACTCCGCAACCCTGATTATGCTACCGAGGTTGTGCGGGTCTTCTATGCCGTCCAACAGTATGAGAAAGAGCGGCTTACCTTGTTCGCGTGACTTTGTTATTACGTCGTCCAAAGGAGTATATTCGAAGTCTTTGCACACGGCAATCACGCCTTGGTGCCTACCGGTCTCCGACATCTTGTCAAGCTCGCGTTTATCCACCAATGCGACGGGGATATTTTTGACTTTTGCCTTGTCGATGATTTTGTCAAGCTCACGCATGGTTTTGCACGCGTAGAGTTTTTTTATTGCTATATTGCTCTCGAGAGCTTCGACAACGGCGTTTTTTCCTTCTGCTTGCATATTGTCTCCGTCAATTCTTGTTGCTATGCAAAGGTGCGGGTATGCGTCCGCCCCTCGATATAAATTTACTTGGAGAGTATTTGCTTATCTTCATGATAGGTGCACGACCAAGCAGTCCGCCGAACTCGGCGTATTCTCCTTCCTTTTTGCCATAGACGGGTATAACTCTCACCGCAGTGGTCTTGGTGTTGACTACGCCTATTGCTATTTCGTCTGCTATCAACGCCGAGATGACGTCGGCTTCGGTATCTCCGGGCACGGCAATCATATCTAATCCCACCGAACATACGGCGGTCATAGCTTCGAGTTTTTCTATATTCAAAGCGCCGATTTCCGTCGCCTTAATCATTCCCGCGTCTTCGGAGACGGGGATAAATGCGCCGCTCAGTCCACCCACGTGGCTGCTTGCCATAATACCGCCTTTCTTGACGGCGTCGTTGAGCATTGCAAGGGTAGCGGTAGTACCGCACGCGCCCACGCTTTCCAGACCTATCTCTTCGAGGATGTGTGCTACACTGTCTCCCACGACAGGGGTAGGTGCGAGTGAAAGGTCTACTATACCGCTCGAGACGCCCAATCTTTTAGCCGCTTCTTTGGCAACGAGTTGACCGACTCTTGTGATTTTGAAAGCAGTTTGCTTGATACATTCGGCTACTTGAGTAAGGTCGCCGTCGACTTTTTCGAGAGCCGTCTTGACCACACCCGGACCCGAGACGCCCACATTGATTACCGTGTCGTCCTCGCCGCTGCCGAGGAATGCCCCCGCCATAAAAGGATTGTCCTCAACTGCGTTGGCAAATACAACCAACTTGGCGCAAGCCATCGAATCGTTGTCTTTGGTGGCTAAGGCGCACTCTTTGACGATTTTGCCCATCAAAGCCACGGCGTCCATATTGATGCCCGCTTTAGAAGTTGCTACGTTGACGGAGGAGCAAATCTTGTTGGTAGTAGAGAGAGCTTCGGGGATAGAGCGGATAAACTCTTCTTCGTAAGGGCTCATTGCCTTGTGGACCAAGGCGGAGTAACCGCCCAAAAAGTCGATGCCAATCTCTTCGGCTATCTTGTCTAGAGTACGTATTATCTCCAAGTGTCCGCGGCTCGAAGCGCTTACGAGACTTATCGGAGTTACCGACACGCGCTTGTTGACTATTGGCACGCCAATCTCCGAGCTTATCTGTTCGCCAACCTTGACGAGGTTGCCGGCTCTACTCATAATTTTGTCGTAGATTTTTTCGCAAGTACGGGTTTTGCTGTCGCTGATACAGTCCATCAGCGAAATACCCATAGTAATAGTTCTCACGTCGAGATGTTGGTGAGACACCATGTTTATCGTTTCAATAATTTCTTTGTTCGTGTACATAGTTTGTCCGTTTATAGAGTGGTATTGGTGGTGAGTTGGTGCATGCTTTCGAATATAGATTGGGATTGAATATGTATTTCTACGCCCAAAGCTTGTCCCGTCGCCGTCAACTCTTGTTTGACTTCTTCAAAATTATGGCTGCTTTCGCTCAAATCTACTGCCATTATCATAGTAAAAAAGTTTTGCATAATTGTTTGCGAAATGTCCTCGATATTGACGTCGAGGTCGCTGAGTTTAGTTGCTACTTTTGCGATAATGCCTTTTTTGTCTTTTCCTATTACCGATACTATTGCTTTCATATATACTCCTTATTTGTTTACTACTTTTCCTATTATCCAATCCGTCTCTATGCAACCGTAACTATGGCTATCGAGCGAAACGCCTCTGTTGTCGCCCAGCACGAAGAGTTGGTTTTCGCCCACGATAACGCCCGTTGTCATCAATAGTGCGCTTATCGTAGTGTCTTGATGCGTACCCGTAAAATAATACTCGTCGTAGAGTTGGGCGAAGTCAAACGAGAGATAATCTTCGTCGATATACTCGCCGTTGACTTTGTAGCCACCGATCATATCAAACTGAACGGTATCTCCCTGTGTGGCGATTATTCGTTTGACTGGAGGCTTGTCGGCTCCGGGGCGTTTGAATACGATTACGTCGCCCTTTTGTAGACTGTATCCCGTCTTTTGTACCCAAATTATATCATTGTCTTGCAAGGTGTTCTGCATAGAATTTCCGCTCACTTTCATAGGAGAGATTATCCAAAGCAAACATATAATTGCCAATATCAACACAACGATAATCAACGAAAGCAAGACGTTGATAAAGTTGATTACAGCGGGTTTTTTAGTCATTGCCATCGTCCTTTACTACCGATTTTATTGCTTTTTTTGCACTTTCGCTATCGAGCATGACGACCCTTCCGCAAGTGAGGCACTTGAGTTTGAAGTCAGCGCCCACGCGCACTATTTCCCAACGATTGCCACCGCAAGGGTGAGTTTTTTTGGTCGTCACCACGTCGCCTATTTTGTATTCCATACTATACCCAAAGAATGTTGTTTATCAGCACTCCGCCGATATTTTTGAAGGTGAGTTTTTTTGCACCTCTCCAACTTTTTAGAGGGAGCATGTCGGCGGTTTTGAAGTGTTGTTTTTCGATAGGGTGTTTTTGCCATGCGTCGCCGTCGCATAGCTTTACCGTTGCGGTATAACGTGCGATTTTCCCGCCGTTTTCCACCGTCAACTCCAACTCCAACATCCTCTCTTCGGCGCAATAGGTATCAAACTGCAACAAGTTGTCGTCGTCGCCGAAGTACTTGGCTTCGCCTATCGTATATGTGGTCAAATCTCCCTTGTCGGCAGTGATGCCCATGATGTCGAACGCGCCCTTTTGCATATGAGGAGTGCTGCAAATCTCAAATCCGTCACTATTTTCTGCCACCCAACTGCCGGTACCTTTTTTGCGTTCGTAGATTATTTGCGAGCGTTTGAGAGGGGTAAAGGTGATTGCTTCTTCGCCTACTTCGTAGGTGCGCAATAGGCAAGATAGCGAGTATCCTTCGGCATAAGTTATTTGGGCGTATGCGTAGACCCTTTCGTTGTTGGCGTATACGGGGATAGCCACGTCTCTAGTGCCGTCGGCAACCGTGATTTTGTTCCAACTTCTCAATTTCGGGTCGAGCTCGTCGTGAGAATAATACACACAACGCTCACTCACGGCTACGCTTTCGTCAAAGGCAACTTCGGCAACGAGTTTTCCGTTTTTGACTACGAGGCTCATCTGAGGAGAGTGAGGCAATTCTTTGCCCGACGAAGTTGCGCCCAGCCATTCTATTACCAATTTTATCGCCGTGTTGTCGACGCTATGGCAATGTCCCGCACAGATACATTTTTTGAGTTTATTCTTTTCGGCAATGACGTTGAGGGTGTTTTCCAATCTATCCACAGGCGTCAAGTCGCTGTTGCTGGCGCCGATGAAGAGCGTAGGACACTTGATAAATCTTGCATAGGTTTGAGGCGCGCACCCCGCAAGCCAACGAGCTCTTTCGTCGCTCAAAACAATATCGTTGTCGCCAAACTTGTGGTAGTCGCAATACTCCTCCCAACCGGCGTTCAAAGTGGCTATCAAACCGTCGATTCTACCGTCCATACCAGCCGTTTGCCAAGCAATGGTGGAGCCTTTGCGCAATCCTACGAGATATATTTGCACGTCCTCGCCGAGCAATTCCGTTGCCAAGGTCACAACTCTGCGACAAACTTTGGTCCATACGAAGTGGCAGGTTGCTTTTGCGTCGGGAATGGCGTGGTCGAGGTGTTCTCCTGCGCGACAAATATTAGCGTAATCTACGCTTTTAGGATATTTGGTATAATAGCGTTTGCCGATTTTTTCTCCGCAATAATCAAAAAAGAGGTATCCGAAACCTTGATTTATCAAACCTACAAAATTCTCCTCACCGATATTGCCGTCGTAGTCGTCAATCAAAATCGCCAATTTTTTGCAGTCGGATTTTGGCAGCAAACCTTTGAAAAAAATACGTACGACGCCGTCAGAATAGCGATCGCCGTTGAAGTAACCTTGCACGAAAAAATAATTGCCTCTGTCGTCGTAATGCTGAAAAGACGCTTTCAAAGGCTGTGCCCCTGGGTCGTAATCTCCCCACAACTGAACGGGGGTCAAAATCATATTGTCCATAATAGCATTATAAGCGTTGTCGGCAGAAAATGCAACAAATACTTATTATTTATTTTGCGTTGAATAATATATATAAGAGGTGCGCGTATGTATAACGATGAAAAAATGCCGGACGACAAGGCTATCAACCAAATGAACGAAGAGTACCAAAGGCAAACGAAAAATGAGAATTTTCCTATATTTTTGGCGCAATACTTGGTCAAAATCAAACAAAATCTCGCGACGATGACGAGTATGACGGAGAGTTTGAGAAAGGGGGCAAAAAATCCGAGCAACGTTAAGTTGCTAGACAATATTGCCAAGTTGTTGTCCAAAAACTCGATATATGTCGACAAAAATCACTTTTTTAGCGTTGCAACGCAATACCGTTCTTCCGCTGTTGACAACTTGCGCAAAGTGCTTATCGATATGCGACGGCTCAACGTAGAGACGGTAGATATGCTCGGCGACGTAGTAGAAAAAGCGAGCAACCAACTTGCTCGCGATATGCTTGTCAATCAACTTACTATAGGATATTATCTAAGCAATATAATTTAGTATGTACCCCCTTGTCGGGGAGTGTTAAGCCTTTTTGGTCAACTTAAACTTGTTGGCTATAAGGTACACGAGCACCCACAAGCCCGCTATGCCGACGATACCGTAGATAATGCTTTGCGCAACCATACTTCCCATGCATATCCAGTTGATGAAGTTAAAGCCGAATACGCCGACGGTAAACCAGTTGAATGCGCCGATTATCAAAAGCAAAGTCGCAATAATAGTAATTGTCATCATATAGCGATACTCCTTTTGTAAAGTATTGTTAATGTGTGCATTTATCGTTTCATTATACCTTGTATTTTTTTTGTAATTGCTATATAATTAAATCGTTTTAGGAGATTATTATGGCAAGTAGGTCCAAGAAAAAGGCAAAAAATTCTACGACAAACGGTGAAATCGCAAGATCTCCAAGGCTAATCGAAGCGCAAAAAACCTTGCAGAAAGTTCACACTTTGTTTCCGTATATCGTCATAGCGGTTACGGTATTGATTTTGGTATGCCTATGTTTGCCCGTCACGGGTATCAACGCCACTATCGACTTGTCAGATGGGGGTGGAGAAGGCGTCTACAAGGCGTCATCCTCCGTCAACGTAGTGTCTTTGCTTTTTGCTTCCGTCGGTTTCGGCGATGGAGGTTGGATATATTTTCTAGCGGACGGGCTGGTAGGTGGCGGAACTAACGATGCCGTCAACGAAGCCGTTATCAGTTACATCGACAAGAGTTTTACTTCGTCGCAAAAGGCAATGCTTGACCAAGTTATGGACCTCCAACATGCCGTGGCGTTCGTTTTTGCGGCTCTATGGATAGTCGTTGGAGTAGTGGGTGCGATAGGCGCAAGCAAAAAGAAATCTTGCTCGTTGTTGATAGTGCTTTGCGCTTTGTTTTTAGTGTTGAGTTTAGCTGAACTCATCACGCTTATGGTCATCTCTTTGCAAGGAATGGCGGGCAGTTCTTTCGTGACGGGCGTAGGCGCATACGCATTGCCTCTAGTTTTGCTTGGTGCGCTCGTCGTTTTGATTAAGTGGCAAAAGACTTACTTGGCGGCGACCAAGACAATCCGCGAGGAGGAAAATAGATGAAAAATTGCCCGGTATGCAAAGGCATAATAGAAGACGACGCCAAGTTTTGCAAGCATTGCGGAGCGGAGCTCGAAATCAATAAGAAACCCGATTGGGCGCAGAGAAGAAAAGCGAGAGAAGAAGAAACGCAGAGGGCGATAGATGCGTCGTATCTACATCGAGAGCAGTTACAAGGTTTGGCTAAAGTCGAGCCACGAGACCTCGTACTTACTCCAATCTCTACCGTCAAACAAGCGCTTGCCAAAAGCATTGCGATGATTGCGTCGGGAGTGCTGATTATCGCCGTGTGTATCGTAGCGTTTTTTATCCTCAAAGCCCGTTCTTTCAATATCACGCTTATGGCGCTTTGTATTATGGCGGGGCTTTCTTTTGCGGCATTCGGACTTTATCTCGTGGTGGACAACGTGTATTCTGCAAGGATGCTTTGCGCAATGTCCAAGACGGGCTTTGCAATCAAAAAAATCAAGTACGGCAAACCGCCTAAGGTCAACGTAGACGGTAGGCTATACCAGCTTACTCTTGCAAGCGGTTGTACTCAATGCGGTTGTCCGACCCGTCATATCGAAGAGGTCGCAGGTCAATTCGTAGCGGTGTGCGACCGAGACCGCAGTCACTTAGCGTTGATTGACACGACGATTATTACACAACTTATCAACCGATAGAGACGGTGCGTACCGTCTTTTTGATAGCCGAAAATCAATCGGCGAAAGGCGTATTTTGAATTATTTAATGCTCTTTCCCACTCCGAGGGAGAGACAAAAAAATAGTTGTTTTTTCACGCTACAGTATCCTACACATCAGACAAGATATTAATACTCCCGCATAAGTTGAGAACAACGCCACGGGTATGGCGTGTCTCAATTTTTTTACTTTGGTAGTAGAAAAGTACATAGTTGCAATATAAAAAACCGTTTCGCTTGCGCTGACTATTACCGAAGCGCATCGCGCGATAAAACTATCCACGCCGTAGGTGTTGTAGATATTTTCCAACATTGCAATAGAGCCGTTTCCGCTCAAAGGAAGAATGATAAGTAGTTCGCACAATTCGCTCGGCACACCCAAAAAAGTCAATACAGGTTCCAAAATTTTAGAAAAATACTTACTCAATCCGCTCATGGAAAACAGTTCCACGGCAATCATAATGCTACAGAGAAAAGGGAAGACCGACACAATGAGGTGCAAGCCTTCCTTTGCGCCCGTGGCAAAGCAATCGAATATCGAGACTTTTTTGATTACACCGATTGCAATCACCAATATGATAAAGGCAGGTAAAATATATGCGCTCATAGTTTGTCTTTGAGCGGCAAAGAGTCTTTTTTTCTCTCTGCCTTTTTAGAGGAAAACACCTTGCACAAAATCACTCCTATAAGCGTAGAGAAGGTGGTGGCAATGAGACTTGGCAAAATTATATCGGAGGCTGAGGCAGAGCCCTTGCTCGCTCTGAGACCAATGATAGTTGCGGGCAAAAGCTGAATAGAAGTGGCGTTGATGACCACGAACAATATCATGTTGTCGCTTGCTCTTTCCGTACCGTCTTGCATGTATTCCATTGCCTTTATACCGAGGGGAGTTGCCGCACCGCCCATACCCAACAGGTTGGCGGAGAAGTTGAGTGTGATATATTCCAAGGCGAGGTCGCTCTCGCCCTTAAAGAGCTTCTTTGTCAAGGGTCTAAAGGCTTTACTCAGCGCTTTACCCATTCCAGTTTTGTCAATGACTTGCAGTACCGACAACCAAACGGTGTATATTGCGCATAGCGACACCGACAGTCCTATCGCGCTCTTTGCTCCGCCCAGCATAATGCTCAGCGCCGATTCCGGCGCGGTAATTGTCACGAGCAATAGCGACCCTATCATCATTACGACGTAGATAGTATTCATATTATATTGTATAGTCCTTGTCCAAAAATAGAACGAAAGAGGACAAAACCGTTTTGGCGTAGGTATTGAAAAATCGTTGACGTTATGAGATAATATATCCAAGGTGGGGTAGTTTTAGGATTAAGTTAGCTTAGTTATTGACAATCGACAACGCCTTGGTCAATTTTGTAGACGAGCCTGGGCGGCTTGCAAAAGGAGAAAATATGCAATTAGAAATCAAGAAGGGCAGCGTGGTTTACGCCGATGCCGAAGTAATCGTCAACGCCGCCAATGACGGTCTGCAAGCAGGTGGCGGAGTGTGCGGAGCGATTTTTCAAGCGGCGGGACGTGCCGAGTTACAACGAGAGTGCGATGCTATAGGCGGTTGCAAGACGGGACACGCCGTGCTCACCAACGGTTATCGCTTAGGCAAGCATATTATCCACGCCGTAGGTCCGCAGTATAGCGGTGACCCGCGAGACGACGCTAGACTAAAGGGTGCCTTCCTCAACAGCCTCATTATAGCCGACTCCAACGGCTTCAAGAGCATAGCTCTCGTGCCTATATCCGTTGGCATATTCGGTTTTCCACTCGATAAGTGCGCTCGGATTGCTATCAACACGATACTATCCTACCGCGCCGACAACCTCGAAAAGTGCTATATCTACTGCTATGCCGATAAGGAGTACGATATGTTTTGCGATACGTTGCAAGAACTTAAATAATATTTTACAAAAAAAACAAATACTGCAGTATTTGCAGTATTTGTTTTTATATTTAGAATTGCAAAAAGTGAAAACTATATTAACAACTTAGTTTTATCAAATCGTCCATTTTGCTTGAAAAAGCCGAGGTTGAAACTTTCGTTTGGGTGATTTTTGTGCCAAAGCTCCGCAACGTCTTTTAGCTCGTCAGCAGTTATTAAAAGTATTTGAGTATCATTAGATAAAGAATATTTTACGCACTCTTTTACGCTGTTGTCCGTAAAAGAAGGTCCAATAACGATAAATATTGGGACTGCTTTATCTGAGCCTTTAATATATCTATCAAACTGTGCAATATGATCAAGCAAATTAACAGGTGTTTCTTTTGATTTATTGTCCCAGAGGATATATCTATCATTATATGACAATTTTCCGTCAGCGTGTTCCGTACCAGATAATAGCAATGGTTTATTTTTTAACATTACTTCAAACAAATAATCGGTTGCTTTTTCAAAGTAATGCTCGCATTCTAAATCTTTCTTGATGATTTCATTTTGTCTTAGATACGCTAAATCTCTACAAGCTAATTCATGATAAACGTTATAATACTTTTCGCGTTCATCAGCGCTTGATATAGTAATTTTTCTCAATTTATCATAATAATCAATTATTCGAGAAATCAAAGTGCTTTTTGCACCTGACACATTTACACCAATATTTGAACACCATTTAGAAAGTGTAATATTATCTAATCCGGCGTTGCGAGAAAATCCGCCAATTAAGTTGGAAGGTTTTATCGTTTTTAGAATAACGTCCTGTAGGAATGGAATTGTAGGGTTATTAGGCAATTCAATTTTTGCAGTATCAGGTTGTTCGTTATGTTTGTTAATAATATCGATTAAGTATTGTTTTTTCGTGTTTTTCGTTATGTATGAAATTAATTGTTTATATCCGTATTCTTTCATCTCAACATTGTAATACTTCCTTAGACAAGTAACTATTTCTTCAGGAATAATATCGCAAGGAACATTATCAGAGTTTTTAATATAGAATAGAATGCCTGAGGTTTGTAAAGCTCTTCTAGCTACTTCTATTTCAGATAAGTTGTGTATAATATTATCTTTTGTAGGGTATCTGCCTGCTTTTGCTTCAATTATGTTTTGGTCTTTTACTGAAATGTTTAAGTATTTCCGCACTTCTTCAATTAAATTTTTTTCATCAACAGATATATTGTCGCCTCGTTCCCATGCCTTATCCAAGATAAACCTAAATAGTGCAAAATCACGAGACATGTTTTTTAAGTCGATATTATTAGCCTCATCGATAATCGATTTTTCATATGCAATAACAGCTTCATCGGTTGCTTTACATGTGGATGTAAATTCATCTTCATCCATAAGATAATTACGAATAATAATTGGCGCAACTATTCTAACTATTGGATTTTCATGTAGTTTTAGGGCGTTTAGTTGTTTTTCAATATTGCTATATTGAGTGTACTGTCCTTCAGTTTTAATTAAACTTGCTTTTAGGTCATTAAAGTCAAGTTTTCTGCAATCTTCTACATATGCACTTGCAATTCTTTTTAATTCGTTAAAATTTTGGGAGAGTTTTACGCAACTTTGATAATTCATAATTCACCTCTATAAACTCGTACTACAAGTATATCATATATTTCTAAGTTATGCAATACTTGTGTAATGTAAAGTCCGCTGCTATATAAAAATATAGGCAGCGGACTTATTAGCTAAAATAGTAAAATTGTTATTTTTTCTTCTTAAATTCTTTCATACCGTAGGTGCTACCACCGTCGCACAGTATATCCACGCCGGCAAGGTAGCCGTTACGCTCGTCGGCAAGGCTGGCGATTGCAAAGCCGAGCTCTTCAGGCGTACCCATTCTTTCTTCGCAAGAGAAAGGAATTAGCATTCCGCCCTCTTCTTTTTCGAGGTTGCCCATATCGGTTGCGATAAGTCCCGGGCTCAAAGAAGCAACTCTTATGCCCTTTTTGCCATATTCGAATGCACATTTTTGCGCGTACCAAACGACAAAGTTTTTGGAGAGAGAGTAGGCAAAGCCTTTGCGTTGATACTCACCCTTAGCCATGTTACTCTTTTTGATGAGCTTGTTCAAGAAGGTAGCCTCGTCGGTTTCGGCAAGAGCATACACCTTTTTGTTGATTAAGAAAGAAGGCAAAACGTATGCGGAGTTGGACGAGATGTCCACGATAACGCTTCCTTTTGACATAACCTTAGAAAATTCTTGGTTTACGTAAACCGTTCCCAAAGCGTTGATACGCAAAATGCTCTCTTGCGTGCCCTTCATAGCGGGAGAAACGCCTGCGGCATTGATGACGTTTTTGATTTCACCGAGCGAAGATGCAAAAGCCACCAATTCTTTTACGCTTTCTCTATTGGAAGTGTCGCACGCTTTTGCATAAGCGTCATATCCCAACGCTTTCAACTCGGCAACGGCGCCCTCGAGTTTGCTCATCGTTCTACCCGATATTACGATGATTTTGTCTTTTGGCATAAATTTGGCAGCAGCAAGACCCATACCGCTTCCGCCACCCGTTATTACACATACGTTAGCCATAATATTACTCCTTATAGTATTTTATACTACAATAATTTTACTGCTGTTTTGGGAAGTTGTCAATATGGCATCGCCGAAGTTTCGTGTCAAGAATAAGTAAAAATGATTTAGAAATAATGTCTTTGACGAGAACTTTGCCCTATCGGCGAAAATCCTACGGATGCGAAAACGCTCGGCGCGTTACTTGTTGTAAAGCCAAACTTTATTAGCCGAGACTATTCGATTGCTTGCGAGGAGTATCAATAAATAAGGAACGACAATCGTCGTTCCTTATTTATTGGTGACTCCGACGAGAATCGAACTCGTGTTACCGCCGTGAAAGGGCGATGTCTTAACCGCTTGACCACGGAGCCATAGAACTGTAGCGTAATCAATATTATATTAAAAAAGCATAATTGTCAACAAAAATTGATAACTTTTTCATAATAAAGGACAGCGGACATACAAAAATCTACCACGCAATTATTTTTGTATTCAAGCGTTTGGCAAAAAAAGAAATATTTTATATAATTTTGGTATGAAGTACGCAGTAGTAGATATTGGCTCCAATTCCGTAAGGCTTATGCTTAGCCAAGACGGCGCGAGTGTCAAAAAATTCGTCACCACCACGGGTCTGGGCAGAGGCTTGGCAACCACGGGCAAACTCGATACGCACAATCTATCGGTTACGCTTGACGTGTTGGCTGACTATCGTAAGACGGCTGAGAAGTGGGGCGCGGACGAGATATTTTTCTTTGCCACCGAAGCTGTGCGCAGAGCCGACAATCGAGCGGATTTTTTGTTCCAAGCTCGTGAGCGTGGTATAGAAATCGACGTTCTTCCTAGCCAAATCGAAGCAAAGATAGGATTTTTGGGAGCTTATACCGAGGGAGTATGTTGCGTGGTGGACATAGGCGGCGCTAGTACGGAGATAGCTGTCGGCGACAAGAGCGGGCTAGTCTATTCTAAGAGTTTGCCTATAGGTCTAGCCGTCCTCAACGACGAGTGCAAAGAGGACGTAGAAGCATTGCAATCATACGTTGCCAAGACGTTGCAAGGATACGGCGAAGTTCCTAAGTTTGACCATCTTTTGTCCATTGGCGGTACGTCGGCGACATTTGTAGCTATGCAAGAGCAAATGATAGAGTACGATGCCAAAATTGTCGATATGTATCGACTTAATAGGGACATCGTGGCAGAATTATGTCGTCGTGTGCACGCCACGCCAATCGAGCAAAGAGGGTGCTTTGCGGGGCTGGAAGTCAAGCGCCGAGACCTCATCGTCGGCGGAGGGATTTTGCTTGTCGGCATCATGGATATGTTGAACAGAGACAGCGTAATCGTAAGAGACAGCGACAACTTAGAGGGCTATCTTCAGTACAAAACAATAGCTGAGATAACGGAATAAATTGCTTTTTCGATAATATAATAGTATTGAATAAATTAAGAAATAGTGGCAAAAATATAACTGTTTGACTACTATTTTATAAAATCTTTCTCAAACTCTTGACAAACGTCGTTTTTTTTATTATCATTATCAAGCATCGAGAATATCGCGGGGTGGAGCAGCTGGCAGCTCGTCGGGCTCATAACCCGAAGGTCGGAGGTTCGAATCCTCCCCCCGCAACCAATTTTGGCGAGATAGCTCAGCTGGCCTAGAGCACCCGGTTCATACCCGGGGGACCGTGAGTTCGAATCTCACTCTCGCTACCAAAGACCCGATTCGGCGTTTTGTCGGAGTCGGGTTTTTTGTCGTCTAATCTACGCCACGAGTTGTACCCTAAAAAACACTCTTTAGCAACTTTAGAGCAAGTATGATATACGATTGCAATCAAAAAATACTATTGCGATTTTTGAAGATTTTAGCTATTTGCGGGCGCGCAGTATTGATTTTTAATTCTCCTAAATTGTCAAAGGTTACGGTAATGGCTTTTGTATATTCTCCTTGTAAGTTTTCGTCAAGACAAAAACTTGCCAAGTATCGTTGTAATATTTCAAAAATATAGACGAGACCGATACCGCTACCGCCTTGATTTTTTCGAGTTGTGATTTTGATTTTGCCTAAATTAGACAGAACTTTTTCGTCAAACTCAACGCCGTTATCAAAAATTGTAATGCAAGGGCGACCATTACGTATGCTGAGAGTAAGTTTGATTTTCGCGTCATTTATGCCGTCTACTGCGTGTATGGCGTTTTCGCCCAAATCACACAGCAGGGCATTTAATTCTACCAAATTTATGTTATTGGAAGTGATAACTTGGCTAAAGTTCTCGTCCACGTTCATATACAAGGCTATATTGTTTTTTTGCGTCAAAGAATGAATATACAATAGTGTTGCATCTATAGCAATAACGTTGGTAGTTGGCACGGAAGCCAAGTCGTTTGAATAATCCTTGACGAGTTTTCCGCGTTGGGAGGAAAGCTGGCTGATTGTATTTTGCAGTTCGGTAATTTCGGGGCTATTATTTTGCCGTTTGAGCAATTCGTTTATCGCAATTTCGATAGTCGTCAACAGTTTGTTGTCTCGGTGTATAATGGCGGAAAGTTTGTCATTATTGTCATGTAGCATATCGTTTTGACTTTTGTATTCGGCAAGGGTTTGTTCGTAAATTTTGACGTTTCTTTTAGTAATCTCACTCTTATATCTATTTGCCAAGACTATTCTCCACAAAGAGATAAGCAAAAAGCCAACTATGGCGACAATAACAATGATTACAAAGACCAAATATGAATGTACGAATTTTGTATAGTAGGCAGTCACTAGACAAATTGTGAGTAAACTAATAAAGACGAGCAACAAAAAACTTGTTTCCGATTTCACCGCCACAATGCCATTCTTAAACTTTTTTATCTTGAAGAGGAGCAAAGTCAAAGTCGCTTGTACTACAGCACAAAAAACTGTCATTATTATCAATGCAAGTGATTCATTATTCAATAAAGCAAAAGCAATAGTAAGAGGAAGAGTAGCTATATAAGATATTGTCAAAATAAAGAAACTCATTCCTACGGCAACAATACTGTAAGGTAGAGTTTCTCGTATTGGCTTTTTGTACGCAATCAAGAGATAAACGAAGGAAAACAAAAGCACGTTTACAGGTATAAGATATCTATACTCAAATACAATATAATGAACTAAAACTGCCAAGGCAAGGCATATCGGGAGATGCAGTGCCCAAGAGGCTCTTGGCGTTATTCTCAACAACCGAACGTAAACGTATACTATGCTAAAGAACATAGTTGCATATTTGATGACGTCCATTATTAGTTGTTCCATAAATCTCCTTAATATCTAACAAAAAGCAACTAAAAAAGCATAATTATTACTAATTCATCCCATTCTCAATTTTTTTGTATCATAAAGAAAAAAAGGAGAACGCATATGAGCTTTTGGGAAAGAGTAATCGATTTTTTTGCTAAATTGATTGGCTAAACGGTAAATGGCGGGTTGTTAAAACAACCTGCTATTTATTTACGCTAATTAGATGTGCGTAATAATGCACAAATTCGTTTATTGTAGGCACACCCCTGGAAGAAGAAATTTTTGCTTTATATCTATTGAGCAAGTCTTCAACGTTTTCCGTAGCCCACGTTCGATTGATAGCGTTTTGCATTGCACGCTCTATGCTTGCAGGCGTTTTTTTGTATTCTTTAGCAAGCTCTTGCAAAAACGGTTTATCATAGTTGTTTGCAACCAAATAAATCGCATTCTCCAAGTATTTGAAACCAATGTTCTTCGGAGAGACGCCAATGTCAAGCAGATAGTTGCTAATTATTTTATAGAGATGTTGCTGATGGCTTGGAGAGGTGAGAGCAAGATTGTCTCCATAATTCGAAGGACGTCTATTCAAAATTGCTTGTTTTGCACTTTTTAGAAAATTGATTACCAGAGCGGCACTGTACCCTTGTTGGTTTTTGGTAAAAATAAAATCTCCGCCGTTTTCGCGTGCGATAGAATGTGTAATATTGCTAATATTGTTGGTCGTTATTACAATATACGGAGGATAAGTCAGACGCGCTTTTTTGATACCTTCCAACACTTCGATCCCCGTGCCTTGTCCAAGCGTAAGCTCCAAGTCCAATATCAGAATATCGGGTTGTTTCTCTACTACGTCTTTGATAGCCGTAGAAGCGTTGTTGGTGATGGACACCAAGTTAAAATCATCAAAAAAGTCATCTATGGCAAGGCTCATCTCCTTGCAAGCGTCAGCGTCGTCTTCTACAAGTAAAATATCTAACTTTCTTTCCATATAAGCCTCTTAAGTATTTATAATATTAGTTTATTCTTTTTTATTGCATATGTCAATACTGAAAACAATAATTACCAACGAAAAGATACATACAAATATATCTTGAAATATTTAGTCGTTAAAAATAAACTAAGACATAGGAGGTCTTATTATGACACAAAAAACAAACGTTTTAATATCAATGGCGATGATATTAATTATATCACTATTTATGATTGTCTCATCGAATTGTGTTGTAATCGCAGAAACTGAAGAAGACTTGTGTGGTATGGAAATACACAGCAATAATGCGCCTTATATAGAGGATTTGGCTACAACGCCTTCGCCGTTATGGTTTAGTTATGAGTTAGTATGTGATGCGGGAGATGATTATTCCGGCTATAGTAGAGCAGAAAAACCAATATATTATCCTGACGGGAGTATTCAATTCCCAATTAATTCAGAAAAATTTGCTATATACGCAACAGATCAAGCAGGGGTAGAGCAAAAATTGTCGCCCGTGGATAATCTTTTGTCAGGCAATAACATAAACGCTATGGGGGCAGTTACGTTAAGAATAGTAGAACTGAATACGTATGCGCCTACAGCAAGCAATCATAATGATATAAAGCTATTTAATGCAATCGACAACGATATAAGACCGACGAATGCATCGGGATATGTAGGCTACGGCAAAATTATTTATAGATATGTTGATCGCGGTCAAGGTGAGTGGTCTCGAAGTGATTGGCACCACGTAAATCTTGCCGATGCAATTACGCTTACCATACCGGCAAATAAACACGTTCAAATAGTAATAATACATGAGGTAGAAGAGACTGGAAAATGGTATCAATTAAATTATTTTACCGAACTTAAGGGCATTTATAGGTTTGATACATATCCTGCGTAAAATGTTAGAGATTATTGACATAAAAAAATCGTATAGAGATCACGAGGTGCTCCAAGGCATTTCCTTTTCTGTCAAAGAAGGTGAAATTTGCGGACTTATGGGCGTCAACGGTTCGGGGAAAAGTACGTTATTCAAAATTATTGCCAATTTAGTCTTAGCCGATAGCGGACAGGTCTTGTATAATAATCAAGTCAAGAAGACCAACGACGGCTTTGGCGTGATGATAGAAAATCCCGCTTTTTATCCTTATATGACGGGCTTCCAAAATTTATATGCCTTTTCTAAGCTTTACAACAATATAGGCAAAGAAGACATCAACTCGGCACTTAAAAAGGTTGGCTTACTTAACGTAAAGCAAACTTTCGGGCAATATTCTTTGGGTATGAAGCAAAGGCTATATTTTGCCTTTGCCATACTTGCCAATCCCAAAGTCCTTTTGTTGGACGAGCCTTTTTCCGGCATTGACTATCTTAGTGTTGATATTTTGTCGTATCTCATCAAAGATGCAGCGTCACGGGGTGTCAGTGTGCTGATAAGCGGGCATCAAGTCGAGCAAATGAAAGATTTGTGCCACAGCGTATATCTTTTGGATCAAGGTAAAATCGTATTCCATGCCCAAGACATAGCCAATACCGATTTTAAACAGTTGCTACTAGACTACACAATGCGAGAATAGTTATGAAACAAAAAAAATACATTGCCGATTTTTTATTATTTACAATCAACAAAAGACGTATTGTATGTTTTTTTATGTTCATACTGATTTTTTTGACTGCAACTATAATGAGTATTATGTTGTTCTGCAACGATTATATAGACACGCCTCAAGAAGATAGAGAAATATGGCTGCAAAACTATCAAAAAGCGATAGAATCGGAAGAGAAATTTATCCAAGACAATCCCGGCATGCCTCAAAGTATGTTGGATTCTGCCAACAAAAAGATTGCTTATTACGATTATTTAATAAGCCACGATATGATAGGCTATGACAACGTAATATTGTCGCCATATGCAGGCATGATTTTCCCTCTTGACGGCAATATAAGTTGTCGCAGTATGCTATACTGTTCGATTTTCTCGATTTTTTCTATAATCATATTTGTATATTTGACTTACAAAATATTCTTATCCCCTTATGATGCGGGTATGTTCAAGATAATTTTATCAACGCCTATAACCCGCAAAGAGTATTGGACAACGTGCTTTTTGCAGTGGATAAAAGCCATTGCGATTATATATTTTATAGGCACAATATTTTATGTTATAAGTTTTATAGGTAATCAAAACAGCGTTTCCGTGATATATCTTGACGGCGTTTGGAAAGGGTATAGTATCAACGGCATCTCTATTGTCAAATATATTGCTGCTTGCGTCAACAGTATGTTTTTGGCATCGCTTGTTTTACTGATAGGCACAGCAACCAAAAAGCCGACTTATGTCAGCGTTTTGACAGTTGGTTTATTTGTTGTGGAAGTCATATGTTGTTCTTTCTTTGGATATTCTATCGGCAGTTTCAACATATCTATGTTGTTTCCCGGAGTGTCAGCGTTGAGCGTCGATTTATATGAAGACGTCGCAACTTACGTCATTTTATCCATACACACAATTATCACTTGCGTGGCAATTTGCTGTAGTTACAAAATATTCAAAAAACAGGATTTGGTATGAAAAAGACTCTTCAAGCTCAACTCTATTCTTTATCCAAAAATAAACTCTTTACTTGGGGTATTTTTTTTGTATTTATATTGATTACAATAATATTATGTTGCTCGGTCTATGTACGAGGTTCTGATAGCAACTTGCCGGGAGCCCCTCTCCAACCACCGTTTGACGCACAAAACGAGCTACAACAATTAACATTAAAAAAGAATTTTGCTCTATACAATATATATTATCATGAAGGCAAAGATCTGGACGAAGTAAAAGCGTTGCTTCCTCCCGGGACTATGGTTATATTGATTGATTATCAGACAGCACTCAGAGATTACAATATTGCCGATTATTGGCTCAATCATTTTGACCAATATGAGGAGTACTACGATAGTTTGTTCAACTGGAAAGAGAGTTTTTCTTTTGAATATACACCTAACAACAGCGAACGAAGTGCCGTAATGATGTTGAGAGTAGCCAATTTATCTATTTTTATCATCGTAGCGTTTTCGTTTATCGTTGCTTTATACGTGGTTTCTTATGACATCAAACTATCCACAATCAAAAATTTTGCCGCCGGCAATAACCAACTTATCGATTATGTATTTTCTACTATGTTGATTTGTGGCGCATTGGTTACCTTTATATCATTGATACCGTTGGCATTTTGCTACGGTTACGCTGCAATTCAACCAACCAATCATATAGTTATTTACGTCGCGAGCAAGGTGAGAGTAGTTACAGCATTTTCCTTATTTGTTGCACAAGTTGTTTTCAATTATATATTGGGAGTTACAATATCGGAATTGACAGTCATAGCGACGTTGTATTTCAAAAAGTGGTGGAAAAGCCTTTGCGTTATCTTTGTTCCGCTAATGGGTTTATATTTTATTGGCAACCTTCTCAAAATAATAATAGGACAAAATATTTCCGTTCTCAGGTGTGTTCCTGTCTATAATTTTTTCAATTACAACTATGGCTTTGCTGACCCTTTATATTGGGGGAATATAATTTTGTTGGTTATAATACTTTTTGTCAGCATGACAATATATTATCGCAAAAATCCTCTAATAAATTTAGATAAATTGTAATTCGAATGTCAAGAGGAAAGCGGATTAACAATTACTACGGATATTAGTTTTGTTGTTAGCATAAATATCACACCGTATCTTTTAAATCAATGAGTGTTTTATATCATGATAAAATTCAAAAACTCAGCCCACAAGCGAGATAAAAAAAGTTTATTCTATAGAAGAAAAAGACGACTCTATGGCTAGATTTTACTATCTTTTTGAGAAAGCAATCGCAAGAGTAATTCGTCAAAAGATTTCTTTATGAAACCTTCAACAGGGTTTTATAGTATATACTAAATAGTATTGCAAAAAATAAGTGGCTATATAATAAGGTTGTGTGGTATTTAACATATCCCATACCCAACAAATAGGAGCAAATATGATTAGCATAATAGGACTTTTTAAGCGTTACGACTTTGATGTTTTGCAAGGTATAAATCTTCAATTACCCGACCAAGGTTTCGTTGCGCTTATAGGGGAGAGCGGAAGTGGGAAAAGTACTCTTCTTAAGTGCATTGGACAACTCGAAAAAATTACGTCAGGCGAAGTATGGTATGGAGACAAAAACCTTACCTCTCTTAATGCCGTTACACTAGAAAATGTACGAGGTAGGATCTTTTCCTATATTTCTCAGAGCGTTTCGCTTATAGAAGACGCAACCGTTGATAAAGGCTTATCGTTTTTTCATCAAGATGCTGCCAAGAGATTAGATGTGTTGCAACTACTCGGTATTGCCGACAAAAAAGACGAAATAGCACGCAATTTAAGTGGAGGAGAAAGGCAAAGAGTAGCCATAGCGCAAGCGTTGCTACGAGATACGCCCGTGTTGCTATGTGACGAAATTACCGCCAATCTCGACCCCGACAACGCCGAACAAGTGCATCGTATTCTCAAAGAAATTTCCAAAGATAGACTTGTTGTGTGCGTAGGGCACAACCCAAAAATGCTTGCCAAATATGCAGACAGAATAATTACTATCAAAGAAGGTGCAATATGCGAGGATAATGTTGTAGCCAATAGCAACTTTGTTGACAAAAAATCAAGTCAATCTCTCGGCAAAAAAACGAGTTTGGGTATAAGCAATTTTTTCCATATTTTTAGTTGGGGATTCTCATCAAAACTTGCCAGAATTATATTTTGCGCAATATTTTTGTTTGTTGCTTTGTCGAGTTTTTGTTTTGGAATAACACAAATTATTACAGGCGCCGACGGATTGATACGAACACAAGCGTTGCATTTGGGCGTTGATTTTGTAAAAATAGCCAACTATCAACAAGGTAGTTACCTCGTAGCCAACAGTATTATGGACAATGATTGGCGGGTGTTTGTTGATTTTAACCAAGAAAGAGACAACTTTGAGTTGGTTGAGGGTACTTTCCCTACCAACGACCACGAAGTAATTATCACGCAATTTATGGCACAATTCGAAAACAAAAAAGTCGGGGATAGCGTATATATCGTATATGACGACGACGCTTATAAAGTAAGCGGAATTTTCAAAAGCGACGTATCGGCGTATCCTTTTGACGAAGAGTCGTTTGGCGACTTTACTCCATACGCTACGCTTACGGCAGTCTATTTTTCTATCGACGCGCTACCTAATTACGAAGACAACGTCGTCAAAGGCGGAGCACAAGATATCGAAAAGGGCAATTATATCCAAAAATACGACGGTCAAAGCATACTGGCAGGTAGAGGCATAGATGCCGACAAGAGGGAGAAAGAAATACTCGTCGGCACGGGCTACGTATCGCACAAGTACGGATACGATATACGAAGTATCAAAGAAAGCCCCGATACTTATTTTGCCAACCTTGACAAAAAAGTTGACTTCAACGGACGAGAATTGACTATCGTCGGTCTATGTGACAACGACGATGACTACGCTTTTCTCAAAGAAGGTTCTATCCTTTATCTTGACGAAAACGTCGGTTACGTTATGCCCGTTGACCAAGTGAATAAGGATAATTTTTACGAAATAGATTTTATCTCGATAGCCGTGACCAACAACCAAAAATGGAGCACGATCGGTATGTCGCTCTTTGCGATATTCGCTATATTGTCCGTCGTCCTCTTTATCAATCTCAACGTGTACGAGATTGATGAAAAGAGGGTATTATTTAGCAATATGCGTCAGGCGGGACTTAGTACTCTAAGCCTATACGCATATACGTTGGTAGTAGATATGGTAATTCTTGCGGTAGCGTTTATATTTTTCTTGTTGGTCAGTCTACCGACAATCCTACACTTTCAAATGGTCGACTTCGGCGGTATCGAGTATTATATCTACGTATTCAACGGTTGGTCGATATTGATTGCTTTGGCGGTTATGGCGGCGGTGGCAGTTTTGTCGTATCTAACGACTTTACCCAAGTTTAGCAAGGAGATAAGCGTATGCTCGAAGTCGTAGGCGTATCCAAAAAGTTCAAAAACACGACGGCTCTCGACGACGTCAACGTTACGTTGGGCGACAAGGGCTTGGTCGCTGTACTTGGCGAGAGCGGAAGCGGTAAAAGCACGCTTTTCAATATTTTGACGGGTATGGTAAAACCCGACGGCGGCAAGGTGTTATACAACGGCATCCAACTCAATACCGACGGCAAAATCAATAGTCGCAATATTTTCGGTATCATTTTTCAAGACGGCAATCTTTTAGGCGGTCTTACCGTCAAGCAAAATCTCGATATTTGTAGCACGGACGAGCGAAAGCAAGCGGAAATTTTGCAAAACCTCGGCATCAAAAAGTATCTAAATACGGGCGTTGCCAAACTCAGTGGCGGAGAGATGCAGAGGGTGGCGATAGCAAGAGCGCTATTAGACGACAACGATATTTTGCTTGCCGACGAGCCGACGGGGAGCCTTGACGAAAAAAACGGCGAAAAGGTAATGTCTATTCTCAAGGATATATCCGCCCAAAAATTAGTAATTGTAATCACACATAATACGGAGTTTGCCGCTAAGTACGCAGATAGAATAATCAAAATTGCCAAAGGTAAAATAGTAGAGGATAGGCGGGGCAACGTTGTTAAGTCTTCTATGGGCACTAATCAAAGCATAGATAGTCAAAAGAATTCTTTTGCCAATCACAAGGTTGACGAGCAAAAAGAACGCCGTTTGAGCGCAACTTCTCTCAACAAATTTTGCTTTGCCAAAATCAAGAATACCTTTGTCAAAAGCATAACTTCGATATGTATTTTTGCCGTCACTTTGTTGATGATAGTCTTATCTTTAGCCCTTATTATGACGGACTGCCGCAAAGAATATTTTAAGAGTATACGAGGCTTTGAGCATTCCGCTCTCTACAACGACAAAGATATGTATATTTTTGCAACCAAACTTGAAGGTGCGGATATGCAAGGGCTTACGCGATACTACAACTATTATTGGACAGAAGGACAAAGCCCTTATATCGTCGTTGACGACAGTCTAAACGACGACGAAATAATGCTCGGTGCTTCGGTTGCTCATACGCTCGACGAGCGACGTTTGTCACCGCTCAAGTCGGGCGATCTTATCGGTTACCACGACCGAGAGTTTGTCGTCAAGAGTATAGTGGACAGCCAAAATTACGGCTACGGTTTTGACCTCAATTTTGCCGTATACCTCAACGACGAAGTAGCCAAAGACATTATTCTTGAGCCTAATATCGTATTGTTGGATAGTAGATATAGATTAGAGATGACCGTAGTCGAGGACGAGTCTCTCAGAGACGGAGAGTGTAGACTCGGGTTTGGTCTATACTACAATCTTGCCACTCGCGACGAAGAATTTATCGACCTTAAGAAAAATAGCGTGACTTGGTGCTTTAGCGAAAATAATACCAAACTGTATTGCCAAGACTATTCAATCGTAACCGTGGACGTGGGCAGACAGGATATGAACGACCGAACGCTCTACGTTTCTACCGCAGATTACGACCAAATTAGCAACTCGAGACTCTATTACGGCTATTTCTTAAAGACGCAAGACGCGGAGACAATCGATTATTGGTTGGATAGAGGGGTAGAGATATACAATCAAGACTTCGAAACCTATCTAAGAGCCAAAGAATTTAGAGAAGTATTATTGCCTTACGCCGCAGTTATGCTTGCCGTAGGTGTGGTGTTAAGCGTGCTTTATATGATTGTAATACTGAGCCATATCGTTGCGGTCAACACGCGAGAAATTTATATTCTAAAGACGTTGAGAGTAAGCGACAAGAGTATTTTCGGCGCGTTGTTCGTGCAAAGTTTGCCAATAATTTTGTGTGCCAACGCACTTGTTTTGGCAATCAATATCATAGCAAAGACATTGATAGAAAAGTATATACCGTTTCTCGTATTGCAAGTTGCGATTAGCAGTATAATATCGATAGTGTCAACTTTGGCGATTGCGCTTGTGCTAATTATGATAAAAATCGGTATGCTCAACAAGAATTTCAACGTCAATTTTACTAGATAATAAAGGCATACTATAGGCGCAATGAGAGCTGAAAACGAATAAAAGCGACGACTATTTTGAATAAAATAGTTGCTTGACAGATATTGATCATCTAGGATAATCTAATAACACAATGCTAAAACTAATCGGCGCAACCAAAATATACAAGTCTAGTGGCTTTGGAATCAAAGGCATAGACCTTGTATTGCCCGATAAGGGAATGGTAATCGTCAAGGGCGAAAGCGGAAGCGGAAAGAGTACCTTGATGAATATCCTTACGGGTAGCGATTATTTGGATAGCGGAAAGTATCTGTTCAACGATACCGAGATAACTGCAAAAAACGCAGACGACTATAGACGTAATCATATCAGTACGATATATCAAGACTTTAGAATAATAGAAGACTTGAGCGTATCTGACAACGTGGCACTTGCCATGCAAGCGTGCAACAACAAGGTAGATAGAGAATATATCCAAAGCATAATAGGCAAGGTAGGATTGGAAAGGTACGTAGATACTTTGCCTAAAAACTTGTCGGGTGGAGAGTTGCAAAGGTGCGCCATTGCGAGAGCAATCGCCAAGCAAGATACTGCAATATTTGCAGACGAGCCGACGGGAAATCTGGATAGTGCCAACGGCAAGCAAATAATGGACTTGCTCAAAGAAATATCGCAAGAAAGACTTGTCGTGGTGATAACTCACAACGAAAGTTACGCCAAGCAGTATGCCGATATGACGGTAACTTTGCGAGACGGTACGGTGGCAAGCGTAGACGGCGAGCAGGTACAAGAAGAACAGTCTACCAAAGAGCAAGCTATCAACAAGTCAAAACCTAAGTTATCTGCTAAGACCATGTTCAAACTCACCAAGTGGAGCTTTGGCAAGAAGAAAGTAAAATTGGGGATAATTATTGCTTTGGCTGTATTGACCATTATACTCAACGTATTCAGTTTGTTTTTGGCAATGCCGAATTACAACGCTTCACTTATCAATTCTGCTTGCCAGAATGCCAATAGACAATATTTTTCTATACAGGGCGGCGTAAACAACGTAGAGTTTGACGACTTAAATAACGAATTGGGTAACGTAGTCAAGTTTGGTAAGGTTTTCCAAGCCAACAACAATAGTCCTTTGGAATGGGACGTTGCGTCCAAGTATGCTCGCGTAATGATTTCCAACAAGTTTATTGCCATAGACGATATGAGCGAGTTGGACACAACCATCATCGAGGGACGTTTTCCGCAAAACGAAAATGAGATTATGGTTGCCAAGAGTTATGCGCAAGCTTTTAGTGCCAAAGGCTATATGCAAATAGATGGGCAAATTGGCAACAACGTGGAGAAAATCGACAACTTGTCTGACGTAATTGGCAAAAAAGTCCAATGGAGCGATACTCAATACGTAGATTTTAACGTTGCGGCGTACAGTCTATTGGAATATACTATTTGCGGACTATTTGAGGACTACTACGTGGAACCCGACGCGGGTGCAAGCGAGCAAGAAAAATCTTATGCGTCACACAATAGTTTGCGTGAGTATTTCGTAATCAAAAGTACCGACACCAATCCACTTTCTAAGGTTGGCATAAATTACAGTTGTTTGGTAGGAGATAGAGAATTTTATTCCGTGACTATCTTTGATGCTAGATATAATGTGAATATCCAAGAGCCAAAGCAAAGCGAGATTTATTTTTCTGATAGTTATAGCGATAGTTTTTCCGTTGGAGAAACGATACATATCATTTCTTCGGACAATGAAAATCTGGGCGAGTTTACGGTTGGAGGTTTTTACGATAATTTCAACGTGGGAATCGTGGCAAACAAGGAAACGGTGGCTAGGTTGTTGGGCGAAGACGTGCAGAATCTAGATAAGTGTAGTATAACGTTCAATGGCAACAAGTACAAAATCAATCTTGCCAAAATCAATACGATCAACAGCTTTATCACTACCAATTATCGTAACAATTTCGATATGTTTGCCAATAGCAAAAACGTATATTTCTATACTACCAATAGCCAAAAGTTGCAAGTCAACATATCCGATATACGAGATATGAAAACTACATATATTGCTATTGCATGTGTTACGATTGCTTGTTACGTTTTGCTTTTGGCTATCGTAATCGATACTTTTGTTGATGCAAAGAAAAAGCAAATTTCCATTATGCGTGCGATAGGTTTTGACTTTGTAAGTATTCTCGGTCTTATGCTATTGCAATTCTTTATCGTAGCAATTGCCGAGTTTGCGGTAGGTATATCGCTCGGAGCATTGTTGATGCCTATTGTCAACAAGATTTTGTTGGCGGAAAGTCCTTATATGAACTATAGCATTCTTTCTTTGACGTGGGAGAGCGCGGCAATCATTGGTGGAATTATGATCGTTGCCAACTTGATTATTGGGTTGATTAAGACGTATAAATTATTCTCTAAGTCCGCCAACGAAAGTTATAAGGGGTAAAGATGTTACAACTTGTCGGTGCAACCAAAATATACAAGTCTAGTGGCTTTGGAATCAAAGGCATAGACCTTGTATTGCCCGATAAGGGAATGGTAATCGTCAAGGGCGAAAGCGGAAGCGGAAAGAGTACCTTGATGAATATCCTTACGGGTAGCGATTATTTGGATAGCGGAAAGTATCTGTTCAACGATACCGAGATAACTGCAAAAAACGCAGACGACTATAGACGTAATCATATCAGTACTATATATCAAGATTTTAGAATTATAGAAGATTTGAGCGTGTCGGACAACGTGGCGTTGGCAATGCAAGCGTGCAACAACAAGGTAGATAGAGAGTATATCCGAAACATAATCAGCAAGGTAGGACTTGAGAAGTACGTAGATACTTTGCCTAAAAACTTGTCGGGCGGAGAGTTGCAAAGGTGCGCAATCGCAAGGGCAATCGCCAAGCAAGATACGGCAATATGTGCAGACGAGCCAACGGGTAATCTGGACAGTGCCAACGGCAAGCAAATAATGGACTTGCTCAAAGAAATATCGCAAGAAAGACTTGTCGTAGTGATAACTCACAACGAAAGTTACGCCAAGCAGTATGCCGATATGACGGTCACTCTACGAGACGGTACGGTGGCAAGCGTAGACGGCGAGCAGATGCAAGACGAAGAGTCTACCAAAGAGCAAGCAATCAATAAATCAAAACCTAAACTATCTGCCAAGACTATGCTCAAACTCACCAAGTGGAGTTTTGGCAAGAAGAAGGTCAAGATGAGCATTATCATTGTGTTTACGGTTTTGGTCGTGATGATGTCGTTTTTTGCTACGTATTTGGCACTTGGCAACTACAATCAGTCTTTGGTGGCTTCTTTTAGAAATAACTCAAATCAGCAATATTTTGCAGACGACAAGCTTGACAAAGATTCGCTGGATGCCGTCAACCAACGCATTGAAAAATACACACAACTTTTACCTATCTATTCGGTAACAACCAATCGATTGGCTGTTGTGTCTGACGAATATCTGGCACAAAAAGGAGATTACGTTGAGATTTTTGACAGCGTTATTCAGGCGGAAAGTATGGAGCAAGTTGACACGCACATCATTGCCGGAGAGTTTCCAAAAGACAACACCGAGATTTTATTGCCAAGCAGCTATGCCAAGAGTTTGGTCGGCAAGGAATATCTGGTAATCGACAATCAAGACAGCACAATAATTACCATAAACAAAATAGAAGATTTGATAGGTTGCTCCGTTCAATGGTTTGACGGTGATTTGGGAGAACAACCCGTCACAACTTGCTACGGGTTCGTCGTGTCGGGAGTATTTGAAGATTATTATACGCCCGATTCGTCAAACGTCGAAAAGGAGACTTACGCCAAACAAAATTCTTTGAAAAGATATGCAATCGTAGGAGCAAACGCAGGAGAGATTTTTGCAAACACCAAAATTAAAGTCGATTACACGCAAAAATTTCTATCTTTCAAATATTATTTGGACAGCGTTGCGATTCCGTCCGTTTCGATTTTTGATAGCAGAATGAATATCGGACAAATAGAAGAGCTCGGATACAATGAAGTGTATTTACCAGCCAAAATGGCTAGTAAGTTTGAGATTGGTCAAACGGTTGACTTGGTGCAAAAGACGATAGGTGGTTTGACAAACACCAGTAGCACGGTAATTCAACAATTAGAAGTCAAGGGCTTTTATGACGGAATCGATATAGGAATTATTGTCAATGAAATGACCTTTGACAACTGTTTTGACGTCGGGCATAGCGTTACTTCTCAAACTACATTCAACGGACGGCTCTACGAGATGAATTATACTAAGCTCAACAAAATGCTTGATATTATGCTTGATAGTGGATATATCAACAACGATAAGCCATCAGGACAAGTCGAAGAAAAGATATATTTTTATGGTACAAATACGGTAGAACTTATGAATGAATGCGACGTTCTAAGCAGCGAATTTTTAGCAATAAGAATCATTATATTTATCATAACTATTGCTATTTTAGTGCTTTTGTTGCTCAACAACGTAGGAGTTTTGATGGAGAGCAACAAGAGAGGTATAGTCGTTTTGCGTACGATTGGTTTTGACTTTGGCAGTATCTTGCAAGTTGTTTTTATGCAATTTTCTATTGTCGCCGTGATAGAGAGTGTATTGGGCATATGCTTGTATGCAATAGCTCGGTTTTTTGTCAATATGATTTTCAATCACAATATCGCCAACTTCGTATTGTTCATCTTTACTTGGTATCAATTTGCAATAATCATCGGAGCAATATTTCTTATCAATCTTATTGTGGGGACATGGAAAACCCACAAGATTTTTGACGGAGCGGTCAGTACAAAATATGGAGAATAATCTAGGCGATTCAATATGCTAAAGGTAAAATATTGTGATATATCCCCAAACAATATAAGCTGCTCGAAAAAAGTAAATTAGTAGGGGAAAAAGAATAAAGTTTATTTAAGAAAATCAAGCAAAACATTTGTTGGAGGTAAATATGAAAAAGAAATTGTTGGTAGTAATAATGATTGTTATCTTGGCACTAACGATTATATCGGCTTTCGTAGGCTGTCAAGCGGAAGGAGACGACTACGCGGATTTGGTAGCGGTAAGGATAAACAATAGAATGGCGGAATGGGAAAATATCGACTACAACTTTACCCACGAAGGCTCGTCTAAGTTGTCGGTGCAAGTTCCTTATACCAACTATTTGCAGTTTAGCGATTTGATAGTCAGCCCCAATGCCCACGCAACGGTATATGAAGACGAGAAACAAACCAAGATTGTAGAAGACGTCAACAAAATATACGTTGACGGGGATAAAACGCTATACGTCAAAGTTGAGAATAAAGACAAAATAAACGAATACGTACTCGATATAGCAGTTAGGCAAGACAATTTGCCTCCCGAGAAAGACATCGCAACCAAGCAATACGACAATAGAGAAGGACACGTATATATCCCCCAAGATGCCGAAACGGTAACCATTGATGGGGAAGTATATTACGTTATTCATACAATCGAGCAACTTATCAATAGGCAGATAATAGGCAACCATATTTTGGCTAAGTCAATCACGCTCTCCGACGTCAGCAACCAAAGACCTTTGGGCGTTCTCAATATCAGGCAATTGGGTGTTTTTGATGCCAACTGCTATCATTTATACTTCAATGCTACGTATCCGTTTTTTGAAACGATACAACAAACGGGAGTATTGAAAAACGCAATATTTGAGTTCTATATTGAGGATACCGCACTCGAATATTCTTCGGTTGCAACTCTCAGTGTCGTAGCCAAAAATAATTACGGAATAATTGAGAACGTAACGACCGACTTGGATTTAGTGGACAAAGCCGAGCATAAATATGGTCATCAATGGTCGTTTTTTGCTAGCGTCAACAAAGGCGAGATAAAAAATTGTATCAATACCGGCGATATGACGACAATCAATTCCAATGCCAAGATAGGCAACAAGATGTCGGTCTTTGCGACGGAAAATTATGGAATAATAGACAACTGCGTCAACACGGGGAAAGTCGAAAACAAGTTGCACGACACAATGAAAGAAGGTAACGGAGCAAGTACCGTTGCATATATGAGTATGACGGGAGCAAGTTATAGAGGCGTGTATAACTTGGGCGAATGCACCACTATCAAAAGATACAGCGATTCGATAGACAAAAAGCTCAACAAGTTATTTATGAAGACGCAAGACGGACAATATCCCGACACGTCCACGATGAGAAATTATATGAAATGAGAAAAAATGAAAGAGGAGGTTTTTTTGCGGAAAAATATTTATTCTAATGCTATTGCTTGTAATCGTTATTTCGACTTTTTATGCCGCAAAAATTTCAAGTATAGAGAATTGCATAATAGCGAATTGTTGTTTAAGAACGATACGTATTTATAACCATCGTCAAGCAACAACGATTTTCAAGGTTGAACAATCAAGTTCATCGGAAGAAATTAGACCGATAAAAGCGTCGACGATATTTCAATATGTGCCTACGGGATTAATAAATATTATAATAAAGGCGAGGCTACGCATAGTGCAAAAAACATTATGAGCCGCTCAAAAATTGTCAAAAAATCCGTTGACAATCGCTTTTGTCGGTGCTAACATACAATTATCAAATATCTTTGGGCAGGCAATAAGCCGACCGGTGGTGATGCCGACTTAGTATCGGACGAGTCCAACAGCCCCAACAGCCGATGCGGTGAGATTCCGCAACCGCCTGTAAAGTCAGACTGGGAAAGAGTATGATATTTTGCACTGCATTGGCGTGCAATAATTTTGCTATTCTTTCACCGCTGAGTGGAAGATTTTTTTATTCCTTCAGACCGTGGAAGTACCGAAAAAGCCTAAGTGCTCGTTGCCCAAAAAGGAGCAATTATGAAAAAAATCAACACAGTAGCAATCGTTCGTTGCGCACTTATGACGGCAGTCGTAGCCGTATGCACCATGCTTGGCTTTAGCGTAGGCACGGGCTTCGTCAATTTCGGTGACACAATGATATTCGTCACGGCATATTTGCTAGGACCAATTCCCGCAATGGTAGCGGGTGGCGTAGGCTCGCTCATAGCCGACAGTATCGTATATCCACTCACCATGTGGTTTACGTTATTCATCAAAGGTATCGAAGGACTTGTCGCAGGACTTATGTTCAAGTACGTGGCAGGCAGAAAGCCATATCGCACCCCTGTCAAAATCACGCTTGGCGTAGTCAGCATGATTGTCGGCGGAATATTTATGGTAATGGGCTACTTTGGCACTCAAGCGCTCTTTTGGGGTGACGAGGAGACGGGTAAAGTCGCCGCAGCCATTATGCAACTGCCTTGGGACTGCTTGCAATTAGGCGTATCTACGGTACTTGCAAGTTTGTTTATCTACGTTATCCGTATCGAGAGAGCCGTACAAATCAAGCCTGCTACCGTCACTCAAACGACGCAAGAGGTTGCTGCCGACGTATCTACGAGCGACGAGCAAGTAATAGACGCGGAAGTTATCGAGGACGAACAACCAAAAGACAAAGAATAAAAAGGGAACAATGAAGCAAAAGGTACAACAGACTATTAGAGCCCTATACAACTGTCTGCCTCTGACTATCTCGGAGGCGGGCAAGGGCTTTTACGGCAGAGTTTTCAAAGTGACTTTGCCTTTAGCGCCTTACGTTTTGTCCGTCAAACTCTTTGACCAGCCTCAATATATGCTTATGCAAGCGAGCGAGCAAGGCTTTATGCACTCTTTAGGCGTGGTCAAAGTGCCCGCGGTGTTTCACGTTTTTCAAAGCCAATATATCAACGCCCTGGTTATGGAGTGGGCTGAGGGCGAAAACCTTGGCAACATGCCGTTGCCCAATCAACCTACGAGGGACGCCATTGCCTGGGACGTGGTAGGTCAAGCGGTTGCTTTGCACGGCGTGACCAACAAGACTTTCGGCTATCTATCGGGCGAGCAATATCCTTCGTGGCAAGCCTTTTATCGCGACTTGTCCCGTCAAATGCTGGATAGAATAACCTCGGCTAGCGATAGAGGACTTTTAGACAAAGCGTATCTTGACCTAATGACGTACGCCTATGGTAGGTTTGACGAAATATTTTCAGAGCAAGTATCGGCGCCGTCGCTATTGCATGGCGACTTCAATATAGGCAACGTAATCGTGCAAAACGACGCCGTGTCGGCAATCATCGACCCAATGGGCGTTATGTGGGGAGATAGGGAGCTGGAACTCTTCCAATTCGAATGCTCCGGGTCTGCCAATTACGAGTTGTTGGACAAGTATTTTTCTATCAACAAGCCAAGCAAAAAGTTTGAATTAAAAAATGCATATTACAAGACTTTTGCCGAAGCCAATCATTATGCAAGGATAGATTTAGCGCAAGACGACAACTTAATTGACTTTTTGGGTCAGTTAGAAAACGCAGTTGTCAAATATCGACTTTGACAACAAATTCCAAGCCACTCGCTTATCCGCAATCCAATGTTACGCGTTCATATTTTAGGCAAATATTTTGTGGAAATATGACAAATATGTAAATTTTTGATAAAAAGTTTTGCTATATCTTGACAAATCGTCTATCTTAAATGATAATTATATAAGGGTCATTTATGATAGCACGTTATCAACAACTACAAACCTACCAAAGTGACAAAAAACACGTTGCTCTTATCAACTACGAAGGCGGTCGGGCAATACTCAAACTTTCGGAAGACGCCTCCAAGTCGTCTAAAGAAGCCGACGTGATGACCAAGGTTTCCTATACGGGATACGCTCCCAAGGTGCTCGGCAGATACGACAACTATTTTATTTGCGAATATATCGAGGGCGAGAGTTTTTTGCAAGAGTTTTTGGGTGCTACGATGAGCGACGACGTCGCTCGATTAGAGTCGCTTGCCGGCAGTTTGGCTATCTTCATGCAGATGTTTCATTCCGTATGCGGAGGCTATATATTGGGCAATATAGACTTTGGTAACTTCGTGCTCCAAGACGGCAGATGTATAGGTATCAGTTACGACGGCGTAACGGAGGGATTGCCGTATAGAGACGTTGCCGAAGTGGTAGCTTTTGCGATTACTAGGGCGTACGGCGGATACTATTCTTGCTTCCCGTTCGTCAGCAAGTTTTTAGAGTGTTTTCACCTCAAGGTCATGGATATAGTCAACGACGTAGACGACGCTTTGAACCGATACGACCCTACCTCGACGTTGGACAAGCATGCGGTGACGGAAGCGCTCATCAGCTTCGAAGAAAAGGGTACGGCTTGGAAGATTATCAACAACAAATAAAAATAATAAATAATGAATAATTTTTTAGGAGGATAAAAAAATGAAATTCGCAGAAAGACTCAAGGAGCAAAGAATCCTGAACGGATACAACCAGACCTACGTTGCAAAATATATGCAAGTATCTCAAGTGTCCATCAGCAACTGGGAGAGAGGTGTCAAGGAGCCAAGTTATCAAGCTTTGATAGATTTGGCTAATCTGTTTGGCAAGACCACGGATTATATGCTTGGCAAAGACGACAACGCACAAGCGTAGTATATATAAATATTTTTTCACAACAATATTAAGGTAATTAAGAGGACGGAGAGATTTTTCGTCCTCTTTCCGTTATTGCGGTGGAGCGTCGACCAAGTAGTTTGTCATTGCGAGTATAACGAAGTGAAACGTGGCAATCTCTTGTGTTATGTCATTCCGAGGCTTGCGTGCAAGCCGTGGGAATCTCATCCTTGAAGAAAGCCGTCCCTGTGTAAGGGAAGGTGTCTTGCCTAATGGCAAGACGGAAGGGTTGTCTACATTTTTCATTGCACTAAGTTACTACCAACTATAATGTCATTGCGTCCAGTGCATTTTGCGTTAGCAAAGTGAGCAAAGCGAGCGTGGCAATCTCAAGTATTTTATCATTGCATTGTACACCACCAAATAGTGTGTCATTGCGAAGCGTTTGAAAAACGCTGTGGCAATCTCAACCTTCTAAAAAGGCTCCTTTGTGTAAAGGGAGCTGTCCGCTTTGCGGACTGAGGGATTGCCTGCCGTCCCTGTGCAAGGGAAGGGGGACCGCGGTAGCGGTGGAAGGGTTGTAAAAAGACGCACCATATCGAGTGCGTCTTTCCGTCTTGTTGAATATGGATATTATTCTTCAGTTATATCTCCGTCGGTACAATGAACAATGGTGATACAATCGAAAGTTTCATGCCAATAGTTGTCTTTCTCAATAGTTCTCCATTGTTCTTTTGTGCCTTTGAAAATTATATCTGTAAGGCTATTACAACCGCTGAATGCAGCATTTTCAATACTAGTCACACTATTTGGTATAGTTATGCTTGTTAGATTGCTACACCAAAAGAATGCACTTTTTCCTATTTTTGTCACTCCATCAGGAATAAATATACTTGTGATTTTATTGCAATCATAAAATATTTGCTGACAGAAGGCTCCTTGGTTAATTTCCGTTATTCCATTTGGCAAAGTCAAGTCGGTATCGGTGCCCGTATATTTTACCAATATTTTATCTTCGCCGTCGGTATAAATAATATAACAGTCCTCATCGGTGCTAAGTTTGCTTCCTCCTTCTTCGGTATATACGTTTTTAGCATAATAGCCTAAGAATGTTGTATTATATTCTCCTGCAATTATATCGATAGAAGATTTGTTACATATTTCTATTAGATTATAGCAACAAAAGAATGCCTCGGCACCTATATAGTCAATGTTTTCCGATATAGTGATGCTTATCAATTCATAACAATCCATGAAGGCATTGTTTCCTATGCTTGTGACGCTGTCAGGTAAAAATACATCCTTTATTCCACTACCTGCGAAAGCACCGTCTCCAATGCTCGTTACGCTACCGTCGGTAGGAATGATACTTGTAGAACAACCAACCACCACTGTTTTAGTTGCGGTTTCTATTATACAATTACCGTCACTGTGATATTTAGTATTTTCTTCATCAACGGTTAGTTCGGTAATATTTCCGCAAGAAAACGCGCCTAAACCAATACTTGTTACGCTAGCAGGTATAGATATGCTTCTTAGGTTATGGCAATACTCAAATGCGCCCATTCCTATGCTTGTTACATTGTTTGGAATAATAATGTTTGAAAAATCACAATATACGAAAGCAGCGTATCCGATGCTCGTTACGCTACCGTCGGTAGGAATGATACTCGTAGAACAACCGCTAACCAACGTTTTGGTTGCGCTTTCTATAATGCAGTTGCCGTCGCTGTGATATTTAGTATTTTCTTCGTCAACGGTTATTTCAATAATATTTCCGCCGGCAAACGTCCCCAAACCAATATTTGTTACACTATCAGGTATATTTATACTTGTAAGACCATTGCAATAGAGAAAAGCAAAATCTCCTATACTAGCCACAGTGTTCGGTATAGTAATGTTTGTCAATCTAAGACAGCCCTCAAAAGCAAACTGACCTATACTTTTTACCCCGTCCAAAGTTACGTCTGTAACATAATAGCAGCAAGAGAATGCGTTAGATGCAATTGTATCGCCTACGACCGTCACACTCTTAAGGCTATTAGGAACGTAGGAACTATTCTCTGAAGGAGAACTTGCCCCAAATATATAACCTAAGAATGCTTTGTTAATTTCGTCTTTATTTCCACCAACGAAAGGAATAGTAATTTCGGTTAGGCTGTTACATTCCGCAAAAGCACCTTGGCTTATACTTGTCAAGCCGTTACCGATGGTTACGCTTTTTAGGCTGCTACAACTGTAGAATGCGTTATTTCCAATGATTTTCACGCTGTCGGGAATGGTTATACTTGTCAAATTATCGCATTCCCAAAATGTATGGTTATTTATTTCAGTGATGTCGCTTGGCAAAGTCAAGTCGGTATCGGCGCCCGTATATTTTACCAATATTTTATCTTCGCCGTCGGTATAAATAATATAACCGTCCTCATCGGTGCTAAGTTTGCTTCCACCTTCTTTGGTATAAACGTTTTTAGCATAATAACCTATCTTTTCACCAAAAATTGGCGGACAACCAGCGATAATAGTTAGAGAAGATCTATTGTATACCTCAATTAGGCTGTAGCAAGATCCAAAGGCATTGTTTTCTACGTTTGTCACGCTACGGCCTATCGTAGCACTTGTTAGACTGTAACAATTGCCAAATGCGTTATTTCCTATACTTGTCACGTTGTCGGGTATGATAATGCTCGCCAAACTTTTACAACCAAAGAAGGTGTGTTCTCCTATATTTCTTACGCCACTACCTATTATTGCGCTTTGTAGTCGTTCACAATCCTCGAACGTACTTGCCTCAATACTCGTCACACTATCAGGTATAGTTATACTTATTAAGTTACTACAATTAGCAAAAGCTTTTTCTCCTATGGATGTAACACTATCTCCAATATCGACGTTGGATAGATTGCCACAACCAAAGAAAGCCCAACTTCCTATGCTAGTCACACTGTCAGGAATTATTATGCTTTCTAAAATATAGGTATCTTCAATATGCAACCATTCCAATCCAGGAGCGGAAAAATCGACAAATGCTCTGCTATTGATTGCTGTAATGTCGTTAGGCAAAGTCAAATTTTTATCTTCGCCCATATATTTTACCAATGCTTTTTCTTCTCCGTCGGTATAGATGAGATAATCGTTGGCATAGGTACTTAATTTACTGCCATCTTCTTCGGCATATACGTTCTTAGCAAATAAAGCAATTTTACCATTATCTTCACTTCCTACAACTATATCAAGACTAGACTTATTGTATATCTCGACCAATCTTACGCACTGCTCAAAAGCGCCTATGTCAATTTTTGTTACGCTGCTTGGTATTACAATGTTGGTGAGCCCAACGCAAAACAAGAATGCTTCTTCCGATATGCTAGTCAAAGTGTCGGGTATGCTAACTTGTTCAAGTCCGGTGCAATACCCAAAAGTCCAAGATTTAATTTCTTTTACTTGATTAGGGATTACAATGCTTTTTAGATTTGTGCAACCGACAAATGCATATTCTCCAAGAGTAGAAGTATTTGTAGGCAAATCTATCCCCTTCAATCTTATGCAGTAAGCGAAAACTCTATCTCCTATCTGGGTTACAGTTTCGGGGATTGTGATATTTACCAAGCCTATGCAACACGCAAAAGCGTCGTCTCCTATAGCAGTCACTTGCTTACCTTCATACTGAGATGGGATAATAATTTTTACTTTGTCTACATACTTAGACATATCGTCCTCTTCAAACGTGGTGCATATCTTATCCTTAATTTCTTCTTTCAATCCCGTCACGGCGTAACTGTTGCCGTCTTCGTTGAGTTCAAATGTAAGATATTGCGAGATATCGACAATTCCATCGCTTGGGAGATTCCCGCCGTTGTCTCCGCTATCACCGATGTCGCCACCACCGTTGCCACCATTGTCGCCATTGTCACCGTCATTGGTTATTCCGTTATTGTCAGGTGGCGTTTTGTCCTTGTTGTCGCATGCAACAGCCAAAGCCATTGACATAATCAACAGCATTATCATACACAAAACGAGTACAATTTTCTTTTTCATAAGCTTTCTCCTTATTATCTTTATTTATTTTTTTCATTATAACACATACTATGGTTGTATGCAACCATAATTTTTTTAACGTATAAACTAAAATATACTTATCCTACGTTTCTCGGGAGAGTACTATGAATGACGTAAATCACGCTTTGGCAATGAGGATACAAGAGTTGCTCAAAGAAAAGAATATGACTCGTTATCAACTGTCTATGAATAGCGGAGTATCTCATTCAACTTTGAAAAACATTATTCACGAGACGGTCAAGGACAATCTACTGTCTACGGTAATCTTGATTGCAAGCGGGTTTGGAATGACGGTCAGCGAGTTTTTGGATAGTCCTCTATTTTTAGAAGAGAATCTACAGATTTGATAACAAAGCTTTCCTAAAATAAATTGTGTGAGTGGCATATTTAGCCACTTTTTTGAGCAATTTTTTGTACAACGTGACAATCTCGTGCTCCTTGTCATTCCGTTGTGTACATTTTGCGTTAGCAAAGCCGTTAGGCTGTGCAATCTCTTGTGTCATGTCATTGCGAACGACTAAAAGGAGTGTGGCAATCTCTTGTGTTATGTCATTCCGAGGCTTGCGTGCAAGCCGTGGGAATCTCATCCTTGAAGAAAGCCGTCCCTGTGTAAGGGAAGGTGTCTTGCCTAATGGCAAGACGGAAGGGTTGTCTACATTTTTCATTGCACTAAGTTACTACCAACTATAATGTCATTGCGTCCAGTGCATTTTGCGTTAGCAAAGTGAGCAAAGCGAGCGTGGCAATCTCAAGTATTTTATCATTGCATTGTACACCACCAAATAGTGTGTCATTGCGAAGCGTTTGAAAAACGCTGTGGCAATCTCAACCTTCTAAAAAGGCTCCTTTGTGTAAAGGGAGCTGTCCGCTTTGCGGACTGAGGGATTGCCTGCCGTCCCTGTGTAAGGGAAGGGGGACCGCGGTAGCGGTGGAAGGGTTGTCAAATCCTAATCTTATCCTTTGAGAGTACGACGTAATCTCACTCAATCTCACCTTTTTTCAACTCGTCAACAATTTTTTTGTGGGATATTGTACTTGTTGACTTTATATGCTATAATATATTTAATAAATTTTTGGAGATAATATATGGTAAAAGTAGAAAAAACAACCTACAAAGAATACGGTAATTGTTGTCGCATCACCAACGGCAAGTTTGAAATTTTGGTCACCATCGACCTCGGACCGAGAGTGATTTTTTACGGCAAATGCGGTGGCGAAAACATAATGTACGAGGACCACGAGGACCTTATCAACAAGGGCGGCGAGTTTTTTGACGAGAACTTGGCGAGCAAGGGTATATGGCATATCTACGGCGGACACCGCTTGTGGAAGTCGCCGGAGTATATCGACACCTACTATCCCGACAACTCGGCGGTTGACGTGCAATACGTAGATGGCGGCGCGGTATTTACTTCGGAGGCGGAAGTGACCACGGGCATACGCAAGAGCATATCCATAACTATGCAAGAGGACGGCGAAATCACGCTGGTACATAGTTTCACCAACGTCGGGGACAAGACCACCACGCCTATATCTATGTGGGGGTTGACGGTGCTTGACAAGGGTGCTACGGCGTATATACCGCTCTCGCAAGAGGATACGGGCTTCCTTGCCAACCGCAATATCGTTTTGTGGCCATACACCGACGTCAAGGACGAGCGTTTGACTATCGCCAACGACCAAGTGTCTTTACAACAAAAGAATATCGCGCAACCTATCAAGGTGGGTATGTCCGTCAAGCAAGCAGTCAAGGTCAAGACCAAAGGGCTCGAGTTTACGTTGGGCTTCGATTATCTCGATGGGGAGAGATACCCCGACTTCGAGTGCAACGTCGAGAGCTATACCAACGCGATTATGTTAGAAATCGAAACGCTCAGTCCGCTCTACGAGTTGCAAGCGGGCGAGACCAAAACGCACGTAGAGAGGTGGAGCCTACAAGAAATCTGATACGGAGGTGTATCGTATGAAAAGAAAGGTGATTATATCGGCAATAGCGTTGCTTATAGTAGTATCTACCGTGGCAATGACGGGTTGTAGCATGTTTTTTGACTTGCTCAACAACACCGGCACAACAACGGACAATAGATATACGATTGACGTCACCGATTTAGAGGGCAGTTCTATCGCCGAGATAGTTGCAGCCAATACTATCAACGCCGCCGTGCTGGTATATACCAACAACGCGACGGGCGCGGGCTTTTTCGTCAACGAGGCTGGTTACGTAGTCACCAACAGCCACGTCGTGGCGACGGGCTCCGAGTTTTTTGTCAAGACTGTCAGTGGCAAAGAATATTCGGGTGTCAAACTTATCGCTCACGACCCCGACCTAGACGTTGCTATTCTCAAGGTCAATACGTTGGGTGAGACCTTTGACTATATGACTTTCGATACTTCGACGGGGCTCAAATTCGGTCAGACCGCATTTACTATAGGCAACCCTTCGGGTAAAGGAATGTTGTTTGCCAAAGCAACCATTGCCAATCCTAGCTTGTCGGTCACGGGTAAAGTCGACGAGCCTTACAATTCGATATATATCGACAGCAATATCAACCACGGCAACAGCGGAGGCGCGCTTATCAACGCCGACAGCAAGGTTATCGGCGTGGTTTACGGCAGAATAGAGAGTACTACCGACCCCAACAACGTTTACGGTTTGGGTACGGCAATTCCTTCCGATGTGGTAATGAAATATCTCGACGACCATTCGGTTAGTTATTATAAGGCACAAGCGACAGCCTAAGGAGTAATAATGCAGAGAGAAATCACTGTGCAAGCAAAACTGCTAGATAGCCAAGGGAATATTGCCACCCCGGGTTATTCCAAGACTTATCTTTTGCAATACGACCGCAAAGAAATCCAAGCAAGTAGTTTCCGTATCAAAGAGTGGGATTACTACTATATCAACGCGGGCGACAAGGCTTTGTGCCTCACCGTTGCAGATATGGGTTACGTGGGAGCTGTCAGCGTTAGTTATCTCGATTTTTCTCTACCTTATCATTTGACGCGCACGGCAATATGTCTATTGCCGATGGGTAAATTCAATATGCCGTCCACGCCCGCAACGGGTGACGTTGTCGTCAAGGTGGGCAAGGTGGAAATTAGTATCGTCAACGACGGCATAGAGCGAAAAATCGTCGGCAAATATCCTAAATTTTCAGAGAACAAAGAGGAGTTGACCTTCGATATAACGCTGACTGACAATCCTAATGAGTGTATGTTTATCGCTACGCCGTTTGACAAGCCCAAGCACTTTTATTACAATGCCAAAATCAACTGCCTTACGGCAAAGGGCAATTTTTGTATAGGAGACAAGACCGTCTGCGTAGACGGCGGTATGGCGACACTCGATTGGGGTAGGGGCGTATGGACGTACGACAATACTTGGTATTGGGGCAGTATGCAGACTAGGCTCGAAGACGGCTCGACTTTTGGTTTTAATATAGGTTACGGTTTCGGTGACACTAGCGCCGCTAGCGAAAATATGCTTTTCTATCGCGGTTTGTCGCAAAAAATCGATAGGGTTACCTTCCATATACCGGGTGACGGTACAGATTCAATCGACTATCTAAAGCCTTGGCGATTTACTTCGTCCGACGGTAGGCTCGAGATGGACTTTGTGCCAATAGTAGATCGCACGGCGCCGCTGGACCTCAAATTTATGTGTATGTTGCCTCATCAAGTCTTCGGCAAGTTTTCGGGCAAGGCAGTATTGGATGACGGCAAAGTTATCGAGTTTCAGGACGTACTTGGCTTTGCGGAAAAGGTACGCAACAAGTGGTAATTCTTATCTGCAACCATTCAAAAAATTAAACACGCTACTTTGTCGTAGCGTGTTTTTTGTCGATACGTATCGAGTTTGTCGTATATTTTGTGCTTAGTTTTTGTCAAATAAATCGTTGATAATATTTTTTACCAATCCAAACATTACGTCGTAATCTATATAACTATGGTGGTCGAAGGCACACTCGTGAGCAAAGGATTGCACGATATTCATAGCGAGGTGCACTCTCTCGCCGAGGTTATCTACTCTATACTTGCCCGACAGTTTGTCCACCACGACCATAGTGATGTCATTTTCCAATTCGACGAATTTTCTTGCTACCTCACTATCGGAGTGGGTGAGCGAGTGCAGTGCCTCGTGGATATTGGCGTTGTCTTGATGAGCCTTGATAGCGGCGTCGAGCACGCGAGTAATCACGTCGTCCAAGTTGCCCCCGTCAATGTCGTCGAACAATACCAAGATAGGTCGATATACGCTGTTGATATATATATCCAATACCTCAATCATTATATCTCGTTTATCCTTAAAATAACCGTAAACGATACCCGTCGACACTCCCGCACGCTTTGCGATTTCGGCGGTATTGGTATTGAAGTAACCGACCTCGCTAAAAAGTGCGTAGGCGGCGTCGACGATTTTTTTCTTGGTTTCTATTGACCTTTTTTGTACGGGTTTTCTAATTATTTCGGGCATTTTTTCCTCTTATCTATATTATTATAGCACCGACGTCCTCGGTTTGCAAGCGTAAAAAAATGTGAAAAATCTTTCGCATTTTGCTTGACAAAGCATAGGCTCGATGATATAATCTGCTTGCAATGTGAAAGATATTTCATATTTTGGAATATCGCGAATACGATAGATTAGGAGGATGCTATGGAAGACGACAAGACCAAACCGCTCAGTAAGTTTGCTATAGGCGAGAGAGGCGTAGTGGTATCCGTAGGTGGAGAAAAAAGAATTAGGCGTAGATTGTTCGATATGGGTGTGACGCCCTCGGTCGAAGTTTATCTTCGCAAAAAAGCCCCTCTCGGCGACCCGATCGAGATAATGCTTAGAGGGTACGAACTTACTTTGCGTAAGTGTGAGGCGGACAACATAATTACGGAGGTCAAGAAATGAAAAAGTTTGCTTTGGTGGGCAACCCCAACTGTGGAAAGACCACTTTGTTCAATTCTTTGACCGGCTCTACGGCGCACGTCGGCAACTGGCCGGGGGTGACTGTCGACAAAAAGGAAGGCGTATACAAAAAGGCGAGTGAGCCCGTACAAATCATAGACTTACCGGGCATATATTCTTTGTCGCCATATACCGACGAAGAGGTAGTTTCGCGCAACTTTATTCTTGACCAAAAGCCCGACTGCGTCATCAACATAGTAGACGCCACCAACTTGGAGCGCAATCTATATCTTACCACTCAAATTATGGAGATAGACGTACCTATCGTCATTGCGCTCAATATGATGGACGAAGTGGAGAAGAACGGTGACAAAATCGACGTAAAGGCATTGGAAGAAGCTATGGGGCTGAGAGTCGTTGCAATATCCGCGCTCAAGGAGCAAGGGCTTGCCGAACTTATGGAGATGGCAATAGGCGAGTGCCTAAGCCCTCGAACGGCAACGACTGTATTGCAGGATACGGCGCTCATTCACCTTATAGGAGACTGCTCTATAGGTATGCAAGGCGCGGGAGTGGACAATCCGCTCTTCCACGCCGTCAAACTGGTGGAGAGTGACGAGTTGGAAATCAAAAATCACCCTCAAGCCTCCAAAATGGTCGAGGAGTTTCGTAAGACCTTCGTGGACGACAAGTTTGCGGGAGACTTCGAGGCGCTCATAGCCGACGCACGATATAGATATATCACGGCGAGAATGCCCAAAATTCTGAGGCGCAATCCTCACAGTCAGTCTAGCGTCAAGATGGAGCAAGCCAACAAGATAGACAGAGTGCTTACTCATAAGGTATGGGGTATTCCTATATTTTTGGTTATAATGTTTGCAATATTCCACCTTACTTTTTCCGAAAACTTCTTGTTTATAGGCGGACTTTTGCCCGAGGGTTGGGTATCTTGTCAAGGCACGGTGTTCGAGGGAGTATTCGGTGACGGAGGTATCAATTCTATCGGCGTAGTTTTGCAAGGACTGATGGAAGTCGCGACGACGGCTCTCGGAGATGCGATTAGGGGCGCAATGGAGAGTGCGGGACTTGCGTCGTGGGCTATTGGATTGGTTTGCGACGGCGTGCTTGGCGGAATATTCGCCATACTCTCTTTCTTGCCGCAAATTCTCGTGTTGTTCCTTTTCTTCTCTATTTTGGAAGACAGCGGATATATGGCGAGAGTTGCCTTTATACTTGACAAAATTTTCAAAAAGTTCGGTTTGTCGGGCAGAGCGTTTATTCCTATGATAATGGGCTTCGGTTGTTCCGTTCCCGCTATGATCAACACCCGCACGCTCAGCGACAAAAAAGAAAAAGTAGCGACCATTAGGGTAATACCGTTCTTTAGTTGCGGAGCCAAGGTGCCGATTTTGACGGCAATCGCAGGCGCTATAGTCATCAAGTTTGGGGTAGGCAATGCCGATCTCATCACCTATTCGATGTATCTGCTCGGCATAATCGTCGCTTTGCTCAGCGTTATGCTTATGCGCAACACCACCATGCAAGGCGACAGTTCTCCGTTTATTATGGAGTTGCCTGCTTACAGGCGTCCGCAATTCAAAAACACCATGCTCTTGCTATGGGACAAAGCCAAGCACTTTATCACCAAAGCCTTTACAATAATTCTTGCTTCCACGATAGTGATATGGTTTGTTTCGCACTTTAGTTTCAACTGGACGTTCCTCGAAGACGAGCGCATCAACGAGAGCATACTCGCGGGCATCGGACAACTTGTGCAACCTATCTTTACGCCACTCGGCTTTGGCAAACAAGCGGGCGCATTCGGTTGGGTATTTGCAGTAGCGGCGGTTACGGGGCTTATCGCCAAAGAAAACGTCATTGCCACGTTTGGCACGCTCGCCGCTTGTATCGTTTCGGGCTTCGTTGCCGACGAGGCTCTCGAAGGAGTGGATAGCGTAGTCCAAATGATAGAGATGACGGGCGTTACCATACCTGCGCTTATAGCGTTTATCGCCTTCAACATGTTGACGATACCGTGTTTTGCGGCGGTGGCAACGGCTAAGGCGGAACTCAACTTCGAGCACGCATTCCGCAACACGGTCATCTATTGGGTATGCACCTCCTTCCTTGTGTCGAGTGCTATATATCTTATCGGCACGTATTGGTGGACGGCGTTTATCTTCGCGGCGTTGGTAGCGGTAGTCGTGACGTCGATAGTGCTATACAACAAGGGCAAAATCAAATTGCCTAATAGGAGAAAGGTATGAAAGCGATAGAAATTTTTATAATTGTATTTGCGGTTGTTATCGTAGTAGGCGTAACCGTCTACCGAATAATCGCCAAGAAAAAGGGCAAAACGTGTTGTGGCGATTGCACTCGTTGCAAATGTTGTCACGACAAGTCGCATAAATCATAATCTGAATTGTTGGTACAAAAGGCAAGGGTAACCTTGCTTTTTGTTTTCTAATAGGTGTCGCTTGAGTCGATAATATCGGTCGCAGATATAACCGCAAGCAATCAATTCAAAAGTTGGTGCTATTGACAACAACCGTAACTTTGAGCCAAACAAAATTGTTGCAAAAACGTCAAAAAAATTTTTGATATTTATTGAAAAAAGCGTAAGACTACGATATAATGATATATAGAAAAAAAGGAGAATACGCATATGGCAAAGAAAAAATCTAGCAAGTCCGGCGGCGGATATTTTGGTTTGGGCTACATAATCAGCATTATTCTTGCTATTATTCCTATCACCAACCTCATTTTGGGTATCATTATCAGAGCACAGAGAAGAAACATTTTGGGTATCGTACTCAACGTAATTCTTGCTCCACTCTTTTGGATTATCGACTTGATTTCCATCATTGTCAAGAACAAACTCTTGGTATTGGTATAAGACAAATCGAGGTCGCTCTCGTATGAGAGCGATTTTTTCTTATTAGCATTGGCTGCTAATGGCATTGTCGAAACGATATTCTGTTTGGCGTCGTGAGACGGCAAAATAAACTTAGCGAGGTAACTATGAAATTCGTACCGCTCAACCAAAATAGACTTCAAGAAATGACGGGCGCGCAAGTGGTCGTATTGGACACGGCCACTTCGACCAACGATTATATAGAGCAGTTGTTGCGCGACACCTTCGTAGAAGGACTGCTCGTAGTGGCGGAAGAACAGACCGCGGGCAAGGGTAGAATAGAAGGTAGAAGATTTTTTTCGCCGGCGGGCTACGGCATATATATGAGTATGGCAGTCAAGGTGAACTGCAATATGGAGCAAGCGGGGCTTATTACTCCCGCGGTCGCCGTTGCCGTGGCAAGAGCCGTGGACAAGGTTTGCGGCATTGACCTCCAAATCAAATGGGTCAACGACCTCTATCTTTCGGGTAAAAAGGTCGGCGGTATAATGTGCAACGCAAGGGCTGACAGCGACAGCGTCGACAGCGTAATAGTCGGCATAGGCATCAACGCTCAACAACCCGACTTACCTATACCCGACGACATTGTCGGCAAGATAGCATATCTCTACGATGACAACGACCTTGACCGCAACTTGCTAATTGCCGAGATTTATCGAGAAGTTATGGCAATAGCGGAAGAATTGACTTGCGCAGACTTCCTCAGCGAGTACAAACAACGCTCGATGCTCATAGGCAACTACGTTGATTTCGTCTTCAACGGCAAAGCTTACCACGGCAAAGTGCTCGATATAGACGACAGAGCAAATCTCGTCGTAGACTGCGGCGAGCGCGTCGTATCGCTCAATAGCGGAGAGGTGACTTTGCACGATAGCGTAATCGGCAAGTAACAATCTCAATCTGTAGAAAAGTAATATCGAACAATCGACGTTTAAACAAAAAAAGCCGATACGTATCGGCTTTTTGTATTTTTTTGCTCGTATAATCACACGCAGACCAGATTACCGTTTTGCATAATAATCGTTTGGTTGCCGTCGCAATCCTCGCCTATTATCGTCATATCTCTGGTGCCTATCATAAAGTCCACGTGGGTGCATGACGTGTTGATACCGCGTTGTTTTCTGGTTTCCTCGTCCATATTTTCTACGCCCTCTATCATAGGATAAGCTTCGCCGATAGCTAGGTGGCAACTTGCGTTTTCGTCAAATAAAGTGTTGTAGAACAGCGTATTTAGGCTGCGGATAGGCGAGTCGTATTGCACGATAGCAATCTCGCCGAGATAACGGCTTCCTTCGTCGCTTTCTATGATGCCTTTGAGGGTGTTAAGTCCTTGTTTTGCGCCGTAGTCTACGATTTTTCCCTTTTCCAATCTCAGCCAAAATTCGTCCGCGGTGTTGCCGTTGTGCACCAAAGGCATAGAGGAATAGACCACGCCGTTCACCTTCTCTCTATGAGGCAACGAAAAGACTTCTTCGGTAGGCATATTGGCGGTAAAGTCCACGCCGTCACGGCTCATCTCGTGTCCGCCGCTAAAGTAATATCCATTAGGCATGCCTACTTCCAAATCCGTACCCAATTCCGTCGTCAAGTGCAGTTTGCAAAATTGCTTTTTGGTCAAGTATTCGCTCAAAACGGCAAGGCGCTCATTGTGTAATTGCCATGCTTTGACGGGGTCTTTTTGGTCGAGGCGCATGGTGATAGCAATCATCTTCCACAGTTTGTCCACCGCTTTGTTTGCGGGTAGGTCGGGGAATATTTTTTTTGCCCATTCCTTGCTTGGAACGGCGCATAGACACCACCTTATTTCGTTGCCGGTTGCGGCGTCGTAATAACGTTTTAGCGCAATATGTCTTGCGCGCGCAACTTTGGCAATCAAGTCCTCGTCTATTCCTACGTAAGCGTCGGGATCTTCTGCCAAAATTGCCACGTAGCACGCCTTTCTGTCCACCATATCGTTGCTACGGTCGATGAGCCATTGAGGTAGTGTCGTCAAATCTTGCTCTGACTGATAGAGATAGTCCAATCTCCTTATCTTTTCATCGCCGAACTGAATATCGACGCGTTTTGCGCCCGCCTTGTAAGCGCACTCGGCAATTTCTCTGGCTAAGGTTATTCCGTCCACGGTGGTGTTGATGACCAGGTCGTCGCCTTTTTGGAGGTTTACGCCCACCTTTACTACGGTTTTTGCATATTTATTTAGCAACTTTTTGTTCATATCATTCTCCTCGAAGTTATTATACACTCATAATTTTTTGCTTGCAAGTAGGGCAACAATATTATTTACATATATTGTTTTTGTCACTCGCTTGTGCTATAATATTTTGTAGACAAAGGTAGGGGGAATTATGAAGAGCATTTCCAATGGTAAATTGCAAGTCGTCGTAGACGAAGAGGGTGGCACGCTCGATAGTTTTTTTGATATTACCGAGGGTAGAGAACTGTTGTGGCAAGGCAGCTCCGACAGCTGGACGGATAAGGACGTGATACTGTTTCCCTTCGTCGGCAGGCTCAAAGACGGCTATTATACCGTCGACGGCAAGCGCTATGAGATGAACATACACGGTCTAAGCGACTATTCGACTTTTCAAGTGACGGAGCATACGCAAGATAGCGTGACTTTGCGTTTGACTTACGACGAGGCTACTCTTGCGCGTTATCCTTACAAGTTTGACTTCAGCGTAACCCGCAAGCTTGACGGAGATACGCTCGTCACGACTATGACGGTGACCAACGTCGACGACAAGACGATGTATTTTGGTCTTGGGGCGCATCCCGCTATAGCTTTGCCTTGCGTCGATATGGGCGAGATTGACGACCTAAGCGGCAACTATCTGGATTTCGGCTCGCCTATCGAGCCTTACAACTTGACCTTGCAAGACGGCAAATTTATATTGGGCAGAGAGAAGTGGAATAAATTTAGCAAGCTCTCGTTGACCAAAGAGCTTATGCGACAATATCCTACCGTCATTCTTACGGGTGCGGATTTTTCGCATTTTACATTGGTACGCAAGGACGGCGTAAGCATAATATTCGATTTAGGCGCTACGCCTAATCTCGGTTTGTGGAGCTGGGAAAATAAAGGCGGTTATTATTGTATAGAGCCGTGGCTTGCACTTCCCGACTATGCCGAGCCGGAGAGGGAACTGAGCAAAAAGATAGGCATAATGTCGTTGCAGCCGCAACAAACGTATAGTTACCGTTGGTCTATGACGGTGGGCAGGTGAATATGGAGTTTATCAAACTATTCGACAAGGAGAGTTGCGGACAAGGCAATTATAGGATACCCGCCGTGGTCGTTACGGCTAATGGCGTGGTAGTTGCTTGCGCCGACGAAAGACACTACGGTGGTGGTGACAATCCCAATCGAATAGACAAAGTAGTTAGGCGTTCTTTGGACGGTGGCAAGACTTGGGGAGACAAGATAGTTGCCGTCCAAGAATACGGGGAGAGCAAGCTCAACGCCTCTGCGGCAATCGACCCGACGTTGCTCTACGACGAAGAAAAAGGTAGAATATTTATGCTGTATGACCACACTCCTTCGGGTGTCGGTATACTCAACTGCTCAAGCGGAGTGGGCGAAGACGAACAAGGTGGAAGATACGTAATAGGTCGAGGCGAGAGATATACGGCAAGGGACGGCAAACTCTATTCGGGCGATACCGTCACCGATTACGAGATAGACGATGACGGCAATATATATCAAAAAAGTCAATACGTGTCCAATATTTTTATCGGAGACGGCATATTCAAAGAAGAAGAAACGTTCTATCTAATGTTGTGTTATAGCGACGACGACGGACTTACTTGGTCCAAACCGGTATGTCTCAACAGACAAGTCAAGACCGATGATATGAACTTTATCGGCACGGGTCCCGGGGTGGGCGTGAAGATAGCTAAAGGCGAGTACGCGGGTAGATTGGTATTCCCGATATATTACAACAAGGGCAAAGGCAGAGTGCTAAAACTATCTTGTGCCGTCATATACAGCGACGACGGGGGCAATAGTTGGAAGACGGGCGACACCCCTACCCATTGTCGCAAGAGGCTGGGATTGTTTAGTTACAAGGACAAGGGCGTCTTACCGCACGAATGTTTGTCCGAGAGCCAACTGATAAATTTACAAGACGGCGGACTTAGACTTTTTATGCGCAATCACAGCAACAAAAAGAGGGTTGCCGTAGCCGACAGTTACGACGGAGGTGAGAGTTGGACGGGCTTCCGTTTTGACGACACTCTCAAGCAGAGCATATGCCAGTTGTCCGTCATCAACGCCATGGACGGCGACAAACCTTGCGTGGTTTTCCTCAATGCCGCCGACACCAAGAAGCGTCGCAACGGCGTGATTAGACTGTCCTACGACGAGGGTAAGACGTGGAAGTACAGCGCTACTTTGCGCGATGGGGAGTTTGTGTATAGTAGTATGGCGCAGTTGCCTAGCGGAGACATCGGTGTATTGTTCGAGCCAAGTACCATGCACGAAAGTATAGACTGGACCATAGTAAGTCTCGATTGGATAAAGGAGAATAGCAATGCCTAATTTAAATAGAGGACTAATCGTTTCTTGTCAGGCGGTGCAAGGAGAATCCTTGTACGGACTTGGCATAATGCAACATTTTGCCTATGCGGCAGCGCAAGGCGGAGCGGTGGGTATCAGAGCCAACGGCGTAGAAGATATAAAGTCTATCAAGGCTAGAGTGGACCTGCCCGTCATCGGAATAATCAAAGCGGTCTATCCCGACTCTCCCGTCTACATAACTCCTACGTTGACGGAAGTCAAGCAGTTGTTGACTTCGGGTTGCGAGGTCATCGCATTGGACTGCACGGGTAGGACAAGACCTAACGGAGAGAAACTAGCCGACCTCGTGGCTTATATCAGAGCCAACGCACCTACGGTGGAGATTATGGCGGACGTGGACGATATGACTAACGCCGAGTACGCGTACGAGTTGGGCTTCGATTATATCGGCTCAACGATGAGAGGGTACACGCCGGCAACCAAGGGCGTCAACATACCCGACTACGACTTTTTGAAAAAGCTGGTAGTCAAGTTCCCTAAGGCGCATATCATAGCCGAGGGCGGAATATGGGAGAGAGACCAGATAGCCAAAGTTAGCAAGACGGGCGTATATTCTATAGTAGTGGGCACTGCAATCACCCGTCCTACCGACATCACCAAGCGTTTCGTCGGAGCGCTCGAATTATGTTGACGGTAGGCGTTGACGTAGGCGGTACGAGCATCAAGTCCGCGCTCATAAGCGTAGAAGAAGGTAGATATACGATACTGCAAAGCTTTTCCACGCCCACCCAAGGCGACAAGGGAGCGGAGATTATCGTAGGCAATATCGTCAAGGCAATCAAGCACTTTGACCTCTCCAAAGTCGACAAGATAGGGGTAGCTACCGCGGGTACCGTGGATTGGGATAGCGGCATCGTAACTTACGCAACAGACGCTCTTATGGGCTTTACGGGACTGAGACTTTCCGAGGTGCTAACGAAAAAACTCGGTACGAAGGTCACCGTTGTCAACGACGCCGTCGGCGCTTTGGTTGCCGAGTGCTTTTGCGGAGCGGGCGTAGGATACGAAAGGGTGATGATGCTTACTCTCGGCACGGGGCTTGGCGCGGGGTTGCTCGTAGACAGACGGCTTGACGAGGGCTCGGTGGTAGATACGCGACTTGGACACTACGCTCTATACCCTAACGGCGACAGAGTGTGTTTTTGCGGCAAGAGAGGTTGTGCGGAATGTTACGTTTCGGCTACGGGGCTCAAAAAGAGTGCCGCTACGGGCGACCTAAGAGAAGTGTTTAGCAACAAAAGCGGCAAGTATACTAAAGCACTAAAAGGCTTTTTCGAAGACTTTACCAAGGTTGTCAAGATTGCTAGCGAGCAGTATCACCCCGACCTTATTTTGGTAGGCGGCGGAGTGGTGGAGCTTGGCGACTTGTGGTGGAAAAGATGGAGCGAGCCTTGCGAGAGGCAAATATCGGCGAAATTAAGACGAGCGACGCTTGGCAACGCTGCGGGCGTTACGGGGGCGGTATATTGCGCTCTCAACGGAGTGTTTCAACGCCAATAAATAGCAAAAAATCAATACGTATCAACATTTTTTACAAGGAGAACAATATGGACAAATTCAAAGGGATATTCCCCGCATTGTTGACGCCGTTTGACAAAGACGGCAAGATCAACGCCGATTCGGTAGCAAAACTTATGGAACTCAACATAGCCAAAGGCGTCAACGGCTTTTACGTTGCGGGCTCGACGGGCGAGGGCTTGTTGCTTACGATAGAGGAACGCAAACAACTTTTCAAAATAGTTGCCGACGTCAACAAGGGTAGAGTAACTCTCATTGCGCACGTAGGTACGATAGCCACCGACCAAGCAATCGAGATGGCAAAGTACGCCGAGAGCGTAGGTTTCGATGCAATATCTGCAGTTGCGCCTTTTTATTACGGCTTCAGTTATCAAGCAATCAAGGAGCACTACTACGCTATTGCTAATAGTGTAGAGATACCAATGATTATGTACAATTTCCCCAACGCCAACGGCTTCAACTTTACCAAAGCGCTTGCGGAAGATATGTTTGCCAATCCTAAGTTTATCGCAATCAAGCACACCAATTCCGACCTTTACTTGCTGCAACAGTTCAAGACCATGGCGTGCAAGCCAATCGTCTACAACGGCTTTGACGAAATGTTCGTAGCGGGCTTGTCAATGGGCGCGGACGGTGGTATCGGCTCTACCTACAATTTTATGGCGGAGAAGTTTATCGCAATCTACAACGAATTTAAGGCGGGCAATATCGCCAAGGCGCAGAGTACCCAAACCGAGGTCAACGAGATTATCGGTATGCTCATCAAATACGGCGTCTTTGCAATGGAGAAGGGCGTACTTACCGAGATGGGTATCGATATGGGAGAATGCAGACGCCCTTTCTTGCCGCTTAGTCAAGAGGGAAAAGCCGCTTGCAAGCGTATCGTAGAGATGCTCAAATAAAATTATTTATTATTCGGCAACAGACCTTATCACGGCGGAGCAAAATTAATATACAAACTTTTGCTCCGCCGTATTATTTTTTTCGTCAACCATATTGGCTTTCGGGGCTCGTCGATTGCAATAAATAATTCGGTGCTGCTAAAAAGCTACGGTGCGCGCAAAATCTTAAGTAAGCGTAAGCCGATAACCGAATAAAAAGCCAAGGGTAATCGTAAGTTTTCTTACTAATATTGACAAGGGTATTATTATAGTGTAAAATATAATAATATAAGATAGGGACTTTCAAAGGAGGACAAAATGGCTATTTTAGCGCAAGGTTTGACCTTTTGGCAAGAAGTGGCTTTGGTTTTTACCGAGATAGGGTGGATACCTGCCATTTGCATTATTTTGGGTCTGATATTTATTATTGTTGAGATATTCCAACCGGGATTCGGCTTTTTCGGCATTTGCGGCGGCATACTGGTAGCGGTGGGCATCGCCGTAAGAATGTATTATAGCGGAGCGGGCAATCCTATCATACAGTTGATAGTTATGGTGGGCGTCGTGGCGCTGATACTACTGATAGCGCTGGCGATTATGCTTATTTCTATCAAGATGGGTTGGCTGTCTCGCACGGCTTTTGTCGAAAACGGCACTGCGGTGTCCAAAGATTACAGCAAAGGCACTAGCGATTTTAGCTTTTTGATAGGACAAAGAGGCACCACTCTTACCGCACTCAGACCTAGCGGCACGGTGGAGATAGAAGGCAAAAAGTACGACGTCGTTTCTCAAGCCGACTTTATTGACAAAGACCAACTTGTGGAGGTCATCGAGGTAGAGGGCGTGAGAATCGTAGTTAGAGAATACAAAAACAAGGAGACGGAATAATGGATTTTATTATGACACTTTTGTGTGCGCCGCTTGACGCGGGATCAATCGTCGGTATAGTAATCGCGGTAGTAGTGCTGTTGATTCTTATCGCCATAGTGTTTACGGTATTGCCTATCCGTATTTGGTTTAGGGCGTTGGTATCGGGCGTCAAAATATCAATGGCAAGACTTATCGGTATGAAGTGGAGAGGTATCAAGGTCAACCAAGTTGTAGACGCCTTTATCTCAGCCAAAAAGGCAGGACTTGATTTGTCTATCAACGAATTGGAGAGCCACGTGCTCGCTAAGGGTGACGTAACCAAGGTCGTCAATGCACTCATCAGCGCTCACAGCGCCAACATAGTACTCGAGCCGGAGACGGCGCGCGCCATAGACCTTGCGGGTCGTGACGTACTCAACGCAGTCAAGGTGTCGGTCAACCCTAAGGTCATCGAGACGCCTGCTATAGCGGCAATCGCCAAGGACGGTATCGAACTTAGAGTAAAAGCAAGAGTTACGGTAAGAGCCAACATCACCCGTCTTATCGGTGGTGCGGGCGAAGATACGATTATTGCCCGTATCGGTGAAGGTATCGTTACCACGGTAGGTAGCGCGGGCTCGCACAAAGAAGTGCTCGAGAATCCGGACCTTATCTCCAAGACGGTGCTTGGCAAAGGACTTGACAGCGGTACCGCTTACGAGATTTTATCTATCGATATAGCAGACATCGACGTAGGCAGAAACATCGGTGCACAGTTGCAGATGGACCAAGCCGAAGCCGACAAGAGGATTGCTGAGGCTAAAGCCGAAGAGCGTAGAGCCATGGCTGTGGCTTTGGAGCAAGAGATGAGAGCCAAAACTCAAGAGATGAAAGCGTTGGTTATCGAGGCGGAAGCCGAAGTGCCTAAGGCAATGGCAAAGGCGCTCAGCGAGGGCAAACTCGGAGTAATGGACTACTACAATCTTCAAAACTTGCAATCCGATACGGCAATGCGCAACGCAATTAGCGGCAATGCCGACGGAGACAAAGAATAATGGCAGGATATTCGATTGCAATGCTAATGCTTCTGACGATTTTGTTCGTCGGGGTTAGCATTGTACAGTCCAAGGTCAAAGCCAAAAGAAGAAACGGCAACGAGCCTACGCGACCAAGCGTAGCGGGAGAGAATCAAAACGATGTGTTCGGGTTAGAATATAGCAACGTGGCACCTCGCAAGGTTGCTAAGCCCGCCAAGTCGAGCCAACCAAACAAAAAGACCAAAAGCACAAATAATGCAACGGCGAACAAGTCGACCTCCACGGCTCAGCATCAAACCAATCTCACCGTAATGCAACCTACGCTCAAGTCCAAGACCAAGGACTACGACAAGGAGATGCAAGATAGACACGAGCAAGACTGCAACGTCAAGCACAAGAGCATAGCGGTTGAGATATTGGGCGAGGACAAGTACAAAAAGCTCGCTAAGAGCATAGTTTTGGGCGAGGTTTTTGGACAGCCCGTATGCAAAAAACGCAAAAAATAAGAGACAAAAGAAAAAATAAGCGACCGCGGTCGCTTATTTTGTAGGTAGGATATGACGGGATATTTGATAGTTAATAGATATTTTTCTACTCCAAAGCTATTGGAACAGTACGATATGCTTATCAAGGCTTTTTCCAAGAGGGGAGTGCAACTTATAATAAGACGCAACGACGAATTTTGTCTTGACGTCACGGGCGAAAGCATGGCGGACAAGCCCGATTTTGCGCTTATGTGGGACAAGGACATTATGCTTGCCAAGAGCTTGGAGATGCAAGGCGTGCGCCTATTTGACAGCGCAAGTTGTATAGAGATTTGTGACGACAAAGCGAGTATGCACCTAGCTCTCAGCGCGCACGGTGTTCAATGTCCCAAGACGATAATCGCGCCTATGACTTATCCCAATATCGGCTACGATAATATGGATTTTGTTGCCAAGGCGGGCGAAAAACTTGGTTTTCCAATGGTCATCAAGCTATCGAGGTCGTCTTACGGAATGGGAGTTTTCCTTGCCAAAGACCTCTTTGAAGCCCAAAATATCATGTCGTCGGTGCACGAAACGGCAATTCTGCAACAATATCTATCCGAGAGTTTCGGCAAGGACGTAAGGGTGTTCGTCGTGGGTGGCAAGGCTATTTGCGCCGTTCAGCGTAGTAACGAACACGACTTCCGCTCCAACGTGGAGCAAGGCGGAAGAATGGAGTGTATCAATCTCACTCAAGAGATGGCGACGCTTGCCGAGGCGGCGGCAAAGGCGGTTGGGGCGGACTACGTTGGCGTAGACCTCATATACGGACAGGGCGGCTTGGTGGTGTGCGAACTCAATACTTCGGCGCACTTCGGCACGCTATATTGTGTCGGTGCGATAGATATGGCGGAATATATCGCCGACCACGTGGTGGAGCAAGTGTATGCGCTGTGATATTTGTCCGAGGCGTTGCGGAGTAGACCGTAGTCAAGTGGTCGGATTTTGCGGAATGGGCGAGGGGTTGAGAGTTGCCAAAGTGCAAAAGCACTTTTGGGAAGAGCCCTTTATCAGCGGACACCAAGGTAGCGGAACGATCTTTTTCAGCGGTTGCAACTTGAGGTGTGTTTTTTGTCAAAACTATTCCGTATCGCGTGGCTTTGGCAAGGATATAGACGTTCACCGTTTGGCGGAGATCTTCGCCGAATTAGAGGGTAGCGGAGTACACAATATCAATCTCGTCACGGGCACGCACTTTGTCAGACAAATAGTCGAGGCGTTCAATATATATCGCCCAAAGATACCTATCGTCTACAACTGCGGTGGTTACGAGAGCGAGGATACGCTCAATATGCTAGACGGTTTGGTGGATATTTACCTTCCCGACTTCAAATATAGCGACAATAATTTAGCACTTAGATACAGCAAAGCTCCCGACTACTTCGAGGTTGCAAGCAAGGCGATAGATATTATGCAGAGACAGGTGGGCAGGAGCTTAATCGAAGACGGTATTATGCGCAAGGGCATGTGTGTTAGGCACCTCGTTTTGCCTAATAGTCTGCCCAACACTTACGGAGTACTTGAGTGGCTCAAGGACAATCTCGATAGCAGTCATTACATTTCGCTTATGGGGCAATATTACCCTTGTGGTGACAGTGGCAAGTACGAGGAAGTGAGCCGAAAACTCAAGCCTATAGAATACAAGCTTGCTATATCCAAAGCCGAAAAACTCGGGCTTGGCAACGTGTTGATACAAGACCTAAGTAGTGCCGACGCCGAGTACACCCCCGACTTTGACTTGCAAGGAGTTTAATTTTAGACAATAAGGAGAATTGCAGAATATGGAAAAAGACCCCCAAACTTTGATAGACAAGGCAAAGAGCGCAATGGATAATGCCTATTGTCCGTACTCTCGCTTCGCCGTGGGTTGCGTGCTCGTCACCGAGAGCGGCAAAGAATATACGGGTTGCAATATTGAAAACGCAAGTTACGGTGCAACGCTTTGTGCCGAAAGAGTTGCACTCGGCAAAGCAGTCAGCGAAGGCGAGAGAAAGTTTAGTACGATCGTACTCGTTTCCAACGGAGCGAGCATACCCGTACCTTGCGGGATATGTAGGCAGGTGCTCAGCGAGTTTTCCGACTTGTATATCGTCGCGCTCAACGTCAAGGGCGACAAGATAGAGGGCAATCTCAGCGACCTTTTTCCTCTAGCGTTTAATTTATAAAAGATTCGCTATTAATCAAAACAAAATAAGAGAGGAATCCCTCTCTTTTTTTATAAAGCAATTATACTATTTGCCATTGCCCATAGTTCTCCGTAATCGACCATTCCGGCAATTACGACAAAGTATAATACTACAACGATGATTGACAAGATGATTGAAACGATAAAGCCTTTTACAGCGCCGTTTTTAGTTTTTCCACCGCAAATAAGCCCGATAATCAAACCAATAATGCCAAAGAAAAAACTAGCTAAAAAGCCCAAAGCAAAACTACCCTTAAGGTTTTCTTCTATACTATTTTTTACTCTACAACCACATTTCGTGCAAATTTCCGCATTATCGTTTATCGGAGCTCCACAATGCTGACAATACTTCATAATTATCCTCCCAATGTTTAGTAAGCTTATTATAATTCATATTTTATGAATTGTCAATATTATGGCAACAATAATTTATATAATATGAATATGCAAATATTCGGAGAAAGGGTAAAGCAAACGCTCAAAGACAAAGGAATGACCCAAAAACAACTGGCGGCGCAGTTGCGAGTGCAGACGTCTACGCTTTGCGAATGGCTCAACGACCACAACGAACCGCCTATGCAAACGATAGTCGACATAGCGATTGCATTGGACGTGTCCAGCGATTATCTGTTGGGACTGAAGGAATATTGAAAGAATATTTTGGACAAACAAGCAATAAAAAAGTGGCTCGTAGCCACTTATTTTTTTGGATGAGTGATAAAGTCTGCTATGTCTCTTTCAAATTGATATATATCGTTTGCCTCGTCTTTTAGGCTCATAGCCATATCGTCAATATCCTTTTGTCTTGCCCTACGTCTTGCGGGCGTTCCGCGTTTTTTCATATATCCCTCCCTTTTTATTTTGTTAAAGGCGGTGATAATTATTCGTTTTTATTGTATTTTGCCCTCCAAAATGTTATGATAATACTATGAACAAGGGAGATATATTGCAAGTCGAGATAGTCGGCACGGGTATGAATGGAGAGGGCGTTGCCAAGGTGGACGGCAAGGTGGTTTTCGTGCCCATGACGCTTGAGGGAGAGCAGGTCAAAGTGCAAATAACAGAGGACAAAAAGGCTTTTGCCACCGCCAAAGTTATCAAAATGCTTCAGCCCTCACCTCTTAGGGTAGCACCGCTTTGCCCTATCTATTTTGGATGTGGCGGTTGCGAAATGCAACACATCGACTACGCTCATCAGCTAGCAATCAAGACCAATAGAGTAGCCGATTGTATTCGCAAACAATGCCGTCAAGACATACCGGTTTTGCCGACGATTGCTTCTCCATCTAAGTGGGGTTATCGCAACAAAGTCCAACTGCCTATCACCTTGGTAGACGGCAAGATTGCGGTAGGTTACTTTAGGAACGGTACACACAAGGTCGTGCCTCTTGGCAAGGTGGAGGACGGTACTTTAGGCGATTGTCCGCTCCACGATAGAGCAATGCAAGAGGTGATAGACGTCTTTTTGGAATGGGCAAATCGCAACGACCTTTCGGTGTACGACGAAACTTCTCATCGCGGACTCCTCAGACATTTTTGCGTAAGAAAGGTAGGCAATTCCTTTGCTATAGTCGTCGTTGTCAACGGCAACAAGCTTCCTAATCATAATAGCTTAATTGACGATTTTGTGGCACACGGTTTGAGTTTTTCGCTATATTTGTCTATCAATACCGACCGCACCAACGTCATCTACGGCAAGTGCATCAAGACGCTCTACGGACGAGATACGTTGTTTGACGAGATACTGGGGGTCAAGGTAGGGGTGTCGCCGTTGTCCTTTATGCAAATCAACGACGGCGTGCGAGATATGATTTATTCTAAAGTCGGCGAAATAATATCTAAGAGCAGTCATAGCGTAGTCTTTGACCTATTCAGCGGTGTGGGCGTAATGAGCAACATATTTGCCAAGTACGCCGATAAGGTGGTGGGTATAGAGATAGTACCCGACGCCGTCCGCAACGCCGATACGCTAGCTAAGCTCAACGGCAATCAAGACAAGATAACCAACGTTTGCGGAGACGTGACGGTGGAACTACCTAAGCAAATCGCCAAATATTCGGCAGACAAACTGTCCGACGGAATAGTCGTCGTCGACCCGCCGCGCAAAGGTTGCTCGCCCGAGGTCATCGACTGTTTACTGCAAGCTCGTCCTAAACAAATAATCTACGTTTCTTGCAATCCCGCCACCCTCGCTCGCGATATGGCGATGTTACTACCTAAGTATTGCGTAGATTTCGTTCAGCCGTACGATATGTTCCCGATGACGGGACACGTCGAGACTCTCGTCAAATTGACGAGAGTATGAATTGCTCCTTGCAAAGCATGAATTGCAACAGGTTGCATAAATTGCCTAACGGCATGAATTGCACCAACGGTGCATTAAGGAGCAATTTAATTCATGGAGCGAAGCGAGAAATCATGGCGAAGCAAATTCATGAAGGCAACGCCGTCAATTCATGCAATTAGGAGAAAAAATGAAAGATAATCAATTAGTGTTGCTTTCCAAAGCTTTTGCGGTAAATATAATAGCTATTTGCGATAGCCTCAAAGATAGAAAACAAGCGGTAGCGATTGTCAATCAGTTGCTTCGTAGTGGTACAAGCATCGGAGCTAATATACATGAAGCAAACTATGCTTCTAGCAAAGCAGACTTTATTAACAAGTTTCAAATAGCCTTAAAAGAATGTTACGAAACCGAATATTGGCTCGATGTATTCATGAAAGCAAACATCCTTGAAGAAACTGAATATACTGACCTATTTGCCAAATGTAGCAAAATAAGAAAACTTTTAATTTCCTCCATTACAACTGCAAAAAAGAATTCCTAAGAATAGGATTACAACGCGGCAGTTATTCAAAATACGTTATACGATTATGAAACTAAAAAAATTAAACTACGATTTTACTATTTGCAAAGTAAAATTCATCACGGATATAGACCCAACTCGAGAAATTTTCTTTATTGGCAAGACCGATGAAGAAATCTCGCTAGTTTGCAAGACGGAAGATACGCCATTGTCTGCGCTGGCTAGAGAAGACGGTTGGCGAGGTTTTCGCATACAAGGCACCTTGGACTTTTCTTTGACGGGCGTGTTGTCCAAATTAAGCTGTATTCTAGCGGAGCGAAAGATTGGCATTTTCGTTATCTCCACGTACAACACGGACTATATTTTGGTCAAAGCGGAAAATTACGACAAGGCAATCGAGGCGCTAAATACTGCCGGATACGAAATCGAGTGATAGGCTACGTAAGAATAGAAAAGGGAGAAAAATGTCAATCAAGATAAAAACCTCATACAGTCAATAACTAATAAAAACGATAAGAAAAATGGAAAACAAAATAAGTATTCAAGCAACCAAAGAGGGATTCGAAAAGAGTTTTGCAGAAGGCAAGTTGTACGATAGGCAAACTCAAGATGCAAAGCACTTGTCCCAAATAATAGACTCTTTGCAACTAAAGCCCAACGCCAAAGTGCTTGACCTAGGCACGGGCACGGGGTACGTTGCGTTAGCAATCGCAAGACGCTACCAAGAGGTACGCGTCGTTGGATTGGATATTGTAAAGAAAACATTGGCAAAGAATACGGAGAGCGCCAAGCAAGAGGGACTAATCAACGTAGTTTTTATATCTTACGACGGCGAGAACTTTCCATTACAAGCAGGCACTTTTGACGTAGTCGTAACTCGATACGCGCTGCATCATTTTCCCGATATTCGCTCCACTTTCGGAGAAATAAGCAGAGTACTTAAGCCTGGCGGAGAGCTGTTTATTGCCGATCCAACGCCCAACGACGACGATACTACGCGCTTTGTCGACGACTATATGAAGATGAAAGCCGATGGGCATATCAAGTTTTATACGTTGTCAGAGTGGCAGCAACTCGGGCAATCCGTAGGGCTAAAGACGGTAGATTTTTTCGAAACTTCAATCACGTTTCCTCGGCTCATATCCACGGCAGTAAACTATGAGCAAATCAAAGAAAAACACGGTCAACAAGTCGTGGACAGCTACGGAGTTCATGTAAGCGACGACGGACGATATATTTTTATTACGCAGAGGGTACTCAACGTTTTATTTACCAAGGAGCAATTAGGTCGATGACAACGGAAACTTTATATACGGATAGACTAATTTTACGCCCGATACAAGAGAGCGACGTCGACGATATATTCCATTGTTGGATGAGCGACGAGGACGTGTCGCGATATATGTATTGGAAGGCGAGCGACGATATAGCGGATGCCCGCCGATTCGTCAAGGAAGAGTTGACCAAAATAGAAAGCGACGATTGGTATAGGTGGTTGATAATTACCAAGGAGGGCTTGACTATAGGCACTTGCTTGATATATTTCGACGGCGAGCAAGGAGAGTGGGATATATCCTACAATCTCGGCAAGGAGTATTGGGGGCAGGGCTATGCGACTGAGGCAATGCGCGCGGTGCTTAGGTTTGCGCAACAGATATTGGCGATAGAGAATTGCATAGCCTTGCACGCGGTTGACAACGAGGCGTCCGCCCGCGTAATTCAAAAACTCGGCTTTGCATTAGAAAAAGAGGTACCATACGAGTGCAACGGCGGCACGATACGCACGATAGGCAAGTTATATCGACTTAGGCTCAACAACCCAAAGAAGCAAAGCAATACTATTATGAATCATCAAGGAACCAAAGTTTTGACTACGGACAGACTGATTTTGCGTCCGCTCACCTTAGATGACGCTCAATCGGTATTCGACAACTGGGCGTCCGACGACGAGGTTACCAAGTATTTGACTTGGCAGACGCATCAAAGCGTAGACGATTCGATAGCATATCTAACTATGTGCGAAGGCGAATATGACAATCCCGCCAACTATCAATGAGGTGTCGTGCTCAAGGATACGGAGGAGCTAATCGGCAATATTGCCGTCGTCAATATAGTCGAAGAGGCACGAGTGGCGGAACTCGGTTGGGTGCTAGGCAGAGCTTGGTGGGGGCGTGGAATAATGCCCGAAGCGGCGCGAGAGGTTATTAGGTTTTTGTTTGACGAGGTCGGCTTTAGGAGAGTAATTGCCAAGCACGACTATGACAATCCCAAGTCGGGAAGAGTAATGCAAAAGGTGGGCATGACCTTCGAATGCACTATCAAGGGCGGCGGCACTAACAATCGAGGCGTCGTCGACTTAGTTTGTTATTATATCGACAAAGAGTAACCTACAAAAGCATCAAAAAGTCGATACTTATTAGGATTTTTTATAATGTTAGCAATCATTGTTTGACAAAGCGTATCGGTTATGCTAACATATCAATATCAATAGTTTGACAGACTTGCCTTAGGGCTAAGAGCAGTGGGAAGAACGGTGAAATTCCGTCGCAACAGCCATTACCGTCACAGTCGGATAACCTGCCTGTCAATCACTAAGCTAAGAAATTCTTGGGCAAGGGAGAATGGACTTACGTCTTGCTTGCCTACTCTTACGAGTAGGTTTTTCTTTTGCCCTACGATAAGGAGAACAAACTATGAAAAATTTTAGCAAAGTAGCAGTCATTGTATGTCTTGCGCTCGCACTTGTTTTGTGCGCCGTGGCTTGTCAGCCCGAAATGCCCTCCAAGGGAGAGGTAACTATCGTCGTTGCACCGCTAGAGGGCGAAGCAACCGAATACGAGGTTGACTTGTCCGACATCGCCGAGGACGGTGGAGTTATCGCAATTTTGGATTATCTCCAAGCTAATAAAGGGCTAGAGTATAGCAGCGAGGATAGCGGATACGGGGCATATCTTACCAAAGTCGGCAACTTACAACAAAATTATGCCACGGGCGAATATATCTATATTTACACTTCGGTTGCTAAAGATTTTGACGTTTCAGAGTATGCAAGCACCGTGGAATACCAAGGCAAAACCTTGACGAGTTCCGGCGTCGGTGTATCGTCTATGTCGATAGAAGACGGAGCAATTATCTATATAACGCTTATCAAATATTGATATGTCGCTCAAGCACGCCACTAGTATAGGTGCCAAAAAGGTCGCCCTAATAGCAATAATGACGGCTACTATCGAAGCGGGAAAACTCGCCTTGTCGGCTATTCCCAACGTAGAAGTCGTCAGTCTGCTTTGCGCGGTTTACGGCTACGTATTCGGACTTGTCGGTGTGGTGTCGATAGTGCTTTTCGTGGGGATAGAAACGCTGATATGGGGCGTCAACACGTGGGTATTATCCTACCTAATTTATTGGCCAACGGTGTGCATGATATATTGGTTACTCGGTCGGCACAAGGTCAAAAGCCGACTAATAATTACGGCGGTCATAGTCGTGCTGACGGCGTTTTTCGGTGTATTGACTTCGCTCGTTGACGTAGGACTTTTCAGCGGCTTTTGGGACAACTTTTGGCAAAGGTTTGCCATATATTACAGCCGAGGTATAGTCTTTTACGTAGTGCAAATCGCGTGCAACGCCATCGTCTTTCCGCTATTGTTTTTACCTCTTGCCAATGTATTGACCAAGTTCAAAGACAAGTTCTTGGATAACCCTAACGACTCTTTTCCGCTTAGCAACTCTAACGCATAGACCTACGGTCAAAGTGATGCTGGCTACGCCGACGGTAGTTGATTATTATCCGTATATTCTCCTTTAGGAGTAACTCACTCACCGTCAGGCAAACGTCACGCCGAAGGCACGTCACTTGTCGACAGACACACCTCACTTCTAATGTACATACCTGCCGTAAGTAAAATATAATAGTGGCGTAGTGACAGCTTCTTATCACTACGCCACAACTTGTGTTTTTGCTTATACGTATCGACTTTTTGCGAAATTATTGATTATTCTCGCCTTCGTCGATTACGCTTTCTTGCACGTCCACGGTCACCTCTTCTAAGCTATCGGTTGGCGCGTCTTTGACGGATAGGAAGTCCTCACCGCCGATGCCCGTTTCTCTAACGTACTCGTTCAAAGCTTCCACGTCGCCGCCCATCAATCTCTCTTCTAGAGAAGTAGCCGTTTCCGCGTCCACTATTCCGTCTTGAGCCAATGCTCTAACCTTGAGCGTTTCGATAATGCAAGCGTGCTTTTTCTCAGTTATATCCCAGAATAACATAGGTATTGTACCGAGTATGCCGCTGACTATACCTAGTATTGCGCTCGTTGCGATAATTCCGTACAAAACGTCGGGATTTGTTAGTACCGTAGCGTCGTCGTTGAAACCGTGCAACTTGTAGATGGCGGGGTTGACGAATGACAAAGCGATACCTATCGCCATAGTAAGCATAGCAACGCATTGCGATATGAAGCCCTCTTGTCTTTCACCCGTTTGGAATTGTTGATAGTCGTACATTTGGGTTTGGATAGCGGGAGCGGTAACTAGTTGTAGCGAGTTGGCAAGTGTTATGATAAAAGATATTATGATTATAAAGTAGGGCGTAAATGAGTTGTAACTCATCGATACGAATAGTAGCGGAATAGTCAGTACCACACAAAGAATATTGGTAAATATAATTATGTTCTTTTTGCCGAACTTTTTGATAAACAGCGGAGCAAGCACCATTCCCGGAACGCATGCCGAGCCCATTATCGTCACGAAGAGTGATTGCGCCCAATCTTGTTGTATTGCATAGCTACACAACCAAACGACGAAGGAAGTGCCCGCAAGTTTGAATGTGCCGAGTATAGAACTCGACGTATAGAGCCAAAAGTATTTATTTTTAGCAGTCGACACTATGCCGTGTTTGAAGTTGACTTTTTGCTTATATTGCTTGGAGGTTGCCGTTCTTTCTTTGGTGCCGAAAGCCGTCCAATATCCGAGGGCAAGGCAGATAATCATTGCTATAGGTGTCACCCACTTAAAAGGACCTACGGTATTGATACCCATAATTTTGTCGCCTGAGGCGAGAGTGTAAGTGTACAACAAGTTACCGATAAAAGGTATAACCATATTGACCAAAGAAGGTCCGAGGGAATACACCGTTGCGCCGATACCCATCAGCCATTCTTTTTCGCCTTGAGCAGGCGTTATGACTTGCAGCAGAGTGGTAAAAGCCAAAGAGTATAGCCCCACAAAGAACTGCAACAACTGGAAGATTATAGTATATACTACCAGCATCACCATATAGTGGTCGGTCAACATTTGCGGAATCCAACCTATGGCAAACATGCATATAACTATTGGTATAGGCATCCATATCAAATATGGTCTAAACTTGCCGTATTTGGTATTGGTGTTGTCGACTAACATCGAATAAATCGGCGCTCTTAGTATGTTGACTATTGCCTATTATACCTATGATGATGATGTGGTCGACGGCTATGTTGAGAGCGGCGGCGATATAGATACCCGCTTGCAAGGTCACGTAGTTAGGAATGACCGTTGCGCCGACCGCGCCCATACCGCCCACACAATAAGCTGCGGCTTCCTTGTAGGACAAATATCGTCCTTTAGGCGGTTTGTTCCAATAAGTAACGAAGCCTTTGAAAACGTTTCCGATTTTGCTAAAGGCGCTTTTGATTTTACCCATAATTTTCTCCTATAAGATAATAATAACATACAATTATTTTCATTACAAGTATGTTTTTTCAAAAGTAGCGGTTGTGAAATACAAATATCGACGATATTGACAAACGTCTATTATTTTATTATAATTTTGTATAGATACGCGGCGATAAAATATCGCTATGCAATTTTTGTCACGGGGAGAGATTATGACTATCAAAGCAAAAATTCTGACCATAGTTATAGTGGTCGCAATATTAGCGGTAGGCGTGGGAGTAGGCGTTCATTATACCCTGACCGACACCGAAGGGTACTTGGGCGACCATGTCGACTTGACGGCTAATGCCCGCGTCACCAAGACGAGCGAAACCGTTACCGTCAAGTTTGACGCCGAGCAGACCTTCAATACGGTGGTGCTCAAAGAAAGGGACAACAACGTCGAGCAATTCGAGATGTATTATCAAGACCAAGAGGGCAACGAAGTGTTCTTCTATCGTCAAGACCTCATCGGACCTTATAGGTACTGTGCTTTCGACAGCGTCACGACAGACAAACTCGTCGTCAAAATCACGCCAATGGCAGGCAAGAGCGTCAAGATAAAGGACGTAGAAGTCTTTGATATTCACGGCTCTTACGACGACGACTTTCGAGTAACGGCGTACGTCGTTGCGCCTTACGTGCAAAAGATAGAGTCTTTGCACCCCGAGCACTTCGAGGTTATCAATCACGTCAACCTCATCACTTGTACCTACTTTGACGAGTATGGCAACTTGTATTTCAATGACTTTACCGTAGACGGCGTACTCAAGGACGGACAAGAGATTTTCGAGACGGCGCTTGCCAACGTTAGAGCAGTTGCTAAGCCCGGCACAACTATAGTATGCACGATACTCGGTCAAGACCTCAAGGGCAATCGTTATCCCAACGAAATCCACGATCCTGCCTTTACCACTTACAAGGACAACTTGCTTAAGAACGCCACGGCTTTTTGCGAAAAGTACGACCTTGACGGTCTCTCATTTGACTACGAATATCCTACCAACCCTACCGAGTACAAACACCTCTTCGATTTTTGCGGAGCGTTGCAAGAGGCAATGCCTCCTCAAAAGGTCGTGACGGTTGCACTCTGCTCGTGGGCAATCTACAAAATCGGATTGTTCGACCATAGCGGACTTGACAACGTAGACTGGGTCGAGGTCATGAACTACGACGAAACCTACGAAGAGCACGGCTATCACTCCACCTTTGCCGAGTCGGCGTATCGTGGCATACGCGAAATGGAGAATCTCAACGCGCTCACCCTCAACGCGCCTTATTCTTACACCGACGTATCTAAGATTAATATGGGTATACCGTTCTATTCTCGTCCTATCGACACGGCACTATTTTGGGGAGATTACAACGCGGTTGCTCATTCGCTCGGCAAGTTCGGCAATATCTACGACGCCAAAGTCGACGATTACGGCAATCCGCTCGTAGACGTGGACGGCAACGAGGTCAAGAGACTGTACTACAACGGCTGGCAAATGGTTTACGACAAGACGGCATTTGCCATCGACCACGGCGTGGGAGGACTTATGGTGTGGCACTACACTTGCGACGTACCGCCCGAGGACGACCTATCGCTATGGATGGCAATGAAGGCGGCAATCGACGCCCGCAAATAAATGTTTGAAGACTAAAATGCAAAAGGACCGCAATATTGCGGTCTTTTTATCTTATATCACGACTTACCGAATTTTAGCCTTACGGAAATAACCAAGACCGTATCGATGCGACACGGTCTTGGTTATTATATTTTTATACTATAATCAATATTGTGTTATTCAATTAGTATTATATTGCCGACGTTTTCAAATGCTATAATCCGCTCCTTGTCCCACCAGCGAGTCGAGGGTAATGCCATCTAGGTAATTGTTGATTACGGTGTCAAGTCCCTTCCACACGCCGAGAGTTTTGCATTCGTTTTGTCTTGCGCAAGGTTCGGCGCCTTCTTTTAGGCAAGCAACGGGAGCAAGCGAGCCTTCGGTCAACCTCAAAATATCGCCCACGGTATAGTCGCACGTGGCTTTGGTGAGCTTATACCCGCCGCCTTTGCCTCTCAAACCGTTGAGCATTCCGCCTCTGGTGAGTATAACCAAAATGCTCTCCAAGTATTTTTCGGATATTTGTTGTCTACTTGCAATCTCGTCTAGTGGGATATATCTTCCGTTGCCGTTTTCGGCTATATCAATCATCACTCTCAGAGCGTATCTTCCTCTCGTAGAAATCATTTTGTCGTCCTCCAAACATAGTCTAACACAAATTTTTGAAAAAAACAATAAAAAACACACAAAACCTATTGACAACATATGTTAATTGTGGTATTATCTACTCAACATAGTAACAAAGTAGGTTTATCAAAATGGAAAAATACTTAACAAGACTTATACGTCACAATTTTAGATTCGGTCGAATGTGTAGAAGGTAGTACGTCGGCAACCCAATCGCAAATTACACTACACACACATTTAGACAAGGAGAATCAATTATGTCCAACTATAAATTCGAAACGCAACAACTTCACGTAGGGCAAGAGACGCCCGATATAGCAACCGACGCAAGGGCTGTGCCTATCTACGCCACCACCTCTTACGTCTTCAAAGACTGCGCGCAAGCGGCGGGCAGATTCGGACTTACCGATGCGGGTAACATATACGGTAGACTTACCAATTCCACCCAAGACGTTCTCGAAAAGAGAATAGCCGCTCTCGAGGGTGGAGTAGCGGGACTTGCACTCGCTTCGGGCGCCGCTGCAATCACCTACACCATACAAGCCTTGGCGCAAAACGGCGGACACGTCGTATCGCAAAAGACGATATACGGTGGCAGTTACAACCTGTTGAGTCACACTTTGCCGGCGTTTGGCATCACCACGACTTTCGTCAATATCCACGACCTTGACGAAGTAGAGAAGGCAATCCAAGACAACACAAAACTCATCTACATAGAGACTTTGGGCAACCCAAACAGCGACATACCGGATATAGACGCATTGGCTAGCCTAGCGCATAAGTATTCTTTGCCACTCGTAGTGGACAACACCTTCGGTACACCTTTCCTCATCAGACCAATCGAGCACGGTGCCGATATAGTAGTGCATTCGGCAACTAAATTCATCGGCGGACACGGCACGACGCTCGGCGGTATAATCGTAGATTCGGGCAAATTCGACTGGGAGAAGTCGGGCAAATTCCCGGCAATCAGCGACCCTACGCCAAGCTATCACGGCGTATCCTTTACCAAGGCGGTAGGGGCAGCGGCGTTCGTAACTTATATCAGAGCGATTTTACTTAGAGATACGGGTGCGCCCATATCACCGTTTGCGGCGTTTTTGCTCTTGCAAGGCGTAGAAACATTGTCCTTGCGACTTGAGCGTCACGCCTACAACACCGCCAAAGTGGTAGAGTACCTCTCGGGTCATAGATTGGTAGCCAAGGTCAATCACCCATCGCTTCCTGACCACCCCGACAACGCGTTGTATCGCAAGTATTTCCCTAACGGCGGTGCTTCGATATTCACCTTTGACATCAAGGGCGGACAAAAAGAGGCGCACAAATTTATCGACAACCTCAAAATTTTCTCGTTGCTCGCCAACGTAGCCGACGTCAAGAGCTTGGTTATCCACCCGGCGACCACTACTCACAGTCAGCTCAACGAGCAAGAACTTGAGGAACAAAACATAGCGCAAAGCACAATCAGACTGTCTATCGGTACCGAACATATCGATGACATTCTGCAAGACTTAGAGCAAGCATTCAAAGCTGTAGAGGAGGAATAATTATGAGTGCAATATATCAATCGGCAGATAGCCTTATCGGCAAAACCCCACTTCTAAGACTTAATAAGTTGGAGCAAAAGTTGGGGCTCAAGGGCAAAATCATTGCCAAACTCGAATACTTCAACTTGTCGGGTTCGGTCAAAGATAGGGTCGCTTTGGCAATGATAACCGAGGCGGAAAAGAGCGGAAAACTCAATACAGGTAGCACGATTATCGAACCGACGTCTGGCAATACGGGTATCGGACTAGCTGCGGTAGGCACGGCAAGAGGCTATAGAGTTATTATAGTTATGCCCGAGACCATGTCGGTAGAACGCCGTCAACTTATCAAGGCTTACGGCGCGGAAATCGTCCTTAGCGACGGCTCCAAGGGTATGAAGGGTGCAATCGAAAAGGCAAACCAACTCGCCGAGACGATAGAGGGTAGTTTCGTTCCTTCGCAGTTTGATAACCCCGCCAATCCAAAGGCTCACTTTACTAGCACGGGCGTCGAAATTTTCGAAGACACCGACGGAGAAGTCGACGTATTCGTTGCGGGCGTAGGCACGGGCGGAACGGTCACGGGCGTAGGACAATACCTCAAATCCAAGAAGCCTTCCGTCAAAGTCGTAGCGGTAGAGCCTGCAACTTCGGCAGTCCTATCCACGGGCGTAGCGGGAGCGCACAAGATACAAGGCATCGGAGCGGGCTTCGTGCCAAAAGTGCTCGATACGACCATATATGACCAAATCATCGCCATATCCAACGAAGAAGCCTTCGAAAAGGGCAAACTCATCGCCTCCACCGAGGGCGTGTTGGTTGGCATCTCGTCTGGCGCAGCCTTGGCAGCGGCAATTCAACTAGCCAAGCAAGACGAATACGCCGGCAAAAATATCGTAGTGTTGTTGCCGGATAGTGGGGATAGGTATCTTTCTACTCCTCTCTTCTCCGACTAATTTCTCACGGTATATATACTTCGAAATACTGTGTCGCTCTCGTGGCGGATGTGCGTCGTTATGCTTTGTCGAACTTGCGGTTGTGCTTAGTCACATACAAGGAGTATGCTCCTGTCGCCCAATCCTCGCTCTTCGCGCCTAACTCGCATCTACACCGCGAGAGAGCAGCACCATTGCAACTAATAACAAATTGAGGCAACTGATAAAGTTGCCTTTTTCCTAGTCTTGCTCGCATCTCTGCCGTCAAAGGGTTGTATGTCATTGCCGTGGAGTGACAACCAAGAAGTTTGTCATTCAGAGCGAGCAAAGCGAGCGTGGGAATCTCATCATTATAAAAAGGCCCCTTTGTGCAAAGGGGGCTCCCGACTTTGTCGGGTGGGGGATTGTGTTTTATTCTATCCATGAGAGTACGACTAAATCTGTCAACAATTACCTCTTTACACCATATCAATACTTGTGCTATAATTTATTTATCAATGGAGAGGTTATGAAAAGAAAGATATTATTTTTGATGATAACCATATTGACGATAGCGACTATAGCCGTTGTCTTTTCGGCGTGCAACAATTCCGAGCCCGTGGAAAGAGCCATAAAAGTATCGCTTCAAGGCACTTTTGCCAACGCAACGCAAGACGAGAGCGGACATATAGTCATCACCTACAAATATGGCGAAACTATAGATATTTCCAAGGACGACTTCAAGGTAGAAGTGTTGTATGAAAGCGACCAAGATGCGCCTATTACCTTGACGGCAGACCAATACACTTTGGACGCGTCCGCCGTAGCGGGAACGCCCGATGCAGGCACTTACGCCGTTACCTTCCGTTACAACGACTTCGATACCTATATCGACGTAGTGGTAGAAGCGATTACTATAGCAATGCCAATTATCCCCGACAGAGGAGAATGCAATATCGAGTTTACGGGCGATGAGATAGATTGTATTACCGATTTACTCGACCCTTTGCAAGTAGCGGCGGGACTACCTACGATCAGTCAGTTGCTCGCTCAAGGTAAAATAAAGATTGTGAGCGCCAGCGAGCCGTACGGCACAACCGCAACTTCGCAGACGCACGTCAATGCGGGTAACGAATACTTTTTCAATATCAAAACTGCGGACAACTATTATTTTGCCGACGAAAGTGGCAATCTTAGTGACATTGTGTCCGTCTATTGGGAGATAACGCCTAAGAAGATAGCCCTTCCTACTTACGACAGTACCCAATTTACCTATACGGGTGAGGAGATAACCTTCTCACTAAATTGGGAAGAATACGAAAATATCAAAGACTACGTTATGATATTAGGCACTACCCAAGCCACCGAAGTAGGCGAATATAGCGTCAACGTGATAATCAATCCCGATTTAGAATATCCCGGCGACTACGTTTTCGCAGACGGCACGATGAGCAAAATAATTTCTTGGTCGATAGTGGGCGAGTAAGTAAAGATACTACCGATAGAGTAAAAAATAAGCGACCTTAGGTCGCTTATTTTTTTGATGACGATTATTTACGGTATCCGCACTTAGGACAAATGCCTTTTTCGTTCATAGCGATACCGCAGAGAGGACAACGGTCAATGCTCTTGGTTGGTTGATATTCTTGGCTTGCCGCATTTACACCGCTGGTAAAGGTAAGTTTTGCGATATTCAACTTATCTTTGAGCAAGTCGTAGACGATTTTTATCATACCTTCGACGGTCATCGTCTCTTTGGTTACCACGAGGCGGCAATCGGGATATGCTTTTGCCAGCGAAGTTTCGAAGGCAGGACCTTTCATTTTGTTGCTAGGAGCGCCGTTTTTAATTCCTTGAGCCTCGTACACGCCGAGTATAGCGGGAAGAAGTGGGTCGTCCTCTCTCAAAATCAACGCATGGTCAAAGTTCTTTAGCACTTCCCAAGCGGTCTTTTGGATTTCGTTGCAAGGGAATACCATATTGACGCCCGCTTCGATGCTGTCTTCCACCTCGATGGTCAACACGCCCGTGTGTCCGTGCAAATATTGCGCCTCTCCCTTAAATCCGTAAAATCTGTGTGCGTATTGCAAATCCAATGTAGTAATGCTTCTCATATAAATCTCCTTTTTTGGGCAACGCCCGTTATTTACTATTTTTACACTCGGGGCAAATTCCCCAAAACACAAGGTCGTGCCCAACAATATCGAAGCCGTGGCTATCCTTGATTTTACTTTCTATTTCTCCCAAATATTCCATATCCACGTCAAAGATTCTCTGGCATTTTACGCATTTGACGTGATAATGTTGGTGGCAAAGGTGGTCAAAACGGTCGGGCTCGTTAGGAATTTCCAATCTTCTAATCTCGCCGTCGTCAACCAAGCGAGAAAGATTTCTATACACGGTAGCACGACTGACGCTTGGATGCAACTTTACCACCGATTGATAGATTTCTTCGGCGGTAGCGTGATTGTGCAGCTGCCTTACCGCGTCCAAAACCAACGTTCGTTGAATTGTGTTGCGCTGTGTCATAACAAAACTCTTTCCTTATTAGTATTCATTCTCAATAAGATAATATCACGTCTATCGTATTTTGTCAATAGCCGTTTTATTTTTTACAAAAAAACGATACGACTTGTCTATGTCAAATCGTATCTTACAGTCAAGTTTATTCAAAATTATTACAAAATATCGTCTATATCGTCAAAGTAGTCGCGGTCAAAGAAGTCTCTCAGCGTTATATTGGCGCCCATACATAGTTTCTTTATGGTAATGACTTTTGGACATTTGCTTTTGCCAACCATCAAGTCGAATATCGTTGACGGAGTAAGATTGGATTGCAAGCAAAGCGCCGTCAAAGTGGTGTTATTTTGCTCGACTATTTCCGTTATTCTTTTTCTTATTGCTTCATCGGTGGTCATATCGCGCCTTATTTGAGTTTTTTCATCAATTCGATTATCGTTTGTTTGTTGTCTGCAGAGAGGGCGTTGAACAACTCTAGCACGTTTTTATCCTCTTTGTTGTAGTGCTCGCCGAGATAGAAGAAGTCTTGAGGAGTAATATCTACTATATCGCAAAAGTCCAACAACGTTTTGACCTTTAGTTCGATGCTTTTATTTTCTATCGTTTTCATAAACTGCTGATTGTAACCGAGCCTTGCGCTAGTTTCTCGCAAGGACAAATTGGCTTTCGTTCTAAAGTATCCTATTCTATTAATCACTTCGTCGTAGGTAATTTTTGTCATAGCTCAACTCCTTAACTATATTGTAAGTGTATTGTCGCAAGACGATGATACAAATAATACACCAAAAATTTTGTTATTAGTTCAAAATGAGATAATAACAAACTCATATATGATATAATGTATGTATGGTTGATATAAATTGATATATTTATTGTCAAAACAAGGTTTTTTATACCGTATCAGCTAAAGAGGGAATATGCAAAATCAAAAAACTTGTTCTTTTTTCGGACATAGAAATATAGCTGTCACCGACCAACTTGTCGAAAAAGTCAAGACATGTATCGAGTTTTTGATAGCTCATCGTCAAGTAACTACCTTTTTGTTTGGCAGTCGCAGTGAGTTTAATACGTTGTGTCACGGCATTGTTTCTAACCTCAAGCGTTGCTATCCCTCAGTCAAAAGGGTAGCGTACACTTGCAAGAGCGAAGGGTGTTTTTTGGAGAGCGAACGGCAAAAGTGGGAGAGTATCTTTTCACGTTTTCTAGGGCAAAAGCAAGGCATTCTTACGGTTGACGAAGAGTTTGAGTTTGCAGGCAAATATAAGGCAGGAAAAGCTAGTTATATTGAGCGCAACCGAGCAATGATAGACGACAGTCAATATTGTATATTCTATTATGACAAAAATTATCGCCCGCAAGGCGGCTACAATTCATTAGGCGAGGCATATCAAACCAACAGCGGCACTGCGCTTGCGTACAAATATGCGCAAAGCAAGAATAAAAAGATAATCAACTTATTAGAAAAATAATTTTGACGAATACGACCTTTCAATTTTTGAAAGGTCGCTATAGTTTCCGGTGAATTATACTATCAAGTGCAACACCCGATAAAAAATGCACCTATGGAAAATCCATAGGTGCTAAATATGGAGCTGCTAACCGGATTTGAACCGGTGACCTCGTCCTTACCAAGGACGTGCTCTACCTCCTGAGCCATAGCAGCAATTTAGTTTGCTCACTTATTATATAGGACAAAATCGTCTTTGTCAATGTTTTGGCTTTATTTTTCTCAAATCTATTCCGTCTATATAAGTAGCGTAGGCGTAAGCCTTATTACAAATACGAGAAAAAGCCCTTTCGCCGTATCGCTTAACGAACTGATCTCCCGTAAGATTGCTGGACAAAATGGTTTTTTTGCCGTGATTGATACGCCAGTCTACTATCGACAAAAAGTATTCGAGAGACACGTTTTTATACATAGGCTCGGTACCTAGGTCGTCTATTATTAACAAATCGCATTGCAACAAACTATCGTACAATTCGCTTAGCGCGTCGTTTTTGGACAAGTGTTTGGCGAGCACTATTCTACTCCAATCAAACGCGGTCACATACACCACGTATTTGCCATTTTTTATCAACTTATTGGCTATGCAAGAGAGCAAAGTAGTTTTTCCCACGCCTACGGCGCCCGACAGATAGACCGAGCGCAGTTTGGAGTAGTCAAAGTTGTCACAAAACTTTTGGAACATCGGATAAAGTTGTTGTGTTTTTTCGTTTACGCCCAATTCTTCTAGTCTATTGTCTTCAAAATTAAAGTCGGGTAGAGGAGAAATCAACGCTTCCTTTCTCAACAAATCGCTATACGCTTCCATATAGCATTTGCAAGGCTTGTCGTCCACCCAACCTTTATCGTGACAGATAGGGCATTGATAGTGAGCCTCTATGTCTAAGTTGTGGCTAATTACGTACTCGTCGTAGGCTTTGGTAGCGTCTTTGAGGCGTTGTCTTAGGTCGCCCGCGTCCAACTTCATACTACTTCTTCTCAACAGTTCGTTCTCTAAGCTTCTTTTGGCAGTATACAATTCTCCAAAGCGCTGGTCTTGCATTGCCGCGGCAAAGCGCACCGACAAGTCGTGTTCGGCTTCTACTCGCTTATTGCTAAATTCCGCGTTGAGTTTGGACACAAATTGTTTGTTCATTATACGAGATCTCCCAAGTCGTCTATGCTACCGAGATAGGACGACAATTCGTCTTTGCTATATTTTTTGTCGCTCTCGTTAAAGGCGACGGTGCTCTTATCCGAGGCGCCCGTGCCATAGGCTTTGATTGCTTCCAAGTTATCGAGCCCCGCTTGTCTCCAACGCGACAACAGCGAGTGAGCGTTGCCCATAGGGTAATTTTTACCCGCGCTAGAGGAGCAAGCGTAGAGTATAATCTCGTCGTCGAAGCCCCAAGACTTCCACACGGCGTACTGTTCTCTATCCGACTTGATGACGGCGCGAGAAGTACCGCACGCCTCCAACATTTTGGCGATAGTCTTGTCTATATCGGCTAGTTCCGACAGATATTCGTTGATTGCTTGTACGCTCAGTCTGCCTTCTTTGACGAATTTATTCGCCACGTGGTTCATACCTTCCAGCGTGCGCACGGAGTTGGAGAAACAGTATTCCGCTGTCAATAGAATAGCGTCCTCCTCCAAGCCCTTAGCGAGCCACGGCGATATGTATTTTTCCACCACGCTTTCCACGCTTTCGTAGAATAGACCGAGGTTTTTGTTGACGGCAATGGCAAGGTCTTTGAGATGTTGTTTGCCTTCGATATAAGCCGTTGCTTCACTTAGGCTTATGGCGTTGTTGCGGAAACACTCGTCCAGCGTAGCGTCGAGTTTTGCCATGCTTGACTTGATTTTTGCCGTTTTGATGACCGCAAGCACCGCTTGCAACTCAAATCCCCAAGTCTTGGTCCATTTGATATATAGGTCTTTGTCGTCTACGCTCATATCCGACTTTTTGTTTAGTGCTTTGCCCACAGCTCTCAGACCGTCGGAGGTCAATTCAAGCATAGAGATGCGCGCTTCGACGTCCTCGATGCTTCTCACTCCTTCGCTAAGCCAATTTTTGGCTACGGCGATGACGTAGTTGGGTTTGATTTTTTCGTTTTTGATGCCTACGCAATAGCGAGCAATCATCAGCAAAACTTCGGGTGCCATTTTGCTCTCTTCCAAAAATTCGTAGTAAGGAAGATATTGCGAAGGAAGCGTTAGATTTTCGCCGAATATGCTCTCGAGTTGTCTGTTGAAGTCGGCGTATTTTTCCGCTTTGTAGTGTTTTTTATAGCCCGCTTGTGCGAGGGTGTTGTACTTGATTGAGAGAGGAGAGAGGCTCGTTACGCTCACCAATCCGAGCTCCGAAAGTCCGTTGTACGCCTTTTCCACCTCGTCTGTTTGCAATTCTAGGACGGAGCACATATTGTCTATGCTGTTGTCGACGGATAGAGGACACGAGGACAAATACAACCCGTAGAGGTACACCTTGAGTTGTATCTCGTCGCATAGAGGCATATAATCGGTTATAAACTTGTTTTTCAGCAGCGTGTATCCGTTGTCGTCCAGCGTTGCCGAAGTGGTGCAAAAATTCATAAAACTCCTTGAAGTAACGTATAAAATGTGCTACAATCAAACTGCGGTATATAAAATAATACCATATTTATCAAAAATATCAAGTCTTTTGTCGAAAAGTTTTTTCGCATACAAAATATTGTATTCATCGACTTTTTCGACCACAACGAGGGCAAATGGCAATTATATCTATCAAGGGTCTTACCAAGACGTATAAGACCAAGAACAAAACGGGTCTCAAGTCGGACAGTCAATATATCACGGCTGTCGACGATGTGACTTTGGACGTTGAGCAAGGCGAGATATTCGGACTTGTAGGCTCCAACGGCGCGGGCAAAACCACGCTTATCAAACTTATGCTAGGGCTTACCAAAGCCGACAGCGGCAGCGTGACGATATGCGGTTACGACAGCGATAAGGATAGCGAAAAGGTGTTGTCTTGCGTCGGCGCAATAGTAGAAGAGCCTACGCTTTTCAAGGATATGACGGGCATGCAAAATCTTACGATGCTTGCAAGGCTGGGCGGAGGCTTGCCACAGTCGAGGATAGACCAAGTGGTGGAGATTGTCGGCTTAAAGGAGCGTATCAATACCAAGTTTTCCACTTATTCTTTGGGTATGCGCCAAAGACTTGGCATCGCGCAAGCGATAATGCACTCTCCGCAAGTACTGTTGCTCGACGAGCCTATCAACGGCTTCGACCCGCAGGGTATCATAGAGATGAGGGGTTTGTTGCGTACTTTAGCCAAAGAGTACGGCACTACTATACTGGTATCTTCTCACATATTGTCGGAGCTCGAAGAACTTTGCGACAGAGTTGGCATTATGAAGCGTGGCAAACTCATTGCCGTAGACACCATTGCCAATCTCCAAAAGGACAACAACGAGATTATCTTGCGCATGACTTGTTCCGACGTTATCAAGGCGGCGCAAATAATAGCGGAATTGGAGGATATACAAGTCAAGGTTGTTGACCAGTATCTCTACGTCAAATGCACGTCTGAGCAACAAATAAGCGACGTCACGGCGGCTTTGGTCGGGGCGGGCGTAGCAATCACGTCAATCAATACCAAGAAGAAAACGCTGGAACAGATTTATATGGAGACGGTAAAATGAAAGGTTTTTCCAATGCCTTTGCGGGCGAGTGTTACAAAATATTCAGAAAGGGCAAGATATTTATTTTGCTCGGTGTACTCGTGGCGTTAGCGCTATTGTTGACCTTCGGTTTTCAAATATTGCAAGACTTCGGGGGCGCGTTCGATATTAGCGTAGATATGGATACGATAGACGAGGAGATAGCGGCGTTGGAAGAAACCATAGCCAATTACACACCCGCTATCAAAAACGGACTGATAGATACCGAGTTATATCAACTTCAATCTACGTTGGCGTATCTCAAATATCTCAAAGCCGGCAATTTACGCTCTTCCGATTTCGTATTGGCGGGACAAGAAGCATTTGACAGCGCGGGATATATCGACGCGGTTTTGGGCTCGTCGTTTGGAATAATCGCGCTTTTTTCCGTAATAATGATATGTAGAAGTTGGGGCGGAGAAAAGTCCGACGGCACTCTCAAAATGCAACTCTTGCGACCTATCGGTAGAAAAAAGATGTACGGAGCCAAGGTGCTCAGCGTCTGGTGTATCGGCGCGCTGGTATTTATCGCCTTGATATTGTTTGCTCAAATCGTTGCAATGATCAAGTTCGGCGTTGCGACTAAGAAAGTAATTTACGTCGTTGGCGCCACCAAGGTGGGAGTAATGCCGTATATGGGGTATCTTGCTTTGCAGATAGTATTCAAACTGTTTGCTTTGTTTGCGTATATCCAGTTCGGCGCGTTTATGTGCAATCTTACGTGGAAAAAGGGCAACGGAATGGCACTTGCGATATTGGCATGCATATTCGCGTCCAACTTAGAGCGATTGCTTGGCTATCTCTACGTAGGCTACGTAGGTATGTTTATCAATCTCGACTTTATGTCGGCGCTCAGTTTGACGGGACCTGTGCTCAAAGGTATGAACCTCGTTTCGATGATAATCATATCGACGGTTTATCAAGTCGTTTTCGCAATATTCAATCTCTATCACGCCGAGCATTGCGACATAGCCTAATCAATCCGCTCGTAGGTGATTTTGGCGACACGTATCGACTTTTTTCGAGTTTTTAAGTAGAGGACTGCTATTCTTTGCAGTCCTCTACTATCAATATATCGCCGTCAAGGCTTTCTACGAAGTCGTCTTTTTTGAATTTTGCGTTATGGAAGTTTACGAAGTTGCGATAGTGCGTAGGCAATACTATCGGGGTAGGCAAATCGAGGCTGTGACATATATCTCTCAGCACCTCTTCGAGGTCGAGGGCGCAGCCGATGTTGTTACATTGGACTATCTTGTCCTTTATCATTTTGTTGTCTTCTAACAGTCGTATCCACAGTTTCATAGATATATTGTACGCAATTTTCGTCGGTATTGTCAACGAATAGTATTAGCAGATGTGTTTGTTTGTCAAAAAGGACTTGACAAAACTAGGTTATGCGATTAAAATAATTATAATATTTTTAGGGGGCATTATGCAAAAAAAAGTTATTTCCGAAGCAGTCGTCAAGAGATTGCCCAAATATTATCGAGCAGTCAAAAATCTATCCGACCAAGGCATAAACAAAATATCTTCCAACGCTTTGGCGGAGATGTTGGGTATCACCGCTTCTCAAGTTAGACAAGATTTTTGCAATTTCGGAGGCTTTGGTCAGCAAGGTTACGGCTACGACGTAGCCAAACTAAAACAAGAATTGGCAACGATAATGGGTCTTGACCACGACTACAACGTAGTCATAGTAGGAGCCGGCAACATAGGTAGAGCGTTGGGCGGTTATCAAGGTTTCGAAAAGTACGGATTCAAGGTAAGGGCGATGTTCGATTCCAATCCCGTCATAGACAACGTGGGCGGTATTAAGGTATACAATATGTCGCAATTCGAGAGCTATGTCAAGGACAACACGGTAGATATGGCTGTTATCGCTACGCCAAAGGCGGCGGCGCAGAGTGTTGCCGACCGAATCATCGGTAGCGGCATCAAGAGTATTTGGAATTTTGCACCCATTGATTTAGAGGTACCCGACTACGTTTCTATCGAAAACATATCTATGTCGGAGAGCTTGTTGGTGCTGAGTTATAGAACAAAAAACAACGTATAAGGAGATAGGATTATGGCAGAAGAATTTATCTTTTCTCAAGCGGGAAGGGACAAACTGGAGCAAAAACTTAAAGAGTACGAGACGGTAAAAAGAAGAGAATTGATTGCCAGAATAGCCGAGGCAAGAGAATACGGCGATCTTTCCGAAAATGCGGAGTACAAGTCGGCAAAGGAAGAGTACGATTTACTCGAGAGAGCTATCGACGAGATGAAATATCAACTCGAGCACGCCGTCATCATCGACAGCAAAGAGGGACAAGACGGCGTAGTCAACATCGGCAACACCGTCACTTTCTACGATATGGATATGGAAGAAGAGTTTACTTATCAAATTCTCGGACATACCGAAGCGTCAATCGAGGACGGCATAATCAGCAACGAATCTCCTCTTGCGCAAGCCATTTTGGGACGCAAGGTGGGCGAAGAAGTCGACGTAGTTATCAAAAACGGCGATTCATACAAAATCAGAATTTTGGAAATCAAAAAATAAATATCCACGAAGGACATTGAGATGGAACAAGAAAATTTAAACGATATACTCAAGGCACGCCGAGAAAAACTCGAAAATCTTATTGCTACGGGCAAAAATCCTTTCGAAATAGTCAAATTCGACAAGAATGCCTACGCCAAAGTTATCAAGGACAATTACGACGAGTACGCCGACAAAAAGGTGCGTATTGCAGGTCGTCTTATCTCCAAGAGAGTTATGGGCAAGGCAAGCTTCGGACACGTGCTCGACGGCACGGGCAGTATCCAACTTTACGTCAGCAGAGATTCTCTTGGCGAAGAAAACTATGCCGAATTTAAGAAATACGACATAGGCGACATCGTAGGCGTAGAGGGTGTGGTATTTACCACCAAGATGGGCGAAATATCCATTCACGCCGAAAAGATGGAGTTGCTCTCCAAGTCGTTGTTGCCGTTGCCGGAAAAGTTCCACGGTCTTACCAACACCGACCTCAGGTATCGTCAAAGATACGTAGACCTCATTGCCAATCCCGAAGTCAAGGAAACCTTCGTCATGCGCAGTCGCATTATCAGCGCTATACGTTCCTTCTTGGACGGAGAGGGCTTTATCGAGGTAGACACTCCTATCCTCAACACTATAGCGGGAGGAGCTAGCGCGAGACCTTTCGTCACCCACCACAACACCTTGGACATCGATATGTATATGCGTATCGCGCCCGAGCTTTACCTCAAGAGACTTATCGTAGGCGGATTCGAAAAGGTTTACGAAATGGGTAGACTTTTCCGCAACGAGGGTATGGATCCAAAGCACAACCCCGAGTTTACCACGGTTGAGCTCTACGAAGCCTACACCGACTATCATCATATGATGGATCTCACGGAGAGGCTCTTCGAGCATATCGCGCTCACCACCAAAGGCACGACGGAGATAGTATATCAAGGCACGCCTATATCTTTGGCAAGACCTTGGAAAAAGATGACCATGGCAGAGGCGGTCAAGGAATACACGGGTATCGATTTTGACGCAACGGGCGACGTAGAGGCACTCAAAAAGCAAGCCGAAGCGGTGGGCGTTGGCTTGTCCGACAACTTGACGTGGGGCAAACTTCTCTACGAAGTGTTCGACCAAAAGGTAGAAGAGCACCTAGTTCAACCTACTTTTATACTCGACTATCCCGTTGAGGTTTCACCGCTTGCCAAGCGCAAGCCTACCGACGGTAGACTTACCGAGAGATTCGAGTTTTTCATCACGGCGAGAGAGATGGGCAACGCATTCTCCGAGCTCAACGACCCAATCGACCAAAAGGCAAGATTTATGGCTCAAGTAGCCGAGAGGGAGAAGGGCGACGACGAAGCTCAAATGATGGACGAAGATTACGTCAACGCCTTGATGTACGGACTTCCGCCAACGGGAGGACTTGGTATCGGCGTAGACAGATTGGTAATGTTGTTTACCGACCAATTTAGCATCAGAGACGTTTTGTTGTTCCCGACGATGAAACCTAACAAATAAAATTCGGCAGTCCGAGGACTGCCTTTTTTGAGTGATATGCAAGACAGAGACAGACCGTTACTCGGTGCAATACAAGGATATATCGATTCTTCAAAAGCACGCTTTCACATGCCCGGGCATAGTGGCAACTTGGCGGGCGGTATTTGGAGCGCGTGTCCCTACGACGTGACGGAGATAGGCTCCACCGACAATCTTCTCAATCCTCGAGGAGCTATAGCGGAGCTAGAATCCGACCTTGCCCAAGTGTACGGAGCGGATAGAAGTCTTATCTTTACCACGGGTTCCACCACCGCTATTTTGGCGTCGCTGGGAGTATTGTCGCAGCGAGAGGGAGGGGTGGTTGTCCTTGGAGATATGCACAAGGCATTTTGGAACGGCGTCTTGCTGCACAAGTTGCAAGTGAGCGTGGTCGCAGACCTTGACGAATTGCGCCGATATATGCAAAAAACTCGATACGTGTCGGCAATTTGCACGACTTCTCCCGATTATTTCGGCATGTGTCGAGATTTAGCGGAGCTTAGGAAAATAGCCGACGAACACGGCTCGTTGCTATGGGTGGATTCTGCGCACGGCGCGCATTTTGCTTTTGCCGACTGCTTGCCCGATAATCCAAGCGTACACGCGCATCTTTGCGTACACAGCATGCACAAGACTTTGCCTTGCTACGGTGGGGCGAGCGTACTCAACGTCAATGGGAAGGGGCTCGTCGACATTGCTACCTATTATCGCAATTTTTTCCATACCACGTCGCCAAGTTATCTCGTCATGCAAAGTATGGATTGGGCTGTAGGCGAAATGAAAGCCAAGGGCAACGAATATTACCACAAGGTTATAGACGAGATAGAGAGTTTGGGCGGCGAGATAGGCAAGTGGAAGATACTTCCGACCGACGACCCAACGAGGCTCGTGTTGCAAAGCGAGGGTAACGACGCGAGATTTACCGCCGAATGGTTGTCGGCGCGTGGTATCGAGGTGGAGATGACGTATCTTGACAAGATGGTGCTCATCGTCACGCCGTACAATTACACTAGTCTTGCGCTTTTGGCTAAGTCGTTGTCGGTAGCGCCTACCAAAAAAGGGGAGCAAACTTTGTATGTGCCGCCTCAGTCAAAGAGGGCTTCGAGCGCGGAGGGACGAGTTGAATTCGTGGCACTAAGCCAATGCGCGGGCAAGGTAAGCGCTTGCGAGATAGGCGTATATCCTCCGGGAGTACCGATAGTGAGAGCGGGAGAAATCATCGACGAAGAAGTCGCCAAGTATATCGAGGAAAACTCGACTTGCGTTTTTGGTCTTGTAAACGGTCGCGTTGCCGTGTTACAATAATATAAAGGTGAGTATGAAAAGAGGAAAGTTTATTACGTTCGAAGGTTGCGAGGGAGTGGGCAAATCCACTCAAATTGCATTGCTAAGGCAATATTTTCAAGACAAAGGTATCACAGCGTTGTTTTTGCGAGAGCCGGGTGGTAGCAAAATATCCGAAGAGATACGCAGTCTTATCTTGTCCACCGACAGCGTGGGTATGACCAAGGAGTGCGAGGCGTTGTTGTATTCTGCTTCTAGGGCGCAGTTGATAGGTCAAGTCGTTCGTCCCGCGCTAGAGAGGGGCGAGATAGTCGTATGCGATAGGTTTACCGATTCCACTTTTGCCTACCAAGGCGTGGCAAGAGGCTTGGGAGAGGATTACGTAGACGCGCTCAACACTTTGGCGTGCGGAGACGTTATGCCTGACCTCACGATATTTTTGGATTTAGAGCCTAGGCTCGGCTTTGCGCGAAAAGGCGGAGCCGACAAGGACGATAGGATAGAGCAAGAAGACCGCTCTTTTCACGATGCCGTATATCGCGGATACAAGATAGCTTGTAAGAGATATAGCGACCGTATAGTCGCTATCGATGCAGGCGGGGACAAAGAGCAAGTGCACGATGCGATAATACGCACCTTGCAACAGCGAGATATAGTTGACTAAGGTATAATTGAGTAAGACGAGATGATTAAGTATTCCAAGTTGCTTATGCAAAGCAAACCGTATAAGACGATGCTCACCGACAAGACCCACGGCATGCTGGGGCATTGTTATATGCTTATATGTGACGACCAAGTAGCTTGCAGCAATCTTTGTACGCTTTTGGCTAGGTTGGTTTTGTGTGACGAGGACGGCTGCGGGGTATGTCGCAGTTGCATTAGGGTAGACAACGATTCTCACACCGAGCTTATCAGACTTACTCGCTACAACGCCGACAGCGTGAGAGATTTTGTCGAATATTCGTATTACAGCATCGGCGAGGGCAACTATAAGGTTATGCTCATCGATGCTTTTGACAAGATAGAGCCGAGACTTCAAAACACCTTGCTCAAGACGTTGGAAGAGCCTTGCGACGGCGTGGTGTTCATACTTGGCACCACCAAGCCTTCGGGGGTACTTGCCACCATCAAGTCAAGGGCAAAAAAACTCTATCTCGACAAGTTCGACGACGCAACGATCGCGCTTGCTTTACGACAAGAGGGAGTAGAAGAAGAATTGGTGCAAAAAGCCACGGTCTGCGCCTCGGGCAGTCTCGGCAGAGCGGAAAAGATTGCGGGCGACCCTATATTTATCGAGGCATTTTCGACTATGATAGACGTGCTTACATCTATGAAGTCCTCCAAGGACGTGGTCAATATGCTGGCAAAAATGCGTCTCAACGAAGTCGAACTTTCCGTATATCTCGATGCCTTGGAGATTATACTTCAAATAATGTTGTCAAGGCAGGGCGGCAAACAAGAGGATTTTGAGGACGAAGATTTACAACAAGTTGTAACCTTGAGCGCAACTTTCAACAACGCAATGATAGTCAACGTGCACAGATTGGTGTGCGATAGCAGAAAAAAAATCGATAGCAACTGTCGCAAAGACTTTGTAGCGGACAGATTGCTGATGGGCATTTTGGAGGTAAAATATATATGCCGATTATAGTAGGCGTCAGATTCGGCGCAGCCAACAAACTTTATTATTTCGACCCCAAGTCGGAGCAGTTTAGCGTAGGCGACAACGTCATCGTCGAGACGGTTAGGGGATTGGAGTTTGCCAAGATAGGACAAGCCAACACCCAGGTCGACGAGAGCAAAATAGTCGGGGAACTAAAACCCGTAGTACGCAAAGCCACCAAAGAGGACGAGAAGCGTCATCAAGAAAATCTTGACAAAAAGGCGGCGGCATTTGCTCTTTGCAACAAAAAGATAGAGGCTCACGGGCTCAAAATGCACCTCGTAGACGCGGAGTACACCTTTGACAGAAGCAAGGTGGTATTCAGTTTTACCGCCGACGGTAGAGTGGATTTTAGAGAATTGGTCAAAGACCTTGCGGGCGAGATGAAGATGCGTATCGAACTTAGACAAATCTACGAGCGAGACGACGTCAAAATCAAGGGCGCAATGGGCATGTGCGGAAGAGAATGTTGTTGTTTGACGTGTCTTTCTCACAACGAAAAAGCTACCGTCAAAATGGCAAAAAACCAAAACATATCGCTCAATCCTACCAAAGTCAGCGGTATGTGCGGAAAACTTATGTGCTGTCTCAAGTACGAAAACGACTACTATGCGTCTATGGCAAAGGTAATGCCTAAAGTGGGCGCAAGCGTCAAGGTCGACAAGGGCGTGGGCAAGGTGGTAGAGACCGACGTTCTTAGAGAGAGGGTCAAGGTGGCAATCCAAAAAGAAGACGGCATTACGCAAGAATACTACAAAGTCGGAGAATTTAGCGTCATAGGCAAAGTCGAGCCGAAAGTCGTCGACGAGGGCGACGACGATTCCGACTCGCTCAAAGAAGAATAATTTTTGCATTAGTTTTTGCAATGTGTTTACAAAGTCGAAATAATGTGATATTATTGAGATACCAACATACAAAAGGAGATTATGACTATGGCATATGTTATCGGCGATGCTTGCATCAAATGCGGTTCTTGCGCAGAAAACTGCCCTGTTAGCGCGATTACCGAGGGCGATACTCAATTCGTAATAGATGCTAATACCTGCATCAGTTGCGGAACTTGCGCTGCAGGTTGTCCTGTGGACGCAATCAGCGAAGAGTAATCTTTATTACAAAAACGACCGTCCGCTTATACGGGCGGTTGTTTTTTTATGTCAAAATTCGCTTAAAAAAATACTTTTTGACGCGTTTTAAGCAATTATTAAGGTTGCAAGACAAAAAATGTAAATTTACTGTCCTCGTTTTATTGTTTACGCGCCAATGTTATGTTATTATATTTATATATCAACGTACGCAAATTTATAGAGGCGTGCGGAGAGCGGAGAGTACAATGGCAAAAAAAGATTTTTTACAACTTAGCGGTGTAGACCAAGCTACCCTTACCTCACTTCTCGACAGAGCAAGCGAGCTCAAGGCACTTATGCTCAAGGGCAATCCTCCCAAGGACGTTCTTGCAGGCAAGACGGTAGTCAACATGTTTTTCGAAAATTCCACCCGTACGAGGTGTTCCTTCGAAGCGGCGGGCAAAAACCTCGGTGCGGAAGTTATAAGCATGTCCACGGCGGGTTCGAGCGTGCAAAAGGGCGAAAACCTTATCGACACGGCAATCACGCTTGACAAGCTTTTACCCTCGGCGATAGTTATCAGACACGCGGTGGCAGGCTCGGCGCATATGGTGGCAAGCCACGTCAACGCTAGCGTTATCAACGCGGGTGACGGAATGCACGCCCATCCGACCCAAGCGTTATTGGACATGTACACCATGCGCGAGATTTTCGGCGGGTTGCAAGGTTTGACGGTAGCTATAATAGGCGACATCAAGCACAGCAGAGTGGCAAGGAGCAATATCGAAGGCTTGGCAACCATGGGTGCCAACGTCAAAGTCTACGGACCGGCTACGCTAATGCCTAAGGATATGGACAAGTTGTGCAAGGTTTGCTCGAGTATCGAAGAAGCCTTCGTAGGCAGCGACGTAGTTATGGGGTTGAGAATACAACTAGAGAGACAACAAAAAGGTCTATTCCCCAGCGCGGGAGAATACAACAAATTTTACGGCATCAACTTAGAGCGTATGAGACTAGCCAACAAGGGCGCGGTTGTAATGCACCCGGGACCCGTCAATAGGGGCATAGAATTGTCGCACGACGTGCTCGACAGCCCGATATGCGTCAAAGACGAGCAGGTAACTAACGGAATGGTGACGAGAATGGCGTTGTTAGAAATGCTTTGCAAGGAGTAAAATATGGGACTTTGTATCAAAAACGCAAATATTTTAGGCAAAAAAGCCGACGTATTGATTGAGGGCGACAGAATAGTCGCAATAGGCAAGATAGACGAGTATATCGACGGTTGCGGGGTTATCCAAGCCGACGGTTTGACGTTGTTGCCGGCTTTCGTGGATATGCACACCCATCTCAGAGAGCCCGGCTTCGAGGGCAAAGAGACTATTGCCACGGGCAGTATGGCGGCAGTTGCGGGAGGCTACGCCAGCGTATGCTGTATGCCCAACACCAAGCCCGTAACAGACAATCCTTATATCGTCAAGTATATCATAGACAGAGCCAAAGAAGCCGACAAGGCGCGCGTATATCCTATAGGCGCCATCAGCGTAGGGCTCAAGGGCGAAACTATGGCGGAGATGGGCAAGATGAAGAGTGCGGGCGCGGTTGCAATGAGCGACGACGGACAACCCGTAACGACTGCTCAAATGATGAGATTGGCTCTCGAATATGCCAAGGACTTCAATCTGCTTCTCATCAGTCATTGCGAGGACAAAGGACTGGTGGGCGAAGGCGTTATGAACGAGGGCTACAATTCTACGCGGTTTGGGCTCAAAGGAATTCCTAGCGCAGCCGAAGACGTAATGATTGCAAGAGAAATAATACTCGCAGAGATGTTAGGCACGCGCGTGCATATAGCGCACGTAAGTACGGCTAGCGGAGTTCAACTCATACGAGAAGCCAAGGCAAGGGGCGTCAAAGTGACGGCGGAGACTTGTCCGCACTATATCGCGGGCACCGACGATCTCGTTGCGGGCTACAATACTATGGCTAAGGTCAATCCACCGCTAAGAGAAGAAAAAGATAGACAAGCGGTTATTGCGGGACTTGCCGACGGCACTATAGATTGTATCGCCACCGACCACGCGCCTCACACTAAAGAGGACAAAAATTGCGAGTTCAACTTTGCCGCCAACGGCATTTCGGGTATAGAGACGGCATTCGCGCTGTGCTACACCTACCTAGTGGACAGCGGCATTATGAGTTTGGACAAGTTGTCCGGGCTTATGACCAAGACCCCTGCCGAAATCGTGGGCATTCCTTACGGTCAAATCGAGGTGGGCGGACTTGCCGACTTGACGCTCGTCGACCTAGACGCCAAGTATACGATAGACGGCAGCAAGTTCTATTCTAAGGGCAAGAATACTCCTTTTGACGGTTTCGTCGTCAAGGGCAAAGTCAAATACACCGTCGTAGGCGGAAAAATAAAATACCAAAGCGAGGACGTACAATGATTATCGACGCACTTATAGACAAAATTCAACTGACGGGCAATCCCTCCGTCATAGGACTTGACACTTGTATAGATTATCTCCCGCAAGAGATGCAAGAGGTTTGCACGACCCTAGAAGAAGCGGGCAAACAAATCACCAAGTTCAACTTCGACCTCATCGACACTCTCAAAGACGTAATACCCGCCGTCAAAGTGCAAGTGGCGTATTACGAGATGTACGGCGTCGAGGGTATGAAAGCCTTTAGAGATACTATCGCCTATGCAAGGAGCAACGGACTAATCGTCATCGCCGACGTCAAGCGTAACGATATAGGTAGTACCGCCGCTGCGTATAGCAAGGGATATATAGGCAAATGCAAGCTTGCGGGCGGGGAGGTTACCCCTTACGAGAGTGACTTTATCACCGTCAACGGCTATCTCGGCAGCGACGGCATTTTGCCTTTCGTAGAAGATTGCAAAAAGTACGACAAAGGCTTATTTGCCCTCGTCAAGACCTCCAACCCGACTAGCGGAGAGTTGCAAGACAAGATTATGGACAACGGCAAGACGCTGTACGACAATATGGCTACTCTCGTGGACGGTTGGGGCGCAGAGCTCGTCGGCAAGTACGGCTACAGCAGTATAGGCGGAGTAGTGGGCGCAACTCACAAAGAGCAAGCGCAAGCAATCCGCAAGGCTCACCCTAATATGTTTTTCCTCATTCCGGGATACGGAGCGCAAGGCGGCAAGGCGGAAGACCTCGCCGTGTGCTTCGAAAACAAAATGGGAGGTATAGTCAATTCGTCGAGAGGTATTTTGTGCGCGTATCGCAAGCCTCAATATGCGGGAATGGACTACAAACAAGCGGCACTTACCGCGGCTATCGATATGAAGAAGGATATTACGAGATGTCTATAAGAGAAACAAGTTGTACCGTATTATCCAACAAGGCTGTTGCGGACGGCATTTTTGAGATGGAGCTGTCTACCGATAGAGTGGACGATATATTGGGCGGGCAGTTCGTCAATATCAAACTTCCGACTAGCGATACGTTGCTAAGACGCCCGTTCTGCCTATGTGACTTTGACGAGAGGCGCAAGAGTTTTACTATATGTTACGCCGTAGTAGGCAAAGGCACCGAGACGCTGTCGCACGTCAAGACGGGAGAAGTTCTCAAGGCAACCCTGCCGCTCGGCAACGGCTGGGACCCTCGCGGCAAGTATTCTAAGATAATGCTTGTGGGCGGCGGTATGGGTAGTGCGGTGCTCCCCGCCGTGGCAAGGCGTAGCGAGGGGGTAGATTGCGTATGCTATCTCGGCTTTGCCGACAAGAGCAAGGCGGTGTTAGAAGATAGACTGCGTAGTTTGTGTTCCGAGGTCGTGGTAGCCACCGACAACGGCAGTTACGGTCGCAAGGGCTTCGTCACCGACGTGGCTAAGGAGGATATAATCAAGTCGGGAGTCGAGGCGGTATTTTGTTGCGGACCCGAGGTAATGTACAAGGCACTCAAAAGAGCGCTTGCGGACGTGGATATTCCCGTATATATATCTTTGGAACAAAGAATGGGTTGCGGTATAGGTGCGTGCCTCGTGTGCAACTGTATGATAGAGAGGGACGGCAAGCAAGGTTATTATCGAGTTTGCAAGGACGGTCCCGTGTTCAAATTGTCGGAGGTGGTACTATGAATCTCAAGGTAAATATCGCGGGTGTAGAGTTCAAAAATCCTATCATCACGGCAAGCGGTACTTTTGGCTTTGGCAAAGAGTATTCTCAATTCTATCCGCTGTCGGCTTTGGGCGGAATATGTACCAAAGGTTTGACGCTCAATCCAAAGTTAGGCAATCCACCGCCACGCATTGCCGAAACTAGGTCGGGCATAATCAACAGCGTGGGGCTCCAAAACCCCGGCATCGACCACTATCTTGCCGAGGACGACGTCAGATTGGCAAAAGAAGACGTGGTAGTTATCGCCAACGTGGCGGGAGCGTGCCTCGAGGACTATATCGCAATGGGCGAAAAAATCAACGAGAGCAAGGCGCAAATGGTAGAACTCAACATATCTTGTCCCAACGTCAAGGCGGGCGGAATGGCTTTCGGAATACTGCCCGAGAGCGTAGAGAGGGTAACCAGGGCAGTCAAGGACGTGTGCAAAAAGCCCGTCATCACCAAGCTCAGTCCCAACGTGTCGTGCATAGCCGACAACGCGAGGGCGGCGGAAGCGGGCGGAGCCGACGGAATATCTCTCATCAACACCCTATCGGCAATGGCAATCAACTACAAGACCCGCCGTCCTATCCTATACAACAACCACGGCGGACTTAGCGGTGCGTGCGTCAAACCCGTCGCACTCAAGATGGTGTGGGACTGCTTCAACGCCGTCAAGATACCTATCATAGGCATGGGAGGTGTTCAGAGTTATACCGACGTGCTCGAGTTTATGATATGCGGAGCAAGGGCGGTGCAAGTGGGCACCTACAACTTCACCGAGCCAATGGGCGCGTACAATATCGTCAAGGACTTGGAAGAGTACGTCAAGGCGCAAGATATGGACGTCAACGACTTGGTGGGTAGCCTTATCGTCAACGGCTGACGAAGTCAACTTTTCAGCTCTACACGATAGGCATGCACAGCGGTCGACTGCATCTTCGAGCAAAGCAAAAAATAAAACCTAGCAACGAGCAAGATAGTATATCGATGATAGCGGTGTTTGGTCGAGCGCGGGAGCGAGTAGGTAAGCAACGTGCTATATTGCACTAATCGGCTCTATAACAACACGCAAAAAGGATATTATTATAATAGATAACTATTCAGCAGAATAGACGATATTATAATATATCGCCTGGCGACCTGGGAAAATGTCGCTGACCCAAGCAAAGACCGACTGCCAAATATTAGACAATATCAAAGCAAAAACAAACAAATCAAAGCAAAAACAAACAAAAATATACGACATCAAGAATAAAAAGGAGTAAACTATGACCCAACAAGAAGCATTGGAAATTTACAAAAAGACGGGAGCAATCCTCAAAGGACATTTTCGTCTGACTTCGGGTAGACACTCGGACACTTATATGCAGAGTGCTAAGGTATTCGTCAATCCCGAGTACAGCGAAGCTTTGTGCAAAGGACTTGCCGAGAAGTTGCAAGGTACCGAGGTGGACTTGGTTATTTCGCCTGCTATCGGCGGTATTCTCATGGGATACGAGGTGGCTAGACAGCTTGGTAAACCTAATATCTTTGCCGAGAGAGAGAACGGTGAGATGACGTTGCGCAGAGGCTTTAGCGTAGAGCCGGGCACCAAGGTTATCGTGTGCGAGGACGTAGTTACTACGGGCGGCTCGGTCAAAGAAGTTATCGCTCTGATGCAATCTATGGGTGCGGAAGTTACTGCTGTCGCTTCAATCGTCGACAGAAGCAACGGCAAGGTAGACTTCGGGGTCAAGTTCGTCAACCTCATCAGCATGGACGTCGTATCCTACGAGCCTGAAGATTGTCCTATTTGCAAAGAAGGCAACCTCCCTCTCGTCAAACCGGGTAGCAGACAAATCTTTACTAAATAACGCTAAGGATAACGCCATAGAGGCGCATTGACGCACGCGCATATCAAAGCCTCTGCCTCGCACTAAAAATCAATGCGACGATTAGGTGAGTTAGACAATAGCGAGACCCGCCTGACAAGAGACTTTTATTGTGGGCGGGCGCGTGCACGAATGGTACAAAAGGTGCAAAAAGTCGATACGTATCGGTTTATATAGCGTCGCGAGGTTGTTATATTGCGGGTGGATTTTGCGTGATACGCGGGCAACGTTTTGAGCTATACAATCAGAGTGCGCATCGTACTGCGCGTAGTATGCGTGATTTATGCGCAATCAATCGGCGTATAGTCAACGCTGTCGCAATATATTGTGCTATAGCAATCGGGCAAAATTTTATAAGGGGAAAGATTATGCAAGAGTGGAAGATACAACTAGACAAGGCTTACGCAAGTTTGAAGGAACAAGTCGACTTCGAGCCAAAAGTAGGCATAGTACTCGGCTCGGGATTGGGCGGCTTTGCGCAATCCATCGAGGTTGTTAAGACTTTGCCTTACAGCCAAATAGAGGGTATGCCACGCAGTACCGTCGAGGGACACGTAGGACAGTTCGTGTTCGGCTATATAGGAGAGGTCCCCGTCGTGGCTATGCAAGGAAGATTGCATATGTACGAGGGCTACACCGCCCAAGAAGTCGTTATGCCTATTAGGCTTATGGCTAAGACGGGCGCCAAGTATCTCGTAGTTACCAACGCCGCGGGCGGAATAAGTTACAAAGAGATAGGCACGCTTATGCTAATCACCGACCATATTTCGAGTATGGTTGCTTCGCCGCTCATCGGTACCAACTACGAAGATATGGGGGTTAGGTTCCCCGATATGACCCAAGCCTACTCACGACAACTTGCCGATATTGCAAAAAGTGTAGCGGAAGAGAACGGTATCGACCTCAAGCAAGGCGTGTATATGCAATTCTACGGACCGCAGTTCGAGACGCCCGCCGAGATAAGAATGGCGCGTAATATGGGCGCGGACGCGGTTGGTATGAGTACCACTGTTGAGGTAATTGCCGCAAGACATATCGGTATGCAAGTGTTGGGAATATCTTGTATCACCAATCCCGCCGCAGGTCTGTCTCAAGGCACGCTTTCGCACGTCGACGTGCAACACGCCGCCGATATAGCGGGAGAGAAGTTGGGACTTCTCATTAGAGAGACGATAATAAGATTGCCTACCGTGTAAAAAACGCTCAAAAACAAGATATTATATCTAAAAAGTACTTGGATTGTTATCTAAAACTTAGTCGACTATTCGGAAGGCACAATCGTCTACCCGATAAAAACTATCGCCAACGATAATAACGCAAATATATTGGCGTATAAGACTAAGGTTGATCATCTAACCAATTAGACGTCTAACAAAATAGACGAAACGGAAAAGAAATGAAGTATAGAATCTACAATGCAAAAATATTGACTGCCGAGCACGGCGTAGTTGACGGAGAAATGTGGGTAGAAGAGGGAAAAATCACCTTTTTGTCACAATGCTCGCCGCTTATTCTCAAGCCGTGGGATAGGGAGATTGATATGCAGGGCAATCTGGTGATGCCGTCCTTCAAGGACGCGCACGCCCATTCGCCTATGACCTTCCTAAGGTCGTTTGCCGACGATTTGCCACTCGATAGGTGGCTCTTCGACAAGGTTTTCCCTTACGAGGCTTGCCTTACGGGAGAGGACTGCTATTGGCTTAGCAGGCTTGCGATTTTGGAGTATTTGTCTAGCGGTATCAGCGCAGTCAGCGATATGTACTTTTTCTTAGACGACATTACCGGTGCATTCGTTGACAGCGGTATGCGCAACGTCATTATGGAAGGAATAACGCAAGGCAACGGACCTAAGGACAAGATGTGGGCTAGGCTAGACGAAGGTAGAAGAAATCTTGACGGCAAAGGCGGACTAATAGAATATAGACTGGGTTTGCACGCCGAATACACCAACGACCTAAGCAATATAGAGGCATTTGTCGATTATGCTAAGCAAAACGAAATGCCCGTGTGTATGCATATATCCGAGACCAAGTCGGAAGTAGAAAACTGTATCGAGAAGTACGGAAAGTCGCCAATAAAGCTCATGTACGATATGGGTGCGTTTGCCAATGGCGCTACGCTATATCATTGCGTGCATTTGTCTGACGAGGATATAGATATAATAGCCGAGACTGGGGCTAACGTGGTGAGTTGTCCCGCCAGCAATCTAAAACTTGCAAGCGGTATCGCGCCTCTCGAGAAACTTAGGAAAAAGGGCGTCAATATAGGACTTGGCACCGACGGAGCGGCAAGCAACAACAGCCTGGATATGTTGAGAGAGACTTACCTTGCAACCACCTTGCAAAAGTATATAAATAACGACGCATCCGCTTTGCCCGCCGACGTAGTACTGGATATGGCTACCAAAGGCTCGGCTAAGGCAATGGGGCTCAAAGACTTGGACGGACTATACGTGGGCGCACGAGCCGACCTATGCGTGATAGACCTTAGCAAGCCTAATATGCGACCTATCAACAATATAGTCAAAAACGTGGTGTACGCAGGAAGCAAAGCCGACGTGTTGATGACGATGGTAGCGGGAGAAATCAAGTACGAAAAGGGCGAGTACTTCGTGGGCGAGAGCGTGGACAAAATTTACTCTATGGCAGAGAAAATTACCGCGCGTATCAAAAAGCAAGTCAAATCGAGTAAATAAAGCGACAAACCAAGTCGGATAGAAAAGCCGAGTCGTCAAAGTCGTGTTTTGCAGATAACCAAGCACGAATAAAGAGCGAATATAGGCAAAAAGTACGACCGACAACTAAAAATAAGGATAGCGTGATAACGGCTAAAAAGTACGACGCAAATCAAAATAAGAAAGCGTAAAAAAGCAAAACTACGCTAAACTTACTAAACCCAAAAAGGAAGATAAGTGACTAATTGAGTACAATCAAAGACAACAAAAAACTAAAAATAGCTATGCTCGTAATAGTGACGCTGATAGTAGTGACGGCGGTATTTTTGACGATATATCTCGTAGAGAAAAACGACAAGAGCAGATGGGATAAGAGCTATATCGGTCAAGTCAACGACAGTAGCGGTATGCGGTGGTCGGTAGAGAGCGTGGACTTCGCAAGGAATATAGACGGCAAGAGCGCAAGCGAAGGCAATATATGGGCGGTGGTGACGATAGAGGTAACCGCGCTAAAAGACAAAAATATTGCGCCGAGTGACTTCGACCTTAGCGGAGTATCGCCCGATAAGACGATAGACGGTTGTCTTGCAAGTAAAATCAAAGCCAAAAATGGCGAAACGCAGGATATAAAACTTGCATTCGAAGTAGAGGAAAGCGGCGCGGAACTGAGACTATATTGCTACGGCTATGCGGTGGCGATAGGCAGTAGTCTTCAAGGCTCGCCTATACGATAAACGGCGAAAAGTCGATACGTGTCGGTTAAAACGCTATCTCAGAACTATCTCGTTGCGAGCAAAGATTGAGTGTAGCGACAACAAGACAACTAAAAACAAGTCAAAAAGTGTAAACTAAACCTTTGACGAAGACAAGTCAAAGAGCGAAGATAACTATATCGAAAATAAGGCAAAGACGGGAGTGCCTAAAACCGCGTTGCCCTAAGAGGCAACGAAAAACGATAATACAAAAATAACAACGAAATAACAATAATAACAAGAATATAAGATAGGAGCAACAAATGTTACAAGTCAACGACCTTTATTTGCAATTCGGAGGAAGAAAACTCTTCGAGGACGTCAACCTCAAGTTTACCGAGGGCAACTGCTACGGCGTAATAGGCGCTAACGGAGCGGGTAAGTCCACCTTCCTCAAAATTTTGTCGGGAGAACTCGAGCCAACCAGAGGTACGGTGTCCATTGGCAAAAATCAAAGAATAAGCGTGCTGGAACAAAACCAAAACAAGTACGACGACTGCACCGTGTTGAGAACGGTGTTGATGGGGCACAAACGCTTGGTGGAGATTATGGACGAAAAGGACGCATTGTATTGCAAGGAGGACTTTGACGAAGCCGACGGGCTCAAGGCGTCCAAACTCGAAGAAGAGTTTGCCGAACTCGGCGGTTGGGAAGCAGAAAGCGACGCGGCGTCGCTACTCAACGAACTCAAGTTTGGCGAAGAATACCACTATATGTTGATGAGCGAACTCGACGGTAAGCAAAAAGTCAAGATCTTGCTTGCGCAAGCCTTGTTTGGCAATCCCGACATTTTGATACTCGACGAGCCTACCAACAACCTCGACGCCAAGACGATAATGTGGCTGGAGAAATACTTGATGGAATTCAAAAACACCCTCATTATCGTGTCGCACAACCGTCACTTCCTCAACAAGGTGTGTACGCATATCTGCGACGTGGACTACGGTCAAATCAATATGTTCGTGGGTAACTACGACTTTTGGTACGAGACCAACCAGCTGCTGGCAAAGCAAGCGAGGGAAGCTAACAAGAAGGCTGAAGCAAGAGCTAAAGAATTGCAAGAATTCATTGCAAGATTTTCTGCCAACGCAAGTAAGTCGAGGCAAGCAACTTCGCGCAAAAAGGAACTCGAAAAGCTTACTCTGGAGGACATCAAACCGTCGAGTAGAAAGTATCCGTATATCAACTTTGACTTCGAGGGAGAGCCTGGCAAGGATACCTTGACGGTGGAAGGTCTTACCAAAAAGGGCTTCTTCGAGGACGTGAGCTTTACCGTGCAAAAGGGAGAAAAAATTGCCTTTTTGTCGGACAAATCCATTGCGGTATCTATGCTGTTCGACGTAATAATGGGCAAAGAGCAACCCGACGCGGGCATAGTAAAATGGGGTAAGACGATAAATCCTAGTTACGTACCGCAAAACTTCGACAGTTTCTTCGACGGCGTCGATCTCACCTTGGTACAATGGCTCAACCAATATAGCAAGGACAATACCGAAAGTTACCTAAGAAGTTGGCTCGGCAGAATGCTCTTCTCGGGAGAAGAGGCACTCAAAAAGGCAAAGGTGCTGTCGGGTGGCGAAAAGGTGAGATGTATGATGGCAAGGGCAATGCTTCAAGCCGGCAACTTCTTAATCTTGGACGAGCCTACCAATCACCTCGACCTAGAGTCGATACAAGCCCTCAACAAAGGCATGATAAACTATAAGGGCAGCATGCTGTTTGCTTCGCACGACCAAGAGTTGATGCAAACCGTGGCAAACAGAATAATAGAAATCAACGGCACCAAGACCTTTGATAAACTGACAACGTACGAGGAATATCTTGATATGATAGACTGATAAGGAGAAAAATTATGAACGACATCGACAAAAAAATTCTGGAAATTTTGAAGAATGACAGCCGTATTTCGGCGGGCGCAATCGCGGCAATGCTCGGTATGGAGGAGAGCGAAGTAGCCAAGAGAATAGAGGATATGCAAGACAGCGGAGTGTTGGTAAAGTACACCGCCGTAATCAATAGCGAACTGACGCAAGACGAGAGCGTGACGGCGCTGATAGAAGTCAAAGTTACCCCTCAATCCACTCACGGCTTCGACAATATTGCAAGAGAGATTATGGCTTATGAAGAAGTGTCGAGCGTATACCTTATGAGCGGAGCCTACGACCTCGTAGTGATAGTCGAAGGCAAGACTATCAAACAAGTGGCGGGATTTATATCCGAGAAGTTGTCGGTGATGGAAAACGTATTGTCTACGGCAACCCACTTTATACTCAAAAAATATAAGTCCGAAGGCATTATCCTAGACAAAAAATATACTAAGAAAAGAGAAGTGATGGCATGAATTACGACAAATATCTAAGCGAGAAGGTCAAGACTATCAAGCCTTCCGGTATAAGAAAGTTTTTTGATATGGCGGCAACCAGCAAGGATATTATATCTTTGGGAGTGGGTGAGCCCGACTTCGAGACGCCTTGGGGCGCAAGGGAGAGAGCCGTCAAATCAATAAGACAGGGCGAAACGCAATACACCGCCAACAGCGGTTTGATTACGCTACGAAAAAGAATTGCCGAATATCAAAACGTGAGATACGGTTTGAGTTATGACCCCGAAAAGGAAATCGTGGTTACGGTGGGAGCAAGCGAAGCAATCGACCTTGCTTTCCGCTCCTTGATTGACCCCGGCGACGAGATTATCATACCCGACCCAAGCTACGTTTCTTATGCTCCCGGAGTAGTAATGGCGGGCGGCGTGCCCGTGGGCGTAAAGTGCGAGATGAAGGACAAGTTTGCCCTCGGCGTGGAAAATCTCAAAAAAGCAATTACGCCTAAGACCAAGGCGATAGTATTGCCTTATCCTAACAACCCTACGGGCGCGATTATGACCAAAGAGGAGTTGGAAGCCATTGCTCCGATTATTCTAGAAAACGACTTGATGGTAATAAGCGACGAAATCTACAGCGAATTGACCTACGGTATGGTACATACTTCAATCGCAAGCCTGCCTAATATGCGTGAGAGAACTATCGTCATCAACGGATTTAGCAAAGCCTTTGCTATGACGGGTTGGAGATTGGGGTATTTCTGTGCGCCCGAGCCTCTAACTAAACAAATGCTGAAGATACATCAATACGTCATCATGTGCGCTCCGACCGCAGCTCAATACTGCGCCCTCGAAGCATTGGAGTCGGGGTTGAAGAATAACTTCGCCGACGTGACCAAGATGAGAGACGAGTACGATATGCGTAGGCGTTATCTCGTGCACGAGCTCAACGAGATTGGACTAGAAACCTTTGAACCGAGAGGAGCCTTTTACGTCTTTCCGAAAGTGAGTAGTCTGGGTATGAACGGCGAAGAGTTCGCAAGTAGGCTTATCAAAGAACAAAAGCTTGCCGTGGTGCCGGGAAACGCCTTTGGAGACAACGGCGAGGACTTCGTAAGAATAAGTTACGCATACTCTATAGACAGTCTGCAAAAGGCAATGGTCAAAATAAAAGAGTTTGTAAAACGAAATGTTATCAAGAAATAAATCAAGATTATAAAATCAAACTTTTTGTAAAAAATAATGAAAGTTTGTCGAAAAAGTATTGACTATGGAAAATATGAGTGGTATACTGTCCTTGACGATAGGAAAAGAAACCTATCCGACAAAATCACTCATAATTTTCCCCCTTATATAAAGAACTGCGCAATCCAAAAGGTTGCGCTCTTCTTTTACTATTTTGCTTTCTCGTTGGTTATATTATTTTTGGTAACTAGGTCTTTTTTAATCTTTTTTGTTGATTTTTGGCGATAAAACTTAGAGTATAAGGGAAATTGTCGTAATTGGATATGGTGAGAGGGGGCTTTTTAATAGGATAGAGATTCCCAATGTACACAACGGAATGACATAACAATGTTACGCTCCACCGTAATGACAAAAGTGGACAACCCTTCCACCGCCTACAGTGGTCCCCCTCCCCTTGCACAGGGGCGGCTTTTAAGCGGTTGAGATTGCCGCGTTCGCTTTGCTTACTTTGCTAACGCAAAATGCACTGGGGGCAATGATATTGTTGATTGAGATTGCCACAGCCTAACGGCTTCGCAATGACATTACTACTTGAGATTGCCACAGTCGCTTTACTCACTTTGCAAATGTAAAACGTACGCAACGCAATGAAAAAACAATCCCTCCGTCCGACTTTCGTCGGACACCTCCCTTTGCACAAAGGAGGCTGCAAAGGGGGATGAGATTCCCACGGACATAAATGTCCTTTGCTGTCGCAAAATGTACACAGCGGAATGACAAGATGACGAGATTGCCAAGTTACGCTACGCTCCACCGCAATGACGTAATAGGACTATCCCTCCGTCTTGCCACCTATTTTGCTTACGACATATTGTGTTACTCTCACGGAATAGGTGCGAGGTGGGGCGTTGATATTTCGAGATAAATAAAAATGAGGAGAAAAGTCGTCTTCTCTCCTCATTACCACTTATCAGGTGGTCAGTCGTCATTTAGACGATATAGGCAACGTCATTAGTCGTTGCTTTTGGTGCATTTGCAATTCTTTTCGGTACTTTCGGCTTTGCATTTGCAGCCTTTGGTAGCCTTGTTTTGCATCTTGTTCTTAGTCATTGTGCAACCTCCTTTGATAAGCTAATTATATTGTTGGCAATTTGACGGAATATATCCGCGAAATGCGCGGTGACAAATATTGGATTTTGATTATCAATATTTTTATGACGCGTATATAAAAATATGGAGCAGTTGGAAATGAATATTGAAAATAAAAAATCGGTAAGAATATTGACGGAGCGAAAAAATAGAATTATAATAATAAAAGATAATTTATAAACGTGCGATAAGCCGTGCTAGCGACGATGAAGGCATCAACTATTCGGATAGCTTTGACGTTCATTATTCAAAGAAGCGAGGCAAGAGGCGCGTTGAGGAGAAAAATATGGCTGGATGGCTAAAAAGACAATTTAGAAAAGTAATACAATGGGAAAACGATAATCCTAATACTATCGTGTGGAAGTATCCGCTTGAGAGAAAAGAAGAGATTATGAAAAAATCTCAACTTGTGGTGAGAGAGGGACAAAAGGCTCTATTTATCCAAGAGGGTAAACTTGCCGACGTATTCGGTCCCGGTACATACGAACTAAGCGACGTGCGCAATATCCCAATCCTTACTTCGCTCAATAGTTGGAAGTATGCTTGGGAAAGCCCATACACGGGTGACGTGTACTTTATCTCCACCAAGCAGTTTATCAACAACAAGTGGGGCACATCTAACCCCGTGATGATGAGAGACAACGATTTCGGAATGATTAGAGTGAGAGGCTTCGGTACCTATTCTTTTGCCGTGGGTACGCCTACTCAAGCTATGAACGAACTCTTTGGCTCGATGGGCGAGCTCACCGTCAAAAACGTTGACGAATACTTCAAAAAGATTATCACGTCTACTCTTAGCAACGTCATCGCGGAGTCTAAAGTGGCTGCGCTCGACCTTGCTATGCATTACGACGAAATCACCGATATGGCTAAGGTCAAACTGCAAGAAGAGTTTGACAAAATCGGTATAGAAATCAAGGCTCTCTTTATCGAAAATCTCTCCTTGCCTGAAGAAGTGGAGAAGATGATGGATAAGCGTACCTCCGTGGGCGTGATGAACGGAGCTATGCAAGGATACGCTCAGATGGAGAGTATCGAGGCAATGAAATCCGCCGCAAAAAATCCTGGAGGATTGGCAGGCGCTGGTATCGGTCTCGGCGCGGGTCTCGGCGTGGGCAAGGTTTTTGCCGACGGTATGAGCAGTATCGCAAACGGCACCGCCGACGTGGAAGCTAAGGATACTTGTCCTAACTGCGGCGCTAAGGTCAAAAAGGGCTCTAAGTTCTGCCCTGAGTGCGGCAAGAGTATGGAAAGCACTCAAAAATGCCCTAAGTGCGGAACGGCAGTCAAAAAGGGTGCCAAGTTTTGCCCTGAGTGCGGCGCGAGCCTCGGTAGCGTAAAATGCCCTAAGTGCGGCGCCGACGTCAAAGCGGGAGCAAAGTTCTGCCCTGAATGTGGTGAAAAACTGTAATGGAAGAAGAGAATAAAACGATAACCTCACGCACCTATAAATGCAAGAGTTGCGGAAACTTTTTGCACTACGACCCTACGAGTAAAAAACTTAAGTGTGACCATTGCTCTTCTGAATACGACCTAGAGGCGGTAGGCAACGCCATTGAGATTGCCTACGACGACAACAGCGAGCAAGGCTTTGAAACGTGGGGCGATGTAAAGTGCGTAAAATGTAAAAGTTGTGGCGCCGTCACCGTACTCAACGAGTATGATATGACGGGTAATTGTCCGTTTTGCGGTGCCAACAACGTCGTATCTGCCGACGAGTTGCCGGGGCTCAAGCCTACGGGAATTCTGCCGTTCGGCGTTGCTAAAGAGACGGCGGTACAAAACTTTAAGACTTGGATAAAGAAAAAACTCTTTGCTCCGAGTAAGTTTAAGAAAAACAACAAAAAAGAGGACGTGAGCGGAATTTATTTGCCCGTTTTTACCTTCGATTGCAAAGCAAGTACGCCTTATACCATTAGATACGGTCAGCACTATTACGTCACCGTGGGTAGCGGAAAAAATAGGCGTACCGTGCAAAAAACGAGATGGTACGTGGATAGCGGTTTCGTCGCTCGCGCCTACGACGATATTCAAATAGAGGCTAGCAAAATGATAGAGCAAAAGGACCTCTACGGCATGGGAGGCTTCGACTCTAAAAACTCTTGCGGGTATCATTCGCAATTTTTGGCGGGCTATCAAGGCGAGAGATATAGCACGGGACTCGACGAGTGTTGGAATAAAGCCACGGGCGTTATCAACGACGACCTACAAGAAGTTGTAAAAAGCAAGTATAACTATGACGTGTTGGATTACGTCAAGATAAATCCGACCTACGCAGACAAAAAGTATAAGTACATATTCGTGCCGATTTGGCTTGTAAGTTATCATTACAACAAAAAGCAGTACAACGATTACGTCAATGGTAGAACGGGCGTCGTGACGGGAAAATATCCAAAATCTGCACCAAAAATTGCAAGCTTTTGCATCTTCGTCGGTGCGGTTATATTGGGACTTGCTTATATAGCGTATAGGTTTTTTGCGGGGTAAGTCATGGAAAATCAAGTTAAGTACAAATGCGAAAATTGCGGTGCCAATCAATTTATCGTTTTGCCAAATAACGTCATCGAGTGCGAGTATTGCCACACGAGGTATAAACTAAAAAAGAATTCGCCCAAAGCGGAGTTTACCGTGGGCGGCAATAAGGCGACGTTCGACTTTGGAGACGTGGGCGAGAGGATAAGCGAAAAAATCGACAATGCCAAGGAAAAATTGTCGTCAAAGTCGGCGGAAAGACAAAGGATAATATTCGGAGTGTTGTCGATATTTCTGGGGGGCTTTGGCGCGCACGACCTACTTAGAGGCAATATACTGGGGTTTGTGTTTAGTTTGCTCTTTTGTTGGACGGGTATCCCTTCGATATTCGGGCTGTATTGGGGCATCAAGGCGCTGTGTATGACCGATGAAAAGTGGCAAGAGTTGATCGAGGAGCACGAAGGTTGTCTCATCAGTCGCTTGTAAAAACTACCAAAATAATATATAATATAAATATCTATAACAATATAGTAAAGGAGAATAATATGGAAATAACCAAAGATATGTTGATAGCAGACGCTCTTAGAGCAGGCAATACCGAAGCAATCGCTTCGACTCTCCAATCTATCGGTATGCATTGCTTCGGCTGTGCAATGGCTAGAGGAGAAACCGTCGAAGAAGCCGCTATGGTGCACGGCGTGGACGTCGACGACCTCGTAAAGCAACTCAACGTTGCCGCTAAGAGCGAGTAAGAATAGCGATAGCGTATAGTAAAAAGCCCATTCTTGTTGGAATGGGTATTTTTTTTGAGTGAGATTGTGGGGTTCCGCTTCGCTCCACCGCAATGACACAAGCAATCCCTCCATCAACTGCGTTGACGCCTCCCTTTACACAAAGGAGGCTTTTTATAAGGTTGAGATTCCCACGCCTTACGAGTAAGGCTCGGAATGACATAATTCTTTTTGACGGCATAGGTACGAGTAAGACAACCCTTCCACCACCTACGGTGGTCCCCCTTCCCTTGCACAGGGACGGCTTTTTATATGGATTGAGATTGCCGCGGCTATTTATAGCCTTTGCTAATGCAAAACATACACAGCGGAATGACATACAACCTTTTGACGGCAAAGGTGCGAGTAGAAGGAGGAGAGATTGGAATAATCCCCTAGGGATGAGATTCCCACGGACATAAATGTCCTCGGAATGACAAGATACACGAGATTGCCACAGTATTGCAAGTAATATCTTTGCTAATGCTAAACGTACACAGCACAATGACGCCACAACTATTGTCTACGATACACCGCATGACGTAAAAGTAATGACGTTGGATTTGTGCGATTATTGCGCAAGCATGTCTTGTAGGCAAGAACTGAGCAACGTGTGGGCAGCGTCCCCGATGCGGTAGTATTTGCCGCCGAGTATCATATATTGACCTAAAATGGAGATGGATTGTTCCTTTTGCGCGCCTATGAGGTTGATACGGTAGACACCACCGTCAAGGTGAGGATTGCCACACGCTTTGACTTGGCTAGATTGCAATATTGCAACGAATAGTTGGACGTCGGTAGAAGAAAGTTGGAATTGGATATTATCGTCGGGGGAACAAGAAAAAAGGGTGACTTGCACTTTTTCTATGCCGTCCAACTCTACTAGTTTGTCGATTGGGGGGTGGGTTGCGACGCCGTATAGCAATATACTTGCCAAAACTATCGTAACTATTGCCAAAAGACTAACGATAACGGTTGATTTTTTCATAATAAGATACCTCGCGAATTGTATTATTTCGTTTTCATATTACTTTGATTATTCGTTTTGATTATTACTCTTTCTACTATAAAGGTACAAAAAATCGTCATTTTGTTACAGCAATATTATTTTTTATTTTTTTGATTTATCGTATCATATTCTACTGCTTTGGGGAGGGGGTGTTGAGAGAGCCAAACTTGCCTTGCTCGCTCACAATGACATAAGCAATCTCTCCGTCTCGGCATAGCCACGCCACCTTAATTTGCACGAAGGAGGAATTTAATAGGATTGAGATTGCCGTGGCTATTTATAGCCTTTGCTAATGCAAAACGTACACAGCGGAATGACATACAACCTTTTGACGGCAAAGGTGCGAGTAGAAGGAGGAGAGATTGGAATAATCCCCTAGGGATGAGATTCCCACGGACATAAATGTCCTCGGAATGACAAGATACACGAGATTGCCACAGTATTGCAAGTAATATCTTTGCTAATGCTAAACGTACACAGCACAATGACGCCACAACTATTGTCTACGATACACCGCATGACGTAAAAGTAATGACGTTGGATTTGTGCGATTATTGCGCAAGCATGTCTTGTAGGCAAGAACTGAGCAACGTGTGGGCAGCGTCCCCGATGCGGTAGTATTTGCCGCCGAGTATCATATATTGACCTAAAATGGAGATGGATTGTTCCTTTTGCGCGCCTATGAGGTTGATACGGTAGACACCACCGTCAAGGTGAGGATTGCCACACGCTTTGACTTGGCTAGATTGCAATATTGCAACGAATAGTTGGACGTCGTTAGAAGAAAGTTGGAATTGGATATTATCGTTGGGGGAACAAGAAGAAATGGTGACTTGCACTTTTTCTATGCCGTCCAACTCTACTATTTTGTCGATTGGGGGGTGGGTTGCTACATTGTAAATTAATATGCTCGCCAATACTATTAATATTATAAATAGAATACAAATAATTATCATTTCCTTTCTCATAATAAATATACCTCTATATTTTTTATACTAATTTAATAGACATTAATACTCATTCCTTTAACATTATCGTGATAATCATAATTCAACCATCTAACATTATAATTCCAAGTATCTGCAACACATAAAAATTTTGTGCCAAAAGGATAAATATCGGGTTTGACTACTGCTGCACCGATTGCTAACACTGCATGTCCTGCATCCATATATGAATATCTAACATCAACTAATTTTCCATTTTTTATGTCATTGTAAAAAAACGTCCAAGTTGTAAATAAATATTTAACTATTGTAACATTAAGAGTGGTTTTATTCTTAATATAATTATTGAGTGCAGTTTTTCTTTTATCTTGATCTTCTATATTATAAGGATTAGAAGAAGATTGATATGATCTCAAAATATTATATGTTTGATTTACATTTATTGAATAGTCAGCATTTTGATAGAAAAGGTCGTCATATTTCTCCTCACCTGAATCATAATAATATTTCAATACATTCATAGCGGTAGTTGCTCCGCAAATTCCATCATCTATTTGTGATGTTGTGGCTAAGTCCTCCTGAATAAATGGTCTAAATGTAAATGCATATGGAACTAATTGCAATTGCCCATTTAAAATATCATTTAAATTAATGTCAATATCCAAGTAGCCATCATAAATACTATTCGCAGAATCGTTTGCTAAATATTTTTTTAGCATAGATAAATAAAACGCTCTATTACCCACTTCGATAAATTCACCTCGTTGTTGTCCATATTCCATTATGTTAATTAATACATTTTTTCTATTAGGTTTAATTATACTATTGCAATTAAAAGCAAACTCTATTAGTTGGGCTTTTCCTTTTGAGATAATACTATCTAAAATAATATAACCAAATTCTTTTGAATCTTTATTGTATGTAACGCAATACCGTATAATATTATTATATAAATCGTAAATAGGTATTATGGCAGCAACTTCTAAATCATAACCTTTCACAAACTCTTCGGCATATTCTAAAATATAGGATTGTGGATTTTCTTCGGCGATTATCTGACAATTAAAAAAAATAATTGACAAACAAATTAAAAGTAAAATAATGCTCGAGATAACTTTATTTTTCATAAATCACCTTTTTATTTTATTATAAATGGTTTTAAATAAGAAGTCAATATGAAATTTTAGATAATAATAACTAGCTTACAAATTGAATAGTCTAAAATTCAAACTTTACACAATAAAGTCTTTCATAATAAAATATTGGCAATAAAAAATTGTATCTATAACGGTCAAACAACACAAGATATTGGAAAAATTACCAAAAAAAGTAAATTTTACATAAATTTTACAAAACTTTTTTATAAAATTATTTTCAAACGTTTGACAGGTTTTTCAATTTAATATAAGATAAACGAGCATTGTGAGGAATGACGCGGGAGGTTACTGCCTTGGCAGAGAACTTTCGCCGACAAGAGTCCGACAATCGGGCGACTAACGAGGGACTACTGCTGGTCCTTTTTATTAGGGGCAATGCGAAACACACGGATGCGTGAATACAAGTTAGGAAAGGAGAAACAAAAATGGCAGGACAAAAAATCAGAATAAGACTTAGAGCTTACGATCACAACCTCATCGACGTTGCGTCAGACAAAATCGTTGAGACGGCAAAGAGAAGCGGTGTTAAGGTCGCCGGACCTATCCCACTCCCAACTGATAAAGAAGTTATCACTATTATCAGAGCAGTGCACAAGGACAAGGACAGCAGAGAGCAGTTCGAACTTAGAACGCACAAGAGAATTATCGATATTTACAATCCAACCCCTAAGTCTGTGGAAGCATTGATGAAGTTGGATTTGCCAGCAGGCGTAGATATTAACATTAAATTTTAATTGACACAAAGATTGCATCGCAATCAGAAAATATTTGGAGGTGAACTTTATCTATGAATAAAGCAATCATTGGAAAGAAATTGGGAATGAGTCAAATTTTTGCAAAAGACGGCAAAGTTATCCCTGTAACCGTTGTGGAAGCAGGTCCTTGCCCAGTCGTGCAAAAGAAAACTCTTGAAAAAGACGGCTATCAGGCAGTGCAACTCGCTTACGGCGACGTAAAAGAGAAGAACGTCAACAAGCCACTCAAGGGTCACTACAAAAAGGCGGGAGTTGCCGTACGCAAAGTCCTCAAAGAGTTGAAACTCGACAACATCGATAGCCTCGAAGTCGGACAAGAAATCAAGTGCGACGTATTCGCAGAGGGCGATGTGGTTGACGTAGTAGGTACTTCGAAGGGACACGGATTTACCGGCGTAGTAAAGAGATGGAATCATCACTGCGGTCCTATGGCTCACGGCTCGGGCTACCACAGAGGCGTTGGTTCTATGGGCGCAAACTCTTCTCCTTCGAGAGTTTTCAAAAACAAGAAGATGTCCGGTCAGTGGGGTAACGAGAGAGTAACCGTGAAAAACCTCACCGTAGTAAAAGTCGATGCAAACCGCAATCTTCTGCTTATCAAGGGTGCTATACCTGGCGCTAAGGGCGGTATCGTAGTCGTTAAGCAAACCAAGAACGGTTAAGGAGTAAATTATGAAAATAGACGTTTTTAATCTTGAAGCTAAGAAAGTCGGCGATATGGAATTGAACGAGGCTGTGTTCGGTCAAGAATACAACGAGGCTCTCATTCATCAAGTAGTCGTTGCTCAACTGGCAAATAAAAGACAAGGCAACAAAAGCACTTTGACCCGTTCGGAAGTTAGAGGCGGAGGCGCAAAGCCTTGGAGACAAAAGGGCACGGGTCGTGCTAGACAAGGTAGCATCAGAAGTCCGCAATGGACCGGCGGCGGAGTGGTATTTGCACCAAAGCAAAGAGACTTTAGCCAAAAAATCAACAAGAAGATGAGAGTTGCCGCTACAATCAGCGCACTCAGCGCAAAAGTTGCGGACAATAAGATGATAGTGGTTGACAACCTCGCTTTCGAGCAGGCTAAGACCAAGCTCGCCGCTCAAATGCTTAAGGCATTCGACATCAAGGGTAGAGTTATCGTGTTGACCGACAAGGACGACGAAACCGTTTTGAGAGCTTGCGCTAACATTCAAAACGTGACCGTATGCAACGTAGAACTCATCAACGTATACGACCTAGTTGCAAATGCAGATTGCATCGCAACGCAAGCCGCTATCCGTAAACTCGAGGAGGTATATGCATAATGAATAAGTACGATATTATTATTTGTCCTATTCTTACAGAAAAGAGCTTTGACGCTATTCCTGATAAGAAATATACTTTCAAAGTTGCTAAGGACGCTACCAAAACTCAAATCAAAGTGGCTATCGAGGACATCTTTGGAGTTAAGGTCGCAAAAGTAAACACCACTAACGTTGACGGTAAAAAGAAGAGAATGGGAAGATACGAAGGTACTACCGCTCCTTACAAAAAGGCTATCGTTCAACTTAAAGCAGACAGCAAGGCAATCGAGTTCTTCGAGAGTCTGGCTTAATCGGGAGGGAATACACAATGGCTATAAAAAGATTTAAACCGACTTCTCCTGCTCGTCGTTTTATGACGGTTTCGACTTTTAGCGAAATTACTACGACAAAGCCAGAAAAGAGCTTGTTGGAGTCGAAAAACAGAACCGGCGGTAGAAACGCTAACGGTAGAATTACCGTAAGACACATCGGCGGCGGTAACAGAAACAAGTACAGAATTATTGATTTTAAGCGTAATAAGGACGACGTAGTAGCAACCGTTGCTTCTATCGAGTACGATCCAAACCGCAGCGCAAACATCGCTTTGCTCCACTACGCAGACGGCGAGAAGAGATATATTCTTGCTCCCGTTGGTCTCAATAAGGGCGACAAGGTGATGAGCGGCGAAAACGCAGACATCAAAGTAGGCAACGCTCTTCCTTTGGAAAAGATACCTGTAGGTACCATGCTCCACAACATAGAGATGCAACCCGGCAAGGGCGGACAAATCGCTCGTTCGGCAGGTAACGCGGCTCAGTTGATGGCTAAGGAAGGCAAGTACGCAACGCTCAGACTGCCAAGCGGAGAAATGAGATACATTCCTCTCAAGTGCAGAGCAACTATCGGTCAAGTAGGCAATCTCGAACACGAGATAGTTTCGCTGGGTAAGGCGGGACGTAAACGCCATATGGGTATTAAGCCAACCGTTCGTGGTGTCGTAATGAACCCTTGCGACCACCCTCACGGCGGTGGTGAAGGCAAGAGCCCTATCGGTATGCCAAGCCCTGTAACTCCTTGGGGTGTACCAACCTTGGGTTACAAGACCAGAAAGAAGAACAAGAGCAACAAGTATATTGTTAAGCGTATTAACTAGGAGGAACGGTATAAATGAGCAGATCAGTTAAAAAAGGACCTTTCGTAGAAGAAAGATTGATTAAAAGAATCATTGCCATGAACCAAGCAAACGAGAAAAAGTTGGTAAAGACCTGGTCCAGATCTTCGACAATTTTTCCTGACATGGTAGGACATACCATCGCAGTTCATGACGGAAGAAAACACGTTCCTGTATATATCACCGAAGATATGGTAGGCTGCAAGCTCGGCGAGTTCGCTCCGACCAGAACCTTCAAAGGCCATGCCGGCGAAAAGACAACAGGCAAGAAATAATAGGAGGATAATATGGCTACTAGAATTAGAGAAAAAGCTATTGCTCGTCAAGAGAACGCAGACAAGCGTCCGAGAGCGGTTGCAAAATATATCAGAATATCTCCTGACAAAGTGCGTGTAGTGCTTGACGTTATCAGAGGTCAGAAATATACGGACGCGGTTGCAATTCTCAAGACTTTGAGAAAAGCTGCAAGCGAACCTCTCCTCAAAGTGTTGAATTCGGCTGCCGCTAATGCGGAAAACAATCTCAACATGAACAAGAGCGAGTTGTACGTAGCAGAATGTTATGCCAATGCGGGTCCTATCCTTAAGAGAATTACTCCAAAGGCTAAGGGAAGCGCGGGCAGAATAAACAAAAGAACAAGCCACATCACGATTATTCTTGATGCTGTGGCTGAGTAAGGAGGAGGTTTAAGATGGGTCAAAAAGTTAGTCCACACGGATTGAGAGTAGGCGTAATTAAAGATTGGAATGCTCAATGGTTTGCCGACAAGAAGAATTTTTCTGCCAATCTTGTAGAAGACCACAAAATCAGAGAGTTTTTGAAGAATAAATACTATCAAAACGGTATCTCCAAAATTACTATCAACAGAGTTCTTTCTTCTGCCAACGACATCGTTACGGTAAACATCTACACGTCCAAACCCGCTACCTTGATCGGTAAAGCCGGCGCAAACGTAGAAGAGATTAAGAAAGAAGTTATGAAAATTGCTCCTAAGAAGAGCGTGGTTATCAACATCATGGAAGTGAAGAGACCAGATACCGACGCTCAACTTATCGCAGAGAACATTGCAGAGCAACTCGAAAAGCGTGTAGCTTTTAGAAGAGCAATGAAGCAAGTTATTTCTCGCGCTATGAAGGGCGGCGTTAAGGGTATCAAAACTATGGTATCGGGTCGTCTTGACGGAGCGGAAATCGCAAGAAGCGAAAATTATCACGAAGGTTCTATCCCACTTCAAACCATCAGAGCCGATATTGAATACGGTGTAGCTACCGCAAGAACTACTTACGGTGCTATCGGCGTAAAGGTATGGGTCTACAAGGGAGAAGTTCTCGGAGGTAAGACCGTTGTCGATGCTAAGGAAGGAGGTAACGCGTAATGTTGATGCCTAAGAGAGTAAAGAGACGTCGTGTTCATCGCGGCAGACTCAAAGGAAACGCAAACAAAGGTAACGTCATCGCTTACGGCGAATATGGTCTCGTTGCTTTGGAGCCAAGTTGGGTTACTTCTAACCAAATCGAGGCTGCCCGTATCGCAATGACCAGATATATCAAGCGTGGCGGACAAGTATGGATAAATATCTTCCCACACAAGCCTGTAACCAAAAAGCCTGCAGAAACCAGAATGGGTAGCGGTAAAGGTAGCGTAGAATACTGGGTTGCAGTCGTAAAACCGGGTAGAGTTATGTTCGAGATGGCAGGCGTGAGCGAAGAAGTAGCAAGAGAAGCTTTGAGACTTGCTTCTCACAAGTTGCCGGTTAAGTGCAAAATCGTGAAGAAAGATGAGGTGGTAAACGATGAAATCCAATAAGTTTTTTGAAATGACCAATGATGAGTTGAATATCAAGTTGACCGAATTGAAAGAAGAACTTTTCAATCTTCGTTTTAAGCACAGAGCAGGACAACTCGAGAACGCTAACCAACTCAACGTATGCAAAAAAGATATAGCAAGAGTTATGACGATTATTCGTCAAAGACAACTCGGCATCTCCGCCGAGCCTGCAGCTAAGACTGCAAAGAAAGCAAAATAAGGAGGAGTGAAACATGGAAAGAAATCTTAGAAAGTCCAGAGTCGGTCTCGTTACCAGCGATAAGATGGACAAGACGGTCGTTATCGAGATAAGAGAGCGTGTAAAACATCCTCTTTATGGTAAAATCGTCAACAGAACCAAGAAGTTTAAGGCTCACGACGAAAACAACGAATGCGGAATCGGCGATACCGTTCGTATCGTAGAGACCAAACCTCTCAGCAAGGATAAGTGCTGGAGAGTAGTAGAAATTATCGAAAAGGCTAAATAAGGAGGACCAGACATGATACAAGCAGAAACTAGACTTATTGTCGCTGACAACAGCGGTGCAAAAGAAATCAAGTGCATCAGAGTTATGGGTGGTTCGTTCCGTAGAAGCGGTAATATCGGTGACGTCATCGTTGCTGCAGTTCAGTCGGCTGCTCCGGGCGGAATCGTAAAGAAGGGCGACGTAGTTAAGGCGGTTATCGTAAGAACTACCAAAGGAATCAGAAGAGAGGACGGCTCTCACATCAGATTCGACGACAACGCCGCAGTTATTATCGACAACCAAAAGCAACCGAGAGGTACCGCTATCCTTGGTCCGATAGCACGTGAACTTCGTGAGAAAGAGTTTATGAAAATCATATCTCTTGCTCCGGAGGTAATTTAGGAGGTATATGATGAGTATCAGTGTAAAAAAAGGCGACGCGGTAAAGATTATCGCGGGCAACGATAACGGCAAGTCCGGCACGGTTTTGTCAGTTGACCCTTCTAAGGGAAAAGTAGTGGTACAAGGCGACGGACTCAGCACCCAAACGCACTTTGTTAAGCCACGCAACGCTCAAGAAAAGGGCGGTCTTGTAAAGAAGGAGAGAGCAATCGACGTATCTAACGTTATGATTATCTGCCCTGCTTGCAACCAACCAACGAGAGTGGCTCACAAAATCGAGAAAAACGAAGAAGGTAAGACGGTGAAGAGCCGTATCTGCAAAAAGTGCGGCGCGTCTTTGGACGAAGTAAAGGCTTCTAAGGCTAAAGCAGCAGCTAAGAAAGCCGCTCCAAAGAAGACCGCTAAGAAGGTTACCAAGAAAACGGAAGCCGAAGACAAAGAATAATGGAGGAACAAGACGATGAGAGAATATAGAATCGAAGAACTTTATAAAAACGTTGCCGTTCCTGCATTGATGAAAGAGTTCAACTTTAAGAACGTCAACGAAATTCCTAAGATTGAGAAAGTAGTGCTCAATATGGGTCTTGGCGACGTAAAGGACAACAGCAAGAGCTTCCAAATAGCAGTAGACGAGTTGGAACTCATTGCCGGTCAAAAGCCTGTAGTTACCAAAGCTAAGAAGAGCGTGGCAAACTTTAAGTTGAGAGAAGGTATGGCTATCGGCGCAAAGGTTACTCTCCGCGGCAAGAAGATGTACGACTTTATCGATAAGTTTATCAGCGTAGCACTTCCACGCGTTAGAGACTTTAAGGGCGTGCCTAACAACTCTTTCGACGGTAGAGGTAACTATTGTGTAGGAGTAAAGGAACAACTCATCTTCCCGGAGATTTCTTACGATAAGATTGAGAAAGTAAGAGGATTTGACATATGTTTCGTTACTACTGCTAAGACAGACGAACAAGCAAAAGCGTTGCTCACACATTTGGGCATGCCTTTTGTGAAGTAAGAGGAGGATATAAGCAATGGCTAAGAAAGCGATGATAAATAAACAACAAAGAACTCCAAAGTTTTCTACGAGAGCATATACCAGATGCCAGATTTGCGGTAGACCTCACGCTGTTTTGAGAAAATACGGTATTTGCAGAATTTGCTTCAGAGAATTGGCTTACAAAGGCGAAATTCCCGGCGTAAAGAAAGCAAGTTGGTAAGATAGAGGAGGATATTTACTATGATGATAACTGATCCAATAGCAGATATGTTGACACGCATCCGCAACGGTCTCGTGGTTAAACATGACAGCGTAGAAGTGCCTTTTTCTAAGATGAAAAAAGCAATCGCCGATATTTTGGTTGACGAGGGATTTGTGAATGGCGTCGAGATAATCGAGAACGGTGTTCAAAGTGTTATGAAGGTAAATCTTAAGTATGGACCAAAGAACGAAAAGGTCATTACCGGTATTAAGCGTATATCCAAGCCGGGTCTTCGTATATACGCTAGCTCGGACAATCTCCCTAAGGTGCTCGGAGGAATGGGTATCGCCATCATCTCCACGTCTAAGGGCGTAATGACCGACAAGCAAGCAAGAGCTCAACACATCGGTGGCGAAGTACTCGCTTACGTATGGTAATAGAAGGAGGAATAGTAGAGTATGTCAAGAATAGGCAGATTACCGGTTGCTATTCCGGCAGGTGTGGAAATTAAGGTTTCCCCTGAAAACGTAGTAGAAGTAAAGGGACCTAAGGGTGTGTTGACCTTGAGCGTCAACAAAAACATCAAGGTAGAAGTCGAGGGCAACGTATTGCACGTTAAGCGTCCGAACGACGAACAAGAGAATAAGGCAATGCACGGTTTGTACCGCAAGCTCATCGCCAACATGGTTGAGGGCGTAACCAACGGCTACAAGAAAGGTCTTGTTATCAACGGCGTAGGTTACAAGGTAGCTAAGCAAGGCAACAAGATCGTTATGGACGTAGGTTATTCTCATACCGTCGAAGTGGTTGAGCCAGACGGAATTAAATTCGAGTGCCCAAGCCAAACCGAAATCGTGGTAAGCGGTATCGATAAAGTGAAAGTAGGACAAGTTGCGGCAAACATCAGAGCAATCCGCGTACCTGATCCATATCACGCATACGGCGTTCGTTACAGCGATGAAGTGATCGCTCGTAAGGAAGGCAAGAAGGCTGGTAAATAAGGAGTGAAGAAAGTATGATTAAGAAGATTGATAAAAATGCCGTCAGAGCTAAAAGACATGCCAGAATGAGATACAAGATTTCCGGCACTGCAGAAAGACCACGCCTTAACGTGTACAGAAGTTTGAACAATATTACGGCGCAAATAATCGACGACGTCAAGGGAGTTACCTTGGTATCTTGCTCGACTCTCGACAAAGACCTTGCAAGCAAGGTTGCCGAACTTACCAAGACCGAGGCTTCTAAGCTTGTGGGTGAAACCATTGCTAAGAAGGCTTTGGCTGCAGGAATAGAGCAAGTCGTATTTGACAGAGGCGGTTACCTTTATACCGGTCGTGTCAAGATGGTTGCCGACGGCGCAAGAGAAGCCGGTTTGAAGTTCTAAGGAGGTAGATTATGGCTAAGAGAGAAAATAAATTCCAAAAAGAACAACAAGACGAATTGCTTAACAAGCTTATCTGCGTCAACCGCGTTACCAAGGTTGTAAAGGGCGGTAGAACTATGAGATTTGCCGCACTCATCGTGGTGGGAGACGGCAACGGAAGCGTAGGCGTAGGCATGGGTAAAGCTGCCGAAGTGCCTGAGGCTATCCGTAAAGCTACGGCTGAAGCAAAACGCAATATGATTAAGATTGCAATGGTAGGAACGACTATTCCTCACGACATAATCGGACAATACGGAAGCGGAAAGGTTATCCTTCTCCCTGCCGAAGAAGGTACCGGTGTGATCGCGGGTGGTCCTATCCGTGCCGTGTTGGAAGTTGCGGGCATCAAAGATATTAGAACTAAGTGTCTCGGCACCAACAACCCTATCAACTCCGTCAAGGCTACCATCGAAGGTCTTTCCAGACTTAGAAGCGTAGAACAAGTGGCTGCATTGCGTGGCAAGACCGTAGCGGAAATCATTGGTTGAGGAGGCGTAAAATGGATAAGAAAATAAAAGTTACGCTCGTCAAGAGCACTATCGGTTGCACAAAAAAACAAAAAGACACCGTTGCCGCACTAGGACTTCGTAAGATTGGTTCTAGCAACGTGGTGACTGACAACGATTGCAGCAGGGGAATGATCAAAGTCGTATCTCACCTTGTATCGGTCGTTGAGGCGTAAGGAGGAGAATATGAATCTTAATAATATGTCTCCAGCTCCTGGAGCAAAGACTGAAAAGAAAAGACTTGGAAGAGGCATAGGCAGTGGTCTTGGCAAAACTTCCGGCAAAGGTCACAAGGGACAAAACGCTCGTAGCGGAGGCGGTGTAAGACCCGGCTTCGAAGGCGGACAAATGCCATTGGTAAGAAGAATCCCTAAGCGTGGCTTTACCAACAACTTTAAGAAGGTTTATTCTATCGTAAACGTTTCCGATTTGGAAAAATTTGCCGACGGAACCGAAGTTACGGCAGAGTTGCTGTTGCAAGAGGGCGTTCTTAGTAAAGTAGAAGAATACGGTCTTAAGGTACTCGGAAACGGTACTTTGACCAAAAAGCTTGTCGTAAAAGCTAACAAATTTACTAAGTCAGCTGCAGAAATAATCGAAAAAGCAGGTGGCAAAGCAGAGGTGCTATAATGTGGCAAACCATCAAAAATGCATTTGCGGATAAGGATATACGTAGACGTATTTTTCTGACCATAGGCGTTTTGTTCCTATTCAGAATAGGTAGTTTTATCCCCCTTCCGGGACTTGACTACGCTTACGTCGAAAAAGCCATGGACGGCAACCAAGTTTTTGAGATGATGAGTATGATGAGCGGTGGCGCTTTGCAATACGGTACGCTGTTTGCGCTAGGTATCTTGCCGTTTATCAACAGCTTCATAATCATGCAGTTGTTGACCTTGATTATTCCGCCTCTCGAGAGATTGTCGAAACAAGGCGACGACGGTAGAGAAAAGATTACGACTATCACAAGATACGTTGCTATCGTTCTCGCAGTCGTTCAAAGTATCGGTATTATCGTCACCTTTAACAACGCGGGTGCCATTCAGGAGACTTTCGGCTCGGTAGCGGTCACCGCTATAATGCTTATCATTATGCTTACCGCAGGTTCGACGCTGGTTATGTGGCTGGGCGAGAGAATAACCGAATACGGAATCGGCAACGGTACTTCGCTCATAATCTTCGTAGGTATCATCTCCGGTCTCGGTACGGCTCTCGTAAGTGCTAGCGCAACGGTTAAGGACAACTACGTCAATATATTCAATATAATAGGATACTTGCTTTTGATAGTATTGCTCTTTATATTCATAGTATTCGTTGACGGCTCCGAGAGAAGAATTAAAGTAAACTACGCTAAGCAAGTAAAAGGTAACAAGATGTACGGCGGTCAGTCGACCTTTATACCGATTAAGGTCAACAGCTCGGGCGTTATGCCAATCATCTTTGCTTCGTCGTTTATGATGTTCCCACAGATGATAGTGTCCTTTATCGACCAAAATAGCAGCCTCGTATCTTTCTATTATAGATACCTATCGCCATACGGCGACTATTGGGTAGGCTACCTGGTATATTATCTCATCATGTTCTTGTTGATAATATTCTTCGCCTACTTCTATGCACAGATACAATTCAATCCGCAAGACGTTGCGCGCAATTTGCAACAATACGGCGGCACGATTCAAGGTGTGAGACCAGGTAAGGCTACGTCGGACTATCTGGCAAAGATCAACAACCGTATCACGTTGTTCGGTGCGTTGTTCCTCGCGTTTATAGCTATAATTCCTGTATTCTTGTTTAGGCTCATAGGTGAGAATATCGGACTAACCAACGCCTTCTCGGCAACGGGAATGCTCATCGTGGTAAGCGTGGCTTTGGAACTCGACAAACAACTCGAATCACAAATTATGATGAGGCACTATAAAGGCTTCCTCAAATAAGAGGCGAGATATGAACATTGTATTTTTGGGAGCACCCGGGGCAGGTAAAGGCACACAAGCCACCAAAATATGTGATAAGTACAATATACCTCACATATCCACGGGCGACATACTGAGAGCAAATATCAAGGCGGGCACGCCGCTTGGAGTGCAAGCAAAAGGCTATATCGATCAAGGACTTCTCGTTCCCGACGGGCTCGTTATCGCATTGGTTGAGGACCGTCTGGCTCAAGACGACTGCAAGGCGGGCTACGTGTTGGACGGATTTCCTAGAACTATCGAGCAAGCCGAAGCTTTGAGCGGATTTGCCCACATCGACCTCGCCGTCAACATCGTCGTAGACGAAGCGTTGGTGGTTGAGAGAATTGCGGGAAGAAGAACGTGTAAGTGCGGCGAAAGTTTCCACACCTCTTGGTACCACAGCGACGTGTGCAATAAGTGCGGCGCGCCTCTATACCAAAGGGACGACGACAAAGCCGAGACCGTCAAAGCAAGGCTTGAAGTGTACAACAAACAGACCGCTCCGTTGATAGATTTTTATCGCAATCAAGGCGTGTTGAAAGACGTCGACGGAATGCAAGATATGCTCAAGGTTTTTGAAAGCATTGTGAAGGTAATCGATGATAACAATTAAGTCAAGCGGCGAAATTGAGTTGATGCGAAAAGCCAACTTGATTGTCAGAGACACTTTGGATATGTTGAGAGACAAAATCAAAGTGGGTATGACCACCAAGCAACTCGATAGGCTGGCACACGACTATATCGTCAAACAAAATGCAATTCCTTCCTTTCTCGGGTATAGCGGCTATCCCGCGTCGGTATGTATCTCTATCAACGAAGAGGTCGTACACGGTATCCCGAGCGAGAGAATTATCAAAGAAGGCGACTTGGTGAGCATCGACTGTGGAAGCATCTATAAAGGATACAACGGCGACGCCGCAAGAACCTTTTTGATGGAAGGCGCGGACGAAGAAAAAGTGCAACTTGCCAAGGTAACCGAGCAGAGTTTTTTTGAAGGAATGAAGGTGCTCAAAGCGGGCGCAAGACTGGGAGACCTCGGTCACGCAATACAGAGTTACGCCGAGAGCTTCGGATACGGCGTGGTAAGAGCGATGGTGGGACACGGCATAGGAAGAGATATGCACGAGGACCCCGAAGTTCCTAACTACGGCGTGGCGGGCAGAGGCTTGAGACTCAAAGCGGGTATGACTATTGCCGTCGAGCCGATGATAAACGCGGGCACTTACGACGTGGAAATGCTCAGCGACGGTTGGACGATAGTTACTAAGGACAACAGACCGTCGGCACACTATGAAAATACCGTGCTCATCACTGAGGACGGCGTGGAGATTTTGTCACTGTGAGAAAGACCGTAGAAAGCCTTGGCGTCGGAGATATTGCGATTTGCCTAGCGGGGCACGACAAAAATAAGCCTTGCGTAGTAGTAAAAGTTGTTGCGGACGATTACGTGATGATTGCAGACGGAGTGCGAAGATTGATAAGCAGTCCGAAACTAAAAAAAATCAAGCATTTGCAAAAGAAGGAAAACAGCGTCGAATTGACGGACTTGATAAGTAGCGGTCAAGCCGACGACAAGAAAATTGCAAAAGCTCTTGAAAAGTATAAAAGCAATAAAAACGGAGGTGGCTATGTCTAAAGAGGACGTAATTGAAGTTGAGGGCAGAGTGATTGAAGTGTTGCCTAATACCAATTTTAGAGTAGAACTGACCAACAAACACGTTATCGTAGCGTACATTGCTGGCAAAGTTAGAAAAAACAACATCAAGATTTTGGAAGGTGATTCGGTAAAGGTCGAACTTAGTCCTTACGACTTGACCAAAGGCAGAATCACGTACCGTAATAAAAATTAGGAAGAGCGGAGGAGCGTAAAATGAAAGTTAGACCATCAGTAAAACCTATTTGCGATAGTTGCAAAGTTATTAAGAGAAACGGAACCGTAATGGTTATTTGCTCTAAGTACAAAAAGCATAAGCAAAAACAAGGTTGATAAAAATATTAGACAAAACCAAGACAAGGATTGTGGAAAAACCATAAATCCTTGCTTTGCGTTAAAAAAGTCGTGCGATTTTGTTGCCAATATCAAAAATTTGTGGTAAAATCGTATGGCATAATGAGAAATTATCCGTACGGGAGCGGCTAATATATCGTTTCATTCCATATTTACAAGCGATATAACTTCCTTTGGCGTATAATATAAAATTATTACATTTATTATTTGGAGGTAGTTGAATGGCTCGTATTGCTGGCGTGGATTTGCCACGTGAGAAAAGAGTGGAAATCGGACTTACTTATATCTTCGGTATAGGTAGAGTTACCGCAAACAAACTTCTCGCCGAGACAGGCGTCAATCCTGACACGAGAGTTAAGGATTTGACCGACGACGAAGTGGGTAAAATCCGTGCTTGGATTGACCGCAACGCTGTAGTTGAAGGCGATTTGAAGCGCGAAATTAAGTTGAATATCAAGAGATTGCAAGAAATTGGTTGCTACCGTGGTGTCAGACATCGTAAGGGGCTTCCTGTTCGTGGACAGAGCACCAAACAAAACGCTCGTACACGCAAAGGTCCAAAGAAGACCGTAAGCCGTAAGAAGAAATAAGGAGGAGTAAGATATGGCAGTAGCTAAGAAAGCCGTTTCGACTAAGAAACGCAGCACTAACAAACGTCGTGTTGAAAAAGGTTGCGCACATATTCACGCTTCCTTCAACAATACTATCGTAACTTTTACCGACTTGCAAGGTAACACCGTAAGTTGGTCGAGCGCAGGTAAACTCAACCTTCGCGGTTCTAAAAAATCTACTCCTTTTGCCGCTCAAATGGTAGCCGAGGACGCTGCTAAAGTGGCTGTAGATTGCGGAATGAAGAGCGTTGAAGTTTACGTAAAAGGACCGGGCTCCGGTCGTGAATCTGCTATTAGAGCGATGCAAGTTTGCGGTTTGGAAGTAACGCTCATCAAAGACGTTTCTCCAATTCCTCACAACGGTTGCCGTCCGCCTAAAGCAAGAAGACTATAATAAGGAGGAAAGACAGAAATGGCTAAATATACAGGACCTGATTGTCGCCAATGCAGAAGAGAGGGTGTAAAACTCTTTTTGAAGGGCGAAAGATGTATGTCGGCTAAGTGTGCGATTGAAAAACGCCCTACCCCTCCTGGACAACACGGAGCAGGACGTAAGAAGGCGTCTTCTTATGCCGTACAGTTGAGAGAAAAACAAAAGACCAAGAGAATTTACGGACTTTGCGAAAAGCAATTTAGAGGCTATTTTGACAAGGCAGAGACCATGAGAGGTATCTCCGGTGAAAATATGCTCAGTTTGCTCGAAAGACGTCTTGACAACGTAGTATTCAGAATGGGTATTGCTCCTTCTAGAGCTCAAGCAAGACAAATCGTAAATCACGCTTTGATTACCGTCAACGGAAAAACCGTCAATATTCCTTCTTTCCTCGTAAAGAAAGGCGACGTGATTGCCGTAAAAGAAAACAAAGTTGATAAAACTTATTTTAAGAATCTCAAAGAGGGTAAGTCTATCGGACTTGTTAAGTGGCTGGAATTCGACAACGAAAAACTCAGCGGAAGAATCGTTGAGCTGCCTACAAGAGAAGATATCGTCGAGAATATAGAAGAGCATTTGATCGTCGAATTGTATTCTAAATAAGTTTAGCTCTAAATAATTGGGAGGTAATGATATGATAGAGATTAACAAACCCAGAATCGAGTGTATAGAAGAAGAGCATGGCAAAAAGATGCAATTTGTGGTTGAGCCTCTCGACCGTGGATTCGGTACTACTTTGGGCAACGCTTTGAGAAGAATTTTGCTCAGCGCGCTCCCCGGTGCCGCTCCTGTAGGTATCAAAATCGCCGGCGTTCAACACGAATTTACTTCTATCCCCGGCATTAAGGAAGACGTCACCGACATCGTCCTTAACATCAAAGGTCTTGCAGTCAAGGCTCATACGGAAGATAGAAACTTTAAGCAAGTGTGCACAATCAACAAATATACTCCTGGCGAAGTTAGAGCAAGCGATATTGCGCACAGTTCCGATATAGAAATCCTCAATCCTGATATGTACATCTGTACTTTGGACGAGGGCGCGTCTTTGGAAATGGAAATCACCATCGGCGTGGGCAGAGGATACGTCCCTGCACGCGACAACAAGGACGAGGAAGCACCTATCGGATATATCCCTGTTGATTCGATATTTACTCCTGTAGAGGCTGCAAGCTACGTTGTAGAAAGCACCCGTCAAGGACAAAATATCAACTTTGATAAATTGACTATCGACGTGTTGACCAACGGTACCGCTTCTCCTAGAGAGGTAATAAGTTTGTCGGCTAAATTGATGCAAGAGCACGTAGGATTGTTCGTAAATCTTGTGGACAGCATGAAGGATAGAGAAATCCTCGTTAGTCCTGACGAAGAAAACAAGAAGAAAGAACTTGAAAGCAATATCGAAGACCTCGAACTCTCGGTTAGATCCTTCAACGGCTTGAAGAGAGCGGGTATCAACACTATCGAAGACTTGATTAAGAACAACACTGAGGAAGACCTGTTGAAGGTGAGAAACCTTGGTAAGAAGTCCATCGAAGAAGTTAAGCAAAAGCTGAGAGACAAAGGTCTTAGTCTCAAAAGCAACGAAGAATAATAGGAGGTAAAAACTATGGCAAGAAAGTTGGGAAGAACGGCAGAAGAAAGAATGGCTATCATTCGCAACCAAGCTTCGGAATTGCTTTGGAACGGACGTCTCGAGACTACCGTCGACAGAGCTAAAGAAGTAAGAAGTTATGCGGAAAAGATGCTTACCCTTGCTATCAATACCTATGAAGACGTAGTCACGGTAAAGAAGTCCAAAAAAGACGATAAGGGCGTGATAACTGAAGTTGAATTTACCAATGACGGTACTAAGAAACTTGCTGCAAGAAGAAAGCTTATGGCAGGTCTTAGAGACCTTCAAGAAATAAAGGGTGACAAGGAGAAAAAGTCCGACTTCGCTGAAAGAACCAGAGAAGTTAAGCACCCTCTCGTAGAAAAGATGTTCAGAGAATACGCTCCGTTCTATGCAAAGAGAGCAGAGGCACTCAACCAAAAGGGTGGATATACTCGCATAATCAAACTCGGCGCAAGAAGAGGCGACAATGCTGAGATGGCTATCATCGAATTGGTAAAAAATATGCCTGAGGCTAAATAAGCAACAAATGTAAAAGCATAAGATGACACACTCGAAAGGGTGTGTTATTTTTTTGAAAAACCTATAAATATTTTCAAAAATATGATATACTGAATATATGGACAAGAAAAGAATTGCTAACAAAAAGTTGTACGTAGCGGGCGGTATTGCCTTCGTTATTATTTACGTATTGTTGTTTCCAACGATAATATTTCCTTTGATGACAACGGCGTTGCTCTATGAGGCGTTGTTTGGCAGTAGATGTCAACTTACTCGTAAGATTTTGACCGACGAAGACTTCCCCGATATGCAGAGAGAATCGGTAAAAATACCTAGCGGTAAGAATATGCTGAGCGGCGGAATTTTTAGGAGCAAGACCAAAGAATGTAATAAGGCTTTGGTGGTGCTTGGACACGGTATAGGATGCAGTATGGGCAACTATCTCAATAGAGTAAATTATTTTGTAAGCAAGGGCTATACCGTGCTTGCCTACGATATTACGGGTTGCGGATATAGCCAAGGGGCGAATATCAAAGGACTGGCGCAGTCGCAACTCGATATGGTGAGCGCCGTTAAGTTTGCTAAAGGGTGCGAGCAGCTCCAAGGATTGCCGATAGTGCTATACGGACACAGTTGGAGTGGTTACGGCTCGGCAACCGCACTCAATCACGACGAAGTAAAAGACAGTATCGTTGCCGCGGCAACGCTGAGCGGATTTAATACGCCGTGGGATATAATGTACTATCAAGGCTACTCATTCGTGGGAAACTTTATACTGCTCACCAAGCCTTGGATGGCGCTATATCAATATCTCAAGTTTGGCAAAGCCTCTACCTATACGGCAATAGGCGGCATAAATAATTTTGACGGACCGGTGTTGTGCGTGCATAGCAGCGACGACCCGACCGTCGATATTTCGTCCTCGGTATATATAAATAAAGATAAATGCACCAATAGTAAGGCGGAGTTTGTCTTGTACGCCGACAGAGGACATACCTTGTCAAGACCTAAAGAGAGCGAAAAACGCATAAGTGAAGATTGCCTTGACAAACAGTGCACATGGAAAGAAAAGGGCAATATATTCGTCTACAAGGTGGATATGCACTACGAATGGTCAACTAAAGAGGACATCAACGCCATAGATAGCGAGTTTATGGATGTGGTGGACGAGTTTTATACCAAAGCGTTGAACGAAAAACACTCTGCGTAACAACGCCACATTACAAAAAAAGGAGAGAATTATGTTAGGAAATTTTACATACTGCAACCCTACTAAATTGTACTTCGGCAACGAAGCTCTTGAGGGTTTAGCCGTAGAATTGCCAAAATACGGCAAAAAAGTCTTGCTCGTCTACGGCGGTGGCTCAATCAAGAAAAACGGTATATACGATAGCGTTGTGGGCATTTTGAAAGATGGAGGCAAAGAAATCGTCGAACTTGCCGGCGTTATGCCCAACCCTACGTCGGACAAACTCAACGAGGGCGTAAGGGTAGCGAGAGAGAATAAGATAGATTTTATCTTGGCTGTCGGCGGTGGCTCTGTATGCGATTATTGCAAGGCTCTATCGGTGTCTATAAATTGTGACGACGACCCGTGGGATAAGTACTTTATCAGATTTGACGAGCCCGAGTGCGAGATTGTACCCGTTGGTTGCGTGTTGACGATGGTGGGTACGGGTAGTGAGATGAACGGTGGCTCGGTGATTACAAACCACGAGCAAAAATTGAAAATCGGACACGTGTTCGGCGAAGAAGTGTTTCCTAAGTTTGCCATACTCAATCCCGAGTTTACCTTGACAATACCTAAATATCAAATGGTGTCGGGCATATTCGATATAATGTCGCACATACTCGAGCAATACTTTTCGGGTTGCGACGACAACACTAGTGACTATATAATGGAAGGACTACTGCGTTCGCTTATCGTAAGTGCGGGTGTTGCGATAGAAAATCCTTACGATTACGAGGCGAGAAGCAACATTATGTGGACGGCGACTTGGGCTTTGAATACCCTGGTGGCAAAGGGCAAGACTACCGACTGGATGGTGCATATGCTTGGTCAAGCGGTAGCCGCACACAACGACGCTACCCACGGAATGACGCTCTCTGCCGTTTCGCTTGCTTATTATAGATACATTTTGCCTTACGGCACGGCAAAATTTGCAAGATACGCCGTCAACGTATGGAACGTCAACCCTAGCGGAAAGAGCCAAACCGACGTGGCTCAAGAGGGCTTGGCTGAGATGGAAAAGTGGATGAAAAAGATGGGACTGGCGATGAGTTTGTCCGAACTCGGCGTAACCGAGGATATGTTGGACGGCATAGTTGAGAGCACCGTCATTATGGACGGCGGATATAAAGTGTTGGATAAGAAAGAGATAAAGCACGTGCTAAAGGATAGCCTTTGAGTGATTGCGAGGGGCAATCCCTCCGTCCGACGAAGTTGGAATTGAATAAGGTTGAGATTGCCACGCCTTACAAGTAAGGCTCGGAATGACAACATAACGTTGCAATGACATTGCTACTTGAGATTGCCACGTTTATTTCATTCACTCGCAATGACATTAAGAAGATAGACATTGCCATATCTAATAAAAAGGTTCGGTAGCTCTTTATTACAAACAAAACTAAAGACGCCACGGTAAAGCCGTGGCGTCTTTAGTTTATAAAAATTTTGTTTAACGTAATCGAATTAGATTAGAAGGTGAGTAAGGTGTTGAGTTGAATAATCTTCTCTTCATTGCCTATGCGCACTTTGACACTCTCGCCCTTGCCTTTGACGTGCAACGACGTCACTTTGCCGTCCTTCCACGAGCAGTCTACCACGTATCCGCCGCGCGCTACCAGTCCTTTGAAAGAGCCGCTCTTCCACTTGGAAGGTAGTGCAGGCAATATATGCAGTAGGGTATGGCTTTGGAGCAACATCTCGCATATGCCGCTCATTGCGCCGAAGTTGCCGTCGATTTGGAAAGGCGGATGAGCGCAGAGCAGACTACCGTAAGACCCGCCGCCCGCACGCACGAAGAATTTGCGGATAGGGTTGATGAGACGGAGTTGGTTGTCAATAAGCGTGAGAGCCATATCGCCGTCAAAGAGTCTTGCATACATATTGATTTTCCAAGCGAGGCTCCAGCCCGTGCCGCCTTCGCCTCTCAGTTGTAAAGTCTTGGTACAAGCCTTGGCAAGGTCCGGTGTGGTGAGTGGGGAGATTTGGCAATCCGGATGCAATGCGTAAAGGTGCGAAATATGTCTATGATGCACTTCGCTCTCCTTGTAGTTGTCGTACCACTCCAAGAGTTCTCCGTTTTTGCCCGTCTTGAACGGATAAATCTTAGGGATAGTGTCTTGGCATTGCTTGGCGAACTCGTCGTCACCGCCCAAAATCTCGTTGGCTTTGACCACTATCGATAGTATTTGTCTTGCGATGGTGGCGTCCATCGTCGCGTTTTTGGTTATTGCATATTTGCCACCCTCGTAGAAATACGAGTTTTCGGGAGAGGTCGATGGACACATGATGAGATAAGGGCTGTTGTCGTCTTGCACGAGGTAGTCTAGGTAGAACTGCGCCGAGCCCTTGAGAATGTCGTAGTTGGCTCTAAGGAAATCTTGGTCGAGAGTGTACTCGTAGTGCATCCAAATATGGCTGGCTAGCCAACCGCCACCGCCCGCAAACAAGCCCCAACAAGTAGGGTTGAATGCCGCTTTGTTGCCTACGCAATCGGCGTTGCCCCACAAGTCGCTATTTTGTCCGCAACACCAACCTCTTTTGCCAAACTGAAGTTTTGCCGTTTCGCTACCCACGGTAGATATAGTGCGCACGTGTCTGAGCAGAGGCTCGTGACATTCGGAAAGATTGGCGGCTTCCGCACCCCAATAGTTCATCTCCGTGTTGATGTTGGTGGTGTAGTTGCTGGACCAAGGCGCGCGCAATTCTTTGTTCCATATGCCTTGCAAGTTCATACAAGTGGTGCCTGCGCGAGAGCCGGAAATCATCAAATATCTGCCAAAGTTGAAGAGTAAAACGGCAAGTTGAGTGGACTTTTTACGCTTTTTGAGCATAGAAATCGTCGTTTCGCTGTTGTCGGCGTCGTTTTCGTCAATGCTAAACTCCACTCTATTGTATAGATTGCTATAATCCGCCATATGGTCTTGCAAAATAGCATCGTAGCCTTTGGTGATGGCGTTGGTGAGAATTTCGTCGGTTACTTCGTCCAAATTGCGATCGGGATAATTGTAACTCGTCGCCGTGGTAAGATAAACGGTGATAGAAGAAGACTTGTCGATTACAATCTCGTCGTCTTGTTGAGTTATAGCACCGTCAGACGTGATTTTGAGTTTCATTTGCGCCTTGATTGAAGGCTTGTCGGGATCGTATACTACCGGATTGGACGTGTTGTAGTAAATAGGGTCGGTATGTGTAGGAGCGACGACGTCCATTACTATGGTAGCTATGTTTTCGCTTGTCTCAACCTTGGTGACGTGACGGAGCAGGCTGTCTACCGAAAATCTATGCGTGGAGTGCTTGTAAGAGTTGATGGAAGTGGCAAAAACCTTGTCGGGGTGTGAGACAAAACTCGTCTCGACCGTATCGTCGAAACAAGTGGTATGTACCGCCGTCTTGAGGTTGAGCATACGACTGTAGTTGGCTTTGCTGAGTCCGCTACGCTTGACGATGACTTTGCCGAGCGGCATATAGGCTTGGGTATATTCTCCCAAAACCTTCTTCCAAAGAAGGTCTTCGGCTTCTTTGAAGCGGCACGCCATAGTTAGATTTTGAACTTCTTGGAAAGCACTGTCTTGTCTATGGTATGCGCCTCCGCCCGACCATAGAGAGTCGTCGTTGATATGCCAAGTTTCTTGATAAACCTCGCCCGTAGGCATAACGCCTATATTGCCGTTGCCGAGCGGATAACACAGTTCCCACGCTTTGGCTGGCTTGAGGTCGAATAATCTATCGCTAAATTTCATAATATACCTCTATAGTTGTAAACGAAGCAAAAGTAGCTTTCGTTAGTTATTATAATATATTATAGCACACAATGCGGGCTTGTTCAACAATATATTGAATTTTGTAGACTGGCGTGTTATAATATCGATGTGAAAGTGTATATCGTGAAGGACGCCGACAAGCAGTCGGCAATAGAAAAAGTCAAAATTGCTTATGCTAATGACGTGGGCAAAGAGCTTGTTTGGACTTACGACACGCAAGGCAAACCTATAAGCGGTAGCTGCAATTTGTCCATATCCCATACCTCGGGCGTCTACGTGCTTGCCGTGAGCGATAGAGGGGTGGGCGTCGATATAGAGTGCCAAAGTCGCCACATCTCGCCTAAATTGGGCGATATAAGGCTGTGGACGCAAAAGGAAGCCTATGCAAAGATGTTAGGCACGGGTTTGACGAGAGAGATAGTAAATAGTTTTGACGGCGACGATAGGGTGAAAACATTCGACGTTGACGGGAAATATTGGCTAAGCACTTGCAGCGACGATGAAAGAGTGGAAATTCAAAGACTGTAAATTTGCGTTGACTACGAATAAAAAAAATGCTAATATATAATAGAAAACGGAGGATATAAAAATGACTTTTGAAAAATTGGTAGAAATTATTGCTAACGTTATGAATCTGGATAAGTCTACTTTGACTATGGAAACTTCTTTTAAGGACGACCTCAACGCCGATTCTTTGGACGTGGTTGAGATTATTATGGAAGTAGAAAACGAGTTTGGCGTAGAAATCAGCGACGAAGAGATAGTCAACTACAACACTATCGGCGACGTTGTGAGAAGTCTTGACGAGAATATATAATAGTTAACAAGACTAATAATACGAAATATCAAATGGAAAATATTAAAAAAGGAATTGCGAATTGCAATTCCTTTTTTGACATTGGGATTGGTAAGTATCGAAGAAATCAAATATTCTTGATGATGACTTCCGTAATCTCTCTGGTGCCGAGGACAGGCAAGCCTTCTTCTTGTAGGTCTGCCGTTCTTGCGCCATCGTTGAGAGTCTTCTCGACTGCCTTTTCGATTGCTTCGCCCTCTTGTTGGAGGTCAAAGGCGTAGCGTAGCATCATTGCCGCCGAGAGAATGGTGGCGATTGGGTTGGCAATGTTCTTGCCCGCAATGGTAGGTGCGGAGCCGTGGATTGGCTCGTAGAGTCCTCTGGTGGTGTCGCCGAGGCTTGCCGACGGAAGTATGCCGATAGAGCCTACGCATTGGGACGCAAGGTCGGAGAGAATGTCGCCGAAGAGGTTGCCCGTAACGATGACGTCGAATTGGCTTGGCTCTCTGACGAGTTGCATTGCCATATTGTCTACTAGTACGTCCTCGAGGGTTACGTCAGGGTAATCCTCGTGAATGTCGTGTATAATCTTTCTCCATACGCCGGAGGTGGAGAGAACGTTGGCTTTGTCTACGCTGGACACTTTGCCACGGCGTTTTTGAGCAAGTTCGAAGGCAATTCTGCCTATTCTTTCTACTTCCATTTCGCTATAAGCCATTACGTCGTATCCCTCTCTGCCGAGTTTGCCGTTGCGAATGCCCTTTTCGCCAAAGTAGATGCCACCGATGAGTTCTCTGACTACGAGTAGGTCGATGTCCTTAGGATTTTTGAGAGGGCAGACCTTGGAGAGAGCGGGGAACATCTTGGCAGGTCTTAGGTTGGCGTACAAGCCCATTGCCTTTCTCACGCCGAGGAGAGCGCGCTCGGGTCTTGACTCGTATGGGAGAGAGTCGTATTGTGGACCGCCCACCGCGCCTAGCAAAACGCTGTCGCTATTGAGACAAATATCCAAGCTCTCCTTAGGGAGTGGCTCGCCGTATTTGTCGTAAGCGCAACCGCCGCAAATGCTTGGCGTAAAGTTGAAGGTGTGATTGTAGCGTTCTCCTATTTTGGTGAGAACAGCCATTGCCGAATCGGTTACTTCGGGACCGATTCCGTCTCCTTGAATAACGGCAATATTGAATTTTGACATAGGTATTGCTCCTTTTTACAGTTTGTTTTGTTTGATAGTGTTGATAAGTCCGCCGCATTCGATAATGTTTTGGATAAATTTAGGGAATGCTTGTCCTTGGTAACTCTTGCCCGTGGTGAGGTCGGTGATGACGCCCGTGTCAACGTCCACGCTGACTTCGTCGCCTTCTTTGATGCCGTCTACGGCTTCGGGACATTCGATGATATATAGCCCGATATTGATTGCGTTGCGGTAGAATATACGCGCAAACGACTTGGCAATGACGATAGATACGCCGCAACCCTTGATTGCGATAGGGGCGTGCTCTCTCGAAGAGCCGCAGCCGAAGTTCCTGCCCGCAACCATAATATCGCCTTGTTTTACTTGTCCGTAAAACTCGGGATTGGTATATTCCATACAATGCTTGGCAAGCTCTTTGGCGTCGTGTGTGTTGAGATAGGTGGCTGGGATAATTACGTCGGTGTCTATATCGTCGCCAAACTTAAAAACTTTTCCTTGTATCATAATCAGTCCTCCAGTTGTTGTGCGCTAGCGAGTTTGCCCGCGATTGCGCTTGCCATAGCCGTGGCAGGCGAGGCAAGGTAGATATAGCTGTCCTTAGCGCCCATTCTACCGATAAAGTTGCGGTTGGTGGTGGTGACGGCGACCTCTCCGCTAGCAAGTATGCCCATGTGTCCGCCGAGGCATGGTCCGCAAGTAGGGGTGGACACGATTGCTCCGCCTTGGATAAAGGTCTCGATATAGCCCGCCTTGAGGGCTTGGAGATATATCTTGTTGGTGCCCGGAATAATTATCGTTCTTACGCCCTTGGCTACCTTACGTCCTTTGAGCACTTCAGCCGCCGACTTGAGGTCGCTGAGTCTACCGTTGGTGCAAGAGCCGATGATGACTTGGTCAACCTTGATCTCTTCCTTGACGTCCTCTACGAACTTGGTGTTGGAAGGTAGGTGAGGGAAGCTGACGATAGGCTTGATAGCCGCGAGGTCGATGTCGATAACCTTCTCGTAAGCCTCGTCGTCTCCGCAAGAGAGGGCGTCAAAGGTGGCGTTGCAACTGACCTTGGTATACTCGTTGGTCTTGTCGTCTATCGGGAAGATACCGTTCTTAGCGCCGCATTCGATAGCCATGTTGCATATGGTAAATCTGTCGTCCATGCTCATATAGTCGACGCCTTCGCCGTCAAACTCGATAGAGCGGTAGAGGGCGCCGTCTACGCCGATAAGTCCGATTATGTAGAGGATGACGTCCTTGCCCGATATGTATGGGCTTGGCTTGCCCTTGAGGTTGAATTTGATTGCGCTCGGTACTTTGAGCCATACCTTACCGCTCATCATAATTGCGGCTATGTCGGTGCTTCCTACGCCCGTAGAGAATGTGCCCAACGCTCCGTAGGTACAAGTGTGGCTGTCGGCTCCGATAATCACGTTCCAAGGCTTGGCGATACCTTTTTCGGGAAGGAGCGCGTGCTCGATGCCCATTTCGCCTACGTCAAAAAAGTTGTTGACGCCGTGTTGCTTAGAAAATTCTCTAACCGTCTTGCAAAGTTCCGCCGTCTTGATGTCTCTGTTGGGTGTGAAGTGGTCCATAACGAAAGTCACGCAATCGGCGTTGCAAAGACTACAACCGCTTTTGTTGAATACGTCTACCGCAACGGGGGCGGTTACGTCGTTGGACAGAGCGGTGTCTACGTCGACGAGTATGAGAGAACCCGCTTTGAGCTGCTGCTCCGCTTGGCTGTTATCTAGCCCTAATTTGCGGGCAAGAATTTGCTGCGTCATTGTTAGTTTCATATTTTATCCTACCTAATTGTTATTAGTATTTGTTTTGTCGTTTTTTGATGAGCACGATAGCAAGTATCGTGGCGGTCGCCACAGCAACCAACGATACCGCTACTATGATAAATATCTGCACGTTGGTCAAACCGTCGATTTGGATATTGGCGGTGTAGACGTAACCTACCTCGTCACCGTATTGTACTGCCGTCCACGTGGAGGTCGGGTCGTAAGTTTGCAAGAGTAATACCGTCTTGCCGTCCACGAGGTCTACGACTTTTGGACTTTGAACGTCGGGGAGACTATAAATCGTCACCACGTCGCCGAACTTGTCGGCTTTGATTTTGACGCTCTTTTTGACGGCGGGTGCGGTGAGCGAAGTGTAAGGCGCTATGTCGTTGGCTTTGACGTAGCCCGTGACGAGAACGCCGTCTTGTATACAGTTGACGGTGTACCATCCCCACAAGTCTTGACCGCCGCCTATCGACAAACAGTTGACCACGGCGAGGCGTTCGGTAATTGCTTTGTGGGTGATAATTTCTGCCGTGTCGTATGGCAAGGCGTATATCGGCGTGTTGGGGTGTAATACGCTGACGTGTGTGCCAAACTTGGTATCGGTCTCGGACTGAGTAATAGTCAAAGTCGCGCTTTTTGGAATATATCCGAAGTTGACGTAAGGCTTGTCATTGGACGCGTCTTGGTTAACGATGCCGTCGGTTACGTAATAATATCCGTCCTTTTCGCTGAGTATGAGGAACTTGTCGCCAATCGCAAAATCTCTGACGGAGATGAGAGTGCGAGGCGAAACGTATGCCGTAATATGCTCGCCTGCTATGGCAACCTTGACGATATTGGCAACCGTCGGGTGCGAATAGATAGTGTTGTCAAAACTATTGACATAGTTGAGTTTAGCATCCTCTACGACGTATTGTTTGATAGAATTGTCTAAGTAGCAACTCACGAACAAGTTGTCTTTGCCGTTGACGCCCACATATACTATCTTGCCGTCCTTGTCGGGAGTGTCGCCGAGCCTGGTAAAAGTATCGTTACTTGCATCGTATCCGACGATCTTGGTGTCGGTGTTGAAATATATATAGTCTTCGTGGCAATCAACAGAATTGAAGAGATAATCACTTGCAACCGGTGTTGGCAATGCAGTAATTACGCCACGATTGAAGATATAAGCTTTTTGTTGCTTGAGCCCAACAACGGATACGTCGTTAAGCACGGCAAAAGTGTCGAAATCAAACAGGGCTGAGGTATTGGTGGAAAACAACTCTACGACGGAAGCACCCGCAAAATTATATTTGAAGATATAATTGCTTGTCATAATATACAATAAATTGTCGGCAGAATATAAGTTTGCTATTCTTGCACCGGATAGTTGAGTTTGTAAGTCGGGCATTTTTTCGTCAAAAGCGGTGCTTTTGGACAGCACTCCGCCCGAAAGGCTGTATCCCGAAAGCACTCCGTCGGTGGTGAGTACCGCTATATATCCGCCTACTATCGTCACCTGCTTAGCAGGGGCTGACAGCGGAGTAGCGCAAGTGTACACGACGTCGTTTTGTGCAACGGATAGAGCAGTAGCAGACGTGTACGCCAACAAGTCGCCGTCGGTGTCGAATACAGAATCGGAAGTGAGCTGTATTTTGACGTTCCTATTTTCGGCTGAGGCAAAGTCGGCAGAGCAAATTAGGCTTGCCAATATTACGCACAAAAGCAATACTATCGTAGTCGTAAATAACGTCAAAAACTTGAAATTCCTACTCATAGCACAAATTATATCATACTATTGAAGAAAATACAATTTATAATAAAAAGTAGATTGATAAATTTTTGGAAATATGATAGAATATGCAATATGAGAAAGTTCTACAAAAACAAAAAATTTAATAAAAATAACTCCGCCGCCCTCGACGACTACCAACCGAAAGGTAGCGCAGAGGCTCTTGGCAAGAGCGTTGACGAGCTTGGTTTGAGCGAAAATACGCTCGGCGCGCTGAAGAAGGGCGGAATTGCTTGCGTGAGAGATATTGCCATTAGAAGAATGCGCGATATGTATCGCATTCAAAATATCGGCAAAAAGCAATGTATGGAAATCCTTGGCAAAATCAAACCTTTGGGCGTAGACTTTAGAGAAGACGAGCAAGAGGTCAAGAGCGAAGGACAAAAAAATAACGGCAATCAAGCAAAAAACGATAACCAAGTAAGAAACAACCAACAAAAAAACGGCAATCAAGCAAGAGCCAACGCCAATAAAAAACTCGGCAAAGCAATGGAGAGCAACAAAGCCCTCAACGACAGCATATCCAAAATGTACGCGGGTATGACTATCAACGAGATACTTATGGGCAAACGCACTCGTCCCGCCTCCCAGCCGCCCGTCAAGCCACAGCTTACTCCCGATAGTATAGTCAAGTTTTGTCGTAAGGGCAAGTGGGGATATAAGGATTGGAAGGGTAACGTGCTTATCCAACCCGCCTACGACGAGGCTTTTCAGTTTAGCGAAGGTTTGGCTTGCGTGGAAAAGGACGAAAAACTCGGCTATATCAACGCCAAAGGCGAATGGGTAATCGAGTGCCAATACGACTGCGCAACGAGCTTTAGCGAAGGTTTGGCAAGCGTCACGGTAGGCGAAAAGAGCGGGTATATAGACGTCGAGGGCAAGTGGGTTATCAAGCCGATATACGACATAGCAACGCCTTTTGCAGACGGCAAAGCAATCGTTATGCAAAACAATAGGTGGGGAGTGTTGAGTAAGGACGGCGACGTCTTTTGGAGATAGTCACCAATCAGAGACTTTGGGAATATAGTGTAGTGCAAGGCGATGCCTTTGCCATATTATTCTCCGCATATAAAGGAAGTCGAAAGGCTTCCTTTTTTGATGAAATTGTCCTATAAAAGACAAACAAAAAACGCAAAAAAGTCGATACGTGTCACGATTTTTGCAATGCTCGGAGTATAGACTTGGCAATGATGGAAGAACAAAAATCCACCTTGTCGTCCACGTCTTTGAGCGTAACTTGTACACTCCTTTGGGAGTAGGCAATATCGGGGCATATCGCTCCGAGGGTGGTGATGAGAGGTACGCCGACGGCTATCGTGTCCGCGCCGAGAGAGGACTTGTTGAGAGCGGGAAGTTTGGCGCCCACTCCGCCTCCCGGGGAGATGCCAGCCGTGGTGAGTTGGTAACAAGTGGCAAGCCTATCGAGCCTGGAAGTGACGAGTGTGTCTATTGCTATGACGAGGCGAGGTTTGATAGTGCTGATGACACCTTTGACCACGTCGAAAGAGGATATTCCGCTCTTGCCCTCAACAGACGGCTCGAGCATACACAACTTGAACGTGGATATACTATCGGGCGAGAGCTTTGATATGACCTTTGCCCCCAAAGCGTCGACGACGTAGTTGTCGTTGCCGAGCCCTACCACCAACACTTTGCCTTGCTCTACGCCCAACTCTTTGAGTAGTTTGATTAGGCTGTCGGAAAGTACCGCAACTATGCCCTCGGCGGTGGAGGCGAGAGTGGTCTGCAAAGTAAAGTAATGACCGCTCCGCTTGCCGACTCGGAGAGAGAGGTTGTAGTCGATTTCTATTTCTTTGACCTCGATAGAGCGCCGACGGTATGCCGATACCGGTAAGTTTTGCTCTAACGCGCCTTCGATGGCAACGTCTGAATAGGGAAGAGATTGAGTTGAGTGCATAAGTAGTAGACTTCAAATAGTATTTTGGACAAAAAATCAAAATTGTAATAATTTTTGTAATAATTTTCTTGCATTATGCGTTATATTGTGCTAAACTACATAAGCAAAATAATCAAATGGAGGGAGTTATGCCTAACATTAAGTCACAGAAAAAAAGAGTCATCACCAACCAAAAAGCCAACGATATTAACGTTGCTAAGAGAACTCGCGTTCGTAACAGCGTAAAGAAATACATGCAAGCTATCGAGGCTAAGGACGTTGCTTTGGCAGAGGAACTTCTCAAAGAGACGATTTCTCTCATCAACAGAGCTAAGAGTGACGGCATCTACAAGGACAATACCGCCAGCAGAAAAATTTCAAGACTTTCTAAACAATTAGACAATCTTAAGAAAGAAGCGTAAATTAGCGAAAACTAAGCTCGCTACCACTACGGTAGCGAGTTTTTTTATGCAAAAGTCAATTCAAAGTAGGTTTTGCTATGGTATAACTAAGGTTTTCGTCAGATATGCGAGGATAAACGATTCGAAACTCAACGAAAAGAAAGTAATGCAAAATCGTCAAAAAATATCCGCTCGAAAGAGCGGATAAATTGTTGTTAGATGATGGCGTCTCCTTTGGATAGAGATTTGGATATTTTGGCGATTTCTTCTGTCAAGTAGGCGCGTCGATTGGTATTTTTGATAAAGTTTGGAATTTTGACTGCCGACAATATTCCGAAGACCAACGTACCTATAACGCCCAACGCCCAAGCAAAATCAATCTCGCTAAGCAGCAATATCGAGACTATCCATAGGGCGACAAACCCTATGCCTTTGAATATCCAGCCCCATATCGTTGACCTACGATATTCGTTGATATGTCTGAGTTCGGCTTGGTATTCTTCCATCTTGCATTGTGGACAAATACCGCTGTGGTTACTGTATGCCGAGCAGTTGGCACACATTGCCTTGCCACATTTTTTGCACGTGGCTATTGCTTCTACGTCGGGGTGCATAAAACACTTCATAGTTTTCTCCTTGATTTGGTAAAAATTTGGCTTGCGTAATAATTACGATTGCCTTTTGTCTTATAATAGCAAGTCTTATAAGACTTGTCAAGTACTTTTTGACTTGAAATGACTATACTAATTACGTGGAATTTAAGGATAGAATCAAAGAATTGAGAGTTTTGAAGGGGCTCAGTCAAATGCAGCTGGCAAATGCCACGGGCATTAGCCAGTCGGCTATCGCTAAGTGGGAACTCGGCAAAACCGAGCCGACGGCTTCCGCTATAATTACGCTTGCCAAGTTTTTTGACGAGAGCGCAGATTATCTATTGGGAATGGAAGATTAAGCCGACAATGTCGGCTATTTTTTTACGGTTTTGGCGAAAAGTTTTGGATAAGCATTAGACGCTACGGACCGTTAGGTTATGAGTTGATTGGGAACAATGTGACCGAGAGGCGTGTGATTTATGCCAACCTATGCCTCAACGTGCATTTGATAAAAAGATATGATAGCGGGTTTCCTTATGGGCTTTTTGTAGAAAAGTAATAAAATAATTGCGCAATATTTTATTAAATAATTGTATTGTCGGCGTTTATTTGGTACAATAATCTCGAGGTAGACTATGAATATCAGAGATATGTATAAGACCAAAAAGCATTTGTTTTCTTTTGAAATTTTTCCGCCTAAGGTTGCGACTGCATTTGAAAAAGTAAGCGGGGTAGTGGACGAACTTACGATTTTGAGCCCCGACTTTATCTCCGTCACTTACGGCGCGGGTGGTTCCGTGAAGGACAACCGCACGGTTGAACTATGCAAAATCGTCAAAAATTCTAATCGAAGCGAGCCTATGGCGCACCTAACTTGCGTGGGCTCGTCCAGACAAGAGATAAGCGAATTGCTAGACCAACTTGAAGCAATCGGCGTCACCAACGTGCTTGCTCTTAGAGGAGATAAAAATCCCAACGTAACCAAAGAGGGAGACTTTAGATACGCTAGTCAGTTGACGGAATATATCAAGACCGTCAAACCGCACTTCAACGTGATGGGGGCTTGTTATCCCGCGGGACATTGCGAGAGCGCAAGTCAAAAGGATGATATTATCAATCTAAAACGCAAGGTAGACGCGGGCGCGAGCGGACTTATCACGCAAATGTTCTTTGACAACGAAGAATTTTATCGCTTCAGAGATTTGGCGCAAGTGGCGGGCATAGAAGTGCCCATAGAGGTGGGCATCATGCCTATCACCAATAGCCGTCAGATAGAGAGAGTTATTTCGTTGTCATCGGCTACAATGCCGGCGAGACTGTCCAAACTGTTATCGAGATACGGTCAAAACGACAAGGCAATGTTCGACGCGGGCGTTGCTTATGCGACGGAACAGATAATCGAATTGTTAAGTGCGGACGTGGACGGTGTGCACCTTTATACCATGAACAATCCCCTCGTTGCTAAGAAAATCAGCGACGGTATAGGCGGTTTGCTCGGAGAGACGAGATGAAGATTGACTACGATATTGTAAGGCGATATATATCCGACAAGACGGGTAGCGTCGGCGACGAATATATGCAAGACGTGCAGAGAGAATTGGAAGAAATCTCCGCCGTGCAAAAGAGGTCGTGGATATTCGAGTGTGAAAAGGGCGACTTTTATCGAATCAAAGACTTAGGACTGACGATAGAGAGCCGCGACGTCAACGACTTGTTCGACGAGTGCGAAAAGATTGCAATATTCGTGGTTACGCTAGGCGTGCAAGTAGACAAAAAAATCGCCTATTACGGCGCTGCCGACGTGCTCAGAAGCGTCGTGCTCGACAGCATGGCAAGCGTGATGGCGGAGAGCGTGCTCGACGAGTTGCAATCGCAAGTCGACGAGACGATAGGGCTAAATCCTACCATGAGATATAGTCCCGGGTATGGAGATTTGGCACTTAGCTTCCAAAGGGAATTGTTGACGGCGCTCGGTTGCGGTAAGAGTATGGGCGTCATGCTCAATAGCTCCGATATTATGATTCCGCAAAAATCGATTACCGCTATCGTGGGATATTCTAAGAAAAAACAAGCGTATGCAAGCGTGTGCCTAAAATGCCCCAACAAAGGCAAATGCATTGTAAAGTGTAGCAAGGCGCAATGAGGATATTATGGACTTGAAAGGACTGATAGACAACAAAATAGTTTTGTTAGACGGTGCAATGGGCACGGTTTTGCAAAAACTCGGCGTAAAAATGGAGGGAGGAAAGCCTGAAATGGTCAACCTTACCCAGCCCGAGGTTATACAAAAAATACACGAAGAATACCTAAGAGCGGGTAGCGACGTGGTCTTTGCCAATACATTTGGCGCCAACCGTATCAAAATGGGCAAATATCCTTACCTCGATTGCGCTATGGCGGGTGTGCAATGCGCTAAAAACGCAGTCAAAGCGGTAGGTAGGGGTTTGGTTGCCCTCGATATGGGCAGTATCGGAGAACTCGTCGAGCCCATGGGAAGGGTGACCTTTGACGAGGTGTACGAGACGTATAAAGAAGTAGTGTTAGCCGTAGCGAGTGAGGTCGACCTTTGCGTTATAGAGACGATGAGCGACCTATACGAGACCAAAGCCGCCGTGCTTGCAGTCAAAGAGAATTGCGACAAACCGCTGATAGTGACGATGAGTTTTGACGAAAAGGGTAGGACCTTTGCAGGTTGTCCCGTCGAGGCTATGGTGGCTACTATGCAAGGATTGGGCGTGGACGCGCTCGGGCTCAACTGTTCTCTCGGACCTAAGCAATTAGGGGACGTGGTGGACAGGTTGGTGGCAATGAGCGAGTTGCCTATCGTCGTCAAACCCAACGCGGGTATGCCTACCATAAGAGACGGAATGACTGCGTTCGATATGAAAGCTGACGAGTGGGCGGAAGCAATGGAGGTTATCGTCGACAAGGGCGTGGCTATCGTTGGCGGATGCTGTGGAACGGATAGCGATTATATCAAACTTTTGGCAGAAAAAATCAAGGACAAAAAGCCTAATAGACCTATCGCAAAGCACCGAGTATGCGTTGCGAGCGGAAGCAAATACGTTAGATTAGATTGCCCGAAAATCGTGGGAGAAAGAATAAATCCTACCGGTAAAAAGTTGATGAAACAAGCCATAGAAACCGAGGATTGGGGATATATCGAAGCGCAAGCGGTGGAACAAGCCCAAGCGGGCGCGGATATATTGGACGTCAATATGGGGCTTGCTGGCATAGACGAAGCCGATATGATTGTCAAGGCTATCAAGAGAGTGCAGAGCGTGGTGGACCTTCCCGTTCAAATAGACAGTACCGACCCCGTGGCTATCGAAAAGGGGCTGAGGTACGTGTGCGGAAAAGCGATAGTCAATTCCGTCAACGGAGAAGACGAGGTGTTGGATAGGGTTTTGCCACTCGTCAAAAAGTACGGCGCTTTGGTGCTCGGCTTGACTATCGACAAGGACGGCATACCTAAGACGGTGGAAAAGCGTCTCGAGATTGCCCGAAAGATTGTAAGAAAGGCGCAAGAATACGGCATTAGCAACGAGGACGTGATTATCGATACGCTTACTCTGACGGTGGGTGCGGAACAAGAACAAGCCGTCAACACGTTGGAAGCGATAAGAAGGGTAAAGGAAGAACTCGGCGTAAAGACGGCGCTCGGCGTGTCCAATATATCCTTTGGACTGCCCGAGAGAAATCTGGTCAATAGAACTTTTTTGACTATGGCGCTCACTTGCGGTCTCGACCTTGCAATTATCAATCCTAACTTGCAACCTATGAAAGAGAGTTTTTTGGCGTACAATTTGCTCGCCGGCATCGATAAGAAGGGCGAAAAGTATATCAAAGAGATTGCTTCGCATACCGAGAGCGCGGCTGTAGCCTCTGGCAAAGAACTTACTCTGCAAGAGTGCATCAAGCAGTCGCTAAAAACTCAAGCCGTTGACAGCGTAAAGGCTATGTTGGCAGCGGGGCGCAACGGCTTGGACATAATAGACGAGTGCGTCATACCGACCTTGGGCGAGATTGGCGACGGATACGAAAAGGGCGTGATATTTTTGCCACAGTTGATTTCTACAGCGGAAGTTGCTTCGGCTGTATGCGACGTAATTAAGGCAAGTATCGGTAGTGGCAACGTTGGCAAGAGAGCCAAGATGATACTCGCGACGGTAGAGGGCGACGTACACGATATAGGCAAAAATATCGTCAAGACGGTGCTCCAAAACTACGGCTACGACATAATAGACCTAGGCAGAGACGTTGCCGTGGAAAGAGTGGTCGAAGCTGTCAAGAGGCATCAACCGCAAATACTCGGCTTGTCGGCGTTGATGACGACTACCGTCAAAAATATGAAGAGAACGATAGAAGAAGTACGAAAAATCAGCGACTGTCTTATATGCGTGGGCGGTGCGGTGCTGAGCGAGGACGTGGCTATGAGAATAGGTGCCGACGCCTACAGCAAGGACCCGAGACAGCTTGTCAAGATATTGGAAAGCAGAGGTTTGTAAGCCAAAAAGTCGATACATGTCGACAAAATTGCAAAAAACGATATAAATAAAATACGAAAGACGACAGAGGAAGAATAGGTTATGTGGCTTTTGGTGGCGGCGATGTCGGCGGTGTTTGCCGCTTTGACGGCGATTTTGTCCAAATGCGGAATAAAAAACGTCAATTCCGACGTGGCAACTGCGTTGCGCACTTCGGTGGTGTTGATATTTGCGTGGATAATCGTCTTTGCAACGGGAGTGTATAAAGATATTGCAGCCATAGATACCAAATCTTTGATATTCCTCGTGTTGTCGGGTTTGGCTACGGGCGCAAGCTGGATATGTTACTTCAAAGCGTTGTCGATAGGCGAGGTGTCCAAAGTGGCGGCGGTGGACAAGTCGAGCGTCGTCTTGTCGGTGCTGCTCGCAATAATCATTTTTCCGCAAGAGAGAGGCGGTTGGTGGATAAAGTTGTCGTGCCTCGTTGCAATAGCCGTAGGAACTTTGCTGATGACCGATATAAAGAGAGGCGAGGATAAGACCCGACTAGGTTGGTTGATTTTTGCACTTCTTTCGGCGATATTCGCCGCTGCGACCTCTATACTTGCCAAGATTGGCATACAAAACATCAACTCTAACCTTGCCACCGCGATAAGAACGTGCGTGGTATTGGTCATGGCATGGTTGATAGTGATAGCAAGGGGCGAACTAAAGACCATCAAAGACGTCAAGGCAAAAGACGCGGTGTTTTTGGTTTTGTCGGGAATAGCTACGGGTGCAAGCTGGCTATGCTATTATTACGCTATCCAAAAGGGACAAGTGAGTATAGTCGTGCCGATTGATAAACTTAGTATTTTGATAACGGTGCTCTTCTCTTTGGCTGTATTCAAAGAAAAACTCTCCGCCAAAGCTTGGACGGGACTCGGGTTGTTGACGGCGGGCACGGTGCTGATGGCGATATTTACATAATATTTTCTTGCTCTTTCTTCATCTTTTGCCAGTTGATAAATCCGTAAACGTCGTTGATTAGAAATACTGCGAAACAAGCAACCATAGGTACGTACGACGGCGTAACCACCGACGCCGCTATCCACATTATTATCAAAACTACGTCGTTGAGTGCGTAAGCCAAAGCATAGTAAGGACTACGCAATAGGACGAAAGAACACGCCAAAAACGACGTGGTAACCGATATGGTGCTGATGATTAGATTGGTTGTGTCGAGGGCGCGTAAAATAAAATAGAACGCAACCGTTACGGCGGCGGTAAGTATGACGACGAGCGTGATTGACGACGGCGTGACACGTCCGACTTTGACCCTATCCGATTGAGGATAGGGATTTTTGAGCCAAGAAATAATGGATGCTATAGCCATGGGCGTCGTCATCAACAAGTAGGTTATCATCTCGCCGTAGTAGCGGAAAAAGTAAGAAATTATACCGTAAAATATCGAAAAAACAACGGTAAGGATAGGACCGATAATCATACCTTTGGCGCAAAAAATCAACGAAGTGACGCCTATGAGAGAGCCAATCAACGTCAGCCAGTTTTTTTGCGGCATGGCTATAAAACATATACTCACCGCAACGAGTGAGAATATCCACAGCCCTAATTCGAATTTTGTCAGTTTGGCAAAAGGATTTTTCATACGCAACTCTAGATTATACCAATGCGTATAAAAATTGTCAATTTTTAGAGCAATGCACTAAATCAATGCGTCGTTTGGAAGCATTTAGACGGCTAAACAAAAGTTGTGATATGCTAAGCGGATTTATCTTCGTCGTTTGAGTTGCAAGACTTATCGTCTGTAGATTGAGATTGTTCGGATTGCGAATTTTGAGGTTTTTTCTTTTCTCTATACACGAAAAATTTGCAATACAAAAACTCTAGTACGAGGTTGCATATCATAGTGCCCGCAAGCACGATATATTTGTGCACCCCGTGTGTGGTGAGAATCTTGGTCGTCCAAGTAGAGAGAGGGGTAAACGCGCAATAGAATAGTGCGACTTTGAGCATGGCGACGGGTACGTTGCCCGTGGCTTTGAAGGTAAACTTGCGGTTGACGGTAAAGTTGTAAAGTACCGAACATACCAATGCGATAAGATAACTGTATTGGGCGGGCAAATGCACGACCTCGTTGAAAAAGACGTCGACCAATACTTGTATGATGCCTGCCGAAGCGGAAAAGAGAGCAAACTTGATTGCTTGCAAGACCACCTTCGTTTTGCTTGATTGCATAGTGCCTCCCATTAAACTGTTGTCGCTACCGATATTATATCTTATATCGCAAGCAATGTCGATAGACAAAAGAAAAATATCAAAAAAATCGGGAGCGAATTTTCGCTCCCGATTATCGAACAATCCTTTATTGTTGATTTTGTTGTTGTCGGAGAAGTTCTCTAATATCTTTGAGCAACATCTCGGTGGTCGGATTGGCAAGCAATTCTGCTTCGGCTTTGGCTTTGTCTTCGGCTTCTTTGGCAAGTTTTGTTTCTTCGGCTTGCTTGGCTTTGAGGGCTTTGTTTTCTTCGTAAACTTCTTTGAAAGAACGACCTTCGGCTTTAGCTTTAGCTTTGAGGGCTTTGTTTTCTGCCTTGACTTCTTTTTTGCTCTGTTGTTTTGCAAATTCACCCAATTCTTCAAGTTTTTTGCGAGAAGAGTTGATAACTTTGACAACGATAAATATCGACGTTGCGATAATCAAAAAGTCAATGATAGTCTGTATAAAGTTGCCGTAAGCCCAAGTGAGGGTGGCTTCGCCCAATTCGTTGTATCTTAGAGGTATGCTGAGCTCTTTGAGAGAGCCCGCGCCCGTAGCCCAAGTGATGAGAGGCATGATAATATCATTTACGAGGCTGGATACGATTTTGTTGAAAGCCGTTGCGATAATCATACCGACAGCCATATCGAAAATATTGCCGCGGCATACGAAATCTTTGAATTCTTTGAAAAACTTTTTCATAAGCACTCCTTACTCTTTAGTTGGTTATATTATAATAGTAATTCGTCGTTTTTCAAAGCAATTTTGAACAGAAAAACCTATAAAGTCGCGGGTAAATTTTGGTTGGAATAATTCGGACAAAATAAAGGTGGCGGGAGTAAGAAAATTTTGGATAAACAAGATATTCACGGCGAAGTATAACCGTGAAAATTGACGATTATCGCGCGCCAAGAGTAGGCAAACGCTTAGGCTAGAAAATAACCGTAAGAAGCATTTTGAAGTCCTCTTGTGCGTAGACGGCGTGCGGTATGCGCGACGTCATCACCAACGACTGACCTTGCGTGCAGATAAACTCTTCGTCGCCTACGGTGAGTTTGGCACTGCCTTGCAACACGTAGACCAAGGCGTCGCCTTCAGATACGTGCGAAGCAATCTCCTCTCCTTGAGAAAAGGCAAATAAGGTCACGCTGACGGCGTCGTTTTGGCAAAGCGTCCTGCTGACGATTTGACCTTGTAGGATGTCGATTTGGTCGGCAAGTTGCAATATCTGACGATGAGGGATATTTTTGATGACGGACATTGTCTGCCTCGTTAGATTTGCTCTATTGCGTTGACGGGGCATTCTGCCATGGCGCGCTCTGCGCGGTCGCCGATAGCGTCAGTAGCTTCGATATTCAATGCTTGAGCCGTTCCTTGCTCGGTCATCTCAAAGATTTCGGGGCAGGTGTCGTTGCACGCTCCGCAGCCTATACAGTCTTCGTTGACGTAATATTTCATAGATAATCTCCTTGCTTGGGTATGCTTGTATGAGTATTATTGCCGAAAATAGATTTTGTAAACGTACCGAAAATATTGAGGCTGTATCGCTATTGACTTTGGATAGGCAAAGTCGTATAATCGCGTCAAAGAAGTTGGCTGTACGCCTAATAAGGAGATAATATGAGAGAAGGATTCGTTACGCCGCCGAAACACGTCGGCTTCAAAGCAAAGAAACTCTTTGATAGAGTAGGAGAATTGACGGACGTGTCAATCGCCTATATCGAGCCGCACGGCGGAGCTCCTACCGAGAAACATACTCACGGTCATAACCATTTGTTTGTGGTGACGCAAGGGCGAGCGAGAATACAATCGGGTGACAAAACAATATTGTTAGAAAAAGACCAATCGTATCTGGTTGAGGGCAATGTCCCTCATAGCGTGTGGAACGATAGCAACGAAACTACGGTTATGATAGGTATCACTCTGAAGTGACCGTCGTGTCAAAAATAATTGCCGTAGCATACAATGTCGCGTGAGAATAATCGAGTACGACGCGGCGGCAGCGGTGAGATACGCCAAAAAATGGGCGCATAGAAGAAATCCCGCTTATTATAATTTCGACGAACTGGGCGGCGATTGCACGGCTTTTGCCTCGCAATGCCTATTGGCGGGTAGCGGTGTGATGAATTATACGCCGACCTTAGGGTGGTACTATATCTCGCTGAGAGATAGAGCGCCAGCTTGGAGCGGAGTAGAATATTTTTATAATTTTTTGATCAACAACTTTAAGGGCGTAGGCAACGAGACGGGACCTTTCGGAGCGCCGATTACGGCGGATAAAGTCGGATTGGGAGATTTTATACAACTAGGCAACGCGCAAGGGAAGTTTTATCATACGTTGGTCGTGACGGGATTTCGCCACGGCGAGCCGTTGGTGTCTTCGCATACCGTCGACTCGTTCGATAGACTTCTAAGCAGCTACGACTACTATGCTTCTAGGGCTATCAAGATCGTGGGCGTGAGGACGTATTAATCTTTGGGAACATATTGTCGCCGCCTACGGCTTGGTCTACATATTTCAAATTTTGTGCAAATTTCGCGTTTCAGTTATCTTTAAGGTTGACAGCACTATAACGATGTGTTAGACTTTTGGCATAGGTGAGATATGAAGTTTTTGATAGTCGAAGACAATATCGGATGGAGCAATAGAATCAAAGAATGCGTGGCTTCTTTGGGCGAGAGCGAATGTGCTTTTGACGGCGAAGAGGGGCTGTATATGGCAGAGAGCAATATATACGACCTCATAATCTTCGATATGATATTGCCTAAACTCAACGGCTCGGAGTTTTTGGTTAAGTTGAGACAAAAGAGCGTGTGTCCCGCTATTGCGGTGTCGTCGTTGGATAGCAAGAGCAAGATTGTCGAAGGACTTAATCTCGGCGCGGACGACTACGTTGTCAAACCATTTGACCAAGAGGAGTTGAGAGCAAGAATCGTTGCCGTGTTGCGAAGATATAATAATAACTTTTCGGATATTTACACTTGCGACGACGTAGTGATGGACTTCAGAAATAAGATGCTAAGCGTGAGAGGGGAGTATGTAAAACTCTCCGGCAAGGCGTATGAGATAGTTGAATTTTTGATACGCAACCGCAATATAATAATCTCTAAAGAACAACTTTTTAATAGAATTTGGGGCAACGACAGCGACACGATTATGACGGTGACGGAAGTGTATATCAGCAGTCTTAGAAAAAAATTGGACAAGTTCGGAGTAAAGGATTATATCAAAACCGTGAAAAATATCGGCTATATGTGGTACGACAAGCCAGACAGATAAGAAAATAAATATGGAAAAATTTGTAAAGCTAAGTCGGTCGTATATAGGAGAATCGAATGTGATAGTGAACGAGATATAAGTATATGATATATAGTTAATATATAATATTATGTCATATAGATAGTAATAGATACTAAATTAATAAACAAATATGTATAGCTTACTTTTCCAAACGATGGTTGCATTATTTAAGTACGATACTCAAGAGGAGTATCTTTTTTTATTTTTTTGTAACTAATATTTCTTGTTGTGAACAAGATGAATAAATTCGTAAACTAAAATATGAATATGGACAAAACGGTTATATATAGAAACTGTGGATAAACCGCTTGATATAGCGCAACGGGCTACGTAATAGTTGAGTGAATTGCAAAGTCAAATAGATGGAGCAGGCGCTTGTCAAAAAGATAACGCAAAAGCGAAAAATCATTAAAACAATACGCGACTAAGTTTATATGCGCAAAAAAACTAAAGATTAAAAAAATTTTACATAGCTAGCAATATCGATATTTTTGGAAAGAAAAACAGCGATTTTGTAGAGAAAACGAAAGATTTGACAAGTAAAGGTTATATTTTACGTTTTTTTAAAAATTTTTTTGGCAAAAATTTAAGGTTGGTTTAAGTTTATCTTCCTAATATATAATAAATAAAGAAATCGCACACATATCTGCGATTAGGAGGAAGTATGAGAAACAGGAAATTGATAGCCCTATTGGCTTTGCTAATTATTCTGGTTGTCGCATTCTCGTTGATACTTGCAGCTTGTACCCCTACCGATGGAGGCGGTGGTAACGGAGAAGGCGGCGGTAACGGAGAAGGCGGCGGTAACGGAGAAGGCGGTGGTAACGGAGAAGGCGGCGGCGGTAACGAGGACCCGGATTTGCCCCCACCACCTCCACCAATCGAGGAGGACGATCCTATCGTACGGTCTGCGCTTGACGTCTTTCAAGCGATGATTGGCGGTATCGACAACTCCGAAGAGGAGAAGCGACTTTATCTCGAAATTTTGAGCGATATTACGATTACCGATTCGGCAGACGGCTCACCTTTGACGCCTACGAGATACGAGTTTTCGTTTAAGACCAATATGTTCGGACTGCTTGCCGAGCAAAATGCCAGCGTGTCTAGGAACGAGTTGGCAATGGTGCTCAAAGATAAAGACAGCGGCGTCGTTAATTTCGGCTTTTACATAATCGAGGACAAAGCTTATCTTCAAGTGGAAGGAAGCTCTGCTTTGATTTATTTTTCCGACTTCAATATGAACTACGTTGCGCAGATGTTATCCAAGGTGCCGGGGCTTCTCGAAGGCTTTGACCTCGAACAGCTTTTGGGCGGACTGGGAATAGATCTCAACGGCGTCCTTAATCTCGTGTTGTCAATTTTGTGTAAAAACGTTGTCTACGAAGAGACTACCGTTGACAACGTCGTGACGACCGAACTTTCCGTAGACATAAAGCTCAAGGAATTTATGACAAAAATATCGGGCTTGTTGGATTCGCTCGGCTTGTCGAGTAAGTTGCCTATCAACCTTGACATCAACGCGTTGATAAGCACTATCGCGGAGTTGATTCCTCAGTCGGATATTACCATGTCGGCTACGCTAGTCAACGGTTTGCTTGCAGACCCTGGAATCAAACTCAACGTAGTCAACAACGATACCAACACCGCAACCTCTTTGTCGGCGAAATTCGATATTGGTGAAGACGCGCCTATAATCGACTTGCCTGTAGTAGAGGAGTTTAGGGAATTCAGCTTGACCAATATTGCCTTTGACATCGATTTGGTTGTCGACAGCGGTCTCGAGGACGGCGGAGCTCCTAAACAAGTGGACGTAGGACAACTTATCAATATGTTTATGGGTCAAGAGACTTTGCCTACGGGCGTAATTCTCCTTGACGTTGCTATGGGCTTTAGACTTAGCTTTAAGCTGGATCTCGACCTCAACTATGCGGCTGAGGACGTTGACAAAAACCTCATAGCTATCGAACTCTTCCTTATCGACAGAAATCATAATAAAATAGAAGCAACGCCGCAACTCGGATTGTATTACCAACAAAGAGCTGCGTACGTAAATCTCGGCAATCTTTTGCCTAACTACTATAGAAGCAAGAGTATCAGAATAGATACCAATCTCGACGCGCTGATCGGACAACTCGTAACCTTGTTGACGGGCGAAATAGACAAAGCCCTCGGCACCGATTTTGACGAGGCGGTCAACGGCAACGAGCCTGCTCTCGGTCAAAACAAAGTCTACAATAGTTCTAACATGGTTGCCTTGACCGTAGATGAAGAAGGCAATGCTTTCATCAAGCCTGGCTATGCTATGCTGTTGGAAGCTATTACCAAACTTATCGGCGTCAACGAATATATTAAATTCGTGTTCGAGCCTAACCCAATCGACCCTGATAACGGCGAACGCAATCAATATCTCAACATAACGTTCGGCAACGGATTGTTGATGGCGTTGGAAGGACTTGTGGGTGAAATACCGTTTAGACTGCCAAGCGGAATAAGCGACATCGTGCTCAATATCGGCGAACTCGTTACTCCTGAAGTGACCGACGCAGAGGCATATCAACAATACCTCGAAACGGGCAAAAAGAGTTTTGGCGTTGAGGGTGCCGTAAGTATCGGCGGTATAGATTTGTCGCTATCTTTGCGCAACTTCAATATAGGTTTCCCTATCGAAGGACTTGACAACTACATCACCGCGGCTATAGGCGACAAAGACGGATATACCAACTCGGTAGCGGAATTGCTTGACGACGTACTGTCCAACATACATCTGCAGTTTGGCGTCAACATGACCTTCAATAAAGGAACTTACGACTTCATACCTTTGCTGACGGGCTTTGGCTTGACGGGTCTGGAAGGACAACACTTGCTGTGGACCTTCGACGACAACTTCGTGCTCGACGGTGAGTTGTTGATTCAAATAGCTTTGGATAAGAATAACCACTACAACAGTTCGATAGTCATCGAATTGAGAACGAATAAAGCAATCGGAATAGGCTCGGATATTCTCTTCCCTGCCAACTCCGTAATATTGGGCGTTTACGGCTATGCCAACAGCGTATTCATCGACGTATCCAACATCAAGATTGCTAAGATAACCTTGCCAAAACTTAAGGCGGAAATCGACTTTACGGAAATCGTCTACAACTTTATCGGCGACTTTGACTATAGATTGGCGTTCGACCTCTCTACCTTGTTCGGCTCTACCGGCGAGGGCAGCGAGGGCGGTACGGAAAGCTCCGCAGCTCAACAAGCCGAAGAATTGATGTTTGAAGAAGGCACCGAAGGCGATATTTTGACCCCTGCGGGACAAATCATAGTAGGAGTAAACGCCGACACCCTAACGGTTAGCACGACCCTTGCGGCAATACTCGGATTGTTGTCCAGCTTTGGAGTCAACGTTGACATCAGCTTTATCAACAGCGCGCAACTCGACCTTATGTTCTCGAGATTGCAAGGCGTCAAACTCGATTTGGCGGCAGAATTGGTGCCTACAGTAGAGTTGGACCCATCGGGCAACGTAATAGGCGAGCCTACTTATAATAGCAACTTCAAGATTCACTTCGAGACGGGTACCCAAAATAATCCTATCAGAATAGGTAATCTTGACGAACTCAAAATCAAACTCATAGAAAAGCAAGAAGAGTTTGCGACTTATGAGGACGACCTTATCGCTGCTATCGTCAACACCGTCGGCAAAGCTTCGTTTAAGGCAACGGTAAACCTCAAGACGATGGAAGAAACGTTTAATATTACTAAGATAATCAATAATATACTTGCCTCGAGCGGTAAGGAGTTGGCTTTGCCTATCAACCTGCACCTCGACGACTGGGATACCGAAGTAATATTGACCATTGCTTGGAATCTCGACATGCGCAACTTCAAGAAGACGCAGTTGCAAGTTACCTTCTCTTATCTCGAGAAGACATTGCTCGAAGTCGATATATACCAAGGCAATATCATCCTTGACTTGTCGGGACTCGGATTCTTCAAACTCGAAATCGTCAACTCTCCTTTCGTTAAGGTCATCAACAACGCTTTGACAGACGTTATTGACCAGATAGGTAACTTCAATCTTACGGATATCATCAACGACGCACTCGGCGACCTAACTCTGGGCGGAGCACTTGACGGGGCTTTGAACGGAGCACTTGACGAGGGAACGGAAGACGGCGGAGCGGCGGCTCAGGCTGATGCGGGAGCGGGACTTAGCCCTGAAATCATGGACCTTATCGCCACGATTATCAGTGCGGTTTCGGCTCACAACGCCAACATCTTCCTCAAACTCGACGCTATGATGATTGACGCTATCCTCAAACAATTCCTCGGCTTCGGACTTGGTATGAGTATCGGCGTAGGCGGAGAAATCGACTTCGTAGACGGCGTAATCAAACTGGATATAGAAGTCGAGAGTATAAGCGTGTCCGTGGTATTCGAGATGTTGATGGGTGAGCCTATCAACCTCAACTTACCGCTTGACGAAATCCCTGACTGGGACGCAAGCAACGGAGCAGCCTTCGTCAAGACGATGCTCGACGGTCTCGATATAGCATTTGCACTCGATTATGCAATGAGCACCGCCGATATTATGGCAAACTACAATGCAAACCACTCCGATTCGGGCGTTGAGGACGGCAACAAGTATTATACTCGTCTTATAATACAAAAATTGCAATCCAACACCACGCTGTACAACACGGGCGGTAAGACGGCGTCTGCGGGCTCTATTCTCGTAACTTTGGCTTCTATCAACAAATCGAAGTATGAGAACACCGATCAACTTAACAGCAATACCAATCAACAACCTTTGTTGTATGCGGAACTCAACTACAACACAGGCAACCTCAGAATCGTGCTTTGCCAAGGCGTGCTGACGCTTGGATCGATTCTTGACTTTGCAAGCTTTATCGATATTCCCATTGCGCTAGACCTTGTCAATATGCTTGCACCTACCATCGATAGCCTCTTTGCCTCTATCGACCCTGACTACAACGGTGGAAGTACGGGCGGTGGCACCGAAGGCGGCGGAAGTGAAAGCGGCGGCGGCACCGAAGGCGGCGGAGAAACCACTCCTACCGAGCCTACGAGACTTGACAAAGCTTTTGCAAATCTAAACGTAGTTCAACTGCTTGGCGGAGGAATAGACGTATATCTCAGAAATACGGGTCTCTTCAATGCTAATATTACCTTTGACCCATATACCATCAACTGGTTGCTAGACGAAATTTTGGCTAGCGTATTCGGTTGGGATACCATCATCGACCTCGTAGAGATGACAAGAGACGCTACGACGGGTTCGTCTATGTTTAGTACCAACTATCTCAAGTCTGTCAACTGGGATAGAATCGATGCGGAGCATACTTGGGTAAGCTTGAAGCAAATCTTGTTGCCTTTGCTTAAGGACGTAGTCAACGGCGTCGGTTACGGTTGGGCGGCACCTTTGCTTACCAATGCAATCCTCAACGCATTCTACTTCCAAGTAAGAAGGTTGTTTACAAGACTGTTGCCATTCCCGGTATTCAACGAAGTGACTGCGGGTATCAACATAATGGACGGTACGATTGCCAACTTGTATATATTCGGTTACGATTACGACGAGCCGGTATATAAGGCGTATGACGAAAACGGCAATAAGATAGCCAAGGAAGATCAGAGTGAGATTTACGTATTTAAAGCATACTCCGATGCGGCACCTGGCTCTGACGTTCCTGCTAAGGGTACCTATACACGTAAATACGACCGTAGCACCGACGCTAACGACGACCAAGGCGCAAGTTATACGTATTATTACAACAACAGAAGCAACGGCTACTATCTGGAAATCAAGTTGTTCAACTGCTCTCCTTCCGTAGGCGATCCGGAATATAGTATCGACGGTTCGACCGAGGGCGTAATGACTTGGGGAAGCATAGACGCAGCGCCTACTTACGACCCATATTGCTATAGCAACAACAGCGAGGGTAAGTCGTTGTTCTTGGCACAAAACTTCTCGGGTAAAGAAGTGTCTTACCAAAAGGGTGAGCAACTCTACAAGACCACTCCTACCTACGAAGTTACTAAGAAGAACGGTCAATCGGTATCTATGAATATCAACGACCTCGACTTTGGCACCGCGGGCGTGTACGAAATCGTCGCAACGGCAAGCTTCAACGGCGGAGCAGTCGTAAGAACTAAGCCAATCAACTTGACGATTTACGGAGCGGATACGATAACGGGCGTAGGCGAATATAATTTGAATAAAGAATATCAAAATTATATAGATATATACGCGTATAGTGAGATCCCTAAGTATATCGTAATCACTTACGATACGCCTGACGTACTGGGCAACTATATGAGAAGAATACCTGCCGAATCGATGACCTTTACAAGTTATGCGCCTACCGCATATACGAAGCACGGCGTAGACGGTACGGTTACCTTCAAGAACGGAACGTCCAAGAACGTACGCTTCGAGTATCTTGATAGTACGATAAAGGATATTATGGGAGGCATAGAGGTAGATATTGACTTGTATCAATACGACAAAACTGCGGTTGACCTCAGCGTATATACTCCTGACTTGTTGTACTTTACTTACAACGACGGCTCGTCGGATAAGATAACGGTCAACGGCGCTTGGAACGTAAGTTCTGCTCAGCAACTCGTGGACAGAGATCCAAGCGACCTCAGCGCGGGTATCTACTGGATTACCAATACTATCGGTAGCGGAGCGACGTTGCAAGAGGTAAATATCAAGTTCGTCGTCAAGTCCAAGACGGTGGATTCGATAGAAGCAAACGGCAACCTCAACAATATAAGAATAAGTCCATATCAATATTACAAGTACTTGATTACAGGTGACGAAAACGACAATCCGTTCCCAAGCCAAGTACTCGCGACCTACAACGAGGCATACGCTTACGATGCGGTTGAGGACGCTAACGTATTGGTAAACGAGGCTTATAGCGAAATGGTTTACGTCAACTGGAACAAAGACGGTCTCAACTTTACTTGGGATAACAACAACGCTCCAGAATATAATCCTGACGGCAGTCTCAAGAAGAACGGCTCCGTATCGCTGGATACCACTAGCGTGAAAGACCCAACGGCGGAAACTCCTGTCAGAATCTATGAGACCAGCTTCGATTGGACCTTCCCTGTCAACATCACTATGGACAGAAACGAAGTTCAAGCAATCTACTTCGATGAAGAATTGACGCAAAATACTTTGATTATCGACCCATATCTCTTCAAGATCAACGAAGAGGACGGCATCGACAACTTCCCAACCAGCGCATGGGTTAAGTTTACCAACGGAACGGTTATCAACTTGCCTATCGCTTGGATACAAGAAGAAGTAGATAACTTCGAAGTGTCTTACGAGGCACAAAGCAGACAGTTTAGAGTATATATCGGCTACGACGTCGATACCTATACCAACAACCGTATCCCAAGAGCCGACGCAACCAGTGCATTGGGTATTGCCGATTACTGTACGGCTAATGGTATCAGCGGCAAGATGTTGCAAAGAATAGTAGTCAATGCTCGCGTAGAGGGCTTGGAAGCTGTAGGTCTCGATATTGCGGGTAGCGAACTCAAGGGTGGAAGATACGTCATCGACCCTGTCAAGGTAAAATATCTCGGCGAGAGCGCATTGCCTGCAACGGTACCTGTAGTTTACAACGACGGCTCCAGCTCGGTACTCCCTGTCGTTTGGGATTACAAGTTCGACATAAGCATCTACGGAAGCGAAAACCTCGTTGCTACGGCTACTATCAGAGGTACCGACAACTCCTTCGACGTGACTTGCAGAATACTCGACAGATCTACGCCGGAAGTAGTCAACGACTCCATCTCGCTCAATCCTTACAACTTTACCTTGGGTGAAGGCGATAAGAGAGTGTACAGCGAGTTTACCGAGACGATTGCAGTCAAGTACTTTACTAGTTACACACTCGTAGTTACCAACAACGAGACGGGTGAAGAGACTATCTTCGAAGGCTTGTTCGACGACGAGAAGAATGCTCTCGTAAATCAGTACACGACGGGCGCTAACACGGGCTTGTACGCCATAGCAACCAAGTACAACTACGACACCTTCGACTTGCCTGTAAGTTGGGATATAAGCGACGTCGATATGGCTGTGACGAGTGATAAGAACGCGGATAAGAACTTCGGCGTCAAGGCAAAGATCACGGGTGCAACCGAAAGCTTCGAGACTTTGACGGTCAACGTGACAATCGAAGAAAAGATATTCGTCGGTATCAACAGCAACGCCGTATATAAATACTTTATCTCTTACGGCGGAAGCAATCTGACGGAACAAGAGATTGCGACCAAGATGGTAACGAAGCAACTCAACGCATTCTTCGAAGACGGAACGATGCAAAAGTTGGACATCGTATTCGACTTGTCGCCTGTCAACTTTACTGTTGCCAACTACGATACCGATAACGCTAAGTTTATCGGAGACGCAATCAAGTGCGACGCGTATATCATGCAATATGCAGAGATACAACAAAAGATTCAAATCGAAGTGTACGTGGCTACCGAGCCTACGGCATCCGAAGCGGCATAAGGAGGTATATAGAATATGACTAATAAAATAAACAAAAAATTATTCATTACTATAATATCCGCGATACTCATCGTATCGTTGGTATGTGCCTTGCTTGTGCTGATTGATAGAGACACGACGAAGCAAGAGGCTGTGGCGGAAGAATTGATTTCCGCCAACAGCACCACTACCGACGGTATGATAGACGGGGTGGAAGGTAAGCACGCCACTCTGACGGAATTGCAAAACAAAGCAATAGCCTCAGGTAAGACGCTGAAGACGATAAGTACCCAAAGCGAATTGGAGGACTTCTTAGCTAACAACGTATCTACCGATTACGGCGCATTGTACAACGTGTCGGGTGACTTGACGCTGGACTGGAAGAAGGGCGATAACTACGCCAGCAGTAACAAATATATGAGAGGCGCCTTCGACGGCAACGGCTATACCATCAATATCAAGGCAGGTATAGGCAAGGGCGCTTTTGCCAGCGGATATGCAGCTAAGCATATAATCAATACCGACGCTTCGTTGGGAGGCTCGGATACTGCAAGTATGCCTATATATATTGCTCCGTCGGGCTTCTTCGTAGCAATCAACGAAGGCATTATCAAAAACGTTATTTTTAGTTACACCTCGACGCATATCGAGCCTAACGGCAGAGACGCCAACGGCGGTAGCTCGTTGTACAATTCTTTCGAACACGGCGTTACCCCTGCATTCGGTATCATCGCGGGTATGAGCGACGGCGGCGAGATAAGCAACTGTAAGGTTATAATCAAAAATCCTTTCGTATTGTACGGAACGGGTAGCGGAAGCCTTACTTCTAACGGAAGATTTAGAGAAAACAGTGCCATTGCGGGCGGTGCGGTAGGACTTGTGACCAACGGCGCCACTATAAGCAATATCACGGTAGATCTACAATCCTCTTTCTCCGTAGTGTGCAGAGGTAACACCAATACCGCCAACTCCGCAAGAGCAACGCTGACTTGCGCGGGCGGTATCATCGGCAACTTCGTACCTATCGGAGGTACCACCGTCAAATATTGTACCGTGCTCGGCAACGGCACTATGTCGTCTATCGCAGGTAGCGGTGCGCACGACTACGACTTCCACACCTTTGCGGGTGGCGTTATCGGCGGCAGCTTCCGCTTTACGGGCGTGGCTAGCTGGGAAAACTTCGTAATGTCGAATTATCCTGAGGCGGAAATTAGCGCGATAATGTCGGATTGGAAGGGCAGAATGCGCTTTAACAACCAAGTAAATTACGAGAATATGAAGACGGATTATGCTAAGTTGTTCGGCGCGATAGGTAGCATCACGGGCGACCTCACGGGCGTAAACGGAATGGTATTCTTGTACGACTATAGGACTTTCTGTGAAACCAAGGGCGTCAACGGCACCTATATAGACAGTTGGTGGATGAAGTATTCTATCGACAATATAGGTACGATGATTTATCCGACGAGTACGGGCGGACAAGTCAACGTAAGTTTCGATAGTAGCAATACCAAATACGATATTAGAATAGAAGCCAAAGCCGACGGCTTCGAACAAGATTTGAGTGAAGAATTGTCTTCTACTTACTATAAGAAGTTCGAAATTGCCGAAGGTTCGTACGGATATTGTATTTGGGAAGCCAATATCAACAAAAACGGTCAACAAGACAAACACATCAAAGCAGAGCAGTTTATAGGCGGCGAGATCTTCTTGCTCAAGGCTACCGACTACGGCACGATGAATTACAGCTTTGGTGAGATTGCCGACTATTCTATATCTTCCAACAACGGTCTGTTGTCTAGCAAAGCTTACGATAGCGACCCTATCAACGAGCCTACCTTGGTACTTAAGTCCAAACTCGGCAACACCCTGACACCTAATAAATCCGCATACGAGTGGGAATTGCTCAAAGGTACTACGCCTGTCACCAATGCGCAAACCTATTTGCCGGGAGTGTACACATATAGAGCATTCAAGATGTTGGATGAGGAAAAACTGGCGTATTACGACGCCAACAACAAGGTTTTGGCAAGATACAAAGATAGCGAAAAGGAGACCTTTGCAGTCAATACCGCAGAACTCAAGTTTGACGCACCAAACGAGAACGTTTGGCTCAACCAAGCCAATATCGGTATATATATAGACAAAAACAGAGACCTTATGTTTACCGACATCAAATATTACGTCAACGGCTCCTGGTCTCAGCTGGTGCCTACTGCGGGAATGGCTAAGTTTATCTTCAAAGATAACGTGTCCACCGGTAAGGCGGGTAGAACTTATGCCTTCCAAGCATACGTATTTGTCGACGGTCAAGAGGTTTTGGTTGCCCAGTCGAGTACTCAAGTTAAGGTGCGTATAGACAACGAAAAACCTTTGATTGAGGACGTGCACTACTACCTCAGTGACAGTATGGGTAATAAAGGCGAAGAAATTGCGGTAAGCGACCTCAACGAGTGGAGAACTACTCCTATCCTTATGACCTACAACGTCAACGATTACGAGCGTAGCGGTATCGTGTCGGGTAGCGGACATAGCGATTACACCGTCAATGAAGACGGCACTTGGAGTTGTAGCGTATTGCTCAAAGATACCAAGCAATATACCTTGTCCTACACCGACGCAACCAACAATACGGTATCATTGTCCTACAACGTCAAGATAGATAACGTTACGCCTCAATTCAACGTCATCGTATCTGCGGAAAACGTATTGCAAGACGACGGTGAGACGTATTACTACTTTGACCCGCTCAAGATTACTTACAACTCTACGTTGGGCGAGAGCGGATACGACCTCTACGTGTCTACTCAAACCGACAGCAGTATAGTCGGTCCCGACAAGAGAGTATGGGTACATTACGACGAAACTATAGCTTCGTCGGGTCAAATAGTTGTCAACGACAATATAGAAAGCCGAGAGATTTGGTTTAAGCTGGTCAACAAACAAGACTTGTATCCGGAAAAGATTATACAACTGACAAGCGGCACGTTGACTACCTTTACGATAAGGCTTGCTATAGCCAAAATCTATATCAATACCGAGAACATCTTCGACGGAAGCGGCGTTGCGTTTAGCGAGTTGGATTTGTCTCAAGTATTGAGCAAAACCTTTGATAACAAAACCCTTAACAAGATTGAGGGTGCAACCGTCAAACTCTATCAAGAAGACGGCAACACCAGATACGGCAAGAGCGGTATAGTTTACTGCGACGGAAGATCGGCGGCAACGGATAAAGTTGTCCAAGAGGCTTTGGAAGTCTACGTGCAATACGAAAATAAGCACGCGGGACAAACGACTGCTTATCTATACGTCAAAGGTAGCGAAAATTACTTAGACAAAGACTATACGAAGCTCTATCCCGTTTACTTCTTGGGTGAGGGAGAAGAAATTAGATATTCGAGTGAGGGATACATAGTGCCAGAGAGCATACCTCTCAATCCCGACGAAAATATCGTCTGCGAGACGACTATATCCAAATACAATATGACGGTTGACGTCTCTACGTATATCAGACCTACCTATATTTTCGGAGACGCTATCCCTGCCACCTTTGACGTAGATTTGCTTGACGGTACGAGCATGACCTTTGACGTGACGGGCGGACTGGCTACTTATTGCAACGCCAACACCTATACCGTATCGGGCAAAGCGCAAAGGGTGCACGCAGACATTGACTTTAGTCCCGTATCCACTACGGTAGTGGTCAATAAGAAAAACGTAAGCGCAATACCTACTTTGGACGGAGAAAAGAACTTCTCGGCAAAGAGAGATTACGACAATCAAGAACACTTCTTCGCGGCTACTTACAAGGACGTGTACGGTAATCAGCAACCTGTCAACGTACAGTTCTTCCAAAACGAAGCGAGAACTACTCCGTACACCGACGAAGCGGGATTGATGATCAAGTCCATACGCAATGCGGGTTACTACTACGTCAAGTTCAGCACGAGCGATACCAACTACAATATCGTCAATGCCGAAGAATTTGAATTGCAGATAGTCAAAGCCTTTATGGAATTGGTACTCGGCACGCGAGAGATGGATTATAAGGGCAGAGCAATCTCCTACGACTTTACCGTCAATGCGGACCCTTCGTTGTATAGTATGGAGGACTTTAAGCTGACCTATTATCCATATCCTTCTACTGCCGTGTACGACCCTAAGACGCAAACGATTACGAGAGGTAAACCTTTGTCCACTCCTATCGCTGCCGAAGACGTAATCAACGTAGGATACTATTCGGTAACTATCGAATTTAAGGAAAACGCCAACTTCTATACGCAGACCTACAACGACAGTTTGCTCGTTATCGTCAGAGCGGAGACGGAAATCGTGGCTAACGACGTAGTCAAGACCTATACGGGCGACGACTTTATCTTCAATCACCAAGACGCGGACAGTATGTTGATGGGCAAAAATACCGGCGTGGTATTGGCTAACAATAGCGGCGAGGACGAAGAAGGCAATCCTATCAATATCATCAACAACACTTTGGTGACTATCAATAGACGTAATGCCGAGACGGACGCTTACGAAGAGGTTACTTCTACGACGGGCTCGTTTAGCAACGTAGGCACTTATACCTATATGTTGATTTACGCCGGCGACGAAAACCATATGCCTTGCCAGAAAGAAGTCAAGCTTATCATCAACAAGGCAACGTTCGAAGGCATAGTATTCGAGGGTGTAACCAAGCCTTATAGCGGTAAGAACGTAAGCGTAGTGGCAACCGTGCCTGACGATTACGTGGGATACAACCTAGTATATAGCAGCGGCGCAAAGACTCAATCTGATCCGTTTAGTTTCGTAGACGCCAATACCTACAAAGTTAAGGTTGTAATTACTATGGACAACTACGAAGATTGGGAAAAGACGGTAGAAGTCAAGATAGAAAAAATCAACCTCACGGGTGTGTCTGCAAGAAACGTAAGCATTACTTACGACGGCAAGCCTCATAGAGCGGAACTCAACGGCTTGACCAAAGACAGCAACGGCAACTATACCTACAACGGATTGGACGCTTTGGTTACCGCTACCGACGTAGAGGCTACCAACGTAGGCATCAAGAAAGGTAAGTACGTGATAATCGTCAACAACTACAATCCTTTGACTGTGGAGACGACTATCAACATTCAGCCATACGCGGTGCCTTCGAGCGACGTATCTTATCAAGAGTTGTCCACCGTCAAATTCAATACGACGACCGACCTCAGCGAACTCAAGGCAAGCTTTACCGATATTAACGGCGAAGTTCAGACCAATAGATTGAGATTCTACAAGGTTGAAGACGGCGTGGAGACGGAAGTAGGTCTCAAAGCCGACGGAACTCTACCTGCGGGTACTTATAGAGCTTACGTAGCGACAGACCAAAACTACGAGATAAGCAACTACGTTGAGTTTACTATCGTATCCAATACGAGTGATGAAGGCGGATTTAGCCGCGGAAGCAAACAACTGATGATTATCATCGGTGCCGTAGCAGGCGTCGTGGTACTCATCGGCGTAATCGCAGGCGTTGCGATTGCAATCAAGAAGAAAAAGAATTCGGCTATATAAAGGGGAGGAAATATGAGTAATATAAACAAAAAATCTCTTATAGCTTTAGTAATTGCCGTTTTGGCAATAGTTGCTCTGACGGGCGCAATGGCGTTGAGCTTTGCGTCACCGTCGGGCTACGCCCAAGACGGATATAACCTCGCCAATACTTCGGACGAAATTGGCGAGAATACGCCGACGCTAAGCGGTAGCATTATATATGATGCCAACGATTTGATAACGGCATTGAGCTCCGGTACCGGCGAGCATACGTTGTATAAAGACGTTACTCTCAATGCGGCGTCGCTGTGGAGCGGTACTACCTCTACCATAGGAATGCTTAGCGATAGCTTCGTCCTCAACGGTAACGGCAAGACCATAACCTTGACGGGTGCAACTTCATTCTCCAAGGGCGATTATAGCGGAGACGGAAGAAACGGCTCCAATACTTACGCGCCTATCAACAACAGTTACACGGGCGGTAGAATTATCAAGTGCGCGGGCGGTCTTGCTAGGATCAACTGCGGTACTATCAAAGACGTCAACTTCGTATGGAACAACTCTATAGATTACGGCGCGACTATCAGCAACGCTACGTATGATATTAACAGTGACTTCTCGGTATCATTCGGTATGATTTTCGGTATCAACGCCGGTACTATAGACAACTGTAGCCTTACCGTCAACAATTATACTCGCGTCAACTTTAAGATGACCATGGCGGAAAGCGGTAATTCATATAACTGGGACTCTTATCACCGTACGGTTGGCTTCGGCGGCTATGCGGGTACGTTGATGGCAGGTACAATCAAGAACTCTTCCATCAATCTCAAAGCGGATATAGTAACGCAACAAGAAGGTAGAGAATGGAGTTATTGGGGTACCAAACGAGGCGGTAATAACAAACTGTGGACGGGTGGATTCTGCGGAGTTATTACTCAAGGCGGAACTATATATAACGCTACCACTTACGGTACCGGTAAAATCGACGGATATTCTAATCCTACGCTGTCAACCAACCAAAATAACGCAATAGCAGCTTCTGGAATCATCGCAGGATGTAACGCGGTGGCTGCCGACAGCAATGCCGAAAATCAATCTAACTGGACTTCGCTTGGCGGTGCGGGTATGATTGACGGCGTAATGAACTATTGGACGGGTACCGCAAGGACTTGCGTAAGTTCGGCTTTCGGTGCGGAATTGGGACCTAATAAGGATACCAGAGACTTTACGGGTCAAGGCGTAATTTGCGGATTTGCGGGCAACTATACCGGCAACGGAAGCGTTACACTCAAAAACGTCTTCTACATCAATATGGACGTACCTAGCGCTGTATGTGCCAAGAACTGGAACAGTTTTACTTCGGGTAACGTCACCACTACTATCCCTACCGGTACAGCGTCTATCAAGACCACCGTCAATACCACGGTCAACACCACTCTATTCTCCGATACGGGCACGCTAAAGATATATTTTGACGGTACCACCGATACGGCTGTGCCTAAGGTGTCTTACGCCGCTCCTTATTATTCCGGTGACGGTTTTACTTTTGGCGGCGCGCAAGGAATCGTATGGCAAGTCAAGTATAGCACTCCGACCGAAACCGACAGAACGTTGGATATATACAAGACGGTAGGTAGTGTGGACAACGTCAACAACTTTACTAGTTGGAATACCGAGAGTAGAATACCTCGCGCATTGACGGGTGACAATCAAAGCTTTACTTTTACGTTTGAGACGGGTATCGTGGCGACTTACGGCAATCCGCGCAATCCTAAAAACAGTAGCGGCGTAATCACCGATATGCCGACGGATGCAGAATACTCTAATATCTATATCGCCGACGGACACGAGTTCGACGGTACGGGACTCAAGATACCTACTATCAGATTGTACTCCGATTCTGCCAAGACTAAGCAAGTAGGAACGGTAACGGGAGACTCGTCGATTTTTACCGCGTACAAACAAGGCGCACCGGGCGTGTTGTATCAACTTGCCGACGCTAAGGACGTGGCTACTTGGGAGATATATTGTCCTATCAAAGACACCGTCAACGGAATCGTGTTTACGACGGTCAATACCGAAAAGATGAACGTCGTAGTCTTCAATGAAGGCTCCGAGAATATGAGAATTAGACAAGAGATTACCCCTAAGGCGGTGACGGTATCTTATACCAACGCACCAGCCGACTTCGTCTACAACTCTTCGCCTGCAGCCTTTAGCGCAACTGCGAGCGGACTGGTGAGCGGATACGACGCTACGCCTATCGTAGAATATTATAAGTTGGTAGGTGATGAGGAGATTACCATAGTCGACAATCAAGCGGAGAGCGCGGGCACCTATAGGGCTAAGATTACGACTATGTCTTCTAACAACTACGTGGTAGCCAATCCGTTGTCAGACGACTTTACGATTACTCCGAGAGAGATAAGCGTAACGCCTTTGCCTGAAGAATTGCAAGCAACCAATCCAATCTTCGTCTACGACGGCTTAGAAAAGTTGCCTACGTATAGCGTATTCGGCAACGGGGTAAGCGAAGACGATGCTTTGATCAAGATTCTCAACGTAGTGGACAACAACGTAATCAAGGTGACTTACGAGCCTTTCGCCACCGAGACGACCAACGCTACCGACGATAGATTTGTCAACGCGGGTACTTATAAGATGATATTGGAGAAGGAAAGCGGAGCGATGTCAGGCAACTACACCTTCGACAAGACTACCTTTATCATCGAGATAGGCAAAGCCAACGTCACCATAAGCGCATCGGCAGAAGAGACCTTGCAAGACGGCGTTGTCGTAAAAGAATATAATTCCACTTTCCAAAAGGTAAAATGGACGATAACTAAACCTGAAAACGGCGAAGAGCCTGTTTTGACGGAGAATTACCTCAACAAGGAAAGCGGAGTAGCAATAGCCAACGGCGCCAACAGAGGCGGTGAGTACACCGTTACCGCTACCGTTGACAGCGAGGCGGGCTTCAATACCAACTACAACGTTGCTATTTGCTCTATCGATATGAAAATCAAAGCCAAAGATATGACTATCGTTTGGTTCCCTAACCTAACCGAAGAGGAGAGAGAAGCTAAGAAAATCGTGCCTTATATCTCCGATAGTTACGATTACGGCGACGTAAACAGAGAAGGTCTTTTCCAAAACGACGCGGTAAAACCTGCATATGCTATCAAGGGCTATAAGTATATGTGGAAGGCAAATGAGGAAGACGAGTACGTGGAAGTGGAGAGCGCGACCAACGCAGGTTATTACGTAGTATCTCCAATCATGACTACTGCGCCTAACTACAATATGCTAAACGGCGAGTTTGCTTTCCAAATCACCCCTGTCGCAACGACGATAGAAGTGACCCCTACGAGCAAATTGTACGGCGACCTTGACCCAACGTTCGACTGGGCAGTTGCGGGCGGATATACTTCTTTGTTTGATGATGACGAAGTAATTCCTACGTTCCTTGCTTCCGAGCAATACAGCGCACCGGGTGTGTATGCCGTAACCTTGGCGAGCGTGGGCGGAGCGCAAGGCGGCAACTACGTGATTTCGATCATCGAAAATACCGCTCTTACCATTGACAAGAGAGGCGTGGACATCGAGTTTGGCGTAGAGGGTGCGGTAGACAACGTAGTAGTCTATGACGGCACCGTCAAGAACTTTACCACTCCTATCCTCACCTATCAAAACGAAGATTTCGTAGACGCAGAAGGCAAGATGGCTTTGCAATACGAATACTTCAAGATTGATAGAACGGTCATCACGGCTAGCGATATACGCAATGCGGGCAAGTATAGCGTAACCGTTCAGTTGACCGAAGATGCAGGCAAATACTTTACCATTACCTACGGCTCGGTTGTCAACTTTATGATTGACAAGTTGACCGTAACTATCGACACCGTGGGCAAAGAAGTGACCTACGGCGACGAAATCGGTACCTTTGCTTGGAACTATGCCGACGGTAGCGCTACTTTCGTAGAAGAGGACGGTATCGTGGTATCTACCTATAGCAATTACGTACTCTACGATAACTGCGGAAGTTACGATATATTGGCAACCATTGCCGACAACGTTGACGACGACGTACAACTTGCCGAAAACTACAATCTCGAGTTTGGCTCCGTCGGACAACTCGTTGTCAACAAGAGAGGAATCAACGTAACGGCTATTACCTTGCCTGTCGACAAGACTTACGACGGCACAGCCAAGGTAGTACAAGCGGTGTACAACAACACTGTCAACAGCGACGTCCTCGAGTTTATCTATACCTTCAACGGACAGCCGCAAGCGATTGACAAGGGTAGTTATTCCGTCAACGTCGACCTCGTTCACGATAACTACTATATCGACCAAAATACTTCCGAATTGCTAGTCATCACGGCAAGAAAAGTGGCTTTGGCAGTAGACGACGTCAACGTGACTTACGGCGCCGACGTACCAACCATTACTTGGAAATATGCAGACGGCAGTTTGCAATTCGTACAAGCGGACGGCGTAATAGTCAACGTATTTACCGATTATACCAAGTATAGTGCGGTTGGCAACTACGCAATATCCGTAGAGACCACCGCGAGCGGCAACTATGACGTGACCTTGCCGGAAAACGCAAAAGTCGTTGTGGGCGCGCTTGCTATTACCGCAACGCTCATGTTGCCTGCCGACTTGGTGTACAACGGATTGGAAAAGACCGTAGAGGCTAATCTCAACGGAGTGTTAGGCAGCGACATCGTTGACGTAGATATTTTATACAACGGCTCTGCAAGCGCGATAGACGCCGGCAACTACGTAGTGACCGTCGTTAGCACCAACGCCAACTACACCGTTGCCGTAGAAGGCACCGACAACTTCACTATCTCGCCTAAGACTATCAAGTTCTTGACAAACAACGGCGAAAAGGGCTACGGCTCCGACGTCATCGTCTTTGCAGACGGTGTAGCGCCTTACGAATTTGTCGAAGGTACTATCGAGGATAGAGATGCGTCCGAAGTGACTATAGCCGTGGCTTGTGCTCTCCCTATAGAGCAACAAGTAATCGGCGAGACTACTGCCGAAATGATTTACGTAGTCCTTGGCGGAAGCAAGGCAAGCAACTACGAGGCAGTTACCGAGACCAAGGGTAGCATCACTATCGTAAGCAACACCTTGAGCAATGCCGTGCTCGAAGAATCGTCGAGCGTATACGACGCAACCGACAAGACCGCAACTATCAACGTGCTCAATGTCAATAAAGACGATATTATCGTTACCTACAAGGATTCTACCGACGTTACGGTAGCCTCTATCGTCAAGGCAGGCACCTATAAAGTAATCGTTGAGGTCAAAGCCGAAGCTCAAAGCAAGTACAACGGTGAAATGACCGTCGAGCTGCAATATGTGGTAGAGAAGAGAACTATCGACGTAGTTGCCGTCAATACCGAGTTGACTTACGGCGACATTAAGCCTGCAACTTTCTGGGCATATGCGGAAGGAAGCTTGGAAATGATTGACGGTGACGGACTTGTTATAACGGTTACCGAAACTTATACCGAAACTTCTCCTGCAGGCACGCCTATCAACGTGACCTACGAGGCGACTGTCAACGACAACTATATCTTCAACTTGCCTCAAGACGTACAGATTACCGTGGCAAAGAAGTCGTTGACCTTCATCGTAGATTTGCCTACGGACGCAGTCTACGACAAGACTGCTAAAGAAGCGGGTGCGGCTATTAGCGGAGTTGTAAACGGCGACGATATTAGCATAGATTTGGTATACAGCGACAACGTCAACGCAGGTACTTGCCAAGTAACCTTGCAAGTCAACGGAACGCAAAAGGATAATTATATCTGGGACGAATACGAAGATAGTTTCGTCATCGCACCTAAGCAAATAACCGTCAGCGACGTGACTTTGCCAATCGATTTGGTCTATAGTGCAACGGCTAAGGTTGCAAGCGTAATCCTTAACGGCGTATTGGGCGGCGACGATGCGGAGGCTATGATTCTCTACAACGGCGAGGAACAAGCAATCAATGCGGGCGACTACGTGATTACCGTTGTTGCTAACAACTCCAATTACGAACTTGTAGGCAACTACAGCAAGAATATGACTATCGCTCCGAGAGAGTTGGCTCTCCAAGAGTTTACTTACGAGAGCAGTTACGAATACGACGGCACTGCAAAGACTGTGGGAGCAATCCTCAACAATATCCCTGCGGAAGAGACACAAAATTTGTTCTCCGTAAGATATGCAATAGGTGACGAAACCCCTACGGAAACTGCAATCAATGCGGGCGTTTACGTAGTGACTATCGTACTCGGCAGCGACAACTACACCTTGGCAGATTATGTGGCAGGACAACTAACCATTGCCAAGAAGACGATCACCATAGTTAGCGTAGACGGAACGGATGCCGCATACGATGGCAACGTCAAAGTTCTCGAAGTAGTCTTCGACGGCGTGATAGGCGACGAAGTGGTAGAATACGTCTTGGTAGACGAAGAGGATAATATCCTTACACCTATCAATGCGGGTACCTACACGGGCTACGTGGCTTTGGACCCTAACGGCGTGGTTGCAGCCAACTACGAGTTGACGAGAGGCGACTTGGTTACTTTGACGATTGAAAAATCGACCGTAGAACTTGACGCTAACGATATTAGCGTAATCGCCAACTACAACAAGTTGACAATCAACGGCGTGAGTGCTGCCAACGCACGTTATAGCCTTGACGGAACCAACTGGCAAGAGAGCAACGTGTTTACCGCTAAGCCAAAGACAACCTATACCGTCTATGTAAAACTCGTGGCTGACGATAACCATAACGCAAGCGCTCCGATAAGCGTAAGCAATATCAAGACGGGCGGAGACCCAACCGTTGTCAATGCAAAACTCGATGCAATCGGCACTTTCGGATTTGACGACATCGCGACTATGAAAGAAATCGAAGAGTTGCTCAAAGATATTGCCGACATCGATATGGCAGTTGTCAACGCAGGTAAATTGACTAATGCGAGAAACGCATATAACGCGCTTATCAACGACGCTAAGAGCGTTGTAAACGGTGCTCAAAACGTTGCGGGAAAGGCAGCGGGCAGACAAGTCGGAGCGGCTGCTGCGGCAAGTATGGCGTTTTCTTTGGGCGCAATAGCACTGGCAATCGTCAAAAAGAAAACGTTGGCGTAAGGAGGAAATAGTATGAAAAAGAAATTGTTGATAGCAATATTGGTACTGACAGTGGTTTTGGTGGGAGTTTTGGCAGGATGTAAGACCAAGCTGACAACCAAAGATTTCTACGACATCGCCTCCTACACTACCTCGTCGTCTCAGACGAGGAGTGTATCCGTCACCGTTAAACAAGGCGAAACGCTGATTTACAGCAACGTCGACGGTGAAGTGCAAGACCCGTACAACATAGGTTTTGGCAACGCAATCTCGCAAGAGGTGGGTAACGGGCTTAAGTTTGAAAAGTCTTACTTCGAAAGCGAAGTGGTAGTCAACGGAAGTGCAACTTCTAAATACACCGCCAATATCGTCGATACGGACGCCTTTTTGGGAGTAAACGATGCGCAAAACGCAACCATAGAAGTGGTTGTCAACACCGAAGCCAAGACTTTGGCTTCCACCACTATCAAATACGACGTGGTGAAGTCCTCCGGCACCTATGCGGTTGAAATCGCGGTAAAGGTAGGCTAAAACAATCAATAAAACGGTGACCTCTTCGAGCGCATAAGCTTGAGGGGTCGCCTTTTTTTGTAAGTAGGCAAAATCGACGTAGCGTTTTACTTTGGCGCGTCAATGTGTTATAATACCGATATGAAATACGATTTTGACGTAATTATCATAGGCGGAGGCGCGTCGGGTATAGTATGCGCAGTCGAGTGCGCTCGAAATAAGAGAGTTGCGCTGATAGATGCGGGGGACAAGATTGGCAAAAAGATTCTTGTCAGCGGCAACGGCAGATGCAACCTCTCTAACAAGGCTATGGGAGCGGAGCACTACAACAGCGAGTTTGTAGCGCCTATTTTGGCAAGATACGACTGCCAAAAAGTGCGCGATAAGTTGCTTGAATACGGTTTGGTGACCAAGAGCGAAGAGGGAAGAATATATCCTTACAGCGAAAGCGCGACTGCAGTGCTCAACGTCTTTTTGTCCATGCTTAGAAGACGCGGCGTCAGCGTTATGACCAAGACTTTGGCGACCAAGATAGTACCCGAAATCGACGGTTGGAAGGTTGTCACCGATCAAGGAGATTATCGTTGCGCAAAGGTCGTGCTGGCAACAGGTTCCAAAGCAACGTTCGGCGTGGAGAGTTACGGGCTGGTAGAGCATCTCGGCATACCTACTACTTTGCTTCGCCCTACCCTTGTCGCTTTGAAGAGCAAGAGCGTCAAGGGCGCGAACGGGGTAAGAGCCAAAGTTGAGAGCTACGTTGAGATTGACGGGAAGGCTTATCCAAAGTATAGAGGAGAATATTTGTTTAAGGACGGGGCGATTTCGGGTGTGCTCGCACTTATCATGTCGTCGCACGTGGCTAGGGCGAGTAGACGAAGCTACGATAGATGCTCGCTGCATATAGACTTCGTGCCCGATATGACCACACGGCAACTCGCCCGATATATAATCGATACCTACGACCCTCGCGGCGTTATGCTCGAAGGCTTGCTGCATAAAACCATATCAGCCAATATTATGGAGCACGTCGCTATGGATAAGTCGTTGATTATGTCCGACGTCAAGGCGAATGCAATAGCCGCCGTGTGCAAAGATTACGTGGCGGAGATAGACGGTACGCTCGGGCTCAGTCTCGCACAAGCGGTGTGTGGAGGTTTGAGCCTAGACTGCTTTGACGAGAGAACTTTGGAGAGCAAAACTAACCGTGGACTGTATGCCACGGGTGAGGTGCTGGACGTGGACGGAGAGTGCGGCGGATACAATATCCATTGGGCTATCGCTAGCGCTTTGGCAGTTGCGGAGGATATAGATGCTTAAGGTCAACAATATCAAAGTACCGACTATTTTTAGCGATATAGACGTGCTAAATTGTCTCTCGCATACTCTTAGGGTCAAACCGAGTCGCATCAAAAGTTGGGAACTAACAAAAAAATCTCTTGATTGTCGCAAAAAAGACGACATCAAATACGTGCTTAGCGTATTGGTGCAACTCGACAACGAGAATGACTATTTGAGACGCAATCCTAAAGCAAATGAAATGCTTTTCGTACCGTCCAAGTCAACGATAAGAGAACTATTGGGTGACACCAAGGTCAATCCTCTCGTTCGCCCCGTAGTGGTGGGTAGCGGACCTGCGGGCATGTTTGCCGCATTGACTTTGGCATTAGCGGGAGCAAGACCTATCGTCATAGAGAGAGGTAAACCCGTCATAGAAAGGCAATCCGACGTCAAGACCTTTTGGCAAGGCGGAGAACTAAACCCCGAGAGCAATATCCAGTTCGGAGAGGGCGGAGCAGGCACCTTTAGCGACGGAAAACTCAATACGGGTATCGCAAACGAAAAAATAGGTATGGTTTTGAACGAACTTGTCGAAGCGGGCGCGCCCGTCAATATCAAGTGGGACGCCAAGCCTCACATAGGTACCGATATTTTGGCTGAATGTGTGCAAAACGTAAGAAAGCAAATAGAGGAATTGGGCGGAGAATATCGCTTCGAGACCAAACTCGTGGACGTCAAGAAGAAGGACGGCAAACTGTGTGCCGTGACATTGCAAAGTAAAGGAGCACAATACGAATTGCCTTGCAACGTATGTGTGCTTGCTATAGGTCACAGCGCTAGAGATACCTTTGAAATGCTGTCGGGCAGAGTGATGATGGAGCAAAAAGCCTTCTCTATCGGAGTGAGGATAGAACATTTGCAAAGCAATATCAACCGAGCGCAATACGGACGAGACGCCAAAGAATTGGGAGCGAGCGACTACAAACTTGCAGCGCATTTGGAGGGCGGAAGGTCGTGCTATACCTTTTGTATGTGCCCGGGTGGTTACGTAGTTGCGGCGGCTTCGGAGCAAGGCGGAGTGGTGACCAACGGAATGAGTTATCACGATAGAGACGGCGTCAATGCCAATAGCGCTTTGCTGGTGGGAGTGTCGCCTGCCGATTTCGAGGGGCAAGGCGTGCTTGCGGGAGTGGAATTCCAACGAAAATACGAGCGATTGGCTTATAACGTATCTTCGTCTTATAAGGCTCCGTGTCAGCGAGTGGGCGACTTGCTCTCGGGTAAGTCTACGAGCAAGTGGGGAGAGGTAAAACCAACTTATCTGCCGAGCGTAGAGCCAAGCGACATAAGGGCGTGTCTGCCTAGTTACGTCGTGGGAGGTATCAAAGAGGCAATAGGCATATTCGATAGCAAAATCAATGGATTCGGCAACGAGGACGCTCTCTTGACGGGCGTCGAAACTCGTTCGAGCTCGCCCGTGAGAATTTTGAGGGACGAGTACGGCAACAGTTCGGTGCAAGGTTTGATTCCTTGCGGAGAGGGCGCGGGATACGCAGGCGGAATAATGTCGGCTTGCGTGGACGGAATAAATATGGCGCTCAAAGTCATAAGACAGTTGTAGTATTGCAAATACTCTTTACTATACAAAAATTGGTATTGATATATCGGCTCGGCTGTGATATAATAAATTGATAATATATTGTGGAGAACAAAATGAGCAAAAACGCAAGAATAATCACGTTGGCTACCCTTTTGATAGTGGCGATTATCGCTTCTATCATAATGGTTATAGTGTTTGCAACAAGGCACGGCGACCAGAGTTCCAGCGGAAATTTTGAATATACCACTTCGGGTATGAGTTGTACCATAACGGGCTATACGGGCGACGACGAAACGGTTTATATCCCCGAAAGAATAGCGGGCAAAAAGGTCGTTGCCATCAAAGAAGGTACTTTTAAGGGCAAAAGCGTCGTAAATATCGAGTTTAACGGCAATTATGGCGATATAAGCATTGGAGAAGGCGCGTTTTCTAACATGTCGTCGTTGGTTTACGTCAAACTCCCTCAAGGTTTGACCAAAATCCCTAATAAGGCTTTTTATGATTGCAAAAAACTTACGCACGTAACTATTCCTTCCACCGTCATGAACATTGGCGATTACGCCTTTTACAACTGTTCGTCACTCGTGTATTCGGGAGCGAGCGAAGACGACGGAATGATTTTTCCTAGCGACCTTCTCAGCGTAGGCAAGTACGCATTTTACGGTTGCAACGCGATTGCCAAACTCACCCTCAACGACAAACTGGAAAGCATTGAAGAATATGCTTTCAACAAAGCCAGCAATCTCAAGACTTTGGTTGTGGGAGAGGGTAGCTCGTTGACCACGTTGGGCGACCATGCGTTCGACTCGGCAAAGCTAGAATCGACGACTTCCGATCCGATAGTATTCCCTAAGTTGGAGAACATTGGCAAATATGCTTTTGCCAACAATACCTCTTACTTCAATTACTTTTATCTCGTCAAGAGCGTAAAATTGGTAGACGACTATGCCTTTTCGGGTTGTAGCAATCTTACGACGGTGCATTATGACGAGGATATTGCTTTGACAAGTACGGGCAAAGGCGTCTTTTTCAATGACAGCGCCCTAGTGACCTTGCAGGCTAAAGATAGTGCTTTGTCAGCCTCCAACTCCTTGCCGGAGAGTATGACGACGATAGCCGAGCTGACGTTTAGCGGCTGCTACAATTTGCTCAACAAAAAAGACTTCGTAATAGGCAAAAATATCGCCGAGATAGGTAGCGGAGCTTTTGCATTGTACAATAGCACGTATTCTTCAAGAGCAACACAAACTTTGTACGAACTAAAAGTCGACAATCAAAACGAAAACTTTAAGATGCAAGCACTCGGGGGCTTCAAAAGACCTAACACGACGGAATTGTCGAGGACGAGACACAGTCTGCTGATGGACAAGAGCGGTCAAACTTTGATAGCGTACATCGGCACTTACACGACCTTCGAGCGCACGAGCGACAGTGAATACAACGGTTGCTATCGCACCGACCCGTCCGACCTCAACAATAAGACGCACAATGCTTTTACTTTCCTTGATACGGAAGAGATTCGCAATACTTTGACGACAATCGGCGATTACGCCTTTGCGGGAGTGAGATTCGATAGAATTTATATCGTTCCGGGGGTTAAGAATATAGGTAACTTTGCCTTTAAGGGTAGTGACGTAGACGTCGTATTGTTTGGTAGTAACGACTGCATTTTCGATAGCGATACCTTTGATAGTACTCAGAGCGACTTGACGGTTTATCTGATGAAGGGTACTAGTGGCGGACGCGTACAAGAGCAAATAAGCACAATGCAAGAAGAAGGTGCGACGATAGAATTCGGCTGGATGGACGAGATGTTTAAATAGAATATTGCTTGGGTATAGAGCCAACCGATATAAGGTTGGCTCTTTTTTATTGCATTGCAAAAAGTCGATACTTGTCGGCTTTTTTTATTTTTTGTCGACTAATTCGATATGGCGTATGAATCGTGACGGCAACATGAAGATCGTACTTAGTATTAAAAAAGCAAAATGCAAGAAAAATGGGCACGAATGCAAGAGAATTTTGCGCGATGCAAGAAATCCTTGCTTGAAAAAACATAAGAGTAATGTTATTATTAATACGAGATAAGTAATAGATACTAACAATGGAAGATAAGAATATAGAGAAATTCTTCAAGAAGTGCTAAAGGCGCAAAAGAAAAGCGTGTTTTGGCAAAAGATTATAAGCGTTGCGCTCGTCGATATTATTTTCTTGTTGATAGTAGCGTTGTTGTGTATAACTAAGACGCTATAGACGCGTATTCAATTAGACATTATTTCATTATTTTTTCCTCTAAAAAGAGCAAGCGTGCTTTGACGTTTGCTCTTTTTCTTTTGAGTTTTAACTTATAGTAGCGGTTAGTCGGTCTTTAGCTTAGGTATTCCAACCTCCGTTGATTGATAGGACTTGTCCGTTGATATAATCGGCTTCGTCGCTTGCCAGCCACAGCACAGCCTTGGCAATATCTTCGGCATGACCTATCCTCTGACAAGGAATATCGTCTATTATGTTTTGCACGTCGCACGCGCTTAGGTGAGCGTTCATATCCGTATCTATTATTCCAGGAGCAATGCAGTTGACCCTGATACCGTTGTAGCCGAGTTCCTTTGCCATTGCCTTGCTAAAGGCAATTATTCCCCCTTTGGTAGCGGAGTAGACGGCTTCGCAAGATCCGCCTATTTCGCCCCATATCGACGAAATATTGATAATATTGCCCGATTGATTGGATAGCATGCCTCTAGCGACCTTTTGCGTCATCAAAACAGTAGCAGTAAGATTGACTGCGATTGTTTCGTTTATTTGGCGGGTAGAGGTGTCAATCAACAGTCCGCTCGCCGACACACCTGCGTTGTTGACGAGTAGGTCGACGTTGCCGAAATTGTCAAGTGTAAATTTAACAAGAGCCTCTGCTTGCGTCTCGTCGGACACGTCCGCCTTGTAGCAAACAGCCGACAGCCCTTGCGTGGTCAACTCGTCGACAAGCGCCTTGGCTTGCTCTTCCGAGTGGTTGTAATTGATTACCACGTTGTAGTCGTTTTTTGCAAGAAGGATGGCTGTAGCTTTGCCTATGCCCCTACTTGCTCCCGTAATAATTGCCGTTTTCATACTACAATTATAACCAAGCAGTTGAAGAAAAGCAACTTTTGGTGTATATTATACGTATGAATAATTTTTTTGAAGAGATAAATATAGACAAAAATATCGTTAGAGCCTTGACGGAAAACGGCATTATTGAGCCAACTGCGATTCAAAGGGCAATTATTCCGCTTGCGATGCAGGGTGGCGACGTGGTAGGACAAGCTCCTACGGGTACGGGTAAAACGCTCGCCTTTGTTTTGCCTATGCTCGATGCGATAGACAGAGATTATGACGGCGTGCAAATTATGGTTTTGTGTCCTACTAGAGAACTTGTTATGCAGATATGCGCCGTGCTTAGCGATACCCTCAAATATACCGAAAAGATTAGAGTTGCGGGATTGTACGGCGGACAGAATATACAACGCCAACTTATGTTTTTGCGAAAAAAACCGCAAATCGTCGTAGGTACGGTGGGTAGAGTGCTGGACCATATCGGGCGCAAAACTCTAAAACTCGGCAATATCAAAGCACTAGTATTGGACGAGTGCGATGAAATGTTCGATATGGGATTTAGAAAAGATATAGAAAGTATTATGTCTATGTGTCCGAAGGATTGCCAAAAGATGCTCTATTCGGCGACAATCCCAACCGAAATCAAATCGCTTATAGACCAGAGACTATCTGCTCCCAAATACGTCAAAGCCACGATAGACGGCGAAAATACGCCTAAGATTGAACAAAAATATACCGTTGTCAAGGATAGTCAACGCGTGGGATACCTTCTACGAATCATAGACGAAAATAAATATAGTAGGGTGATTATCTTTTGCAATACCAAAAAGCGCGCCGACAAACTCGGCGAAGCACTTATCAAAAAGCGTAGGAGTGCCGCGGTGCTTCACGGAGACCTCAAACAAGCGCAAAGAACGGCTATGATGAAGCAGTTTAGAAACGGACAAGTCGAGATGCTTATAGCTACCGACGTGGCGGCAAGGGGTATTGACGTGGACGACGTGCAAGCGATAATCAACTTCGATCCGCCTACGACCCCCGACTTTTACGTTCATCGCATAGGAAGAACGGCGAGGGCAAGCAAGGGCGGTGCCGCCTATACCTTTATAGACGGGGAGCAAACCGCCAATATTCCGTTATATCAAAAGGCAACGAACAATGCCTTGCAATATATGGAAACGGACGGAGAGGTGGATAGTTTTACTTTGCCTAAGGATAGTTCTAATCGCCTAAATCGTGAATGCGTGGAAGCTAACGTGTCGAGATTTTTTGTCAACGTGGGCAAAAAGGATATGCTCGACAAGGATACCGTAATCAAGATAATTACTACCAAGACTGCTATCAAAATATACGAGATAACCGACATTAAATTGAGAGATACCTACGGCTTCGTCGAAGTGGTCAAGGGCAAGGAAGGGGAACTCAAAAAACTCGAAGGTATGACTATAGACAAGCGTAAGTTGACCTTGCAAGAAGCCGATAAAGAGAAAATGCATAAGCCGTCCAAAGATGTCAAAAACGACTACAAGAGCGGCAAAAAGCCCACCAAAGACGAAAAGAGAGAGTACAAATCTAGTAAAAAGTCAGACAATAATAGCGAAAAGGGAGTAAGAAAGAGAAACGGCAAGGAAGAAATAGGTAAGAGAAGCGTCAAGGGTAGCACCAAGAGTGCACGAGATACTAAATCAAAATATCCGTCCAAAAAGAGATATTAACAACGAAACAGACGCTATCGATTAGCGTCTGTTTCGTTGTTTGATTATGTCAAAAAGTCGATACGTATCGACTTTTTTCTTATTTAGGCGTTGAGTACGTTTGCCCAAACGTTGTCTATGATTTTGGTGTTTTCTTCACCAAAGTCGGACATAACTCCGCATCTATTGACAATATCCAAGGATGGGAATTGAGCAGGGTTTACGATAATGCTCTCGGCTTGTTTGCTGAGCTCTCCACCAAAGAAGTAGCTGAGGTTGGAAGTGCCGTAGTCTTCTTCGGTGTATGGCACGAAATTGTCGTTGTCGTCGTAGTAGCCTTGACACCACTCAAAGGTTGCTTGAGTTGCCACGCAAGAGGTATAGCCAATCCACTCCATATTTTCGATAGCAACGTCTTCTTGGCACAAGAAGTTGATCCAAAGGTTGGCGGCAACGGTGTTTTTGGCGTACTTAGGAATAGCCCAGCAGTCTACCCAAACGTTGGAGCCTTCTTGAGGTACGTAGTAGTCGAGGCTTCTTGAGATGCCCAATTCTTCTTGCAATTCGCCCATAGAATAGATTGCGTCGCCCGACCATTGTAGTGCCATATCGACCTTGCCTTCGATGATAGCCGACTTACCCTCGTCGGTCTCGTAACCGCATTTGACGTTTTGTTTTTGCCATACGAGAGATTGTTGAACGGCACTAGCGTTGGCAACGTTGTTGAGAGCCATTTCCGGTGTAATATTGGCGTCATAGCTAGAAGAAGCAGTGTTGCAGAAGGTATAGATTGCGCCTACGGCGTAGGTGTCGCGTACGCTCTTTTTCATATTGACTCTGCCTTGATAAGCCGTATCCCACAATGCACCCCAGCCCTTTGAATCGAGGTATTCGAGAGAAATTTTGTCGGTTGCGTATACGATACCCATAGTACCCCACATATAAGGAGTGGAGTATTTTCCGCTCGGGTCGTAGGTGAAGTTGTTGACGGTGTTGTCAAGGAAGTATTCCGATATGTTGACCTTACGATAGTCTTCGATAGCGTTGCCGTCGAGGTCGTTGCCAAGCGGAGATTGCTCGAGGAGCAATTCTTCTCTAAGCATTCTTTCTATCATATAGTCGGAGGCACAAATGACGTCGTAGTCGGACTTTTTGATAGCGACTTTGGAGTGCATGGTCTCGTTGGTGTCGTACTCGTCGTATACTATAGAGATCTTTTTGCCCGTGACGGATTGGTAATATTCTTTGAATTGGTCGATGACGTCTTCTCCGATATATTCGGCGCAGTTGTAGATTTTGAGGGTGTCCTCACGGGAGGTACAAGCACTCAACGTCGGCATACTTACGGCTAATAGCATAACCGCAATCAACACGATACAAAGTTTTTTCTTCATTTTTTGTAAGCTCCTTGTTTTGAAGTTTTATTTTTCGGTTTGCGGTTGATAAGAGCCATCAAACCGAGGATTACTACGAATATTATTGACGACAAAGCTCTCATAGATGCAGGCAGAGATTTTTTGCCGTGTGCTTTGAGATAGATGAGCGTCGACAGCGTTTGGAAACCGTCGATGTTGAACTGGGTAATTACGAAGTCGTCTATCGATAGAGTAAATGACATCACGAAGCCCATCAATATGCCCGGCAGTATGTCGGGAATCACTACTTTCCACAATGCTTGCGTCGGCGTGCAACCAAGGTCGAGAGCCGCTTCGTAAATCTTGTTGTCGCTTTGTCTTAGTCGAGGCAGTACGTTGAGTATGACGTACGGGGTACAAAACGTAACGTGAGCCAAAATTACGTTGAGCATTTGTACTTGTCCGTCTAGTTGGATAAAGGTACGCAAAATGCCAAAGAGCAACACTAGCGAAACGGCGGTGACTATCTCGCTGTTGACCATAGGAATTTGGTTGATACTCGTGATGACGGCTTTTGCCTTCTTCGACCTAATGGAGTTGATACCGATAGCAGCCATCGTGCCGAGCACGGTAGAAATCAAGCTAGCCGATATACCGATGATAGCGGTGTTGCGCAAAGCTTCGAATATGGCGGCACTATCTCTACCCGTAAATAGTTCTTTGTAAGCGTCGAAGCTAAAGCCGCCCCAAGAACTGAAAGAAGGCGTATTGGTAAAGGAAAAGATTATCATCCACAATATAGGTAGATACAAAAATACCAATACGAGAGCAAACAAGCATTTGACAATTATTTTCTTTACCATAATCCACCTCCGGTAGAAGTGTTGTCCTTGTCGTACTTGTTGACGACAATCATAGAAATGCCGATGACAATCAAAATAATAAAGGACATCGCGCTGGCAACGTTGAGACTATTGACTACTTGCAAGTCGATAAAGTCGCCGATGAGGCTGATTTTGTTACCGCTGAGCAGTCCCGAAATTGCAAAAGTAGTGATAGTCGGCATAAATACCATCGTAATTCCGCTAAGCACTCCGGGGAGGGAGAGCGGAAGCGTCACTTTGACGAAGGCTTTGCGAGGCGAAGCGCCGAGGTCGGCGGCACCTTCCAGCAAAGACGGGTCTATCTTGGATATAGTGGTATAGATAGGCATTATCATAAAAGGCAAGTAGTTGTACACCATACCGAATATTACCGTACCCATACCTAGGTCGACCTCCATTGCTTCGAACATTGCTTTGGTAGCAAGGGTACGCAAGAGGAAGTTGATCCACATCGGCAACATAAACAGCATAACGAGCACGGGGCTTTTGTTATACTTTTTGTCGGCGAGAAAGAGCGCAACGGGATAGCCGACAACTAAGCATATCAGAGTAGTCAGCAACCCTACGTATATCGAACGGGTGAGCATTTGCACGCTGGAAGGACTAAAGATCGTCTTGTAGTTGTCAAAGGTGAAGTTCCAAGACAGCGAGCCGTCGCTTCTCGTCTCGCAAAAAGAGTAGAGTAGCAAAATCAACAATGGCAGTACGACGAATATCGCCATAAATACCACGTAAGGAATTGCCAAATACTTGCGAGTAAATCCGCTTAGTTTTCTCTTTTTCATTCTTCTATCATCCTTATCAACTTAAAGCGGTCGGGTTTGACTGCAATGCCCACTCTGTCGCCGTCGTCCCATAGATATTCGGTGTCGGCAAAGATATGGTGGTTGTTGTCGGTCCTTAGGCAGACGATATAGTTTTTGCCTTTATAAATCATAGATTCCACGTTGGCGGCAAGAGGCGCGTCCATCTCGTCGTCGGTCATTTCCACGTCGGTAAACTCGAATCTAACCACGGCTTTTTTGCCTTTGAGCGCCGTCTCTTCGCCGTCTATGGTGAGAATATCGTTATCGCCGTCATAGGTTGCATCGTCGAACAACGTAGTAGGGTCGAAGTCGTACGTTCCGCCGTACAAGTCGAGGGTGGTGTTGGACAAAAATTCCACTTGCTTATCGTTGGCGTAGAGTTCTTTGGTCATGATGTGGATATTGTCGGGGTCGACGTAGAGGCTGACTTCGCTGCCTACGGGGCTTTCTATAGTGTTGTGAATGATAAATTCGTAACCGCCCGCGATACACGACATTTCGTAATGTACACCCTTAAAAATCGAGGAGACGATTTTGCCATCAAGTATGCCTTTACCCTTTTCGCGCACTTCCCAGTCCTCGGGTCTTACTACTATATCCACCTTTTGGTTAGGCTCGAAACCTACGTCTACGCAGTCCCATTGCACTCCCGCAAATATTACTTTTTTGTCCTCGGGCATTACGCCGTCGAGAATGTTTGACTCACCGATAAAGTCAGCAACGTACGCCGTCTTAGGCTCGTTGTAGATGTCGATAGGGCTACCTTCTTGACAAATCTTGCCGTCGCGCATAACAACGATAGTGTCGCTCATCGTCAAGGCTTCTTCTTGGTCGTGGGTGACGTAGATAAAGGTGATGCCCAGTTTTTGGTGCATGGATTTTAGCTCGAGCTGCATCTCTTGACGCATCTTGAGGTCGAGTGCGCCCAAAGGCTCGTCGAGGAGCAAAATCTTAGGCTCGTTGACGATTGCTCTTGCTATGGCGACCCTCTGTTGCTGTCCGCCCGACAGAGAGTTGACGTCACGATTTTCGTAGTCGCTGAGACCAACGATTTTGAGCGCGCGACGTACCTTTTCTTCGATAAAAGCCTTGTAACAGTTTACCTTTTTGGTGGTGACGTTGCCCTTTCTATCCTTGGTGGTTACCATCTTGTATTGACGGCAAAAAGGCACGATTTTGACTGTTTTTTCGCCGTTTTTGCCTATTATTTCTTGTTCTACGGGTTTACGCTTTAGATTGACGAGTTTGGTCGCCTTTTCGCCTTTGCGATTGACGTATTCCACTTCTACCTTTTTCATCTTAAGACCAAAGGCGATGTTTTTGAATACGTTGAGGTGAGGGAAGAGAGCGTACTTTTGGAATACCGTATTGACCTCTCTCTTGTGAGGCGGTAGAGAAGTGATGTCTTCCCCGTCAAAGAAAACTTGCCCTTCGGTTGGCTGCTCGAATCCCGCTATCATGCGTAGGGTAGTGGTCTTGCCGCAACCGCTGGGACCTAAGAGAGTGACGAATTGACCCTTCTCTATCTTGAGATTGGCGTTGTTGACGACCCTCTTGTCGTCGTAATACTTGTTGATGTTTTTTAGTTCGAGTATATATTTTTTGTTTTCCATCGTCGTGTCCTTCTTAGAATGTAGGAGGGGAAGATACCCACAGTATTTTTACGGGCGCGTCGCCGTCGTTGACTATATAGTGCTTTTTGTTGCTGACGAAATAAAAAGAGTTGCCTTGACTTAGTTTGTACTTCTTTTTGCCTATTATCAGCGTTGCGTTGCCCTCGAGCATATATCCGAATTCTTCTCCTTCGTGAGGCATATCTTCCAGCGTCTTGCTATGAGCGTTGAGGGTCATCAATATCGGCTCCATTTCGTTCTTTTGGCTATTTGGCACTAGCCACGTGATAGAGTTGTCGTCGCTCTCCTTGACGAAGAAGTCGTCCTCCTCGAATACTATTTGCTCGTCGCTGTCGTCGTTGAAAAAACTCTTGAGGTCGGAGCCGAGTGCGGATAGTATGTCGATGAGTGTCGCTATAGACGGCGAGGCAATGTCGTTTTCTAATTGCGAGATATATCCTTTGGTCAAATCGCATCTATCGGCAAGCTCTTCTTGCGTTAGACCGCATTGGAGTCTCAGCGACTTGATTTTGATACCGATTTCCATAGTTACCTCCTTTTCCGAGTTTAGTAAAAGTAAACTTCAAAATTATTAAGTGAAAATTTTGTTAAACTTTGAGTTTAGATTTAGTAAACTGTTTTGATTATATACACCCCCGATATATATGTCAATAATTTTGATATATATTTTCAATTTTTTTGTCAAATTTCGTAGAATTTTTCTGAGCAAAATTGCCAAAAAAGAGCCCTGCTAATTGCAAGGCTCGATATGGTATATTGAGTTGATCGTATGCCGTTATTTTTGCGACTTTTTCTTCTTGACGATGACTAGGGAGACTACTGTCGCGATGACCGCCACGCACACTACTGGAATGACTACGGCGAGTATAATTTTGTCGCGGTGGCTTACCAATTCCGTTTCGTCTATCGCAAGGTTTACCGTTTCGTTGATTGTTATCGTTTTGTCGGATAGTAGTGCGGTTTTGCCCGATTTAAGCGTAAGTTTGACGGTGTAATCGCCGTCTCCCAAGCCTACTTCGGCGTGCGTAATAGGTGAAGTGGAAGTGCGTGAGAATACGACGTTGCCGTCCTTGTCCGATATTTGCATGCCGTACACGTCGTCTGACGGAATATCTATAGTCAACGTGACTGGATTTTGGTATCTATCCACACGAGCGAAGGTGCAATCTTTCATCAATACCGAGTTGCCGTCGTTCCATTGTTGGCTGTAAGCCACGCCTTTGAGAGAGCGCAGAGTGTTTACGTCCATGAGAGCCGACGGAACGGTTTGATCGAAGTCGTCCTTGACGGCGTCTTGGAAGAGCGTTAGGAAGTAGTAGTCGGGCACCATATTGTGAGTGTTGGTCATTCCGTACTGTTTGTCAAGTCCGTCTAGGTGCACCCAAGTGATATTGTCGCCAAAGCGCTCTTTGAGGGTTGACATGGTTGCTTTGGAATAGATGTTTCCACCTAACGTGGCGTACATGGTGTATATAGCCTTGCCTGCGCCGTAGCCTTCGATAGCCACGCCATAATCTGCAAGCTTTACCACGGCTTCCGAGCAAAGCTCGGCAATAGTGCGTCCGTTGGCGTCTTCACCTCCGCGGTGGTCGATATGTCCTTTTACTTTGTTGGTGCTGAGATACGGGTCGAGTAGGGTGATGCGCTGAGGGATAAGGTTGGTGCCTATTTCTTTACGCTCGCTCATCATCAATAGGTTTTCACTTACTGCAAGCGATAGGTCGCCACCCATTGAGTGACCTGCCAACTGCAGCGTACCCGAGAAGTTTTTGCCAAGGGCGTTGATTATTGCTTGGGCGTAGAGCATAGATACCGAAGAGGTAGGATTGAGGGTTGGGTCGCCTAGCACTCTCTTGCCCGATTGGGTGGAGACGTAATAGCGCATGCCCAGCGGCGTGTCGGAAGACCAAATCTTAGGGTCTCCTTGAATGCTCTCCTCGGAGAGTTGATTCCAATAAAAGTGACCGACGTTGTAGCCCATATCTATGTATTTTTGGAAGTATTGCGTGCTATAAGGGAAGGTTCCTTCGGCAAATCTATCGTACGTGCCTTCCCAAGTGGAGAGCAAATCTCTACGGTTGTAGCCTTCTTTGTACTTCATACCGTAAGTAAAGATAATAGTCGGTTTGGTCGGGTCGAACTCTACGCCCGCCGTACCTGCTTTGACGGGGATGTCCTTGCCGTCTTGGTACCAATAGATGCCGTAGTCTAAATGGTTAAATACGCCCTCTTCCCATCCGACGCGGCTGTCGTTGATTGCATAGACGGTGGTAGGGTGGACGAGTGTAGCAGTCAAAGCTACTGCAAGCATAGTAAGTAATGCCAAAGTAAAACAAATTTTTCGTGATATGGTCTTCATAATCTTCTCCCGATATTATTTTAATACGGTGCCGTCTAGGTGTCAATACTTTTGCTAAGTCCAATGGTTATGGCGACGATTGCCGAATTTTTGCTATGCGAATAAGTAGATACGACCGCGCAAAGGATAAATAAAAAACAAGTGTAGAGTATTTTGTAATTATAATTTATATATTGCTTTAATAGAATGATGATTCGAAATTAGAATTTATAAGGCAAGACTAAGTATGCTTTATCATTTAAATGAGCATATTATCAGTTAAAATATTATAATTGATTGATTTTTTTTTAAATATATGATAAATTTTAGTTATTATATAGTTGAGGTATATTATGAGTGGTAAAACAAATGATAAATGGATATTAGAAAAAAGCAAAGGTGTATTGAATAAAAATAGGTTACCTAATTATGAATTATTAGAAGAATATAATAATAAAATTAATGATATTTTAATAGGTGGCGTATTTAATTTTGATAACAAAGAACATGTTAATATACTTATTAAAACATTAAATATTATTAGAGTATCAATTCGAGCACAAACGATTTATCTTTCTTGCTTTGATTTGACATTTAATATAATTCAGACATTAAAAAAAGCAAATAATAACAAAAACCAATTGTTGTCGCAATTGCTTGGAGAAGCAAATGCGGCACTAATGAGTTTTGATGAAAGAAAAATGAGAAGTTTTGATAGCATATGTGATATTTTTTTAAATCAACTAAAATCAAAAAAACACTACTATACACATTCTTTCGTAAATGACTATAATCGTATTGTTTATTGTTCGGCATTTAGAAGACTTCAAGATAAAGCACAGGTATTTTCATTGGAAAAATATGATTATGTCAGGAATAGATTAACTCATTCCATTGAAGTATCATCTATTGCCTCACAATTAGCAAACTTGTGTGCGTTAAATATTTTTGATGATAACGAGAGTATGAAAAAGAATATTTCTTTCCAGATGGAAAAAGTGTTGTCCTGTGCTGCTTTATTACACGATATAGGAAATCCGCCGTTTGGACATTTTGGCGAGGATGTTATAAGGAATTATTTTCGTAAAAATTGGAATAACTTGAAATATATGCAATATCGTGGAAATTGCTCTGTCAATTTAAAAAAAATTACAGAAGCGCCTTGTGAAAATGGAGAATTACAAGAATGGTTTAAAAAAGATTTTGAATATTTTGATGGTAATGCTCAAAGTTTAAGAATTGCTTTAAAATTACAACTGTACAAACCAAACCATTCATTAGAGCTAACAGCTGCTGTTTTAGGATCCATAATTAAATATCCAATTAATGCATATGAAATGGATAAAGATAAATCAAAATTTGGTTATTTTTATTCAGAACGAGATAACATCAAACAATTAAAAATGGAGAATGTATATAAGGATAACATAAGAAATCCACTAGTTTTATTACTTGAAGCTGCTGATGATATTAGTTATGTTACATCAGATTTTGAAGACGTTATTAAGAAAGGTATTATTACATATGAGGATTTTGTGCTTATACTTGATGGAGTGGCTAAAGATAATAGAGTTGTTTGCGAGTTTAAAGATAATTTTTATAAGTATTATAAGGAAAATCAAGATATAGCAGTAAATTCTCCTTTTGAATTAACTATTAAAAGAATGATTAATGATTTAAGAAACGAACTTATTGATGAAGTAGTACATACATTTTGTGAACATTATGAACAAATAATAAAAGGTATTTCAATTAATACACAAGACGATAAAAATAAAATTCAGATTAACAATAATAGTTCCTATGAATTATTAGATTTAGTGACTTCTGCGCCTTTAATAAAATGGATAAAGAAGGATATATTTAAAAATAAAGTGTTTGTTAATAAAGAAATAGTTGAAATTGAATTAGAAGGATATGAGATAATTACGTTTTTATTACAAACTTTTATTAATTCAGTTTTATTACTGAATTTCAATAAAAATAACGACGAGTTTATTTTAATTGATGAAAATAATAGAAGTGAAACAATAAAAGAGAAAAAAATATTTTCTCTTATATCCAATAACTTTGTCGAACAATTTAAAAAAGAAACAGCCAATTTGGATGTAAATGGTTTGGAACACATTTACTATCGTTTTAGATTGGTTATAGATTATATCTCTGGAATGACTGATAACTATGCGAAAGAAGTATATCAGATTTTAAGAGGTATAAAATAAATGCTTCGGTTGCAAATAAGAAAAAGATTATTTGCCAGCGAAGCTTATAATTAATAAAAGTATATTATTTTCAATGAAGAAATATACGCGCATAAAAAACGCCTCGGTTGCTTATATAATAAAAAAATTAATATAAGCCAGCGAGGCAATATTTCAATATGAGTAAGCATATATATATTAACATTAATATTTTTACTTGTCAATACTTTTTTTATTTTTTTTAAATATTTTTTATTTTCTTTTTCTTCCTTACTACTGCCACTATCGCTATTACTATCGCCACTAGGACAAAAGGTGATATCACTATGGCGGCTATGGCTACCTTATCGCCGACTATTCGGCTCGGGTATTGTTGCAGATACTCTTGCATAGTAGGGGTGTGGGCTTCGTATGGTTGCTCTATGCCTAGTTGTGTTACGAGGGTGCTAAACTCGTCGAAAGCGGCTTGTTTTCGGCTATAGTCGGGGATAGATTCTTCCATTATGGCGTATAGCACGTTGACCTTGATTTCGTTGATATGGCTTACTATAGCGGGGTTGTCCTTTTCTTGCTCTATGGCTTGGTTGAGCCAAGACAGATATTGGTCGGTATTGCTAGGGGATAGGTAGTCCAAGGTGTGGTAGTTGGATGCGTCGAATATGTCGAGATTTTTGCCCTTATTTTTGAGTTCTTGGGTACACGTATCGAGATATTGCGCCACGTACTTTGCTCCTTTGCCGTAGGTCACTTGCAGATATTTCGCCAGCGTTTTGCTCACGTCCACGTCGTTGTCCCACATTTGCTTGGAGAGGATATAAGTCCTAAGGTGCGCCATTTCGTCACCGCGCTCTCTACTGCCTTGGTGGAAGATAGCCGTCACGTTGTTGCCCAGATACAGTGTATGATTGTCCTTTTGCACGTCGTAGTTAGGGAACGGCAACAGTAGGTGACTAAAGTCCACCACGTAGTCCCACACCAAAATATTGTGAGCAATCTCGCCCCAGCCCTCAATCAATTTCTTTGCTTTGGCGCTTTGACCCGTTGCGCCGTAGAGGTAACTGTACATTTGCCCGCATTGGATAGGAGCAATGACGATATTGACGTTGTCCTCGCACGTCATACCCTTTGGTGGGGTTTCGTTGAAGAAGTAGGCAAGGGTAGAGATGATTTTGTCGGGGAAACGCTTAGCCAACTTGTTGATGATAGGTAACATCGTGCCCATAATCGAACCCGTTTCCGTTTTTACGGCAAGGCACTTGGTACAAGTGCAGTAGTCGTAGTTGTCCATAATACTAAAGTCCCAATATTTTTTGTTGGGGCTGGCGGCTATGAGTTCTTCCATTTTCTTTTCGATTATCGGATAGATGCCGTCGGCGGATAGGCACAGTTGCTTAGACTCACCGTTTCTGATTACGAAAAATTCCGGGTGGGACTGTAGGTATTCTTCGGGGCTTACGAAGGTAAACGCCGTGTGACACCACGTACCCCAGTTTTCGTGTTCTTCTATCTCGTCCGCCACAACGCCGTTGTTTTTGAGTTTTTTGTACCAACCGTTTTGCGCTATTTCGTACTGGAAGACCTTGCGCCAAGCAAAGTCGGGGTTGCTTATCTCGTCCATATCGTCAAGATAAATCGTCGGCAGGGTGGGCACGTAGTCGTAGTCGTTCCTCACGAACATACAACCGAGATAGTCCTCGAGAAAGCCGTACACGCCGTTGGATAAGGCGTCGTCGTCAAGTGCAAGGATATGTATATTGCCGTCTTGGCTTACGATACGATAGCCGTCGTCCTTTACGCCGTCTTTGGATAGGGCATCGGTGGCAATGCAGTCGCCGATAGCAATATAATGCTCGGGTATTGCCTCGCTGTCGTCCGCCACCTTGAAGTTGTTTGTACTGCCAATTATTTGGTTGAGGTATTCGCTTAAAGTTTCGGCAAGCTCCACCACGTCGGGCTCGGCATATTGATTTATCAAAATTTTGTACGCAGATTCTCCGTTTACGGCAAGTTCTATATCATTTTCCACGCTCATTTGCGCTCTAAATTCGGTTTCGTCGTATTCGCCCAAGTGCGACGTAATATTCAGCGTTTCGCTCGACATCACACTTTTGTCACGCTTGTTGCAGCCAACCATAGTAAGGCATAGACACGTCGCTATAATCACTACCGCTACCAAAATACACAGTCTTTTTTGCCAACCAATATTCTCAGTATTATTATTTGTTTTCATAAATATATTTTAACATATAATATAGAAATCCTCAATAGCAATATCGCTAAATAGAAATGAAACTTCAAAACACGGCAAAATTGCCATTGCTCTTTGCAAGCGTTATACAACGAATAACACGACAAAAACGTAAAAATGCCCTACGTGATACAAAACAAGAAGTATTACGGCTTGAAAGATTTCAGACATATAATGCGGCTATAAACCGCATTATTTCCGAATTTTTCTCCTTTCGGCTTGGCGTTGTAGCACAGAGAAAAGCGGAAGTAAACGGCAAAAAAATTCTTGCTTAAAACTATTAAGATACAAAATATAAACGCAACAATTTTTGTGCTTTTTCGTTGACTTCCGTCTTACATAAAACAAAGAGATGAAAGAAAAATCTTTTCCCGGTGCTACTTCCGTTTTTGCCGAAAGGCAAAGAAAATACTTCGGAGGTAAGAAAGATGAAAGAGTTTCAAAAAGGTATTTTAGATAACGACAAAGTTATCTCGGTAGAAAATGTGCAACGTATGGGCGAAGTGATTGCCTTGTGTGCTATTAAAACGGTAATAGTCCGTGGCAGTAAAGATTTGCATAATCTCTACAAGGGATTATTAAAAGATATAAAACATACCAATGACGATATGAGCCGTTTTTCAGACGGTTACGATATTGCGCAAGAAGCAATGTTGTTCCTTTGCCAACATATGGGCAAAAGGCTTAATGACGTTTACTACACCAAAACGGGCAGAAAAATTACTATTAAACAGGCATGTTTCAGCGTAGGCGACAGATACTTGGCTAAAAACTTTGTAAGCCCTATGCTGAATACAACAAGCCTTAACGAGCAGATTATGACCGAGCCTGAAACAACGCTCGACGACGAACAAAAGAACGATTATACCGCCTTTGACGGGATTGTAGCGAAGATGAAATTAACCGCTGTAGAATACGAAACGCTTTCTATTCTAATGGCGGGATTTACAATGCTACAAATAGGGCGGATTTTGAACGTCAACCGCACGACAATATGGCGCAGACAAAACAGTATTCGTAAAAAATATATGGCTACCTTGCAATAGTAGGTAGCCATATTCAAATTATTTATGAATAGTGTTTACTCGTTATCCTCGACAAATTCGTCGGGTAATTGGTAGTGTTCGCAAAGGACTAAATAGGCAGCATATCTTTTTGCTGCTTTTTTAGAATCGGCAAGCCATGTTTTTTGAATGCTCCAACTTCTAACAGTGCAAGTGCAAGCCCACCATAAACGACCGTTTTGTTCCACTTGTCCGTCGCTCAAATCATATTCGGGCTTAGTGCAAATTCCGTGTTCCGCAAGTTCTTTTAACGTAGTTACGGCGTTTTCTTCCTTAAACTTTTCAGGTCGTTCTTCTGTAGTATCGATATTTGCCAAAAACTTATCGATATTGAGCATGGTTGAAACGGAATTTTGAATTTCATCGGCATTCCAGTCACTGTCTATTGCAATTGCTCCTAAAATAGCCTCGAATAAATCCGCCTTAACTTTTTCCTGTGTTACTACATTATTATCAATGTCACTGTCGCCCAAATACATAAATTTAGCGAAACCAAAGTAATCGATTCTTTTTGCAAGCGTTTTATTTGAAACGATTTCTTTCTTAATTTCAGTAAAATCCGACTCGTTTTTGTGGGCTACGATACAGAATTCTTCATTATCGTTGTCTTTGTCATAATACTCCGATTGAGATTTCATAAACCCGAATTCATCGACGATTGTTTTTACAACATAAAAATCGAGAACTGTATCACCGATAAATTCAAGAACTTCGTTGTTTTCTCCACCATATTGGGTAGAATAAGAACTTCTCGTAAATGCTTGCAAGAGTAAATCGGTATTATTAAAATAGTAATCGATTTTTTCTTGCACCTCATCGAGATGTTCGTTAAGATTTTGCATTTTCATTTTGATACCTCCAAAAATATGATATTTATCCGAAGGAAACAAAAAAGACCTCTCCGACAAAGAGAGTCCACCTCTGGCGCGATAGACTACTCCTAACGATAGGTCTCATTTTATCAAAACAATTATTGTAAGATTTTCCACTTAAACTTTTCCGCTTGCAAAGAAAAGCGTAAACAGATTACATTACTCAATTACTTTGAGGAAACTAACCCTTTCTTTCGGATAAATGTATAATACCATACAAAAAGTGTTTTGTCAATGAATTTTTCTGTCTGCACAAAATATGATACGGCAAAATGGATACGAACACACCCATACGAACCCCGAAAAGACCAAAACGGCAGGACGCCGACAACCGAAAAACGCAGATAAAACCTTATTTTTTGCAAAAGAAAAACCTAAACCAAATACTTTCGTATTCGATTTAGGTTTCACTTGGCGGAAGCGAAGGGAGCTTGTTTGAACACAGAGTTTTATTATTGGCAGTCTTTTTTACGGACTGCCTTTTTATTTGCTGTAGGGTTTCCGGCGTTATTTTGTACTTTGTGGGTGTTTCGGTAAAGTTGTAGGTAATCGTTACACTGTCGTTATCTAATATGACTTCTCTTACAAAGGTTTTTACAATCAGTTTTCGCACGGGCATTTCCTGTATATCTCCGCAAATTACGGAGTTTAAGTAACTCTCTATCTTGTCGGCGTCAAGGAACGTATAACAGCGCTGTTTTTCTTGTTCAATATCGAAGTCAAGTCCTGCTATCTTTGCTTCAAGTTCTTTCAAGCGGATTTTCGTTTGCTCGGTAATAATGCCTTGCTCAATAGCGGATATCAGGTTGTTAGACGCTTTCAATGCGTTTTGTCGTTGCGCTTCAAGACTTTTAATTTTCGTATTCTTCTTGCTTTCTTCTTCGTGCATCTTGCAAAGAGTTTCGGCTATGTATCTTACAATGCTTTTGTCCGCAAGCAAAGTCCACGTAGAATTTATAACTATATCTTCAAGCCACTGTTTGTCTACCGACTTCAATTTGCAAGGGTGTTGCTTACGCCGTTTTGCGAGACAAGAATAATAGTAATAAATCCTGCCGAGTTTGCTTGTTCCGCTTTCGCCAACCATAAGACGGTGGCAATCTCCGCAATACAGTTTTCCTGAAAGGATGAAATCAAAGATCTCCTTCTTGCGACCGGGAGCGTGTTTGTTCTCTCCGTGAATGTCCTGAACTTTCTGCCACGTTACGTCATCGATGATTTTTGGATAGATATTGTCGTAAACGGTATCGCCGTGCCGTATTTTTCCGTTGTATTTGGTGTTGGCAAGAATTTTGTAGATTTGTTTATCGGTAATATACTTGCCCTTTTTTGTTCGTATGCCGCGAGCTTGTAAATCTTTCGCCAAAGCCGTTGCAGTGTATCCTTGCGAATACTTGGTGAATATCTCCTTAATAATCTCGGCTTCTTCAGGGTTGATAACGTTTTTCTTATCCACAACGTCATATCCGTAGATAACCGCACCGCCGGTATACTGTCCTTTGCGGTAGCTTTCGTTCAAGCCGCGGTGTACTTTTTGAGAAAGTTCCGCCGAATAGTATTGGTTCATACCTTCAAGCAAACTTTCAAGAATAATCCCTTCGGGGCTATCCGGTATGTTCTCCATAGCAGACAATAATTTGACACCATTTTCTTTCAAGGTGTGTTTGTGGATAGTCGTTTCATATTTATCTCGTGAGAAACGGTCTAACTTGTACACTGTAACATATATTTATGGACACTATGAATATCAATAGAAAAGTGTATGAATCGTAATTAAGCATACACTTTTTCATTTATTTTTTGAGTTTATGACGTAAAACGGAAGCAATATCCACTTTGTATACAATATCTATTTCACGTTCTTTGCCCGTTATTTTTGGCAGTCCGCCGACCACTACGCGTTCTATTAGTTCGTAGCACATTTCACGTGTTAGTTCAGGAGCTTCGAGATATTTTTTTATGTTGCATATAAAATCGTCCGCACTTTGTTTTGTGTTATTAGCCTCGGTCAACTTGGTTTCTAACGTAGATATTTCGGTTTCAAGTCTTTTTTGTTCTTCGGAGTATTTTTGTATAAAGCTTATACAAATATCTTCAGGCATTTTGCCTTTCAGTTTATCCTCGTAGGCAAGTTGCATCAAGCGAGATAATTCTTCCGTACGTTTTTGCTTTGCTTGTAATTCCTTTTGGGTTTTCTTTATCGTCGTGTCGGCAAGTTCGGCATTATGATGTATAAACTCTTCGCGAATAGTTTTTTCGTCGAGGACGATTCTTTGTGCCATCTCACGTATATCGTCAAGAATTATTTTTTCGAGTGTCTTTGCAGATATATGATGGGAGAAGCATATTGCTTTGCCAAAACGCATATGGTCGCCGCAATTAAATGCATATTTATTATTTCCAACACTGTTCAGCTTCATTTTGCAACCGCAATCGGCACAGAAAAGAAAGCCGGACAAAGGATGAGTGTATCCTGTAGCAGTTTTCCTGCCTTGTGCAACGGACTTTTCTCTTTCGCGAACCTTATCCCATAAATCCTGAGAGATAATCGCCGGATGAGTATTATGAACGATAACCCATTCGCTTTGGTCCTTATTGTAACGCTTATGGTTTTTGTAGGAAATTGAAGTAGACCTTAACTGTGGCATATGTCCGATATATTCCATATTTTTCAACATCGAAGCAATCGTCATCTGTCCCCATAGCCTGCGATCACCCGTTTTACCTTTATGACCGAGTTTCTCAAAGGCATACTGTCCGGGACAAGGAATATTTTCTTCGTTTAGTATCTCGGATATTCTTTTCGGACTGATTCCCGAAGCGTACATTTCAAAAATCCGCACAACGATAGGAGCAACTTCTTCATCTATCATAAACGTACCTTTATTATTTGTTGACTTAATATAGCCGTAACAAGCTTTCTTGCCGTGAAATACACCTTCATTGGCTTTCGCTTTCCATACCGCACGAATCTTCTTACTCGTATTTGCCGCGTGCCATTCGTTGAAAACGTTCATAATAGGCATCATTTCCATTGTGCCACTATCTCGATTTTCCGTATCTACGTTATCTTGAATAGCGATGAAGCGTATACCAAAAGCAGGGAATACATAGTCGATGTATTGTCCGACTTCTATGTAGTTTCTTCCAAAACGAGATAAGTCTTTGACGATAATCGTGTTTATGACTCCCGTTTTGGCATCGTCCAAAAGTCGTTGTACTTCGGGGCGTTGAAACGTTGTGCCTGAGATACCGTCGTCTATATACTCGCCGTGAATTTCAAAACCACGTTCTTCGGCGTATTTACGTAGTATCGTTCTTTGGTTGTCGATAGATGCCGATTCGCCTTGCCTCTCATCTTCTTGGGACAATCTAAAATAAAGTCCCGCTACATATTTTTTCTGTTTCATTCTATTTTTCTCCTTTCTTGTAATAATTGTTTGTTGCAAACTTTTTCATTGATGTTTCAAAATCTCTATCACCGTTGAAATATCTTTTAACGTGATAGGTTTTGCCGTCTATATTTTTCTTTTTGCCGATAGACGGAGAAAAGAAATAACAATTCTCGAAGTCTTCTGCATTTTCGATAAATACTTTCTTAACGCTTGTTTCCATGTGTTTTTCCTCCTTTTTATTTTTTGTTTTCGGTTTGTCTTTCGACGGGAACGAGATAAACGACAACGGTCGAAGTTGTGTTCTTTTATTGCTTAACTCTTGTTCGTCAAGGGTTGTGAAACAATGCACTTTACCCTTGACGGACAAGACGTTTTCGTTTACGCTCCCGATACGAAAGACGATTTATTTTAGTTGCTCTTAGGCAACTGGTCTATGACTTCTTTGCTTACTTTTCCAAGTATTTCACCTTCGTTCATACAAGTGAAGTTGTCGAATAGCAATACTTTTCTATCGTCCACTCCGTAAGGACAAGCTACGTCTTCGTCCAACACGTCCGAAAGAAAATAGGTTGGTAATTTGCCACCATATACAAGTCTTTCTCCGGACTTTTCCATATATTTAGTTATATACTTCGCCGCATCGGCAACGTCATCTTGTGTGGCTATATCTTTGAAGTCGTTTCTGCCAAAATGTTTGAGAAAGTGGGTGTTTTGGTAGGTGGTTTGCATACGGTGGTTGCGTGTATCGTAGTCCTTTATTTTTTCCAACTCTCCAATCATCTTTGGGATATGGAATATTCCGTGGAAATGTAGTCTGTTTGTTTCATTGCCACGCTCCCAAACTCCTACGTACTTCCAACCATTTCTTGCCACAAGGTGTTTGAGTGTGTTGGATAGCTTCTTGCGGAAAGACTCTTCGGTGTGAAGGTCGTCCGAGTAGGTAAAAGTGCAAAAATAGTCCCAATCTTGCAGCCGTAGTTTACGCATAAGCCGTACCTTGCGTTTTATTGCGTTGGTCTTTGCTCTTTCTACGTTTTCATCCACAAAAGCGTTCAATTCTTCTTTGCTATCAAAATGGTCTTTCAATTTCTCTTTTATATGGGCTTTGCGTTCTTTCTTTGGTAGAGATTGACTTTCCTTATATGCCTTTTCAAAGCGTTCTTTTGTGCTTTCGGGTGGTGTTTCAACCGTCTGTTCTTTTTGCGTTTGTTGCATTGGTTTGACGACACGTCTTTTTCGTCCTTTTTTACTTGGGAACGCCCCTTTGGGGATTCCTATGTAGTGACTGCCGTCAAAGTAGATTTTCATATCTTGGTTGTTCATTGTTTTCCTCCTTTTTTGATTGAGATTGTATCTTTCAAACTCGCAAGTTCTTTGCGACTTTGAAAAATATTTTTCTGTTTGCCCTTAATCTACATGGCTCACGTTGCAGATTTTGAAACGTGACGAAACTTTTATGTTGTATTTTTTCTTCAAATAATTTGTGTTTGAGAAAATAATACATACCAACTGTTGCAGGTTTTGCGACAATTAAAAATTATTCCTGCCTATAGATTAACTTTTAATTACGACAGCTTTTGTCCGAATTAAAAAAATAAATTGGGTTTTTAAGAAGCAACATAAAAATACCATTATGAATAAATGGATACCAGAACACTCGTGTGACAAAAAAAGGGCCAATTTGTGATGCGTTGAAACAAAAAAGAACGACGTGAAAAACACGCCGTCCGAAACAACACTAAACGAAAAAAACTCAGAAATTAAAAAGGAGCAAAACTCAAAAAATGCCGACTGCGGTTTTACGGGGCGATTCGCAAAGCGGTTTAGCGGCGAACGCCCCGATCCGCTCGGCTTTGAGTTGACCTTTTTATCTGAGTTGAAGTGAGTTGTTTTGGCGGGTGCTTGACCGCGGAGCTTTGCTCCGCGCTTGTATATGTCAAGCACCCGTGAAAGTGCCATTTAAAGATTGTTTTATTAATCGCATAGAATATTCCAACATATGCTAATAAATGTCTCGTTTTCATCTTTAATTGCCGCTCGCAGTATTTTATAATATTTTAGTGTTTATAGCTTTGTGGTTAGTAATATTTTTTTGGTATTACGCCTTTTTATTTATCTATTTGGTTGAACTCTCGCTTTTTTCACCTGCGGTCAAGATATTTTCTATTGCAAGATCTAATTTTGTTTTTACTTTTCAAAAATTTTATTCTTTTTGTTCGTTTGCAATTTTCATTTGTATTTCATATCAGTGTTCAATGATTTTATTGAACATATTTTGGTATTTATTCAAGAACTTGACCTACATCGTCATTTGTGATATAAATAAAATAGATAAAACCTAAATGGCTTTCAGATGCTAGGACGCATCAATAGGTCAGCATAAAGAAATTCTGATTATGTAATTTTATCGTCGAATAAAAAAACCTCGATGATAAAGTCGAGGATTTTTGTTTTTTGGGGAAATATGAAGCTTATTAATCGTAAAGAATGCCTGCATTATTGTCAAAAGGAAAACAAAAAAACCTCAAGGTTTCTGTTGTCTTTTCAGATTTGGTTTCGCCAAGTTGTACAGAGAAAGTTTGAAATGCCTTATTTGGAAATGTTTATTACAACTAAATGCAATCTACGTTGTAAGCATTGCTCAAATTTAATTCCAGCGATAAATAGCAGACAAAACTATGAAATCTCAACTTTGATTGATTGGTTGAATGAGTTGTTGTCCAAGATAGATAGTCTTTATCGTCTTAAAATTCACGGTGGAGAAGTATTTCTTCACCCAAGATTGACCGAATTTATTGCTTACGTAAACAATCAACCAAAAATTAAATCGATACGATTAACAACAAACGGAACAATTATTCCGGCTAATAATATTTTGCAGTTAATTGCAAGCAGTAAAATTGTAGTGCAAATCAGCAATTATAGATTACCGAATACAAAAACGCAACAATTGATAGATAAATTTAAGGAATTCGGCGTACGGTATATATATCTTGAGGATCAAACCTGGAAGGATTTTGGCGAAATAACATTGCGTGACAGCAATAGGTTTGACGATTGTAGCATTAAACGATGCACATCTTTCTACGATGGTAAGATTTATGTGTGTTCAAGAGCTGCAATTATGACAAAATTGGGATATATTCCTGATGATGGGATATCGGTTTTTCTTCCAAAAAAACAATTGAGACAGCAGTTGGAAAAAATGTATGGCGGAAAGTTGTCCATCGCTTGTAATTATTGTGACGGCGACACGAAATACGCAAAGGATATTACCGTGGGGGAACAAAAATAAATGGAAATTATCGCGATTATTACAACGAAAAATAGGACGGAATTATTTGCAAAAGCATTGAAATCCGTGCTGTCTCAAACACGTCAGGCGGATGAGATTATTGTTGTTACTGATTCGACGGATGAAAATAAAGCTATAGAAAAACGGCTGATTAAAAATTCGGGAGCGACTATTCTCAATAATAAAAATGCCCACAATTATGCGGGGTCCTTAAATACCGCTATTCATTTTATTCTGCAAAAGAATTTGTTTTTGCAAAAAGACTATAAGAACATATACATCGCTTTTTTAGATGATGATGATATTTGGTTAAATACGTATTTGGAGGAAGCTGAAAAATCGATTCGTGGAAAAGATTTTTTAGTCAGCGGTTTGATTTATCGTAACGAAGATGGTGCGAAACGGCTTTCTATCCCGCAAATTCTTTCCGTTGACAGTTTTTTGAAAGGAAACCCGCATATTCAAGGTTCAAATACATTTGTTAAACTTGATATATTGCTCAAGGCCGGATTATTTGACGAAAATATGAGTTCAACAACCGATAGAGATATATTTACCCGAATTATGTTGTTGCGCCCCACTTATGCTGTATTAAACGAGTATTTTGTGGAAGTAAATGCCTATAACGACCGTGAACGTATTACAAACGGGAAAGCAAAAAAAACAGAAGGACTCAGAAAATTCTATTATAAATACAACGGATATATGTCAGATGACGTGAAAAAAGGTTTTTTTGAGCGTGCAAAAAAACTGTTTGACGTGGACAGGACGGCGATTGAAACTGTAGAGAGAAAAGAGGAACTGTTTTTTGGGGATAAAAGCACAACAAAAAACTATAATGGGAATTTAACAATCGGATTTATCGTAACCGAATACAAGTTAGGCTTACGACTTTTGGAACAGTTGATAGCATTGCGTCGCTATAACACCAAGATTGTCATTTTTATAAATTTTACCGAAGATAGATATCCTTATATGGCTTTGCTCAAGGCAAGCGGGTATTATTATGAAATCATAGATAAAAACAGAGTGCTTGCACGTATTGAAAAAGGCGATTTCGATCAGTTTGTCACTAGAGATAAATTGCAAGGTGACGTTATACAAGATATTGCAATTGCCCGTACTATTTTGCAAAAGTATCTTTATCAATTTACAAAAGACGGAGACATCATTTGGATATTAGACGAAGATATGGAACTAAAAGAGCTTGTCTCACGGAATGGAAATATCGAAAACGTGCCACTCAATATAGATAACGTAATTGAGACTTATAAAGACTGCTATGATGCAGTTGTCGGAAACTATTCCTTGGACGCGCCTTTACCTACTCTTTCTACGATTCGAACGGCATTGTTGGACTATGTATATAATAAAACTGCAAGCATTGGGGAAATAGACACGCTTTCAGATAAGACCGATTATTATTATGATTTGACAGATTACGGCGAAACGCATTTGGAAACACCTATTGCTCTAAGAAAAAACTGTAATCTTGACGATGTGTTTGGAGGTAAAGCATACAGCCGTCCATTGTTTTTGCAAGACATGCGGATAAAAGAAGTAAAAAGCCGTGGTGGTAATACGCTAATCTTCAATCGTGAACTTTTAAATATTCCTAATTGGTCTATTCAAATAGGAGATAAGATAGGACGGCGCAGCGATTATTTTTGGGTATTACAAACAAAAATCGCAGGGTATAAAATCGTAAATGCTCCTTTTGCAACTCTTCACAATCGACGGAATAGTCCTTTTAATATGCAAAAGGAAGAGAATAAGTTGTTGTTGGATTTAATCGGATCTTCCTTTACAAAAGCCATTGAGCAGGTCGGCGTTGATGCAAAAAAAGAAGATTTTTACGACTTTTATAGAGGATATTTTGTTGAACGTTTGGCAAGATTTGTAGCTTCCTTCCGAAGGATTCAAGGGTTGCTTTCTATTATAAACGACTTTAAATATTCTGAATTGTTTTCAGACGGAAATTTGCAGGCTTTTATCAAAGAAGCCTCCGTATATTTGGAGTTTAATAAGGTTGCCTGTGCTTTTGAGTCGTTGAATTACAAACTGCATATTCAGTCGCAATTGCTAAATATTAACGAAATAAAGGCAAAAATAGAGAAGAAATTTTCAGTATCACACGATGCTTTAAAATTATTGGGGAGTGGCGGCGAAGGCGCAGTATTTACCGACGGCGCTTATGTCTATAAGTACTTCTATAAACCATTAAAAAATCTCAATTATCTTAAAACAATCGGGCAAACGTTTGAAGAATGTGAAGCCTTGTATCCGTTGAAGTATTTTCAGGTTGACGGCATTGATATTATCAGATATCCCTATGAAAAATCAAAACCTTATCATGGCGGACATATACGGCAGTTTATAGACCTTTTACGATTTTTAAAGAAAAACGGTTGCGTGTTCGACAACATTAAGACATGCAATTTTGTTGTGGCAAACGGCAAATTGAAGCTGATCGATTACGGGAAATCATTTTTGCCGTTCGATACAGAGAAATATGATAAGTCAGTCGACAGGGCGTATGAACTGTTGCGGTATCCCTTTTTAAGCGATGAGGATTTTAAACAGTTAATACAGCGCTACTATCAAGGTGACAGTCTGTATTTGGACGATGGTTGCGAGTTATTTAAGAAGGTAGTCGATAAGCGCTACAAAGAAGATTTACATGACGGGAAAATTATAAACTTAGTCAAACAGTATCATCCCGAAAAAATCTTAGACTATGGTGCAGGAAAATGTAAAATTGCAAATACGCTTTCAGAAAACTACGACGTAAGTGTTTTCGATATCGATTTGGACACCGTCATCAAACGCGCAAACCCTTCGGTTACTGTTTATAAACTTGTCCAAGATATTCCCTCTGCGGATTACGATTTGGTGATAAGTAATCTTGTGCTTTGTTGCATCGATAACGAAATTGCGGAAGAAGTAGTACGCAATATAGTCAGAATTTTAAAATTGAACGGACGAGCAATAATAAGCGTCTGCAATCCATTTTTTAATAGTGTTCAAAACACTGAACTAAGAACTACGGGTTTACAGGGAAATTATCATATTTCCGAAGTGTTTGAAAAGCACTCTGCGGAAAATAGCAAGATTCGAAAAGAATATCATCGACCGATAGAGTTTTATAGAAATTTATTCAGCAAATATGGGTTGCGTGTTGAACAGATTGTTGAAGGCGACGGAGCGGATCTGGACACTCTCATGCCTATATCGGAACATATAATATTCGACTGTAAAAAAATATCTGAGTCGCAAGTTTTTGATAATCTATCTTTATTGATTAAAACCAATCCTATGGAATATAGGTCTGTTTATCGAAATATTTCGCATATTGTCGGTAGCCTCGAAAAGGGCGGTAGATTTGTCCGTAAAGTAGTTGTCGCCGATTTAACATGGACTTCTGAACGAGTGAGAAGGTATGATTTTGATGATGAAGAAACTTTGCGGACGGAATTGCAGCGGGCAAAGTCAAACGGGCTTATTGACGACATTGTCTATGCTGAAACCGATGACGAAAGAATTAAAAGCTTATACATAAAATATTTTGGTGTAGAAAGCACGGAGGGGCATTGCGCAAACGGACAAGGATTATACGCAACTCTTTGCGGCTTTGAAAACATTAAGACGAAATATGTTTTCCAGACAGACAGCGATATTCTTTATCATAACGAAGATGTGAATGGATTTATAGATGGTTTAACCGCACTGAAAAACGGTGCCGTAACCGTATCGCTTTCTATTGCAAAAAAAGCAGACAGCAATCCCATTTATGGTTGTAGAACGGAAGTCCGCACTTGTTTTTTGGCATTAGATAGGTTGAAGAATATGCTTCCGCTCAAAAATCAAATGATAGACGGCGTCGTCCAATCGCCTTGGCACAGAGCATTGGATAAAGGCTTGCAACCAAAAGACAGTGTTCGTCTATCTGATAGGAATGTTTGGTTTATTCATCCTGAAAATCGCAAAAAACACGAAGTCAATTTCATTTCCTATGCGGAAAGAAGGGTTGAACAAAATCAAATCCCGGATATGCAATACAACCAAGTGAATCTTACGGGCGACAAAAAAGATTGGTTGCAGACAACAACTGCAGACGTCGTGGTTTATATTCGGGGATATAATACTCCTCCTGAAAGACTAAAAAGAATGTTTGACAGTCTAAAGGTTCAAACTTATCAGAATTTTTCCGTCGTTTATGTTGATGACGCTTCGCAAAATGAGAGTGCTGATTATGCGGACTGTATTTTACGTTACGACAATTATTTCAAGAGCAAAACGGTTATATCCGTATTCAACGATACTAAGGTCGGTGAACTCGAAAACTTTGTTTTTGTCATGCAAAATATTATTCTGAATCCTGACTGTATTGTAATCAATCTGGACAATGACGATTATCTTGTGAATCGACGAGCGATTGAGATAATCGTAAATGAGTTCCATAATGGTGCGGAGATAACTTGCGGTAATTGCATACGCTATGACAAACCTCTTAAAACTTATAAAATATACTCCTTTGAACGTGTCTGGGAACGCGGCGGCGACAATATTTGGTTGCACCCAAAGTGCTTCAAGCGGAAATTGTTTGACTTCATTAATATTGAAAACGATCTCAAAATAGATGGATTGTTTGTAGATGTAAATACAGATTTTGCTATAATGCTTCCTATGATAGCAAAATCAAAGAAGAATGTGTATATTCCTTATATATTGTATTATTTTGAACCAAGCACGAATAATGTTAATCGCGTTGGGAAATACAGCGAAACTTATAAACAAAAGATAAAAGATATTTTGCTTGAAAAAGCAAAGGAGCGAGAACATGAGTGTTAAAAAAACGATATATGATTTGCATTCTTTGGAGTTTCTTAATGCTCCAATCAGTCAAATATATTACAGCAAGAAGCATTTTGTTAATGGGAAAGATTTGTCTTACTTAAAAGGAATGTTGGCAGCTACTCTCGTTCAAATAGAACGTGGGTTTCGCTATGTTTACTTTTCGGATATCAGTTTGGAAAGTGAAAGAATAGATCAACGGCTTTTCCGAGAACAATTCCCTTTTCTCTATGAACGTTTCGCAAACAATTGCTATTCGATTTATAATGCCGATGGCAGCGAGAAAATTGTGGATGGTATCACATATTATACTTGGATTTTGGAAAGATTCAGAAATATCAATTTGCACGCATTCATCTCAACTCCCCTGAGCAATACAATGCGCATTGACGAGTCTTTTATTCAGGCTTTCCCTAAGATTGCAGATGATATTTGTTATGTGAAGGATGGTGAGTTGACGATTGCCGGAATGCTGATTATGGTTCTCGCTGTCTTATCACAGAGGGATTCAAAATCTTTTATTTGCAATTTTGCGAATATTTGGGGTAAAGCACTGTGGGGAAATATGGGAAGTGCTGACATAAATGAACGCAGAAACACATTGGAACAAGCCCTAACCGATACGTTCCGGAATAACTATGAAGTGAACATCCGAGAGAAAAATAATGACGGGAATTTACTTGAAAGCATCTTTGGACTCATATATCCTGACGTTCAAATCACAATGATAAATCAAAACGCCCGGCGTTTTTCGCTTGATTTGTCTGAACGGGTAAAAGCGCCAAGATTTTGTGTGTCAGGTCAAATTGAAATGACGATGGACAAGTGTATTATGACTATTGATAAAGGAAGTAATATCGGAAAATATTTTGATAAGGACTATGTATTAAAAATCTATGACACAAAAACATTTAGCGATATATGTAAAAGTGCCCCTCCGTTTTTAGGTGTAGCATATCTTTATCATAACAATATAACAGAGTTAAAAGATATTTCAGATGTGAATATGGAAAGGCTTTCTAAACTAAATAAACCTAAGTTTTATAGAAATAAAAACTTAACGATCCTTTGTTGCGGAGCAAACTTTTCCGATATGCGTGAAATTAACAAAAGCGCAAGTGAAGGTGTTCAAAAGGCACTTCTAAATATTGAAGAGAAATTTGTATTTGAATTAGGAATACCTGTGTATAATACATATTCTAAATTGTCTATGATTTTGAACAAGCTAAACGCCCCGCTCGAGTTAGGGTCACGGCTTATTGTATTAAGAAATTTTGCCGCACATTATGGAATGTTGAACGACTACTATTTCTATAGCCGTGAGATAGGATATTATCTTGATTTGCCATTTGTTTTTTCGACGTTTTATGATTTTATTGCCTATCTTGATTCAATGGAAAATAAAAATTGCGCTGATTATGTAAGGAAAAATTTTCATTATCATATTTTAAACAATTTAATCGGTGTAAAATATAAGCGTATTTTTCAACAATCTATTTCGTTGTTCCAACGTAATGGAGGTAAGGTAATAGAATGTTGTTCAGACATCGATCGGGCATTAAAAACTGCAAATAGTTCGATTATCGATAACGAAACGGAACGCATCATTATTTCCTGCTCGATAGATAAATTTAATTTTAATATTCCTGCCAAAGTCTATCAGTTTTCGGATAATAAATTTTACTTTGATCGTTTGACGCTAATAAAAATTCAAGGCGAAAATTTGAGTGTAAATAATGTCCCTTTGGAGAAGGACGAATTGGTGTTTTTTAAAACACCGACAACAGATTTCAGTAAAATTAAATCAAGCGGAATGGCGGTTGATTTTGAACTCATAAATACCCGTGAGGAAGGTATATTAATTATTCAAACATATAAAATTAAGGAGCAGAACGTATGAAAAAGATTATTGCCGTAATTGGCGACGGAAAAATAGAAAAAGACGGTTTAAAATACAAGCTTGCATTTGAAACAGGAAAAGCCCTTGTAGATGCCGGATATAGAGTTCAAAGCGGAGGTTTGGGTGGCGTTATGGAGGCTGTGTTTCAAGGTGCAAAATCCTCTGCAAAATATCAAGACGGCGATACTATTGCGATTATCCCATCTTTTGATAGAACAGATGCAAACCATTTTGCCGACATTATTGTACCTACTGGCATAGATGTTATGAGAAACGGAATGGTTGTCAGTGCAGATGGTGTAATCGCTATTGGTGGCGGAAGCGGTACGCTTTCCGAAATGGCGCTTGCCTGGTCGCTTTTTAGATTGGTAATCGCTTATACCAATGTGGATGGTTGGAGTAGCGAACTCGCAGGAAGGAAGTTGGATTCTAGAGAACGCTATCAATCGGTAGATGATAAAGTATATGCTGTTGAAACACCTCAACAAGCCATTGAAATTTTAGAAAAATATTTGGATATCTATACAAGGTATCATCACGGAATAAAGTACAGAGGATAAAATTATGAAAATTGGAATTGTTGGATACGGACATGTTGGCAAAGCCATGCACAATTTATTCAAAAATGCTATATTATACGATAAATGTCTTAATATAGGTTCACAAGAGGAAATCAACAGTTGTAATACAGTATTCGTATGTGTTCCCACTCCACAGCGAGCAGATGGGCATTGCGATACAAGTATTGTTGAAGAAGTGCTAAATTGGTTAAATGTGCCGTTAATCGTTTTAAGGTCTACCGTTTACGTTGGCTTTACCGATGAGATGATGAAAAAGATCGGTAAAGAAATAGTCTTTCAACCAGAATATTATGGCGAAACGGTTGCTCATCCGTTTGCTGATTTGAATGATAGAACATGGTTGTCATTTGGCGGAACTAAAAATGGCATAGATTTAGCTATTAAGACATATCAAACAGTTATAAATTCTAACGTGCGCATTTATCAAGCCGATGCTAAGACTGTGGAAATGGCAAAATATATGGAGAACGCATTCTTGGCAACCAAGGTGACTTTCTGTAATGAAATGTATGATATAGCACGATCTCTCGGAGCAGACTATAATTTAGCCAGAGAGATCTGGATCGCAGACCCAAGAATTGGTGCAAGTCATACATTTGTTTATGAAGAAAACCGAGGCTATGGCGGTAGTTGCTTACCAAAGGACATTGCCTCAATCACAGCTCAAGGCAACGAACACGGCGTAGATACCACTCTTTTACAGAGTGTTATGGATAAAAATAAAATTTATAAGAAAAATGAAGAATGAACCTCAAAAAGAACCATACTATAATAATTTGATCTCGCTGGGATATGTGCCTTTCAATTATAGCGAGAAACATTATATATTTAGCAAAGGGAATAAGATTATAAAAATTGCGCGAGCAAGCTATAATAACCCAACTATAGACGAATCTTATTATATTGAAAAGTTTTCGCACGATATTCTAATCAAGAATAATTTCCCTGTGGTTAAAATAGATAAAATATACGATAAGGGCGAACTTATTGATGACTTTGTCGTTTTAGAAGAAGAGAAAAAAGACGGACAAGTATTTTATAATAAAGATTGCGACACAACAATATTGTCGCAGGTTGTATCTTTCATTCAACGAGTAGCTCATATTAAATCTTCTGCTTTTGGCTTTATGGATAAATACGGGAAATCGGAACATACCTCATGGTCTTCCTTTTTAAAGTCTTTAATAGACAAGACCAATTCGGCACTAAAAGCAGAGTTGCTTGCAGATTTTGATATTGTACCGGAGTTAACTGAAAGTGCCTTTGTTTTAACTGATTGCAACATGGCTAATTTCATTTTTAATCATGGTAAATTACAATGTGCTATTGATATAGAGCGTCCTCTTTGGGGAGATCGAAATTTTATTTATGGAATGATAAAAGCAAGAAATCGATTTATGTATAAGTGCGTGACGGAAAAACTCAATGAAGAATTGATCGATTATTACGCAAAGATATATAAGAACGTTATTGTTTAATAAATAGATAACATGCGATAACATAGTATCTTATATGTCAAGCACCTATTGGGGTGTTATTTGCCGATTTCATAAAATCACTTTTGTTACTGGCTTTTTTCATAAATCATCATATACCTCTGTCGCATTTTTATGAAGTATTCGAACACGGTGGATTGTGCTCTATTAAGCACCCTACCTATTTCGGGAAAGCTCAAGCCTTTTATACGACACTCCAAAGCAATGCGCATATTTTCCGTCAAATTAAGGTTTTCTACGATTTTGTCATAGACGGTATAGTCTTGTGTCGTCTCTTCTTGTAATTCGTCGTATAGGGGCGTTAAAGCATCGTAACATACGTTTCGGTAGTTGTCGCGTGTTTTTCGATTCATCAGCTTCATCATTTTCTTGCAACAAGCAATCTCTATAGTAATGGGCTTGCCTTTCTTTGAATAGCCTATTATGTCATTCAAGTGTTTGCCGTAATGTTCGCAAAGGTACAACGCACCTTCTTGGACTAAGTCGTAACTATCACTGAATGCATATCCTAATTCATTTTTGTGCAGTATATCCACATATAAATCTGCGTGCATTTTCTGCATAGGGCTTCCCATATATCCTATGAGAAAGCGCGTTTCAGCCATTGCTATTAACTCTGACATAGCAAGTACGTTGTTTTGAGAGATTTCTTCTTTGAAAATGCTAAAAGCATTCTTTTCTTTTTCCATTCTTATTTACCTCCGATTTATTCCGCCTTTCGGCAAAAACGGAAGTAGCACCGGGAAAAGATAGATGTATTTTGCTTTGATGTTAGCATTACGGAATTCAACGAAAACGCAAAAATTATTGCGTTGTTGTTAATTGTAAATACATTTTTGAAAAATAAAAAAAACCAAGGTTGAGATAATCTTCCTTGGCTTTTGATATATTTTGGATGTTTTCAGCAATTATTTTTGCCGTTGACTTACGCTTTTCACTGTGCTACAAAACGAAGACGAAAGGCGATAAATCGGGCGGTAGTATTGTTGAATAAAAAGTGTCCATAAAAATGTGTAACAACCAAAACGTAGTCCCATTGACGCTTGTTGCTGTCTTTTATCATACGCTGAAAGTCGGGGCGCATATCGTTCGTTCCCGTCATTGCTCGGTCGATATAGGTATCGACGATTAGTATGTCATTGCTTTTGGCATAGTCCTGACAAACGCGAAGTTGTCCTTCAATAGACTGCTCGGTTTGGCTATCGCTGCTGTACCTAGCATAAATAACTGCTGTTTGTTTTTATGGACACTATTACAAGTTAAAGAATGGCGTATGAATCG